>CAWCFB010000001.1:0-1889099 GCA_963794825.1 uncultured Solirubrobacterales bacterium
ATGTCCTGTTCTTCGACCAGATTTACGTATTGCTGAGTGCGATCTACGACGCCCGGTGCTCTCCGAACGGCTGGGCGTCCGCCCCTCGCCGGGCCTCTCGGACTTCGCGAGCGGCGCCGCCTCCCCCGAGGACGTCCTCCAGGTGCTTGCGTTCAATGACGTCATGGTCAGGAACGGGACACGTCCCAAGACGCCCGGGAGCAACGAGCCCGCGACATCGAGCGATTACACACGCCAGTTGGTGTGCGTCACCGCCGGATCGCCGACTGACTACCCCGTCGAGGTACTCACGTCGGGGGCCGTGCTGCGGATGCTGGACGAGGTGAAGCAGGCGTACGATGTTGTCATCCTCGACACGCCCCCCCTGCTTGTCGTGGTGGACACGTTGGAGATAATCCAGAAGGCGGATGCGATCGTCCTCTGCGCGCGGACAGCGAAGCTGACTCGAGCGCAGGCTCGTGCCGGGAGGGCAGCGCTCAAACGGTTGTCGGAGCGCCCGATCGGACTGGTCGTGACAGGCGTTACGCCGAGCCACGACTCCGGTTACGCCTACTACGGCTACTACGCCAAGAAGTCCGACTGACCGCTTCAGGGGGGGCCCTTCGCCGATCACGCGCTGCGTCCCTCTGTGGCACCATCGCGCGGTTATGTCGCTGGCGAGAAGGTCGTGACAGGGATCAGGCAGGGCGCGGCGCGCCAATCGGCATGACCGCCCCCGCGCAGTCCATCGAGCAGGGCCTGAGTGACCGCGCGACCAGCCGGCAGCCGCGCTCGCTCACCCTTGGTCGGCTGATCACTTTTTTCGCTGCCGCCGGCGGGCTGGTGGCCTATGCGCTTCGGGGCGGGGGTTCATACGACCTCGTCACGTTCGAGGAGTACGGGGTCGTGATCTGGTGGGTGCTCGCGCTCGGGGTCGCGCTCGGGCTGCTGCCCCGAGCGCGGCTCTCGCGATCGGTCTTGCTGCTGCTGGCCGCGCTCGCGGCGTACTCGGGCTGGACCGCCCTCAGCCTGATGTGGACGCAGAGCTCGGAGCTCACTACGGTCGAAATCGCTCGATCACTCGACTATCTCGGGCTTGTGGCTCTGGTTGGCTCGCTGCTCGACCGGGACAACTGGCGGATGGCAGCCGCGGGGCTCGGCTTTGGGGGGATGATCGTGTGCCTCGTCGCTTTGGGCACGCGCCTCGTGCCGAGTGTGTTTGGGGTCGATCATCTCGACGCGTTCCTGCATAGCGACCGGCTGAGCGTGCCGTTTGGCTACTGGAACGCGGTCGCCGCATGGGGAGCGATGTGCACAGCCCTGGCGCTCGCCTGGAGCGCACATGATTCTTCGCGGATACGCCGCGCTGTTGCGCTCGGACTCGTTCCGCTCGCTATGGCGACGACGTACCTCACCTATTCACGAGCCGGGTTGTTCGGCGCCGGCTTGGGGCTGATCGCCGTCGTTGCACTGAGCCGAAACCGGATCACAGCCCTCGTTCACGCTGCGGTCGCGGCAGCGGGCGCGGCGCTCGTGGTGATCGCGATTCGTGACGCCGGGGAGATCGCCCACGCAACTGGCACGCGCGGCGCCGGCGAGGTCATCGGCGCGCTTCTGTTTGGCGCTGCGCTCGGAGTAGGCACGGCGCTGCTCACACGCCGAACCGGTGTCGATCGGTGGCGAGCCCCCACCCGCCTCCGGCGCCCGCTCGCACTGCTCGCCGTCCTGGCCCTCCTGGTCCCGGGCGCCGCACTCGCGCCGCGCGCCTGGCACTCGTTCACGCGCAACTCGAACTCAGCCACCCCGAACACGAACACGACCGCCCGCCTGGCGACTCTGTCTGGGACTCGGTACCCGGTATGGAAAGCGGCGTTCAAGGAATTCATGGCGCACCCGGCGGACGGCACGGGGGCCGGCACGTTCGAGTTCACATGGGATCAGCGCAGCAAGACGCTGGAGTTCGTCCGCGACGCCCACAACATCTGGCTCGAGAACATGTCGGAGCTCGGGCTGCCCGGATTGCTGCTGATCGTCGCGGTCGCGGTTGCTGCGCTTGCTGTGGCAGCGGAGGCCCGTCTACGCGCACGTCGCGGCGTCAGCGTGGGCGCGGCGACGGCGTTCCTGGCGGTGATGCTCGTGTACCTGATGCACGCGTCGGTGGACTGGATGTGGGAGTCGACCGCGGTGACCGTGCTTGCTTTGGGGGGTGTCGCGATCGTAGGCGGCCGGCTGTCGGGCGCGCGACCGCGGCTGCGGATGCCGGTGCGTGCGGCGCTCTTCGCCGTAGCTGCGGTGGCCGCACTCGCTCAGCTGCCCGGGATCCTCTCGAATAAGGACATCCGTCGCAGCCAGGCGGCGGCGCAGGCGGGGGATGTCCCCGCCGCGCTTGCCCTCGCGCGTGACGCGGTGTCGGCCGAGCCGTGGTCGGCGAGCGCGCACGAGCAGGAGGCACTGGTGCTCGAGTCGACAGGCGCGCTGCTCGGGGCCAAGCGGCAAGAATCCGAGGCCGTCTCGCACGAGACGAGCAACTACGTCCACTACCTCGTCCGCGCGAGGATCGAGTCGGAGCTGGGACAGCTGAACGCCGCCGTCCGCGATTACGATCAGGCCCGATCACTGCGCCCGCACGCTGCCGTGTTCGCCATCACCACGTACGTCAAGGCGCCGTAGCAGAGGGTCGTCCGGCGCCGCCCGCGGCCGATGCTGCCACAATCGGGAGCTCGATGGGCGCTTGGAAGAGTTGGAGGGCATGCTTTCGTGCGGCCGCGACTGCGGGGGTCGCGGCGGCCCTGATGGTCGCGGTGCCAGTCGGCGCCCGCGCCAGCTTCCAGCTCGGCTTGGAGGACGGAGGTTTCCAACAGTACCCTGACTATTCCGCGCAGGTCGCGGCGTACGCGGCGCTAAAGAAGGTCGACGGGAGCATGGTCCGGATCGACCTCCTGTGGTCGTACGTCGCCCCTCCGGGTGCCACGAGGCCGTCGGGCTTCGACGCGGGCAATCCCGCAGACCCGCACTACTCGGACTGGTCCTTGTTCGACAATGCCGTCAAGGCCGCCGCTGTGCATCATGCTCGGATAATCCTCCGGGTCAACCAGGCCCCGATTGGGCGCAGGGCGCCGGCAAGCCCTCCTGCGAAGTGTGCACCGGGGATTGGGAAGTCAACCCGGCGGAGCTGGGCGCCTTCATGCACGCGGCCGCGGAGCGCTACAGCGGTCACTTCCCCGACCCGGCGAGCCCGGGTACGTACCTGCCGCATGTCTCCCAGTGGGAGATCTGGAATGAGGAGAACCTGCCCGAATCGCTGATGGCTCCCGAATCGCGTGGCCGATTACCGGGCGATGCTGAATGCCTCCTACGCGGCGATCAAGACGCGTCGACCCGCACGCCGTCGTGGCGGTCGGCGGCTTGGCGCCGGTGTCATTCATCACCAGCTCGAGCGTTCCGCGCCAGGCCGCACGATGTCGCCGCTCACGTTCGCGGCGGAGCTGTTCTGCCTGCGGCGTGTGGGGACGAGCTACCACCGCGATCGGATCGTGCCCGCAGCGAGCGAACTTCGACGTATTCGCGATCCACCCGTACTACGCTCGCCGCCACGCCGACCAAGCACGCCTACCACTACGACGACGTGCTGGTCGGCGACATGGGCAAGGTGAGCGCGGTCGTGCGCGCGGCGGACCGGCTGCGGACGGTCGGCGGCGCCGGCCACCACGGCATCTGGGTGACCGAGTGGGGCTGGTTCACCAACCCCCCGAACCGGTGCGTGGGCGATGCGGTGCGATGACCGCGGCGCGCTACGTGGCGTGGGCGATGTACGAGATGTGGCGCGCTGGCGTCAGCCTCGTGATCTGGCTCGGCGTGCGCGACCTGCCGGCATCCAGGCGTGCGGCAACCCAGCCGCTGGCCACCATCGGCGGCGGCCTGTACGCCGCTAACGGCCGCGCCAAGCTGACGCTGCAGCGCGTTCGCCGTTCCCGTTCGTCGCCGGCGTCGCGCACGGACGCGGGTTCGCCTGGGGGCGGGCGCCGGTGTCGCGGCGCGTCCCGCGTGACGGTCCAGCGCAGAGCGGGGCGCCGGTGGACGCTCGTCGCCAGGGTCACGGACCGCGCGCCGACGGCACCTTCTACGCCCGCTTCCGCGCGCGCGGCAACGGGACCTATCGGGCCGTCGTCGCCCGTGGCCCGGTCAGCCTTTCGTACAACTCGAAGCCGATCCCACCGCGGCGGACGCACGCGTTCTACTCCGGCTAGGCGATCGCCTATCCTCCGGCTCGGCGTGGTTAGCGGTAGCACCAGTGCGACTCTCGGGGGCTCTCGGAGGAGCTGCGGACGTTCGTGGAGGAGATGCCGTGGGAGCGGCGCTCGATCCTTCAGTTCGTGCGCGACGCGGCGGCCGCTCTGCCGGCCGGCGCGGTGATCGTCGATATCGGCGCCGGCGACGCGCCGTACCGGGAGCTGTTCGACCACTGCGAGTACATCGCGACGGACTGGTCGAGTCGGTGCACGAGCACGCCGGCGAGGTCGACGTCGTCGCTTCCGCCGAGGCGCTGCCGCTGCCCACGGGATCCGCCGATGCGGTCCTCCTGACGCAGGTGCTCGAGCACGTCGCCGGACCCGGCCGCCGTGCTCGCGCAGGCCGCGCGCGTGCTGCGGCCCGGCGGGGCGCTGTTCCTGACCGTGCCGTTCGTGTGGGAGCTGCACGAACTTCCCCACGACTACTGGCGGTTCACGCCGGCCTCGCTCGAGCGGCTGCTGACCGCAGCGGGATTCGTGCGAGATCGAGGTCAAGCCGCGGACCGACTGCTTCACGACGCTCGCGCAGCTCGCTGCGCAACCTGCGCTGGGCGATGGGCAGGGCGCCCGACGGCCGCGACCCCGAGCGCGAGCGCGGCGGCGGAGCTGCTGGACGAGCTTGCCGAGCGCGCTCGCGGCGCTGGCGCCGCTGGACGTCAAGCGGAGCTTCCCGCTCGGCTGGACAGCGACCGCGCCAGCGCCGCTAGCGAGCGATGCCGCTGAGCTCGGACGATCGCATTCCGATCCTGTACCTCGGCGCCGTGGGTCGACATCGGCGGCTCGGACAAGGGCACGATCGACTGGTTCCGGTTCCTCGACCGCGGACCGCTTCCGCGCCGAGCCTGATCACCACTCAGCCGTCGCCCAACCGCCGGCTGGCCGAGGTCGTCCCGCTACGCCGAGGAGGTCTGGGACCTGCCGGAGCTGATGCCCGGCAACGAGTTCGCCCGCTTCATCCTGACCTTCATCCACACGCGCGGGGTGCGGGTCGTTGCACCTGATGAACTCGCGGCTCGGCTTCGAGCTGCTGCCGGACATCGCGCAGCCTGCCCGACCGCCCCGCGGTGGTCGTCCAGCTCCACGTCGAGGAGCCCGACCGCTCCGGCTACGTCCGCTACGTCACCACCCGGTACGGGAACCTCGTCGACGCCTTCTCGGTCTCGAGCCAGGCGCTGAGCGACGCGCTCGAGGCCTACGACGTTCCCCGGGCCAAGCGCCAGCGTGATCCGGACCGGGGTCGACGCCGAGCGCGAGTTCTCGCCCGAGCCGGGTGCAGCCGATCGCCGGGCTCGACGCCGAGCGTGCTTGCACATCCTGTTTCCCGACGCGCCTGACCGCGCAGAAGGATCCGCTGCTGATGGTCGACGTCGCCGCGCGGCTGCGCGATCGCGGCGACTCGCGTTCCGCATCCACGTGCTGGGCGACGGTGAGCTGCAGCCGGCGGTTCGCCGACGCGGGTCGACGCCGCCGGGCCTCGGACGCGCAGGTGCTCTTGCATGGCGAGCGCATCGACATGGCGCCCTGGTACGCGGCCTGCGACGCTGCTGCTGCTGACCAGCGAGTTCGAGGGCGTGCCGTACGTGGTCTACGAGGCGATGGCGATGGCCAAGCCGGTCGTCGCGCCCGACCTGCCCGGGATCCCGAGCTCGTCACGCCGGAGACCGGGGTGCTGGTCGTCTCCGCGCGAGGACGCCGAGCGGCTACGCGGCCGCGATCTGCGCAGCTGGCAGCCGACCCGCCGGTCGCGCAGCGGATCGGGGCCGCCGCGCGCGAACGGGCACGCTCCGAGCTCTCGCTCGAGCGGATGGCCGCCGAGCACGAGCGCTGTACGACGAGCTGCTCGGCGCGCCGACCAGTCTCCTCGCGCGTGAGCGGCACCAGCCGCGGCACGAGCGACCGGCTCGAGGGCTGCCGCGCGCCGAGCCCGCGCCTACGGAGCCGCCGCCACGAGCCGCGAGCCGCTGGTGTCGGTGATCGTCCCGTGCTTCAACCACGGCCGCTACCTCGCGGGCCTGCCTCGAGTCGGTGCCGCCAGACCTACGCGCCGATCGAGACGATCGTCGTCGACGACGGCTCGACCGACCCCGAGACGCTCGAGGCGCTCGCGCAGGTCGAGCGACGACGCGCGCGACGCGTGCTGCGGCTCGACGCCAACCGCGGTCCGAGCGCGGCCCGAAACGCCGCGATCGAGCGCGCCCGCGGCCGCTACGTGCTGCCGCTCGACGCCGACAACCTGCTGCTCCCGGACGCCGATCGCCGCGCTGGTCGAGCAGCTCGCAGCGCCGGCGAGCAGATCGGCTTCATCTATCCGAACTACCAGTTCTTCGGCAACCGCACGCGACTACTTCGAGCCGCCGTCCTACAACCTCCACGCGCTGCTCGCGGCGAACTACTGCGACACCTCCTCGCTGATCGACCGCGAGGTGTTCGACCGGGGCTTTCGCTACCCGGAGGACATCGGTGCTCGGGCATCGAGGACTGGGACCTCGTGCTCACGCTGGCCGAGAACGGGATCTACGGCGAGCCCGCGCGCGCGAGGACGCTGCTCTACCGCAAGCAGGGGTTCACCCGCAACGATCTGATCGAGGCGGGCAGCGTGCCGTTCTCCGAGTTGCTGGTCGGGCGACATCCCGAGCTGTACGGTCGCAGCGCATGGTTGAAAGGGCGCTGGAGCCCGGCGGTGTCACTGATCGCGCTTGACCTGTTGGCGAATTCTGCAATTCCTCGGGTCGCCGATGCCGCTGGGCAACAGACCTGTGACGACTTCGAGGTGATCGTTGCGGCGCCCGAGGAGCTCTGGCCGACCGTGCTAGGCGGTCGGCTTCGACGGATCCCGAGCGAGCCGCCAGACTCGCGGGCACGCCGGCTCGTCCGCGCCATGGGGATCGCCCGAGGGCGGCATCTGCTTGGCGTCTATGGGTCACCTGCCGCGCTGCTGGCGGACCCCACGATCGTCGAGAAGACGCTGCGGGTACTGGCGTGTGAGCCACAGCTCGACGCGCTTGCGCTGGCCGAATCTGATCCACAGTTGGCGCCGTTCCGCCTGCTCGCCGACTCGCGGTCAAGGACCGCGATGCTGGGAGCGCTCTGCTGGCCTGCGGGCGGACCGGCAGCCCCGCCAGAGTCGCTCGAGTTGCCGGGCGCGATCCCACTCGAAACCCTCGCGCGGTGGCTCAGTGCCCACGCGACGGTCCAATGGCGGCACGTAGCGCGCCGGGACCGCCGGGCGATCGCGGCCGCACATGCCGGCCCCGCGGCCCGGTGCGGAAAGCGTCGCCACCTCCGGGTCCGAGATCAGCCGCTCCGAGACGGAACCGCCCCCGAGCTCCCACGTCTTCCGCTGGGGGTGGGCGATCGAATCGGCCGAATGCAGGTGTGGACACCTCCGCTGGCGCGAGCACTGTGTCGTTACCTGCACCCCCCGTCCGGGCGGTACGCGTTCGGAACGAACCTGAATCCCCCCGCCGGTCACATCCTGGAGCGACACCTTGGCGCCCTGCGGACGATGCCGCTTCCAGGAACAAGCTCGCTGTTCTGGCTTGAGGATGAGTTCACCCGTGGCGACGCGGCGCCGCTCGATGCGCGCGGCCTGCTCGGGTTCGTCGAGCAGGCGCCGCTGCCGCTGTTCGACCCGCTGTTCGTCGCCCGGCACCGACAGACCGGGCAGCGGGTATTAATCGCGGGCGACGACGACCTCGTGGCCCGGGAGGTCGAGGATCGCGTCCACCTCGGTTTCATTGAGCCGTTCCCGATCCATCCCGTCCGACCGCCGCACGAGGAGAGCTTTTACGGCCTGGTGGGCCTCATCAGGACGATCGACCTTACCGCTCGGCGGCACCGCTACGGGGCCGGCCGGATCCCCGCGGGACGGCTCGTGGGCGAGCTCGGCGCACTCCTCACCGAACCACTCGGGGAGTGCGACCCGCTCTGCATCGACTCGGACGGTCGTATCAGCACTCCGCGCACCGTCCCGTCCAACGGGCGCCCACGGATCCGCGAGGCGATGCGCTGGACGGGCGCCCCGCTCACGTGGTACGGCTTCGGCAGCCGCGTGCCGAGGGCCAAGGCCGCCGTGCGGCGGGCGTACGACTCGATGCGTTTCCTCTCGGTGAGTCGTCCCTCCCTCGACGGGCCGATAGGCGTCCTGGCCGGTTACCTGCCCCGTTCACCGAAGGGCCGCACCGTCCCGCTCTACAGTGCGACGCATCCAATCACCGGCGACCAGCTCCTGTGCACCGAAGAGGACGAGGCGTGGCAGTGCGGGTATGAGAACGTCGTGTCGATCGGCAACTTGATCGCGCGGGCGCCGGTGACTGGCGAGCTCGGCATCCACCCTGGTGTGGGCGTGCCGTGGGCGTCCCGGTTCGGGAGAGCAGGGTGGACCTGACGAGCTTGGACCGCCTGCAGCAGACCGTCGATGCGATCGAGCACCTCGCGAGCGACCTTGCCGTGGCAAAGGCCGAAGAACACCGAAGCGAGCTGGCCGGGCAGTGCGACGGACGCTTGCAGGGAAGCCGTGTACTCGTCCTCGGCGGCGCGCGCAACAATGCGCCGGCATTCGCCGGCGCCGCACAGGTCATCGAGTGCGATCGCGCATGGCAGGAGATCGAGGGGAGCTTCGAGATCGTTTGCTGTGATGGCCTCCTCTACCGGGTGCCCGAACCGATGGCGCTCCTGCGCAAGGTCCGCGCGCTGCTGCCCGAAGGCGGCCTGCTGCTGATCTCTTCGCTGGTCGTGGCCGACCCCGAGCGGTCGGAGTACCTCCGCTTTGCCCCGACCGGCCACGCCGGAGACCCCGACGTACGCTTCATCCCAGGTCGGCTGGCGTTTCGCTGGATGGTGGAGGCGGTGGGCTTCGAGGTCGAGCACGAGTTCGGCGAGCGGGAGGGGCCGCGCGAGGGCTTCCCGGCCGTGTTCACGTTCCTGCGGGCGCGCGCGTGCGAAAACGCGGAGCCGCGAGCCGACCCGCCAAACCGGCGTTACCATCCAGAGCGATCCGATGGGCAGGCTGCGACATAGCTTGATTCTGCTCGGCGTGCTCGCGCTGTGGGCGGGCGGCGCCGCGCCTGCAGCGCTCGCCGCGGGCGGTTGCGGCGGGCCGGCCGACAGCGCGCTCAACCAGTACTGCGAGACGATTCCGACCGCACGCGGCGGGCAGCTGCCACGAGCGGGTCTGCCCGGACTCGCCGCGACGCTCGCGCCGCGTGTCCTTCGCCAGCTCGAGCAGACGGGCGGCCTGCACCGCCGCGCCGCGCTGCGGAAGCTACTGAGCCTGCCCTCGCCGGATCGTCGGCAGCCGACTTCCTCCCGCGCCGAGATCTCGGCCGACTCGTCGCTCCCGCTGTGGCTGATCGTCGTGCTGGCCGCGACCGCGCTTGCGCTCCTGCTCGCGGCGGCGAACCGTTGGCGTAAGCGCGGCGCCGACGGCTGATTCGCCGAGCGACGCGCGCCCGTCGGCGCGCGCGTTGCGGGAGCTCAGATCGGCGCGCCCCACAGCGGGAACCACCGCTCGAGTTCCTGCTCGACCGGCAGTTCCGGCCCGATCTGCGCCTTCAGCACGAGCTCGCGCTCGGTGTCGCGCTGCTCGGGGCCGGTCGGGACGAACGGGTAGAACGAGCCGCGCTTGTAGTTGTAGATGAAGTACACGGGATGCTTGTCGGCGTCCTCGAACGAGAACACCGCGCATAGCACGCGCTCGCCGTAGCCGCCGGACTCGAGCGCGCCGCTGACGGCGTTGATCCCGACGACGAGGTCGTCGAAGTCCTGTGCCGCGAAGCACGAGCCAGCGGAAGCCGTAGCTGTCGTCGCTGGTGTCGACGGTCGTCGCCGCTGTCGGCGGAGGTGGCGCGCACGACCTCCTCCATGTCGGTCACGATCGAGCGGAAGTCGGCCGTCGAGAGCGGCTGGAACACGATCGCGGCGGCGCCGCGGCTCGTCAGACGCGAGCGAGGTCTCGAACGTGACGTTCGCGGTCGTGATCGCGAACAGCCGGTCCGGGGCAGGTCCGGCCAGCTTCCGCTTGCCGGTGATCACGTCGAGGAATCCCATCGCGCCTATCGTGCCAGACGCGCGGTCGCGACCTCGAGCACAGCCGCCGTGGATTCGGCGACCGTCTGCGGGCCGGGATGGACATGGACGTCGGGTCTGTCGGGTGGCTCGTACGGGTCATCGACGCCGGTCAGATTCGAGACCTGCGCGCGGTACAGCCCGCGCGGGTCGCGGCGGCGGCACTCTTCGAGGTCCGTGTCGACGAACACCTCGATGAACCCGAGCTCGCGCTCCGTCGTGGATTCGCCGGGCGAGCTGGCGCCCCGACCTGTAGGGGCTGACGAGCGAGACGACGACGATCGTCCCGGTGGCGGCGATCATCGCCGCGACGTGGGCCGCGCGGCGTACGTTCTCCTCGCGGTCGGCCGCGCTGAAGCCGAGGTCGGAGCACAGCCCGCGCCGCAGCACGTCGCCGTCGATCCGCGCCGTCCGGTGCCCGTCGTCAGCGAGCGCCGCCGCGACGGCGTCGCCGAGCGTCGTCTTGCCCGCGGCAGGGAGCCCGGTCAACCAGACCGTCAGCATTCGTACGAGGACTCTAAGCGGCGCGCTGGAGCTGTGCCTCGTACCGCTGGAGCGCGGCGATCCGCGCCTCGAGCGGCGGGTGCGTCGCGAACAGGCTCGCGACCGTCTGCTTGGCCTTCGGCGGGAAGATGTAGAACGCCGCGAGCTCGCCCGAGGCGGCGCGCAGGTCCCGCTGCGGGATCTGGTCCATCGTCCCCGAGATCTTCATCAGCGCCGAGATCAGCGCGCTCGGGCGGCCGGTGATGATCGCCGAGCCGCGGTCGGCGGCGAACTCGCGGTAGCGCGAGAGCGCCTGCAGGAGGACGAACGAGATCGCGTAGACGACCGCCGAGATCGCGATCACGGCGAGCGCGCTGATTCCGCCGCCCTCGTCGTTGTCGTCGAACATGCCGCCGAACCAGAAGCCCATCTGGACGATGAACGACGCGATCGACGCGAAGAAGCTCGCGATTGTCATCACCATCACGTCGCGGTTCTGGACGTGGGTCAGCTCGTGCGCGAGCACGCCGTCGAGCTCGGGGTCGGACAGCAGCTGGAGGATGCCCGTGGTCGCGCATACGGTCGCGGTCTTCGGCGAGCGCCCGACCGCGAACGCGTTCGGCATCGGCGTGTCCGCGATCGCGACCCGCGGCTTCGGCAGGTTCGCCTGCATGCACAGGCGATCGATCGCCGAGTGCATCCGGCGAGCGAGCTCGCCGTCGCTCGGCTCGACCACCCGTGCGCCCATCGACGCGAGCGCGATCTTGTCGGAGGTGAAGAACTGGATCAGGAACAGCGACGCCCGCGACGACCGCGATCGTCACGGCGCCCGACGCCGGCGGCGAACAGCACTCCGATCAGGACCGCGTAGACGAGCCCGAGCAGGAACAGCGTCGTGACCATCCGGGCCTGAAGCCCGCGGTCGCGCCCGAATGCTGTTGTTCTTGCCCATGGCGCACGTAATGGTAGGAGAGCGGCGTGCCGACAACTGAAGGGTTTGCTAAGTGATCAACTTTGCGAGTCCCGGCCCGGTCGGGAGCTCAGTACCTGCTTCCCGGGCGACGGCGTCCAGTGCGCACAGCACCTCGTTCGAGCCCCCATGCAACCCATCTCTAAAGAACCGGATTCCGATTTGATGATTCGTGCTCGAAGCGGTAATTTTGCAGTCGCAAGGGACGTGCCAAAGGTGCTCGTTGGGCGCCGTTGCCTGACGAGACGTCGTCCGGGCCAGCGACCCACAGAATAAGACGCGTGGCGCGCTCGACTGCCATCTTCAGGGAGCATTCGCTGATGGGGGCTGAGCGCACTGCGGAGGAGACCAGCAGGTGAGCAACGGAGCGTTCCGGGACGCAGCGGGCAGGCACAACGTCCAACCACGACCGGTGGAGATCCGCTGAGCCGGCCATCAACGGTAGCCGCACGGCGGCGCACGAGCGGCACGGCGCGCAGAGCGGCGCGACGAGCGGCGATCACACGCGAATGGCATCGGCGATGGGCTCACCTTCGCCCTGAGCGGCGGCTCGGCTGCGCTCCCGGCGGCGGGGGACGCCCGAAGCTCGCCGGCAATCGCGTGCTTCGACCCCGATCGGGCCGAGCAGGCTTCCGCCGTTTCGCGACGCCGTGTTTCGGCGGATGCTCGCCGTGGCGGACATCGGCGCGGCGGGTGGCGGAGTTGCTGCGATCTCGATCGGGACGGGGCACAAAATCGCTGTCGCGAGCCTCGCGACGGTGCCGTTGATCGTGTTGCTCGCGAAGATCTCGGGCCGCTACGACCACGACGAGACGGTGTTGCGCAAGTCGACCCTCGACGAGGCGCCCGCGCTGATGATGCTTGCCGCCGCGTACGCGCTCGCGTGGTCGTTCGTTGCGTTTGTCGCCGGAGTCCACCTCGATCTCGGCGGCGCGGGCGTCGTCGCGTTGTGGGCGCACGACCGGTCGTCGTTGCTGGTGGTGGGGCGCGCCGGCGCGCGGGCGCTTGGCCAGCGCTCGGCGCCGCTTGAGCGCGTGCTGATCATTGGGGCTTCGGTGGCTCGGGCCCGGCTCGCACAGTCGTTCGCGTGCGACCCGGGAGCGCACATCGAGGTTGTCGGCTGGCCTGCCGCTCGAGGACGAGCGGCGGGTAGGCGCCGACTAAGGGACCCGGCGGTCGCCGCCGGCGGTCGCAGAGCTTCGAAGACCTCGACGAGGTGGTGCGCGAGCTCGAGGTCGACCGGGTGTTCCTGATCCCTGCCTCGACCGACTCCGAGACGATGCTCGACGCCGTCAGGCGCACGACCGCGCTCGGCGTGAAGGTGTCGATCGTCCCGCGCCTGCTCGAGGTGGTCGGCTCCGCGGTGGAGTTCGACACGATCGGCGGCGTAACCGTGCTCGGCGTCCGCCGTCCCGGCCTCGGCCGGTCGTCGTGGGCGCTGAAGCGGTCGATGGACATCATTGGCTCGGCCGTGGGGCTGCTCGTGCTGCTCGCGCCGCTCGGGCTGATGATCGCGATCGCGATCAAGCTCGACTCCGACGGCCCGGTGTTCTTCCGCCAGCTTCGGGTCGGACGTGGCGGCGAGACGTTCAGGATGTTCAAGTTCCGCAGCATGTACGACGGCGCCGAAGCGCAGCGGGCGGCGCTCGAGGCGCTGAACGAGACGGACGGGCTGTTCAAGGTCAGCGGCGGATCCACGCGTGACCCGGGTCGGCCGACTGCTGCGCAAGACCTCGATCGACGAGCTGCCGCAGCTGATCAATGTGCTGCTCGGCGACATGAGCCTTGTCGGGCCGCGGCCGCTGGTGGTCGACGAGGATCGCCTCATCGAAGGACGCCACCGCGACCGGCTTCAGCTGCCGCCGGGGATGACGGGCCCGTGGCAGGTGCTGGGCCCGAGCCGGCCACCGCTGTCTGAGATGGTCAAGACCGACTATCTGTACGCGGCGAACTGGTCACTGTGGACCGATGTCAAGATCCTGATGCGGACTTTCGGCCACGTGCTCGCTCGGCGCGGCCTGTAACGCACATCGAATCACGCTGTGCTAGGACGCTCTCGAGCAGCGGCCCGAGGTTCGGCTCGATGCCGTACAGCTCGAACGCGCGGAAGCGGTTGAACAGCGCCGTGGTCGGGGCCGTGGAAGTCGGCCGATCCGGTGCTGAGCAGCCCCAGCTCGGCGCACCGTCCCGCGAGCAGCTCGGCCTGCTCGCGCGAATGGGTCGGGTAGAAGCACTCGACCCCGTCGACGCCCCAGCCGCGGAACCGATCGAGCGTCTCGAGCACCGTCGCGGGCGACTCGATGTCCCAGAACGGGTGCGCCCACACGGCGACGCCGCCGGCATCGTGGATCCACCCGATCGCCTCCTCCACCGTTGGGGAGGTGCGTGGCAGGTACCCCGGACGACCCGGGATCAGGTAGGCCGGGAGGAACGTGTCGACCGTCGTCAGCCCCTCGCGCGCTAGCCGCTCGCGGTTGTCCGGGTGCGAGACGACCGCCGCGGCCAGGTGCGGGCGGCCGATCGACTTGCCGGCGGCGCGGCGGCGCTCGAGCACGCCGTCGTCGACGGCGAATCCCAGCTCGCGGAGCCGGTCGGCCATCCGCGCGGCGCGCGTCACCCGCTCGGAGCGAGCGCCGGCGACTCGTTCGGCGAGGACGGGGTCGCGCACGTCGAGCAGGTACCCGAGCACGTGCACGTCTTCGCTTCCGCCGTCGACGGCCGAAAGTTCGACCGCTGGTACGAGCCTGATCCCCACCTGCCCGGCGGCGCCGCGCGCCTCGTCGACGCCGTCGACGCTGTCGTGGTCGGTCAATGCGAGCAGCTCGACGCCGGCGTCGGCCGCGCGGCGCACGACCTCGGCCGGCGCCAGCGCCCCATCCGAATAGGTCGAATGGGACTGGAGATCGAACCGCGGGCGCCCTTCGGGTTGCGGCATCGTTTCTAACGTCGGGCCTTGGCTCCCCAGCGCTCCGCGTTCGTCTCGTGGATCTCTTCGAGGATCGCGCCGATGTCGTGCCGAATGCCCCAGCCGGGGTAATCGCGCCGTGAACTCGTCGAGGGCGCTGATCCACCAGCGGTGATCTCCGATGCGGTTGTCTTCGGCGAGCGTCCAGTCGAGCTCGCGTTCGGCGATCCGCTCGCACGCGGCGATCGCCTCGAGCATCGAGCAGTTCGATGCCCGCCCGCCGCCGATGTTGTAGACGGCGGCCGCTCTTGGGGCGTGATGGAAGGCCTCGAACGCGTCGACGAGATCGGCGGCATGGATGTTGTCGCGAACCTGAAGGCCGTCGTACCCGTAGACGGTGTACTCCTCGCCCATCACGGTGCAGCGCATCAGGTAGGAAAGAAACCCGTGCAGCCGGGCGCCCGCGTGGTTCGGTCCGGTCATGCAACCGGCTCTGAAACAGACGGTCGGCATCCCGTAGTAGTGGCCAAACTCCTGTACCAGCCAGATCTGCGGCCGCCTTCGAGACCCCGAAGAGCGAGTGGGTGGAGCGATCGATCGACATCGTCGTGTCGATCCCGTCGAAGTACCGATGGTTGCGCGGGAGCTCAAGCCGGTCGCCGACGACCTCGAGCGGCAGCTGGTTGGGCGTGTCGCCGTAAACCTTGTTCGTCGAGCAGAACACGAAGGTCGCGTCCGGAGCGTGCTCGCGGGTCGCCGTCAGCAGGTTGAGCGTGCCATTCGCGTTGACGCCGAAGTCCGTGTGAGGGTCGGACGCAGCCCAGTCATGCGACGGTTGCGCGGCCGCGTGGATCACCAGCTCCACCGCACGGCCGGCCGACGCTGAACACCTGATCGATCGCCCTCGCGGTCGCGAATGTCGACATCCATCGAGCGGAACGAGCTGCCGATATTCGTCGGCCAGCCGCTCGGTGACGTGCGCGGTCGAGGCCTCCGCGCCGAAGAACGAAGCCCGCATGTCGTTCTCGAACCCGATCACGTCGTAGCCGCGCTCGACGAATCGCGCGACCGACTCCGAGCCGACGAGCCCGCCCGAGCCCGTCACGATCGCTACGGCCATCTGATCTCGCGCCCACGCGGCGGCAAGGATACCCCGGCTGCGTACTCTCCAGCCGCGATGCAGCAGACGATCCACGTGTTCGGCATATCGCTGAAGAGCTTCGGGATCGTCTTCGCGTGCGGCTTCCTGGCCGCCGGAGCGATCCTCGTCCGGCGCCTGAAGGAGCTCGGCAAGCCGCCCGATTATTCGTACGAGATGGCGTTCGCGGCGCTGGTCGGAGGGCTCGTCGGCTCGCGCGTCTACTACGTGATCGAGAACTACAGCGTCGTCAAGCACCACCTGCTCTCCGGGCTGTTCGGGGGGTCGGGGCTGGTCTGGTACGGGGGCGTGATCGGCGGTGCGTTGTGCGTGATCGCGTGGGCCCGGTGGCGCAAGATGCTGAACCTCGGGCTACTCGATCTCGCCTCGGTGCCGCTGGCCCTCGGCTACGCGATCGGGCGGATCGGCTGTCAGGTCGCGGGTGACGGCGATTACGGCAAGTGGTGTTACCACGGGCAGACGCCCGTCACGTGCGCCGGTTCGAAGCTCCCGTGGGCGATGAGCTATCCCAATGGAACCGTGCCGACCCCGGCGGGCGTCAAGGTCCAGCCGACGCCGATCTACGAGACCCTCGCCATGGGCCTGGTGGCCTGGCTCCTGTGGCGGCTGCGCGACCGCTTCCGTCCTGGCGCGTTGTTCGCCCTGTATCTGGTGCTGTCGGGAACCGAGCGGCTGCTGATCGAGTTTCTGCGCCGCAACCACCGGATCGTGCTGGGCCTGACCGCGCCACAGCTCGAATCGATCGCCTTGATGATCATCGGGGCGCTGTGGATCGAGTGGATGCGCCGCCACGGCGGGGTCAGTGCCGGTCCCAGGGGCGGCGGGACGCGCCGAGTGGCCGTCGCCGCGGCGTAGAAAAGAAATTTCGCCACACCCCTAAAGGTTTCCCGCGGCCTGCCGATTAAGCCATGAGGTATGCGCGCGACCAGGGCGTACATCGCAGGGTTCGGCACGGCCGGCTCGCTACTCGCCGGAGCGGCGATGATGTTCGTGCTCGCGAGCGCGGTCGTCGCGTTCCGTGGCTGGCCGCAGGTCGGCGCGACCCCGCCTTCGGGATCGGTCGTGGTCGCGCACGCGACTCCTCGTGGCACCTCGCCCGCCGAGCGCAGCCTCGCGATCGCGGCCGCGCTGACCGGCACCGGCGCGTCCCGAGGGGGCGCAGGCGGCGGAGCCAACGGCCATCAGACGGGCCGTTCCGGCGGTCACGGGTCCACCCTCGCGGTTTCGCAGCACTCCGGGAGCGGCGTCGGCACCCCGGCCGGAACGACTACGCCGGGCACGCAGGGCACGACGCCGCCGACCACGTCGGGATGCAGCGCGAACTGCTCCCCGTCGGCCAGCGGCACCGTGTCATCGGTCCTTCAGGGCGCGACCGGCGCCGTTGGCGGTACGGTCGCATCGGCCGGCAAGGCCTTGGGCGCCACCGTGACCGGGCTCGCGAACACCGTCGCGAACAAGCTCTCCGGCGTCAGCCCGGGTGTCGCCGGTGTTGTTTCCAGCGCCGGCTCCGCCGTCGGTGGTCTGGTCAGCGGCGTAACCGGCGCCGCGGGGAACGCGGTCGGCAATCTGGGCAAGGGCCTCTCAGGCCTGCTCGGGAACCACTGAGCGTCGCTAGCGAAAGCCGAGCGCCCGTTCCAGAAAGCGGATGCTGACCGCTTGCAGCTCGGCGTCGTGCTGGATCGAGCGGTGGTGGCCGCCCGGGATCTCGATCAGCCGGCTGCCTTCGCCGACCAGGTCGGAGGCAAGCTCGCGCGAGTGCTCGACCGGGACGACCTCGTCGCCGGTCGCGTGGAGAATCAGCACGGGAAGCTCGAGCCCGGGGACGACAGCGTCCAGATCGTTCGCGGCGAGCACCGCCTCGACGGCCTCGAGATCGGCGTCGAAGTGCCGCTCGTCGCTGCGCAGCGCCCGGCGCAGGCCACCGGCGCTGGCCGGGCAGATCGCGATGATCGCGCGGGCGTCCGCGACCGTGGCCGCGGCCAGGGCCAGGTAGCCCCCCATGCTCGAGCCGCGCAGCGCGACCGCATCGACACCGGCGCGCGAGCGCAGCAGCTCTGCCATCTCCCTCACATCGTCCAGCGCGCGCCCGTCCATCGCACCGTCGCTGTCGCCGTGGCCGCGTTGGTCGAACACAATCGACGCGAACCCGACCGGCAGCAGCGCTCGGGCAAAGTCATAGTGGCTCTCCTTGCACGAGCCGGCGCCGTGGAGGACCACGACACCGGCCCGCACAGCCACGCCGGAGGGGATCCACAACGCGTACGAAAGCCCCCGATGAACCGAGATCTCGCTCGGCAGGATCGGCTCGACCGTTCTAATCCGCCGCATCACCCATATCTTTCCTGATCGCCCCGTGACTACAACAGGCATCCAGCTTTCCCATGTGTACCCGCTCGGCTCCCGGGTGAATGAGAGCGGGCGGCTCGAGATCGGCGGGTGCGACGCCGTCGAGCTCGCGCGCGAATTCGGCACGCCGGCCTTCGTCGTCGCCGAGGACGACCTCCGCGCGAGGGCTCGCGCGTTCCTCGACGGCCTGAGGGCGCGGCATCCGGACGGCGACGTGCTGTTCGCATCCAAGGCCTTTCCCTGCACGGCGGTGTATCGGCTGTTGGCCGAGGAGGGGCTGGCCTGCGACGTCGCATCCGGCGGCGAGCTCGCCCTCGCGCTGGCTGGCGGGTTCGATCCCCACCGGATCTATCTGCACGGCAACGCCAAGTCCGAGAGCGAGCTGCGGGACGCACTCGAGGCCGGCGTCGGCCACATCGTGCTCGATTCGTTCGACGACTTCGATCGTCTCGAGCGTGTCGCGGCCAGCGCCGGGCGCGTGCAGGAGGTGTTGATCCGCGTCAACCCGGATGTGGCGGGGGAGACCCATGACGCGATCTCCACTGGTCAGGCGGACTCGAAGTTCGGGTTCGACCTCGCCGACGCGCCGCGGGCTATCGACCGCGCGGCGCAGGCGCCGCATCTGCGGCTTGTCGGGCTGCACTGCCATATCGGCTCGCAGCTGCTCGAGCTGGAGCCGTTCCGCAACGCGGTCCGCGCGATTGCCGCGCTGGGGGAGTTCGACGTGTACAACCTGGGCGGCGGCCTCGGCGTCGCGTACACGTCCGACGTCGAGGCGCCGTCCGTGCCCGACTACGTGGCCACCGTCCTCGACGCGGCGCACACCTTCCTGGGGCCCGGAAAACGGCTGCTGATCGAGCCGGGCCGCGCGCTCGTCGCGAACTCGACGGTCACTCTGTACACGGTGCAGACGGTCAAGCGGAACGTATCGACGTGGGTCGCCGTCGACGGCGGGATGTCGGACAACTTGCGCCCGATGCTGTACGGCTCGCGCTACGAGGCGGCGATCGCCGACCGGATGCAAGCCGACGGGCACCCTCCGCTGCCACGTCGCCGGCAAGCACTGCGAGTCCGGCGACGTGATCGTGCGCGATGCGCTGCTCCCGGATCCGGCCCCCGGCGACGTGGTCGTGACGCCGGCCACCGGGGCGTATGGCCACGCCATGGCCAACAACTACAACGGCGTGCCGCGACCCCCGGTGATCTTCTGCCGCGGGGGCGCCGCGCGCCTGGTCGTCCGGCGGGAGACCTACGAGGATCTGGCGGGCCGCGATGTCAGCTGAGCGAGAGTTCCGAGTCGGCCTGATCGGCCACGGGACAGTCGGCGGTGCTTTCGCCGAGCTGCTGCCCAGGCACGCCGACCGGATCGCGCGGGTCACTGGGCTGCGGCCCGTGCTCTCCGGCGTCGTCACCCGCTCGAGCGAGCTTCAGTTCGACGAGCTGCTCGAGCGCTCTGAGTTGATCGTCGAGCTGATCGGCGGGATCGAGCCGGCGCGGACCTACGTGCTGCGGGCGATGCAGAACGGCCGACACGTGGTAACGGCGAACAAGCAGCTGCTCTCACACCACGGGGAGGAGCTGTGGGAGCTCGCCCGCACCAAAGGAGTGCAGCTGCGGTTCGAGGGGGCGGTCGCCGGCGTCGTCCCCGTGATCCGTGTGCTCCAGGAGTCGCTGGCCGGCGCCACGATCGACCGCGTCCACGGGATCGTCAACGGGACGACGAACTTCATCCTCTCAGAGATGGCGGAACGGGGCGCCACGTACGCGGACGCCCTGGCCGAGGCGCAGCGACTGGGCTACGCCGAGGCCGATCCGTCCGCGGACGTCGACGGCTCGGACGCCGCCGCCAAGATGGCGATCCTGGCCCGGCTCGCCTTCGACACTCCCGTCCACTTCGATCAGGTCCGCTACGAGGGGATCGAGCACATCCAGCCCGACGACCTCGAGTACGCCCGTGAGTTCGGGCTGGGGCTGAAGCTGATCGGGACCGCCGAGCGGATCGACGGCGGCCTCTCGGTCCGCGTCCATCCCGCGTTCCTGTACGGGCGCCATCCGCTCGCGTCGGTCAACGGGCCGTTCAACGCCGTCACGGTCGAGTCCGAGGAGATCACCGAGGTGACGATGTCCGGACCCGGCGCGGGCGGACCGCAGACCGCGAGCGCGGTGCTCGGAGATGTGATCAGCGCGATGATCCCGCCCGCCTCCACGCCGGCCACCTCGGAGCGGCTCGAGATCGTGCCGGACGTGGTTTCGGCGTTCTATCTCCACCTCGAGGTGGCGGACGAGCCGGGTGTGCTCGCGACGGTCGCCCAGGTGCTCGCGGGCCACGAGGTGTCGGTCAAGTCGGTGGTGCAGAAGGGGCTCGGGGACCAGGCGCGGCTGGTGATGGTCGTCCATCCGGTGCTCGAGTCGCGGTTCGCGGGCGCGACGGCGGAGATCGCGCAACTTTCGGTGATGCGTGCTCCGCCGCGCGCGATCAGAGTGCTCGAGGAGGAGTTCGTATGAGAGCTGTGCAGATCGTCGATTTGACCGGGCCCGACAGCGCCCTGCGCGTGGTCGACGTGCCCGAGCCCGATGGCGACGGCGTCGTCATCGACGTCAAAGCCGCCGGCGTCTCCTTCCCCGAGGTACTGCAGAGCCGCGGCCAGTATCAGTACAAGCCGGATCTGCCGTTCATTCCCGGCTCCGAGGTCGCCGGCGTCGTGCGCTCCGCTCCTGACGGCTCGGGGCTGAGCGCCGGGGACCGGGTCGCGGCTCTGGCCATGCTCGGCGGCTTCGCCGAGGTCGTCAACGTGGCGCCGCAGATGGTGTTCGCGCTGGCCGACCCGCTCGATTTTGCCCAGGGCGCCGCGCTGTTGCTCAACTACCACACCGCGTACTTCGCGCTGAAGTTGCGTGGGCGGCTGAAGGAGGGGGAGTCCGTGCTCGTCCATGGCGCCGCGGGCGGTGTCGGTACGGCGGTGCTGCAGGTCGCCAAGGCCCTCGGGGCCCGGACGATCGCGGTCGTCTCCACCGATGACAAGGAACGGATGGCCCGGGAAGCGGGCGCCGACGAGGTCCTCCGCGCCGACGGCCCGTGGAAGGACCAGGCCAAGGAGCTCTCCGGCGGGGGCGTCGACATCGTGCTCGACCCGGTGGGCGGCGACCGCTTCACCGACAGCCTCCGTTCGCTGCGCGAGGACGGCCGGGTGGTGGTGGTCGGGTTCACCGGCGGCTCGATCCCCGAGGTCAAGGTGAACCGGCTCCTGCTCAACAACATCGACGTCGTCGGCGCCGGCTGGGGCGCCTACGTGATGACCAAGCCGCAGCTGACCCGGGAGATCGCCGCCGAGCTCGATCGCATGATCGCCGACGGTCACGTGCGGCCGCCGGTTGGCGCGCGCTTTCCGCTCGAGCGGGCCGGCGAAGCGCTCGCCGTGATCGACCGGCGCGAGGCGACCGGAAAGGTCGTCCTCGACGTCAACTAAGGAGAGTGACGACGGCCCCGGGTCCCGCCGCGGGGCCGAGGCCGATCAGAACGGCTTGTATTTGCCGTTGCCGATCTTGAAACCGTGCCCGGAGCCGTTAGCGCAGGTGACCGTCGAGCCGACCTTGCAGGTGACGCCGACCGAGCTCCACGTGGTGCCGTTGGACAGAGAGACCGAGTGGTTGCTGACGAACGAGTCCTGGCTGATCAGCACCAGCTTCGGCTTGCCGGACTTGGTGATCTGCACGAACGGGTCGCCGGGGGCGGACTTCGGGGTGCCCTTCGGCTTGGGGATGCCCTTGGCGCCGCACAGCACCGTATTTGGCTTGCCGTGGGCCGTGATCTCCAGCCCGCAGATCATGCTGTTCTTCTGGTTCTCCCACGTCTTCACGTGGGATGTGGCCGCGAACGCGGCGGGAGCGGCGACCGCGGCGATGGCCGCGATCCCGCTGAGGATGCGAGTTCGATTCATTGGGCGGCGAGCTTAGCGCCGATCGCGGCGACAACCGCGTTCAGGCCCGAGAGCGGCCGCATCATCACGACCAACTCGGCGACCAGCCCGTCATCGTCGTAACGGAGTAGGTCGACACCCTCGACCACACGTCCGTCGACCTCGGTGCGGAAGCCCAGGACCTCGCGGTCGCCTTCGCGAACCTGCCACTGGTAGCTCAGCTGCGGGCCGATTACCTGGCCGACGACGCGGAGCAATCCGGCGACCGCTTCGCGGCCCTCGTAGGGCGCGAACACGGCCGGACTGCGGAAGTGGATGTTCTCGGCCAGTGTCTGCTCGAGCGCCGCGAAGTCCTTGCCCTCGACGGCAGCGCGGAAGGCGCTGAACTCGGTGGTGTCGCCGACGGTCACGCCGCCCGTTCTAGCACTTGGACGCCGGGGCCGGCGGGGCCGTCCTCGAGGATCTGCGGCGTCGGCTCGCCGCGGGCGACGCGCCGGCGCTCGGTCCGGGCCACGAGATCGAAGGATCGCTTGTTGTAGCCGCGCGCCAGCGGGCCTGGGGTGATCCGCCGGCCGTTTCGGATCAGGGCCACGCCGGCGCGGAACGCGGCGTGGTCGCGTGGGCCGTAGGGCAAGCCGTACAGCTCGCGGACGCGGGCGGGGAGGGAGCCGAGCATGATCGCGTCATGGATCCGCTTGCCCGGTTGGTTGCGGCGGGGAAGCGGGATCTCGAACGCGGTGGCGTAGCCGATATAGCGCGCCTCGTCGGTCAGGTACATCTCCTCGCTCGCGAGCTTGCCCCGCCACCAGCGGCGGAACTCCGGGTACGAGCCCGGGGCCACCTCGCGGGGCATTCCGAACAGCTCAGCGAAGCGGACGTAGTCCTGCCACAGCGCCTCGCGCTCGACATCGTCAAGGCGTCCGATGAACAGCTCGTAGAAGCACTGCGCGGAGTCGACCATCACGGCCATCGTCCACAGCATCAGCTCGGGGTCATACGCCGAGTAACGGGTCCCCGCCGGCACCGGTCCGGCGTCGAAGGGCATCGATCCGTTCACGCGGTCGTGCATCCGCGCCACCGACTTGAGCACGAGGTCGGCCTCCTCGCGGCTGCCGAAGAAGATCTTCTCGAACGCGTTACCGGTGTGGGCGAGCCGCTTGAACGGGGTCAACTTGGCCTGGGTGTGCTCCGCGGTGCCGACGTAATTGAGCGGCGCGAGCGCGCCGATGCACAAGGCCCGCTGGCCGAAGAACAGGCCGACGACGCGCTCCTCCTGAACTCTGCGGAGCATCGACGCCCCCCGAGGAAAATATCCGGAATCTGCTAACACGCGTTGTCAGAAGATACCATGGCGGGATGCCACGCGTCTACGGCGGAGTAGCGGCGACCGAGCGCAGCGCCGCCCGGCGCCAGCGGCTGCTCGAGGCCGGGCTCGACCTGCTGGGGACCGAAGGCTCAGACGGAACCACCGTTCGTGCAGTGTGCAAGCGGGCGGGGCTGACGGCGCGGTACTTCTACGAGAGCTTCGCCGACCTGGACGAGCTCCTGCTGGCAGTGTTCGACGACCTGGCGGCCGAGAGCGCGGCGGCCGTGCTGGCCGCATCGCTGGCCGCTCCCGATGACGCACGGGCCAAGGCGCACGCCGCCATCGGCGCGTTTGTCGCGCTGATCACCGAGGACCCGCGCAAGGCCCGGGTGCTGTTCCTCGAGGCGATCGGGTCACCCGCGCTCGCGCGACGGCGGTTCGAGACCTTGCACGGCTTCGCGCGCCTGGTCGCCGCTCAGGGGCGCGACTTCTACGGCGTCCAGGACGCCACCGACAGCCTGATCGACGTCACCGCGTTCATGCTCGTGGGAGGCTTGACCGAGGCGTTCATGGCGTGGCTCGACGGCACCCTGCACACGACCCGCGAGCGGCTGATCGACGACTGCACCGACCTGTTCGTCGCGACCGGCCAGACCGCGGTCCGGTTGGCGGGCGCGCGCGGCACTCGGTGACCGCCGCATAATGCCCACCGATGGTCGGTCTGATCGAGCGCTACCGCGAGCGGCTGCCGTTTGCGGCGGATGACCCCGTCGTGTCGCTCGGCGAGGGGTCGACGCCGCTGGTGGCGGCACCGCGGCTGTCCGAACGTGCCGGCGCGGAGGTGTGGCTGAAGCTCGAGGGCTCGAACCCGACTGGGTCGTTCAAGGACCGCGGGATGACGTGCGCCGTCTCGGCCGCCGTGCGCGAGGGATCGGCGGCGGTGATCTGTGCCTCGACCGGCAACACGGCCGCCTCCGCCGCCGCATATGCCGCCCGCGCCGGCCTCCGTTGCGCGGTGATCGTCCCGGAGGGCAAGATCGCGACCGGCAAGCTGGCCCAGGCGCTGATGCACGGCGCTCGCGTGATTGCGCTGCGCGGGAATTTCGACGAGGCGCTGGCGCTGGTCCGCCAAGTCGCCGCCCAGCACCCGGTGTCGCTGGTGAACTCGATCAACGAGTTTCGGATGGAGGGGCAGAAGACGGCGGCGTTCGAGATCGCCGAGGAGCTCTCCTCCGAGCTCGAAGCCCTGTGCATCCCGGTCGGCAACGCGGGCAACATCACGGCCTATTGGCGGGGTTTCCGGGAAGTGGAGATGCGGCCCCGGATGCTCGGCTTTCAGGCGGCGGGAGCGGCGCCGCTCGTCCAAGGCGCGCCGGTCGAGCATCCTGAGACGGTCGCCAGTGCAATCCGGATCGGCAACCCGGCGCGGTGGGAGGGCGCGATGGACGCGATCACCTCCTCCGCCGGCGCCATCAACGCCGTTACCGACGAGCAGATCCTGGACGCCTACCGATTCCTGGCCGCGACCGAAGGGGTGTTCTGCGAGCCGGCGTCGGCGGCGAGTGTCGCCGGGTTGCTGAACCACGGCGCCGGGGACGCGCGCCGGATCGTGTGCGTGTTGACCGGACACGGACTCAAGGATCCGGACACGGCGCTCGGCGAGGCGCCGGCGATCATCGCGTGCGACCCGGACCTGCGCGCGATCGAGCGCGCGGTACTCGAATGACCGGGCTGACGCGCCGCCGGCTCATCCGCGTCCCGGCCTCGAGCGCGAACCTAGGGCCGGGGTTCGACGTGCTTGCCGCGGCGCTGTCGCTGGAGCTGGAGCTGGAGGTGGTGGAGACCGGGACGTTCGCGGTCGTGACCGAGCTCGACGTCGCCCGCGACCGCACCAACCTCGTCGTCCGAGCCTTCGAGCAGCTGCACAGCGCCGACGGGTTCGAGTTCCGGATCAGGTCGAGGATTCCGTTGAGCGGCGGTCTCGGGTCGAGCGCGGCGGCGATCCTGGCCGGGCTGCTGGCGGCGGACCACATCTTCGAGCTCGACGCCGACGTGCGCAGCCTTGCCGTCGGGCTCGAAGGCCATCCGGACAACGTCGCGGCGGCCCTGGAAGGCGGGTTCGTCATCTGCTCGGAGGGCGCCGTGCACCGGTTCGATCCGCCGATGGGGCTCGAGGCGGTGTTGGTCGTTCCATCCGAGGCGGTTGGCACCGTGGCTGCCCGCGCCGCCTTGCCGGACAGCGTGAGCCTCGGCGACGCGGCCTACAACGTGGCGGCGGCGAGCACGCTCGTGCTCGGTTTGGCCCGCGGCGACTGGGACCTGATCGCCGCCGGCCTGCGGGATCGCCTTCACCAGCCCTACCGAGCGAACCTGTACCCGCGGAGCGCCGAACTGCTGGAACTGGCTCCGAAGCTGGGGGCGCTCGGCGCCACGATCTCGGGCGCCGGTCCGACCGTGCTCGTCTGGTGCCACTACGAGCAGACCGGCGGCGTGATCGAGGCACTCACCCGGCGCACGGAGGGCTGGGCCAGCGTGATGCGGGCCCCGTTCGAGACCCACGGCGCCGACGTCAAGAGCCTTTAGCGCGCCCGTCTAGCTTCGCTCGGAGCCAGGCGATGTGGTTCTCGCGGATCTCGGCCGCGCGCTCCATGAAGTCGATCATCAGCTCCAAATCGCGTTCCGAGTAGTCCCGGATCAGTGCTTCCCCGGCCTCCATCATGGGGCCGGCCATCAACTCGTACCCCGCCTGGCGCGCCTTGTCGGTCAGCTCCACCATTACGCGCCGGCGGTCCGAGGAGTCCGGGACCCGCTGCGCGTACCCCGCCTTCTCCAGGTGGTCGATCACCGCGGTGATTGCGCCCGTCGACAGGCCGCTCTCCTGCGCCAGCGCGCCGGCGGTCATCCGGCCGCGCTGGTCGAGGATGTCCAGGCAGCGGGCGTCCGAGCGGTTGATCCCCAGCAGCTGGCAGAGGAGGTCATCGGTGATGTCGGTGCCGCGCTGGCTCTCGCGGACGAGGTCCCCGAGCCGGTCGCCGAGTGCGCTTTTGTGAGAGTTACTTGACATCTAAGACTTTTAGTACCTAAGATATCCGCCGTCTGAGAAATTCTACTCTGGAGGCACCATGCCAGATGCGATCGAGGCCGTCGGCCTCGTGAAGTCTTACCCGAAGGGGGTGACGGCGCTGGACGGACTGTCATTCGCGGTCGAGAGCGGCACCGTCTTCGGGCTGCTCGGGCCGAACGGCGCGGGCAAGTCGACGACGGTCAAGATCCTGACCACGCTTGCGCTACCCGAGGCGGGACAGGCGTCGGTCGCCGGGATCGAAGTTGTCGCGCACCCCGACCGCGTGCGCCGCGCGATCGGCGTCGTTTCGCAGGGCTCGGGCGTCGACATCCGCGCCACCGGCCGCGAGAACCTTCGCCTGCAGGGCCAGCTGTACGGAATGCGCGGGCCGTCCCTGGAGTCGCGTGCGCAGCAGCTGCTCGACGACTTCGGCCTGGCCGAGCACGCCGACCGGATCGCCGGCAACTACTCGGGCGGGATGCAGCGGCGGATGGACATCGCGATGGCGCTCGTCCACGACCCGCAGGTGCTGTTCCTGGACGAGCCGACGACAGGCCTGGACCCCGAGGTCCGGGCCGAGATGTGGGGCGAGATCGCGCGGCTCGCGGGCGAGCACGGCAAGACCGTGCTGCTCACGACCCACTATCTCGACGAGGCCGACCAGCTCGCCTCGCAGCTCGCGATCGTCGACCGCGGGCGGGTGGTGGCGTCGGGCAGCCCCGAGGAGCTCAAGCGCGAGCTCCGCGGCGACGCGGTCGTCGTCGAGCTCTCCTCAGAGGTCGGCGAGCTCAACGGAACGCTGGCGGATGTGGCCGGGATCCGCGACGTCGTGCTCGACGGCCGCGTGCTCCGCGCCCGCGCCGACGACGGTGGCCGGGCGGTGCCAGCCGTGCTGGCGGCGCTCGAGTCGCACGGGATCGAAGTGTCGTCGGTCAGCGTGGCGCGGCCCTCGCTCGACGACGTCTACCTGAAATACACGGGCCGCACGTTCGCAGCGGCAGAAGCGGAGGTGTCCGAATGACCCTGGTCCGGCAGACCGGCTACATGACGCTGCGCCACCTGCGCGAGCTCTACCGCCAGCCGTGGTTTGTCGCGGTGACGCTCGTGCAGCCGATCATCTGGCTGCTGCTGTTCGGCGCCCTGTTCAAGAAGATCGTCGACATCCCGGGCTTTCACGGCCACTCGTACATCGGGTTCCTCTCGCCCGGCGTCGTAGTGATGACCGCGATGTTCAACTCCGCCTGGAGTGGGATGGCCTTGATCGAGGACATCCAGAAGGGCGTCACCGCGCGCTTCCTGGTCTCGCCCGTGCGCCGCGAGGCGCTGATCGCCGGGCGGATCCTCAAGGAGGGCGTGGTGGTCGTGATCCAGTCGGTGATCATCGTCGTGCTCGCGCTGATCGTCGGCGCCACATTCCCCGGCGGGATCGGCGGCGTGGTCGTGCTGTTCGCCGTCTCGGCGGTGCTCGGCGCCACGTTTGGGGCGCTGTCGAACGGCTTCGGGCTGATCATGCGCCAGGAGGAGGCGCTGATCGGCGCCGTGCAGTTCATCGTGCTGCCGCTGACCTTCCTGTCCTCGACCTTCCTGCAGCCCAACCTGATGCCGAGCTGGATCCGACACGTTTCGGACTTCAACCCGGTCAACTGGGCTGTGGTGGCCGGCCGCGCCGCGACCTCCTCTAGCCCCGACTGGGGGTTGGTGGCTTCGCGGGTCGGGTTCCTGCTGGCGCTGCTGGCGCTGTGCTCGTGGTTCGCCACGCGCGCGTTCCGCGCCTACCAGCGCTCGGTTTAGCCAGCCGTGTGTGGGTGGCCGTCGATTTTCCTGGTATGGCGGGGACGATCGACGGCCGCTCCGTCTAAGCGGCGGCGTTGACGAGCCTTCCGAGCCGCGCCCGGGGTTGGGTCAGGTTCAGACGGCGCAGGAGGTCGTCGGCGACGTTCAGGTAGTCGACCGCGAGATCCGGGCGGTAATCGAGGATCGAGACCGCGCGCTCGGCCGACTCGGCGTAGGCGATCGAGGCCCGGATCGTCGTGTCGAATAGCTTCTCGCCGTAATGCTCGCGCAGCGAGTCAAACGCCTCGCGCGAGTGCTTGGTCCGCATGTCGGCGATGTTCAGCACGACCCCGAGCCACTCCAAGCTGGGGTTGAGGCTGTCGCGCGCGAGCTCGATCACCTCGAGCGCCTGCTCGACCCCCTGCATCGCGAAGTACTGCGCCTCGGCCGAGAGCAGCGCGTAGTCGGCGGCGACGAGCGCGTTGACGGTCAGCAGGCCGAGTGCCGGCGGGCAGTCGATCAGCACCAGATCGTGGTGGCGCTTCACCTCGCTGAGCGCCCGTTTCAGCGTCAGCTCGCGGCCCATCTTCCCGCCGAGCACGAGCTCGGCTTCAGCCAGGCCGAGGTTTGCCGGCATGATCCCGTCGTGGACGGCGTCCTTGGGCTCGGCCCGGCCGGCCAGTACGTCACCGATCGTTGGCGCCGCGTCCGGTTCGACGTCGAGGTAGTCGGAGAGGTTGCCCTGCGGATCGAGGTCGACCGCGAGCACGTTCATCTCGATCCGCCGGAAGATGTCGGTCAGCGTGCGGACCGCGGTCGTCTTACCGGTGCCGCCCTTTTGCGATAGCACTGCGATGGTGGACCCCATCGCGGGCCATCATAGAGCCGTCAGAGACGGGGGTTGTCCGGCGGCAGGGGTGCGCGCCGCGAAGTGCCTGAGTGCGGACGCGAAAGACCGCTCCGCCGTGTACACGAGTGAGGTGCTGAAGAACTGGGTCAGGCTGAACGAGAGGCTTCCGTAGCTGGCGCTGAGGAACCCTTGGCGCGCCTGCGCGATCAGCGCGGGCTGCAATCCGAGACGGGACATCGCGCTGCTCAACACTGGCGCGAACCCGAAGTGGCGGACCTGACGCTGGGCCACGGACAAGTCGGTTGAGCCGACTCCGAACAGCAGCCGCTTCTTGCTCAGTGCCGCGCCCGCGGTGCGTTGGGCGACGATCACGCGCAGCACCGCGGCCGCGGCATGGATCGCGTAGCCGGCGGCCGACGCCTCCTGCCATGCGACCCAGTCCTGCCGGCCGCGCAGGTAGCGGGCGGCGGTCGCGCGGTTCATCGCGTCGTCCATTGCCGCGAGGTTCAGGACCTCCTGCTGCTCGGCGAGCATCAACTTGCTCAGCTTCGCGGCGGTCCGGCGGTCGACGACTCCGGCGGCCCGACCACGGGGCCGGCAGCGTCGCCCGCGTCGCGACTGCCTCGAAGTTCGTGTCGACGACCTGGCTCCGAGCTCATACTCGAGCTCCGCTCGAGCGGTGGCGGACGCCGCCTCGAAGCGCCAGAACTGGCGAGCGCCGGTTGCCAAGGGCAGCGAGGTCGCGCCTCGAACGGCTCGACGTCGAGCACGGCGGCGTGGCCCAGGTGACCGAGTCGTCGATAGATCGCGAGCTTCTCGCCGCATGGAGCAGCGTGCGACCCGCGCACGAGCGTCGCCGCCGCGTCGCGCCTGCCGGCGGGCCCAAGTCAGCTCGCCGCCGCGGCTGCGCGGCGACCAGCGCCTGAGTCCGGATGCATCCCATCGGCCGCGATCGGCAGCGGCCGGCGCGCTTCAGTGCGGTGCGCAGCTCCGTGCCCGCGCTCGGCGCGCATCCCCGAGACGACCGGCACATCCACGAAGTGCAGGTGGTGACGGCCGATCACGATTTCGTCGTCATCGGCGAGCGTCGACCACTCGACCCGCTCGCCGTTGACGAACACGCCGTTGAGGCTGCGATCGTCGAGCACGCGCAGCCCGTCGGGCTGGCGGACGATCAGCGCGTGGCGGCGCGAAACCGTGGGATCGTCGAAGCGGATGTCAGCGGCCAGGCTGCGGCCGATGCGAGTCCACTCGCGCTGCAGCGCGAACGCGAGGACGTCGCCGCTCGGAGACCGGTAGGCCAGATATTGGCCGGGATCGGCGAGCCCTTCACGGACCTCGGTGAGCCACTCGCGATCATCGGTCTGATCGGGCAGGTCGAGCACCGCGTTCTGCGAGGTCGTGAACAGCGACGCGCGGACGAACTCGGTGCCGCCGCAGTTGGGGCACGTCGGCAGCTCGTCGACGGCGTCGAGGGACACCGGGTACTCACAGCCGGTGCAGCGAAAAGTTCCGGTCCCCGCGACGTTGCCCGACATCCACGCTTTCATAGGGGGCCTCTCCTTCTTGGACGGACGGGGGCGAGACGGCGAGTCCCTTCCGACTCGCAAACACAATCATAACGTTGAGGTCAAAGAGCGCCTAAATGCAGGGGTAGAGGTGTGGAGGAACCACACCTCCGGCGGCGAACTGTGTGCCATGGACACTCCTGTGACGGGCGAGCAGCAACTCGAGCTCGCATTGCTCCGCCGTGGCGTCGATGCGCTTGCGGCCGGATGCGAACGTTGTACCCACTGTGGTCGCGCCCCACTCATCGGCGAGCGGGTCTACGTCTATGCCTCGAACACCGTCCGTTGCGAGTTGTGTCGGGCTCTGAATACCGAGCACCCGTTGGCGTCGCGGCTGGTTCACGGGCCCGAGTTCGGTCACACGCTCCGGGTCATCGATCAGCGCGCTGCTTAGCTGTTGGCGCTCGCCGGCCCCGGCGAGCTCTTTCCGCCCCGCTTGATGCTGATTAGGGCTTGGTGCGGTGCGGCAGGCGAGGACGACTCGAGCGGGGCGAAAGTAGCTGCCTCGGCCGGCGTCCGCGCGAGACTCGTGTGAGCAATGGGCGCGCAACGGACTGCCGCGTGCGGCCGATGCATCGCCACCCGTCCGCCTCGCGTCATCACTTGATCGGCACCCGACGCCGAAGTTCTAATCAGCCCGGCGGGCCGGGGGCGACGCATCGGGCCGCACGCCGGCGACCACGAGGCGATGCCCGAACCCCAGACGTAGACTTCGCGCCGGCCGATGGACCCGTTCACCGTCTCCACCACGATTTCGAAGCCGCGGGAGCTCGTCTACGAGTACCTCGCGGACATCGCCAACCATGCCGAGTTCTCGGACCATTACCGGGTCGACTGGCACCTGACGCGGGTCGATCCGTACGGGTCCGGCGCCGGCGCGCGGTTCCGGATCAAGGCGCCGCTGGCCCGGTTCTCGTGGGCGGACGTGACGTTCGTGGAGATGCAGCCTCCCTACCGGATCGTCGAGCGGGGCCGCGGCGGGAAGTTCAACCGGATTCGCATGCTCGGCACGTACACGCTCACGCCGAACGCCGGCAACACCACGACGACGGTCGAGTACACGCTCGAGACCGTCCCCGTGATGCTGTCCGACCGCCTGATGGAGGTGTTCGGCGGCCGTGCCTGGACCAAGCGCAAGGCGACGAAGGCGATGCGGCGGCTGCGGTCGATCCTGGAAGAGGGGCGCGGGCGGGGTCGGCGCGCGTCCGTCGCGGGCCTCTGACTTAAGGTCCCGCCCGGATGCGGCCGGATCGAGACCTTCCCATCGAACGAACCCTTAGACTTTCGCGCCCGTGAGAGCTCCCCGACCGTTGATCCTCGCCCTCCTGCTGCCGATCGCGGCGCTGCTGAGCGCCTGCGGCGCGCGCGGCGGTCAATCGACGGTCGCGGACACGGGCGCGTTCTACGTGCGGGCCGGCGCGCTGACCTACCAGGTGCAGGTCTCGCGCGCCCTGAACCCGTACAGCACCGAGGACAAGGGGTATCTGGCCGGACTGCCGGCCGGGGCCACCCGGCCCGGGCGGAACGAGGAGTGGTTCGCCGTGTTCATGTGGGCGCAGAACTTCACCCACCACGCGCATGTGACGACGCCACCAACCTCGTTCGACCTCATCGACACGCAGGGCAACACGTACTACCCGGTTCAGCTCAACCCGAGTGTCAACCCGTACGCCTGGACCTCGATGATCCTCCAGCCCAACGACTCAGAGCCGGTGCCCAATTCGACCATGGCGTTCGGACCCACGGGCGGCGGTGAGCTGCTGTTCAAGATCAACGATTCGGCCTATTCGAACCGGCCGCTGATGCTGCAGATCCACGCTGCGGGACAGCCGACTCCGTCGACGGTTTCGCTCGATCTTTAGCCGGGCTGTTGAGCGACGGGGGGAAGCGCACGGAGGGGAGCGGGCCAGCGCCTCCGAGCGGGCCGGCGCCTCCGAGCGGGCCGGCGCCTCCGAGCGGGCCGGCGCCTCCGAGCGGGCCGGCGCCTCCGAGCGGGCCGGCGCCTCCGAGCGGGCCGGCGCCTCGGAGCGGGCCGCGCCGACCGGACGTGTCGCGGCCCCCAGGCCCGCCACCGGCATCGCAAGACATCCGGATCACCCCTTTCGCGGGCGGGTTCGCGGTGTTCACAGCCGTCGCCATCCCGGTCGTCGTGTTCGGCTACACGCGCGGGGCGGGACCGAACGACGTGATCATCGGGATCGGGGTCGTGATCGGCTTGGTGGTGGGACTGATCGTCGGTCTCTGGCTGGCCCAGCACGGCGGACGGGTTTGGCGCGGGCCGCAGCTGTAGCGCTGGCGGTGGCGTCTCTCGCCGGCGCTCTGGCCCCCGCCGCGAGCGCCGGGTGGGGCAAGCCGCATTGGTTGGTCGGCCCGCAAGCCGACGACGTGCAGCCGGCGCAGGTGGCCTTCTCCGCGACCGGCGAGGGCGCCATCGCGTTTGGGGTGCAGGATCCCGACACTCCGCAGAGCGCTCAGGCCTACATCGCCCTGCGGTCCAACGCCGGTGCTGTCAGTAAGCCCCGCCGGGTCCCGGGCGCGCTGGCAATTCTCGGGCTCGCCTACCAGGGCTCGTCACTCGAGCTGCTGACCGGCTCGAGCCCCAAGGGCCGCGGATGTTGTGCGACCGTGCAGGTCGTGCCGATGTCGGGTTCGCGCCCCGGTCCTCCGGCGACGCTGGTCCGCGGGTTGACCGGTCGGACCGACGGCGTTCTGGTCCCGCTCATCGCTACGCGACAGGCGAAAGGCCCCGCCGGGATGCTCGCCGCGGTGGCGACCGAGCGCGGGGTGTGGGTTGCCCAGACCAACGCAAAGGGGAAGTTCACCGCTGCGCGGCGGATGAGCTCCTCCGGTGCCCCGACCGATCTCGCGGTCGCACCGGTGCCCGGAGGCGGAGCCGACGTCGCGTGGACGGTGGCCACCGGGGGCTACAACGCCCAGCCGCAACAGATCCTGGTCGCGACCGGCACCTCGACCTCCGCACCGGCGCGTGCGCGGGTCGCGGTGACTGTGCCCGCGGGCCACAGCATCGATGAGCTCGCGCTCGAGCCGGGCGCCGGCGGACCGACGCTGGCCTGGGTGGAGAGCTGGAACGACGGGCTCGGGAAGTTCCACTCGGATCTCGAAATCCGCGATCTCACCGGCTCGAAGCAGGTTTACACCGTCTCGCCGTCCTTCGAGCTCGCGTCCGATCTCGCGTTTGCGGCCGACAGCTCAGGCGATCAGGTGCTGGCGTACGACGGCTGCTCGACCAGCGGCGCATGCGTCGCGCGCGCGGCGGTCCGGCAGGGCAGGCACCCGTTCGCTGGCGCGCGGTACCTCGGCTCGGTCGATCCCTCCCAGCCAGTGGCGGCGGCGATCTCCTCCCAGGGGGAGGCGCTGGTCGGGTGGATCAGCCCGGGCGGCGGAGTGGTGGCGGCCGCGCACGCCCCGCACGCTGCTCGCTTCGGACGCAGCCGACTGGTCGCGGCGACCTCGTACGCGGCTGACTTGACGATCGCGTTCGGGGCCGGCCGCCGCGCCCTCGCCGCGTGGACCCAGGGATCGGTCGCACCGGTGATCGCCGGCGCGATGTTCACGGGGTAGCCCGCGTGGGCCTGCTGCCCGATTACTCCCGGCAGGCCGAGCACTACGACCGGACGCGCGCGGCGAGCCCGTCGGTGATGCGGGCACTGCGCAAGGCCCTAGAGGGTGCCCCCGGCCGGCGGCTGGCCGACATCGGTGGCGGGACCGGTAACTATGCGCTGGCCCTACAGCACGAGGGATGGCAGCCGACGGTCGTTGATCGCTCGCCCCAGATGCTCGCGCGGGCCGCCGGCAAAGGCCTGGCGGTGGTCCAGGCGGATGCGCAGCGGCTTCCGTTCGCGGACGCCAGCTTCGACGCCGCGACGATGATCTCGATGCTGCACCACGTCGAGGACCGAGAAGCTGCGCTGGCCGAAGCGCGCCGCATTCTCGCACCAGGCGGACGGCTAGTCCTAAAGGGCTACACCGGCGAGGACGCGGCGTCGCTGTGGATCCTCGACTACTTCCCGAGCAGCCGCACGTGGATGGAGGAGACGCATCCGCCGCGGGCGCTGTACCTCGAGCTGCTGCCCGGCGCCGAGCTCGTCGGCTGCGGGTTCGAGGACACCGAGGACGGATCGCTGGCTGCCCTGTCGAGCGATCCCGAGCTGGTCGTGCGGGCGGCGGAGAGAGGGGAGACGAGTTACTTCGAGCGGATGCGCCGCGACCACCCTGACGAGCTCAAGGCGGGGCTGGCCCGGTTGCGGGAGGACATCGCTGCGGGCCGCGCCCCGAGGCGGGCGGGTACCGCCAGCGTCCTCGGCTGGACCAAGCCCTAGTGGAGGTGCTGGAGGGCCGCGATCAGTACCTGGCGAACGGCGGGCGCCGCGGTGGCTCCGCCGGCGCCGTTCTGCGGGAACAGGGCGCCGACGACGATCTTCGGGTGGCCGACCGGCGCGTAGCCGACGAACCAGGCGTCGGTGTCCGCGTTCGAGTTGGACGACGGGCTGGCTCCGGGGCCCTGCGTCGTCGTCAGCTCAGCCGTGCCGGTCTTGCCGGCGACGATGACGCCGGGGATCTGCGCCGCCGTGCCGGTTCCGGCTGAGGACTCCACCACCGCGATCATCAGCTGCTGGACCTCGTGGGCGATGTGTTTGGAGACGACGTGGACGTAGCTCGGCTTCTGGCCATAGGTCAGTGTCGGGATCGGGCGCCGGCCGCCGTTGGCGATCGTCGCGCCGACATCGGTCATCTCGAGCGCGGAGGCGAGCACCATCCCCTGTCCGATCGCGCTCGAGCCGACCGCGAGCGAGTCGCCGATCGTGCTCGCCGACGGGATCTGCGAGATCGCCGCGCCGGGGATCGAGCTTGGCTGGTTGAAACCGAACCGCTCCGCCATCGCGACCAGCCGCGCGCCGCCGAGCTTCGCACCGAGCGGCGCGAACACGGAGTTGCACGAGACCGCGAACGCATTAAGGAAGGTACCGCCGCATACCTCGCCGTTCGCGTTCTGGAGGGTGTAGCCGTCGAGCGTCGCCGAGCCGGTGTACGGGAACACCGTTCCGAGCTTGACGATCCCGGCGTCCAGCGCGGCGGTGGCGGTGACCATCTTCATCGTCGAGCCCGGCGGCTGGAGGTCGGAGAACGCGATCCCGGCGAGCGCGTACACCGCCCCGGTGCGCGGGTTCATCGCGGCGATGCCGGCGAGGTTGGAGCCCATCGCTGCCACGGCGGCAGACTCGAGTGTCGGGTCGATCGTCGTATGGACGGGCAGGCCGGGCACCGGTTTGGTCCGCGCCAGCACGCGTGACCCGGCGAGTAGCGTCCCGCCCGGGATGCCCGCCAGCTGCTGTTGGAAGACCCGCTCGAGCCCATTCGTGCCCACCTTCGCATCGTTGGGATAGCCCTGGGATTCGTAGGACGACGCGACGGCGCCCGGGATCGGCCCGAGCGTGCCCACGATCTGCCCGGCGACCGACGGGATCGGGGAGGTCCGGTCCGGCCCCTCGGCGAGGGGCGTGCCGTCGTCCGCGAGCAGCGAAGCGCGGGCTGCCAGGTGGGTCTCGCGGGTGAGCTGCTCGCCCGAGCGCAGCCCCGGGAACAGAAGCGCGGCCGAATAGCGCACCTTGGCCCCCGATCCGGTTCCGGCGAGCGGGACCTGGAGGATCTCGCGAAGGGTGCCGAAGATCGTCGTGCGGACCCGCATCCGCACCGGCATGAAGCCTCCCGTCCGGTTTCCGACCCGGATCACGTGCAGCGAGACGACCGTCGCCATCCGGGCGGCGGTCTCGTACGCACTCACGAACGCGCTCTCGGTGATCCGCGCGCGCGAGCCGGCATCGAGCAGCCCGTACATCCGGCCGTAGTCGCCGTGCACCCACGAGGTCACGTAGCTGGTCACGAGCTGGCGCTCGGCTCGGTCCGGCCCGGTCGCGTAGACCACGCCCGCCGCGAATGCCACCGCTGCGATGCCGCCCAGTGGCGCGGCGCGCGTGAGCAGGCGGCGCCGGCGCAGGGGCACGCGCGCCAGCCGCTGAGGCCGCACTGCCCGAGCTCCATGTGCTGCGCCCACCTTGTTGATAACGGTAGAGAATGGAGGTTCGGAGCGCTCTGCGGCGTACCCTGACTGCGTGACCGCGATCGACTGGGTGATCGTCGTGTTCTGTGCCCTGCTGGCCTTCTGGGGTTACACCCAGGGGTTCATCGTTGGCGCGCTCTCGCTGCTCGGGTTCGCGATCGGGGCGTTCGTCGGCGCGCGGGTCGGCCCGCTGCTGCTCCCGAGCGGCTCGCATTCGCAGTACGCACCGCTGTTCGGGCTGCTCGGCGCGCTGCTCGCGGGGGGCGTGCTGGCCAGCGGGTTCGAGGGGTTGGCCGTGAGAGCTCGGTCGATCCTGCGCTTACCCGGGCTACGGACGGTCGACGGCGTCCTCGGGGCGGCATTGACCGCGTGCGTGGGGCTGGGAATCGCATGGATCGTTGGTGCTGTGGCGCTGGAGTCGACCAACTCGTCGTCGCTGCGCAGCAACCTGGAACGGTCGGCCATCCTCTCGGAGCTCGACCAGATCCTGCCGCCCTCCGGCGGGCTCCTCCACGCGCTCGCCCGCTTCGATCCGCTGCCCGGGGTCAACGGCTCGTCGGCCAACATCGCACCGCCTACGCATGGGATCGTCGCCGCCGCCGGCGTACGGTCCGCGCGGTCGAGCGTGGTCCGGATCCTGGGCACCGCGTGCGGCCTCGGGATCGAAGGGAGCGGATGGGTGGCGGCGCCCGGGTTCGTAGTCACCAACGCCCACGTCGTCGCCGGCGAGGCAGCGACCGTCGTGCAGGTCGACGGCCGGCCGCCCGATTATCCGGCGGAGATCGTCGCCTTCGACGCGGACAACGACATCGCCGTGCTGCGCGTCCCGCAGTTGCCGCTGAAGCCGCTGCCGATGACGGCTACGGGGCGTGACGGCACCCAGGCGGGAATCCTCGGCTACCCCCAGGACGGGCCGTTCGTCGCTGAGCCTGGCCGCGTCGGCTCGACGCAGGCGATCCGCACCGAAAACGCGTTCGGGGACGGCCCGATCGTGCGGCAGATCACGACGATCCGCGGCTTGGTGCGGCCGGGAAACTCGGGCGGCGCGGTCGTCGATGCCAGCGGCCACGTCGAGGCGACCGTGTTCGCGGCGATCACCGGCGGCGGCCCGCGGGGCGGATTCGCCGTGCCCAACTCGATCGTGCGCCACGACCTCGCCACCGGTGAGCGGGCGACCCGGAGAATCGTCGTCAACCGCTGCTCGGCCTAGGGGCCGTTGCGGCGGCGCCGTTGCAGCGGCCCTTGCCACGGGCGCTACCCTCCGCCAACCAATGGGCAAAACCCTTGTCATCGCCGAGAAGCCGTCAGTGGGTCGCGACCTCGTGGCCGTGCTGCCGGGCGCCTTCGACAAGCACGAGGGGTATCTGGAAGGCTCGGACCACGTGGTCACGTGGGCGGTCGGGCACCTCGTGCAGCTGGCCGACCCCGACGAGTACGACGACAAGTTCAAGAAGTGGCGGATGGCCGACCTGCCGATCGTCCCGGACCGGTTCCGGCTCGTCGTCCGCGACGAGCGCTCGAAGAAGCAGATGACCGTGGTCAAACGGCTGCTCGGGCGCGATGACGTCGAGCTCGTCGTCAACGCTTGCGACGCCGGGCGCGAAGGCGAGCTGATCTTCGCCTACCTGTACGAGAAGGCCGGTTCCAAGAAGCCGGTGCAGCGGCTGTGGCTGAACTCGATGACCAAGGTGGCCATCAAGGAGGCTTTCGAGCACCTCCGGCCAGGCGCCGATCTGCACTCGCTCGAGGAGGCGGCTCGCTCGCGGTCGGAGGCCGACTGGATCGTCGGCATGAACGCGACCCGGGCGGCGACGATCCGCCTGCGCTCCTCGTTCGACGGCGCCGTGTCGCTGGGACGCGTGCAGACGCCGACGCTGGCCATCCTGGCCCGACGCGAGGAGGAGATCCGCGCCTTCAAACCCGAGCCGTACTGGCTTGTCGATGCCTCGTTCGAGGCGGTCGCCTCTCCTGATGGGCGGACGTACGAGGGCCGGTTCCACGCCGGAGCTCAGCCTCGGCTGAAGACCGCTGAAGAGGCGTTCACGATCGTCGACGCGTGCGCCGGCCAGGTCGGCGAGATCACCAAGCTCGACAAGTCGGAGCGCAAGGAGCGCGCGCCGATGCTCTACGACCTCACCTCGTTGCAGAGCGACGCCAGCAGCCGCTTCGGGTTCACCGCGCGCCGGACCCTGGCCGCGGCGCAGCGGCTCTACGAAGAGCACAAGGCCTTGACCTACCCGCGCACGAACTCGCGGTGGCTGACCGGGGACATGATCCCCGAGATCCGGCCGATCGCCCGCCTGGTGGGGCAGCAGCGCGAATACTCCGCGGCCGCCGAGTACGTCGCCGGCCTCGAAAAGCTGCCGCTGACCAGGGTGGTCAACGACCTCAAGGTCACCGACCACCACGCGATCATCCCTACCAATGCCGAGCGCCACCCGGTGGAGAAGATGTCCGACGACGACCGCCGGATCTACGACCTCGTCGTGCGCCGGTTCCTGGCCGTGTTCCACCCCGACGCCGTGTTCGAGAACACGCGCGTAGAGACCACGGTCGCCGACTATGTCTTCCGGACGCGCGGCAAGCTGATGTTGGTGCCGGGGTGGCGCGGGGTGTACGGCGAGACCGCGGACCTCGAGGGCGGCGCGCAGGACGACGATGAGGGCGCCGAGCAGCGGTTGCCGCGGCTCGAGAAGGGCGAGTCGTCGAAGGTCCTGAAGGTCGCCTCCGAAGAGAAACTGACCCAGCCGCCGCGCCGTTACAGCGACGGCTCGCTGCTCCGAGCGATGGAGACGGCGGGCAAGCTCGTCGACGACGAGGAGCTACGCGAGGCGATGAAGGAGTCCGGGATCGGAACGCCGGCGACGCGCGCGGCGATCATCGAGCGGCTGCTGCAGGTCGGCTACATCGAGCGCGACGGACGGGCGCTGATGGTGACCGAGAAGGGTCTGAACGTGATCCGGCTGCTCGGCGAGCACGCGCTGACCTCACCCTCGCTGACCGGCGAGTGGGAGCACAGGCTCGCGCGGATCGAGACCGGGGAGGACTCGCGCCAGGCGTTCATGGGGGACATCGTCAAGTTCGCCGAGGCGACGGTCGGCGAGCTCGACACGAAATTGAAGGACGTGCGGATCCCGCGCGCCAACCTGGGGCCATGCCCGGTGTGCGGCCACGACATCATCGAGAATCGCAAGGGCTACTCGTGCTGGTCGCGTGAGGATCCGGGGTGCGGATTCGTGATCTGGAAGTCCAAGGCCGGTAAGAACCTGCCCCTGGCGATCGCCCGGGAGCTGATCAAGACCGGTCGCACCGAGAAGCAGGTGACAGGTTTCAAGGGCCGCTCGGGCAAGTCGTTTCGCGCCAAGCTCGCACTGCAGCAGACCGACGAAGGCAAGTGGCGGGTCGAGTTCGACGAGCCGTGGGCAAAGGAAGGCGCGAAGGCGGCTCCGGAGCCTGAGACCGCCGAAGCCGCTTAGCCCGCGGTCGCGCTCACGGTGCCCGGGTTCCGTTCCAGGCGGCGGTCGGCGTCGCGCTCCCGACGCCCCACAGCCCGGTGAACGACTTGCCGTCAGCGCTCAGCACGAAATGGATCAGGCCCTGGGAGTTGTGGCACGGCTCCGTCCAGGTGCCGTCGAGCACCGAACCTGTGACGGTGCCGGTGATCGTCGCAGCCGGGTTGCTGCAGTCCACGTAAGTCCCGGTGACCTGGTTGCCGGTCTGGGTCAGGGTCATCGAGCCGAAGCTTGTGTTCCAGCTGCCGGTGAAGGTCGGGGCAGGCGCGGCGGCCTGGCACGCGCTGGCGGGCAGAACCTTGGCCGTCAGCGGTTGCGCCGCGATCCTCAGGAAACCGGCCGGCCCGATCGTGCCGGGTGCGGTCGCGTTCGACACGAGGTGCCCGGCGTCGCTGACAAAGTGGTTGATCGCGGTGATGCGAGCGGCGGCGTTGCCGCACTCCGCCTGGGCGGTGGCGATGTCCTCTGACAACGTCAGCGCACCCGCGGCGGTGACCTGGTTGAGCGATCGGGCGAGCCCGACAAGGCCGTTCAGCTCGCGCATCGTGATCGACCGGTATTGGCTCTCCAGACCGGCGGTCCCATATTTCGCACCCAACGCGCCGGCCAGGTCGACACGCCCTGCGACTCCGGCCAGACTCGAGTTGAGCAGCGATCGCGCTGCGGCGCGGTTGGCGGCCGTACCGTCGCCGACGAGCTGGTCTAAGACCTGGTTGGTGATCGCCTGGCGGGGTACGCCCGAGTCAAGTTTCTTGACCGCGCCGGCAGTCGCGGCGATATCCATCCCGTTTGCCTTCAGCTGCCGCGCGAGCGCTCGGCCGGCGGCGGTCACGGCCCCTAGCCGGGCGACCATGATCCCGGCGTAGACCTTCGATGCCGCCTCCTCGGTGAACGCCAGGTTGACGTTGTTCGCCTGCCGGTCGGCCGCGAAGCGGTTCGCGCTCTGGGCCAGCGCGCTCCCGACGACATCGCGGCGACCGCGCTGAGGTATCGGGCGCGCGCCGTCAGCAGCGCCTGGCAAGCCTTGGCGCTGAAGCTGTGGGGGCAGCTCGGTTTTCCAGCGGCGGCGTGGGCCGCCGAGATCAGCATCCCGAGCGGGCGCAGGGACGAGTCAGGAGGATCTTTCACGGCGGCCAGACTCGCCACCGTGAGCTTCATCAGCTGGAGGCACATCGGAGCCCAGTCGAGGTCCGCCTCTGCCCCCTGTTCACCGTCCGGCACGTGCTGTGCGCGGTTGATGACCCCGAACGCGATGCCGCACACCTCGAGGGTCAATCTCAGGTCCTCTCGGAGCTGGTCCCTGGCGTCGCCCTTGGTTCCCTTCTGGAGATAGTCCCGGCTCTGGCAATCGAACTCCGCGGGGACTGCGAGGGCAAAGTCGCTCGCGGTTCCGGGACAGAACGCCGGCGGCGGCGTGAGCGGCAGAAGGCTGGGTGGTGGCGTTGAGGCCGCACCGTAGATCTGGATCTGGATCGGCCCGCCGCTGATCGTTGTGGTGCACGGGTTGGGGCCGGACTTGCAGTGCGAGTAGGCGAGTGGGCCGCCGGCGGTGAGCGGGCCGTTTGCCGGCGGATAGAAGTTGACGTTGTAGCGGTGGGTGATTCCGTATCCGATCTGCGGGCCTCCACCACCGGGCTCCTGGTAGGCGTCGATGTTCTTGAGCGAGCTCGAGCCTGAGCCGACGTAAAAGTCTCCGAGCCGCTGCGGTGTCGGGGTGCATTGCGGCGTCGCGAAGCCCGTGTCGCCGAAGCAATACAGCGCGTCTTCTTCGTAGGACTGCCCGAAGCCGTTGGCGAGCGTGAACGTCCCGCTCACCTGAAGCTGGTACTCGGTTCCCTGGGTGAGCTGGACGGTCCCGGTCGTGACCGCTGTGTTCGCTGGGTCGACATTTAGCGTCTCGAGCAGCTGGTTTGCTGCGACCGCGTTCGGCGCCAACCACAGCACAACCGCCCCGGCGATCACGGCCGCGAGTTTGCGTCCCAGTCCGATGTTGCCCTCCAAATCCGACTCCCACGGCGCGGCTCCCCCGGCCGGGCCAAGGCGATCATTCCACCTCCCTCGGCGGCGGTCAATGCGTGGTGACGTCTTCTGGCGGCGGCAAGATGGGTCGGTGCCGCTGACTCTCATCCTCGGACCCGCTAACTCCGCCAAGGCGGGCGAGGTGCTCGGCGCTTACGCCGCCGCTGCACGTCGCGGCGCCGTGCTCGTCGTTCCGACGTCCGCGGACGCCCGGGTCTACGAGCGAGAGCTCGCGGGGTCCGGAGCGCTGCTGGGCGGGACAGTGGTCACGTTTGCCGGGCTCGCGCGGGAGATCGCCCGCCGCACCGGATACGGGGGCCGGCGGCTGTCGCCGCTCCAGCGCGAGCGCGTGCTGGCGAACGCGGTCGCGTCGACCTCGTTGACCGCGCTGGCACGCTCGGCGCAAGCCCGGGGCTTCGTCGGCGCGTTTGGCGGGCTCGTCTCCGAGCTCGAGCGGTCGCTGGTCACCGGGTCGCGGTTCGCGGCGGCCGCCGGGGGTGAGCTGGGGGCGCTCTATCTGGCCTACGAAAGTGAGCTCGCGCGCCTGGGCCGGGTCGATGGCGAGCTCTATGCGTGGCGCGCGCTCGACGCGCTGCGGGCAGCGCCCGGGAGCTGGGGCCGTGACTCGGTGTTCTTCTACGGGTTCGACGACCTGCATCCGCTGCAGCGAGACGCGGTCGAGACACTCGCGTCCGTCGTCGGCGTGCCGGTGACGGTGTCCCTCACTTACGAGGCTGGTCGAGAAGCTTTGGCCGCGCGGGCCGAGACGGTTCAGGAGCTCGGCCCACTCGCCGAGCGGACGGTCGAGCTGCCGGCCCTCGGGGAGTACTACGAGGAGGAAGCGCTGCACCGGCTCGAGCGGGGGCTGTTCGCTGGCGAGGGCGAGCGGTTCGATCCCGGTGGCGCCGTGCGGTTGCTGGAGGCGGGGGGAGAGCGGGCCGAGGCCGAGCTGGTCGCCGCGGAAGTGCTGGAGCTGATCCACTCCGGCGTGCCGGCCCAGGAGATCGTCATCTGCCATCGGACGCCGACAGTGGTGGCCGGGCTGTTCGAGCGGGTGTTCGCGGATCTCGGGCTCTCGCTTGCAGCGGAACGTGAGCTCCCGTTCGGGCTGACGGTGATCGGGCGTGGGGTGCTTGCGCTGGCGCGGTGCGCGTGGCTGGAGTCAGCGCCGGTCGCGGACGCGCTGGCCTGGCTGCGGACACCGGGGGTGGCCGCGTCACTCGATGAGGTCGACGCACTCGAGGCGACCTTGCGCCGGAGTGGGCGGACGCGGGCGGTCGACGCGACCGAGCGGATGCCCGACGCATTTGCGCCGCTCGCGTCGTTGCGCGAGGACCCGTTCGGCGGGCTGAGGGAGGTCGCCGTCTCGCTGCTGGTGTTGCCCCGCGCCGCCAGCGCGCCCGTGCTCGGGGCTTCCGAAGCGGTGGATGCTCGCGCGGTCGGGTTGCTCGTGCGCGCGCTCGGAGACCTCTCCGATCTGGGCGAGGAGCTCGAGCCGGCCGAGCTGCTCTCGGTGCTGGCCGAGCTGCCGGTGCCGGTCGGCCGGCCGCCGGCGCCGGGGGTGGTGCTGATGGCCGAGCCGCTGGCCATCCGGGCGCGTCGCTTCCGGGCGGTGTTCGTGTGCGGCCTGCAGGAGGGGGTGTTCCCGCGCCCGGGTGCCCCCGATCCATTCCTCTCTGACGAGCGCCGCCGCGAGCTGGCGATGGAGACGGGCTTGCGGCTCGGAGTCCGCGAGGACGCGCTGGCCCGCGAGCGCTACCTGTTCTATGCCTGCGTCTCCCGCGCCACCCAGCGGGTCGTGTTGTCGTGGTGCAGCTCGGACGAAGAGGGGAACCTGGCGCTGCCCTCGCCCTTCATCGCCGATGTCGCCGAGCTGCTCGTGCCCAAATGGCTCGACCGGCGGCGGACGCGGCTGCTGGCCGATGTGGTGTGGACGGCCGCGGAGGCGCCGGTCCGGCGGGAGTGGGAGCGGGCGGTGGCCGCAGCGGAGGCTCCGGGCACCGGTCGACCGCCCCCGCCGCGATATGAGCTGACCCAGGCGGCCATTGGGCTGGTCCGCCACAACGAGCTGCTTTCGGCGGGCGCGCTGGAGGGATACGCCGACTGTCCGGTCCGGTGGCTCGTGCAGCGTGAGCTCCAGCCCGAGCGGTTCGACCCCGAGTCCGACTCGCTCGCGCGCGGAAGCTATATCCACGAGGTGCTCGAGCGGCTGCTGGCGCGGCTCGGGGGGCCGATCACGCCCCAGTCGCTGCCCGATGCGCTGGCCTTACTGGGGGAGCTTGTGCACGAGGTGGCGACCCCGATCGGAGCCGGCCGCCCCGCCCCGATCCGCGCGGCGGCGCTGCGGCAGATCGAGGCGGATCTGCGCCGCTACGTCGAGTACGAGGCCGCCTGCGGGCCGGGTTGGAAGCAGGAGGGACTCGAGCTGCGGTTCGGGTTCGCTGACGAGGAGGGATCGCTGCCGCCGCTCGTGCTCGGCGACGGGGAAGTCCGCGTACGAGGGATGATCGACCGCGTCGACGTCGATGGCGCGGGACACGCGATCGTCCGGGACTACAAAAGCGGGTCGGCGAGCGCCCGTCATCCATCCGCGCGCTGGAACGCCGACCGCCAGCTGCAGGTGCCGCTGTACATGCTGGCGGTCAGGCAGCTGCTCGGGCTCGACCCGGTCGCCGGCTTCTACCAGCCGCTGGGCGGCGGCGACCTGCGGCCTCGCGGCGCATATCAGGAGGGGACGGAGGCCGGGACCGTCTTCGACCGCGATCAGCGCTCGGCGCAGGAGCTCGACTCGCTGCTCGACGACGCCGCGGAGCGCGCTGTCGCGCTCGCCCGCCGGCTCCGGGCGGGCGATGTGACGCCGTGCCCGGAGACGTGCACGCGCAACGGCTGCGCGTTCCCGGGGATCTGCCGTGCCGTGTGAAGTTCAGATGTCTGGCCCGCGCTTCACCGACGAGCAGCTGGCGGCGATCGAGCGGCGGTCCGGGGACCTGCTGCTCGATGCGGGCGCCGGCAGCGGGAAGACGTCGGTGCTCGTCGAGCGGTACGCGCGGATGGCCCTCGACGACGGGATCGACGTCGGCGCGATCCTCACGATCACGTTCACCGAGAAGGCCGCCGCCGAGCTGCGCTCGCGGATCCGGGCCCGGCTGCGCTCGCTGGGGGCGGTGGATCAGGCGCGCGCCACCGAAGGGGCCTACATCTCGACGATCCACGGCTTCTGCGCGCGGGTGCTGCGCGCTTCCGCGCTGGCGGCCGGCGTCGATCCGGCCTTCGCGGTGCTCGATCGGCCCGCCGCCGTGCGGCTGATGGACTCCGCCTTCGACCGGGCGCTCGAAGCGGTCCCGGGGGTCAGAGAGCTGCTGGCGGGTCACGGCGTCGGGCCGGTGCGCGCCGCGGTGCTGGGGACGTACGCCGAGCTGCGGTCGCGGGGCCAGAGCACCCCGGAGCTGCCGGCCCTGCCCGCCCTCTCGGTGGGGTTGGACGAGGCCCGGGCGGCGCTGCTGACCGCGGCGGCGGTCGCGGCTTCGGAGCTGGGCGGGGTCGTCGAGCCGGGAGCAAAGGTGGTGCAGGCGCTCGACCGCCTCGCCCGACTCCCTGATGTGGTTGCGGGCGTGCCGTGGCCGGGCGACGTCGACCGGTTCAAGCTCCCGGGGGGTAACGGTGCGGCGCTGTCGACGGAAGCCTGCTGCGCATATTCCGAGGCGCTGGCCGCGTTCAAGTGGGCGTGCGAATGGGAGTGGTCGGCGGGCACGGTCGAGGTGCTCGGCGGTCTCGTACGTGCCTTCGGCGAGCGCTATGCGGCGCTGAAGCGCGGGGAGTCGGGACTCGACTTCGAGGACCTCGAGCTGATGACCCGTGACCTGTTCGCGTCCGACTTGGCGGTGCGGTCGCGCTACCGAGATCGGTTCGCCCAGATCATGGTCGACGAGCAGCAGGACACCAACGCGGTGCAGCTGTCGCTGATCGAGGCGATCGCCGACGGCAACCTGTTCACCGTCGGCGACGCCCAGCAGTCGATCTACGGGTTCAGGCATGCCGACGTGAGGTTGTTCGCGCGGCGCGGGGCCGCGCTCGAGGCGGTCGGGTCGCGGCTGACGCTGCGGGTCAACTTCCGGTCGCGCCCGGAGATCTTGCACGCCCTGAACCTCGCCTTCGGCAGTGCGCTCGGCGAGCGGTTCCGGTCGCTGGAGGTGGGACGCGCTGACGTTGAGCCTTCGGCCGAGCCTCGCGTCGAGCTGTTGATCGCCGACAAGGGCTCCGACTGGGAGGACGAGGGGATCGCCGCGCCGTGGCGGGTGGCCGAGGCGCGCGCCGTGGCGGGCCGGGTCGGCGAGCTGGTGGACGGCGGGGTCGCGCCCGGGGATGTCGTGCTCCTGTCACGCGCCACCACGGATCTGCGGGCTTATGAGCGGGCGCTCGAGGAGCGTGGCGTGCCGACATATGTGATCGGCGGCCGCGGCTACTGGGCCCACCCGCAGGTGATCGACATCGTCTGCTACCTGCGGGCGCTCGCGAACCCACGCGACGAGGAGGCGCTCTACACGGTGCTCGCCTCACCCATCGTCGGCGTGTCGCTGGACGCCCTGGTGATGGTCGCGGCCGCCGCCCGGGGGGCGGCGAGCGATCCGTGGTCGCTGGTGGCGGGTGCACTGCCGGAGGCACTGGCGCCCGACGACCTGGCTCGGCTGCGAGCGTTCGCCGCTTGGTTCTCGATCGAGCGAGCGGCCGTGGCGCGGTGTGGGCTCGACGAGCTGATCGAGCGCGCGCTGCGCGAGAGCGGGTACGACCTGGGGATGCTGGCGATGCCCGGTGGTGTGCGCCGGCTGGCCAACGTCCGCAAGCTGATGCGGCTCGCACGCGAGTTCGAGGCGGTCGTCAGGCGGTGACCTGCGCGGGTTTGTCGAGCTGCTGCGGGCTGGTGGCGGGGACCCGCGGGAGAGCGAGGCGCCGGTCGAGGGCGAGGCGCTCGACGCGGTCCGGCTGATGACGATCCACCGGGCCAAGGGCCTCGAGTTCCCGGTCGTGTGCGTCGCCGACCTCGGGCGCGTGCCGTTCCGCAGCGCACCCGTGCTCCGTCTCGGCCGCGACGGGCGGATCGGGGTTCGACTGGCGCGGGCGGGTACCGGCGCGAAGGAATACGCGCTCGACTACGGGGCGTTGCGCGAGGAGCAGATCGCGGCCGAGGGGGAGGAGGAGCGGCGGCTGTACTACGTCGCGATGACGCGGGCCCGTGAGCGCCTCGTGGTCAGCGGCGCGGTCAACGTCGATCGGTGGCTCGGGGGCTCGCGGGCGGACGAGCCGATGGCGTGGGTGGCGCCGGCGCTGGCAGGTGATCTCGGGGAGGCTGTTGGAGGGGTCGTGGTGCGAGACGGTGTGGAGGTCTCCGTGACGTTTGTACGACCGGGCGACGTGGATGACTTAAGCGATCCCACAGGTCCCTTAAGTCATCCACGTACCGCTGCGCCACCGCCGCCGCCCCCTTCGGCGACCCCTGCGCTCGAGTCTGGGCCGCCGCCGGTGGCGAGCCTGAGCTACTCGAGCCTCGCCGACTACGCGCGGTGCGGGTACCGCTTCTACTTGGAGCGGGTGCTGCGGCTCCCGGGCGGAGAACGGGAGTCGGCGGTGGCGCCGGCGCCAGCGGCGCCCGGGCTCAGCGCGCTGAACCGGGGCGTGATCGTCCACGCGCTGCTCGAGCGGCTTGACTTCCGCCGGCCGCTGATCCCCGGCCCCGAGGCGATCGCCGCGGCGGCGGCCGCGGCCGAGATCGCGCCGCCGACCGGCGAGGAGGCGGCGGACATCGCAGCGTTGCTCGAGGCGTTCGTCGGGAGCGAGGTGTGCCGGCGGCTCGCCGGCGCCGGCGGGGTTCGGCGCGAGGAGCGGTTCACGTTCCTGCTCGACGGGCTGCTCGTCGGTGGCGTGTTCGACGTGCTCGCGTGGGAGCCGGGCGACCGGGCCATGGTCGTCGACTACAAGAGCGACCGGCTCGAGGGGCGCGACCCCGTCACGATCGTCGCCGCCGAGTACGAGACGCAGCGGCTGATCTACGCGCTCGCGGTGCTGCGGGCCGGTGCCGCGTCGGTTGAAGTCGCGCACGTGTTCCTCGAGCGCTCCGAGGAGCCGGCGGTGGCTAGGTTCGATGCCGGCGACGCCGCTGCGATCGAAGACCGGCTACGTGCGATCGCGGCCGGCGTGATGCGCCGCGACTTCGCGCCGGCGGCCATCCCTCACCGGGCACTGTGCAGCGGCTGCCCGGGGGAGGGCGGGCTGTGCACCTGGCCGCTGGCGCTCACGCGCCGCGAGGCTCCGGATCGCCTGTTTTAGCCGCGCCCCCATCCGCGGCTCCGCCCTCGGGCGGGTGGAAGTCGACATCGATCTGCTCCTCGTCGTGCCGCTCCTCGACTTCGGCCAGCGCGCGCAGCGTCTCCTTGTCGGCGTGGGTTTCCGGGGGGCCGAGCAGGCTGCGGGGATAGAGGCGACGGGCGAGCACGACGTTCAGCTCGGCGCCGTACAAGGTCAGCTGCGCGCCGAGGTGGAGCCATGCGAGCACGCCGATGACCAGCGCGAAGGTGCCGTAGGTCGACGTCGACTTGCTGACCACGTGGTGGATGTAAAGACCGCCGACGACCTGCAGGATCTCCCAGGCAATCGCCGCGAACATGGCTCCCGGCGCCAGCTCGCGCCAGGAGAGGTCACGCGCAGTCAGCGCTTTGAACGCGATCTCGAAGAGCGCGAAGTTGATCGCGACCGAGACGATGATCCCGGCGACCGTCAGCAGCGGCCCGCTGAGCCCGCCGCTGACCAGCCCCGAAGCGAGCGTCCCCACCATAAACAAGGCGCCAAGCGAGACCAACAGGATCAGGCTTCGCAACCTCGACTTGAGGAAGTCGGGCCGATGCTTGAACGGCACCGCCCACACTCGGTTGAACGCGTTCTGCGCCGCCATGGTCACGCCGAGGCCGGCCAGCAACGTAGTCACGAGCCCGATCACCAGCGCGAACGCATGGCCCTTGAGCGTCTGGTTCTGGAGCTGGTTGCCGATCACCGGGAACTGGCCGAGCACGGAGTGCTTGATCGACTGCTGAGCGCTGGGATCGCCGCTGAGCACGAACCCGAGCACGGTGACCACGACCAGCAGCAGCGGGAAGATCGAAAAGAACGCGTAGTACGCCACCAGCGCCGCCTGGCTTCCGGCCTGGTCGTCACCGAACTTCTTGATCACCGCGAACGGGATCCGCAGCCACCGGCTCTGCTGTTGGTGGCGGTCGAACTTCTTCACCGGCGCCAGCACGTCCATGCCGGAGAGATACCCCGTTAGCGGCTCATCACAAAACGCCCGGGGCGGGGGCGCGGGCGACCCAACAAAACCCGCCGATCGTGGCGAGCCTGCGCGCGAAGGCGGAGTCAGTCAGCCTCCCGAGCACTAACCCTGCACGGGTCACCGCGTGCGCGCAGAAGCTCGGGTTATTGATTCGGTCGCCTGCGGGTCCGTCACCCGGCGGCGGCCACCAGCTCCGTCGGCGCCGCCGCAGGACGGCGCTCCCGCGCGCGCAAGATCACGGCCGCGCCACCACGCGGGCTGAACGTGATGCTCCGCCGGCCCGTGTGCTCGGGCTCCGCCGACACCGGCGCCACCTCGAGCCGCGAGAACGCGGAGCGCAGGACGATCTTCATCTCCTGGAGGGCAAAGCTCGCGCCGAGACACCGCCGGCGGCCGCCGCCGAAGGGCAGCCATGTGTACGTTCCGGGAGGATTGCCGACGAATCGCTCTGGGCGGAACCTGTAGGGGTCCGGGTAGATCTCGGGGTCGTGGTGGACGAGGTAGGCGCTGGCCAGCAGCGCGACGCCGGCGGGGTAGGTGAAGCCACCGATCGTCACCGGCTCCTTCGTCAGCCGGGGCTCGGCGTTAGGGAGTACCGGCTTCAGACGCAGGATCTCGTGAACGACCGCGGTCAGGTACTCGTCCGACTCGCCGGCGTCGATCTCATCCACGAGCGTGGCGGTCACCTGGCGATCGCGGGCCAGCCGTTCGAACGCCCACGCGAGCTGGGAAGCGGTCGTTTCGTGTCCGGCGACGAGCGCCGTCATCAGCTCGTCCCGGAGCTCCCGGTCCGACATCGGCGAACCCTCGGGCCTGCCGCCCGCTCGGCCTCCGGCCTCGCCTGATTGGGCGGCGCCCGAGTCATCCGGCTCGTGCCGGGCCTCGAGCAGCATCGCGAGGACGTCGTCGCGGCCTTCGTCGCCGCGGGCCCGCCGCTGCTCGATCACTTCGAACAGAAGCTCGTCAGTGCGCTTGGCGGTCCGTTCAAACTTCCGCACCGGTCCCCACCAGCGGAGCTTCTCGCGTGCCGCCGGGATTACCGACAGTGGATTCTCGGCGAACGCGAGCACCTCGGTTAGGGCGGCACGCAGCTCATCCAATTGCGCCCCTTCGTCGAGGCCGAACACCGCGCGGAGGATGATCTCGAGCGTGAGGCGCTGCAGGCGGGGGTGGAGCATCACCGGTTGGTCGTGCGGCCAGCTGTCGAGCTCGCGCTCGGTCAGCTCGGTCATCAGCCCGACCAGTCGCTGCATCTTCTCGCCGTGGAACGCGGGCAGCATCAGCTTGCGCTGCTCGAGGTGGGCCTCCTCGTCGAGCAGGATCACGGACTTCGAGCCGACGATGGGCTCGAGGATCCGGGCCCCCTCTCCGGGGTGGACCGCGGTCGGCGAGGCGGTCAGCAACTCCTTGATCTCGGCCGGGTCGGACAGGATCACGAACGGCGGTTGAAACGGCAGCCGCACCGTGATCCGCTTGCCGTAGCGGCGCCGCAGCTGTTCCATCGACGCCGCGGGGCGCGTCCACGTTCCGATCATCTGCAGGAACCCGGGCGCCCGCGGCCCGGGTGGCAGCTGGTCCCGACTGATTCGCGCTGGCATGAATCCTCTCCCGACCGTGGCGGATACGGCCCACCGAATCGTACGTACTAGGCGGTATCCGAATGTGTGAGATCGGTCACCTGTTACGCGCCACCGCCCAGCGCGGTCGAGTACCGCCAGAGCTTCCCGCCGTCGGTCGAGACGTACTGCCAGGTGGCCGCCGTAGCGCTCGAGGGGCCAATTCCGTCCTGGACGATCCACACGAGCCGGCCGGGAGCGCCCGGCACGACCGCTAGCGACAGCTCAGGCGCGAGCGCGCGGTACCAATGCTTGCCCCCATCGCTGGTGACATCCACGGCCTGGCCGGACCCGTAGAAGTAGACGACGCGCCGGTTCACCGCCCCGACCTCGGTCACGGCGAGCGGAGCCTGGGCCGCGTTCACGTGCAGCGCCGGGCCGAACGTCTTCCACGTCGCGCCACCGTTGGTCGTCTTTGCTGGGTACTGGGCCTGGCCGACGGAACCGAGCGCGAACCCCACCTGGCTGGAGACGAATACGCGCCGGCCGAGGTTCGAGGAGCGCACGGTCGTGCCGAGCTTGGCGGTGTGGGGGAACGTTGGGACCAGCTGCGCCGTGAGTTTTGCCGGCGGGGTCGGTATGGCGACCGCGGCGACCGCGACTGAGGGGCGCGCCGCTGTGGCGCCGGACGCAACCGCGACCGAGGCGAGGGCCGCTGTGGCACCGGACGCGGCGAGCGCACCGACGAATACTGTGGATGGGCGGGGCATGAGGACCTCCTGCGGGTTTGACGGGCCCGACTCCGGTTTACCCCGCTGCGCAGCGCGCCAAATGCCCGGGACTACTTTGTTCACCCTCCCGGCAGGGCGTTCTCGACCCCCAGAAGCACCCGCTTGCGGGCCAGCCCGCCTGTGTAGCCGCCGATCCCCCCGCTCGTGTGCAGGACCCGGTGGCAGGGCACGACGATTGGGATCGGGTTGTGCCCGAGCGCGTTGCCGGCGGCGCGATGGCCGCGGGGGCTCCCGGCAGCGGTCGCGACCTGCTTGTAGGTGGACAACTCACCGAAGGGGATCCGCGCGGTGGCGCGCAGGACCCGCCGCCCGAAGCCGTGGGTCAAGCGCCAGTCGATCGGGACCGAGAACGCGTTCAACCGCCCAGCGAAGTAGGCGTCGAGCTCGCGGCGCGGGCCGTCCACGCGCGCCGGCGCGGCGAGCACCCGCGGCGAGATCCGGGCCGCCAGGTCGGTAACCGCCGCCTCCTCGTCGGCACCCGAGTCCAGGTAGGCGATGCGGACCAGTCCGCGAGGTGTGCAAGCCACCAGCAGCCGTCCCACCGGGGAGTCGAGCGTGGCGTAGGCCACATCGAGCAGCCCGGCGGCCGCCGCCGCCGTGTCGATCGCGGGCGGCGCCGGCGTGGAGATCTGTCTCAGCAGTCGCTCCAGGTCGTTCATCGCTCGTACTCCGCCCGGAGCCGCTTCAGCCCCTCGTGGACGTTACGGCGGGCCGCCTCCTCGGTGGTCGCCATCACGGCCGCGACCTCGGCGTAGGCCGCGTCGGTGACGAATCGCAACGCCACCGCGGTGCGCTGCTTGTCGGGCAGGGCGCGGACGAGCGCCCACAATGCGTCGTCGGCCGGCCCGGGCAACAAACCGCCGCCGTCCGGCTCGGGCAGCTGCTCGACCGGGATCGGGGCCCGCTTGCGGGCGCGCAACCGGTCGAGCGCTTTGCGGTGCGCGACCGTGAACACCCAGCCGCGGAGATTTGAGGCATCGCGCAGGCGCGGGTAGGCGCGCAGCGCGGCGATCCATGTCTCCTGGTAGGCGTCATCGGCGTCGTCGTGGCCGACGATCGCGCGGAGGAAGCGGTACACGTCATGCCCGTGTGCATCGAGCAGCTCCTGAAACGGGGGTAGCGTCAATGGTCCACCACAAACGCGCCGGGGCCCGATTTCGTGAGATCGCGCCGCTGCCGGGGGCGATTAGTTTTGAGCAAGAGCGCAGTCATACCTTGTAGAGCACCCTTGTTCGCTATACAAAACTGACATGGCTCGCGCAATTTGGTCAGGCGCAATCAGCTTCGGGCTCGTCAACGTGCCCGTCAAGCTGTTCAGCGCCACCTCGCCCAAGTCGGTCCGCTTCCACCAGATCTCGAGCAAGACCGGCGCCCGGATCCGCCAGAAGCGGGTCGACCCGACGACCGACGAAGAGGTCCCCTACGAGGAGATCGTCAAGGGCTACGAGATCACGCCCGACCATTACGTGTTGATCGACCCAGACGAGCTCGACGCGCTCGACCCGAAGGCCACGAAGACCGTCGACATCGAGGATTTCGTCGATCTGGCCGAGATCGACCCGATCTACTACGACCACTCCTATTACCTGGCGCCGAGCGCCGGCGGCGCCAAGGCGTACCGCCTGCTGCTCGATGCGATGCGCGAGTCCGAGAAAGTCGGGATCGGCCGCGTCGTGCTGCGCTCCAAGCAGCAGCTGTGCGCGCTGCGGCCGACCGGCGATGTGCTGACCCTGTCGACGATGCTGTTCGGCGATGAGGTGCTGAGCCCGGATCGGCTCGACGACCTCGATGCGATCAGCGACGCCACGGCCTCTGACCGCGAGCTGGCGATGGCCCAGCAGCTGATCGACTCGCTCTCGCGGGAGTTCGATCCGGCGAAGTACCACGACGATTACCGCGAGCGGGTGCTCGAGCTGATCGAGCGCAAGGCCGCCGGCGAGGAGATCGCGGTGCAACCGGAGGCCGAGGAGCCAGCCGCGGCGCCGGACCTGATGGCGGCGCTGGAGGCGAGCCTGGCGGCGGTGCGCAGCGACGATCCCGAGCCCGACAAGCCGGCGAAGAAGCCGGCGGCGCGCAAGCCGGCCGCGAAGAAGAGCGGCGGCGCCAAGGCGACGAAGTCGCGGCCCAAGGCCAAAGCCTCTTAAGCCGCTGATAATCTGTGGCGGCCCCTTCCGCCGTCTGCTGTTCCCGATCTCAGGGCCGCTACAGATGCACCATCGCACTGCTCCACCTGGGGCCATTGGCCTCTACGACCCCGCGAACGAACACGACGCGTGCGGTATCGCGCTGGTCGCCAAGCTCCACGGGGAAGCCAGCCATGCGGTCGTCGAGAAGGCGCTCGACGCGCTCGAGAACCTCGAGCACCGTGGCGCCGAGGGGGCGGACGCGAACACCGGCGACGGCGCCGGCATCCTGCTCCAGATTCCCGACGCGTTCCTGCGCGCCGCGGTCTCCGGGGTCGAGCTCCCGCGCCCCGGCCGCTACGGCGTCGGCGTCTGCTATTTGCCCAGCGATCCCGAAAGGCGGGCCGAGCTCGAGCAGCTGATCGAGGAGACGATCGAGGCCGAGGGCCAGCGGGCCATCTGGTGGCGCGACGTGCCGGTCGACGATCGCTATGTGGGTGACACCGCGCGGCTGGCGGCGCCGGTGATCCGTCAGGTGCTGATCGAGGCCTCGGAGGAGATCGCCGACCAAGAGGCGTTCGAGCGCAAGCTGTACGTAACGCGTCGGGTGATCGAGCTGAGCGCCGGGCGTGACCTCGCGCTACCGAGCTTCAGCTCGCGGACGATGGTCTACAAGGGGATGCTCAAGGCCCCCCAGCTCCCGCGCTACTTCCCCGACCTCCGCGACCCTCGCGTAGCCAGCCGGCTCGCGCTCGTCCATTCGCGCTTCTCGACTAACACGTTCCCGAGTTGGGAGCTCGCCCACCCGTACCGGATGATCGCCCACAACGGCGAGGTCAACACGTTGCGCGGCAACGTCAACTGGATGCGCGCGCGCGAGTCACAGCTGGCCTCCGAGCTGTTCGGCGAGGACCTCGAGAAGGTGATCCCGGTCGTCCGCGAGGGCCAGTCTGACTCCGCGACGTTCGACAACGTGCTCGAGCTGCTGGTTCTCAGCGGCCGCTCGATCCCGCATGCGGTGATGATGATGGTCCCCGAGGCCTACCGGACCCGGACGGACATCGATCCCGATGTCAAGGGCTTCTACGACTTCCACTCGTGCCTGATGGAGCCGTGGGACGGCCCCGCTGCGGTCGTGTTCACCGACGGGCGCATGGCGGGTGCGGTTCTGGACCGCAACGGTCTGCGCCCCGGCCGGTGGGTCCAGGACACCGATGGTTACGTCGTGCTGGCGTCCGAAACCGGCGTGAACACGGTCGCCCCCGAGCACATCCAGCGCAAGGGCCGGCTCGCGCCCGGCAAGCTGTTCCTGGTTGACCTCGAGGAGGGCCGGATCGTCGAGGACGAGGAGGTCAAACGCCGGGTCGCGCGCCGGAGGCCGTACGGGGAGTGGTACGAGCGGTCGGTCGTCCACATCGACGACCTCCCCGACCGAGAGCCGCGCACGCCGCGGATCGAGCCGCTGCGTTCCAAGCAGCTCGCGTTCGGTTACTCGCAGGAGGACCTGAAGCTGGTGATCGCGCCGATGGCCTCCAACGGCGAGGAGTCGGTTGCCTCGATGGGGAACGATTCCGCTCTGGCCGTCCTCTCCGAGCGTCAGCCGCCGTTGTTCGCATACTTCAAGCAGCTGTTCGCGCAGGTAACGAACCCGCCCATCGACCCGATCCGCGAAGCGGTGGTGATGTCGCTGCAGGCTGGGGTCGGCGCGGAGAAGAATCTGCTCGAGGAGTCGCTGGATCAGGCCCACCAGCTGGTGATGGATCAGCCGATCCTCCGCAACCACGAGCTCGAGAAGCTGCGCCAGGTCTCCCACGACGTGTTCGACGCCGCGACGCTCGACATCACCTGGGCGATCGAGCATGGGCCGGACGGGATGGAGATCCGGCTCTACGACTTGTGCGGCGAGGCCGCGATGTACGTCGACAACGGCGCCAACATCCTGATCCTGTCGGACCGCAACGTCGGCCCCGAACGGGTGGCGATGCCCTCGTTGCTCGCCGTCGCGGCGGTTCACCATCACCTTGTCCGGCGGGGTACCCGGCTGCGGACGGGGCTGGTGATCGAGTCCGGCGAGCCTCGCTCAATCCATGACATGGCGACGCTGATCGGCTACGGCGCCGCGGCGATCAACCCGTACCTGATGTTCGAATCGCTCGACGAACTGGCTGACCGGTCGCTGCTGCCAGTGGATCTGGACCGCGAGGAGGCTGAGAAGCGGATCGTCAAGGCGATCGGCAAGGGCCTGTTGAAGACGATCTCGAAGATGGGGATCTCGACGATCCAGTCCTACTGCGGCGCGCAGATCTTCGAGGCGGTCGGCCTTGCGCCCGAGCTGATCGACCGCCACTTCACCGGCACCGCGTCGCGCATCGGTGGCGTCGGGCTCGACGAACTGTCGAGCCAGGCCATGGAGCGCCACTTCCGTGCCTACCCGCGGACCAAGCGCGAGGTTCTGCCCGTCGGCGGCGTGCTCCAGTGGCGCCGCGACGGCGAGGTCCACATCTGGAATCCGGACACGATCGCAAAGCTCCAGCACGCCGTGCGCGGCAACGGCGACTCCGCCCAGACGTACGCCGAGTACGCGCGGGGCGTCAACGAGGACGCCGCTCGCAAGGCGTCGCTGCGCGGCCTGATGACCTTCCGGACGGCTCCGGAGCCACTGCCGCTCGATGAGATCGAACCCGCGACCGAGATCGTCAAGCGATTCACGACCGGCGCGATGTCGCTCGGCGCGCTGAGCCGCGAGGCGCACGAGACGCTCGCGATCGCGATGAACCGGCTCGGCGCCAAATCGAATACCGGCGAAGGCGGGGAGGATCCCGCCCGCTACAAGCCCGATGACAACGGGGACCTGCGTCGCTCCTCGATCAAGCAGGTCGCCTCAGGCCGGTTCGGCGTTCACGTTCACTACCTGGTCAACGCCGACCAGATTCAGATCAAGATGGCGCAGGGCGCGAAGCCCGGCGAGGGCGGCCAGCTGCCCGGCCACAAGGTGGATGACTACATCGCGCGGATCCGCAACTCGACCCCCGGCGTCGGCCTGATCAGCCCACCGCCGCATCACGACATCTATTCGATCGAGGACCTCAAGCAGCTGATCTACGACCTGCGTTGCGCGAACCCGACCGCGTCGGTCTCGGTGAAGTTGGTTTCGGAGGTGGGCGTCGGGACGGTCGCGGCCGGCGTGGCGAAGGCCAACGCCGACCACGTCACGATCTCCGGCCACGACGGCGGCACCGGCGCCTCGCCGCAGTCGAGCGTCCAGTCGGCGGGTGTGCCGTGGGAGATCGGGCTGGCCGAGACCCAGCAGACGCTGCTGCTCAACGACCTCCGCAGCCGGATCACCGTCGAAGTCGACGGCCAGATCAAGACCGGACGCGACGTCGTGGTGGGCGCACTGCTCGGCGCCGACGAGTTCGGGTTCTCGACGGCTCCGCTGATCGCTATGGGCTGCATCATGATGCGCGTCTGCCATCTGAACACCTGCCCGGTTGGCATCGCCACTCAGGACCCGGAGCTCCGGCGCCGGTTCCGTGGCACGCCCGACCAGGTGGTCACGTACCTGATGATGGTCGCGCAGGAGGTGCGGGAGATCATGGCCACGCTCGGCGTGCGCAGGTTCGAGGAGCTGATCGGGCGCACGGAGCTGCTCGAGATGAACGACGCGCTCGAGCACTGGAAGCAACGCGGCGTGGATCTCTCGATGGTGATGTCGACTCCCGATGTGCCGGCCGGCGCCCCCCGGCACCGGGCGCGGCCGCAGGTTCCAGTGCTTGACGACGCGCTCGATTGGGAGCTCGTCCGGGCCTGCGCCCCCGCGCTGGACGACGGTGAGCACGTGAGAATCGGCTTCGACCGGGCCGGTCCGGTCGCGCTGCGCAACGTCAACCGCACGGTCGGCGGGATCCTGTCCGGCGAGATCGCCCGCCGGCGCGGCCTGCTCGGCCTGCCGGAAGGGACGATCGAGATCGCCTTCAGCGGTTCGGCCGGGCAGTCGTTCGGCGCCTGGCTCGCACCGGGAGTGACATTCAGCCTGCGGGGCGAGACGAACGACTACACCGGCAAGGGGATGTCCGGCGGGGTAATCAGCGTGCGGCCACCCGAGCGCGCGCTGTTCCGGGCGGAGGAGAACATGATCGTCGGCAACACCGTGCTGTACGGCGCTACCGCCGGGCGCGCCTTCTTCCGCGGGCTCGCGGGCGAGCGGTTCGCGGTGCGCAACTCCGGCGTCCTGGCCGTCGTCGAGGGCGTCGGCGACCACGGATGCGAGTACATGACCGGCGGCCGTGTCGTCGTGCTCGGCCCGACCGGGCGGAACTTCGCGGCCGGCATGAGCGGCGGGGTCGCCTACGTGTACGACAAGCGCCGGAACTTCGAGCAGTGCTGCAACACCGACCTGGTCGATCTCGACCAGCTCTCCGAGGACGACGCGGTCGAAGTCAAGGCGCTGATCAAGGAGCACGCCCAGCGCACCGGCTCACTGGTCGCGCGCAACGTCCTCGCCTCCTGGGACCGGGTCGTCGAGCGGTTCGTCAAGGTGATGCCGCGCGACTACAAGCGGGTGTTGGCTGAGCAGGTGGCGGCCGCCGAGGCGGTCGAGGCGTAAACCCGCAGGTGAACCGCCTTCTCGCGATCACCGCGGCGCTCCTCGCTGCCTCAGCGCCGGCTGCTGCCGCGGCCGCCAACCCTGCCTACGCGCCTCTCGATCAGCCCGGACCGGCTCTCTCGGTACCGCTCGCCCAGTTGCGAGCCTCGCTGTCCTGCGAGCCGAGCGTGCGAAACGCGGCTACCGAGCCCGTGCTGCTGAACCCAGCCACCGGGGTCACGCCGGACGAGAACTACTCGTGGAACTGGGAGCCTGCGCTGACCAAGCTGGGGATCCCGTGGTGTACCTACACCGCGCCATACCACACGCTGGGGGACATCCAGATCTCCGGCGAATATCTCGTGTACGCGATCCGGACGATGTACGCGCTGGCGGGCAGGCGGATCGCCGTCATGGGCCACAGCCAGGGCGGGATGTCGATGCGGTGGCCGCTGCGGTTCTGGCCGGACACGCGGCGGATGGTCGAGGATGTGATCGGTTTCTCAGGCTCCAATCACGGGACGACGGTGCTGGGCAGCGCCTGTGACGGGGGGTGCCCCCCGGCCGACTGGCAGCAGGGGTACGAGTCGAATTTCATCCGGGCCCTGAACAGCGACGCCGAGACATTCCCGGGCATCTCCTACACCGAGGTCTACACGCACACCGACGAGGTCGTGCAGCCCGCCACGAACAACCAAACCGCGAGCGCGGCGCTGCACACGGGGGGCGGGGCGATCACGAACATCGCGACCCAGGACATTTGCCCGCTCGACCGCTACGAGCACCTGACAATCGGGACGATCGACCCGGTGGCGTACGCGCTCGCCGTCGACGCACTGACCCACCCAGGCCCGGCGGACCCGGCCCGGATCGGCGGGGCGGTCTGCTCGCAGCTGTACATGCCCGGCGTCAACCCGCTCGATGCCAACACCTACCTGCAGACTCTCGAGTCGCTGCCGACGCTGGCAAGCGTCACCGTCGGACCGACCGCCACGCTGACGGCGGGGGCTCCCGTGGTCAAGGCCGAGCCGCCCCTTGACTGTTACGTGTTAGCGACGTGCGCGCCCTACGCTCGCCTACGGGTACGGGTTTCGCCCAAGCATGGCGTCGCGGGCCGGCGTCTGCGGGTCCGGATCCTGGTCACCGTCGATGTGGGCGGCGTCATCTCGCCGGTGCCGGGAGCGAGCGTGCGGATCGGCGGTCGCAGGCTGACCACGAACGACAGCGGGACAGCCAGGACAACGATCAAATTCCGCCGCCGCGGACACGCCGCGGTGAGGGCCACGGCCGCAGAGTTCTCGCCCGGCTCGGTGACGATAAGAATCGGCCGGCGCCGGTGAGGATCGCGGTCGCGGGCGGGACTGGCACCGTCGGCGCGCCGCTTGCGCAGGAGCTCGACCGACGTGGTCACGAGGTTCGGGTGCTCAGCCGGAAGTCGACCACCTACCCGGTCGACCTGCGAACCGGGGACGGACTTGACCGCGCGCTCGAGGGCGTCGACGTCGTCGTCGACGCGGTCAACAACGCGTCCCCGTTCGGCGCTGCCCAGACGCTCGTGGCCGGCTCCGAGCGGCTGCTCAGCGCCGGCCGTGCCGCCGGCGTCGCCCACCACGTGTGCATCTCGATCGTGGGCTGTGACCGGGCGCCGATGGCCTACTACAAGATCAAGGTCCAGCAGGAACAGGTGTGCGAACACGGGCCCGTGCCGTGGACGATCGTTCGCGCGACGCAATTCCATGAGCTGCTCGCCGGCGCGCTCGCCGCCGCGGCGCGGTGGCGGTTGCTGCCGATGGTCAACGCGCGTCTGCAGACGGTGGCGGCGGCGGAGGTGGCGCGGGCAGTGGCCGACGTGGCGGAGGGCGCCCCGCTGCGCAGACGGTTCGCCGTCGCCGGACCTGAGATCGCCGACGCCCGCGAGCTGGCGCGCCGCTGGCAGGCGGTCACCGGCCGCCGGGCGTTGCGGCTGCCCGTCGCGGTCCCGGGGAAGTTGGGTCACGCGGTGCGCGACGGAGCGCTCACCGCGGCCCGTCCGGATGTGCGCGGGACGGTGGGGTTCGAGGAGTGGTTGCGGGTCCAGGTTGGCTCGCCGGCATCAGCCCAGTAGCGCCGCCGTCACGCCCTGGATGGTGTCGATCCCGTACCCCATCGACGGGTCACCGTCGGTCATCACCGCGAGGGAGAACGTCCGGCCGTGTCCCTCGAGCCGACCGACCTGGTGGACGAGCTGGCCGAGGCTGGTGCCGCGCCATCCGCCCTTGAAGAACACCTGGTAGCCGCGCGGGCGAGCGATCGCCGGAATGCCCCAGCTCTCGTACCCGGCGATCGTCGAGAGCAGCCGGCGCGCGTAGCCGACGAACTCGTGTGGGATCAGCGAGTCCATCTCGAAGAAGAACTTCGCCTGATCGGCTGGTGAGATCTGCGACGACGCCCAGTCGGTGTACACCGAGTAGTCGGTCATTCCGGCCGCGTGCGCGACCGCGTACAGCCCGGCGTTGCCAACGATCGACCAGGTGTGCGTGGCGGCGGTGTTGTCCGAGACATTGATCATCGGATACAGGAAGGAGTTGCTGGCTCCGTCGATGTAGTGCTGGCCCATCGCGTTCAGCCGTCGGAGGTAGGCCACGAGCAGCATCGCCTTGACGACGCTCGCGGAGACCCACGTCTGGTGCAGGTTGACCCCGGACAGCCGCCCCTCGGAGTCGACTACCGCGAACCCGGTCCGGCCGATCCGCCCCCGCAGGTAGGCGGTGGCCCGGGCGATCGCCGCGGGGCTCGGATACCCGGAGGGCAACTTGCCGGCCCCGTGGTAGCCGCGACCCGCGCAGCCAGGCGGCCGCGACAGGTTCAACAGCGCGCCGTCGAGCGGCGCTCGCAGACACACCCGCCAGAAGAACTTGCCTGCCGGCAACGTCACCGCGGTGGCCAGCTTGACCACGTACCGGCTGAGCCGCTCAGCGCGAGTTCCGGGCGCCGCGACCCAGCGGCCGCGCCAGCCTGACTTGAACCACCACTGCACCCGGCCGCCGCCCCAGCGCAGATCCGCAGGATGAAAGACGAGCAAGCTGACGCCGGCCCGCCCGAGCGGCAACGCCCGCACGCGGATCGAGGTCCGGCCGGTGGCTAGCACGATCACTGCGGGGCTGCGTGCCGGTTCCGGCCACCATGGCCGTAAACCGGCTGCTGCGGTCCAGCGCGATGTGGAACGAGAACTGCCCGGTCGCGCTGCTCGTAACGTGCGCGACGGGCTGCGGCTGCGGGTACGGATAACGGCTCTCGTCGAGGACCACCGTGGTGGGCGCGACGGCGCCCGGCACAACCCCCGAGAGCGTGATCTGGCTCCCGCTGGGTGCGACGGAGCGCGAAGCGTGCAGCGAGACGGATGGCGTGGCCGCGGCTGCGGGCGAGGCGGCGGCGCCCGCCACGGCAAGAGCCCCGATCATCTTCCTAAGACCGCCCACATGACAACCCTATGTCGAGCGGCGGCGCGTTGCTAGCCTCACCCGTCCGATGGGTGAGCTTGGTGCGTTCCTGAAGATCCACCGAGTCGGATTCGACAAGCGCGATCCGACCGAGCGGGTTCACGACTACAAGCAGTACTTCTCGCTGCAGCCCGACGAGGAGCTGCAGCGACAGGGGGCGCGGTGCATGGACTGCGGCGTCCCGTTCTGCCACGAGGGATGCCCGCTGGGGAACCTGATCCCCGACTGGAACGACCTCGTCTACCGCAACAAGTGGCGCGAGGCGATCGACCAGCTCCACGCGACCAACAACTTCCCCGAGTTCACCGGGCGCATCTGCCCGGCGCCTTGTGAGTCGGCCTGCGTGCTGGCGATCAACGATGACCCGGTGACGATCGAGCAGATCGAGCTGGCGATCATCGAGCGCGCCTTCGACGAGGGGTGGGTCGTGGCTGAGCCGCCTCCCCGGCGGACCGGGAAGACGGTTGCCGTCGTCGGCGCCGGGCCGGCCGGAATGGCGGCGGCGGCGGAGCTCAACAAGTGCGGTCACACGGTGACCGTCTACGAGCGCGACGAGGGTCCGGGCGGTCTGATGCGCTTCGGCGTTCCCGACGCGAAGCTTGAGAAGGCGATCATCGACCGGCGCGTCGCGATCCTCGAGCAGGAGGGGATCGAGTTCGTCTACAACACCGATGTGGGGCGCGACATCCCCCCGGCGGAGGTGATCGAACGGTTCGACGCGGTCGTCGTGACGACGGGGTCGCGCGTCTCACGCGATCTGAAGGTTCCGGGCCGCGAGCTCAACAACATTCACTTCGCGATGGACTACCTCTACCAGCGCAACCGCTGGGTCGCCCAGCAGCAGGGCCGTCCGTCCAAGGCGCCGAGGCCCGGGACCGAGATCTCCGCGGCGGGCAAGAAGGTGATCGTCGTCGGCGGCGGCGACACGGGCATGGATTGCATCTCGAACTCGAACCGCGAGGGCGCCGAGAGCGTGTACATGCTCGACGTCTACCAGGCGCTCACCGCCGGTGGCGCCGATCCGCACCACCCGTGGCCGCTTCCGCCGAAGCGAACTCCGACCACGTACGCGCTGGAGGAGGGAGGCAAGCGCCGCTGGGAGACCGAGGTGACCGCGTTCGGGGGTAAGGACGGTCAGGTCAGTCACGTGTACGCCCGCAAGGTCACGGGCACCTCGTCACGCGATCTGACCCCCGTGCCGGGGAGTGAGTTCGTGCTCGAGGCCGACCTGGTGCTGATCGCGATCGGGTTTGAGCACCCCGAGCACGAGGGGCTGATCTCCGAGCTCGGGATCGCCCTCGACAACCGGGGCAACATCGAGACCAACCAGACGCTGCGCACGTCGGTCGGCGGCGTGTATGCGTGCGGCGACGCACGGATCGGCCAGTCGCTGATCGTGACTGCGATCGCCGAGGGCCGCAAGTGCGCCCGCGTTGTCAACGCCGACCTCGGGGGGACGCCGATGGACGAGGATCGCGAGATGCTCGCGATCGGAGCGTGGAGCGGCGAGGCCGATCGCACGCTGCGCCACGAGGCCGAGGCGGCGGGTACGGTGCGGGCCGGCGAGGACTTTTTCAGCGGTCCGGGGACGCGCCGCGAACGCGATTAACCCTTGGGTTGGTTTCCGACCGTCGCGGGGTTGATTTCCCACCTGCGATACCTGGGCTGCTAGCCTACGGTGGGCTGATCACCCGCTCGCGGAGGCCGGCGACGCAGAGGTGATACAACAAAGCTTGGGACGGGGAAACTCGCCCCTGTCGGTCAGGGAACTGCGCCCCCACTTCCCTGACTCTCCGGGGGGCCCAGATGGATCTGGGCCCCCCGGATCTATTTTGGGCCCGGTCGCGAAGAGAAACTTGACGCCCCCGTCAGCTTTTTCTAGGCTACCGCCATGACCGAGCTTCCCTCCGCCTGCGTGATCGGCGCGGGCTCATCCGGAATCGCCGCCGCCAAGGCCCTGCACGAGCGGGGAATCCCATTTGACTGCATCGAGAAATCCGACCGCGTCGGCGGCAACTGGGTGTTCCAGAACAAGAATGGGATGTCGTCTTCGTACCGCTCGCTGCACATCAACACGAGCCGCGAGCGGATGGAGTACTCGGACTTCCCGATGCCGAAGTCCTATCCCGACTTTCCCCACCACGCGCAGATCGCCCAGTACTTCGACGACTACGTCGACCACTTCGGGTTTCGCGAGCGGATCCTGTTCGAGACCGGCGTTGAGCACGCCGCGCGCGGCGCCGACGGCGTCTGGAGCGTGGAGCTCGAGAACGGCGAAACGCGCCGCTACGACATGGTGCTCGTCGCCAACGGCCACCACTGGAACCCGCGCTGGCCCGAGCCGGCCTACCCGGGCGAGTTCGACGGCGTGCAGATGCACGCCCACCACTACATCGACAACGCGGACTTCAAAGACAAGAACGTGCTCGTCGTCGGGATCGGCAACAGTGCGATGGACATCGCCACCGAGTCGAGCTTCATCGCGAAGAAGACATTCCTGTCCAGCCGTCGCGGCGCCTACATCCTGCCCAAGTATCTGTTCGGCCGGCCGCTCGACCAGATCGGCGTCAACTCGCTGACCCCGATCCTGCCCTGGGCGTTTCGTCGCGCCATCCTTACCGCGATGTACAAGGTCGGCGTCGGGGACGTCCAGGATTACGGGCTGCCGCAGCCTGACCACAAGCTCGGCGACGCCCACCCGACGATCTCGGCCGACTTCCTCAACCGGATCGCCCACGGCGAGCTGACCTGGAAGCCCAACGTGCAAGCGCTCGAGGGCGGCTCCGTGCGGTTCGAGGATGGCACGGCCGAGGAGATCGACGTCATCGTCTGGTGCACGGGCTACAAGGTCACCTTCCCGTTCTTCGACGAGGCGCTGATCTCGGCCCCTGACAACGATCTGCCGCTGTTCCGGCGGGTGTTCGCACCGGCCATCGACAACCTCGCCTTCGTCGGGTTGCTGCAGCCGCTCGGCGCGATCATGCCGCTGGCCGAGGCGCAGGGCCGGTGGATCGCCTCCTACCTGCGCGGCGAGTATCACCTGCCGCCGCGCCCGCAGATGGAGCGGGATATGGAACGCGAGCGGGCGAAGATGTTCAAGCGCTACGTCGCCTCCAAGCGCCACACGATGCAGGTCGACTTCGACAACTACCTGTACGCGCTGAACAAGGAGCTCAAAGCCGGCGCCGCCCGCGCGCGCGAGGCGGGATTCACACTGCCGGTGCCCTCCCGGGCGGCGGCGGTCTCCGTCCCGGCATGACGGCTACCAGGCGAGAGCTCACCAAGGCCGCGAACCGCGCCGCGATCCTCGATGCTGCGCGTGAGGTGTTCGCCGAGCAGGGCTACGACGCCGCCGGCGTCCGCGACGTGATCCGCCGCACCGAGCTGGCCTCGGGGACGTTCTACAACTACTTCCCGGACAAGGAGTCGGTGTTCCGGGCCGTTCTGGACGAGTCCGCGCAGGAGGTCCGCCGGCGGCTGCGCACGGTCCGCGCCTCGGCGGCGACGCTGGAGGAGTTCGTCGGCGACGCCTACCTGGCCTGGTTCGAGTTCCTCGTCGAGGACCAGCTGATGTTCGAGCTGATGCAACGCAACGCCGGCACGATCCGGTCGATGTTCGGCGATCCGATCCTCGGCGCCGGGGTCGAGGAGTTGCTCGACGACCTGCGCGCGGCAATCGCCCGCGGCGACGTGCCGCCCCTGGACGCCGACTACCTGGCCGGGGCGATGGCCGGCTCGGCGCTGGAGCTGGGCGTGCGGATGGCCGAGCGCGATCCGCCCGACCCCGCCGGCGCAGCGCGGTTCGCCACCGAGCTGTTCCTGGGCGGCATCTCGCGGCTGGGAACTAAGCGCTAGGGAAGCCAGCGGCGCATGCGCCGCTGGCCCGGCCGGTGCATGCACCGGCCGGCCGGGGTCCGCATGCGGACCCCGGGAACACCTTAGGCGCTGTGTAGGTGGGTCGCGCGCAAACGGAGCAGGTCCACAAGCTCGGCTCCCCGGTGGAACGGATCGGCGATCGGAGCGCCACCGTCGAGCGGCAGCGCGGCGCGGATCCGGCCGTCGATCTCGGCGACGAGTGCCGGTCCCGCCGGCGGCTCCGCGGAGTCGAGCTCCGCGAGGTTGCGCAGCCGCTCCGCGTCGGCGGCCGCGGCGTACCGCAACGTGACGCGAGTGACCGGCGATGCCGCCGTCCGTCCGACCCGGGCCCGGGCGGCCGAACGGCGGAGATCTCGCCCGCGTTCACGTCCGAACAATAGGTCTAGTCTGTTCATAACTAGCTATGGATTATAGCTGGTTCGTCACCAGTGAACTACTATTGCCGGTGATGAGCAAGACGCAGGAGGCACCTGGCGAGCTCGAGCGCGTGCGCGAGTTCGTCAACACGCTTGATGTCGAGGCGGGGACCGAGGAACTGGCCAGCCCGGCGGCCCTCGGCCAGTGGCTCGCCGAGCGGGGGCTGGGCCCGGCCCGGGCCACGCGCGAGGACCTGCGGCGCGCGCTCGAGCTGCGCGAGGCGCTGCGGGCAGTACTGCTCGCCCACACGAACCGCCTTTCGGTGCCCGCGCAAGCAGCCTCGGTGCTCGATCGGACCGCCCAGCGGGCCCGGGTGCGGCTGCGGTTCGACGACGACGCGGCGGCGATGCTCGAGCCCGAGGCGGCCGGCGTCGCCGCGGCGCTCGGTCGGCTGCTGTCGATCGTCTCGGCCGCGATCGCGGACGGCACCTGGCAGCGACTCAAGGCCTGCCGGGATCACAGCTGCGAGTGGGCGTTCTACGACCACACGAAGAACCGCTCGGGGGCCTGGTGCACGATGGACGTATGCGGCAACCGAGCGAAGGCGCGCGCCTACCGCGAACGGCGACCCTAACGTGCGAGGATGAGGGTGGTGCCGACCTTCTGCCGCCACAACCGCCTGATCCAGAACTGCCCGATCTGTTCCAAGGAGCAGGCGGTCGACATGCGCCCGCTCGTCTCCTCGGCGACGCCGGCCGTGTCCGAGCCACGGGAGCGGCGCACGCCGGCTCGTCCACGGACGCAGGCCGGGTTGCGAGTGCGTCAACTCGCGCGCGGTGTAGATGACGGGTACCACTCGCAGCTCATCCCCGGGATCAGGTCGAGCGCCGACGCCGAGCGGCTCGCGGAGGAGCTGGCGTTCGCAGCGCGCCGACTGGAGCTGCTTCAGAGCGCACCGCCCGGCCTGTACGCCGAGGTCGCGGCCGATGGCGACATCGAAGAGCGAACCTGGCTCGCGTTCCTGGTCGCCTACCTGTCCCCGCTCGATGGCCCCGAACCGTTCGCGGCGATCGAGGCCGTGCGGACGAGCTGGGCCTCGGGGGAGCTACCCGAGCTCGGCGAGGTCCAGATCGGGCCGCGGGGAGCGCACGAGCCGGCGCGCGGCACCCAGACGGTTGCGGCGTATCGCGCGTGGGCGGCTCGCGCCGGTGGGCAGCAGGCGGCCTTCACCGGCGAGGCGGCCTGGCCGGCGGGGCGGCGGTTCGCGCGCGTGTACGAGCGCCTCGCGCTGCCCGGCCTGCACCGGGACGCTCGCTACGACCTGCTGGTCACGCTGGGCCGCCTCGGCGTGTACGAGCTGCACGGCGCAACGCTGCAGCTGGGGGGCGACAACGAGGTCACGGTCGCGGCCAAGCGCGCGCTGGGAATCGGCGATTCGATTCTGCTCGAGCGCCGCGCGGCCGGGCTCGCGGCGGCTACGGGAGTCGATCTCGAAGCATTGGACCTGGGCCTGTACAACTGGGGCCGGGGGGAGCGGACCGGTCTCGGGATCGACGCCGGCGAAGCCCCGGACGAGTCGGTCGTCCAAGCTGCCCGACAGGGCCTCGGGCTGTAGCGCGATAGCCCCAAGCGGGCTGCCCGCTAGAGTGGCGATCCGATGCGTCGTGTGTTGGTGCTGACGGTTGCCGCGCTCGCCATTGCCGGCGCGAGCGTCGCCTCAGCGTCGGGCCGCCAGCCCGCCGCGCCGCTGATCGTGTGCCCGCTGACGCCCGCGGTGGTGCCCTGCTGCGGGCCTCCGATCGCCGCGCCGGACCCGATTCCCTGCTGTTTCGGACCCGTGCCGCCCGTGTGTCAGCCGAGCCTGTCGATCGCCGCCACGCCCGATCCGGCCACGGCCGGCGCGAAGGTGACGATCTCCGGGGCCCTGTTGCACACGGCTTCGGCGGCCGGAAAGACCGTGCAGCTGTGGCAGAAGGCGGCGGGCGATGCCGCGTTCGCCAAGGACGGCAGCGCGACCACGGACGCGTCGGGAAGCTGGTCGATCCCGATCCCGGCCGGCACGGTCATGACCAACCGGTCCTGGTACGCCACCGCCGATGGGTTGCGGAGCGTCACCGTCTCCGAGAGCGTCGCGGCGAAGGTGAGACTGCGGGCCGGCGCGGCCACGCTGCAGGGTTCGGTGACGCCTGCCCACCCCCGGTCCCGAGTGCGGCTGCAGCGGCTCTCGGGGCGCCACTGGGTGACCATTGCCCGGGCTCGGCTGAGCCGCCACTCCACCTTCAGCTTCGCCCGCGCGGGGGTTCACGGCACCGTCCGGGCACTCGTCGCTGCCGACAAGGAAAACGCCCTGTCGGCATCGAACAAGCTCCTGTTGCCATAACGCCTTCGGTCCCCGGCTCTCCGTCCGGGGCACCGCCTACCTTCTGCGCGTACCGCCCCACGAGCTGGAGCCACCATGCCACTCTGCTTCATCGAACCGCAGAACGCCATCCGCGTGATCGCCGAGTCCGTCGGGCGCGAGGCACGTCGCCAGATCCTCGGGGAGGTCGTGCGGGCCTGGGTCGACGAGATCCCCGAGTCGGAGCTCGAGTCGCACTACGCCAAGGCCGTTGCCGACCTCGATGAGCACGACCTCTCGCTGCTCGCGGCATGGCACGCCTCGCTCGAAGTCGGCCACCCGATCGCCAACAAGGAGTTCCTGGTCAACGTCTTTCCCTCCCTGGGCGAGAACCGGCGCGAGGCGCTGAAGATCGCCGCCGGGTTCCGCGGCGAGGAGGCGTTCGAGGCCGGCGTGGGGGAGGAGCAGGCGTTCGACACGGTGCTCCCGTGGCTGTCTGACGAGCGGTGCGTACAGCTCGCGTCCGAGTGCCTCGAGCTGTACTGCTGGGACCGCCTCGGGGTCGAGAACTGTAGCGCAACTCCCGGGCCCGGCGTGGGTTAGGGCTCGCAGTCGTAGGCCGGAGCTCAATAGTCGCGAGACGAAGCCTGGGAGGTTGCGATGCGCCGTTGGCTGGTTCCGTTGCTGTCGCTCATTGCGGTCGCCGGTGGCGCGGTCGCGTACGTCACGGCCAGCGCCGCGGCGAGCGCGTCGAGCCGCTGTCAGCGCCACGCGTGCGTCCGTGGCGTGTCGATCCACGCCGTGCCCGATCCGTCGACGGCGGGGGTCCCGGTGACGATCTCCGGTCGCGTGAGCGGGCGGGGGCGTGCCGGCGCAACCGTGTTCTTGTGGCATCGGCTCCCGAACACATTCCGGTTCACGCGGGTCTCGTCGATGACCGCGAACTCCTCCGGCCGGTACACGTTCCTCGATGCCGACGGCATCGTGAGGACGAACCGCGAGTGGTACGTCGTCGTTGACGGCCACTTCAGCCGCGTGATCCGCCAGAGCGTTTACGCGCTCGTGACGCTGACCTCGTCGGACCCGGAGCCCAGCGCCGGCGAGCACGTGGCCTTGACCGGTCACGTCGACCCATCGCACCGCGGCCAGCGCGTGTCGCTCCAGCTTCGCCGGGGTGGACAGGGCTGGCACACGATCGCACGCCCGCGGCTGGACTCGGGCTCCAATTACTCGGCCACGACGACCTTTCACGGCACGGGGACGGTTGAGCTGCGAACCGTTCTCGCCGGGGACGCCCGCAACATCCACTCGACCTCGAAGCTGCTGGCGCTCGGACGTCGGCCCCGGCGGGATCCACACGATCAGGCACGTCGTGATCATCATGCAGGAGAACCGGTCCTACGATCAGTACTTTGGGACCTACCCGGGAGCCGACGGGATCCCCGGCCTGGCGGGCAACCCGGGGGCGGTCCCGTGCGACCCGAACCCCGCCAATGGCGGCTGTATCCAGCCGTTCCACGACACCGCCGACCTCAACTTCGGCGGCCCGCACGGGCAGACGAGTGCGACCGCCGACATCGACGGGGGCAAGATGGACGGGTTCGTCGCCCAGGCCGAGAAGGGCAAGAACTGCGCGACCAACGACCCCAACTGCAGTCCGTGCACAGGCAGCGCGCAGGCCAACTGCATCGACACCATGGGCTACCACGACGGCTCGGACATCCCCAACTACTGGGAGTACGCGAAGAACTTCGTGCTCCAGGACCACATGTACGAGCCGAACGCCTCGTGGAGCCTGCCCCAGCATCTGTTCATGGTCTCGGGCTGGTCAGCGCTGTGCACGGACTCCACCAACCCGTTCTCGTGCACGAACGCGCTCCAGAGCCCGAACACCCCGGGCGCGCCGCTGTCGAGCACGCCGCTGTACGCGTGGACCGACGTCACCTACCTGCTGCACAAGTCCGGGATCAACTGGGCCTACTACGTCTACAAGGGGACCGAGCCCGACTGCGAGAACCCGCAGGACGTCACCTGCACGCCGGTCCAGCAGGGCCCGAAGACGCCGGGGATCTGGAACCCGCTGCCGCACTTCACCGACGTTCATCAGGACGGGCAGCTGGGGAACGTCCAGACCCTGTCGAACTTCTACGCCGCGGCCAAGGACGGAACGCTCCCCGCGGTCTCGTGGATCGCGCCGAACGGCAAGGTGTCCGAGCACCCGCCGGGTCTGGTCAGCGCCGGCCAGTCGTACGTCACCGGGCTGATCAACGCGATCATGAGTGGCCCCGACTGGGATCACACCGCGATCTTCCTCAGCTGGGATGACTGGGGCGGGTTCTACGACCACGTCGATCCGCCGGCGGTGGACGCGAACGGTTACGGGCTGAGGGTGCCCGGGATCGTCATCAGCCCGTACGCGAAGCGGGGCTACATCGACCCGCAGACGCTCAGCCACGACGCGTACCTGAAGTTCATCGAGGACGACTTCCTCCACAGCCAGCGGCTGAATCCGCAGACCGACGGCCGGCCCGACCCGCGGCCTGACGTGCGCGAGAAGGCGCCGATCCTCGGCAACCTGGCCAACGACTTCAACTTCAACCAGCAGCCCCGCGCGCCGCTGGTCCTGCCGAGCTGCCCAGCGACGGACCTGACGCCGGCTCCCGCCTGTTAGCCGGTGGCGGTGTCGTCCAGGGCCGCTTCGACGTCGGCGATCGCCTGCTCGTCTGATTGAAACCAGACGGCGGCGATCCCGACGTCGCGGGCGCCCTGGCAGTTGAGCTCGACGTCGTCGATCAGCAGCGCCTGGGCTGCCTCTACGCCAATCCGCTCCAGGGTCAGCCGGTAGATCTCGGGCTCCGGCTTGCGCACGCCGACGAACGCCGAGTCGACGACGACCTCGAAGATCTCCTCGACAGGGAGCATCGCGCGCCAGCGCGCTTCCCACTCGCGGATGTTGTTCGTGCAGATCGCGAGCTTGTAGCCCCGCCCACGGAGCTGGCGCATGTACTCGATCATCCGCTCGTTCGGCTGCAGATGCTCGAAGAAGTGCTCGCCGAAGCCCGTCATCTCGACCGGTCGGCCGAGCTGCGCTTCCAGCTCGGCGCCGAGCCCGCGTAAGAACTCGGGTTCGGTCATGCGCCCGGTCTCGAGCTCGAAGATCGGATTCACCCCGCTGCGCTCCATCATGGCCGCGAACGCGCCGCCGAGCTGCTCGGGCCAGATCCCGGACGCCTCGCCGAAGGCGGTGAACGTCTCCAGCAGCGGCGATGTCAGCACGCCGCCGAAGTCGCTGATCACGGCGGTGATCAAGGGGCGGGGATCAGCAGGTACACACCGGCGCCGTGGATGCCGCGCGCATGCCAGGTGAACAGGTCGGCGCGGGCGGTCGCCTGCGCGAGCGCCACCTCAGCTCCATCGCCCGCGCGCTCGCCGGCCGCGCGGCGGGGATAGCGGGGGTCCGGGCCTGAATCGGGCGACTCCGGTTCCCCCTCGCCGGGGTCCTCCTCGTCGGCGCCGACCAGCCACAGCTCCACCCCGGCACGCGACGGCACGCCGTCGCCGCCGTAGGTCGTGCTGAACCGAGGCTCCTCGACGTCCAGTGGCCGGCCGTCTTCGAGCAGCGCGCAGCTGACGAGGTCGGCGTCGTGGCCGCGTTCCCCGGGCGGCCGCAGCGACACGAGCGCGAAGCCATCCTCGGGATCGAGCCACGCCGCGACGGCGCGGATCGACTCGGGTTTGCTACCCGGAGGCGAAAACGTGGCCCGCATGCCGAGGCAGGCGAGGTCCCGCTCGGCGCCATCCCAATGGACCGCGCCCTCGACCGCGCACAACTGAATCTGACCCGGAGCCGGGGCGAACGGCGCCGCCGGCCCCGTTGGCGTGAAGCGGAGCTCGAGGCCGCCGTAGCCGAGCAACGCCTCGTCGGCGGCGTCCTCGATCTCGAGCTCAGGGGCGAAGGTAGCGACCGCGAGCTCGCCCGAACGAGCCGCGACCCCCCAGATCCCGGTAACCGGATCTCCGAACGCGAACGCGCTGATCGTCATGGGCGAAGCCGGGGCGGCGAGCCCTCGACGTCGGTCGCGGTGGAGTCGACGTCGTAGGTCTGCCCGCGACTCGTGAAGCGGACGGTCTGGGCCACGAGCGGGCTGCGCGAGTGTCGCGCCAGCAGGCGCCGGAGCGGAATCCGGGTCGGCGGCGCCAGCAAGAGCAGGCCGAACGCGTCGGAGATGAACCCGGGGATCATCAGCAGCAGGCCGCCCAGCAGCACGAGCACGCCGTCGAGCACTTCCTTGCCGGGGACGCGCCCGGCGGAGATCGCCGCGGCCATGCGGCGCCACACGGCGCGACCCTGGGAGCGAAGGGCCCAGCTGCCGAGCGGCCACGAGGCGATCAGCAGCACGATCGTCCACAGCACGCCGATCGTCTCGGCAACCTTGATCACGACGATCAGCTCCGCGACCGGCCAGAGCGCCAACAACAGGAGGGGGACGATCACCATCGTCCGATCAAGGCTACTGAGCCGGGCTCAGTGGCTGGCCGTGAGGTTCACGAACGGCACGTACTTCCGGCACGGCTCGTTGCGCAGGCTCGGACACGGCGGCAGACCGCTCGGAATGCTGACGCCGGGGACGACCGGCAGGATCAGGCTCGAGGGCATCTTGCGCGAGAACTCGATCGAGACCCTGGTCGGGCGCTTCGGGCTCGTCTGAGCGAACGCCCAGATCGGCTGGGTGCCGTTCGGCGCCGAGATCGTCAGGCGGATGCGCGAGCCCGCGCGGTAGGCGTGGCCCTCGTAGTACAGCGGGATCACGACCTCGACGAACTTGTGCTTCGGCATCGATTTGAGGTCAGCGGCGGTTTCGCTCGGGATCGGCTCGAGCAGCGTGCTGGGCTGCTTGAACAGGTTGTTCGCGCTTCTGGCGAGCTTGCGCTCGCTCGTCCGGAGCCAGCCGTTCTGGACGAACGTCTCGTTGCCGTCAGGGCGGACTTCGGAGACCGTGGCCTGCAGGTCGATGCTCTTGGCCGCCGTCCGCACCCACACGTGGACGGCGCCGGCGCCGACCACCGTCGTGTTGGCGGCCAGCGGCGAGCTCAGGTAGGAGACCGCCGTGCCCGACGGGTTCTGCTGCCACGAGTACGACCACTGCGACGCGTTGCCCCACAGGCCGCCGGAGCCGTTGTCCGAGCCGAAGTCGTTGGCGGGCAGCGCGTGGGCATTCCAGGTGAAGCGGTTGATGGTCCGGCGGGCTTGCGGTTGGTCGGCCAGCGCGCTGCCGGGCGCCAGGTACCAGTAGCGGGCGGTCGTGCCCGGGATCGGGAAAGAGCTGAAGGACTTCTCGAAGGCCGGATACGGGTTCCCGGGGGTCGTGGTCCCGGACGGGGACGGCCCGGCGCCGTTGTCGAACAGGACTCGGATGGAGGGCAGCGCCTCGAACGCGTTGAGCGCGTCCTGATAGGTGAGCTTGTGCTGGATTGGATCGTCCGGCAGCGTGATGCTGTCGCTCGATGGGGTGCCGAGCGCCGTCTGATAGACGAGTGGGGCCGCGGCTTTCAATACCAGCGAGTTGAGTAGCGGCGCCTGGTGGGCGACGAACAGCTCGAGGAAGTCGAACCAGCGGTCGGCCGTGAAGGGGTCCAGCGAGTCGACGTGCGCACCGTTGGTGAACGTGAACCACTTGTGCGTGGTGCCGGTGAAGTGCTCGGCCAGGTCGGGGCAGTGGCCACCCGTCTGCTCGTCCTCCCACTGGCAGGCCATGAACACGGGCACGTTGATCTTGTTGACGAACGTGACCGGATCGAGCGGGTCGGCGGTCGACGGGATGTAGTGGCGGTTGGCCTGCGTCTTCTTCAGCAGGTTGTTCGCCTGGCCGTGGAGCACCTGGTTCTGCTTGCAGGTCTGATCGCCCTTCTGGATCTGCTGCCAGGCGTATGCCTGGGTGCCGTTGTTGGGCCCGGCCGGCTGTGCCTCCTGCTGGCGTTGCTGCGCCCAAGCGACCGCGAAGCCGGTGTTGAGGATCCCGCCCGGGTACAGCGTCGTCGCGGTCGCGTCGATCGTCGACAGCGGCGAGATCGCCTCGAGGTCCGGCGGGTCGAGCTGGGCAGTGAACAGCTGGCTGATCGCGCCGTAGGAGATCCCCATCATCCCGACCTTGTGGCCGAGTACCCACGGCTGGTGGGCGATCGTCTCGATCACGTCGTAGCCGTCGAGGTTCTGGAGCGGCTCGAAGAAGTCGTAGGCGCCGCCCGAGCAGCCGGTGCCGCGCATGTTCACGTCGACCACCGCGAACCCCATCAGGTTGGCGATCGCGGCGATCCCGTTGACCGGTCCGCTCGGATCCGCGTAGCCGTAGCCCGAGTACTCGATCAGCGTGGGGTACGGGGGCGCGTAGTCGCCGATCGGCAGAGTCACGCCCGGCGCCACGCCGGCGGGGGCCGGGGGCGGGTGGACGTCGAAGGCGAGCTTTGTCCCGTCCCGGGTGGTCAGGTAGCCATACCCGTTGTCGGGGATCGACTGGTTGTAGACGGTCGGGTCCCAGGGGGCGGCAGCGTCATTGTGGACCGTGATCGGGCCGGACTCGGCCCCCCCGGCGGTGAGCCGCACTCGGTAACCGCTGCCCGGAGGCACAGTGCGGAACAGCAACCCCCCGAGCGAGTCCGCATTCTGCGTGTACAGCGCGTGGCCGTTCGGCTTCAGTAGCGTCATTCGCGCGCCCGGGGCCAGGCCGGTCACGTAGACCTGCTCGGCGCTTCCGGTGGCCGTGAACGACGGGGTCGCGGCGGACGCCGCCGGCGCGACCGCGAGCGCCAGTACGAGCATCATGGCGGGCGTCAGCGCCCTGATCCGCGTGCGGCCGTGCACGCTGCCTCTCCTCATAGCCCGCGAAACTCTTTCACATCTCGTCTACGGCGGACGCCGTTAGGCCAAAGCCGGCGCCGGACCGTCCCAGCGGACGCCGGGTAGACGGTGGAGCCCGACCAGCTCGATCAGGGTCATGATCTGGGGCTGCGGGCCGCGGAGCAGCAGCGCGCGGCCGTGCGAGCGGAGCCGGCGGGCGAGCATCGCGAGGTCGACCATCAGCGAAGCGTCGGCGAACACGAGGTCGGTGAGATCGACGACCACGTCGGCCTTCACCCGCAGTGCTCTGGTCAGCGCTTGGCGGCGCCGGCCTTGCGTCGATCGGTCCTCATCCCCTCGGACTCGCAGCGTGGGCGGTGTGTCATCGAAATCGACGATTTCGTCAACCTACACAAACCGTCGGCTGCCATGCAAGGCATCCGAAGCTCTTTCTCCTAAACTAGACGTAATGGTTTCCGTCGACGAGGTCATGGACGCGCTGCGCGAGGTGATCGATCCCGAGCTGGGACTCGATTTCGTCGAGCTGGGTCTGATCTACGACGTCGCCGTCGAGGGCGGCGAGGTGCAGGTGACCTACACGCTCACCAGCCCGGGATGCCCGATCGGCCCACAGGTGGCCGAGCAGATCGACGAGTTCGTCTCCGAGCTCGACGGCGTCGAGCAGGTTCAGGCGACGATGACGTTCACGCCACCGTGGACGCCTGAGCTGATGAGCGAAGACGCGAAGTTCGCCCTCGGGTTCTAAAGCGCAAAGGAATCGGGCGGGCCCGATTCCTTCGAGCCCGCCCGATTGATAGTCCGCCCGCCAGTGGCCGCTCAGGGGGCCGCGACTCACCAGCCGAGACTTGGGCGGATAGGGTGGGGACCAGGTGACGCCGAGGTCCCTCGCCATAGGTGTAGACGCACGCGCCCGGGCAAAGTTGGGCAGTTCTAATGAACTTTCTCTGGCCCGGTCGTCGCGCTCGGAGCCTAGGGCGCGGAGCGGCGCTCGCGATCGAGGTCGATCGCGCGGATCTCGTGCTCGCCGGGCAGCTTCGCCAGCACTTCGGCGACGACGTCCTTGACCACCTTCTCCTCGTGGCCGAGATCGTCGTAGAGCGATTTCAGCGCCGTGTGGACGATCTTCAGCTGGGCCGGCGTGAGCTCGAGCCGGTAAGCGATGTCGTGGGGGCCAATCAGGTCGTCGGTCATCTGCTCCCTCGTCCTCCGGTTGACGTACTCAGTCGTTCTGACGGCGATGGTCGGGTCGAGCCCCGCGGGCCCGCTTCGCGCGCATGTCGGCCGCCGGGCCGCGCTTCGAGCGCGCCCGCGCTGGGGGAACGATCGGCGCCGGCCCGGAGCCGTCTCCGTTCTCGTGGCGCGTGCTGGCCGCCCGCGGTGGCGGCGATGGCGCGCGCTCAGGCCGGGACTGGTCTCCCCGCGCCGCCGCGAGCAGCTCGGCCAATGTCGCCTCGATCCCGTCGGCGATGACGTCGATATCGGGCAGCGCGTCGAAGTCGCCGAGCAGCCCGTAGTCGATCCCGCCGTCGTAGGACATGATCGCGATCGCGAGCGCGTGATGGCTGGGCAGGAAGGCGATCGGGAACAGGTCGATCAGCTTTCGCCCGAGCACGTACAACGGGAACTGCGGACCGGGGATGTTGGTGACCAGCAGGTTGAACAGCCGGGTCGAGAAGTTCAGCCGGGAGGCCTGCGCGAGGACCGTCGGAGGCGCGAGGTTATTGACCCGCGCGAGCGTCGCTGCGCCGACCGCTTGCTTTGATTCCTTCAGCCCGTCCATGGCCTGACGGATAAACCGCAAACGGGCCACCGGATCGGAGATGTACACCGGTAGCGGGCCACGCAGCGCGGTCAGCTGGTTGCCGAGCGTGTGGCGTTGATCCTGGGTACGCACCGAGACCGGGACGAGCGCCCGCATCTCGAGCCCCTCGGTGCGGATCCCGCGGCCGTGGAGCCAGTTCGCCAGCGCGCCCGAGACGACGGTCAGCACGACGTCGTTGACCGTCCCGCCGAGCGCGTCCTTCACTTCCTTGTAATCGCGCAGCTCCTGCCGGACGACGCTGAACCGCCGGTATGGACCGATCTCGACGTTGAGCGGTGTCTCTGGTGCCGGATTGAGTCCCGCCCAGACGATCTCGCCGATCCCCTCGGCGGCGTCCTTGAGCAGGGCAATCGAGGTGGCCGGCCGCGTCGCTGCGGCTAGCGCCTTGGCGATCAGCTCGGCGGTCGTGAGGACGGCGCCGCGCGCCCCGGCGAGGAGCAGCTCGGCCGGCGTGGGTTCAGGCTGTGGCTGCCACGGCTCGAGCTCGGTGCCGGACCCCTCCGCCGGGGTCTCGCCCTCTCGCTCGAGGTCGAGCAGCACGGTCGCGAGGTCGACGCCCGAGACCCCGTCGACGAGCGAGTGGTGAGTCTTGAAGAGCAGCGCGAAACGGTCGCCCTCCAGCCCTTCGACGAGCCAGCTTTCCCACAGCGGCTTGTTGCGGTCGAGCTGCTGGGACGCGATCCGGGCCGCCAGCGCGAACAGCTGCTTTTCGGTGCCCGGAGAGGGCAGCGCGGCGTGGCGGACGTGGTACTCCAGGTTGAAGCACGGATCGTCGACCCACAGCGGGCGCCCGGTCTGAAGCGGGGGCGTGGCGAGCTTCTGGCGATAGCGCGGCACGAGGTGGAGCCGGCCGCGGACGTGGTCGAGGTAGTCGGCGAACTCAGGTGGCGGCCCTTCGAACAGCAACAGTCCCCCGATGTGCATGTGCGACGCCTCTCCCTCCTGATGCAGGAACGATGCGTCGGTCGAGGTGAGCCTGTCCAGATGCTGCTGGGGCATATGCGCCTCAGAGCCTACCTGGGTAGCGGTAGGCTCCAGTCAATGGCCTGGGAGTTCTCGACCGAACCGGAATTTCAGCAGCAGCTCGACTGGATGGCCGGGTTCGTGCGCGAGCATCTATGGCCGCTCGAGACGCTCCACGACGAGCTCGGCTGGGAAGGGTTGACGCGGGCCATCAAGCCGCTCCAGGAGGAGGTCAAGGCTCGTGGCCTGTGGGCGGCGCATCTGGAGCCGTCGCTGGGCGGGCAGGGGTTTGGCCAGGTCAAGCTGGGGCTGATGCACGAGATCCTCGGGACCACGCCGATCGCACCGCTGGCCTTCGGCAACGCCGCGCCCGATTCGGGCAACTCGGAGATCCTCGCGCTGGCCGGCTCGCCGGAGCAGAAGGACCGCTATCTCCATCCGCTGCTGGCCGGTGACCTGAAGTCCGCTTTCAGCATGACCGAGCCCGGGACCGCCGGTTCGGATCCGACCCTGCTGCAGACCCGGGCCGAGCGGGACGGCGACGAATGGGTGATCAACGGCCACAAGTGGTTCTCCTCAAACGGCTCGATCGCCGACTTCCTGATCGTGATGGCGGTCACCGACCCGGACGCGCGCGCGCATCAGCGCGCCTCGATGTTCGTCGTCGACGCCGACACCCCCGGCGTGAAGATCCTCCGCGACGTGGCGACGATGGAGCATCCGTGGGACTCCTTCGGCCGGTATGGCAACCACGCCGAGATCCTCTACGAGGACGTGCGGGTGCCGGCCTCGGCGATCCTCGGCGCGGAGGGTGCCGGCTTCCTGATCGCCCAGCAGCGCCTGTATCCCGGGCGGATCCACCACTGCATGCGGTGGCTTGGGGTGGCCCGGCGCGCCTTCGACATGCTGTGCGAGCGGTCGCTCTACCGCTACGCGCACGGCTCCGTGCTCGCTCAGCACGAGACCGTCGCCAACTGGATCGCCGACTCGGCCGCGCAGATGCAGGCGGCGAGGCTGATGACGCTCCATGCGGCGTGGAAGATGGACACCGAGGGCGTCGCCGCGGCGCGCCAGGACATCGCGATGATCAAATACTTCGGCGCGTCCATGCTGCACGACGTCGTCGACCGCGCCCTCCAGGCGCACGGGTCGCTGGGGTACTCAACCGACATGCCGCTCGAGGCGATGTACCGGTTCTCTCGCGGCGCCCGCTTCTACGACGGCCCGGACGAGGTCCACCGGGCCTCGGTGGCGCGGCAGGTGCTGCGCGGCTACGAGGCTCCGGCGGACGGCGTGCCGACCGAGCACATCCCCACTCGTCGCGAGGCCGCGCGGGCTCAGTTCGCGCATCTCCTCGACGCCGTGACGGCCAACGACTAGCCAGTGCGTAAGCGGCTGACGTTCAGCAACGTGGTTGCGCTGATCGCGCTGGCGGTCGCGCTGGGGGGCGGCGCCTACGCCGCGGTCGGCGGGGGCTTTCTCAGCGGCTCGGGCACGATCCAGGGGTGTGTCAACCGCGGCGCGCTGGATGTGGTGGCGGCCGGCAAGAAATGCCCGCGCGGGACCGTGTCGCTGCCGTTCAACCAGCGCGGCCCCGCCGGCGCGCCGGGCTCGGGACCGGCTTGGTACTCGTACGCTCCGGGCGGCGCAGGCGGAGTCGACTTCACGAACACCTCTGGCGGTCCGCCGACGCCAAAGACCCTGGTTTCGCGATTCCTGCCCGCCGGCATCTACAGCGTCACCGCCAAGGTGAACCTCTTGGCGACCGCCACCACGTCGACCTCTGGTCTCGCGGTGTGCTCGCTGGTATCGCTGCCGAGCCACGGCTCACCGACCGAGGACACGGCCGGCTGGACACCGTTCACGTCGTACACGATCAGCGGCGCCAACTACGCGTTCGGCTCGCTGCCATTCGGTCTCGACATCAACACCGGAGCGCCCGTGACGATCAGCATCCAGTGCCTCGACTACAGCAATCCGAGCGCAACCTCGAACTTCCGGATCGCCGCTTCGGATGCGGAAATCTCGGCCGTGCGTGTCACCCGGCTTTCCTGAGAGCCCGGGCACCGCAAACCTGGCCTTCCTAAACTGTTTCGCGTGAGCTCGGGCCCCGAGAAGCTTCTGCTGGCCGCGCCGCGCGGATATTGCGCGGGAGTGGACCGGGCCGTCCAGACCGTCGAGCGGGCGCTCGAGCGCTACGGCGCGCCGGTCTATGTGCGCAAGGAGATCGTTCACAACAAGCACGTGGTCGAGCAGCTGCGCGAGCGCGGGGCCGTGTTCGTCGAGTCCGAGACCGAGGTCCCGGTGGGCGCGACGGTCGTGTTCAGCGCTCATGGCGTCGCTCCTTCGGTCCACGAGAACGCCGCGGCACGCCGGTTGGCGACGATCGACGCGACCTGCCCGCTGGTGACGAAGGTCCACGTCGAGGCGAAGAAGTTCGCCGCCGAGGGCTACACGATCGTCCTCGTCGGCCACTCCGGCCACGAGGAGGTCGAGGGGACGATGGGGGAGGCGCCCGACAGCATCGTCCTGATCGAGACGGTCGAGGACGTCGACGCGCTCCAAGTGCCAGACGAATCGAAGGTCGCCTATATCTCGCAGACGACGCTGTCGGTCGACGAGACCCGCGAGGTGATCAACCGGCTCCGCGAACGGTTCCCGGCGATCGTTGGGCCGCGCACCGACGACATCTGTTACGCGACCACGAACCGCCAGGCTGCGGTCAAGCAACTGGCGCGCGAATGCGACCTCGTGTTGGTGATCGGCTCGCGGAACTCGTCCAACTCGAACCGCCTGGTCGAGGTGGCGCGAGAGTACGGCGCCGATTCGCACCTGATCGACTCAGAGCTCGAGGTCGACGATGCCTGGCTCTCCGGCGCCCGGGTCGTCGGGATCACCTCGGGGGCAAGCGCACCCGACGAGCTGGTGCAGCGGTTGGTCGCTTTCTTTCGGGAGCGGGGCGTCGACGACGTGCAGGAGCTTCAGGTCGTTCAGGAGAACGTCCGCTTCATGCTCCCGAAGAGCGTTCGCCAGGCGGCAGCCTGAACACGCTGGTCATCTCGGACCTCCACCTCGGTGCCCACACCGAGCGCGATGTGCTGCGGGAGGAGCGGCCGTTGAGCCGCCTATGCGAGACGGCGGCCGGTTGTGACCGGCTGGTGCTGCTGGGGGACGTGGTCGAGTTGCGCCACGGCCCGGCGCGCGATGCGCTCGCGGTGGCGGCTCGGGTGCTGGGGGCACTGGGGGCGGCGATCGGGTCGGACGGCGAGGTGGTGATCGTGCCGGGTAACCACGACCACGACCTGGTCGAGCCGTGGTACGCGCGGAGCTCGCGGTCAGCGCCGGCCCCCGCGCTCGGGCTGGAGGCGGTGGTCGACTGGCGGGCCGGGGAAACGCTGGCCACGATCGCCCGGCGGTTGGCGCCGGCGACGGTCCGAGCGGCGTACCCAGGCGTATGGCTGCGCGAGGACGTATACGCGACTCACGGCCACTACTGCGATCGACATACGACCGTGCCGATGTTCGAGCGGCTGGCCGCCGGGGCGATGGCGCGGATTGTCGGCGAGCCCGAGACCGGACCGGCGTCCGCGGAGGACTACGAGCGGGTGCTCGCGCCGATCTACGCCTGGATCCACGCCGTCGCCGAGTACGGCGGTCCCGATTTTGGCCGTAGCTCGCACGGCCCCTCGGCCCAGGCGTGGCGGGTGCTCGCGCCGGGCCGCCGCCGCAGCCGCGGCCGCAAGATACGGCGCTATGCGCTCACAGCCGGCTTCGGCGCCGCAGTGGCGACGGTCAACCGGCTCGGAGTCGGCCCGGTGCGGACCGACCTGTCGGGTCCCGCATTGCGCCGCGCGTCCCTGCAGGCGTTCGGCGAGGTCATCGAGCGGCTCGGTGCCGGCGCTCCCTGGGTCGTGTTCGGCCATTCGCATCGCGCCGGCCCGCTGCCCACGGATGAGCGCTCGGAATGGCGGACCATTGGGGGAGCCTCGATCCTCAACACCGGCTGCTGGGTGAACGAGCCGGCGTTCGTTGGACCCGATCCGGCGCGGAGCCCGTATCGGGCCGGATTCGCGGTCCGGATCGGCGACAGCGGTCCGCCGGAGCTGGTGAACTTGCTGGGGTGATGGAACGGTACGAGGACGTCAACCGGGCTAGCTGGGACGAGCGGGCGCCGGCTCACGCCGCGTCTCCCGACTACGCGTTCGAGCAGTTCGCTTCCGACCCCACGTTCATCAGCCACGTCGTCCGCTTCGATCTGCCACGACTCGGCGACGTGTCCGGTGTGCGCGGGGTCCATCTCCAGTGCCACATCGGCACCGACACGATCTCGCTCGCGCGGCTCGGCGCGCGGATGACCGGGCTCGACTTCTCGCCGGAGGCGCTCGCCCAGGCGCGGCGTCTCGCGTCGCTGGCCGGCGCTGAGATCGACTTCGTGCAGGCCGAGGTGTACGACGCGCTTTCGGTGCTCGAGCCGGAGTCGTTCGAACTCGTGTTCACCGGCATCGGCGCGCTGTGCTGGCTGCCCTCGGTCGCACGCTGGGCCGAGGTAGTTGCTGGGCTGCTGGCCCCGGGCGGACGGCTGTTCATCCGCGAGGGCCATCCGATGCTGTGGGCCTTGCAGGACCCGGGTGAAGACGGTCGGATCGTCGTCGACCACCCCTACTTCGAGACGCCCGAGCCGGTTCTGTGGGATGGGGGCGGAACCTACGTGCAGACCGATGCCGAGTTCACGCACAACCGCAGCTACAGCTGGAACCACGGCCTGGGGGAGATCGTCACCGCGCTGTCTGAGGTGGGACTCGAGCCGACGATGCTGGTCGAGCACGACTCCGCGCCGTGGGACGCGCTGCCGGGGCGCCAGGAGCAGGACGAACTCGGAGAGTGGCGGCTCAAGGAACGGCCCGAGCGGCTGGCCCAGACCTACACGCTGCAGGCGATCAAGCGCCCCTGATCCTAAGCCAGCCCCGGCGTGAAGCACACGGCGTAGCACCTCACGCCAGGGCCGAGCTGCAGGTCGAGCACGCCCTTCGTGGAGCGGGCGTGCTCGATCAGCGGGTACACCCCGGGGTGATCGACCGTGATGGTGTTGCCGTTAGCCGTCGCCGTCCCGTGGCCGTCGAGCACCGCCCACACCCCGCCGGCTTCGTAGGGGCCGCTGTAGGGCCCCTCGACGTCCGGCGATTGCGGCGCGAGCACAGCCTCAGGCGCGTCCTCTTCTCGCAGCGGAGCGAGCACCGGCCCCCCCACGCCGAGCAGCTCCTGGATCGCCAGCTCGCTGCCCGCATAGTCACCCTCGCCGTAGTGGTACTCGAACAGGCGACCGGACTGGTTGAACAGGTAGCGCGCCGGCCACCCGAGGTTGCCGTATAGCTGCCAGATCTCGAACTGATCGTCGACGACGACGGGGTACGGAACTTCTAGGCGTTTTACCGCCTGCGCGACCGAGTCCGGGTTCTGCGACGGCTCGAATCCGGACGCGTGCACGCCGATCACGCGCAGGCCGTGCGGCTCGTAGCGCTCGTGCCACGCCCTCAGGTAGGGCAGCGTCCGGACGGAGTTCGGGCGGCAGAAGTCCCAGAACTCGAGCAGCACCGGCCGGCCGAGCTGCTGGTCCATCCTCAGCGCCGCCGAGTTGATCCAGCGCAGCTTGAGCGGGAACGGTGGAGCGGCGATGTGATCGACGGGGGCGCGCATGTGGCGGCCCGCGATGGTAGGGCGCGTCGCCCCCCTACGGCTCGACGAGGCCGCGCCGGATCGCGTAGCGGACGAGCTCGACCCGGTCGCGCATGCCGAGCTTGCGCAGCACATTGGCGCGATGTGACTCGATGGTCTTCTCCGCCAGGTGCAGGATCTCCGCGATCTGCGCATTCGTGTGCGCCTCGGCGATCAGCTTGACGACCTCCTCCTCGCGCGGGGTCAGCGGCACCGCCGGCCCCTCGGCGCCGTCGGCCATCCACTGGCGGATGATCGAGCGCTCGGCGGCATTGGTCAGGAACGCCTCGCCGCGGCCCACGGCCCGGACGGCGCCGACGAGGTCCTGGTCGGCCTCGCGCTTGAGCACGTAGCCCGACGCGCCGGCCTTCAGGGCCTCGAACAGATAGCGCTCGTCGTCGTGCATCGAGAGCATCAGCACGCGCGAGTCGGGCAGGTGCGAGCGGATCGCGCGCGCAGCCTGGAGCCCGGTCATCCGCGGCATCCCGACGTCGAGGATGCACAGCTGCGGGCGCGTGGCCAGCGCCCGGTCGACCGCCTCGACCCCGTCGGCCGCTTCGGCCACCACCTCGATGTCGGCCTGGCGCTCGAGCAGCAGCCTGATCCCGGCCCGGACGATCCCGTGGTCGTCTGCGATCAGAACCTGCATCAGATCGTCAGCTCCACACGCGTTCCCTGGCCGGGATTCGACCAGATCGACAACTGCCCGCCGGCCAGCAACGCCCGCTCACGCATCCCCGAGACACCGAGGCCGCCGTTACGCGTGGCGGTGAACCCCTGCCCGTCGTCGCTGATCCGCAGCACTGTGCGCCCGATGAACGACAGCTCGACGTCGACGTTCTCGGCGTCGGCGTGCTGGGCGATGTTCGACAGACTCTCCTGCGTGACGCGATAGATCACGAGCTGCTGCTCGGGCGTCAAACGGGGGACCGTGCCGCGGGCGTTGAACGCGGTTCGCACGCCGGTCTGGTCGCCGAAGTCGCGGACCTGGCTGTGCAGCGCCGGGACGAGGCCGTGATCGTCGAGGATCGCGGGCCGCAGCTGGCGCGCCAGCGTCAGCAGCTCCTCCATGGCCTGGCCGGAGAGCTTCTTGGTCTCGGTCAGCTCGCGGCGGAGCTCAGGGGGCGCTTGCTCGATCGAGGCCTGCAACCGCAGCGACACGGCCGTCAGCGCCTGGTTTACCTCGTCGTGGAGGTCCTGCGCGATCCGCCGGCGCTCGCGCTCCTGAGCTCGGATGGCGGCGCGTCCCGCCTCGCGGCGCTCGGCTTCCAGGCGCGCGACCATCCGGTGGAAGGCGGCGTCGAGCCGGACGACCTCCGCAATGTCGCTGCGCGGGGTCACCGGCGTCTGCCCGGCGGCCGCCGCCAAGTCGACATGCTCCATCGCTGAGATCATCTCGTCGAGGGGCCTGAACCGGCGGCGCAGCAGGAGCCAATTGCCCAGCAGCGTCGCGACGACGGCAGCTACGAGCACGAAGATCTCGCGACCGCGGGTCAGCGCCGTGAACTGCGCGTCGAGCACCACCGTGGCGACGAGCACGGTGGTGGCGACGAGCAGCAGGTTGACCGCGAGGACTTGTGCGAGGAGTGACCGAGACTTCATATGCGTCGGTGGTTCGTACCGTTGGTGGTTCGTACCGCTGGTGGTTCGACCGATCAAGATGGGGTCTTAACCCGATATCGGCCATTTGCGTCCCGGCCGATACCCCTCATGCAACCCCTCCAAGATCTTTCGAGAGCTACGACGGGCAGGGGTTGCGACGACAGCGATTGGGTCTGGCTTTTACAGGGCGCTCCCTTAGTGAGGGGGCGCCCTGAGCCGTTTCTAGGGCATGCCTCCGTGTGGGCCTACCAAGGGGGAAGAGCGAGGTCCACGGCAAGCCAAGGGGCGGCATGGGCGCCGCTCCGGCCTGCCTCGCGGAACCTGGACCTACATTCCAGGCACCATCAAACGCGAGCCCGGCAGGCCGGAGCAGCGTCCATGTCGGCCCCAAGCGCCACCGCTATACTGAGTGAAGTATTGAAAGCCGAGTGGAAATCGGGAGTTTTTAGATGAGCCCGTCGGGAGCAGAGCTTCTTCGCCAGATCAAGGACCGGATCGAGGAAGTCGATCCGGCTGATGTTCACGCCCAGATGAACAACGGGGCGACGATCGTCGACGTCCGCGAGACGGAGGAGTTCGCCGCGGGTCACATCCCCGGAGCCAAGCATGTGCCTCGCGGCTATCTCGAGTCTCGGATCGAGGGTGCGGTCCCCGACCGCTCGCAGCACCTGATCCTGTACTGCGCCTCCGGGAACCGCTCCGCTTATGCCGCACGGACGCTGATCGAAGACCTCGGCTACGAGAACGTTGAATCGATGCGCGGCGGGATCACACTGTGGAAGGACCGCGGCTACGAGGTCGAGGTCCCGCAGACGCTGACTGCGGAGCAGCGCGAGCGCTATTCGCGCCACCTGCTCCTCGATGAGGTCGGGCTCGAAGGTCAGCAGAAGCTGCTTGAGGCAAAGGTGCTGCTGCTCGGCGCCGGCGGCCTCGGCTCACCGGCCGCGCTGTACCTGGCCGCGGCGGGCGTCGGCACGATCGGGATCGTCGATAACGACACCGTCGACCTCTCGAACCTCCAGCGCCAGGTGATCCACTCGAACGAGCGGATCGGCGTCCTCAAGGTCGACTCGGCGGAGCAGACAATCCACGAGCTGAATCCGGACGTGAACGTCGTCAAGCACGCCGTCCGGCTCGACGCCTCGAACATCATGGAGATCCTGCCCGGGTACGACATCGTCGTCGACGGGCTCGACAACTTCCCGACGCGGTACCTGCTCAACGACGCGAGCGTGCGGCTGCAGATCCCGGTCGTTTCGGCCGCGATCCTTGGCTTCGAGGGCCAGCTGTCGGTGTTCAAGCCCTACGACGGCCCCTGCTACCGGTGCCTGTTCCCGGTGCCGCCGCCGGCCGAGCTGGCGCCCTCGTGCGGCGCCAACGGAGTGCTCGGGGTGCTGCCCGGGACGATGGGTCTGCTCCAGGCGACCGAGGTCGTCAAGCTGATCCTCGGCCGGGGCGAGCCGCTGATCGGCCGCCTCCTGATGTACGACGCGCTCGCCGCCGAGTTCACCGAGGTGAAGGTGCGGCGCGACCCAGAGTGCCCGATCTGCTCGCGTAGTCCCGAGGAGATCTCTGACGACGAGCTCGGAGTGTTCCCCGACTACGAAGCGTTCTGCGCGGGCGCCCACTAGGGTTCAGGGCAGATGGCCACGATCCGCATCCCGCCGGTGCTCCGCCCCTCCGTGGGAGGCGAGAAGGAGATCATGGCCGACGGTTCGTCGGTCGGCGAGCTGCTCAATGCCGTCGTTGAGAGTCATCCCGACACCCGGTCACAGCTGTTCGCGGCCGACGGCGGGCTGAACCGGTACGTGAACGTGTACCTCAATGACGAGGACGTCCGCGTCCTCGATGGGCTGGAGACCGCGGTCGGCGATTCCGACACGCTCGTGATCCTGCCGGCGATGGCCGGCGGGGCCCCACGTTCGTAGATCCCCCGGGAAGAATCGGGCCGGAGCGGCGTCCTTGTAGGGCGACGGTCCACGACGAAAGGCACGCCCATGTCCCGCTCATTCCTGCTCAGATCGGCGGTCGCGCTCGCGGCGCTGGCCACCGGCGCCAGCCTCGCCGGGCTTGCCCTGGCCAAGTCCGGCAGCACAACCCTCCAGAGCGCCCGGAACTCCTCGCTCGGGGAGTCGATTCTCGTCAACAACAAAGGCCAGACGCTGTATGTGCTGTCGCCCGAAACCACCCACCACTTGCTCTGCACCTCGAAGCCGTGCTTCCAGTTCTGGCCCCCGTACAAGGTCTCCAAGACGGCGAAGCTGACCTCTGTGGGGGTCAAGGGCAAGCTCTCGAAACTCCACCGAGACGGCTTCTACCAAGTGACGCTCAACGGCCTTCCGCTCTACCGGTTCGCCGAAGACATGCATACCGGCCAGGCCAGCGGCCAAGGGATCAAGAGCTTCGGCGGCACCTGGCACGTGATCCGGACCGGCGCGGGCAAGTCCACCGCGGCCACCACGACGACGAGTACGGCCACGACGACGATGCCCGCACCGCCCACGACGTCGCCGTATCCGTACACGTACTGAGGCCGCCCACGACGCCGCCGTACCCGTCCACGTACTGAGGCCCGCCCGCCCCCGGCTCCAGGGCCGTCGCTATACTTCGTGAAGCGATGGCCCTGGAGCGTCTCCAGAACAAGCCGTGCGGCGGCCGGTACGGCGACATCGTCCAGTCGATCGGCCACACACCGCTGATCGAGCTCAAGCGCCTCAGCCCGAAGCCGGGCGTCCGGATCTGGGCCAAGCTCGAATCCCGCAACCCGACCGGCTCGGTCAAGGATCGAGTCGCCCGCTCGCTGATCGAGGATGCGGAGGACAAGGGACTGATCCGTCCCGGGCAGACGATTCTTGAGCCGACGTCCGGAAACACCGGGATCTCGCTCGCGCTGATCTGCGGCCGTAAGGGCTATCCGCTGAAGGTCGTCATGCCCGACAACGTCACCCCCGAGCGGACCGACCTGCTGCGGATGTATGGCGCGGACATCGTCTACAGCGAGGGGGCGAAAGGTTCGAACGGCGCCGTCGAGATGGCGCTCGACATGGCCGAGAAGGACGCCTCGTACTACATGCCCTACCAGTACGGCAACCAGGCGAACCCGCTCGCGCACTACAACGGCACGGCGCTGGAGATCCTCGAAGAGCTCGACGAGGTGACGGCCTTCGTCGCCGGCTTGGGGACCGGGGGAACGCTGATGGGCAACGGGCGCCGGCTGAAGGAGGAGTTCGGCGATCAGGTCAAGATCGTCGCCGCCGAGCCGATGCAGGGGGAGCCGGTCCAGGGTCTGCGCTCGCTCGAGGACGGATTCATTCCGCCGATCATCGACCTGTCGCTGCTCGACCGGAAGATCTTTGTCACCAACCGCGACGCGATCCTGTTCACGCGTAAGCTGCTCGACGAGGAACGGCTGTTCGCCGGGGTGTCGTCGGGGGCCATCGCGAAGGTCGCGGTCCGGATCGCGAATGAGCTCGACGAGGGGAACGTCGTGTTCATCGTCGCCGACGACGGCGCCAAGTACTTCTCCTCAGGGATCTACACGCGTCCCGTCGACGAAATCGAGAATCTGGACTCGACCGTCTGGTGGTGAACGGCGAGCCGGCGACACGCCGGCGATTGCTGGGGATATCACTTGGGTCTTGCGCAGCGGCCGCGGCTGCGCTGTCAGGGTGCTCGGGCTCCACTCATCCGCTCAAGCTGGCCGCCGGGCCGCTCGAAGCCGACGCCGCGCTGCTGAACCGGCTGCTGGTGCTCGAACGGCGCGCGATCGCCGCCTACACCGCGGGGATCCCGCTGCTGAGCGGCAGCGATCGCCGGGCCGGCACCGCGTTCCTGCGCCAGGAGCTCGCCCACGCGGGGATGCTGATCACGCTGATCAAGCGGGCGGGGCAGACCGCCCCGCCAGCGCGCCCCGACTACGACCTGGGCAACCCGCGGGGCGCCCGCGACGTGATCGCCTTGCTGCACGAGGTCGAGCGGGCGCAGCTCGCGGCCTACGTCGCCGCAGTGCCCAGGCTCTCGCCCGGGTATCTGCGCGCGTCGGTGGCGACAATCCTCGCCGACGACGCCCAGCACGTCTCGGTGCTGCGCACGAAGCTGGGGCTGAACCCGATCCCGTCGCCGTTCGTGAGTGGGGCCGAGTAGGTGCCGGGGATTCGTGGTGCTGCCGCGAGCCGCCGCGAGCTGATCGCGCAAGGGATTCGGTTCGGGCGCGGCGGCGGCGATATTGGCTCGCTCCAGGGGCTGGCCCGGGCCGAGCAAGTGCTCGTCGCGACCTACGAGGAGCTGCTCGGGTCGACCGCTCTGTCAGACGCTCGCGGCGTGCTCGCGTCGGAGCTGCTCGCCCACGAGCGCGACCACCTGCGCGCCCTCACCGCTGAGCTGCACCGGCTCGGCGGCGCAGCGCCACGTCCTCCGGCGGGGCTCGGCCAAGCCGCAGCCGGTGTGCCACCCGGGGACGAGCGCGCCGCGGTGCAAATGCTGCTGTCGCTCGAGCGGGCGGCGCTGGCGGTCTACTACGCAGAGATGGGGAAGCTCCGCGACCCACAGGCGGCACAGGTCGCGGCCAAGATCATGGCCTGCGAAGCCCAGCACGCCACTGCGTTGCGGGACCTGCTGGATCCGGACCGCCCGATGCGGGCGGTCCCAAGCAGCTTCGTATTCGGGAACTTGGACTCGCGGACTTAGAAGAGACCGAGCGCGTGGCCGCCGGCCTCGAGCACCGGGACCGCTTTGGCGATCTCCGCGCGGGCTGCCCTGGCGTCCTTCTTGGCCGTCGCCTTGTGACCCGCCCGGGCTGCAGCCACCGCAGCGTTCGCATCGGCTGTGGCGGTCAATGCATCGCCCACGCCGGCGAGCACCTCGGATCGTCCCGTCGTCCCCTTCGATGACGAAGCCGGATTGTCCTTGGCGGCGCTTTGCACGGCCTTCAGATCCTTCTCGATCTTCGAGAGCTTCTTCGATACGCCACTGGCGGCACTCTTGCTTGGGGCCGCGAACGTCGACAGATAAGCGATGTCGTTGGTCAGCTTGGTCTTGTACGGCTTCAGCGCCGCCACCAGGCTCGAGTCACTCGCGGTCGCAGCCGGCGCGATGGCCAGCGCTCCCACCAGAACTGTCAGTGCAATTCGTTTCATGGGCACCTCCTTGCCCCGCAACCTATCGGAGCGGACGGTCGAAGGGGCCGGCGGCTATCGGTGGCTGGTCCGGTGCCGAGCGCGGAGCTGAGGACCTGCGCTGAGCCGGAACGAACGGGCGTCGCGGTCACGTCGGAACGAACGCGCTCCGCGCTCGCGACTCCCACCGCGGAAGCTCACCTCGGGTAGCGCCGCGCGGACCGAGGCCCGCATCAGGATTGCGCCCGCGACCGCTCGCTCGTCGACCACGTACATCGATTCGCGCACCAGCTGGCGCTGTACTCGAACTCGATCCTGCACGCCGGTTGTATCGGCATCCGTTCCGCGGCCGTGAGGGACCCTGGACATCTGTTGACCCCGAGTGTCGTTGGTAGCCTCGCTACCAGCGTGAAGCTGCGGATCTCCCCCGAGCAGTACGACCAGATCGTCGAGCACGCGCGCGCCGAGGCGCCGAACGAGTGCTGCGGAATCGTTTCCGCGAGTGGCGGCCAGGCGGTCAAGGTGTACCCGGCGACCAATGCCAGGGCAAGCGAATTCTCGTTCGTGATCGACGGCGAGGAGCAGCTCAGGATCGACCGCGAAATCGACGCAGGCGGACACGAGTACGGCGCGATCTACCACTCCCATACTCGCTCGGCGCCAGAGCCCTCATTGACCGACATCAAGTACGCGCAGATGTGGCCCGGGGTGCTGTGGATCATCGTCGGGCTGGCCAACGGAGAGCCCGAGGTGCGGACCTGGCGGATCGATGAGGGCGCCGTGAGCGAGGCCGAGCTGGTCGTGGAATGATGGCCGACGCGGTCCTCGTGTGCCCGGGCTGCGGCTCTCAGCACGGCGAGGAGGAGCGGTTCTGTCCCGATTGCCGCCTGCCGCTCATATTCCCGGACACCGCCGCCCCTAGCCAGCCGGACGAACGCCACGAGCGGGCGCGCAAAATCAAGCCCCAGCTGGCCGAAGGCGAGCTCGTCCGAGTCGCCTGGGCACGCAATCAGGTCGAGGGCGAGTTCATCCAGTCGTTGCTGCTCGAGGAGGGCGTCCCGAGCCTGCTCAAGCGCAGCCGTGGATTCGACGTGCCCGACTTTCTCGCCGCCGGCCCCCGCGACGTGTTCGTTCCGAGCTCGGGCGTTCCGACCGCTCGGGACGTGCTGCTCCAGGCGGAGCTGATCCCATCCGCCGGGGAAGCCGGTGCGACGGCGTCGGCGGCGTCGGCGGCAGCGTCGGCGCAGGCGCCGGTCAGGATCCTGGCCGGCCTGCTGGTGGCGTTGATCATCGGCACGTTCGTCGTGTGGCTTTTGGCTACGGTACTCAAATGAGCCTCTGGGGCCGCGTATTCGCTGCGCTCTACGATCGCATCCTCGCGGACAGCGAACGCGCAGGGCTGGCCGAGCGCCGGCGCGTGCTGCTGAGCCGGGTGCACGGCGACGTGCTGGAGATCGGAGCCGGCACGGGTGCGAACCTCGATAAGTACCCGGCGGCCGTGACCGACTTGGTCCTACTCGAGCCGGAGCCGCCAATGGCCAGGCGGCTCGCGGACCACCTGTCGCGTGCCACTGCCCCGGCTCGGATCGTGGGCGCTCCGGCGGAGGCGATTCCGTTCGCGGATGACACGTTCGACTTTGCCGTCTCGACGCTCGTGCTGTGCACGGTTGACGATCCGGCTCGCGCGCTGTCCGAGCTCAGGCGGGTGCTGAAGCCCGGCGGTCAGCTGCTGTTCCTCGAGCACGTGCGCTCGGAGGACCCGGCCGTCGCCCGCTGGCAAGATCGAATCCACCCGCTATGGGTGCGGGTCGGGCACGGCTGCCACTGCAACCGCTCGACGCTCGGGCTGATCGGCGCCAGTGGCTTCACTGTCGAGGAGGTCGAGCAGGGGCGGATGCCCAAGGCCCCCCCGTTCGTGCGACCGATGATCCACGGCAGCGCGACCGCCTAGCGTTCGCGCCCCGGCGATCGCCTGTGACGCGACCGCGTGACGGTCGCGCCCGGCGTCCGGGCCGGATTGGCCCCGGCGGGAGTCAGCCGCCGGCCATCCGCGCGAGGTGCGCCCGCCAGGTCCCCTCCGTGTGGACGAGCGCGCGGCCGCCGAATGCCTTGGCGAGCGCGGCGCGGGCGCCTTCGGGGTGAAGCCGGCTGACGAACTGCGCCGCCGCCTGGACCCCCTCCTCGCGGGCCAGCAGGTCGATCACCGTCCCGCCCAGGAGCGGCGCGTCGCGGAGGCCCGGAGGGAAGCTCGGGCGCCGCCCCTCGTGCATCCGTCGCATGATCGCCGGCCGGGCATGCTCGGTCTGGCCGCCGAACCACCGCGCTCCGCCCTCGAGCAGCCACGCCCAGCGGAGCTCCGCATTGATCCGCCCCGGGGTCAGGTGGCCAGAGAGGTCGCGGTTGTTCTCGTTGATCACGAGCCGCGCATACAGCGCCGCCGGAGTCCGCTCGAGCATCTCGCGCGACCCGGGCACGTTGGAGGCCCGCTCGAGCAGCGCGGCAGGCCGCAGCACATGCAACTCGGCTCCAGTCGCCCAGCCGGCGATGTAGCGCCGCGCCGCCGGCGCGGTGGCGAACCACATCAGCGGCAGCACCGGCCGAGCGAAGGACAGCGAGCCGACACTCGGGTGGAGAACGATCGTGACCCCGTCGACGGTGCGCGGAAACGCCCCCGAGAGCTCTTCCCGGACGGCCTCGAGGGCGAACAGGATCCGGCCGGCGTCCACGGCGTCCTCCGCCTCGTGGCGGGCCCGGAACGATGGCGAGGATGTCTCGACCCACGCCATCGTGTTATCGGGCTTCGTGCGGCTTAGACGAGAACCGGCTGGCGATCGGAGGCGATCGCCGCGATCTCTTCCGAGGCGCGCTCGAACTCTTCATCGGAGAGCACCGGGGTGCCCTCGAACGGGAGCTCGCGCGTGAGCTCGAGCCACGAGCGACAGCCGCCGTACTCGTCGCGCACCTTGACCGTCACCGGCCGCGGGATCCTGTAGGTGCGGAGCAGGATCACATGCAACGGATGGCGGCGCTTCCATTGGAGCCGCTTCTCCGCGTAGTCCGGCGTCCACACGTAGAACGGGGAGAGCGCGTCGACCGCCCGCCGGTCGGTGACCGTGTAGTGGGCGGCAACCTCGGCCCACGCCCGGATCCGGACGCGGTCGGGCTGCATCAGCTCGCCTTCACGGTGCAACGCGTGCACCGGTGGCTCCCCGTCGCTCCATACGCCCTCCTCGAGGGCGCGAGAGAGCTCCGGGCGGTGGGACTCGCGAACGAGGTCCGAACGCTGGTGGTCGAACGTCGGGTAGAGGAAAAACCGGTCGTAGTCGAGCTTGAAGTGTTTGTCTGGCTCGCGAATGCCCCCCTTGCGGAGGGTCAGGAGCTGCTCACCTTCGGCGAGAGCCCGCACAGTCACGGCCCATTCTTTGAAAGCAATCGGCATATATCAGTAAAGGGGAGAGACGAAATGGGTTGGCAAAACCCGCGCGCCGTAGCCGAGCGCCACGACCATGGGCGGGACGGACGATTGTACGCGGGACTGGCGGAAATACAAAATGTCCCTGCAAATGGCCACTTAGCCAGCTGGCCAAACGAGCTTACGCTGGCGTAGCTTCAGCTACAACTTCGTCCCCGCGGCCCCCTCGAGCACCTCGATCAGCGCTGCGAAATCCGCATCGCCGAGACCGCGCCCGCTCGTCGCGACGAGGATCTGACGTGCCAAAGCGGCGAACTCGAACGGGACGCCCCCGGCCTGTGCCTCTTCGAGACACAGACGAACGTCTTTGAGCATGTGGTCGACCTTGAACAGCGTCTCGTAGTCGTGGCGCCGCATCGGCCCGGCCTTGAGCTCGAGCATGGCCGAGCCACCGGAGCCGGCGGACATGACGGCGGTGAGCGCGTCGAGGTCGGCACCGAGGCGGGAGGCCACCAGCAGGGCCTGGCCGACCGTGGTGGCGTTGACCGCCGCGACCGAGTTGCTGATCAGCTTGACCAGCTGGCCGTGGCCGAGCGGGCCGGCGTGGACGATCAGCTTCCCCATGGCCTCGAACGCCGCCCGGGCGCGCTCGAATTCGGCATCGGTGCCGCCGACCATGAACGTCAGCGTCCCATCTTGGGCCCGGGGCGAGGAGCCGGTCACCGGGGCGTCGATCAGCGCGAGCTCATACTCGCCCAGGCGCGAGGCGATCTCGCGCGTCGCGGCCGGGCCGATCGTCGAGCAGTCGACGAACAGCGTGCCGGACTTTGCTCCGTGAGCGGCGCCGTGCGGCTCGTCGAGCAGCACGGATTCGACCTGCTCGCCGTCGACGACCATCGTGAACACGATCTCGCTGTCGGCGGCCGCGTCTGCCGGCGTATCGGCGACAGTGACGCCTTCATGTTGGGCGGCGAACGACTCGGCCGTTTCGCGCGTTCGGTTCCAGACCGTCAGCTCGAAGCCGGCGCCGACGAGGTTCGCGGCCATCCGTGAGCCCATGATCCCCAGACCGATGAAGCCAACCCTCATGACGCGGCACCATACCCGCCGCCGCCGGGTGTTTCGATCCGCAGCCGCTGTCCGGGTCCCAGTTCGCCTGTCGCCTTCGGCGGGAGCTCGTTTCCGTCGAGTAGGTTTCGCCCCGGCGCGCCGGGGTCGCCGCCGTCGGCGCCCGGCGGCGCGTGGCGCCGGCGCTCGGTGATCAGCGAATAGCGGAGCGGTTGGAGCGCTTCGAGCTCCCGGACCACACCGTCACCGCCGCGGTGGCGGCCGGCGCCTCCGGATCCGCGCCGGAGCGAGTACTCGACCGCGCGCAGCGGGAACTCGAGCTCGAGCGCCTCGATCGGCGTGTTCAACGTGTTGCTCATCGCGACGTGGACGCCGCTGGGACCGTCGGCGTCGGCGCACGCCCCCTGGCCGCCGCCGATCGTCTCGTAGTAGACGACGTCCTCGGACCCGAGCGTCAGGTTGTTCATCGTCCCCTGGCCGAGGGCGCGGCCGAAGGCGCTGAGCACCACGTCGGCGACGCGGCTCGAGGTCTCGACGTTGCCGCCGACGACCGCCGCGGGCGAGCGGGCGTTGAGCAGCGAGCCCTCGGGTGCCCGGACCTCGATCGGGCGGTAGGCACCGGCGCTGGGCGGGATGTCCGGGTCCGTGAGCACGCGGACGGCGAAATAGCAGGCGGAGCGGGTGACCGCGAGCGGGCAGTTGAGGTTCCCGTCGTGCTGGGCCGCGCTGCCCTCGAAGTCGAGGATCAGCCGCTCGCCGTCGACCGTGGCGCTCAGCACGATCGGCAGGTCGCCGTCTCTGACCTCGAGCACGTCCTCGGCATGCCGGGTGCCGTCCCCGAGCGCGCCGATGCACGCTCGGGTACGGCGCTCGGCGTAGTCGAGCACGCCCCCGAAGGCTTGGCTGAGCATGTCGCCGCCGGCGCGGTCATGGAGCTCGGCCAGCCGATGCGCGCCGGCGCGGCCGGCGGCGAGTTGCGCGCGAAGGTCAGCGCGGCGCTGCTCGGGGCGGCGCATCTGCGCGACGAGCTCATCGACCGCCTCCCGGTCGAGCACGCGTGGCTCGATCACCACCCCCTCATCGGCGAGCGTGCGGCTGTCCGCCGGCATCGAGCCGGGCGTCGGGCCGCCGACGTCGGCGTGGTGGGCGCGGTTGGCCGCGAACGCAATCAGGTCCCCGTCCGCAAACACTGGCGTTATCACGGTGATGTCCGGCAGGTGCGTGCCGCCCCGGTACGGGTCGTTGAGGATCCAGCTGACCCCGGGCCGGTGGTGCTCGTCGCGGACCGCCGCCACCGCGGCCGGCATCGCCCCCAGGTGCACCGGGATGTGTTCGGCCTGCATCACCATCTCGCCGCGAGGATCGAACAGCGCCGTCGAGGCGTCACGGCGCTCCTTGATGTTCGCCGAGTGGGCCGACTGGATCAGCACGGCGCCCATCTCTTCGCAGATCGCGCGCAGCGCGCCCGTCAGCACCTGTAGATCTACCGGATCGATCATCTCTGCAGGCGGATAGTTCCGCGCTCGTCGATGCGCGCGGACCAGCCATCGGGAACGTATACGGTCGATTCGGGCAGCGAAATCACCTGCTCCTGAAGCTCGCGGGGCTCGGTGGTGTCGAACTCGATCTCGGCTCCCGGCACGGTTGCGGTGACGCGAACCGTGACCAGCTCGAGCTCGCCGTCGGGGTCGCGGTACCCGTAGCGCTCCTCGTGGGCGGCCTCGAACGCCTGACGCAGCTGTCCCGGTTCGGCGCGCACTGGCAGCTCGAAGGCCTGGCCGGCGTAGCGGAGCTCGTAGGTTGTCTCCAGCTGCGCCTCAGGTGCGTGGAGCGCTTCGCGGGCGCGGTCGCCGAGCTCGGCCACGATCCCTTCCACCGCGGGGTCGTCGCCCCTGAGCATCACGGTCCGCTGCACGTCGCGACGGCGCGGTGAGATCACGAGCCCCAGCGCCGCCAGCACCCCGGAGGCACGAGGGCAAAGCACCGTGCCGATTCCGAGCTCGTCGGCGATCTCCGCGGCGTGGAGCGGTCCCGCGCCGCCGAACGCGAGCAACGCATACCGGCGGGGGTCGATTCCCCGCTCGACGGTCACGACCCGCAGCGCGCGGACCATCTCCGCGTTCGCGACGCGGACGATGCCGGCGGCGCACTCGCGGACCTCCAGCGCGAGGTCGGAGGCAAGCTTCGCCAACGCCCGTTCGGCGGCCGCGGCGTCGAGCTCGACGCCGCCGGCCAGCCGCCCGACCCGGCCGAGCACGACGTTGGCGTCGGTGACCGTTGGCTCGCTGCCGCCGCGACCATACGACGCCGGGCCGGGATCGGCGCCCGCTGAGCGCGGACCAACGCGCAGCGCGCCGCCCGGGTCCCGCCACGCGATCGACCCCCCACCGGCGCCGACAGTGTGGACCGCGAGCATCGGCAGGGCCAATGGGCGGCCGGCGATCTCGCCGGCGCTCCGTTCTTGCACCGCGCCGTCGTCCACCACGCACACGTCGCATGAGGTGCCGCCCATGTCGAAGCACAGCGCGTCCGGGGCCCCCGATGCCCGGGCGAGATAGGCGGCGCCGGCGGCGCCCCCGGCCGGACCCGAGAGCACCGTCCAGGAGGCATGTCTCGCTGCCGCGGCGGCGTCGATCAGGCCGCCGTTCGACTGCATGACGGCGGGCTCGGGGAGGTGTTCGTCGCCCGCGCGGCGTACAAGCGCTCTCAGGTAGCGCCGGAGCAGAGGGGAGAGGGCCGCATCGACCTCGGTCGTGGCCGCGCGCTCGTACTCGCGGAAGGTTCCCACGACCTCGTGCGACAGCGACACGTGCACATCGGGGACGGCGTCGGCGAGCGCCTCCGCGATTGCCTTTTCGTGTTCGGGGCGCGCGTAGGAGTGCAGCAACACGACCGCGACCGCCTCGACACCTGCCTCTGCCACCTGGCCGGCCAGCCGGGCGGTTTCTTCTTCCCCCAGGGGTAAGAGCGTCGAGCCCGGCATGTTCCGCTCCCTGGCCCCAAAACGGAGCTCGTCCGGGACCAGCGGCGGGGGACGGCTCACGCACAACCGGTAGAGATCCGCGCGGTTCTGCCGGCCCAGCGCGACGATGTCGGTGAACCCTTCGGTCGCGATCAACGCGGTCCGAGCGCCCTCACCCTCGAGCAGCGCGTTCGTCGCCACGGTCATGCCATGGGCGAAGCTCTCGATCTCGTCCGTCCCGCGCCCCACCTCCTCGAGCGCCGAGACGATCGCCGCCATCACTCCCTCGGACTGGTCGTGCGGCGTCGTCGGCGCCTTCGCGGTCACGATCCGCCCGTCGAGCGCGAGCACCGCGTCGGTGAAAGTTCCGCCCACGTCGACCCCGAGGAGCATCGGCGCGGACGTTATTGATGACGCGCCGGGTCAGGCGGCCAGTGCCTGCTCGATCTCCTCCGAGTCGGCTAGGTGCTGATGTGACGGGCAGTAGCCGTTGTGCGGGAGCGGCATCCGCTGGCAGGGCGTGCCCTTGCGGGTGCTGGCCCGGCATTGCAGCGGGTTCCCGTACACGTCGAAGCCATTGTTCGGCTGGCGCTTGAGGAATTCGTCGGCGTAAGAGAGGTAGCGCTCGATCACGCGCAGCACCCGGGGCTGGCTCGCCATCGGGAAGTACGCGCGGACGTCGCTGAACAGCGTCCTCGCCGGCCGCGCAAAGTAATGGCGGTCGGTGGCCAACCGCTCAACGGCGGCCTCACAGGCGCGCAGCACACGCTCATGGTTGGCATTTGCACAGAGCCCGTGCGGATCCTCGATGATCTCGCGCGCCAGCTCTCTGTAGATCGCTCGGCTGAACCGGTACATGCAGACATGCTCCTTTCGGCTTTCCCGGCCGGGCGCCCATCCTCTCCTGCGCGGCGAGTATCGCGCTGCCTTGTGAAGCAGGACCCGCGGCGCTTGTTAACCGGACGTTAAGCCGGAAGCCGGTGCCTTAGTCCCAGCGGGCGATCGCGGGCTCGTCTCCCGCCGCCACCATGACGTGGGCGCCGTCGAACGAGGGGTCGCGCTCGGGGTGATCGCGTCGCTGGTGGGCGCCCCGGCTCTCGGTCCGCGCCAGTGCCGTCACTGCGATCAGCGGGGCGAGCGGATAGGGGTCTCCGGTCGAGCTGCTCGAGTCCCTCGCGGTCACGCTCCAGCCCGGCGTAGCGCCACAGCGCCTCGCGGGTGGCCGCCGACAGCTCGGGCCGGGGCCGCTGAGGCGCGCCGCCCGGAGCGTCGGGCGATTGCTCTTCGGCTGCTGCCAGGGCCGCGCGGCGCCCGAACACGAAGCATTCGGTCAGCGAGTTGGAGGCGAGACGGTTGGCGCCGTGGATCCCCGTGCATGAGCACTCGCCGACCGCGTACAGGCCGGGCAGAGTCGTCCGCCCATCCAGATCGGTGGCGATCCCGCCCATCATGTAGTGGGCCGCCGGCGCGACCGGAACGAGCTCGCGTTCAGGATCGATACCGGCACGACGCAGCGCGGTGACGACGTTCGGGAACAGCGCGGGGTCGACGTCCCGCATGTCCAGATCGACCGAGCGGGCGCCGGTCTGCGTCAACTGCCGCTGGATCTCGCGGGCGACCTCATCGCGCGGAGCGAGCTCGTCGACGAACCGCTCGCCCGTGTGGTCGAGCAGCACGGCCCCCTCGCCGCGGATCGCCTCCGTGACCAGGAACCCATCGCCACCATTGCGGGCGGCCACCGCCGTCGGGTGGAACTGAAGCATCTCGAGGTCCGCGAGCGCCGCGCCCGCGTAGTAGGCGAGCAGCAGGCCCGAGCCGGTCGCGCCGGCGGGATTCGTCGTCCGCGACCACAGTGCCGCCGCGCCGCCCGTCGCGAGCACGACCGCCGCGGCCGAGAGCTCCTCGCCACCGCCGAGGCGCACGCCGGTGGCGCGGTCTTCGCTGGTGAGGATCGCGATCGCCGGGCGGCCCTCGAGCACCTCGATCCGGTCGTCCTGGGCAACCCGCGCCGAAAGCTCGCGGATCAGCCGCCGGCCGGTGGCAGCGCCGCCGGCGTGGACGATCCGTCGCGCAGAGTGACCCCCTTCCAGCCCAAGCGCGAGGCGCCCCTGGCGGTCGGCGTCGAACCGCAGCCCGAGCCGGGTCAGGTCTTCGACGGCGGCGGGCGCTTCGGTCGCGAGCACGCGCGCCGCCGACTGGCGGACCATGCCGCGGCCCGCCGCGACTGTGTCCTTCAGGTGCAGCTCCGGGGTGTCGTCCTCGGCTAGCGCCGCCGCGAGCCCACCCTGGGCCCAGTAGCTCGATGACCCGGCCAGCGGCATGGCCGAGATCAAGCGCACGCTCGCGCCCTGCCGGGCGGCGGTGAGCGCGACGTAGAGCCCGGCGGCGCCGGCGCCGACGACAGCTACCTGGGTGCGGCCGTTCACCAAGGGGCCGATACGGTACTCGCGATGCCCGGCCGGCCCGTGTTCCTCTCGCATCGCTCCTCGCTCGAGCACGACACCGGTGGCCATCCTGAGCAGCCCGCTCGGATCACCGCGATCGAGCGCGAGCTCGAGCGGCATGACTGGTTCGGGTTCTCCCGCGTCGAGTCAGTGGCGGTCGAGATCGACACACTCACGGCTGTCCACCCCGCCTCGCATGTCGAGATGGTCCGCGCGCTGTCGGCGCGCGGTGGGGGAATGCTGGACGCCGACACGATTGCCTCCACGGGTTCGTTCGAGGCTGCGCTGCACGGGGCCGGAGGCGCGGTCGGGATGGTCGACAGGATCGTCGCGGGGGACGCGCCGTGCGGGTTCAGTGCCCACCGGCCACCCGGCCACCACGCGCTACCGACGCGTGCGATGGGGTTCTGCCTGTTCAACAGCGTCGCGGTCGCGGCCCGGCACGCCTTGGATTCGCTAGGGCTCGAGCGGGTCATGATCCTCGACTGGGACGTCCACCACGGCAACGGCACGAACGACATCTTCCGCCCCTCGCGCGAGGTCCTGTTCCTTTCCATCCACCAGTCGCCGCTGTATCCGGGGACGGGCGCCGCGTCCGACGTCGGGACCGATGAGGGGGAGGGGTTCACGATCAACCTGCCGGTGCCGCCCGGTGCGGGCGATTTCGAGTTCGTGTCGCTTGTCGAAGGCGTCGCAGTACCGCTGGTTCGGGCATTCGAGCCGCAGCTGCTCCTGGTCTCGGCCGGCTATGACGCCCACGCGAATGATCCGCTCGCCAATTGCCGGGTGAGCGAGCGCGGATACGCGGCCATGACCGCGTCGCTGCTGGCAACGGGCGTGCCGGTCGGCGTGGTGCTCGAGGGTGGCTACGCGCTCGATGCGCTCGCGTCGTCGGTGGCGGCGACGATGTCGGTCCTGGCCGGGAACGGTGGAGGCGGGAGCGCCAGCGCAAGCGCCGCCGACCTCGCTGACCCCGAGCTGGCCGCGCCGGCGCGCCAGTATTTCTCACGCTGGTGGCCCGAGCTGGCGTGAGCCGGATCAGTGCTACGGGCCGCCGGGGCGGCCGACGAGACGTGGGTGAGCGTGCGTCTGACCGAGGGTGACGAGCTGCGCCGAGGCCGACGCCGCCGCGGCTCGAGTCGCATACCGGCCGGAGAACACGATCCAATAGCCGGGTCTCAGGCGCGGGTGCTGGCTCGAGTCGAGCACGCCGACATCGATTCCCTGACCGGCCAACCGCTCGGCATCGGCATAGGCGGCTCGGCGGGTGTGATCTGCCGCGAGCACCACGGTCCAACCGGGGAGTCCGATCTCCCAAGTCGCGATGTTCCCCGAGCCACCAACGGCGGTTGCGGTGCCCGTGCCCGTGCGCGCGGTCGGTGCGGGACCGTTGGCGCTCGGCCTCGCCGCCGCCGTCCCCGTCGATCCGGCTGCGGTGTGGGCAGTTGTGGCGTTCGAGAGGCTGATCACCACCACCACGAAGCCGCCGATCGCGACCGCGATCACAGCTGCGATCACCGCCAGCGGAACTCGCCAATCCGGTCCGCGGTGGATCAGCGTGCGCGCCCCACCGCACTCCAAGCACCACTCCTGGTCGTCGGCCAGCTCCGCGCCGCACTGCACGCACTTCGTATCGGCCTCGTCTTGGGGCCGGGTCGGCGCCAGCTGTGTGCCCGTCATGCGTCCAAGTCGTCATCGAGGCCGTCGAACAACGGTGCTCCACACGCCGAGCAGAAACGATCGGTACTTCCGTGGACGGCGCCGCACTCTGCGCATGCCCCCCCGATCCCCGGCTGGCGCAACTCACCTAACGGTGCCGTGCCATTGAGCACCTGCTCGAGTGCGCGCAGCTCCTGGTCGGTATTCGCCGCCCAGGCAACCTTCCGCTCGACGAGGTCGGGCCGCTCCCGACCGAAGCGCCGCAGCTCGACCATGAACCCGCCGATGTCCCGGAGCTGCACCTCGCGCAGAGCGCGCAGGTAGCGGGCACGGCGGCGCATCTGTGACCGGCTGAGGTGACTTACGTCAGCGGGTTGCGGGGCGGGGGTGGGGCGGGGTGCCGGCGGGTCCGGCTCAGGCGCTGCAACGGGCGCCTCGATCGCCTGGGGCAGCGGCTCGGGCTCGGGTTCGGCGACAAGCTCGGGTTCGGGTTCGGGTTCCGGCTCGGGTTCGGCGACAAGCTCGGGTTCGGGTTCGGGTTCCGGCTCGGGTTCGGCGGGAACCTCGGGCTCGGGCTCGGCGGGAACCTCGGGCTCCGGCTCCGGCTCCGGGACCGCGGCAAGCTCAAGCTCGTGGATCGCTTCGGGTTCGTGGATCGCCTCAGGCTCGTGGAGCGCCTCTGGTTCGGAGATCGCCGGCTCCGGGATCGCCTCCGCCCCGGGGACCGCCTCCAGCTCCGCCTCCTCGACCACCTCCGCCGCGCGACCATTCCGCTCGACCCGGTCGGCGACCGGTGGGCGCGCGTACTGCTCAAAGCTGTTGACTCCGTTCTGCGGAGGGGGGCCCAGCCGGCTATTTGCCGACGCGCGGCGCCGGCGCGCGATTCGTTCTAACAAGCCGCTCAAAGATCCTCCAGAGAGCGGCCGAGTATAGGAGCCACGCCCCGCCCCGAACTCCACTCACACGGGGCGTAGCCGCCGCCGCGTGAGCGGAACTCCGTGCCCACACCGAAAACCACTCACCCGCCCCGGCGCGATCTGCGTGTGAGCGGGTTGAGCTCGAGCTCACTCCCCCAGCAGGGCCCGCCAGACCTCGACCAGACGGGCCGCCATCCGATCGACCGAGAACTGTTCCGCGTGCGCACGGCCGGCGATCCGCGGATCGGCTTCGGCCAGGTGCGGGGCGAGCGCGGCGGTCCACGCGCTCGGCTCGAACGGGCCGCAGTAGGCCCCCTCCACACCGCGCAACACCTCGGGCGCGATCCCAACCGGCGTCGCCAGCACCGGCACGTCGCAGGCCAGCGCCTCGAGCACCGCCAGCCCGAAACCCTCTCGCTCGGAAGGCACCAGTACCGCGTTGACAGCGTTGACCCACAGCGGAACCTCCTCCGGCCTCACCCTCCCCAGCGTCAGCAACGGGACGTCGCCGGCGATCAGCCGGGCTCGGTCGTACCGCTTCTCAGGCCGCGCCGGATCTGCCGCGAACAGCAGCAGCGGCCCGTCGGGGTCGAGCCCCAGCTCCCGCCGCGCCTGCGCGCGCCCCAGCGGCTTGAAGCGATCGGTCGCCACCCCGACCGGCAGCACCGCGAGCTCACGGCGCACCGCCCAACCTGGCACCGACTCCGCGAGCGACTCCGAAACCGCCGCCACCAGGTCGTAGCGCCGCAACACGGCGAGCGTGATCGCGCGGGAGCGGGGATGCGCCAGGTCCGTTCCGTGCAGCGTCACTCCGCGCACCGCTCCCCGCGCTCCCAGCGCCGGCCACGCGCTCAGGCCGAAGTGGGCGTGGACGACATCGAACCGCGAGGAACCGAACCGACGCCGAATCGCCGCCCCGGCGCGCGGATACGCGCTCAGACTTCCGCCCGCGAACGAAAACAGCTCGACCTCCACACCCTTCACGCGCCGGAGGGCCTCCAGTTGATCGCGGACGAAGCTCCCGAGCGCCGGCTGCTCGGCGTCCGGGTACATGTTCGTGACGATCAGCGCGCGCATCGCCGGCCCGAGCCTATCGGCGCCGTCGCGCCGCTATGGCACGATCACGAACATGTCAGCGCGTCCCGAGCAGCCCGTCGCCGTGTTCGACTCAGGGGTCGGAGGGCTGACCGTGCTCCACGAGCTGCTGGTCTCGCTGCCGGCCGAGGACTATCTCTATCTCGGGGACACCGCGAGGTTCCCCTACGGTGAGCGGACGCAGCGTGAGCTGCGGGCCTTCGCGATCGAGATCGCCGAGCACCTGCTCGACCAGGGGGCGAAGCTGATCGTCGTCGCGTGCAACGCCGCCAGCTCGGCGGCGCTCGGAGCGCTCGAGCACTACGTCGAGAGCAGCGGCCGCGATGTCGACGTGATCGGCGTCGTGGCCCCCGCGACGCAGCTGGCCGTCGCGGGCTCACGGACCGGACGGATCGGCCTCCTCGCGACTCCGGCCACGGTCCTCAGTGGCGCGTACGAGCGCACCGTCAAGGCGGCCGACCCACATGTGCACCTTGAGAGCGTCCCCTGCCCGGATCTCGCTCCCATCATCCAGGGTGGCTTCCCGTTCGACGAGTCCGTCGTCGAGACCGTTCGCGCGTACTGCGCGCCCCTGCGGCAGGCGGAGGTCGACACGGTGATCCTTGGCTGCACCCACTACCCGCTGGTCGCGCCGATGCTCCAACGCTCGCTCGGACGGGGCGTCTCGCTCGTCAGCTCGGGCCTGGGCGTGGCCCGCAGTGTCGAGCGTGCGCTCGCCGCACGGGCTCTGCAGAACCCCCGGGCCCAGGAGGGCGATTACCGCTTCCAGTGCACCGGTGACATCGACACGTTCAAGGCGCTCGGCAGCCGCTTCCTGCAGATGCCGCTCGGCGATGTCGTCCATGTCGATCTAGGCACTAGGGTGACCGTATGACGCCTGAGAGGAGTTATGGCCGAGCCCCGGATCAGCTGCGGCCGGTGAGGATCGAGCCCGGGTTCGTCCGCACCGCGACCGGGTCGGCGCTGATTTCGGAGGGCGAGACTCGCGTCATCTGCACCGCCTCGGTGCAGGAGAGCGTGCCGCGCTGGCTGGCCGGGTCCGGCCGTGGATGGGTGACGGCCGAGTACGGGATGCTGCCCGCCTCGACCGGCGAGCGAAAGCAGCGTGACGTCTCCAAGGGCCGCCTCGACGGCCGCTCAGTCGAGATCCAGCGGCTGATCGGGCGCTCGTTACGCGGCGTGATCGACTTCACCGCGCTCGGCGAGCGCACCGTTTACGTCGACTGCGACGTGCTCCAGGCCGACGGCGGCACTCGCTGTGCCTCGATCACGGGCGGGATGGTCGCGCTGGCGCTCGCGTGCAACCGGCTGATCGCTGAGGGGAAGCTCGAGCGCTCGCCGTTGACCGGCTCGGTGGCGGCAATCTCCTGCGGGATCGTCGGCGCCGTCCCGCTGCTCGACCTCGACTACTCCGAGGACTCAACCGCCGAGGTCGATGCCAATGTGGTGATGACCGGGGACGGCGGGCTTGTCGAGGTTCAAGCGACCGCGGAGCGCACGCCCCTCTCCCGCGCGCACCTCGATGACCTGCTGGCGCTCGCCGCCAAGGGGATCGACGAGCTCCGGACGGCGCAGGACGCCGCGGTCGCGACCCCGGCCCCGTAGCCGCGATGCCCGAGTTCGTGCTGGCTACGCGCAATCCGCACAAGCTGCGGGAGTTCAATCGCCTGCTGGCGCCGGCGGGGATCACCGTCCAGCCACTTCCCGACGGAGTCGAGCTCCCGCCTGAGACCGGCGACACATTTGCCGCCAATGCGCTGCCGAAGGCTCGCACGGCCGCGGCGGCGACCGGCTCCGCGGCGATCGCCGACGACTCCGGGATCGAATCCGCAGCGCTCGGCGGGGCGCCCGGTGTCCGTTCGGCCCGTTACGCCGGGGAGCAGGCGACCGATGAGGAGAACCTGAGCAAGCTGATCGAGGAGGCGCCCCCCGAAAGCGGTCTGCGGTACGTGTGCGTGCTCGCCTACGTGGACCCCGAGCGCGGCGAGGAGCGGTGCTTCGAAGGGCTCTCGGAGGGGAGGATGGCCGCGGAGCGCCGAGGCGAGCGGGGCTTCGGGTACGACCCCGTGTTCCTTCCGGACGGCGACCACGGCGGCCGCACCATGGCCGAGCTGAGCGACGAGGAGAAGGACGCCATCAGCCACCGCGGCCGCGCAGCGCGCGCCTTCGTGCAGTGGCTCCAGACGCAAGCCGCTACAGCAGGTTGATCCCCGCGGCCACCGCGACCGCGAACGTCACCCCGGCGTAGCCGTAGTAGCCCTGGATCAGGAGGATCAGCACGACGACGAGCAAGACGCCGGCTGTGATCAGCCAGGAGACGCGGGCGAGTGCCACGCGCCTATTGTCGTCGTCCACCCGGCGCCTTCGCCATCAGCTCGACCAGGTTAGACGCGGGGTCGCGCACGTAGGAACGCGGAGAGCCCCAATGCTCGCGGCGGGGTTCGACTTCGAACCCGGCCTCCTCCAGGCGCGCCACCACCTCCTCGTACGGCGATACGACGAAGGCCACGTGCCCCCGCTCGGCGGCCGCTTCGTCGTCGACCAGCAGATGGAGATCCGGGCCTCCCTGACCGTGGCCGAGCCACACTGCGCGAGCCCCGACGGAGGCGGGCGCCGCGATCGGCGAATACCCCAAAAGCTCGTAAAAGCCCACGCATCGGCCGAGCTGATCAGGGCGGATTTGCCGGGTCACGTGCTGAATCATCGCTTGCCGATATCTGCAAATTGCGGGATTCAGGCCCTAAAACTCGGCAAATTCCCCGCATTCGGCTTGAAAACGGCCGAAGTCATCCGGCGGCCATGTTAGCTTCGGCCATTCCTACCACCTCTAAGGAGGAGCAAGTGACGAAGTCCGAGTTTGTGGACCAGGTGGCGGAACGCGCCGGGTTGAGCAAGAAAGATGCTGGCGACGCCGTTGACGCGGTCCTCCAGACGATTGAGGACACGCTGCGCCGCGGTAGTGATGTCGTCTTCTCCGGATTCGGCAAGTTCAGCGTCTCGAACCGCAGCGCGCGCGAGGGCCGTAATCCGGCCACCGGCGAGACGATCCACATCGCCGCTTCCCGGGTGCCGAAGTTCTCCGCCGGCGCCGGGCTCAAGAAGGCCGTGAAGTCCTAGCACTGGCTTCTGCGCCGCAGGAGCGAGTCTCAAACGCGCCGAGCGTGACCGTGGGGTTCGGCGACCTGCTCGCGAGTCGGGTCGCCGAGCGCTCCTCTCAGATCATCCTCGGCCTTGATCCCGATCCGGCCAGGTTATGGCCGCGGGCGGTCGAGATGGCGGGCGCGGTCGGCCAGCCGCCTGCGGCGCGGGCGGCCTTCGCGGTCGCGGCGCATTGCGCGCTGGCGATCGAGGCGGCCGCGGATCACTGCGTCGCAGTCAAGCCCCAAGTCGCCTCCTTCGAGCGGCTCGGCGCGCCGGGCTGGGCGGCGCTCCAGGAGGTGATTGAGCGCGGCCGGGAGGCCGGCCTGCTCGTGCTCGCCGACGCCAAGCGCGGCGACATCGACGTGACGGCCGCCTCGTACGCGCAGGCGTTCCTCGGTGAAACGCCCACGCACTTCGGCCCGGTGCGAGGGCTCGATGCGGACGCGATGACGGTCAACCCGCTGCTCGGCGAGGACTCGCTGGAGCCGTTCGTGACGGCGGCGCGGGCGAACGGCCGAGGCCTGTTCGTGCTCGTCCGCACCTCGAACCCCGGAGCGGGCGATCTCCAGGACGTGGCCCTCGAGCAGGGGGGCACGGTCTCAGACCAGCTCGCGCGCATGGTCGACAAGCTCGGCGGCCCCGGAGTCGGCACGAGCGGGCTGTCGGACGTCGGGGCGGTGGTTGGCGCGACCGTGCCGGGCCGGCTGGCATCGCTCCGCGAGCGGATGCCCCACACACCGTTCCTGTTGCCCGGGATCGGCGCTCAGGGCGGAAGGGTCCAGGAGCTCGCGCCGGCCTTCGCTCCCGGTCCGGCGGGTGGCCTGGCCTCGGCGTCTCGCGGGATCGTCGACGCCTACCGGCAGGCCGGCGGGGATCCGGCCCGCGCCGCTCGCGACGAGGCCGCTCGGCTCCAGGAGCTGGCCTGGAATCTCGCCGCGTAGAGTCCCTTTTAGACGTCCAGCGCGGCGATATGATCCGCCGGGCGATGGCGGCCCGGAATCCCGCGCGCTACCTTGCGCCCGTCGCGCTAGTCGCGATCGTCGCCGGGGGCTACCTGATCGTCGAGCACCACGTTGGTGCCCAGACTCATCATGCGAGCGCGCAGCGCCCGCGAACCGGTTCGCGGCCGCGGGGCAAGTTCGCTAAGACCACCTTCTACACCGTGCAGCCGAACCAGACCATGACCGGGATCGCAAGGGTCACCGGCTTGTCGTTGTCGAAGCTCGAGGCGCTGAACCCGCAGGTCAACCCGAATGCGCTGCAGACAGGGCAGCGGCTCCGGCTGCGGCGCTGATCGCCGGCTTCGGCGCCTCGGCGCTGTGTTGGCCGGCGCTTCGGCGCTCGGGCTCGTTGCCGCGGCGCCGGCGGCTGCGCTCGACCTACCGGCACTGAGCGTCAGGACGGCCACGCTCGTGGCGCCGGCCACGGGCCAGCAGCTCGGCGCCGTCGCCCCGCGCACGCGGGTCCCGATCGCCAGCGCGACAAAGCTGATGACCGCGCTGATCACGCTCGAGCATGTCCGGAACCTGGGCCAGGTCTTCACGATGCCTGACTGGTATGCGTCTGCGGCCGATTCGCAGATCGGGCTGCGACCGGGCGACCGCATGACCGTCCACGACCTGCTGCTCGCGCTGATGCTGCCCAGCGCGGATGACGCCGCCGAGGATCTGGCCTACAACGTCGGAGACCGTTCGGTGGCGCGGTTCATCGGGATGATGAACGCCCGGGCGCGCCAGCTGGGGCTCGCCAGCACTCACTACTCGACGCCGATCGGGCTCGACACGGCCGGCAACTACTCGAGCGCCTCGGACCTCGTGACGCTGGCCGACTACCTGCTCAGGCACAGCCGGTTCTTCGCGCGGATCGTGGCCGAGCCGAGCGCCAGGCTCGACACCGGCCCGCAGCACTACGTGGTCAACCGCAACGATCTCGTGGCTCGGTTCCACTGGATCAATGGCGTCAAGACGGGACATACGAGTGGCGCCGGGTACGTGCTCGTGGCCTCCGCGACGCGCGGCGGGCTGACGTTGCTGAGCGCGGTTCTCGGCACGAGCAGCATCGCCGCGCGCGACGCGAACACGATGGCGCTGCTCAACTGGGGCTACGCCCATTTCCGTCTCGTCGCCCCGATCAAAGCCGGGCAGGTGATGGCGCGGCTACCGGTCGCTGACCGGCCCGGCTTCCGCGCGGCGGTGATCGCCGAGTCGTCGTTCCGGCGGGTGGTGGCGAGCGACGCTCGGGTGAGGACAAAGGTCGTGACCCCGGTTCGGTTGACGGGCCCGCTGAAGCGCCACGCCGTCGTCGGCTACGCGCTCGTGCGGGCCGGCGGGCGGACGCTCGCGCGAATCCCGCTGCTGCTGGCGCGCAAGCTGGCCGCCGTCAGTCCGCTAACCATTGCCGCCCGATTCATCACCCGACCCATTACGCTTTTGCTCGCGCTTGCGTTGGTCGGTCTGCTGGCCGTGATCTGGGTCCGACGGCGTGGGCGAGGAAGGGCAGAGAGCCATCCGGCATGATCCTGACCGTCACCCTCAACGCAGCGCTCGACAAGACGCTCGAGGTGCCGAACTTCAAGCCCGGCCGCCGCCATCGCACGGTCGACCAGACGACGATGCCCGGCGGCAAGGGCCTCAACGTGGCGCGCGCGATCAAGCGCCTCGGCCAGCCCGTGATCGCGACCGGTTTCGCCGGCGGCGCCACCGGGACCCGGATCATCGACGCGCTGACCGAGGAGTCGATTCTCAACTCGTTCATCCGCATCCACGACGAATCGCGGACCAACACGGCTGTGCTCGACCCGACCAACGGGCAGCACACCGAGATCAACGAGCGCGGACCGTTGGTGACCTCGCAGGAGCTCGAGCTGTTCCGCGACAAGCTGTTGTACCTCGCCAAGGGCGCGAGCATGTGCGTGTTCGCCGGCAGCCTTCCCCGCGGCGTCGATCCGGGCATCTACGGCGAGTTGATCCGCGAGGTCCGCAAGCTCGGCGTCGCCACGATGGTGGATACGGACGGCGATCCGCTCCGGGCGGCTGTCCGCGCCGAGCCCGACGTCGTCTCGCCGAACGAGCTCGAGGCCGAGGAGCTCGTTGGCCACGAGTTCAACGACACCGGCGACCGCGCGCAGGCGGTGCTCGAGATGACGCGCCTCGGGGCGCGCGAAGCGATCATGACCGTGGCCGACGGCTGCTATGCGTGCGTGGTCGAGGATGGCGCGCCGGCGATCCACCGCGTCACGATCGAAGAGCAGGAGTCGCGCTCGGAGATCGGCTCGGGCGACGCGTTCCTGGCCGGTTATGTGGCGGCGCGCTACATGGGCCGGCCGTCGGTCGACTGTCTGCGGTTCGCGGTGGCCTGCGGCGCCGAGTCGACGCAGCACTTCGGCGCCGGGATCCTCGAGCCGTCGCGGGTGGACCGGCTACTGCTCGAGGTCGAGGCCGAGCGGCTCGAGCTCGGTGCCGAGATTCGGTGACTTAATCGGCCAACTAGCGGGGTCCTGAACCTGGCGCCGGGACGGGCCGTTGCTACGATCAGCGGGCCGATGGTTGCCGCCTCGTTGACGTCCGCATCCCGATCTACTCTGCTGCGATGGAAATAGAAATCGGCCGCGGCAAGAAGGCCCGGCGGGCCTATGGGTTCGATGACATCGCGATCGTGCCGTCGCGCCGGACCCGGGACCCTGACGACGTAGACATCTCCTGGACGCTGGGCCCTTACCGGTTTGAGCTGCCATTGCTGGCCGCGGCGCTCGACGGCGTCGTGTCGCCGCAGACGGCGGGGGAGATCGGACGGCTCGGTGGACTCGCGGTGCTGAACCTCGAAGGCATCTATTGCCGCTACGAGGACGCTGACGAGCAGCTCGAGCGGATCGCCAGCTTCTCGCGTGACATTGCCACCCGGGAGATGCAGGACATCTATCGCGAGCCCGTCAAGGCGGAGCTGATCGCCCAGCGGATCAAGGAGATCAAGGAGCAGTCGACGCCCGAGCGACCGATCGTCGCGGCGGCGTCGCTGACGCCGCAAAAGGTGCGCACCTACTACGAGGTGGCGCTCGAGGCGGGGCTGGACATCCTCGTGATCCAGGGCACGGTCGTTTCGGCCGAGCACGTGTCGTCGGACGAGAGCCGCCCACCGCTGAACCTCAAGGAGTTCATCCGCGAGCTGGCACCGATCCCGATCGTCGTCGGTGGATGCGCGTCGTACCACACCGGCCTGCACTTGATGCGTACCGGTGCCGCCGGCGTGCTGGTCGGCGTCGGCCCGGGCGCGATCTGCACGACCCGCGGCGTGCTCGGAATCGGCGTCCCACAGGCGACCGCGATCGCTGACGTGGCCGCGGCCCGCTCCCAGCACATGCTCGAGACCGGCGAATACGTCAAGGTGATCGCCGACGGCGGCATGCGTAACGGCGGCGACGTGGCCAAGGCGATCGCGTGTGGCGCCGATGCGGTGATGCTCGGGTCCGCGCTGGCGCGCGCGTACGAGGCGCCCGGACGGGGCTACAACTGGGGAATGGCGACATTCCACCCGACGCTGCCGCGCGGCACGCGAGTGGCGACCACGCCGAACGGGACGCTCGAGGAGATCCTCAAGGGCCCCGCGCGCGAGAACGACGGCACCTTCAACCTGATGGGCGGCCTGCGGACATCGATGGCGACCTGCGGCTACCGCGACATCGCGGAGTTCAACCGCGCCGAGCTGATGGTCGCTCCGGCGCTCCAGACCGAGGGCAAGCACCTCCAGCGCGAGCAGGGTGTCGGCATGGGGGCCAAAGCAGCCGCCGTCGGTGTCCCTGACTGAGGATCTGGAAGACCGGGTCGCATGCGACCCGGTCCCGACGGCGCATGCGCCGTCGGCCGGTGGCCGCATGCGGCCACCGGGACAACAGCTTGAACAGGTAGTGGTGCTCGATTACGGGGGGCAGTACTCGCAGCTGATTGCCCGACGGGTGCGCGAGTGCGGGGTGTTCAGCGAGCTGCTGCCCCACCACGTCGGCGCCGAGGAGGTCCGCAGGCGCAAGCCGAAGGGGCTGATCCTGTCCGGCGGTCCGTCATCGGTGTACGCCGAGGGCGCGCCGGCGCTCGACCCGGAGCTGCTCGAGCTCGGGATCCCGGTGCTCGGGATCTGTTACGGGATGCAGCTGCTGGCGCTGAGACTCGGCGGTCGCGTCGAGGGCGCGGAGGTGGGGGAGTTCGGGCGCTCGCAGTTGACGGTTTCTGCCCAGGGCCGCCTGCTCGCCCGCACGCCGGACCAGCAGTCGTGCTGGATGTCGCACCGGGACACCGTGTTCGCACCGCCGCCGGGGTTCACCGCGCTGGCGGCGTCGACCGAGTCGCCGGTGGCGGCTTTCGAGTCGACCGACCGCGCCGTGTACGGCATCCAGTTCCACCCCGAGGTCGTCCACACGCCGTATGGCAACCAGGTGCTTCAGAACTTCCTGCGCGACGTGTGCGAGTGCGAGCAGACCTGGAGCGCCACCTCGGTGATCGAGGACCAGATCGAGCGGATCCGGGCCCAGGTCGGCGACGGCCGCGCGATCTGCGGCCTGTCCGGCGGCGTCGACTCGAGCGTCGCAGCGCTGCTCGTCCACCGCGCGATCGGCGACCGGCTCACGTGCGTGTTCGTCGACCACGGACTGATGCGCAAGAACGAGGGCCAGCAGGTGATCTCCGCGTTCCGTGATTACTTCAAGGTGCCGCTCGTCGCCGTCGACGCCGAGGAGCGGTTTCTCGCGCGGCTGCAAGGTGTCACCGAGCCCGAGGAGAAGCGCAAGCGGATCGGGGCCGAATTCATCCGCGTGTTCGAGGAGGAGGCGGCGAGGCTCGACGACGTCGGGTTCCTCGTGCAGGGCACTTTGTACTCCGATGTGATCGAGTCGGGCGGAGGCACCGGTACGGCGACGATCAAGTCCCACCACAACGTCGGCGGGCTGCCCGACGACCTCGAGTTCGAGCTCGTCGAGCCGCTGCGGGCGCTGTTCAAGGACGAGGTCCGCGCTGTGGGCGCCGAGCTCGGCCTGCCCGAGCGGCTCGTCTGGCGCCAGCCGTTCCCCGGCCCGGGACTGGCGATCCGCATCGTCGGTGGTGAGGCGACGCGCGAGAAGCTCGACACGCTCCGCGAGGCCGACGCGATCCTCCAAGAGGAGATCCGCGCTGCCGGCCTGTACCGGGAGCTGTGGCAGTCGTTCTGCGTGCTCCCGGATATCCGCACCGTGGGGGTCCAGGGCGATGAGCGGACCTACGCGAACGTGATCGTGATCCGCGCGGTCACCAGCGACGACGCGATGACCGCTGACTGGGCACGTCTTCCCTATGACCTGCTCGAGCAGATCGCCTCGCGGATCACGGGCGAGATCCGCGCTGTCGGGCGCGTGGTGCTGGACATCACCAGCAAGCCGCCGGGCACGATCGAGTGGGAGTAGCTCAGCTCCGGGCGCGGCCGACGATCGCCGCTACGTGCCGACCGCGGTCGGGCGGGAGCGCCTCGCGGTCGAACCATTCGGCTGCCGCGAGCTCGGCGTAATCGAGCCTCAGCGTCGGCGCGCTCAGCTCGGCGTGGAGGATCGTGACCGTGTCCTCGCGGTGGTATTGCCGGACCTTCAGCTGGCCGAGCTCGCTCCAGCCGTCGATGGTCAGGCCGAGCTCCTCGTGCATCTCCCGGCGGGCCGCGTTCAGCGCTGCCTCGTGCCGCTTGGGCCTACCGCCCGGCAGCTCCCACTCGTCGCTCCCGTACGTATGGCGCACGAGCAGCACGCGACGGCCGTCGGTGAGGACACATTTGACCCCGAGCTGGTGCGGCCGGCGCACGAACCACCAAACGCTCAGCACCCAAAACGCCAGCCTGTACCCCTGCCGGCGGGCGCGCATCAGGGGCGTGATTCGATGCACTATCATCGCCGCGAGCCGCGCGAAGTCGCGCGGTTTGTCTGTGCCATGAAGACATATGTAGCCACACCACAGGATCGCGAGCGCAACTGGCTGCTCGTCGACGCCGAGGGCCAGACCCTCGGCCGGCTGTCGACGCAGATCGCCGATGCGCTGCGCGGCAAGCGCAAGCCGACGTACACGCCGCACGTCGACACGGGCGATTTCGTCATCGTCGTCAACGCGGAGAAGGTCGCAGTGACCGGCAACAAGCGCGCCGACAAGCGGTACTACCGCCACTCCGGGTATCCCGGAGGACTTCGTTCGCGCTCCCTCGCGGAGATGCTGCAGCGACGGCCCGAAGAGGTGATCCGGCTGGCGGTCAAGGGCATGCTCCCGCGCAACCGGCTGGCGCGTAAGCAGCTGACCAAACTCAAGATCTACGCCGGGCCGGAGCATCCGCATACTGCTCAGCAGCCGCAACCAATGGAGATTCAGTCGTGAGTGAAGAAACGCCTACGCCGGTGGATCCGGACGAGACGGACGTCCCGTCGGAGCCCCTTGCTGATGGGGAGGACCAGGTTCAAGCCGGAGGCGAGGATGACGCGAGTGGCTCCGCCGGAACGTCCGTCCCGTCCGGATCGTCTGGCGAGGACGAGGCGCCTGAGCCAGTAGCGGCCGCTGAGGAGCCTGCGGATGCCCCAGCCGCCGAACCTGAGGTGGAGCCCGCTGCTGAGGCCGAGCCCGTGGCCGAGGAGCCTGCCCCGCCCGCCGCGGAAGAGGTGAGCGAGGAGGCCGAGGCGGAGCCCGCCGCCGAGGAGCCCGCTGCCGCTCCCGCCGAGGAGCCCGCTGCCGCTCCCGCCGAGGAGCCCGCTGCCGCTCCTGCCGCCGAGGCGCCGGCGCCCGCTCCCCCCGCCGCGGCTGCCGAGCCTGAGGTTGTGGACGACACGCAGATCGTCGAGGCCGACGTCGAAGAGATTGAGGTGACGCCGCGCGTCAAGCCGGAGATCCCGGGCGCGGACCTCACTCCAGACATCGTGCCCGAGGGCGAGGAGTTTCTCGATGCCGAGGCGCGGGCCGCGGCCGAGGCCGAGGCCGAGGCCGCCGCGGCGCGCGCGCAGGCCGACCAGGAGGAGGCACCGCAGCCGATTGCCGACGCGGCGATCGATCTCGCCGCCGGCGCGCGGTACACCGCCACCGGAAAGCGCAAGACGGCTGTGGCGCGGGTGATCCTTAGGCCCGGCACCGGCGAGTACCTGATCAATGGCCGGGCGCTCGAGATCGCCTTCCCGCGCGAGACGTTGCGGCGGATCATCCGTCAACCACTCGAGACGGTCGGCTATGAGTCGCGGATGGACGTGGTCGCGCGGATGCACGGCGGCGGGGTCGCGGCCCAGGCCGGAGCCCTGCGTCACGGCATCTCACGCGCCCTGCTCGAGGCCGACCCGAACCTTCGTGGCGAGCTCAAGCGCCGCGGCTTCCTGACGCGCGACCCGCGCGTCAAGGAGCGCAAGAAGGCGGGCCTCAAGAAGGCGCGCAAGCGGCCGCAGTTCTCGAAGCGTTAGCGCATTGGCCCGGCAGCTGTTCGGCACGGACGGTGTCCGGGGCCGCGCCGGGGAGTTCCTGACGGCCGAGCTGGCGCTCGCCTTAGCGCGCGCGGCGGTCCAGCAGGCCGGCGCGAACCGGCCGCAGGTGCTGATCGTGCGCGACACGCGCGAGTCCGGCGAGATGCTCGAGTCGGCGATTGCCGCCGGCGTGACCTCGGCAGGCGGGGACGCGCTGCTGGGCGGGGTGCTGCCGACCCCGGCGGCGCCCTTGCTGCTCCGTCGCCACCGCCTCGACATGGCGGCAGTGATCTCAGCCTCGCACAACCCTTACGAAGACAACGGGATCAAGCTGTTCGCGGCGGACGGGTTCAAGCTCTCCGACGACACCGAACACGCGATCGAGGGTCACCTCGAGGACCCCGGCCCGCCGCCCGAGCGGATCGGACGCGTCCGGCGACTGCACGGATCGCTGGAGGACTACCTGCGCGAGCTGCATACGCGGTTCGTGGATCTCGACCTGAGCGGCCGGCGGATCCTGCTCGACTGTGCAAACGGCGCGACCTATCGAGCCGCGCCCGAGATCATGCGCCGGCTCGGCGCCGAGGTGGATCTGATCGCTGACGCGCCCGACGGACGGAACATCAACGATGGTTGTGGCTCGACCCACGTCGACGCCCTGTCGGAGCGGATCGCGACCGGCGGCTACGACATCGGATTCGCGTTCGACGGCGACGGCGACCGAGTGCTCGCGACCGATCGCGGCGGCACGATCGTGGACGGCGACGAGCTGATCGCGATCGCGGCGCTGCACCTCAGGGCCGCCGGGCGGCTGCCGGGCAATGGCGTGGCCGTGACGGTGATGACCAACTACGGGTTCCACACGGCTATGGCGCAAGCGGGAGTCGAGGTCGCCACGACCGCGGTCGGCGACCGCTACGTGCTCGATGAGCTGCGCCGCCGCGGCTGGACGCTCGGCGGGGAGCAGTCGGGCCACATCATCGACCTCGGCTTCGGACCCTCCGGGGACGGGATTGCCAGTGCGCTGCTGACGCTGGAGGCGCTCGGCGGGCGCGACCTGGCCGACCGCGACGCGATGGCCAAACTTCCGCAACGGCTGGTCAACATCCGCGCGCCGGACCGGGCCACACTGGCCGTCGCGATCGAGAACGGCGAGGTGAAATCCGCGATCGAGGCCGCGCAGTCAGAGCTCGAGGGCCGCGGGCGCGTGCTCGTCCGGGCATCGGGCACCGAGCCGCTGGTCCGCGTGATGGTCGAGGCGCCCACCGACGAGGAGACAGACGCGGTGTGCGAACGGCTCTCGACCCTGGTCGAGCGCACCGTCGGTCAATAGGGTTAGCGCCATGAACCCAAAACAACAACTGCCCGCGATCCGGATCGCGATCGGCGGTCGGCGCATTCGCCGCCCCGGAGCTGACCGCGAAGATCTTCGGGCTCACAAGGACGGACCCCGAGGCGGTGTTCCTCGCCCGCCTGTTCGGAATGCGGGACGTCGCACTCGGCATCGGCCAGCTGGTGGCCAAGGACGAGGCCGGCTCGCTGTGGTGGCAGCTGGGCGTGATGTGTGATGCCGCCGACGCAGCTGCGGCGGTGCTGATGCTGAAGTCGGGTGGCCCCAAGCGGGCAGGGGTGATGTCCGCGCTGACCGCGGTCAACGCCACGGTACTCGGCGTGATGGCGCTGATGCAGAAGCCCGAGCCGGCTGCCGCGTAGCCACCGGTCTCCTTACGGGCGGGACAAGCCGAGCCGTTCAGCGGCCTCGGCTACGCTCGCGCGCGCCTGGAGCGCGAGGCTCCGGACGATCTCGGCCGCGGGCGCCTCGCTCGCGAGCGTATGGGTCTGACCGGCCCAGAGGTTGATCCCCTCCGCGTCGCCCGCCTCGCGCGCGGCGGCGCGGATCGGTGTCGTCACGTGGTGCACGGCGGGATACGCGGCGGGCGCGTCGCCCCCGTGCTCGACCATGAAGCGGTTGACGATGCCGCGCGCGCGCCGACCGCTGAAGGCACGGGTCAGCGCCGTCGCCCGCTCCTGTTTGAGCGCGGCGCGGTAGGCGGGCGGCGTGCCCGCCTCGGGTGACAGCATCAGCGCCGTGCCGATCTGCGCGGCCTGCGCGCCCGCGCTGAGCACCGCGGCGACGGCGGCTCCATCTGCGATCCCGCCGGCGGCGACCAGCGGCTTAGGGACCCGATCGGCGACGAGACGCAGCAACGACAGAAGCCCGAACTCCTCATAGAGCGGCGGGTCGCTGAAGCCGCCGCGGTGTCCCCCGGCCTCGAGCCCCTGGACGGCCAGCGCGTCGGCGCCCGCGGCGGCCGCTAGCTCGGCCTCGTCCGGGCTTGTGACCGTGACCCAGACGTCGCAGCCGGCCTCGTGCAGGCGCCCGACGAGCAGCGCCTCCGGGCAGCCGAACGTGAACGACACGACGGCGGGGCGCTCGGCGAGCATCAGCTCGACCTTGGCCTCGAACTGGTCGTCGTCATGGCGAGGCGCACCGGTATGGGCGCCGTAGCGCGCGGCCTCGCCCGCGAGCTCCCCTGCGTATTCGGTGACGGCGGCGGGGTCTTCGAGCGGCGCCGGTGGCGCGAAGATGTTCACGCCGAACGGCGCGTCGCTGAGTGAGCGCAGTTGGCGAATGTCGGCGGCGACGGCGTCGGGAGTCTTGTAACCGGCGGCGAGGAACCCGAACCCGCCCCCCGCGGCCACGGCCGCGGCGAGCGCGGGGGTCGAGGCGCCGCCGGCCAGCGGCGCCTGCACGATCGGGACTTCGAGAGCGCGCAGGTCCATCGCAATGACACGATAACTTGCTCTGAGTGGAGCACTTGGGACGGGTGGAGCTCGAGGCCGGGCTCGACGAGATTCGTCGCTCCCCCGGGGACCGAGGGCGGCTCGAGCTGATCGTCCGGCGCCCCGGTCTGGGCGAGCGAGAGCTACTGGACGTCGCGGTCCTCGACACGGAGGTCGGGCTGGTCGGCGACAACTGGGTGTCCAGGCACGGCGCAAACCGCAAGCCGCAGGCACAGCTGACCGTGATGAACGTGCGTGCGGCGGCGCTGTTCGCGGTCGATCCCGAACGCCGCGCGCTGGCCGGCGACCAGCTGTACGTGGACCTCGATCTCGGCCCTGACAACCTGCCGCCAGGGACGCGGTTGTCGGTCGGACGGGCGGTCATCGAGGTTACCGACCTTCCGCACACCGGCTGCGGCAAGTTCATCAAGCGCTTCGGGGTCGAGGCGCAGAAACTCTGCCACTCGCCGATCGGTGGCTCGCTCAACGTCCGCGGCATCAACGCGATCGTCCTCACCGGTGGCGAGGTACGGGTCGGCGACACGATGGCGAAGATCCTGGTCGGTTAGGCTGGCGCCGTCATGGTCGCCGCCGCCGGGGTGCCGAGGGTGGACCCGCGCGCCAAGCGTGGTCCGCTTGCGCGCGGGTTGACGCGCTTCCTGCAAACCGAGACCGGACGATGGTTCGCGATCAACGTGGCCGCGCGATGCGATCCGTACGTGCTCCGGGCGACGCGGGGATACCTGGGCTTCGGGCTGATGCTGCCGAGCGCGAACCTGACCACGACCGGCGCGAAGTCGGGCGCCCCCCGCACAGCGACGATCCTGTACTTCACCGATGGCGACGATGCGATTCTCGTCGCGTCCAGCTTCGGCCGCGACAAGCATCCGGCGTGGTACCACAACCTCAAAGCGCACCCCGAGGCGACGCTCGAGCGGGCGGGACGGTCGGGCCGCTACCGCGCCGTCGAGGTCGACGACGAGGCAGAGCGCCAGCGGCTGTTCGAGCTCGTCGATCAGCTGTATCGCGGCTACGCCGACTACAGGGTGCGCGCCGGTGCGGTCGGTCGGCGAATCCCGATCATGCGACTGTCTCTGTTGGGGCCGTGAAAGTCGACGCGGGCGGGTACCACTCGACGGTCGACGGGGCGGGCGCCGCAGCCATCGCGGCCGAGCAGGCCGGTTACGCGGGCTGGTGGGCGCCCGAAACGCAGATCGACCCGTTCATCGGCTGCGCCGTTGCCGCGGAGCGAACCTCGTCGATCGAGATCGGGACCGCGATCGCGGTGGCGTTCGCGCGCAACCCGATGACGGTGGCGCTGCAGGCGAACGACCTCCAGGCTCTGTCCGGCGGTCGGTTCTTCGTCGGGCTCGGCTCGCAGATCAAGCCGCACATCACCAAGCGCTACTCGATGCCGTGGTCGCACCCGGCACCGCGGATGCGCGAGTTCGTGTTGGCGATGCGCGCCATCTGGGACACGTGGGCGGGCCGGGCGGAACTCGACTTCCGCGGCGAGTTCTACACGCACACGTTGATGACCCCGTTCTTCAACCCGGGACCGAACCAGTTCGGCGACCCGAAGGTGTTCCTTGCCGCGGTGGGGCCGCTGATGACAGAGGTCGCCGGCGAGGTCGCGGACGGACTTCTGTGTCACGGGTTCTCGACCGAGCGCTACCTGCGCGAGGTTACGATCCCGGCCATCGAGCGGGGACGGGCTAAGCGGGGATTGGGGTTGGAGGGGTTCGAGATCAGCGGCCCGTCGTTTGTGGTCGCGCGGGACTCGGCGCAGGAGCAGGACGCCGGGACGCAGATGGTCCGCGGTCAGATCGGGTTTTACGGCTCGACACCCGCGTATCGGCCGGTGCTCGAGGTGCACGGTTGGGGCGAGCTGCAAGGCGAGCTCAACGCGGCGACCAAGCGCGGCGAGTGGGACAAGTTGCCGGGGATGATCGATGACGAGGTGCTGAACACCTTCGCGATCATCGGCACGCCTGAGGAGGCCGTCGCCGAGGTCAAGCGGCGGTACGGCGACGTCGTCACGCGGATCACGCTCGATCTGCCCGCCGACTTCGATCCCGAGCGGCGCGCGGCACTGGTGGAGGAGCTGAGCTCCGCCTAAGCGGAGGGCTTCCGGGCGATCAGCATCAGCGTGTGGCCGAACGGCGCCGACCGCGAGCGGGAGCCGAGCGGCCCATCGAGCGGTTGCAGCGCGCGCTGGAGTGCCGCCGGCAGCCGCCGCCACGTGTACGTGACCGCGTGCAGCTCGGGCGTCAGGCCGGCGCTCCGCGCCACGGTCCTGAGCAGCCGGGGGGAGAGGGGGACGTCGTCGGGGGTACCGTGGATCGCGGTCGCCACGCCAGCGCGGTTCGCCGTGGTCAGCGCGACGCCAACCGGGTGCCAGGCCCCCGGCTCGATGGCGATCAGCGCGCCGCCCGGACGGAGCAGCTTTGCCGCTTCGTCGAAAACGGGGTGCAGCGGACCCTGGAAGACCAGATGATGAAGTACTAGACGGTCTAGTACCACGTCAAAATGGCCGGCGGGGAGGTCAAGCTCTTCCAGGCGGCCGGCGTGACCGACGAAGGCCGCGTCTGCACGGCCGGTCTCGAGTAACCCCTGGACTCGTTCCGGATCGGCGTCGACGGCCGTCATCCGGAAGGCCGGCGCAGGGAACAGGTGGCGGCCCGGGTGCCACCCGGCACCCACCGATAGAACCTCGCCACCGGTGAGGCCCAGCCGGCGCTCGAGCAGCGCCCGCTCGCGCTCCATCATGTGCCGGTAGTGGGTCTCGAGCGTCTCGCGCGCGCTCAGCCGGTCGAGCAGGTTGCGCTGCGAATATGGCTCTGAACCGGGGGCCACGGCGGCGCGAGTCTAGTGCCGGGTAGCCCTCCCGCTAGCATGCGGCATTCGCTCACTTGCCGGTGTGGCGTGGTGAGCGCGGGCCGCCGTTGCGGCTCGACCCCGATTACAGGAGCCCATCTCGCATGTGCGGCATCGTCGGCTACGTAGGTTCCAGACAGGCCCGTCCGCTGCTGATGGCTGGGCTCGAAAAACTCGAGTACCGCGGTTACGACAGCGCCGGCATCTCGGTGCTCGAAGGCGACGGAATCGACGCGGTGCGCGCGGTCGGCAATCTGAGCGCGCTGCGGGCGGCGCTCGAAGCGCGGGGCGCGGACGTCGGGACGACCGCGGAGGCGCCGGCCGGGGCGGTCGCCGTCGCCGAGCGCCCGGAGACCGGGATCGGCCACACCCGGTGGGCGACGCACGGACGCGTCACCGAGGAGAACGCCCACCCCCACTACGACAACACCGACCGCGTCCACATCGTCGTCAACGGGATCGTCGAGAACTATGTCGAGCTCAAGCACAAGCTCGCTGATCAGGGCGCTCGGTTCACCTCCGAGACCGACGCCGAGGTGATCGCCCACCTCGTGGCCCACCACATGGCGCTCGGCGACCTGACGCAGGCGGTGCGCGCGGCGTACGCGGAGCTGCGCGGCCACTACGCGTTCGTCGCTATGAGCGCTGACGAGCCGGGAGTGCTCGTCGGCGCGCGCAAGGAGTGCCCGCTGATCGTCGGTCGCGGCGACGGCGAGCAGTTCATCGCTTCGGCGATTCCCGCGTTCCTGCGCTCCACGCGTCGTGTGCAGTACATCAACGATGACGAGATCGTGGTGCTGAGGACCGAGGGCGTCGAGTTCATGACCGCCGCCGGTGAGCCGGTCGAGCGCGAGGTGGTCGAGATCGACTGGGACGCCGACCAGGCTGAAAAGCAGGGCTACGAGACGTTCATGCTCAAGGAGATCCACGAGCAGGCGGATGCCGTCGCGGAGACGATCGGCGAGCGGGCCGCCGCTGCCGACGGGATCGACCTCGGGGATCTGGGCGAGCGGATCGACGATAAGTTCCTGGCCACGCTGCGGCGGATCGTGATCGTGGCTTGCGGCACCTCCTACCACGCCGGTCTGATCGGGCGCTACGCGATCGAGGAGTGGGCCCGGGTGCCCGTCGACGTCGAGATCGCATCCGAGTATCGCTACCGCAACCCGGTGGTGGGGGAGGGGGACCTGGTCGTGGGGATCTCACAGTCGGGCGAGACCGCCGACACGCTCGCGGCGATGCGGACGGCGCGGGGCCGCGGCGCCGCGGTGCTCGCGGTCACGAACATCATGGGCTCCCAGGCCACGCGCGAAGCCGACGGCTCGCTCTACACGCGCGCCGGCCTCGAGATCGGCGTCGCGGCGACGAAGACCTTCGTCAGCCAGGTCGCGGTCATGTACCTGCTCGCGCTGCGGCTCGCCGAGCTCCGCGGGACGCTGGAGAGCGACGAGCTCGTGGCCACGATCGCCCAGCTCAAGCACCTTCCCCACGCGATCGCCTCGATGCTCGAGGGCGCCGATGAGACGGCGGAGCAGATCGCGGCACTCGTCGGTGGCGGGGACTTCTTTCTCTACCTCGGGCGCCACGTCGGGCTGCCGGTGGCGCTCGAGGGGGCATTGAAGCTGAAGGAGATCTCCTACATCGCGACCGACGCCTACGCGGCCGGTGAGATGAAGCATGGGCCAATCGCGCTGCTCGACGAGTCGACGCCTGTGGTCGTCGTCGCGACCGAGTCGCCCGTGCTGGAAAAGGTGATCTCGAACATTCAGGAGGTCCGGGCGCGTGGCGCTCGCGTGATCGCGGTGGCGACCCAAGGCGATGCCCGCCTGCGCGAGCACGCCGACGAGGTGATCGAGGTACCCGACACGCACTGGATGCTGGCGCCGCTGCTGGCGGTGATCCCGCTGCAGCTGCTGGCGTACTACATTGCGCGCGGGCGGGGCCTGAACGTCGATCAGCCGCGCAACCTCGCCAAGACGGTGACGGTCGAATGACGGCCGGCCCCGCGGTCGGGATCGATCTGCTCGAGATCGAGCGGCTCGAGCGCGCGCTGGAGCGCCGCCCCCGGCTCGCCGAGCGGCTGTTCACCGACGGCGAGCGCGCTTACGCCGCGTCGCGTGCCCGCCCCGGTCAGCATCTCGCGGCCAGGTTTTGCGGCAAGGAGGCCGTGGCCAAGGCCCTCAGGCTCGACGGCTGGGAGTGGCGCGACGTCGAGATCCTCGGGGGCGATGGGCCGCCAACGGTGGTGCTGCACGGCTCGGCCCGCGAGCGGGCCGATGAGCTCGGCGTGGAGGTGAACGTGTCGCTGACCCACACCAACACCGACGCAGCAGCCGCTGCGGTCGCCTCGGCACGGGAGCCGGCGCCGGTCCGGCCCGCGGACGCCTGATGACGCTCCCGGCGTGGCTCGAGCCTCTGCCCGATGCCGGGGAGCAGCGGGCGCTCGACACCTGGGCGATTGAGCAACTCGGGATCCCCGGCGCCAGCCTGATGGAGCTGGCCGGCACCGGCCTCGCCGACCTCGTGGGCGGGCTCGTCCCGACCGGGACGGTGGCGATCGTGTGCGGGAAGGGGAACAACGGCGGCGACGGGTTCGTCGCCGCGCGCGTGCTGCGTCAGCGCGGACGCGAGGTTCGCGCGCTGATGCTCGCCCCGCCCGACGAGTTGCACGGCGACGCGCGCGCCATGTACGAGCGGCTCCCGGAGGGGCTCGCCACTCCGTTCAGCGCTGAGGGCCTGAACGGAGCGAGCGGAATCGTGGACGCGATCCTGGGCACCGGGTTCAGCGGCGAGCCGCGTGAGCCTGCGGCCGGAGCGATCGGCGCGATCAACGCCGCCGCGGCGAACGGCGCCGTGGTCATCGCATGTGACGTCCCGAGCGGCGTCGACGCCTCGACCGGAGAGGCGATGGGCGCGGCGGTCCGGGCCGCAGCGACCGCGACGTTCCACGCCGCGAAGCCGGGGTTGTGGATCGCCCCGGGCAAGTGGCACGCCGGCCAGGTGGCGGTCGTGGAAATCGGGATCCCGGCCGGCGGGCCGGGTGACCCGCAGATCGGTCTGATCCACGGCTCGGTGCTCCACGGGATCCCCCGGCGCGGGCGCGAGTCGACGAAGTTCGCCGCCGGCAACGTGGTCGTCTGCGGCGGTTCGGTCGGACTCACCGGGGCGCCCAGCATGGCCGCGGAGGCAGCGATGCGCGCCGGCGCGGGGTACGTGACTGCGTGCGTGCCCCGGTCGCTGAACCTGGTCTTCGAGGCGCGGCTGCTCGAGGTGATGACCGTTCCGCTCGACGACGAGGGCGGCGCGATGACGGCGGCGGCGCGCGAGGAGGTGCTCGGCCGGACCGCTCGCGGTGGAGCGCTGGTGCTCGGACCGGGGTTTGGCCGCACCGAGGGCGCGGCGGCGCTGGCCCGGTCGGTGGCGAGCGCCGCCGAGGTGCCGCTGTTGCTCGACGCGGATGGGCTGAACGCTCACGCCGGGCTGTTGTCCGCGCTGGCCACACGGTCGGCGCCGACCGTGCTGACGCCACACGCCGGGGAACTCGCGCGGTTGCTCGACACCGACAGCTCAGCGGTGGGCGCGCGACGGCTGCATAGCGCGCGCGAGGCCGCATCTGCGGCGAAGGCGACCGTTGTGCTCAAGGGCGACGACACGCTCGTCGTGTCACCCGACGGGCGGGTCGCGGTCAGCCCCGGGGGATCGCCCGCGCTGGCCACGGCGGGCACCGGCGACGTTCTGTCGGGCACGATCGGCGCGCTGCTGGCGAAAGGGATGGATCCGTTCGAGGCCGCAAGCGCTGGGGTGTTCGCGCACGTTAGTGCCGGACGGCTCGCGGCGTCGGAGATCGGGCCCGAAGGAGTCATCGCGAGCGACGTGATTGCCCGGCTACCGGCCGCGATGCGCGGCGCCGGCGCGGATCCAGCGGTGGCGGGCGCCGGGCCGGCGGGGCTGGTCGGTCAACTACGCTGAACGCATGCCGGTCCGCGCCCTCGCCCGCGTCAACCTGGCGGCGATCGAGCGCAACGTAGGAGTCCTGCGGAGCTCGCTCGCCGCCGGCACAGCACTGTGCGCTGTCGTCAAGGCGGACGGATATGGCCATGGCGCGGTGCCGTGTGCGCGGGCCGCCGTGTCCGGCGGTGCGACGTGGCTGGCGGTCGCGACCGCGGCCGAGGCACTCGAGTTGCGCGAGGCTGAACTGGACGGCCCGATCCTGGTCATGGGAGCGATCAGCGACGCTGAGCTGCCGATCGCCCTGGCCGCGCGCGCAGACCTGGTCGCGTGGACCGAGGAGTTCGTCCACCGCCTGCGTGACGCGGCCGCCGAACGGCCCGTCGGCATCCACGTCAAGCTCGACACCGGGATGGGCAGGCTCGGTACCCGCGACGAGAGGGAGGCCATGCGGGTCGCGGCGCTGTCCGCAACCACACGCGGGCTGCGGCTGGCGGGCGCGATGACGCACTTTGCCACCGCCGACGAGGACCTCGAGTTCGTCGCCGCGCAGCTGAAGCGGTTCGCCCCGTTCGTCGCGGCGATGCGCGAGCGATACCCCGGGATTCTCATCCACGCTGCCAACAGCGCTGCGACGATGCGGGCGCCCGCCAGCCACTACGACCTCGTCCGGTGCGGGATCGCGATCTACGGGTGCCACCCGAGCGGTGGCGATCCGATCGCCGAGGGGCTCGAACCAGCGCTCGAGCTGAGCTCGTACGTCGCCGCGGTCAAGGCGGCACGACGCGGCGACAGCGCCGGCTACGGGCGGAAGTTCGTGGCCGAGCGAGACACGTCGATCGCGACGATCCCGATCGGTTATGGCGACGGGATCAGGCGCGCGCTCTCGAACAACTGCGATGTCCTGATCGCAGGCCGGCGCTACCCGCTCGTCGGCACGGTCAGCATGGACAACATCACGCTCGATGTCGGGCCCGAGACCGGCGTCCGGCCCGGCGACCGCGCCGTGCTGATCGGCGCCGACGGCGACGAGCGCCAGAGCGCGGAAGAGCTGGCGCGCCGGATCGGGACGATCAACTACGAGGTCACGTGCGGGATCTCGCCGCGCGTTCCCCGGGCTTACCACCGCGACTCCGGGACGGTTCAGTGAGCGATCCGCTGAGCGCGCTCCGGCGCGTCTGCGGGCCGACTCCGGCGTGGCTGGTCGGGGGGGCGCCGCGGGACAGAGCGCTCGGCCGGCCCACGTCAGATTTCGATGTCGCGATCGCTGGCGACCCCCAGGCGCTCGCGCGCGCGTTCGCCCGGGAGGCGCACGGCCACCCGTTCCGGCTGTCGGACGGGTTCGGGGTCTGGCGGGTGGTCGCCCACGACCGCGACTGGCAGCTCGACCTGCTCCCCCTCACGGGAGAGACGATCGAGCACGATCTCGCCCAGCGCGATTTCACGATCAACGCGATCGCCGAGCCGCTGGCCGGCGGCGCCCCCGTCGACCCCTTCGGGGGCCTACAGGACCTACTCGCCGGACGGGTGCGGATGGTCTCCGCCGAGGCGTTCGAGCGCGATCCAGTGCGGGTGATGCGGTTGGCGCGGATCGCCTGCGAGCTCGGTTTCTCGGTCGACCCCCAGACCGCAAGCGCCGCGCGCGACCAGGCAGGCGCCCTGGCGCGGGTGGCGCCCGAGCGGGTGTTCTACGAGCTGATGCGGATCATCCGCTCTGACCGCGCGGTGGAGGGGCTCGCACTGATGGACTCCGCCGGCGCGACCGATGTCGTGCTCCCGGAACTCGCGCGGCTGCGCGGCGTCGAGCAGAGCCGCTTTCACCACCTCGACGTATACGGCCACACGCTGGCGGTGCTCGAGGCGACGATGGAGCTCGAGCGAGACCCCGGCGCCGCCTTCGCCGAACATGGCGAGGCCGTGGCCAGGGTGTTCGCTCAGCCGTTGGCGCACGACCTGACCCGCGGCGATGCGCTGCGGTTGGGCGCCCTGTTCCATGACATCGCCAAGCCGCAGACACGCGGAGTCACCGACACGGGGCGGGTCACCTTCATCGGCCACGACGTCGCCGGCGCGGACATCGCTGCCGGGGCGCTGCGGAGGCTGCGCGCGGGAGAGCGGCTGACCGAACACATCGGTGCGCTCGCGCGCAACCACCTGCGGCTGGGATTTCTGGTCCACTCGATGCCGCTGTCGCGCCGGCAGATCTACCGGTACCTGGTCGACACCGAACCGGTGCAGGTGGACGTCACGGTGCTGAGCGTCGCCGACCGGCTGGCGACGCGCGGAGACAACGCGGAGGCGGCGATCGCCTTGCACCTTGAGCTCGCGCACCAGCTTCTGGGGGAGGCGCTCGCGTGGGAGGCCGGCCCGCCGCGGCCCCCGGTTGACGGCCACGAGCTGATCCGCGCCCTCGGGGGGGTGCCCGGGCCCGAGATCGGACGCCTACTCGCCGAGCTTCAAGAGGCGAGCTTCGCCGGCGAGCTGAGCGGTCCCGACGAGGCGCTCGAGCTGGCGCGGGAGCTCCACACCCGTAGCGGGTAGGCTGCCGACGTGGCCAATCCAGACTGCCTGTTCTGCCAGATCGTCGCCGGCGAGATCCCGAGCGCGATAGTCGACGAAGACGAGTCAACGGTCGCCTTCATGGACATCAACCCGGCGACGCGCGGGCACGCGCTGGTCATCCCGCGCGAGCACTATGCGGATCTGCTCGAGATTCCCCCGGCCGCGCTGGCCGATGTGGCCATCGCCGCCAAGCGGCTCGCCGAGCGAGCCAAAGCCAGGCTCGGGGCCGACGGCGTCAACCTGCTCAACGCGTGCGGCCCGGCCGCCTGGCAGACCGTCTTCCACTTCCACGTGCACGTAATCCCGCGCTACGCCGGCGACCCGCTGCGGTTGCCGTGGACACCCGCCCCCGGAGACCCTGACGAGATCGCGGCGGCGGCGGCGGCGCTGCGGTGAGCGAGGCCGTAACGCTAGAGCACGACGGCGGACTGGCGATCGCGACGATCAGTTCGCCGCCGTTGAACCTGTTCGACCGGGCGCTATGGGAATCGCTTGACGCCGCGATCTCAGAGCTCGAGGCGGGCTCGCCGCGGGCGGTTCTGTTCCGAGCGCAAGGACGAGTCGTTTCGGGCGGTGTCGACGTGTCGCTGTTCGCCGCCCAGGAGGGGGTGCAGGACGCCCAGGCTCTGTTCGACGGGCTGGTGTCGCTCACCCGCCGGGTGGAACGGCTCGAGTGCCCGGTGGTGTTCGCAGCGCACGGGCTGTGCTTGACGTGGGCCTTCGAGTTGGCGCTCGGCTGCGATCTGATCTTGGCGGCTGAGTCGGCATCATTCGGGCTGGTCGAGACGGTCGTCGGGCTGACACCCGCCATGGGCGGCACGCAGCGATTGGCCGAGCGCGCCGGCTCTGGCCGAGCCCGCGAGTTCGTGATGACGGGCCGGCCGTTCGACGCCGCCACGATGGAGCGATGGGGGGTCGTCAACCGAGTATTCGCGGACGGGGACTTTGACCGTGAGGCGCGGGCGTTTGCCGCCTCACTGGCCACCGGCCCAACGCGCGCTCACGCCGCGACCAAGCGCGTGATCCGTCATTACCTCGAGGGCGGGGTCGACGAGGCTGATCGTGAGGTCGGAGCGATCGCGGGAGCGCTGTTCGCAACCTCGGACCTTCAGAACGCTGTCAAGTCGTTTCTCGAGCAGGGACCCGGGAAAGCCACGTTCGAAGGCCGCTGAGCCGTTTTCGGCTCGCTCGGGTCGGGTCGCCGCGACCCTGTCCGCCGCCCCGCCCTGCTACCTTCTCCGCGTTTGGGATCGTCGCTCCGCCGGCGAACCCACGGACCGAAAAGGATCGAAGGGAAGTAAATGGCAACCGGAACCGTCAAATGGTTCAGCGACGACAAGGGCTTCGGCTTCATCACACCCGATGATGGCGGGCGCGACCTGTTCGTCCACTTCAGCGGCATCGTCGGCGACGGATATCGGTCGCTGCCCGAGGGCTCCAAAGTCTCCTATGAGGAGGAAGAGGGGCCTAAGGGACCAAAGGCGATCAACGTCTCCAAGCTCTAGCTTCCGAGCGCTCACGAGCGTTCCCGGAGCCCGGCTAGCGCCGGGTTTGCAACCTTTCTCGCTACTTCCGGGCCCGAGGTCGTGTTCAATCAGATTATGAAACGAGTCCTTATCGCAGTGATGGCGCTGTTCGCCGGTGCCGCGCCGGCCGCCGTCCTGGCCGCCACGGGTGCGAAGTCTGTGAAGTCGAAGACCACCCCGACCACCAGCACCAGCACCAAGAAGACCACGACCACCACGAAGTCGACGACGACGACCACGACGACGTCGAGTACGACCACGAAGCCGACCCTGATCGGCGGGACGAGCTACCTCGGCGCCACCAAGACGCCGGTCGTACCTCCGACCTGCGCGCCGAACAGCGGTTGCTTCGTGGTGCTGACGCGGGTCACGGCGATCCCGACGATCCGCGACGGCGTCGCGTACCCGACGAAGGTCAAGACCGCCGGCAGCCTCGTGGCCTTCACGCTAGGACTGGCGAAGATCCAAAAAACCGCCACCCAAACCCCGCACCAGCTGATTGCCGGCCTCGACGCCAGCTTCGGCGGCACGACCCAGGCGGGGATCACCGTGCTCAAGCCCGGTCCGGGTAAGAACTCGAGTCGGTTCTACTCGGTGGTGGCGCAGAGCCCGATGTTCCACCTGCAGCCGTACCTCGGCTACAACGTCCAATTCCCGCTGCCGACGCCGATTTCCGTGGTGCCGGGCGAGATCGTCGCGCTGACCGTCCCGACTTGGGCGCCAGTGATCTCCTACAACCTGCCGCTCAAGTCATTCGCGTATCGGCAGAGCCGGAAGACGAACTGCCCCAACACCGGCCATTTCAACAACGCGCAGCTGACGATCGGCCAGGGCACCGATTACAAGTGCGACTATCCCGGCTCGCGACTCGAGTACAACGTCACCGAGATCGCCACGCCCCCGCCGCCCAAGAACTACGTGCACTAGCGGTGCGGACCGGCTCCGCGCGTACACGGATCACTAACTCCGCAATCCGCGCGCGATGCGCGGATCTTGCGGGGATAGTGACGCTCACGCTCAATAACCCCGACGAGTTCCGCGTCGACGACTAGAGCGCGGGGTTTTTGCACGTTTGCGGCGCGGGTGGGGCGTTGCCCCGGGCCGCGACGGCGTCGGCCGTCAGTGTCCCGAGCAGGCGCCGGGGTTCTGCTGGCAGAACGACGATCCGAGGCCGGCTCCGCCGCTGCCTGAGCCACTGCTCGACGAGGTGGTCGTGCTCGCCGGCGCGGTCGTGCCGCCCGCGCTTACGCCGCCCGAGCTCGAGGTGCCCGCAGTGCCCCCGCCGCTCGACGCGCCGGTGCCGGATGACGCTGCGCCGGTTGCCGACGAGGTGCCGCTGCCGGTCCCGGATGAGCCCGGGCTGGCCGAGGACGCGGCGGTCGACGTGGTCTGGCCGGTCGACGTCGTGGTTGCGAGGCCCGAGCCGGTGCCCGTGGTCGAACCCCCGGCGGGAACGGTCAGCGGTGGCGCGTTCACCGCGTTGGTGGCGGCCGTCGAGCCGCCGCCCCCGCACGCGGACAGGCCGAGTGCTAGCGATGCGCCTGCCGCCAGCGCTACACCGGCGGCGGTCAGTCGACCACGACCCAACATTCGCGAGCGGCTCAGGAGCCGAGCGGCTCCATCCGCCGTCCACAGTGCGGACAGTCGTTCAGATCCTTCTGAGTGAGCTGGTCGCACCAGTTGCAGAACCGCAGGTTCTCGACCGCCCACGGGAGATCCGATGGAGTCGGGCCGAGCGGCAGCAACATGGCGACGACCTCAAGCGGCTCTCCGGTCTCGCGGTCGACATAAACACGATCTGGCTCCGCCTCGATCACGACCTCGCGGCCGCTCGACGGCGTGCGCATCCGGTACTTCTGATGCAACCTCACCGCCGCGATGCTACCAGCGCCACCCGCGGCGACGGGGCCACGGGGCCACGCGTGCCGTGGGGCCGGTTAGATAGAGTGCCGCGCGTCAATCGATGCTGCGGAGGAGAGCAACAGCTTCCAGGGGACTCGCGATGGTGGCGGCGGCTGCCTCGGTGCTGCTCGGGATCAGCGGCTGCTCGATCAAGCATCCCAGCGCGGACATCGTGGCCGGCAAGGCGCTGTTCGTCTCTAAGTGCGGCGCCTGCCACACGCTGCGCCGGGCGGGGACGACGACCGCCATTGGGCCGAACCTCGACGATGCGTTCGCCCAGGATCGCGCCGACGGCGTCAAGAGCGCCTCGATTCAAGGGCTCGTCAACTATTGGATCGAGTATCCCGACACCGAGGGCGTGATGCCGGCCAATCTGTACACGGGGCAGCAGGCGCAGAACGTCGCCGCCTACGTCGCTGCGGTGGCGGCCCAGCCCGGCGTTGACTCGGGTCAGCTGGCTCAGGCCGGTGCCGTCAGCGGCACGACGGCGGCGGCCGGCAAGCAGGTGTTCACCGGCCCCGGCGGGTGCGGGAGCTGCCACACGATGGCGGCTGCCGGATCGACGGGCACGGTCGGGCCGAACCTCGATGTCCGGCTTCGCGCCGACTGTGCCACAGCGGCATCGAAGAAGGTCCGCGGGGCAGCGCTCGCTGCTTGCATCAAGACAGCGATCATCAAGCCGTACGCGTACCTGCCGTCTGGCTATCCCTCGGGCGTGATGCCCTCGGACTTCAGCACGAAGCTGAAGCCGAACGAGATAACCGCGCTCGTCAACTTCCTGTCCTCGGAATCGAAATAGGCTCGCCGGCGGTCAGCTAGACCGCAGCCGCTCCCACAACTCTTCGCTGCGGCCTGCGGCTACGGCACGTGCGGCACGCTCCTCGTCGAGCGGGAGGTCATGAGCGAGCGCGTAGTCGATCAGGCGCTGGCGCTCCTCGTTCTCCCGGGCGACCCGCAGGAAGAGCCAGCAGAACAGCCCGATCGTCAACAGGCTCTCCTCGATCATCATCAGCCCGCCGGCGGCCACTTGATCGCCCGTCCGGCTGATGTTCCACAGATGGTCGCCGTGGCCGTAGTACGGGTAGAAGACGGTGCCGCCGAACACCAGCACGTTGCCCAGCACGGTTCCGATCAGCCGCACGGCGATGACGTACACCAGCTTGGCGGCGTTGCCGAACCAACGCGGCTTTGGCAGCGGCCCGAGCAGCGCCATCCACATCGCGATGCCGAAGGCGAGGAAGGTCGCGTGCTGCAGGGCGTGCACGCGGGTCGTGGCGGAGCGCTCCCTGATAGAGCGCCGGAAGGTGCCAGACATAGAAGTTGACGGCCCACACCGTGACCGCGACCACCGGATGGCCGAGCACGCGCAACCACTGGATGCCGCGGATGCGGAGGACCGGAGCGAGCACAGGCCCGGTCATCCCCAGCACGATCAGCAGCGAGGCGATGTCTCCGATCAGCAGGTGCTCGGCCATGTGGGCGAACAGGAGCTGGTCGGCGAGGGTGTCGACCGGCGGGCTCAGGGCCACGGCGAGAGTGACCAGGCCGCCGAGGTAGCACCAGCGGCGCCAGGCCCGCACAGGCCGCCCCTGCGCGGCCAGCGCCCGGCAGCGCACCCAGTACGGGTACCACCACGCGAGGGCCAAGATCGGCAGCGCGATGCTGCCAACAGGTCCGATTGCTGCTGGAACCGTCACTGATTGAATGGTGCCACTCGGGCTTAGAGAGACAAGCCCTAGAGAGCGCGTACGACGAGGACGATCACGACGATCGCCGCGACAAAGGCGACGAAGTACACGAGGAACCGGAACATTTCGGCCTCGGATCGGATCGGGTTGAGCATCTGGGCGGTGGTCAGATCACGTACACGGTCGTGTACACGATGACCCACATGATGTCGACGAAGTGCCAGTAGATCCCCGGCACCTCCATACCGCGATGGTTCTCAGGCGAGTAGTGACCCCGGAACGAGCGGACGGTGACCATCAGCAGCAGGCATAAGCCGATGAACACGTGGCAGCCGTGCAAGCCGGTGAGCGAGTAGAAGATCGTCGACTGGGCGGCGAAGTGAGGGTTGACGCCGAGATGGATGTACTCGTTGATCTGCACGAACAGGAACGTGAACCCGAGCATGAAGGTCGAGACCATGCCCGCCTTGAGCCCGAAGCGGTTGCCGTTCTTGACCGATGTGAGCGCCCAATGCAGCGTCAGCGAAGATGACAGCAGGATCGCGGTGTTGATCCCCGCGATCGACTCGGGGAGCTTCATCCCGTGGGGTGGCCACGGCTCGTGGCTGACGACGCGGATGAAGAAGTACGCGGTGAAGAACGCCCCGAAGATCATCACCTCGGAGATGATGAAAAGCAGCATCCCGAGGGTCGGCGCGTTGACGCGCGACGACTGGTGCGCGGGCGGCGGCCCGTGGTGCTCACCGTGAACGGGGATGGCTGCGGCTTCCACGCGGCTCCTTTGCTAGGCGGGGGTTTGCTCGGCTTGCTCGGCGTGAACCACGTGCTCGACCGACTTGCCGGTGGTGCGGCGCACGCGCTCGATCAGGTCGGCGCGGAGCCAGCCGGACTTGGTCTCGGCGAAGGTTGAGATCACGATGTCGTCGACCCGGAAGTACTGCAGCGCGTTCATGATCGCCGTGTACGGGTCGGGATCGCCGATCATTCCCGCCGCGTAGAGGCCTCGCACGCGCAGACGGTCGAGCACGAGCTTCAGCCGCGTGCGCGCGCGGCGTGTGGACTGGCCGTCGCCGCCCTCCTGCGGGATGAGCAGAAGGAACAACTGGCGCTTGTCATCGGTGCGCTCCTCAGCCTTTGTCTTCAGCGCCTCGAGCAGCTCATCGCCGGAGGCCGTGCGGTTGGCCACCGCCAGCGTGACGTGGAACGGGAGGCCCTCGGAATCGATGTCGGTGACGACATGGGTGACCGGGAGGCCGGTGGCGTCTTGCACGCGCTCGATCAGGTCACGCCGCATCCAGCCCGAGCGCGTCTCCGGGTAGGTGGAGATGATGATCTCCTGCGGCCCGTACTCGCGCACGGCGTCGACGGCCGCGGTGTAGGGGTCCGGATCTCCGACCTCGCCGATCGCGCGGATCCCCATGTCGCGGATCACCTCGAGCGCCAGGTCGACCCTCGCCTGCGCCGCGTCGAACACGGCATCGTCGTAGATCACCAACCCGGCGCGCGGCTTGGTCTGGGGGACGCACAGGACGAAGCGGACATCCTCGCCGGCGCGCTCCTTGACGGCCTCGAGCAGCGAGCGGCCCCCGATCGTCTCGTTCGCGACGACCAGGATCGTCCTCGACGCGATGAAGCTCACTCGGCGATCTCCTCGGTCGTCTGCCCCCCGACCCCAGCCGGGACCGGCCGGGTCTCGACCGGAGACTTGAAGATTCCGTGCTTGGCGCCGGGAACGCCGTACTCATACGGGCCTCCAACGACGGTCGGGACCGTGTCGAAGTTGAACACCGGCGGCGGCGAGGAGACCTGCCACTCGAGCGTGAGCGCGCGCCACGGGTTGGCCGACGCACGCGGGCCGCCGCGCCAGCTGACGACGAAGTTGTAGAGGAAGATCAGCGTGCTGAGCCCGAGGATCCACGCGGAGATCGAGATGAACAGGTTCCAGCCGGCGAACTTCTCCGCGTACTCGGCGACACGGCGCGGCATCCCCTGGATCCCGATCAGGTGCATCGGGGCGAACGTGAGGTTGAAGAAGATGAACGTTGACCAGAAGTGCCACTTGCCCAGCCGGTCGTCGAACATTCGCCCGGTCATCTTCGGGAACCAGTAGTAGACGCCGGCAAAGATGGTGAATAACGACCCACCGAACAGCACGTAGTGGATGTGGGCGACGATGAAGTACGTCTGGGAGACGTGGATGTCGAACGGGATCATCGCGAGCATGATTCCGCTGATCCCGCCGAGCGTGAACATGGTCAGGAAGCCGAGCGCAAAGAGCATCGGCGTGTCCAGGTGGAGCACGCCTCGCCATAAGGTCGCCAGCCAGGAGAAGATCTTGATCCCCGTGGGGATCGAGATGATCGCGGTGGTGACCATCATCGGGATGCGGATCCAGGCGGACATCCCGGAGACGAACATGTGGTGGGCCCATACCGTGAATCCGAGCACGACGATGGCCAGCAGCGAGAACGCCATCATCCGGTAGCCGAAGATCGGTTTTCGCGACTTGACCGCGAGGATCTCGGAGATGATCCCGAACCCGGGCAGCATCATGATGTAGACGGCCGGGTGCGAGTAGAACCAGAAGACGTGCTGGTACATGATCACGTTGCCGTTCTTCGCAGGCCCGACGAACGCGTCGAAGAAGTGGAAGCCCATCGCGCGGTCGAGCAGGACGAAGAACTGCGAGGCGGCGATGAACGGCGTCGCGATCACGACCAGCAGGGAGGTGGAGAAGTTGGCCCACACGAGCAGCGGCAGCCGGAAGAAGCTCATCCCGGGAGCGCGCATCGTGATGATCGTGACCAGGAAGTTGAGCGCCGTGGCGATCGACGATGCGCCGGCTAACTGGACGGCGATCGTGAAGAACAGCTGCCCCAACGGCATCGTCGTCGACAGCGGCGCGTAGGCCGTCCAGCCGGCGGCGAACGACCCTCCCGGAGCGAGGAAGCTCATCAGCATCATCAGTCCGGCCAGCGGCAGCATCCAGTACGACAGCGCGTTCAGCCGCGGGAAGGCCATGTCCGGCGCGCCGATCATCAGCGGCAGGACGAAGTTCGCCAGGCCGGCGAACACGGGGATCACGAACAGGAAGATCAGCAGCGTCGCGTGGACCGAGAACACGCCGTTGTACTGCTCGGGGTCAGGAACTGCATCCCCGGCTTGGCCAGCTGAACGCGGATCAGCATCGCCAGCAGCCCGCCGACGAGCAGGAAGAAGAACGAGGTGACCGTGTACTGGATCCCGATCACCTTGTGGTCGGTGTTGACGCGGAAGTAGTCGCGCCAGGTGTACGCGCCGTGGCCGGAGTGGTCCTCGGGCCGCGTGGGACGGCCGCTCATCCAGTAGAACCAGTAGTCCGCCGCGCCGAGGCCCACGAGGAATAACAGCGGCACGATGAGCAGCGAGACGATCGTGATCGCGTCGCCGTCGAGCACCGGGTGGTAGTGCATCAGCGCCCGGACCGCGGTGATCAGACCGAAGGAGAACCCGAAGCCGAGGACGCTATACAGAGCCGCCCGGTACCACCCCGGACGCCGCAGCTTTGGCGGTAGCGGGATGCGCGATCGCCTTTGCTCCACCACCGGTCCCGGGGTCGCGGTCATTGTGGCCGACATCAGGCGTTCTCCTTCCCGTTACGCGTCGAATTCAACGGTACTCCTTCACTTTGCCATGGTGGCCAGGAACGTGACAAGTGCCTGGATCTGGGATGTGGACAGGGACTTGCCGAACGTCGACGGCATGATCCCGGCGCGGAATCCCGACGGAAGGTACTTGTATGGGTCGACGATCGCGGTATGGATGCAAGCGGTCAGCGATCCGCCCCGCTTCGCCTTCGAGGCGGCGGTCGCGCAGTCGCTCTTGAGTCGCGTATCCAGGTTCGGGCCGACGGTGCCGGTCGCGCCTGCGGCGGCCAGCGTGTGGCACGCAGCACACCCGGCTGAGGTGAAGACTGCTTTCCCGGCGGCGGATGACGAGCCGCCTGAGCTCGAGCCGCTCGCACTCGACGACGAAGATGACGAGCCGCTGGCGCTCGATGACGAGGACGGCGAGCTGCTCGAGCTTGATGACGTCGAGGTCGAACCTGAGGTGCTCGCGGCGCCCGGCACGCCAGACTGGACCTCGGTCGGGCCCGGGACTCCGATCGGCGCCGGACCGCCGGGTTTCTGCGACCGCAGCCATGAGTTGAACGCGTCCGGCGTCAGCACGTGAACGGCGCTGCGCATGAATGCGTGGCCGGCTCCGCACAGCTCGGTGCACTCGACCGGCGTAGGTGCCGAGCCGCGTCGGCGTCACCCGGAGCGTCGTGGTGATGCCGGGTACCGCATCGATCTTCTGCGAGAAATCGGGTACGAAGAAGCTGTGGATCACGTCGAGCGATCGAAGCTCGAACAGAGCCGGCTGGTTGTTGGGCAGGTACAGGTCGGGCGAGACCACGTACTGCTTGCCGTGATTCATCGGGTAGGAGAACTCGAAGGCAAACTGACGCTCGGTGACGTTGATCAGCCGGGCCGTCGGATACGTCTTCTCGTCGCTTCGGAGGACCGAATAGGCGTAGATGCAGAGGCCGACGATCAGCAACGCCGGCGCCGCCGTCCAGACAACCTCGAGCCGCGTGTTGCCGTGGATCGGCGCGCCGTCCTTCGCCTCCTCGCCCGGACGCATCCGGAAGTTCCACACCGAGTAGAGGACGACCGACTCGACGATCACGAAGATCGGCACCGACGCGATCAGCAGTACGTCGTAGAGGATCCGGTCGTTGTGGGATTGCTTGGACGCGTCCACCGGAAACCAGTGGATGACCAGCGCGATCGGCAGCAGGATGGCGGTTCCGATCAGCACCATCAAGAGCAGGTGAATCACCTGACGCCTATGCACCGGGCTGTCCTCCGCAGTCGCGCATGCGCGCGGCATCCTATGCCTTCCGCGCGACGAACGCGGCGGCGGCGAGTCGCCAGCTGACCCACGATCGCCGGTACGGCGACCCGGGTATGGTTAGGATTGAGGCAATCGTTGCAAACTAATACGGGAGGCGTCAATGCAAGTGCGTGAGGGAATGTCCGACGTTGTGCTCACCGTCGGTCCGGGGCACACCTTGCGCGAGGCCGCGACCGCGATGGTCGGCCGCCACGTCGGCGCCGCCGTTGTCCTCGACCCGGATGCGCCCGGCCCCGGCGTGATCACCGAGCGGGACATCCTGGTGTCGATCGGCCGGGGCGAAGATCCCGATCAGGAGCGGGTGGCCGAGCACCTGACCTCCGAGCTGACCTACGCAGCTCCTGACTGGTCGCTCGAGCAGGCGGCCGCCGCGATGGTGCGGGGGCGTTTCCGCCATCTGATCGTCGTCGAGCGCGGCCAGCTCGTGGGCGTTCTGTCTATGCGCGACATCGTCCGCGTGTGGACCGGGGACGGCGCGAGCTGCGAGGTCCCGGCGAACGCCGCGTAGACGCCGGACGCGGTAGTCCTGGCGCTAGTGGGAATGCTCTTCGGGGAGCGCCGCGACGTCCCGGCGGGTGTCGGCAATCCAGCGAACGATGCAGAGGATCAGGATCACCCCGCCGAGCGCGGAGAAGATCCAATCGATCGTGGTGCCGACGACGATCAGCGTGATCGCCGCCGCGGTGACGACCGGGATCAGCGTCGGTCCGGGAAGATGGATCTCCTCGCCGGCTGCGGGCGCTTCCTGCGGGATGTCGCTCACGTGTGGACGTAGATCGCGGCAGCCACGAACGTGATGCCGAACATGAAGAAGCAGATCGCGCCGGCGATCAGGCCTGAGCGGATGTTCTTGCGTGCGAGCCTGCGGTCCATCGGCGCGTGAATCCTAACGCCTATGGCGCGTGGACGGGCCACCGGTGTGCCTCGGGCGCGGGCGGCGGCTGGGCGCCGGTGCGGGGCTGCCGGCGAGGATCGTCGCGCTCCCGGGCGCAAGCGTCAGCTCGATCTCGCCTCGGCGTGGCTGGGGCGTGCACGCCTCGAGCCGCGTGCACGTGCCCCGCGACGGGCCGCCGAGCGCGCCCGTGCTCGTGTGGTCGCCGCCGCTCGGATCGGCCGGCCCGAACGTCGCTCCTCCCAGCGTCACCCCAGCCCGAGCGCAGACGCCGCTCACATTGAGCGGCACCAGGCAGGTGGGGCTGGGGGGGGTGGGCGGCGCCTGCAGGACCGAGATCGTGGCGGTCTTCGCGAAGGGCACTCCCGGGCCGTCGAGGATGATCGTGTGCGGGCCCAGGTCTTTGTTGATCGCGACCACGTGCAGGCTTCCGCCGAGCGTCTGTACGGCCCACACCTTGACCAGGGGCGCCGCTTGCGAGGGCGCGGAACCTGAAACCGAGAGCAGCTGCGACGCGAACGGAGCGGCGCGCGCGAAGGCGAGCATGCCGTAGTACTCGGGATACACCACCCAGCCGCCGGGCTGCGGCCCGCTGAACAGCGCGTACTGGGCGGACGGGAACGTGTGGACGTTGATCCCCGCGACGCCAGCCCGGGCGAACTCGAACATCGTGTCCAGGATCCACAGCGCCGACGCGAACGTGTTGCTGACGCCGGACACGCCGCCGCCGGTGGTCGAGTTGGCCTCGTCGACTCGCACCTGTTGGGGGTCGGCCAGCCAGGCGGAATAGGGCGCGACCTGCTGGGCGAGGCCGTGGCTCGCCGAGTTGGTCAGCAGGTTGACGATCGTCGGGCAGCCGGGGTTGGGGCAGGGAATCGTCCACAGCAGCGGGTACTCATGGAACGTGATCGGGCTCGCTTTGGCGGGGCCGCTCATGAACGCGCGGAAGTCGTGCGTGAACGGACCGTGGATCCAGGGGATGCCGAGCCGTCCGAGGCTGGGCCCGGCGACCCCGACTCCGGGATCGCCCGTATATCGGTGGACGAGGCCGGCCCACTGCGTGAATGCCTGCAGATACTGGGCGAACGAAGGTTGTGTCTGCGGCCAGGGGAGGCCGGCGCCGTAGCGCTGGTAGAGGTCGGGCTCGTTGCCGATCTCGAACGCATCGATCCAACGGCTCGGCTGGCGCCGGTCGAGCGCGCCGACCAGCGCCGAGACCTCACCCGGAACCAAGTACGGATCGCCGTCGGCGAAGTCGACGCCGAGGATGGCGTGCGACTGCGTCTGCTGCAGGACGGCTCGGATCACCGGTGGCGTGTTGAGGAGCGGGTCGGGATCGCCCGTGCAACCCTGGCCCAGCTGATCGCCGCCGATCCGTACCACTCCCCCTTCCGGGGCCAGCGCGAGCAATAACCGGTCGAGGATCGGGTTCGGCCCCGGCTGCGCGTAGCGGGTGATGTTGCAGTAGTCGATCGAGACGCCGGCGAACCCGCGGGCGATCGCGGGCGCCGGCCGGTGCGAGTCCAGCTCCCGGGCCGGCCGCAGCGAAACGTCAAAGGTGAGCGTCTGGCCGCTCGCTCCCGGGGCAAGCGCAAGTGTCAGCGTGGCCGCCGCGAGCGCCCCCCCGATCCGCCTCCCCCGCACGCGACTATTGCCCCGTCGCCAACCGGAACACTTACAGCTTGATGTCGATGACCATCGCGGCGAACAGCAGCGCGAGGTACGCCAGCGAGAACAGGTAAAGCCGCAGCGCCGTCCGCCGGTCGGCGCGCCGGTACAGGAGTACGGCACCTCCGATGAACACGCAGGCCGAGCGCCATCGAGCTGACCAGGTAGACGCCACCGAACGCGCCGGCGCAGAACGGCAGCTGCGAGATCGCGTACAGCAGCAGCGTGTAGAGCAGGATTTGACGGCGGGTCTCGTGCTCGCCGCGGACGACAGGCATCATCGGTATGCCGACGCGCGCGTATTCGTCCTTCATCAGCAGGCTCAGCGCCCAGAAGTGGGGGGGAGTCCAGTAGAACACGATCGCGAACAGATACACCGCGGTCCAGGACAGCGAGCCGCGCGCCGCCGCCCAGCCGACAAGCGGTGGGATCGCGCCGGCGGCGCCCCCGATCACGATGTTCTGGGGGGTCCGGCGCTTCAGGTACATCGTGTAGACCCCGACGTAGCCGACGAAGCCAGCGAACGCCAGCGACGCTGCAAGCAGGTTCAGGGTCGCCGTCATCAGGACGAACGACGCCACCGCCAGGACGATTCCGAAGGTCAGCGCGGCCCGGCCAGACACGCGGCCGGCCGGAATCGGGCGCGAGGCGGTGCGGGCCATCGCGGCGTCGATATCGCGGTCGAACCAATGGTTGATGGCGCCGGCGCCGCCGGCGGAGAGGTAGCCGCCCAGGCAGGTCAGCGCGATCTTCGACGCCGGCGGGTTGCCCGCGATCTCCATCGTGGTGATCGTTGTGAACAGCAGCAGCGACTGAACCTTCGGCTTGGTCAGCTCCAGGTAATCGGAGGCCAGTTGGCGGATGCGTGAGCCGGCCGCCGGCGCGGCGCGACCCAGCCGGGCGGTCGATGCGCTCAGCATGCCGAGCTACCTAAACCCGGGCGTACCGTTCGCTGCCGCCGGTTTTCTGCGTGACTCCCGTCTCGCGCTCGACCTGGCGACGGATGTCGCGCATCGGCTCGACCGAACGTACCCGGGGGATCGTGTCGAAGTTGTTGGCCGGCGGGGGAGACGTTGTGAACCACTCGAGCGTGTTGCCCTTCCAGGGGTCGGGTCCGGCGAGTGCCCCTCGTTTCAAGCTGCGAACGACGTTCGCGACCGTCACCAGGATCCCGACGGCCAGGATGTACGAACCGATCGAGGAAATCAAGTTGTAGGTCGACCAACCGAGACCCGGCTGGTAGGTATAGATCCGCCGTGGCATGCCGGACAACCCCAGTGCGTGCTGGACGAAGAAGGTCGCGTTGAAGCCGATGAACATCAGCCAGAACGACCACTTGCCGAGCGGTTCGTTGAGCATCCGGCCGGTCATCTTGGGGAACCAGTAGTACAGCCCGGCAAAGATCGTGAACACGGCGCCACCCATCAGCACGTAATGGAAGTGGGCGACCACGAAGTAGGTGTCGTTCAGCTGCCAGTCGACCGGGAAGACGGCCAGGAACACGCCGGTGATGCCGCCGATGAGGAAGATCGCGATGAACCCGACGGCGAAGTACAGAGCCGTGGTCATCACGATCGAGCCACGCCACAAAGTGGCGATCCAGTTGAAGATCTTGACTCCGGTCGGAACCGCGATCAGGAACGAGCTCAGCATGAAGAAGCCGAGGACGACGATCGGCACTGGCGACACGAACATGTGGTGGGCCCAGACGAGCGTGGCCAGGAAGGCGATCACGGCGGTCGAGGCGGCGATCGCCTTGTAACCGAACACCGGCTTGCGGCTGAACACCGGGATGATCTCGGAGATCATCCCGAACCCGGGCAAGATCATGATGTAGACCTCGGGGTGGCCGAAGAACCAGAACAGGTGCTGCCATAAGACCGGCGAGCCGTGCTGGGTGGGGTCGAAGAAATGGGTGCCGAAGTGGCGGTCGGTGAGCAGCATCGTGACCGCCGCGGCGATGACCGGCAGGGCGATGATCAGCAGGATCGCGTACACCAGGATCGACCACACGAACAGCGGCAGCCGCCCCCAACTCATCCCCGGAGCCCGCATGTTGACGATCGTCGCGTAGAAGTTGATCGCGCCGACGAGCGAGGAAATCCCGGTGATGTGGATCAGGAAGATCCATGCGTCCTGTCCGGCGTTCGGCGAGTACAGCGCGCTCGAAAGCGGGGGGTAGCTCCACCAGCCCGCCTCCGGCGGCTGGAAGAACAGGGTCGCGTAGAACACGACCCCACCGAACAGCAGCAGCCAGAACGACAAAGCGTTGAGCCGGGGGTACGCCATGTCCCGGGCGCCGATCATCAGCGGCACGAAGTAGTTCCCGAAGCCGGCCATCACGGGCACGACAAACAGGAACACCATCGTGGTGCCGTGCAGGGTCAGCAGCTGGTTGTACTTCTCCGGCGTGACCAGCGTGTTGTTCGGCACCGACAGCTGCGTCCGCATGATCAGCGCCTCGATCCCGCCGAGGGCGAAGAACACGAAGGTCAGGACCAGGTACATGATCCCGATCTTCTTGTGATCGGTCGTGGTGACCCAGTCGATCCACTTCTTCGTCTGCCGCGGCCGCGTCACATCGTGAGCGATGATCTGCGGGACGGGGCGGGCGGCGTATTCGGTGATCGACATCTAGCTCCTAGGGGTGCCGGAGGGGGACACGGCGACAGCGAGAGGGTGCCACTAAAAGTTCCCGCTGGGTGAGAGGTTCCCGGACGAGGCCAACGAGTTGCGCAGCTGCGTCACCTGGTTGTTGGCGGCGGTGATCGCGTTCTCCTGGCTTTTCAGCCAGGATTGGAAGTTCGCCGGCGTCATGGTCTGGACGAAGGCGACCATCGCGGCGTGGCCGACCCCGCACAGCTGTGCGCACTGGCCGCGGTAGACCATGTCCGACTTGAACGCCTTGAACCACGTGAACGTCGTGTACCCCGGCACCGCGTCAACCTTCCCGCCCAGGGACGGAATCCACCACGAATGGATCACATCAGTCGCCTGGATCTTGAGCACGATGGTCGTGTGGGCCGGCGCGTACATCGTCGTATAGGAATACGGCAGCTTGCGCGCGAAGGCGGAGTTGAGGCAGCCGGCGCCGTACGTGTACCGCCAGATGTACTGCCGCGCCTGCACGCAGATCACGTACTTCTTGCCGCTCGGGGGATTCGGCACGGTCGTCGAGGCGGACAGAGCGAACCCGTTCGGGTCCGAGTTCGGCGGGTTGATGATGCTCGGCAGCTTGACGAACGTGACCACCGTGAGGACGACCAGGATCACGGCAGCCGCCACCGTCCAGCCAACCTCAAGGCGCGTGTTGCCGTGGATCTGGGCCGCGAACCGGTTCTTTTTGGCCCGGAACCGGTAGAGCGAGTAGGCGAGCGCCCCCTCGACGATCACGAAGACGACTCCGGCGATGTAGAGGACGATCCTGTACAGGTCGTCGATCGAGTTGGCGTTCGGGGAGCCGCCCGATTTGGGGGTGATGAAGTTCGCCAGCGCGCTCGGCGCTGCGAGCAGCGATCCGGTCAGGACGAGCGCAAGCGCTAGCGCGGCGGTCTTCCGTCGTCGTGTACGGGAGGGTCGCAAGGCCGCGGCATTCTATTCAAGGCTGGGATCGATCGACCCCCAGACCGAACGTATACTGCCCGCGGCGTGCGCATCTCCAGGGGCATCAGAGTCGCCGCCTGGACCCTCGTGGCGGCCGGCATCGCAGCGCCCGTCGTTCGTCGGCGGGTCAAGTTGCCCCCCGGTGCGGTACTCGCCGCCGCCGCCGCCGCGCCGGCGGCCTTGTCAGTTGCCTTACCTCGCAGCCGGCTCCGGGACGTCGGCGTGTGCGGGCTGAACATGTGGGGCTACATCGCCGCCTACGAGCTGCCGAACTCCGATCCGGGACGACTCGAGGGACGGGTCCACGTCCGCTACCCGATCGTGGTCGACCGGCTGCTCGGGCTCGGTGTGCCACCGACGCTGCGCTTCCAACGCCTGTCGACCCCGGGTGAGATCAACCGCTTCGAGCGAGTGCTCGTGTGGTGTCACTGGTTGTGGTTCTTCGTTCCTCACACGAGCGTCGCCTACGTCCTTTTACGGTCGCCGGAGCGGTTCCCGTCGGCCGCGGCGAGGATGTATGCGGTGTTCGACACGGGGGCCGTGTTCTATTGGGCGATCCCGACGGCGCCGCCCTGGTGGGCGGACGCTCACGGGCACTTCGGTCCGGGCCAGACGCTCCACGTCAGGCGGATGATGATCGAGTACGGCGAGCAGTTCTGGCGGGACCGCTGGGCCGCCCTCTACGATGTTCTCGGAGGAAATCCGCTGGCTGCCATGCCGTCGCTGCACTTCGCAACGTCGTTGATGAGCGCCCACCTGCTATCGGAGGTGGGTCCGGTGGCGGGCGCTCTGGGGTGGACGTACGCATCATTGCTTGGGCTCGCGCTCGTCTATCTGGGCGAGCACTACGCGGTCGATCTGCTCGCGGGCGCGGCTCTGACTGAGTCGATCCGCAAGCTCGCGCCACGCTTGGCGCCTGCGGCGTGCCTGGTTTCCTCCGCTGTTCAGTCGCTCGAGGCGCGCGCGAGCGCGCCCTAGGGGCTTTAGTTGTCCAGCGACGCTCGGACCGAGCCGACGGCACCCGTCACCGGCGCGTCCCGCGCCTCGAGGCCCGAGGAGATGCCGCGGGTCGTATTCACCCGCAAGCGGATTCTCATCTCGGCGTTCTTCGTCGTCTCGGCGATCGCGTTCCTGTATCTGGTGCTGCCGAAGATCGTCGGCTTGAAAGGCACTTGGAACCGGATCCAGCATGGCGATGTGTGGTGGCTGGGGATCGCGGCGGTGCTCGAGGTCGGCGTCTTCGCGAGCTACATCACCCTGTTTCGGGCCGTGTTCGCGCGCGACGATTCGCGGATCGGCTGGCGCGAGAGCCGCCAGATCAACCTGGCGGCATTGGCCGCCACGCGCCTGTTCGCGGCCGCCGGCGCCGGTGGCGTCGCGCTGACCGCTTGGGCGCTGCGGCGGTCGGGCATGGACTCGCGGACCGTCGCCTGCCGGATGATCGCCTTCCTCGTGCTGCTCTACGGCGTGTACATGCTGACGCTGGTGCTCGACGGGCTTGGCATCTACGCCGGCTTGCTCCCTGGGCAGGCTCCGTTCGGGCTTACGATCATCCCGGCCATCTTCGGTGCCGGCGTGATCGCCATCTTCCTGGCGATGTCGCTGCTACCCGGCGACATCGAGCGATGGGTCGGACGGTGGACGAAGGGCGGCGGCCGGATCGGCCGGATCGCGAAGCGACTGGCCACAGCGCCGGCGACGGCCGCGACCGGGGTGCGGACAGCCATCTCGCTGGTGCGCACGAGGAACCCGCAGCTGCTGACCGCGTTCACCTATTGGGGTTGCGACATCGCCGTGCTGTGGGCGTGCTTTCATGCGTTCGGCGCCGCGCCCGAGGTTCCCGTGGTCGTGATGTGTTACTTCGTCGGGATGCTCGGCAATACGCTGCCGCTCCCCGGCGGGATCGGCGGGGTTGACGGCGGCATGATCGGCGCGTCCATCGCGTTCGGCGTCCACAGCGGCGTGGCCATCGTGGCGGTCCTGGCCTACCGTGCGTTCGCCTTCTGGCTGCCCACGCTCCCGGGCGCGATCGCGTATTTGCAGCTGCGCCGCACCGTTCAGCGGTGGCAGAAGGCGGGCTCGGAAGCCCCTAGCTATACTTAATGAAGTGAGCGAGCGCGTCGAGAATGTAATCATCGTCGGCAGCGGCCCGGCTGGGTACACGGCGGCGCTGTACACGGCGCGGGCGAACCTCGAGCCGCTGGTGATCGAGGGCTTCCAGTGGGGCGGCCTGCTCCAGCAGACGACCGACGTCGAGAACTATCCCGGCTTCCCCGAGGGGATGATGGGACCCGAGCTGATGCAGAAGTTCCGCGATCAAGCCGAGCGGTTCGGCGCGCGGCTCGAGACCGACGACGTCACGAAACTGGAGTTGTCAGAGGACGGCGCGCCGCACCGCGTATGGGTCGGCGACCAGCTTCACCTCGGCCGCACCGTGGTGCTAGCTATGGGCGCCCAGCATCGCAAGCTCGGCGTGCCCGGCGAGCTCGAGCTTGCCGGCCGCGGCGTCAGCTACTGCGCCACCTGCGACGCCGCGTTCTTCCGCGACCGGCCGACGATCATCGCCGGTGGTGGCGACTCGGCCATGGAGGAGGCGATGTTCCTCTCCAAGTTCTCCTCGACCGTGAGCATCGTCCACCGCCGCGACGAGTTCCGCGCCTCGAAGATCATGCTCGAACGGGCGAGGGCGATTCCCAACATCGAATGGGTGACCCCGTACGTGATCGACAAGCTGACGAATATCGCGGGGGCCCACGAGGGCCAGCTGGAGATTGCGCACCTGCGCAATACGCTCGATGGCTCCACGCGGGAGCTACCGACCGCGGGGGCGTTCATCGCGATCGGCCACGAGCCTCAATCACAGCTCGTGGCGGGCCTGATCGAGCTCGACGAGAACGGGTACGTGGTAACCAAGGGGCGCTCGACACTGACGAACCTTCCGGGCGTATTCGCCGCGGGCGATCTCGTCGACCACACCTACCGGCAGGCGATCACCGCCGCCGGGTCGGGGTGTCAGGCCGCGCTCGACGCCGAGTGGTACCTGCGTGATACCGGCCCTTTAGCGGCTGACGAATTGGCCGAGCAGGCCGCGGCGCGCTAGCGGCTCAGCTCGTGTACGGGCAGCCACTGGCGGGCCCGAGATTGTTCGATGGCTGATCGGCGGTCATCAGCAGCCCGAAGTCCTGGGTCCAGGTCGAGTCGCCGCCGGCCGCCGCGAGAACCGGATTCGGGTTGACGCCGGTGCCGACGTCGGCGTAGACCGGACTGAGAATGTTCTGACAGTGGTCGGCGCTCGCCATCCAGGCGGTCACGACCGATTGCGGCGTTGAGAAGCCCGTGGCGATGTTCTCCCCGACGTTCGACCAGTCGTAGCCGGCGGCTGAGATTCGGCTCCAAAAGTCGGTGCCGTGGGTGAAGATGTCCTGGACCACCATCAGGTTGGTCCAGTTCTGTGCCGACTGGTCGAGCTGCGAGGACACCGTCAGCGCCGGCAGCTTGAATTTCGCGCGCTGCTGGTTGACCAGGCACACGACTGCGGTGCGCATCTCCTGCACGGGAGCGCCGAGTGCAGGCGTGGTGGCGTTCGCGCACGGCCCAGTTGGCGCCACGCTGGTGGCGACCGGAGTGGCTGCGGTGGCGTGATGGTGGTGTTTGAGTTGGTGGCGTTTCGGGTGATGGCGCACGCGCTGCGCGGCGGCCGGTACCGCTGCCAGCAGCAGCGAGACGACGGCAAGCGCGAGGAGGCTGAAGGCCCGGTGCGTGCGTGCAGGGAACACGCACCGTGCATCGGGTCAGCTCCTGGTTATGGAGATTCGAAGGCGGTCTGGATCGAACAGCCGTCTAGGCGAGGCTTGTCCACACGGTCTTGGTCTCGAGATAGGCCTCGAGACCCTCGCGACCATGCTCGCGGCCCACGCCCGAGGCCTTGAAGCCGCCGAACGGCGCCCCGGCGTCGGACATGCCCCAGCAGTTGACGTACACCGAGCCGGCCCGCAGCAGTGCGGCAAGCTTGTGCGCCTGGCCGACGTCACGGGTCCATACGCCGGCGGCAAGTCCGTAGTCGGTGTCGTTCGCGCGCGCCGCGACCTCCTCGAGCGACTCGTATGGCATCGCAACGAGGACCGGACCGAAGATCTCCTCGCGCGCGATCTTGAGTTCATCGCTCGTGGCGGTGAACAGCGTCGGTTCGATGAAGTAGCCGCCGTCGCCGGGTGCGCCGCCGCCGCCGGTCACGAGCTCCGCGCCCTCGGCCCGTCCCGACTCGATGTACGAGAGCACGCGCTCGTGCTGCTCCTTGGAGACGACGGGCCCGAGCTGGGTGCTCGGATCGAGGCCCGGCCCGACGCGCGTCTTGCCGGCGCGCTCGGCCAGCCCGGAGACAACCTGGTCGAACTGGTCAGAGTGGACGAACAGTCGGCTGCCGGCGTTGCACGCCTGACCGGTGTTGAAGTACAGCGCCTGGAATGAGCCGGCGATCGCCTGGTCGAGGTCGGCGTCGGGCAGGATGATATTCGGCGACTTGCCGCCGAGCTCCAGCGTCACGCGCTTGAGCGCGCGGCCGGCCTTCTCGCCGATCAGGCGCCCGACCTCCGTGGAGCCCGTAAATGCGAGCTTGTCGACGTCCTCATGCTCGACCAGCGCGGCTCCGGTCTCGCCGTCTCCGGTGACGACGTTGACCACGCCCGGCGGGATCCCGGCTTCGAGCGCAAGCTCGCCGATCCGCAGCGCCGTCAGTGGGGTCTGCTCGGCCGGCTTGAGCACGACCGTGCAACCGGCGGCGAGGGCGGGGGCGAGCTTCCATGCCGCCATCAGCATCGGGAAGTTCCACGGGATGATCTGCCCGGCGACGCCGACCGGTTCCTTGCGCGTATAACAGAGCATGTCTGGCTGCTGGACGGGGACGACTTCACCAAAGGTGCGCTCAGGCCACCCGGCGAAATGCCTGAAGTGGGCGACCGTGCCGTTGACGTCGACGATCTTGGCTAGCTTCACCGGCTTGCCGTTGTCCAGCGATTCGAGCTCGGCGAGCTCGTCGGCGTTGGCCTCGATCAGCTCCGCCAGCGCGATCAGCAGCCGCCCACGCTGGGCGGCGCTCGCCTTCCGCCAGGGCCCGTCTTCGAAGGCGCGGCGAGCCGCGTTGACGGCCCTGTCGACGTCCTGTGCCCCGCCCTGAGCGACGGTTGTGATCGGCTCTCCGGTCGCGGGATCGACCGTCTCGAAAGTTCGGCCGTCGGCGGCTTCGACCCGTTCGCCGTCGATCAGCAACCGCTGGGTCTGGGAGGCGAACTCGCGGGCTGGTTCGGACAGCTGATCGGGGAGCGCGGTGGTCGACATGGGTGTGCCTTTCCTAGTCAGGGCGTCAAGACGATCTTCAGGGCCTCGCGTCGATCGTAGACCTCGTATGCGGTGCTCGCGTCGTCGAGCGGCATGTGGTGCGTCACCAGCGGGCTCGGATCGAGCGCGCCGGCAGCGAGCATCTCGAGCACGGGGTCGACGTGCCCGATCACGTTCGCCTGCCCGCTCTTCACGGTCAGACTCTTGATCCATACGAGGCCCATGTGAACCTGGCAGGGCTCGGCATACACCCCGATCGCTACCACGGTGCCGGCCTTGCGCGCGATCCGGATCGCGAGGTCCAGCGCGTCGGGATGACCGACCGCGTCGATCGCGACGTCGACCCCGCGCTTCTCGGTCAGCTGCTGCGCCCGCTTGCGCGGATCCTCCTCGGTGAGGTGGACGGGGGTCGCGCCGAACGAAGCCGCCATTTCGAGCCGCTGCTCGACGCTGTCGATCGCCAGCACCTGGGCCGCGCCGGCGGCCTTGGCGACCTGGACGGCGCACAGCCCAACCGGACCCAGCCCGAGCACCGCCACCGTGTCCCCGGGCTTGACACCGCCGTCATCGACGGCGTGGTACGCGGTTCCCATTACATCGCCCGCGAACAGCGCGACGTCGTCCGGGATCGCCTCTGGAACCTTGCGCAGGGTCAGGTTGGCGTTCGGCACCAGCGCCCGCTCGGCCTGGGTTCCAGGCAGGTTCCCGAGCAGCTCGCCGTGGCCGAACACGCGAGCGATGTCGCACTTCTGGTAGACGCCCTTGAGGCAGTAGAAGCACGTGCCGCAGGCCGAGTGAAAGCACCCCAGCACCCGGTCGCCTGTCCTCACCCGCGTGACGTCCTCACCGGCTGCGAGGACCGTGCCGACGAATTCGTGGCCGATCGTGAACCCTGGCTCGATCTTCACCCGTCCGTGGTAGATGTGGAGGTCCGAGCCGCAGACGCCGCTGGCGGCAATTTCCACGATCGCCTCGTCGCGAGCACCCAGCTCCGGATCGCGAACCTCGTCGACTCTGACTTCGTAGGGAGCTTGGAAGGTGACGGCGCGCATCAGGAGTCGTAGCTGAAGAAGCCCTCGCCGCTCTGGCGGCCGAGCCGGCCGGCCAGCGCCAGGTTCCGGAGGGCAGGCGCCAGACGGTAGCGCTCCTCGCGACGCTCCTCATACAGCGCGTCGAGCACGGCGAGCACGTGGTCGATCCCGATCTCATCCGCCCATCCGAGCGGTCCGCGCGGGTGGTTCATGCCATAGACCATCCCGGTGTCGATATCGGTCGGGCTGCCGATGCCCTCGCCGAGCGCAAATGCGCACTCGTTGATGATCTGGCAGACGATCCGGCCCAGGACCAGGCCCGGTGCGTCCTCCACGTACACGACGTGCTTGCCGAGACTCGCGAAGAAGCGCTCGGCCGCGGTCGCCGCGGACGTTGCCGTCCCAGGCCCCCGGGTCAGCTCGATCAGCTGGGTGGCGTTCAACGGGGGGAGCGCATGGAAGCCGACCGCGGTACCGCCCGGGTCGAGCGACGCGAGCGAGCCCGCCGCGGTGAGAATTGCCTGCGGTCCGCCCTGGAGCGGAGGGCCGACATCCTCTCCGAGGCTGGCGTCGACGATCAGGAACGGAGCCTCGGCGTCGGGCGCCTCAATCGGAGTGATCGCGGTCCAGCCGGCTTGCGCTGCGGCGGCCTCGAGCTCCGCGGCCAGCGGGGTGTCACCCGCGATCACGATCACCCCGTCGCCCGGCTCGGAGGTCGGGGGATCCGGGTCCGGGGGCCGGTAGGCGTCGGTGCCCTGGCGGTAGTCGTAGTAGCCGCGCTTTGACTTGCGCCCGAGCCGTCCGGCCGCGACCGTCTTGACCGTGATCGGCGAAGGCTGCCAACGGGGCTCGCCGAAGCTCTGCTCATAAAATCGAGCTCGAGACCGCGAGCCCGACGTCGACGCCGACCAGGTCCATCAGCTCAAACGGGCCCATCCTGAAACCGCCGCCTTGGCGCACGATCCGGTCGATCGTCTCGAGCGGGGCGATCCGCTCGCTCAGCAGCTTCAGCGCCTCGACGCCCCACGGCCGGTTGCAGCGGTTGACGAGAAAGCCAGGACCATCGACGGCGTCGATCACACGCTTGCCCATCGCCTCGCCGGCGGCGCGGGCGCTCGCCAGGGCCCGCTCTGAGGACTCGGCACCCGCGACGACCTCGAGCAGCGCCATCAACGGCGGTGGATTGAAGAAGTGCATGCCGACGACACGATCGGGGTGCGCGAGGTTCGACGCCACCGCCGTTACGAGCAGCGACGACGTGTTCGTCGCGAGCACGGTCGTGTCGTCGACGATGCCGTCCTCGAGCTGCGCGAACAGGCTTTGCTTGAGCTCCAGCGACTCCGGCGCCGCCTCGATCACGAGCTCGGCGGCTTTGAGCTCGCCGATGTCAGCCACCGGCGTCAGCCGGTGGTCGGCCTGCTTTGCCTGCTCCTCCGACCATCGACCTCTGGTGGCGCCCTTGGCGAGCTGGCCGCGGATCGCGTTTGTGCCGCGCTCGAGCGCGTCGGGGATCGGGTCGTGGAGCAGTGTGGTCGCGCCGGCTTGGAGGCAGGCAAGCTGCGCGATCCCGGCGCCCATCGTGCCGGCACCGATCACGCCGATCGTCTTTGGCGGTTCGGCCACCGCCGGGCTAGCTCGGGACGAGCGCGTTGATCCCGGTCAGCGCGCGGCCGATGATCAGCTGCTGGATCTGGCTGGTGCCCTCGTACAGGGTGGTCACGCGGACGTCACGGAAGTAGCGCTCGACGGGGTAGTCATCGACGTAGCCCGAGCCACCGTGAACCTGGATCGCAGTGTTCGCCGTCCGCACCGCAGCTTCGGTTGCGAAGTACTTGGCGATCGAGGTCTCTGTCGTGTTCGGCTGGCCCGCGTCTTTCAGATACCCGGCGCGCCACACGAGCATCCGTGCGGCGTCAGTGTCCACCTTCATGTTCGCGAGCATCTGCTGGACAAGCTGGAAGCTGGCGATCGGGCGGCCGAACTGTTCGCGCTCGGTGGCGTACTTGACCGAGGCGTCGACGCACCCCTGACAGATTCCCACGCACCCGGCGGCGACGCTGTACCGGCCCGAGTCGAGCGACGTCATCGCGATCTTGAACCCATCGCCGATCTCACCGAGCATCTGCTCGTCGGTCGCGTGCACGTCGTCGAGGCCGATGGAGGCGGTGTCCGAGCCGCGCAGCCCCAGCTTGTGATGGATCTCCTGTGGCTGGAAGCCGGGCTGGTCGGTGTCCACGAGGAAGCAGGCGACACCGCGGTGCTTCTTCTCAGGGTCGGTCTGGGCGAAGATCAGCGCGACCTTGGCGTGGTTGCCGAGAGAGATAAACATCTTCGAGCCGTTGATCACCCACCCGTCGTCAGTCTTCTTGGCCCGGGTCTTCTGGTTCGCTGCGTCCGAGCCGGTGTCGGGCTCGGTGAGCCCGAAGCAGCCCAGCCACTCCCCTGAGGTCAGCTTCGGCAGGTAGTGCTGCTTCTGCTCTTCGGTGCCCCACTTGAGGATTGCGCTGCAGACGAGGCTGGTCTGCACGCTGATGACCGTGCGCATGGCGCTGCAGCCGCGGCCGATCTCCTCGACGACAAGTCCGTAGGTGAGGTAGTCGAGTCCGGCGCCGCCGTATTCGCGGGGAACGATCGCGCCGAGGTAGCCCTGCGCCGCGATCTTCTCGACGAGATCCAGGTCGAAATGCTCGTTGCGATCGTTGTCACGCGCGCGCTCGACGATCTCGTTATCGGTGAAGTTACGAGCCGTTTCACGAATGAGACGTTGCTCGTCGGTCAGTTCGAAGTCCATGGCCGGGCACGCTACCGCGTATGGGTAGGCTGCGGGCTGACGTGGCACCGCAGACCCGATACGCGCGCAGCGGCGATCTGCATATCGCCTACCAGGTGGTCGGCGACGGCCCGATCGACCTCGTGTACGTGCCGAGCTGGATCTCGCAGGTCGAGCACAACTGGGACGAGCCGCGGGTCGCGCGTTACTTCCGCCGGCTTGCCTCGTTCTCGCGCCTGATCATGTTCGACCGCCGAGGATCGGGCCTGTCGGATCCAGTGCCGAACGCGCCGACCCTCGAGGAGCAGATGGACGACGTCGTTGCCGTGATGGACGCGGCCGGGTCCGAGCAGGCGGCAGTGTTCGCGCTGCTCGAAGGCGGCGCGATGGCGCTCCTGTTCGCCGCGACCCACCCCGAGCGCACCACCGCGCTGGCGCTCTACGAGGCACAGCCGAGGATGTCCTGGGCGCCAGACTACGACTGGGCGCTGCGCGCTGAGGACCGCGAGGAGTACGTGCGCCAGGGCGTCGAGGGGTGGGGCGACGGTAGTACCCTGGCCGCGCTGTCGCCGAACGCCGACGCGCGTCTGCGGGATTGGTATGCGAAGCTCCAGCGGCTGGCCGCGAGTCCCGGGATGGCCGGCAAGCTGATGCAGATGAACGGCGAGGTCGACGTCCGCGCCGTGCTGCCGTCGATCCAGGCGCCCACCCTGGTGCTGCACCGTCCCGCGGACAAGTTCATCGATATCCGCCATTCGAGGTACCTGGTGGACCACATCCCCGGCGCGCGGCTCGTCGAGCTGCCCGGCGAGGAGACGCTCGGGTTCGGCTCGGGCTCAGGGACCGATGCGGAGCTCGACGAGATCGAGGAGTTCTTCACGGGAATGCGGCACGCGCCCGATCCCGATCGAATCCTGGCGACCGTGATGTTCGCCGACATCGTCGACTCGACCCGTCACGCCGCGGAGATGGGCGATCGCCGCTGGCGCGACCTGCTCGAGTCGTTGGAAGGCGCCGTCGGGCGCGAGCTGCAACGGTTCCGCGGGCGCGCGATAAAGACGATGGGGGATGGCTTCCTGGCCACCTTCGATGGGCCAGCCCGAGCGATCCGTTGCGCGACCGCTCTGCGCGAGATGGCTGATGAGCGGTACGGGATCGAGGTCCGCACGGGACTTCACACCGGCGAGATCGAGGTGATCGGGGATGACGTCGGCGGGATCGCGGTCCACATCGGCGCGCGCGTCGGCGGACTGGCGAGAGGGGGGGAGGTGCTGGTCTCCGGAACCGTGAAGGATCTGGTCGTGGGGTCGGGAATCGCCTTCGAGGACCGAGGTGAACAGGAGCTGAAGGGAGTCCCTGGCGAGTGGCGGCTCTGGGCCGTGGCGGCTTGACCGCCGATGGCCGATGGCCCCCCGCCGCGGTGTGCGACGGGGGGCCGGGTCGGGAGTACCTCGTCGCCGGCTAAGAACCGGGCGGTAGGGTGGTCACGGGCGGCAGCGCCACGTTGACCGTCTCCGGCGCCGAAGCACCGCCGACGTTCTCGGGGCCGCCCGAGATGCGAGCGCGGAATACCTTCGTGCCCGGCGTGCCGAACTTCCACTTGAACGAGTAGGTCGAGTCGTGCTGGACGACTCCGATCCCCACGATGTGGAAGTCGCCGTCAGCGCCCAGCCGCTCCAGGTAGATCACGTGGCCCGCCTTGTCAGGCGACACCGTGCCCTGGAAGGTGACTGAGCCCCCGACCACCGAGCTGCTCGAACTCTCGCTGATCGAGACGACGTCGCGCACGCCCTCGTACAGGACCGCGGTGTCACGACGCGTAGGCGGAGTGAAGGTGGTCCTCACTTGGTAGAGGGTGTTGCTGCTCGGATTCACAGTGAACATGTAGGCGCCGGTCGAGCTCGTGACGTCGGGATTGCCGACGGTGTGCCATTGCTGCGAGTTCACGGGGCGCGCCCACAGGGTCACGCTCACGCTCGGATCCGGCGTCGTCGTACCCGGTAGGTACAGGGTGCCGCTGATCTCGGCCGAGGAACCGTCGTTGATGATCGGCGCATTGGTGTTGATGGTGAAATCACGCGCCTCGGTCTGCTGCACGACGACGGAACTCGTGTCCGAGACGCCGGCGATGTTCCGGTTGTCGCCGCCAAACTTGACTCGTACGTTGTAGGCACCGGCCACGCGGAACCGGTAGCGGAGGTCATAGTTCGACCCGGGTCCGAGTCGGCCGCTGTTCAGAGTCTTCCAGTCATCGCCGCCAGTGGTGCTGTTCTGGACCTGTAGGAGCACCCGCTCGCCGGCGTGGTTCGGCGACACGTGCCCGGTGAAGGCGACCGGATGGTTCGTGTCGAAGCCGTTAGTCGTCGGGAGCGGCGTGCTCACAGTCAGCGACACCAGCGCCGCGACCTGCTCGTGCACCGTGCGGCTGTGGATGTGGCCGGGGAGGGCGGGAACCCTGACGAACCAACTGCGATTCGTAGTGACGACGCCCTCGACGCGGGTGAACTCATAGAACCCGTTCGCCAGGGTCTTCGTCGTCCCGATCAAGGTGAACCTGTGTGAAGGAGCGACTCGGTGGTACAGGTAGATGGTCTGGCCCGAATGGTTCGAGCCGTTCAGTTGTCCATAGATAAGGACACCCTCTCCGGAGAGAATCGGGTCGGGTGTGACGGCGATGGTTACGCCGTGGTTGTGGCGAGGGCCGTGAGCGAGAGCCCCGGCCGGTCCGGCAATCGATACGAGCGCGCTCGACAGCAACGCGAGCACGGCAAAGCGCAGGCGCATGATGCTCCTTTCCCATCGAAGTGACTTCCGCTCGCGCCCCGGCCGTGGCGAGCGGCGACGGTTAGACGCCTCTCAAAACACGAAGTGGTGCACAGAGTTGCGGAGTCGCATCTAGACTGCGCGTGTGGATCCGTTCGTCCTCGTGATACTCGGTTTCATCGTCGCCGTGCTGCTCGGCATCGTGCTGCTGGGGAAGTTCGCTCCGGGGTCCGGTACCGAAGCCCTCGGCCTGCGATCCGCTCGTGAGATCTCCGAGCGGCGCGAGGAGCTCGAAGCCGAGGACCTCGACCAGATGCTCGCGGCGCACAACGCGCGGCGGCGCGCGCGTGGTGAACGCGAGGTGAGCCTCGAAGAGGTCGAGATGCGGGTCAGCCGCGATCTCCACGAGCAGAACCAGCGACGGGAGGCCATGCTGGCGGAGCGTGAGCTCGACGAGCTGCTCGAGGCGACGAACGCCCGCCGACGTGCCCGGGGACTGCCCGAGCGCACCCGCGAGGATGTCAAGCGAGAGTTCGGCGGATCGGGCTCAGGCGAGTAACGCTTCGACCGCGTCCGCCCACAGGCCAGGATCGGCTGCGCTCACGATGCGAGACGGGATGTGTGAGCGCTCGCAGAACGTCGTTACGAGCTCTGCGCCCCGGGTGACTACAGCCGCCGAGCCTGACTCGTAGACGAAGGCCCGTGCCGGGCTGTCGAGCACGCGCGTGAGCAGCATCTGGAGACGGGGGCCGTGCAGCGCCTCGAGCTGCTCCTTCGTCCCTTGCGCCGAGCCGAGGAGGAACACGACGACGCCGACATTGGCCAGCGCCGGCGCCAGCGTGGCCACACGATCTGGGTCAGCGAGGACGGCCTCGGCGCCCGTCCGCTCGATCGCCGGCAGCTGGTCTTCTCGCCGGGTCGTTCCCCGCACGGCGTGCCCCCGTTCGATCAGCAAACTCGCCAGCGCTCGCCCGCGACACCCGCACCCGATGATCAGGATTCGCGCCAACGCAGGTCATTCGTGCTGGCTTGGGCCGCCTTGAGGCGGTCCAACAGGTCACCGAGGATTCGGGCCGTCGCCCCCCAGATCAGGTGGTCGCCGACGAGGTACGTGTCGGTGCGGATCGGCAGACCGCGGCGGACGAGCCTGCGCCGGCCGTAGCCGTGATCCAGTTCGGTGAGGGACAGTTCGATCAGCTCGGCGACTTCGCGCGGGCTGAGCTCCCATTCGTGGCCGGCCTCGATCAGACCCACGAACGGATACACCGCGTAGCCCGTGGCCACTGTCGGGACCGGCTGCAGCGCGCCGAGCACCTCGACATCCGCGCGGGGCAGCCCAATCTCCTCCTCGGCCTCCCTCAGCGCGGTCTCGAGCAGGTCGGCATCTTGAGGGTCCTTCCGTCCGCCTGGGAATGAGATTTCACCCGGATGGCGACGCATGTCCTCCCGCCGCCGGGTGAACACAACGTGGGGCTGACCGCCATTGAGGTACAGCGGCACGAGCACGCCGGCGTCCGTCTGGCCGCGGATGTCCAGGGCGATCGCCTCCTGCGCGGGCAGCAGGACTCGCTGTAGCTCGTCTCGCAACGCGGCCGTCTGGAGCCCCATGCGCCTCGACTATACGGTCCGTCACTATTTGAGCAACGGTGGACGCGCTGATCATCGTCGACGTACAGAACGACTTCACTCCGGGTGGCAGGCTGGCCGTACCGCACGGCGATGAGGTGATCGAAGTGGTCAATAGGCTCGCGTCCACGTGCGAGCTCGTCGTGGCGAGCCGTGACTGGCACCCGGCGGATCACGGTTCGTTTGCCGAGCAGGGCGGCATCTGGCCGAGCCACTGCGTCGCGGACTCCGAGGGAGCGCAGCTGGCGCCGGGAGTCGAGCGGCAACTGATCGACGTGATCGTGGATAAGGGGCGGTCGCGCGAGGCCGATGGTTACTCGGCCTTCGAGGACACCGGATTGGACGAGCTGCTGCGCTCGCGGGGCGTCGACACCGTCCACGTGGCCGGGCTGGCACTCGACTACTGCGTCCGCGCGACGGTGCTGGCTGCCCGCCGGGCCGGCTTTGATGTCGTCTTGCACCGCTCGGCAACACGAGCGGTGGATGTGGAGGAGGGGGACGGCGAGCGGGCGGTGGCGGAGATGCGCTCGGCCGGGGTGAAGGTCGTCGACTAGTTCGACGTCGACGGAAGCGCCTCGATCCTCTCCTCGAAGCGGACGTCGCCATCGAGGGTCCGGTGGACCGGGCACTTGGCGGCAATCACGCTGAGCCGCTCGATCTGCTCGTCGCTGAGGCCCGCGGGGAGCTTGATCGTCAGCCTGAACCTTGTCGGTGCGCCCTTGTCGGCGGGCTCGTACTCGGCCTCGACTTCGAGCTCGGAGAGGTCCCAGCCCTTGCGTTGGGCGTACATCTCGATCGTAATCGCGGTGCAGCCGGCCAGCGAGGCAGCGAGCAATTCCTGCGGGTTCGGCCCCTGATCGTCGCCGCCCTGCTCTGAGGGCTCGTCGATGGTCAGCTCGTGGTCGCCGATCCGGACCGCGTGGACGTAGCCGTTGGAACGCTGCCGGCGGGCCGTGGCCTTCATCGCTCCCCTCCGTCGAGCGGATTGAAGACGAGGCCGGTTGGCACCTTCGGATAGAAGTAGGTCGATTTCGGCGGCATGTTCTCGCCGGCCGCCGCGACCGCCTGGATCCTCGTGACCGGCGTCGGTGCCATGAAGAACGCCGCGTCGTACGTGCCCGCTTCGATCAGCGCCAGCGCCTGCCCGAAGTCGCGCGCGTACCCGAGCCCGTCGAGGTGGTCGATCGTGTCGTCGGTCATCTCGAGCGCGCCCTTGAGGATTAGCGCCTCGAGCACGGCCGTGTCGAGGTGGCGGTACGGCTCGGCGTGGCTCGGCAGTGCGTCGTCGGCTATCCGCTGGTCCTTCAAGGTCAGCATGAACGGCCGCTTGAAGTGGGCATCGATGTACCCGATGCAGAGCTTGTCGTTCTCAGGGGGAGCGAGCTCGTTCTTGTCGTCGAGCCGCTCGACCTCGAAGTCCTCCCGGATCGTGTCTGCCAGTTTCTCGTGCTGCGCGGCCTGGAGCCCCTTGACCAGCCGGTGAGTCGGAAACACGGTCAGGCCCGGATCCTGGAGGGCGACCAGGCACATCAGGACATAGTTGTGCGGGCCCTCGCCGCCCACCTCTTCTGCATAGACGCGGGCGGTCTCGTAGCGGTGGTGTCCGTCGGCGATCAGCAGCTCCCGCTCTCCGACCGCTGCTTGGATCGTCTCGATCAGCCGGGGATCGGCGAGCCGCCAGAGCCGGTTGTGCGTCCCGTCTTGATCCGTGGTCTCCGCGTACGGCGCCCCGTTCGTCGCCTGGTGGAGCGCCTCGGTCGCAGTGCCGCTCTCATCTGAGTACAAGGAGAAGATCGGGCTCAGATTCGCCTTGGTGGCCCGGGTCAGCCGCAGCCGGTCCTCCCGCGGTCCCGGGTGCGTCCGTTCGTGAGGCCGGATCGTGCCGGGCCCGTACTCAGTTACGCGCACGCGCGCGAGAAAGCCGGTGCGCGTCCGCGGCTTCCCGTCCGGTCCGACGTAGTCCTGTGCGAGCACCCACAGCGCCGGCTCGTCGTCTTCGACGATCACGCCCTCTGCGCGCCAGGCGTCGAACTGCTGGCGCGCGTGCTCGTACGGATCGTCGCCTTGGGGCAGGTCGATCTCGACGACGTTGTACGGCGACTTTTCGACGAGCGCGGCCCGCTGCTCGGCGTCGATCACGTCGTACGGAGGGGAAACCACGTCCTGCAGTCCGCCCGTCTTTTCCGGGTCATAGCGCAGCGCTTTGAACGGCTGGATCTCGGCCATCTCGGCGGCGGACGCTACTAGGCGCCGCGGTCTTCCGTCGCCTCGTTTCCACGCGACGCCGAGCGTCCGCGAGCCTGCCAGCAGAGCTCTATCCCAAGACCGCGAGCACCTGGTTTGCCATGTTCCGCTCGCCCATCTGGTTCGGGTGAAGCGGGAATGCGACCGAGTTGGGCACGATCCCGTTGACCCAGGCCACGCCCGGCGGCTTGCACGCGTCGTGCCCGATGCTGGAGTTCCACGTGTCGACGAACGCCGCGTTGTTGGCCTGTGCCTCCTGGGTCAGGACGGTGTTGAGCTGCTGTTCGAGCGAATTGAAGTACTTGATGTCCCCGGAGCTCAGCGGCACGAGTGGCCAGCAGCTGGTGCCGTTCACCGGCAGGCCGTCGGGATAGCCGACGAGCAGGACCCTGGCGTTCGGTGCCTTACTGTGGATGCCCTGCAGCACGGCCGCGACCTTGGGGCCGGTGGCGTTGATCGCGGCCACGTTCGGATCGCTTCCACCCGCGGTGTAGTGGTTCTTGCAGGCAGTCCCGGTGGGGTGGGTGACATCAATCTCGGCGCACGTCTCGGCGATCCCGATAAGCCCGGCGTCATTGCCGCCGATACCTTCCGTGACGAGGCCATCGCTGGAGCTCAACGCGTTGAACTGGGGCGGGTTGGTCTGCAGGCCGTAGAGATTCTGGGCCTGGGTCATATCGTTGGTCGTGGCGCCGCCGCAGCTCACATCGGTGAAGGTCTGCGGGCTAATCGCCCGGGCGACGTCGGACGGGTAATTGTTGGTCGAGCGGCCGCACAGGATCGGGTTGCCGGTGGGGGTCGGGACGATCGGGGCCGACGTGTAGGAATCCCCGAGCGAGACGTACGGGCCGGTCGCAGCGGCGGCAGTCGCGCCAGTGGCGAGCGCGACGGCCGCGATCGCCGACGCTGCCGTGGCCAACGGGACAACGCGTCTGATCATGCTTCCTCTCCCTCTGCGCGGAGCTTTCCTGGGCGTTTGAGCTGCACCTGTCTGAACGGCGGAGAATAACTCCGGTCGGGCGTGGTCTCAACGCCCCGCTGGCCCGCGGATTCCTTGGATCCAGATGACCGGCGGCTAGACTCTGCGAACTTCGGGGCGTGGCGCAGCCTGGCAGCGCGCCTGCTTTGGGAGCAGGAGGTCCCCGGTTCAAATCCGGGCGCCCCGATTGTCAGCCGCAACCTGTGAGTCCGCCGTCGAGCGGGATTACTGCGCCGGTCAGGTACGAGCCGGCTCGCGAGGCGAGGAACTGGACGAGACCCGCCGCGTCATCCGGGCGGCCGATCCGACCGAGCGGCACCGACTGCTCGACCGCCGTCCGCGCATCCGGATTGTCGAGCACCCACGCCATCATCTTTGACTCGAATGGGCCGGGAGCGATCGCGTTGACGGTGATCTGTTCGGCGGCGAGCTTCTTCGCGAGGTGCCGGGTCAGCATGTGGACCGCGGCCTTGCTCGCCGTGTAGCTGTAGTTGTCCATGCCGGAGGGGCGGAGGCCGTCGATCGAGCCAATGTTGATCACACGCGCCGGATCCTCGGCACTCGCAGCAGCCCGCAACGCGGGCAGCAGGCCCGCCGTCAGATGGAAGATTCCCTCTACGTTTGTCCCGATCACGCGATCCCATCCGGACTGGGGGAACTCCTCGAGCGGCGCGCCCCAGGTCGCCCCGGCGTTGTTGACGAGGATGTTGAGCGCCGGGTACCGCTGGCTGACCGCTGCCGCCAGAGCCGCCGCGCCGTCTGGCGCAGAAAGGTCCGCGGGGATCGCCGTCACGTCACCGATCGACGAGAGCTGGTCCGCCGTGGAGCGCAGGTCCGCCTCCTTGCGTGAGGCGATCACCACGCTCGCGCCGGCTTCGAGCAGCCCGCGGGCGATCATCGCGCCGATCCCGCGCGAGCCGCCGGTCACGAGCGCCGTCTTGCCGCCGATGTCGAAGAGATCGGTCATCTGCCTTTTAGTCCGCGAACTCCGCCGCTCGCTTCTCCAGAAACGCGGCCACCGCCTCGGGCGGCGCGGCCCCGAACGTGCTCATGATCTGCTGTCGGTCCTCGAACTCGACCGCCGCCTGCTCGGATGGGATCTCGAGCGCCATCCACATCCCGCGCTTCGTCAGCCGCACGCCCCACGGCGCCAGCGCGGCGATCTGTATCGCGCCTTCGAGCGCGCGCTCGGCCAGCCGCTCGGCTTCGACGACGTCGGCCACAAGCCCGATCTCGAGTGCCTCGTCGGCGCTGACCCGGCGGCCCGTCAACATCAGCTCGTGTGAGCGCGACGCACCGATCAGGCGCGGCAGCAGCCAGCTCGTGCCCATGTCGCAGTTCGACACCCCGATGTTGATGAACGCCGCGCGGAACACGGCGTCCCGGCTCGCGTACCGGATGTCCGAGCCGAGGGCGAGTGCCAGGCCGAACCCGGCGGCGGGGCCGTTGACCGCAGCGATCACCGGCTGGGGCAGCATCCGCAGGCCCAGGATGAGCGTTGACATGTGCTGCTGGTTGGCGAGCCGGTCGCGCGACTGATCGCTCCCGTCGTTGCCAGGTGCGGCGCCGTAGCCGGCGAGATCGAGCCCGGCTGAGAAAGCGCGTCCGGCGCCGGTCACGATCACTGCCCGGCAGGATCGGTCGCTGCCGGCTTCATGCAATGTCGCGTGCAGCGCCTCGCACAGCTCAGACGTGATCGTGTTGAGCTCGCTCGGGGCGGTTGAGCGTCAGCCGGCGGACGTGTGGCGCCGGCTCGTCGACGAGCAGCGGTGAGCTCACCTCGCGGATCCTATGTCGAGGTCCGTCGCGGATGTCAATCTGATCGGCGTCCGTGATGGGTCCGGATCACCGGGAAGCGGTGGAGCAGCCGTTCGAAGATCCCGCGTAAGGTCGCCTTCCCATACGCGTGCGAGCCGTCGTACATCGACAGCACCGCGATCGAGACGCGCGCGCAGCCGCGCTTGATCAGGGCCACCTGATGATCGAGCAGGCCGGTGCCTGACCCCCAGCCTCCCTTGAAGTAGACCGTCCAGCCCCTCGGAGCCACCTGGCCGATCCCCCACCGCTCGTACGAGACGATCGAGCTCAACAACAGCATCGCGTACCTCCGGTGCAGCGGCGTCACGTAGCGGTCGATGTGGAGGAAGAACTTCGTCTGCCCGCTTGCTGTGATCGTCGTCCTGCCCCAGACGGGCTGGGTCGAGAATGAGGCGAGGCCGATCCGGCGCGCGAGCGCATATAGAGCGCCCGGTCCGACCGTCACGTACACCTGGTCGGCGGCGTTGTTGTCCGACTCGGTGATCATCGGCCACAGCAACGAGCGGTCATAACCGTTCAGCGCCCGGCGCGCGACCGATGGCTGGTCGAGGTAGGCAACCATCAGCATCGCCTTGACCACGCTCGCCGACCACTCCACGTGGTTCGGCCGGTAGCCCCAAAATCGATCGTCGGTTCTCACCGCGAAGGCGATGTCGCCCCTGCGCGACCGTGCGTATGAGATCGCGGACCGCATGTCGGGACGCCACAGCTGGTCGATCGTCTTGTGCCGCCCCGGAACGTCGCACTCGACGACGTGCCCTCGGTGCGATCGCGCTGTCGCACCCGATGCGACAGCCGCGGCCAGCGTGACCATGCCCACCGCGAGGGCCAACGCCGCCGTTCTCGCCCGAAACACCTCTACAGTCTCCTAAAACCCGCCCTCGTAGCTCAGCTGGATAGAGCGACGGCCTTCTAAGCCGTGGGTCGCAGGTTCGAGTCCTGCCGAGGGCGCTCAAGAAGAACCTGCAATCGGCCGGCTGGGGCTCCGGCGGTGCGCTCCATCGTGTGGCTTTAGCGAGATGTGTCCAAATGCGCGGGCATGCTGCGTCGTATGGGCAAAGACGAAGAGGAGGGATGATGTCCCAGTACATGCTCCTGCTGTACGCGACAGAGGTCGAAGGCGAGGAGCTCGCAGAACGCGAGGCCGAGATCCCGACGATGTGGGTGGAACTGAACCGGAGTCTCGAGGAGGCCGGGCTGCTGTCCGCGGCGGGCCGCCTGCACCCGACTACGACCGCCACGACTGTCAGCGCGGTCTCCGGCGAGACGGAGCTCACGGACGGCCCGTTCGCGATCACCAAGGAGGCGCTTGCCGGCTATTACTTGGTCGAGGCTGAAAACCTCGATCAGGCCCTGGACGTGGCCAAGCGGATCCCGCTGATCCGGTATGGACACGTCGAGGTCCGCCCTGTCATGTGACCGGCCGGTCGAGTGATCCAACGACTGATGCAGTCGCCCGCGCGTTTCGCGACGAGCGGGCGGCGGTGCTGGCGACTCTGATCCGCCATGTGGACGAATTCCAGCTGGCCGAGGACGCGGTCCAGGAGGCCTACGCGGCCGCGCTCACCACGTGGCCACGTGACGGCGTTCCGGCGAACCCGGGCGCGTGGCTCACGGTCACCGCGCGGAGGCGCGCGATTGATCGCCTGCGCCGCGACCGCTCGGTGTCCGCTCGCGCTGAGCGCCTCGCCGAGCTCGTACGCCTCGACCAGCAGGAGCACGAGAGCGTGATCGAGGAGAGCTCCATCGTCGACGATCGCCTGCGGCTGATCTTCACCTGCTGCCACCCCGCTCTGGATCTGTCGGCCCGGGTGGCACTGACCCTGCGCGCGTTCGGTGGCCTCACGACCGGCGAGATCGCGCGCGCGTTTTTGGTTGCCGAACCGACGATGGGTAAGCGGATCGTGCGGGCCAAGCGGAAGATCGCCGACGCCCGCATCCCGTACGAGGTGCCACGCGACGACGAGCTGCCAGAGCGTGTGCGCGGGGTGCTCCGCGTGGTGTATCTGATCTTCAACGAGGGCTACTCCGCCACCGAGGGGGATCGCCTGGTGCGCGACGAGCTGTGCCACGAGGCGATCCGGCTCGGCCTCCTGTTACGCGAGCTCATGCCCGACGATGGCGAGGCGTGGGGATTGTTGGCGCTGATGCTCCTACATGACTCCCGGCGCGCCGCGCGCCTGGACGAGCACGGCCGCTACCTCGCGATCGACGAGCAGGACCGCTCGCGGTGGGATCAAGCGCGTATCCGCGAGGGGCGTCGGGCGCTCGAGCGCTCCGTGCGTCTGCGGCGGCCCGGCCAGTACCAGCTGCAGGCGGCGATCACTGCGCTCCAGATGGAGGAGGCGCCGGACTGGGAGCAGATCGCGGACCTCTACGGCGCGCTGGTGAAGCTCACACCAACCGCGGTGGTCGAGCTCAACCGCGCCGTCGCCGTCGGTCTTGCCGACGGCGCCCGAGCGGGCCTCGAGGTGCTCTCGCCGCTGCTGCATGATCCGGCACTCGAGCGCTACCAGCCGCTGTACGCGGCCCATGCCGAGCTGCTCAAGCGCGCCGGTGATCGCGAGAGCGCCGCGCGCGCCTACGGGACGGCGATCGGGCTCAGCGCCAACGCCGTCGAGCGGGCCGAGCTCGAACGGCGCCTGCGGGCGCTCTGAGCGGCCTGTCCAAATCGCCGCTCCAGCTGCGTCGGGTTAGTAAGGCCGCCTCCGGGAGGCGGCGAGCTCCGACTCAGAGGACGTGTCATGTCCCAGACTGCACCTATCCATCGTTGGCGAGCGTTCTCGCTCCTCGCCGTCGCCGCGTTCATGACCGTCATGGATCTGACGATCGTCAACACGGCCCTGCCCACCATCGGGCGAGACCTTCACTTCTCGCAGACCAGCCTCTTGTGGGTCGTGACGGCCTACGAGCTGGCGTACGGCGGCCTTCTGCTGCTCGGCGGCCGGGCCGCCGATCTACTTGGCCGCCGCCGCGTGATCATGGCCGGACTCTCCGTGTTCACCGCCGCCTCGCTGGGAGCGTCGCTCGCCGGCAGCGAATCGGTTTTGATCGCGATGCGTGCCACCCAAGGCCTCGGCGCCGCCATGTTCCTCCCGGCTGCGCTGTCGACGGTTCGGAACATGTTCGCCGAGGGCGCCGAGCGCAACAAGGCGCTCGGTATCTGGGGCGCCCTCGCCGCCTTTGGCGCGACCGCCGGGCTGGTCTTCGGCGGGCTGTTGACGCGGTTTGCCGGCTGGCAGTACATCTTCTGGCTGAACGTCCCGGTCGGCGCGGTCGCGCTGCTCCTGATCCGGCGTGTGGTTCCCGAGACGCGCGTCGACACCGCCCAGCGGCGTTATGACCCGCTCGGCGCGGTGACCGTGACCGGTGCGCTCGTGCTGCTCGCGTACGCAGTCGCCCAGGCACCGCGGGTCGGCTGGGGTGCCCCCAGGACGATCGCCGAGCTGGCGCTCGCCGTGGTTCTGCTCATAGCGTTCCTGGCGATCGAGCGCCGGGGCCAGGCGCCGCTGATGCCGCTTCGGATCTTCCGTCTGCAGACGCTCGCAGGAGCGAACGCGGTCGGCTTCCTGCTCGGAGCGAGCTTCTACTCGTTCATCTTCATCGGCACTCTGTACATGCAGCAGGTGCTCGGCTTCTCAGCCCTGCAGGGCGGGTTCGCCTGGGCCGCGTCGGGCGTGGCCTCGATGCTCTTCGCCGGCATCTCCCAAGCCCTGGTGACCAAGGTGTCCGCGAAGCTGGTGATGGCGTTCGGAATGACCGTTCTGGGCGTCGGCATCTTCTGGGCCGCCCAAGCGCCAGTGCACGGTCATTACCTGGGCGCCCTGTTCGGCCCGTTCCTGGTGGCCGTCGGGATGGGAACCGCCTTCACGTTCATTCCGATCCAGATTGGCGCGCTCGCCGGCGTCGCAGAACACGAGGCCGGGCTCGCGTCCGGGTTGATCTATACCTCTCAGGAGCTCGGCGGGGCGCTCGGGATCGCGATCGCGTCGAGCATCGCCGCCAGCCACTCCTTGGCCCTCGCACGCGGCGGAGAAACCGTCCGCGCGGCACTGACCGGCGGATTTCACTCCGCCCTCTGGGTGGCAGGCGCCATAGCGCTGCTTGCGATCCCGGTCACGTTCCTGCTTATCCGCAAGGACGAGATGGCCAGAGCGGTCGCTGCTACCAGCGCTGCGGAACCGCTGCCCGAGCCTGCCTGACTGAACCAGACCAACCACGAACCAAGCAACGAAGAGGGAGTCAAGAATGAGCCACACACTCGTCACCTACGCCGTAAAGCCGGGACGCGAGGAGGAGAACGCCGCACTCGTGCGGGTCGTCTTCGAGGAACTCGCGCAGACCCGGCCGGAGGGACTTCGCTACGCCGTCTTCTATCTCCCGGACTCGCGCCAATTTCTCCACCTCTACACCGACGAAGGGAGCCCAACCGGCGTGCAGGGCTTGGACTCGTTCAAGGCCTTCGTAGCGGGGGCGGAGGGTCGCCACGAGCAGCCGGCCACATTCGCCCAGCCTGAACTAATTGGCGACTACCGCACATTCACCGACTGACGGCTCCGCGTCCAGCGGCGGACCCGCACGGCCCCCCCGCGGGGAACACTCGCGCCAGCCAACTATCAGGTCTGAGCTCACGTGTCGAACTCCAACACCGAGTACGCACTGCAGGCCAGGATCTCGCGGACCCCTTCTCGGCGCCCTGGCTGTTGCTGGTGGCAGACCACGAATGGCTGGTGGGGTCCCATGTCGAAGATTGCGATCACCGTGCCGCCGCGCAACGGATCGGGTCGACCGACCTCCGTCACACAATCGAGGTGCCCGCGGCGAGACCATAGCCTGAAGATTCGCTGAGTCCGCGGCGGCCGGCCCAGTTCGAGTTCGATTCCCTTGCGGAGCTCGCGGTAGGCCAGCTCGATGGTGCGCTGATCCTCGGTGATTCCGGGTATGAAGAACGTCGTCACCGTGCGACTACAGTCCGCGGTCGCGAGCGTCGTCGCTCAACGCCCTCCCGAGCGCCGCGGGCTGAGTCCGAGCCTCGAGCTCGACGATCAGCTTTGCGTGCCGCGAAAACTCTCGGTGCACCGAGTCCTGCAGCCCCTGCACGAGCGCCTCCAAGTGCTCGACCCTAGCCTCGAGTGCCCGCACATGATCCGGGTCAGAAACGTAGGTGACGGGCTTTCCTGAGTCGGTCGCCTCCGCCGCGGCCGTCGCTCGGCGAACCTGGCGGATCCGTGCGATCAGGCCGTCGCGGTCGCGCAAAGTCACCGCCTAGCCGAACGTCTGGCCGGCTCAGGACGCGGCGGATAACGGCGCCGTTCCTCCACCGTCATCTGGCGGATGACCAGCGACCCGTCCTTCACCTGCTCGCGCACCAACTCGAGCTTCTCGGCGCGCTTCTCCTCGGCTCGCTCGCGAGAGCTCTTCATTGGCCTCGCTCTTCCTTTCGCCGGCGCGATCAGATCATGTCGGGAGAGATTCGCTGCGTCGGCCAGAAGAACCCCGCGGGAGATAACACCACCCGCAGACTCACCGTAGCACTCGCCAACCCGGCGCACGATGGCTCTCGACACCGCGCCGCTGTGCGAGGCGATCGGCGGACTACAGGATCCCGACCGCCACGAGCCCGTACCGCAGCGCGACGGTGAGGGACGCCGCTCGCACTACCGCTCGGCGACTGCCGGTGTGCTGTCCGGAAGGGGCGCCGGATCCAGCTCCCCGACCTGCTCCGGATCCAGCTCCCCGAGCCGCGTCGGATCCAGCTCCCCCCGCTTGCGCGCATCCTTCTTAGCCTGCTTGTCCAGCCTGCGCTCGCGAAGCTTCTGCTCGCGGGCGAGCTTCGCAAACGTCGTCTTCTTCTTGCCTCCTGAAGCCATGCGTGTCGTCCTTTCTCGTGAGATCTCACAACCAGCGTGACATGGTCACCGCAGCAGATCAACCGCGGGCCCTCACCGGGGCGGCCCGCAGATGCGGCGGTGGGGCGCTACCGCGGGCGGCCGCACCCACACCGTCCAGATCGGTCGGCTACACCAAGCGAACGTTCGCGGCGGCAGGTCCCTTCGGGCCCTGCTCGGTCTCGTACGACACCTTCGCGCCCTCGGCCAACGACCTAAAGCCGCCGCCCTCGATCGCGGAATGATGGACGAACAGGTCCTTACCAGCTTCATCGGGCGTGATGAAGCCATAACCCTTGTCGTCGCTGAACCACTTCACGGTTCCAGTTGCCATGCTTTCCCTCCGGGAGATGTGTGCTGCGAAACGCGGCGGATGCAAGAGCAACAACTACGGACGCGGGCACTCGTTCGCCGGGCAGTTCGCCCGACACCAACCGTCAGTCTAGAACTCCTCAGCAGTGTGCGCGGGCGGACATCGACTTTCAGTTGGAGCCGAGCACGTCTGCGAGCGCGGCGTCGATCTCCGGATACGAGAACTGAAACCCCGAATCTGCCAGCGTCTTGGACATCACCCGCTGCCCCGTCGTGACGATAACGGCCATCTCGCCGTACAGCAGCGCAAGCGCGAATCCGGGCACCGGCAGCACCGCAGGACGGTGCAGCGCGCGCCCAAGGGCCCGTGACAGCTCGCGGTTGGTCACCGGCTGGGGGGCGACGAGGTTGGCGGCACCAGTCAACACCTGGGTGTCAACGCAATGCAGGGTCGCGGCGACGACATCGTCGAGGTGGATCCACGGCACGTACTGCCGTCCGCCCGCCACGGGACCGCCGAGACCGGCACGGAAGAAGGGCAGCATCTGCGCGAGCGCCCCACCGCTGGGGGACAGGACCACGCCGGTTCGCGTGCGCACGACACGGAGCAGCGGCTCTGCCGCCTGCGCCTCGCGCTCCCATTCTTCGACCACGCCGGCGAGAAAGTCCTCACCCACGGAGGCGTCCTCGTCAACGATCTCATCGCCCCGGGGGCCGTAGAAGCCGGTGGCGGATTGGCTGACCAACACGTGCGGTCGTTGATCCTCGGCGATCGTGCCGAGTGCGGCGACGAGGTTGCGAGTGGACAACACCCGGGAGTCGCGGATCCGCTGCTTGGCGGCGGCCGTCCACCGCTGGGCTACCGGCTCGCCGAGCAGGTGGATCACGGCGTCGGTTCCCGACAGGGCGCCGGCCGGCGCCGGGCCGTTCGTCGGGTCGGGCCACTCGTGGACCTCGATGTCGCCGAGTTTCCGCTTCGCGTTCGACGCGCTGCGCGACAACGCGACTGGGTGGTCTCCGCGCGCGGCGAGCGCATGGCACACCGCACTGCCGATCGTGCCGGTGGCGCCGGTGACCGCAACCCGGATCACGCCTCGGCTCCTTCGAATGCCGCTGCGCCGAGCAGCCGTCGCCGGTTGTGGTCTCTGGTCATCTTTGGCAGCTACCCAGGCCCGCGGACACTACGCGGCGACCGGCTGGCGGTCCGGAAGCGGCAGCAGGGTGAACTCAGACGGGTCCAGGGTCCGCACGCGGTGCTCGTATTCGCGCATGTACCGGGGCCAGTTCGCGACGATCCGACCGCGGTCATCGCGATACCACGAGTCGCACTGCGTCCAAGCCGTGCCGGCGAAGGCGGCCTGGATCTCTCGATCGGTGCGCGCCTCGACCTCGGGACGGACGTCGATCGCCGCCGCACGGCGCGCGCGAACCTGCTCGAGCGCCTGCCGGATATAGCCGGCCTGCGCCTCTTCGTAGGTGATGATCGATCCGCCGGAGGTGTTCGTGTTCGGCCCGTAGACGATGAACAGCGATGGGAAGTTGGGCACGCAAATGCCCAGATGCGCGTGTGCCCCGCCCGCCCACTGGTCGCGGAGGGAGACTCCGCCCGTACCGGTGATCTCCATCGGGAACATGAAGTCGTTCGTGCGAAACCCGGTGCCGTAGATGATGCAGTCAACCTCACGAGTCGAGCCGTCGGCGGTGACGATCCCGGCCGCCGACATCGAGGCGATCGGGTCCGTGATCAACTCGACGTTCGGGCGCTGCAACGCGGGCAGGAAGTCCGAGCTGAACAGGATTCGCTTGCAGCCGAAGGTGTAGTCGGGCCACGCCTTGCGTCGCACCTGCGGATCTTTCAGCTGCATCCGCATGAACGACGCGGAGCGGGCACGACCGATCTGGCCGAGCGTCCGCGGGTGTCGGATCATCAGCGTGAGGAATTCGCCGTAGTTGTAGACGAACCGCCGCCGGTAGTCCTGCAGCCCGGGGACGTGCTCGATCGCCGTCCTGACCAGTTGCGGATAGGGCCGGTTCTTGCGCGGAAGGAACCAGTTACCCGTGCGCTGGAAGACGAAGAGCTGTCCCACCTCGGAGGCGATCTCGGGCACGAACTGAACCGCGCTGGCGCCGGTTCCGATTACCGCCACGCGCTTTCCGCGCAGGTCGTAATCGTGGTCCCACTGCGCCGAGTGGAAGCTGTGGCCGGCGAACGAGTCGCGGCCGGCGATCGACGGGTACGCCGGCTGATGGAGCTGCCCGGTGGCGAGCACGACCGCGTCGGCCTCCCAGCTGCGGCCGTCGTCGCTGCTGACCGCCCAGCGACTGTCCGCGTCGTCCCAGCTGCACGCCTGGACACTCGTCTCCGGGACGACCATCCGGTCGGCTCCATGTTCGCCGGCCACGGCCCTCAGGTAGTCGAGGATCTCAGGCTGGGGTGAGCAAAGCCGCGACCAGTCGCGCCGGGTGGCGAACGAGAATGAGTAGAGGTGGCTTGGCACGTCACACGCAGCGCCGGGATAGGTGTTGTGCAACCAGGTGCCGCCGAGTCCTGCGGATCGCTCGAGGATCGTCACGTCGTCAAAGCCGTGGTGCTTCAGCTCGATCGCGGTGGTGATGCCGCCGACCCCCGCGCCGACGATCACAACTTTGAGGGGCCGGTCAGCCGACATGCCGGGACCTTACCGCCCCGGGAATAGACTCCGTTCAGATCCTTGCGTTCGCACACAGGAGGGGTAGATGTCCAGCTTGCTCGACTACACGGTCCAGGGCGATGTGGCGACGATCACCGACGAGTCGAAGCTGAGCGGGCGCGAGCAAATACAGCTGATGACCCCGCTCGAGCTGTATCGATTGTGGGAGCGCCAGAACTGGGCGTCACACGAGACCGACCTCACCCAGGACCGCCAGGACTGGGCAGCGATGGATGAGGACCTGCGCGAGGAGATGCTGTGGGGCCTGTCGGCGTTCTTCGTCGGCGAGGAGCGCGTCACGAACCAGTTCTCGGCGCTCGTGCTCGCGGCCGAGAGCAAGGACGAGGAGGCGTTCCTGCTCACTCAGCAGGTCGACGAGGCGCGGCACGCGCAGCACTTCAACCGCTTGTACGAGGAGGTCTTCGACTACGACGGGAGCTTCGAGGATCGGCTCGAGCGGGCACGACGGGACTTGACGCCTGATTACTTCAAGCTGTTCGACGGCTATCTGGTCGAGGCGCACGAGGCGCTGCTCGCCGACCCCCGCGACGTAGGCCTGAAGGTCGACTTCGTCACCACGTACCACATGGTGATCGAGGGGACCCTGGCGCTCACCGGCCAATATTTCCAGACCGACAACCTCGAGCGGCGAGGGATCCTCCCGGGGCACCTGAAGGCGTTCAACCGGATCAGCCAGGACGAGCACCGGCACGTCGCCTACGGCACCTGGTTCCTGCAGCAGAAGGCCCGTCAGCCGGAGCTGGCACAGCGGATCCAGGACAAGCTCGTCGAGACCCTGCCGTCGGCGGCCGGCGTGCTCGTCCCGCCGGGGTTCTCGCTCGGCGACCAGTATGAGTATCTCGGCTACTCGAGCGACGCGATGAACGAGTTCGCGTTCACCGCTCTGTCTCGCCGGCTGAAGGTGATCGGCGTCGGTCTACCTGCGGTCGCGGCATGAGCAGCGCGGTCGGTCCAAGCGGCCGGATCGACGCGTTACCTGAGGGCGAGGCGGAGACCGGGTCGTGGTTTCCGGTGCCCGCCGAGGACGAGCTACCCGACGGCCTCCGGAGTCTGTTCGCCAAGGCGGGCGAGCGGATCGGTTTCGTCCCGAACGTATTTCGGGCTTACTCGTTCCGGCCCGAGAGGCTGAGCGCTTGGTTCAACTACTTCCGCCAGCTTCACGAGCCGACCGAAGGGCTGGGCGCCGCCGATCGCGAGATGATTGCCGTCGTGGTCAGTGCCGCCAACGGCTGCCTGTACTGCTCGGTCGCGCACGGCGCCGCGCTGCGCGAGGAGCTCGGGGACCCGGTGGTCGGCGAGCGGATTTCCTACGACTGGCGCCGAGCCGGACTCGACCCCCGCCGTCAGGCGATCTGCGCCTACGCGGAGAAGCTGACGGTGACCCCCCGGGAGCTCACCCGCGACGACCTGCAGTCGCTGCTCGACGTCGGGTTGACGCTCGAGGAGGTCTGGGACGTGGCCGAGATCGCCTCGATGTACAACCTCACTAACCGGATGGCGATGGCGACCAACATGCTGCCCAACCCGGAGTACAGCGCTCAAGCCCGGCCGTAGTACGCTGACTGCCTCCACGGTGGGCGTAGCTCAGTTGGTAGAGCTCCGGGTTGTGGTCCCGGCGGTCGCGAGTTCGAATCTCGTCGCTCACCCTCATGAAATCCCTGTAAACATCGGGTTTTCTTGATGGCTGGCTGCGGAGCGAACGTCGTGCGGGGTGTTGTGAACCTCACGGAAGTCCTGATCACGCCCTCGTCAGAGGTCGCGCGGCTCGCTACGGCCTGGGAGGCGATCGCATCGCTTGGGGTCACCGTCCACCAGCCCAATGAGGCGATCGGCGTAGAGGCGGCTCGCCTCAGACGCCGACATCCGATCAGCCTTTCCGACGCCTACTGCCCTCGCGACCGCGAAGCACACGGGGTCGGCCGTGGCGTCCTTCGACGAGAAGATCCTCAAAGCGGCCGAACGCGAACAGATCGACGTCGCCTGAGGCGCTGAGCTCGGATCTCGAGGCAGCGTTCTGGTATCCGCTCCCCGGGCGGGTTTAGACGCGAGGTTGTTCCGACGCCCTCGACGTCCACGCCACAAACAGCAGGTACAGCATCGCGACCAGGAGCGCGGGAGCCAAGGTGAGGCTCGGGATCACGTCACCGTGGCCGATGCCCGAGGATCCGATCGCCACCGCCATCGTGGCCGCGAGCAGCGCAGCGACGGGCACGACATAGTGGCGCAGCGTCAAGAGCACTCCTCCAACGGTCTCCAGAACGCCGGCCACGATCTCGAGCGCGGACGGCCAGGGCAGGCCGAAGCTTCGGAAGGCGTGCAACTCCCAGTGATGGAAAGCAAACTTCACCAGGCCGGCGACGACAAAGATCACACCAGTGAGCCACGCCACTCGCGTCGCTGCACGGTCGCGGCGGACGATTGCGTCGGGGCCGGTGATGGCGAGCTGCAAAATCGAGGCGGCCTTCATTGGAAGGCCGCCGAGTCCTTTGCCGGCATCAGCTGGCAGTTCCCACCACGGCGTCGCCGCTGCTGTCGACCGCCACGCAAAGTGTGGTGCTCGCGCAAGCGATGTCGGTCAACGCCGACAGCGCATCGCTGCCCGGGAACCTGGCCGCCGTCCATCTTGTGGTGTGGCTCGAGACGTACAACGCGGCCAGGCCATTCTCGTCGACCGTGTAGGCCGCGCACGAGTCGGGCGTGCCACAGGCCACATCGCCGAACGACAGGTTTGTGTATGGCTCCGGGCTTGCGAACAACCGCGCCGTGGACCATGTCCGGGCCCTCGTCGGTGCGGGCGTGGAGTAGAGCCCGGCGCCGAAGCCGTCCGAGGCCGCCCCGAGGCAGAAATGGGCCGTCGGGCACGAGATGCCGCCGAACTGGTTGGGAGCGCCGTACGAACCGGCCGGCAAGACGCGCAGCGATGCCCAAGCTCGTGCGCCGGCGGTCGGTCGCGTGCTGACGATCACGCGGCGGCCATGCGTTACGGCGACGCACAACCGCACGGAGGCGCAGCTCACGCCGTCAAGTCCGTCCGCCGTCGGGCTGGCCTCGTGCCACGAGCGCAGGCCCCGAGTCGGATCCGTGCTCGTGAACACGTCCCCGTGATCGTCCGTGACCACGCAGAGCCGGGCCGTGGGGCAGTCAACTGCGGTGAGGGTCGCCCTCGCGCCGCCTGCTCTCGCCCCGGGGCACGAACGGGGAGCGCACCGCCGCGTGACGTCGAGCTGCGACGCGGCCCATGTCCCCGTTGCCTGAGATGGATCGCTTGAAGTGAGGACCCGTCCGCGCCCATCGAGCACCAGGCACAACCGCCGCGACGCGCAGGAGACCGCCAGAAGTGCCGTGCCACCATCGATCCTGCGTCCGGACCAGGCGGCGGCGCCGCCGGCCGGATCGGCGGAGCTGACAGCTTCGCCGTGGGACCCGACCGCCAGGCAGAACGCGGTGCTCGGGCAGGCGACGCCGCTCAGCGAAGCTCCAGTGGCGATCGAGATGGGCGCGGAGAACGTGACCGGTGCCGCCGAGGCGGTCGCAGGGAGCAGGGCCGCGGCGAGGCACAGGACGATCGCGGCGGCAACGGTGATCCGTCGAGGCGTCGCCTGTCCGGATGCTCGCACGCGGGAAGCATCGCACCCGGCGCCGGGTGATGAATCTTGCCGGCCAAGCGGGCAGGGTCGGGGCCGGACCGGTGTGGCTAGATCTGGATCGTGCCGTCGTCGCGGAGGGTCCAGCCGGGATTGTGGGCGACCTCCCACACATATCCGTCGGGATCGGCAAAGGCTCCGGTCGTGCCGCCCCAATCAGCCCGGCCGGCCGGGCGAACGATCGTGCCGCCGGCGCGCTCAGATTCGGACAGGACGTCGGCAACTTCCTCCGGCGAGCGGACGTTATGCGCGAGCTCGATGCCAGGAGCGCCATGACCGCCGAGCGCAGTCCAAAGGCCAAACACCATCCCACCGGTCTGGAAGAAACAGACCTCGTCGTCGGGCTGATGAGCTCCGGACCAGCCGAGCGTCTCGTAGAAGCGGCGTGCCCGGGCGAGGTCAGTGACGCCGAGGGTAACCAGGCTGACGCGCTGTTCCATCAGGAGAGCATGCCAAACGACCTGAACCGCTGCAGTAGTGTCCGGCTGCAACTACCGAGGAGGAGAGCCATGGCGATGGTCGAGAACCCGATCGCGGTAGAGGACGACGACAGCGCCGCCGTCGCCGAGCTTCACGAGATCGTCGAGCGCCAGCGCGCGGCGTTCCTGGCCGACCCGTTCCCGTCGCTCGAGGAGCGCCAGGCGCTGCTCGGCGCGATCGCGATGATGCTGATCGGCCACCGCGATCAGATCGCCGAGGCGATGAGCAGCGACTTCGGCGTCCACCCGACGCTCGCCGCCGATCTGATCGAGGTGCTCGGGCCGGCCGGACGGGCCGCCTACGCCGCCGAGCAGCTCGGCAACTGGATGGCGCCCGAGCCGCGCCACTCCGATCCGGCGCTGTTCGGTTCCGGGCGCGCGTTCGTCCAGCCGCAGCCGAAGGGCGTGATCGGCAACATCGTCCCGTGGAACTTCCCGTTCGACCTCTCGGTCGGGCCGCTGATCGAGATGCTCGCGGCCGGCAACCGTGTCGTGATCAAGCCGTCCGAGTACACGCCCGCGTGCGGCGCGCTGCTCCAGCAGATGATCCGCTCGACCTTCGACCGCGAGCGCGTCGACGTGGTCGTCGGCGGGCTCGAGCTCGCGAAGGCGTTCACGCGCGTGCGCTGGGATCACCTCCTGTACACGGGCAGCCCGGCGATCGGCCGCGAGATCGCCAAGGCCGCCGCCGAGCAGCTCGTGCCGGTGACGCTCGAGCTCGGCGGCAAGTGCCCGGCGATCCTGACCGGCGACAGCATCGACGCCGAGTCGGTCAAGCAGATCCTCAACACGAAGGCGCTGAAGAACGGCCAGATGTGCATCTCGGTCGACTACTGCCTCGTCCCGCGCGAGCAGGTCGAGGAGTTCGCGCAGCTGGCGGCCGACCATGCGCGCGAGCAGATGCCCGGCTACGCCCGCTCGGAGAGCTGCACCGGGATCATTTCCAACCGCCACCTCGACCGGATCGAGAAGCTGCTCGACGAGGCCCGCGCCGGCGGCGCCGACGTGCGGCCGCTCGAGGACGCCGGCGAGGTCGACCCGGACGCGCGCCAGCTGCCGATGTCGCTCGTCATCGACCCGCCCGAGGAGCTCGCGCTGATGCGGGAGGAGATCTTCGGCCCGATCCTCCCGATCAAGGCGTATGACTCGCTGGATGAGGCGATCGAGCACGTCAACGGCGGCGAGCGGCCGCTCGCGCTGTACGTGTTCGCCAAGGACGAGGAGGTCGCCGACGACGTGCTGCGACGAACGACCTCTGGCGGCGCGTGCGTCAACTGCGCAGCGGTGCACGGCGCGCTGCCGTCGCTGCCCTTCGGCGGCATCGGCCAGAGCGGCTCGGGGCGCCATCACGGGGTCGAGGGCTTCCGCGAGTTCTCGAACCTCCGCGGCGTGTTCGTGCGCGGCCAAGACGACCTGATCGAGGCGTTCGCGCCGCCATACGGGCCGGCGGCGCAGGCGGTCGTCGAGGCGGCGTTCTCGGGGGCCGGCTGATCGGTTCCGTTCCCGGTGGTCGTGGGCTCGCAGCCGCCTCTCACCTCGAGAAGGATGTGCCGACGCCCTGGGATTTGGCAGCGGTCCGGGGGTAGCACGAAGGGGATGAGAGAAGGGGGATCGGCGCGCCCGTTCCGGTGGCTCGTGCGGGTCGGATTCTTGGCCCGGGGGCTCACGTACGGGCTGGTCGGCGCGCTGGCCATCGGCCTGGCCTGCGGCGCTGGGACGGGGGGGAACACGCCGAACCAGCAGGGCGCACTGGCGCTCGTGGCTGGTGCGCCGCTGGGCTTCATCGCGCTGATCGTGATCGCGGCCGGGCTGCTCGCGTACGCCGTCTGGAAGCTCACTCAGGCCATCCGGGGGCACGGACCCGAGGGCGGGGGCGGCCCGAAGCCGTTCGATCGGGTGGCCAACGGCGCCGGCGGGGTCGCGTATCTCCTGTTCTGCGCGGTCGCCGTTCGCATCCTGGTCGGCAGCGGAGGGGGTTCGTCGAGCAAAGCGCCGAAGCACGCCGCCGCCGGCGTCCTCGGCTGGCCCGCCGGGCCCTGGCTCGTCGGGGCCGGAGGCCTCGCTCTGATCGGGATCTCGGTCTACCAGGGTTACGACGCGCTGGCCGGCCATTTCACCGACGACGTCAAGACGGAGGAGATGGGGCCCAAGGAGCGCGACCTGTTTCACGCGATCGGCCGGGTCGGGCTCGTCGCCCGGGCACTCGTCTTTGCCGTGTGCGGCTACTTCCTCGTCCGCGCTGCGATCAGCTACGACCCCGGCAGTGCCGTCGGCGTCGACGGCGCCCTCGCCCGGCTGCACCGTCAGGCGTTCGGACCATGGATCGTCGGTCTGGTGGGTGCGGGTCTGCTCGTCTTCGCGGCGTTCTCGATGTACGAGGCGCGCTACCGGCGGCTATAGCCACCCGGCCGGGCTCACCAAGCTAGCGTCCTAGGTGTGGAGTTCAGCCGCGAGCTGCGCAACGACGTTCTGGCCGGCGACATCACGCTGACCGTCCGGCTATGGAAGCGCCCGAAGGTCAAGGAGGGGGGCCGCTACCGGGTGGGTGCCGGCCAGATCGAGGTCGATCTGGTTGAACTGGTCCCGTTTGCGGAGATCAGCGAGGAGGACGTGCGCCGAGCCGGTGAGCCGGACCGCGAGACGCTGCGCCGGCGGGCCGCGCACGCGGGACCGATCGACGAGCACATACTCGTCTATCGCATCGAGTTTCATGCCCTCGGTTCCGTCGAGCGCTGAGCACACCGATTAGTTCTCGTCGCGGGGGCCGTCTAACCATCAGTGAGCGCCTCTAGGATCCCCGCCGTGGCTGTGCTGTGCGTGCGTGGGCCGCTGCGGAAACTCGCCGGCGGTCGTGCGGAGCACGAGCTCGAAGGGACGACCGTGCTCGAGCTGCTGCGCGCGCTCGAGCAGCGCCATCCGGACACCGGTGGCTGGATCGTGGATGAGCGTGGTCGAATTCGCCGCCATATCAACGTGTTTGTCAACGGTGAGCGTGGAGGGGAGACGACCACGGTCAGCCCGGGCGACCGCATCGAGGTGATACCGGCGATTACAGGAGGCTGAGTTGACGGAGCTAGTGGTTGGAACCAAGAAGGGCCTGTTCCTACTCGACGGCGAGCCGGGCGGCGAATTCGACGTGGTGGCGCGTGCCTTCGCGGGGGAGCCTGTCGACTTCGCGATCCGCGATCCCCGCAGCCGGCGGCTGTTCGCCACCGTGACCTCGCCGTTCTATGGCCCGAAGATCTTCTACACCGACGGCGAACCGACGGACGAGTGGGAGCAGGCCGATGGCGTCGTCCTGCCCGAGGGAGGCGAGCAGGCGCTCGAGCGGATCTGGGTGATCACCCCAGGCGAGGCGGATGGCGTCCTGTACGCGGGCGGCGATCCGGGCGTCCTGTTCGAGAGCCGCGACGGCGGCGCGAGCTGGGAGATCAACGCGGGTCTGTGGGAGCAGCCCTCGCGGCCGCACTGGCAGCCGGGCGGAGGGGGGCTGTGTCTGCACTCGATCTGCACGTGGCCAGGCGAGCCGGACAGGCTTGCCGTGGCGGTCTCAGCCGCAGGCATGTGGCTGACCGACGACGGCGGGCGCAGCTGGCGACGCGGGATCGCCGGATTGAACCCCGGCTACCTGCCTGCGGAAGCTCTGCAGGACGAGAACGCCGGCCGCTGCGTCCACCACGTCGAGCGCGCGCCCGAGCAGCCCGAGCGGATGTTCATGCAGTTCCACGGCGGCGTGTACCGCTCCGACGACGCCGGCGCCAGCTGGAGCGACATCGGCGGCGGTGGGCTGCCGTCGAACTTCGGCTTCCCGCTGGCTATCGATCCGGGCGACCCGGACAGCGCGTACGTGATCCCACTCGTCGCCGACGTCGACCGCGTGACCCCGGAGGGTCGCGTGCGCGTGTACGAGACCCGCGACGCGGGCGCAAGCTGGGCGCCCCGCGGCGACGGGCTGCCGGCCGAGCACGCGTACCTGACCGTGCTACGCCAGGCGTTCGGCCATACGGGTCAGGGCGACCGTTTGCAGCTGTACTTCGGCGCGACCTCCGGCGACGTGTTCGGGTCGGGCGACTCGGGCGCGACGTGGGCCAGCGCGGCCACCAGACTGCCGCCGGTGTTCTCCGTCGTCGCAAGCTAGCGCCGGGATCAACATCAGCATCAACATCAACATCAGCATCAGCCTCAGCACAGGCCGTGGTCGAGGCACAGCTGCTGGAGTCGCTCGAGCGCTTCGTATGCCCGTTCGGGGAGCGCATCGAGCGCATCCGCCGCGACGCGCAGATCCGCGATCGTGGCCGCCCGCGCCTCGAGCGCGAACCGCCCGAGCCAGCGCACGGCCGCGCGCTCGTAGCGCGCGGGATCGCCGCTGCGGATCACGAGGCAGATGCGGAGCGCGTCGTCAAGCTTGATGTGCGGCAGCTCACGCGCCGTGGCGAGCACGAGCATCTCGTTGCCCGCGTCGAGCGCCCGCCGGAAGCGAGTGTAAGGGCTGCCATCGCTCGTCATCGAACATATGTTCGCCTAGCTGTCAAGTCGCCCGCAACGGGCTACTGGACGTCCACGCCGAGCGTGCGGGCGGTCCCGGACTTAGCCACCGCTGCCTGATCGGGAGCCGTGCGCAGCAGACGATCGCCGACAGTGGAGGTGACCCCGAACCAGTAGTGCTCGTTCTTGTAGTGGTGCAACCGATGCCCTCGCCAGATCGAGCGGTAGTAGCGCCCCTCCGGTCGGTACGGGGTGTGAATCAGGAAGTGGCACCACTCGTAGGAGAACAGGATTACGTAGCTGAGCAGGAGCCCTGTGGCGGCGTGGGGAATCCGGTCCCCGCCGCCGAGCACCGTGTGGATGGGGAACGACAGGAGCCACACGATCAGCGCGATCAGCGGCACGAAGATCCCGACCGCGTACCGCGGGAGCAGGACCCCGTCGAGATCTGCCGGCGACTCGTGGTGAGCGCGGTGCTCGCGGGCGGCCAGGAATTCGACCCGGCGGCCGCGGAACGTGAACGGCTTGGCGTGCAGCAGATAGACGTGGATCGCCCATTCCACGATCGGCGTCGCGACGATCACGCCCGCGACTACGACCGCGTCATGCCAGTCGAGATGACCGAGCACGATCCGTAGCGCAATCGCCGCTAGGACCGCGGCTCCGAGCAGGGGGGCGGTGGGGCGGCGCAGGAAGGCTCGCCAGCAATCGGCGAGCGTGAGCACGGCCGGGTCGCGGCGCGGGATCGAGTCCGACGCGGCGGTCAAGCGATCGACCATCGTCCCCCTAGATTAACCCGCCACGGTGTCGATCATCGGTCTCACCTCGACCGACCCGGTGTGCGCTGTCGGGCAGTCCGCTGCGATCGCGAGCGCCTCCTCGTCCGTCGTGCACTCAAGCACGAAATAACCGCCAAGCCATTCGGTGGTCTCGGCGAACGGGCCGTCGGTGCGGAGCTCGTTCCCGTTGCGGATGCGGACCGTGCGAGCCGTGGCCGGCGGCGCCAGAGGTCCCGAGGCGACGATCGCCCCGCGCTCGCCCCAGCGCCGGCTGAAGTCGCGGAGCGCGGCGAACATTGCCTCGCCCTCGGCAGTCCCCGGTGCGGGGCGGTCGGTGACGTACAGCAGGAGCATGTAACGCATTGCTCACTCCATTCTCGAAGCGCCGTCCGCCGTTCACGGGCGGCTGGTGAGCTTAGAACGGATGGCGCGGTGCCCGCTCGACTCTTGACAGATGTCACTGTCAGAAAGCGGTCCCGGGCTGCGACGAGCGTCCCGGATTCCTACCGGCACCGTGTAAGCGACCGTTAGTGCGGTGCAGGCTCACCGACGCCGCAGTAGGCTGCCGGGTAACGAGGAGAGGCGAATGAGATGGCGGTAAAGCCGGCGGACTCTGAGGAAGAGCTGATCGACGCCATTTGCGCTCGGGTGCGCGAGCGGCTGCCGTCCGAGCAGGCGCCCCCCTGCGAGTCGTTCGTCCGCCAGTACTACCACTGGGTCCCGGCCGAGGACCTGATCGAGCGCGACCCGATCGATCTCTACGGGGCGGCCGTCGCGCACTGGAAACTGTCCCAGCACAGGGATCCGGGCGAGATGAAGATCCGGGTCTACAACCCGGATTCCGAGCATGACGGGTGGAGCTCGTCGCACACGGTCGTCGAGCTCGTGACCGACGACATGCCGTTCATCGTCGACACCGTGACGATGGAGCTCAACCGTCAGGGCTACGGGATCGACATCGTGCTCCATCCGGTGATCCGCGTCCGCCGCGACCGGGACGGGAACCTGATCGAGCTGCTCGAGCCGGAGGCCGAGGCGCAGGACGCCGTCAGCGAGTCGATCATCCACGCCGAGGTCATCCGCACGGTCGATGAGGACGAGCTGACGGAGCTCCGCGAGGGAGTCCTCCGGGTGCTCGGCGACGTCGAGCTGGCGGTGCGGGACTGGGAGGCGATGCGCAAGCAGATGACCGACGTTGCGCAGGAGCTCGAACGCAATCCGCCTCCCATCGAGGAGGCCGAGATCCAGGAGGTGAAGGAATTCCTCGACTGGGTTGCCAACCACCACTTCACCTTCCTCGGCTACCGCGAGTACGCGTTCGAAGAGACCGAGGATTCCATCGGGCTGCAGGCGGTGGAGGAGACTGGGCTGGGAATCCTCAGCGGACCTCCGGCGACGCCGCTGACCGTGCTCAAGCCCAAGGCGCTGGCGTTGGCGAAAACGCCACACCTGCTCGTGCTCACGAAGGCGAACTCGCGCGCCACCGTTCACCGGCCCGCCTACCTCGACTACATCGGCGTGAAGATGATCAACGACGCGGGCGAGGTGGTGGGCGAGCGCCGCTTCCTCGGGCTGTATACGAGCAGCGCCTACAAGCAGAGTCCGCTGGCCATTCCCCTGCTTCGCAACCGGGTCAAGACCGTGCTCGATCGAGCCGGGTTCGGCGCCCGCGAGCCACGACTACAAGGCGCTGCTGGAGATCCTCGAGTCCTACCCGCGCGACTCGCTGTTCCAGATCGGGGACGACGAGCTGTTCGAGGTGGCGATCGGGATCCTCGGGCTGGGCGAGCGCCAGCGGCTGCGGCTGTTCGCCCGTCGGGACCCGCTCGACCGCTTCATGGCGTGCCTCGTATGCGTCCCCCGCGACCGGTTCAACACCGAGAACCGCGAGCTGATCGGCCGTCTGCTCGGCGATGGCTTCGGCGGCACGCAGGTCGACTGGTCGCTGTTCCTGTCGGAATCGCTGCTCGTGCGCGTCCACTACATCGTCCACCTGGGGCCCAATCCCCCCGAGACATTCGACCTTCCCGAGATCGAGGCACGGCTCGTACAGGCGACGCGAGCCTGGGCGGACGACCTGCGTGCGGCGTTGATCGAGGAGCTCGGCGAGGACCGCGCGATGCCGCTGTATGCGCGCTACCGCAACGCGTTCCCGCCCGCCTACCGTGACGACTGGTTCGCCCGTTCGGCGGTCTCGGACATCGACCGGGTGGAGCAGCTGATCTCCGAGGATCACGGCGACGATCCGATCCTCAGCCTCTACCGGCCGCTCGAGTCGAGCCACCGGATCGCCCGCTGCAAGCTGTTCAGCCGGACCGAGGTGCTGCTCTCCGAAGTGCTGCCGACGTTCGAGCGACTCGGTGCGCGGGTCGTCGACGAACGTCCCTACGAGGTCACCCCGGAGGGGTCGCGACGCAGTCTGGATCTACGACTTCGGCATCGAGTGCACGGCAGAGAACGTCGAAGAGGTCCGCGACACCTTCCAAGATGCCTTCCTCGGCGTGTGGCGCGGCGAGCTCGAGAACGACGGCTTCAACGCGCTCGTGCTGCGCGCCGGCATGACCGGACGCGAAATCTCGGTCGTGCGCGCGATCGCCAAATACCTGCGCCAGGCCGGGATCGCGTTCTCGGACCGGTACATGGAGCTGACGCTGCTCGCCCACCCCGAGGTCGCCTCGCTGCTGGTGCGGATGTTCACGGCGCGGTTCGATCCCGATGAAGCGGACGGCGAGGCCCGGGCCTCGCTGGCCGACGGGATCGAGGAGGCGATCGTGCATGCGATCGACGAGGTCGAGAGCCTCGATGAGGACCGGATCCTGCGCAGCTTCCTGGCCGTCATATGCGCGATCCTCCGGACCAACTACTTCCGCGTGGGCGATGACGGGGAGCCGCGCGCCTTCCTGTCCTTCAAGCTCGACCCAGAGAAGCTGCCGCTGCTGCCGCTGCCGCGGCCGAAGTACGAGATCTTCGTGTATTCGCCGCGCGTCGAGGGCGTCCACCTGCGGGGCGGCAAGGTGGCCCGAGGGGGCCTGCGCTGGTCTGATCGGCGCGAGGACTTCCGCACCGAGATCCTCGGCCTGATGAAGGCGCAGATGGTCAAGAACGCGCTGATCGTGCCGGTGGGGTCAAAGGGAGGGTTCGTGCTCAAGCAGCCGCCGGCCGAGGGCGGCCGCGAGGCGCTCCAGGCCGAGGGGATCGAGTGCTACAAGACGTTCCTGTGCGGGCTGCTCGACCTGACCGACAACATCGTCGGCGGCGACGTGGTGCCGCCCGAGGACGTGGTCCGCTACGACGACGACGACCCGTACCTGGTTGTGGCTGCCGACAAGGGCACCGCGAGCTTCTCCGACATCGCCAACGGCGTGTCCGCCGACTACGGCTTCTGGCTCGGTGACGCGTTCGCGTCCGGCGGCTCGCATGGCTACGACCACAAGGCCATGGGGATCACGGCGCGCGGGGCGTGGGAGTCGGTCAAGCGCCACTTCCGGGAGCTCGGCGTCGACGTCCAGTCGACGGACTTCACGGTCGCCGGAATCGGCGACATGTCCGGGGACGTGTTCGGCAACGGGATGCTCCTGTCCCCGCACATCAAGCTGGTGGCGGCGTTCAACCACATGCATGTGTTCCTCGATCCCAACCCCGACCCAGAGGCGAGCTTCGCCGAGCGCAAGCGGCTGTTCGAGCTGCCGCGGTCGGCGTGGAGCGACTACGACGAGTCGCTGATCTCGGATGGAGGCGGGGTCTATCCGCGCAATGCCAAGTCGGTTCCGATCTCATCGGCGGTCCGCGAGGTGCTGGGGATCGAAGCGGAGGAGCTCGCACCGGCCGATCTGATCCGGGCGATCCTCCAAGCCCCGGTCGATCTGCTCTGGAACGGCGGCATCGGGACCTACGTCAAGGCCAGCGAGGAGACGCAGGCGCAGGCCGGTGACAAGACGAACGACGCAGTCCGGGTCAACGGCGTCTGAGCTCCGCTGCCGCGTCGTGGGCGAGGGGGGAAACCTCGGCTTCACGCAGCTCGGACGGATCGAGTACGCGCTGCGCGGGGGCCCTGAGTCGGACGGGGGAAGGATCAACACCGACGCGATCGACAACGTGGCGGGCGTCAACTGCTCTGACCACGAGGTCAACATCAAGATCCTGCTCGACGCGCTCGTGGCCGATGGCGACATGACCGAGAAGCAGCGCAACGAGCTGCTGACGGAGATGACCGAGGCGGTCGGCGAGCACGTCCTGTACGGCAGCTACACGCAGACGCAGGCGATGAGCATTGCCCTCGCCCAAGCGCCGCAGATGGTCGACGTCCACCGGCGGCTGATCCGCCAGCTCGAACAGACCGCGAACCTCAAGCGCGAGATCGAGTTCCTACCCAGCGACGACGTCCTGGCCGAGCGCAAGTCGGCCCAGCAGGGCCTGGTCGCGCCGGAGATGGCGGTCGTGATGGCGTATTGCAAGATCCACCTATACGCGGATCTGCTCGGGTCGGACCTGCCGGAGGATCGCTACCTCCGCCACGACCTGGAGCGCTACTTCCCCAAACCGCTTCCGGAGCGTTACGCGGCAGAGATGCAGTCCCACCGCCTGCACCGGGAGATCATCGCGACGGTGGTCGCCAACCAGCTGGTTGACCGCGCCGGGACGACGTTCGCGTTCCGGCTGGGCGAGGAGACCGGCGCGCCACCGTCGATCCTGGCGCGAGCCTATGCCGTCGCGCGTGAAGTCTTCGGGATGCGCTCCTTCTGGGAGCAGGTCGAGCAGCTCGACAACCAGGTCGACGCGAGGATTCAGCTCGAGATGCTGATCGAGGCCCGCCGGTTGGTCGAGCGCTCCACCCGCTGGCTGGCTCGCTCGAACCCGACCCAGATCGACATCGAGGTGACGACGCGGTTCTTCGAACCTGGGGCGAAGCTGCTGAGCAAGACGCTGCCGGACGTGCTCGACAGCTCGGACCGCTGGAAGTACGCGACGCGCGTGGACGAGCTCGGCGAGGTCGGCGTCCCGGCCGAGCTGGCCGAGCGGGCCGCCGGGCTGCCTTGGATGCTGCCGACGTTTGACGTCGTCGAGGTCGCGCGCGCGACCGAGTGGCCACTCGAGGAGGTGCTGGAGACCTACTTCCGACTCGGCTCGGGGGTCGAGCTCAACTGGCTGCGAGACCGGATCATCGAGCTGCCGCGGGCCAACCGCTGGCAGGCGCTGGCGCGCTCCGCGCTCCGCGATGATCTGTCGAGCTTGCACCGCGCACTGACCCACGAGGTGCTTGCAGCCGGCGGTCGCGACGCCGACGCGTCTGGTGCCATCGACGCTTGGAGGAGTGAGCATGAGGCGGCGATCGAGCGGACGCGAGCGATCCTCGACGACATCAAGGGCTCGCGGTCGTACGACATGACCACCCTTCCGGTCGCGCTGCGTGAGATCCGCAACCTGATCCGCGGCGATGCCGGGAACGGGGGAGTGCCCGGGGCCGAGTCGGTGACGATGGCGGGTTAGACCCGCCGCTAGCTGATCGGCACCGTGCGGCTGTACTCGACCACGCCGGCGGGCGTCAGCCACGCGAGCCGCAGCTGGCCGCGGCCGGGGATCGACACGTGCGAGACCAGATAGCCCTGCGAGCTGGCGGTCTGCACCTCGACGAGCACCCGCCACGAGGAGGACCCGCGGGGCTCGAACTCGATGAACCCGTACTGCAGCGCGCCGTGGTTGGCGGGCCGGAGCTGTCCCCAGACAGCGACACGGCGCCCGTGGCGCGCTCTCGGGACCCAGATCGGGAGCCGGTAGGCGCTGTACGAGGGCTTGTAGGTGCCGTTGTCCATGATCAGCCCGCTCTGGAAGGTGCTCCAGTACGTGCGGCTGCCCTTTGGGCCCGCCGTGTCTGGCGGGGAATCGACGAGCTCGAACTGCGCCAGCGAGCTCACGTAGGGGTATTGCCAGGCCATGTACTCGCCCTGGTTGAGCCATGTCGCCTGCTGGGAGAGCGAGGTGTGGATGTACGGATTGGGCGGATTGGACTTGTAGCCGAACTCGGTCAGATAGATCGGGACCCCGCCGCGTCGCCCCTTGCCGTCGAGGGCGAATAACGCGTTGAGCTCGCGTTCGAGCGTGTTGAGGTTGTAGAGCGTGATCGAGCCGGGGAGAAAGAACGGGCGGTTGGGGGGCTGGTCGAACGAATACGGATGGTGGGCGTAGCCGGCGATGTTGAACAACCCCGGGTGCGCGGCGACGAACGCGCTGCGGCTCCCGTTCCCCGGACAGGAAAGCGCGGCCGCGGCGGAACCCCGGAGCGGCTGGTTACGGCCGTTGACGCAGTACAGCGCCCTGAGGAATGGGAGCGGCCGGGTAATCCCGCCCGACGCCGTCTCGCCGATCAGGATCGTGTCGCCGGCGTGACCGCTGGCGGCGAGTCCGCTGTACGCGGTGTCGACCATCCGGCGGTAGAGCAGCGGGGCGACCAGCTGGATCTGGTGGTGGGGGTGGACCGTGTACTGCGGGTTCAGCCACGAGCCCTCGTTCGGCTCATTCCAGATGCCCCACGTGCTCACCCGCGGTATCGGGCTGGGGGCGGGGGTGGAGCTCTGCTGCTGTCCGGTGGCGAGTATCCCCGGGATCGGCGCCACCCCGCCGATGGGGATCGTCAACAGGCTGGGAGCCGGATCTCCAGCGGGCGCGGGGGCTGCGTAGGACCCGCTGTACCGCCGCCCCACCGCCTCGACGAACTGACCGAACTCCGTCGGGTTGGGCTGCTGGACGTCCGGGAGGTAGTGGTAGGGCTGATTGCGCGGGTGAAGCGCGACGGCCCAGCGGGGTGGCGGTGCGGTCAGCTGGAAGTAGACGCTCATCCCGAGCTGGGTGGCGATCCGCACGACAGTGTCGTAACGGTCCCAGGCGCCCGGGGGGTACGCGGCCGGGTTGGTCGCGTCGAAGCTCGGCTGCGTCGTCGAATTGGTATCGGGGGCGACCAGCCCCCACACCATCGAGATCTTCACCTGCTCGACACCGAGCGACGCCATCTGCTCGAGCTCCTGCGCGGCGTGCGCCGGTGACACATAGATCAGCTGGTCGTCGTCCATCATGATCGAGGACTCCGTGGCGGACGCGAGCGCACGGGCGGGCAGCGCGCAGAGGAGCGCGCAGGCACAGGCTGCCCCTAGAAGCCGTGTCCAGCGGTGCATCGCCGTCGATAGTAGGGAAGGGTGGGGCGCATGCGCCCCACCCCCGGCGGCGCATGCGCCGCCGGCCGGTCGTGCCGCATGCGGCCACCGGGAACAGATCTCAGCGGTTGTGCCGTTGTCGCAGCGCTGCGATGGCGAACGCGGCGATGTCGATGCACCAGGCGATGAAGAACGCGACCGGACCGGTCACCAGACGCGCGAAAATCCTGGTAAGCACGGGCGGAAGCTATCGTTGGCGCCCCGATGGCCACAGTGAGGACAAACGTCACCGAGCTCCCGGAGTCGCGCGTACGCGTCGAGGCCGAGGTGGCGGCGGAGGAGGTCGAGCGCCGCGTCCAGCAGGCCGCACGCGAGCTCGGCCGCCAGATGCGCATCCCCGGCTTCCGCAAGGGCAAGGTCCCCCCGCCGGTGGTGATCCGCCGGCTCGGCCGCGAGACCGTGCTCGACGAGGCGTTGCGCAGCTCGCTCTCAGCGTGGTATGTCGACGCGATCGACGAGGCCGGCATCAGCCCGGTGGGCGAGCCGCAACTCGACGTCGGCGACCTTCCTGCGGAGGGTCAGCCGCTGGCCTTCTCGATCGAGATCGGCGTTCGCCCGCGGGCGGAGCTCGGGACCTACAAGGGTCTGGAAGTCGGTCGCCGCGAAGCGGCGGTGCCCGAGGAGTCGCTCGAGGCCGAGATCGAGCGGCTGCGCGACCGGTTCGCGACGCTGGAGACGGTCGAGCGCCCGGCCGAGTCGGGCGACCACGTCGTCGTCGACTACCTGGGCGTGGATCGGCCACTGGCGAGCCGTTCGAGGGCGGCGAGGGCCGCGACCAGCTGATCGAGCTCGGTTCGGGGCGCTTGACTCCCAGGGTTCGAGGAGCAGCTGACCGGCGCGAGCGCCGGCGAGACGCGGACCGTGGAGGTGACCTTCCCCGAGGACTACGGCGATCGCTCCGGCCAGCAGGCTTCATTCGAGGTGACCGTCAAGGAGGTCAAGCACAAGCGGCTGCCCGTGCTCGACGATGAGTTCGCCTCCGACGCGGCCGGGTTCGAGACGCGTGCAGGAGCTCCGTGACGACATCGGCGGCAGGCTGAAGGAGGCCGACGAGCGCGCGATCGAGCGCGAGTTCGAAGACGCGGTGCTGAACGCCGCCGTGGCCGAGGCTCGGATCGAGGTCCCGGAGAAGCTGATCCACGCGCGCGCCCACGAGCTGCTCGAGCGGATGCTCAGCTCGCTGGCGCGGCAGGGGATCTCAAAAGACACCTACCTGCAGATCACCGGCAAGGACGAGGAGTCGCTGGCCCACGAGGCCGAGCCCGAGGCCGCCGATGCGCTCAGACGCGAAGCTGTGCTGGCGGCGATCGTCGAGGCCGAGCAGATCGAGCCGACCGAGGAGGACGTGCGCAACGCGCTCGAGCCGATCGCCGAGCGCGACAACGTCAAGCCCGAGAAGCTGCTCGAGCGGTTGCGCAAGAACGGACAGCTCGAGCGGCTCCGCGAGGATCTCGCGACCTCCCAGGCGGTCGAGCTGCTCGTGCGCGAGGCAAAGCCGATCACGGTGGAGCAGGCCAAGGCCCGCGACAAGCTGTGGACTCCGGGCAAGGACGAGGAAGAGAGCGGCTCCGGGCAGCTCTGGACGCCAGGGAGCTGAAAGACCGGGAAAAGCTGGTTGCTACATTCGCATCCCCGGCAGGATTCCGACACCGGACGCGAAAAAAGCGAGGACCATGAGCCCACTGGTACCGATGGTTGTAGAGCAGACGTCGCGCGGCGAGCGCGCGTTCGACATCTACAGCCGACTACTGAATGAGCGGATCATCTTCCTCGGCACGCCCGTCGACGATCAGATCGCGAACCTGATCGTCGCCCAGCTGCTGCACCTGGAGTCCGAGGACCCCGACAAGGACATCTCGATCTACGTCAACTCGCCGGGCGGCTCCGTATACGCGGGTCTGGCGATCTACGACACGATGCAGTTCATCAAGCCCGATGTGCTCGACGATCTGCGTCGGCATCGCCATGTCGATGGGCGCGCTGCTGCTCTCAGGCGGGGCGCACGGCAAGCGGATGGCGCTCCCGAACGCCAAGATCCTGATCCACCAGGTGTCCTCGAGCTTCCAGGGTCAGGCGACCGACATCGAGATCCACGCCAAGGAGATCATCGACGTCCGCCGGCGACTCGACGAGATCATCGCCCACCACACCGGCAAGCCCGTCGAGGAAGTGCGCAAGGACACCGAGCGGGACTACTTCATGAGCTCCGAGGAGGCCAAGGAGTACGGAATCATCGATCGCGTGATCTCGCAGCACTAAGCGGATAACCTTAGGGCTGCGAGTCGGGGCGATCTGCACCGGGCTCTGGAGAGAGAGGAACCTGATGGCACGTCCCACGGACTCCAACGAACAACTTCTCTGCAGCTTCTGCGGCAAGTCGCAACGCCAGGTCAAGAAGCTGATCGCCGGCCCCGGCGTCTACATCTGCGACGAGTGCATCGATCTCTGCAACGAGATCATCGATGAGGAGCTGACCACTCCTCCGAGCTTCGAGATCGAGAACCTGCCCAAGCCGCGGGAGATCTACGACGTGCTGAACGAGTACGTGGTCGGTCAGGAACAGGCGAAGCGCTCTCTGAGCGTGGCCGTCTACAACCACTACAAGCGCGTCCAGATGATGCAGTCCGATGAGAACGACATCGAGCTGCAGAAGTCGAACATCCTGCTGCTCGGACCGACCGGGTGCGGCAAGACGCTGCTGGCGCAGACGCTGGCGAAGATTCTCAATGTCCCGTTCGCGATCGCCGACGCCACCGCGCTGACCGAGGCCGGCTACGTCGGCGAGGACGTCGAGAACATCCTCCTGAAGCTGATCCAGGCCGCCGACTACGACGTCAAGAAGGCCGAGACCGGGATCATCTACATCGACGAAGTCGACAAGATCGCGCGCAAGGCCGACAACCCGTCGATCACCCGCGATGTCTCGGGCGAGGGTGTCCAGCAGGCGCTGTTGAAGATTCTGGAGGGGACGACGGCTTCGGTGCCGCCGCAGGGCGGCCGCAAGCACCCCCACCAGGAGTTCCTCTCGATCGACACCACCAACGTCCTGTTCATCTGCGGCGGCGCGTTCGCCAACCTCGACCGCGTGATCGAGCGCCGGATCGGCCACCAGGGCGTCGGCTTCGGCGCCTCGATCAAGACCAAGGAGCAGCGCGACCTGGGCCAGATCTTCGAGCACTGCCTGCCCGAGGACCTGATCCAGTACGGCCTGATCCCCGAGTTCATCGGCCGCCTGCCGGTGATGTCGGCGATCCACCAGCTCTCCCGGGACGACCTGATGCAGATCCTGACCGAGCCGCGCAACGCGCTGGTCAAGCAGTTCCAGCGGTTCTTCCAGTTCGACGGGATTGAGCTCGTCTTCGCCGAGGAGGCGCTGCAACTCGGTTGCCGACAAGGCTTTGGAGCGCGAGACGGGGGCACGCGGTCTGCGCTCGATCATCGAAGAGGTGCTGCTCGAGGTCCAGTTCGAGCTTCCCTCGCGCCGCGACGTCCGCAAGTGCGTCGTGACCAAGGAGACGATCGACAAGGGCGTCCCGCCGACGCTCGTCACGGTCGCGGCGCCCGAGGAAGAAGCAGCCTGACCCCGGAGGCGGGTCCTACACTCCCGCCTCCGTGTCCGACCTCGAGTCGAAAAAGCGCTACGAGCCGTCAGAGAGCGAGCCGCGAATAGCGGAGCGGTGGCTAGAGTCGGGGTTGTTCCACCCGCCGCCCGAGGGCACGTCGGCCGAGAACTACTCGATCGCGATCCCGCCGCCCAACGTCACCGGATCGCTCCACATGGGCCACGCCCTGCAGGACTCGATCATGGACACGCTGATCCGCTACCACCGGATGCTCGGTGAGCGGACCAAGTGGATCCTCGGCACCGACCACGCCGGCATCGCCACCCAGAAGCAGGTCGAATATCTGCTCCGCGACCAAGGTCTCACGCGCGAGGATCTCGGGCGCGAGGAGTTCGAGCGGCGCGTTTGGCGGTGGCGCGAGGACTACGGCGGCCAGATCGTCCATCAGCTCAAGCGGCTCGGGGCGTCCGCTGACTACGAGGACGAGCGGTTCACGCTCGACGCCGAGTACGCCGACGCCGTGCTGCGCGTATTCGTCGCGCTCTACGAAAAGGGCTACATCTACCGCGACCGTTACATGGTCAACTGGGACCCGGGCAGCCGGACGGCGGTGTCCGACCTCGAGGTCGAGGAGCGCCCGCAGATCGACACGCTGTACTACATCGACTATCCACTCGAGTCCGGCCAGGGATCGGTCACGGTGGCCACCGTCCGTCCCGAGACGATGCTCGCCGACACCGCCGTGGCAGTAAACCCTGACGATGACCGCTACCAGCGGCTGATCGGGGAACAGGCGATGCTGCCGCTGGTCGGCCGTCGCCTCGAGATCATCGCCGACGACTACGTCAAGCCCGAGTTCGGCACCGGCGCCCTGAAGATCACGCCCGGGCACGATCCGAACGACTTCGAGATCGTCAGAGCGTCACGGGCTCGAACGGATCAGCGTGATCGGCGAGGACGGGCTGATCACCGATGCGGCACCCGAGCGGTTCGTCGGCCTGACGGTGATGCAGGCCCGCGACGCCGTGGTCGCCGAGCTGAACGGGCTCGGGTTGATCTCGAAGACCGAGGAGTACCACCACGAGGTCCCGTTCTCGCAGCGGTCGGGCGAGCGGATCGAGCCGCTGATCTCGCTCCAGTGGTTCATGCGGATGGATGAGCTCGCCGCGCCGGCGATCGAGGCTGTGACCTCTGGGCGGATCCGGTTCGTCCCCGAACGGTGGACTCGGGTGTATCTCGATTGGATGGAGAACATCCGGCCGTGGTGCATCTCGCGCCAGCTGTGGTGGGGCCACCGGATTCCCGTCTGGTACCGCGGCCCCAGCGAGATGTACGTCGGCACGGCGCCCCCGGAAGGCGACGGCTGGGAGCAGGATCCCGACGTCCTCGACACGTGGTTCTCGAGCGCGCTGTGGCCGTTCGCGACGCTCGGCTGGCCCAAGCAGACGGACGAGCTGCGTGGGTTCTACCCCACTGATGTGCTCGTCACCGCGCGGGACATCATCTTTCTCTGGGTGGCCAGGATGATCATGATGGGGCTGGAGTTCGTCGGCCAGATCCCCTTCGACGACGTCCACATCCACGCGATCATCCAGGCTCCCGACGGGCGCCGGCAATCGAAGTCGCTGGGCACGGGAATCGACCCGCTTGATTTGATCAACGGGGGCCCGCGGCCGCCGGTGTTCGGAGAGGGTGGGGACTTCCCGGCCTACGGCGCGGACGCGGTGCGGTGGGGACTGCTCGCGATGTCGACCGGTCAAGACGTGAAGTTCGCAGAGGACAAGATCGCGCAGGGCCAGCAGCTGACGAACAAGCTGTGGAATGCGGCGCGCCTGATCCTGCTCGGAGTCGGCGAGCCGGAAGCCGTCGCCGCTGAGCCCGAGCGGGTCGAAGACCGCTGGATCCTCTCGCGGCTGCAACGCGCCCGCGAGGAGATCTCGGCCCGGATCGAGGGGTACGAGTTCGCGCACGCCGCACTCGCCCTTTACGACTTCGTCTACGGCGAGCTGTGCGACTGGTACCTCGAGCTGGTCAAGCCGCGACTCCGGGTCGGGGGCGATGCGCGGCTGGCGTCGACGCTCGTGTATCTCTTGTCCGAGACGCTTGCGCTCGCGCACCCGATGATCCCCTTCGTGACCGAGGAGATCTGGTCCTACGTCCCGGCTGCCGAGGGTCTTCTGGCCGCGCGCGTCGGATCGCTGCCGGCTCCCGTGGACGAGCGGGCAGAAGCGCAGCTCTCGCGGACGATCGCCGCCGTTCAGGCGATCCGAGGATGGCGTACCGACGCCGGCGTCGCGCCAGGCGCCGCCCTGGACGCGCGGCTCGCCGCCGACGGCTATGACGAGACCAGTGAACTCGTGGCGCTCCTCGGGCGTCTCTCCTGGTCGACCAACGGTGGCGACCCAGCGGCGGCGATCGCCGTTCCCGGAGGCGTGATCGAGGTGCTCTCGAGCGACAAGGTCGACCTCGAGGCCGCCGAGCGTAAGCGCGCACAGCAGCGCGAGCGGATCGAGGCCGAGATCCGGCGAGCCGAGCAGAAGCTGTCGAACCCGGGGTTCGTCGAGAAAGCGCCACCGGCGGTGGTACAGGCGGAGCGCGACAAGCTCGACCGTCTGCGAAGCGAGCTGGAGGCGCTTTGAGCGCGCCACGCCGCTGGACGGTCGACGACGCCGAGCGGTACCTGCTGTCGCTCGAGCTGTTCGGCATGCGGTTCGGGCTCGATCGGATGCGCCGGCTGATGACCGCGCTCGGGCACCCCGAGCGCCAGTTCTCCTCGATCCACGTCGTAGGCACGAACGGCAAGTCATCGACGGTCCGGATGACCGCCGCGATCCTCGCGCGCCACGGGCTTCGCGCCGGCGCCTACCTGTCACCGCACCTCGTGTCGTTCGAGGAGCGCGTGCGGATCGACGACCAAGACCTGGAGCCGAGCGCCTTTGCGGCCGCGGTGGCGCGGGCGGCCCATGCCGCCGAGCTCGTCAATCGATCCTTGGTCGGCGACGACCGCGTGACCCAGTTCGAGGCGCTGACGGCGGCGGCGTACTCCGAGCTCGCCGAGCGTGGCGTCGAGGTCGCGGTGATCGAGGCGGGGCTTGGGGGCCGGTACGACGCGACCAACGTGCTCCCGTCCACGGTCCAGGTCCTGACCAGCGTCGGCCTCGAGCACACCCGCTGGCTCGGGCCGACGGTGCACGACATCGCGGTGGAGAAGCTCGACGTGGTGCAGCCGGGGCGCCGTGTTGGTGCTCGGCCCCGGCCTGCATCCCGACGCTCTCGTGGTGGCGCGCGCGGTGGCGGCGGAGCGGGGTGCGCGGATGGTGATAGCGGGACAGGACCCGGGTGTCGCCGTCGGGGCGCCGGGGGTGTATCAGCGCCGCAACTTCGCGGTGGCCGAGGAAGCCGCGCGGGCGTACCTGGGGCACTTGGACTCCGAAGCGGTGGCGGCGGCAGCGGAGGAGGTCCGCGTGCCGGGACGGCTCCAGCAGGTTGACGACGATCCACTGACGCTGCTCGACGGCGCGCACAACCCCGATGGGATCGAAGCCCTGGTCGAGTCGCTGCCCGAGATCGCGGCGGGCAAGGAGCGGCTCGTCGGGGTGGTCTCGATCCTCGACGACAAGGACGCGACCGGGATGCTGGGCGCGCTGACGCGCGGTGTGCGACGCACTCGTCTTCACCAGCAGTCAAAATTCCCGGGCTTTGCCACCTCCGACCCTGCAATCGCTGGCGAACCAATTGAACGGTCCGCCCTCAGAAATCGTCCGCGAACCCCACGCGGCGGTGGCCCGCGCCCGCGAGCTCGCCGGACCCGAGGGCGTTGTGCTCGCGACCGGGTCGATCTACCTTGTGGCGGACCTCGTCGCGCCGGTCGGGCGTCGACGAGCATCGATGTTGTGACACAGCAATCCGTGGGCGCATTGAACGAGCGAGACGAACATCCCAGCTTCCTGACCATGATCGGGCTCGTCGCTTTGATCGTCGCGGTGGTGATCCTGGTGTTCTTCGGGATCGGGTACTTATTCGGGCGAATATTCCTGTAACAGGAATCGTGCGCGACGGCACGAATCAAAGACCCTGACCACTACACTCGCACGCCTATATGCTCGCTCTCGCCGTCTTCGGCATCCATAACAGCAGCGTCAATCTCGCTGCGAACCTAGTAATCCTGTTCCTCGTCGTCGTCTGGCTGGCGCTCGTCTACTGGACGTACGCCGACGCGCGACGGAGGATCGCCGACCCGATGCTGATCGGGTGCGCGACGGCCGCGTCACTGTTCCCGTTCGTCGGAACGATCATCTACATGATCGTCAGGCCGCCGGAATACCTCGACGACGTCCGCGAGCGTGAGCTGGAGATGCAGGCCGCCGAGGCCCGGCTGGCCGAGCTCGGCTACCACCTCTGCCCGCACTGCGACTATGAGGTGGAGAAAGACTTCCTGCGCTGCCCGAGTTGCATGCGCAAGCTGAAGGATCCGTGTCGGTCCTGCGGCAAGCCGCTGGATCCCGCATGGAAGATCTGCCCGTTCTGCGAGGCGGAGATCGGCGATGTGGCCCCTACGGCCACCCGCCGCACGCGCCGACGGCGCGAGGTGCCGCTGGCCGAGGACGGGGCCGCGACCTCACCCGTGGCCGCAGATCCGCGGACCACCTCATAACGCCCCCGACCCAAGGGAGACCAGCCGGACATGGAGCGCACGCTCATCCTCGTCAAGCCTGACGCCTTCGCCCGCAATCTGACCGGCGAGATCATTGGCCGCTTCGAGCGCAAGGGGCTACGGCTGGCCGAGCTTCGCCAGCTCACGATGACGCGCGAGCTCGCCGAGCGCCACTACGCCGAGCACGAGGGCAAGCCGTTCTTTGAGGAGCTCGTCAGCTTCATCACCTCCGGCCCGCTCGTGGCGATGGTGTTGGAGGGTGAGTCGGCGATCGCCGCCGCCCGGCAGGTGATCGGCGCCACGAACCCGCTCGAGGCGAGCCCCGGCTCGATCCGCGGCGACTTCGCGATCGAGGTCGGCCAGAACATGGTTCACGGCTCCGACTCGCCCGAGTCCGCGGCGCGCGAGGTAGCCCTGTTCTTCCCCGACCTCGGCTGAGGGACGCGTTCTAGTCCTCGCGTCTCGCTCGCCCCAGCGACGGGCGATCCTCTCGCAACTGGGGGTGCGGTTCGAGGTCGTCGTACCGGACGGGGTGCAGGAGCTGACCATGGGGCCCCCGCACGAGCTCGTGGCCGAGAACGCCTACCGGAAGGCGGCCGCGGTCGCCGCACAACGGCCGCAGGACACGGTGCTGGGGGTCGACACCGAGGTCGCCATCGGCGCCCGGGTGTTCGGCAAGCCGGGGTCGACGGCTGACGCGCGCGCGATGCTCGAGGAGCTCTCGGGGCGCCGGCACTCGGTGCTGAGCGGAGTCTGCGTGTTCGACGGCGACCGCCCGAAGACCGCCGTCGCCTCCACGGTGGTCGAGTTCCGGGCGCTCGAGCGGACCCTGCTCGACTGGTATCTGGAGACTGATGAGTGGCGCGAGCGGGCCGGCGGTTACGCGATCCAGGGGCGCGGCGCGGCGCTGGTCGGGCGAATCGAGGGCGACTACTTCAATGTCGTCGGCCTGCCCGTGCCGACCGCTCTTGGAGCTGCTTCCGTCTTTACTCGCGGATTAGGCAGTTTCCAGCGATTTTTCGGGGTTGCGGACTCCGCCGTCCTGCCCCCGTTCGCTACACTCGTCGCGGACCCACGGCGGCAGCTCTCTCGCTTCATCCGCTACACGTCGCCGGGTCCGTCGCTTTCCCGTACCTATGGGCTTCTTCAGTTACATGACCGGTTTCGGTGGCCGTGACATGGCCGTCGATCTGGGCACCGCCAACACGCTTGTATACGTGCGTGGGCGCGGGATCGTGCTCTCCGAGCCGAGCGTCGTCGCGGTCGACTCGCGCACCGGAGAGGTGCACGCCGTCGGGATCGAGGCCAAGCGGATGCTCGGCCGCACGCCCGGCACGATCTCGGCGATCCGTCCGCTGAAGGACGGGGTCATCGCGGACTTCGAGGTGACCGAGGAGATGCTCAGGCACTTCATCCAGAAGGTGCACCAGAACCGATGGGCGCACCCGAGGGTGGTTGTCTGCGTGCCGTCCGGAGTGACCGGGGTCGAGAAGCGCGCAGTCGAGGAGGCGTGCCTTTCCGCGGGGGCGCGTCAGGCGTACCTGATCGAGGAGCCGATGGCCGCCGCGATCGGCGCCGGATTGCCCGTCGGCGAGCCGACGGGCTCGATGGTCGTCGACATTGGCGGCGGCACCAGCGAGGTCGCGGTCATCTCGCTTGGCGGGATCGTCGTCTCGCAGTCGATCCGCGTGGGGGGCGACGAGCTCGACGAGGCGATCATCAACTACGTCAAGCGGGAGTACAAGCTGTTGATCGGCCAGCAGACCGCCGAGGAGGTCAAGCTCGAGATCGGCTCGGCGTTCCCGATGCCGGAGGAGCTTCAAGCGGAGATCCGCGGCCGCGACATGGTGTCGGGACTGCCAAAGACCGTCGTGCTGACGAGCGAGGAAGTCCGCGGCGCACTGGAGGAGCCCGTGTCGCAGATCATCGACGCGGTCAAGGAAACGCTCGACCGCACTCCACCGGAGCTCGCCTCCGACGTGATGGATCGTGGCATCATGCTGGCTGGAGGCGGGTCGCTGCTGCAGGGCCTTGAAGAGCGCCTGCGTCACGAGACGCAGATGCCGGCCCATCTGGCCGAGTCGCCGTTGACGTGCGTGGCGGTTGGCTCGGGGAGGTCGCTGGAGGAGTTCGAAGCGATCCACCGTTCAAGCAAGAATTCACGCAACCGGCGCCGGCGGTACTAAGTTGAACCGCGCGGTGCGGGCACCCACTTTGGAGACACCGATTTCGTGCATGACAAGAAGGTCCGGCGGCGGCGCGCGGTACTTGCGCTGCTCGTGGCCATATCCCTGCTCCTCCTGACCGCGTACTTCGGCGAAGCGCCGAGCAGCCCGCTCCACTCGGTCCAGCGCGGGATCGTGGCGGTCCTCTCACCGCTCCAGAGCGGCGCCAGCACCGTCCTTTCACCGTTCAAGGACGTCGGGAACTACTTCTCCGATTTGTTCACCGCCAAGTCGCGGGCCGACAACCTGCAAAAGCAGGTCGACCGGCTGCGCGCTCAGAACGCATCGCTCCAGCAGAAGGTGATCAACGACGCCCAGCTGACCAAGGAGGTGGGGCTCGACCAGAACCGGTCGCTGTCCGCCTACCAGCGACTGGGCGCTGACGTGATCGGCCGCTCGGCCTCGCTGTGGTACGAGACGATCCAGGTGGACAAGGGCAGCGGCGATGGCGTCCACATCAACGACCCGGTGATCGGGGACGGCGCTCTCGTCGGCAAGGTGACCGAGGTCGGCTCAGGCTGGTCGGACGTGACGCTGCTCACGGACCACACGTTCGCCGTCACCGCGGAGGTTCAGGACAACGCCGGCGACACCGGGGTGCTCTCGCCGCAGGTCGGCAACCCCAACCAGCTGATCCTCTCCGACGTGCCGAAGCCCGGACCCAATCAGGCTGGGCCGCAGGTCGGCCAGCAGGTCGTGACCGCCGGCTACAAGGATCCGACCAACCCCGAGCTCGACTCGCTGTACCCGCAGGGAATTCCGATCGGCATCGTGTCGAATGCCAACCAGGACAACCTGCTCAACAACGGTCAGGTCACGGTCTCGGTCGACGCCGACCTGCGCCACCTGTCAGCCGTCCAGATCCTGATCAGCCCGCAGGCCGGCACTGCGCGGGCGCAGGTGCCATGAGCGAACAGTTCACGCTCGGTCTCTACGCCCGGCTCTTTCTGATCGCGTTTCTCGCCGTCGTCATCCAGGCGGCGGCGATCTCGCAGGTCTCGATCGTCGGCGTCAGCGCGGATCTCGGCCCGCTTGTGGTGATGTCGGTCGGGCTGCTGTGCGGCTCGCTCTCGGGTGCCGTCTTCGGGTTCTTCACCGGATTGATGGTCGACACGATCCTCGTGCAGACGCTTGGTGTCACGTCGCTGCTGTACATCGTCATCGGCTATTGGTCCGGGCGGCTGCTCGAGCTCCGCGACCCCTCGCACGGGCTGGTGCCGCTGGCCATGGGCGCCGCCGCGACCGCGGCCGCCGGTATCGGGATGGCGATCATCCAGTTTTTGCTCGGCGTCGACGCGCCGGTCAGCTGGCTGCTGCTCCAGCAGGTCTTCCTGACCGTGCTCGTCAACGCGCTGATCGCCCTGCCGGTCTACGCGCTGGTGCGCCGGATCATCCGGCCCGCATTGCCTGACGACCCGCGCCGTCGCCGGCGCCGCGCGTACACGACCGGCGGCCTGTCCCCGCTCTCTCGCCCGTCCGAGCGGCTCGGGCAGATCCCCCGCTCGGCCCGATGATCAAGCTGCCGGAGGACAGGCGCCCGCCGCTGACGCCGCAGCTCGCGCTGCGCGTGGCGATCATCGGCGGGTTCGCGCTGACCATGTTCGCGATCATCTTCTTCCGGCTGTGGTACCTCCAGGTGCTGTCAGGGCAGTCGTACGCCAAGGCGGCCAGCAGCAACTTCATCCGGCACGTCGACGTTCCGGCGCAGCGCGGTGAGATCCTCGACCGCTACGGGAACGTGCTGGTCGACAGCCGGCCGTCGCTGAACGTCGTGCTCTCACCGCCCGACCTGCCCACCCCGGTCAACCTCACCAACATCTACACGCCGGACCGCAAAGACATGCGCCTGTACCGGCGGCTCGCCCATGTCGTGGGGCTGTCGATGAAATCGAAGCGGTGCAAGGTCGGCGGCAAGGTCTACTCGCTCGCCACGATCCCCTGCGAGATCGCCACCGAGATCTATCAGCTGCCCTACGCGAACGTGACGATCAAGCGCGATGTCTCCAGGTACGCCCAGTACTACCTCGCCGAGCGGATGAATTCGTTCCAGGGGGTCAACGTCGAGCAGGTCTACCTGCGCTCGTATCCGCTCCACGACCTTGCGGCGCAGCTGTTCGGGACGATCGGGCCGATCAACGCGCAGGAGGTCAAGGAGCCCAAGTTCAAGGGCGTGTCTCAGAATGCGACCATCGGCCAGTCCGGGCTCGAGGCCTCCTATGACCGCTACCTGCGGGGGAGTGACGGGGCGCAGCGGCTCCAGGTCAACTCGACCGGCCAGTTCCAGCGCTACCTGCCCGGGCAAGCGCCGACGGCCGGCCACGACCTGCAGCTGTCGCTGGACGTCAACCTGCAGAAGGTTGGGCAGGCTGCGCTGCAGCAGTCGATCAGCTCGAACCCGCCGTCAAACGGCGGCGCCTTCGTGGCCATGAACCCGGACACCGGCGAGATCTATGCGATGGGCTCGCTGCCGACCTTCGACCCGAACATCTTCACCAAGCCGGTGTCGGAGGCCAAGTACAAGTCGCTGAACAACCCGGCGAGCGGCTATCCACTGCTCAACCGGGCGATTCAGAGCGCCGGGCCGACGGGCTCGACGTTCAAGCCGATCACGGCGACGGCGGCGCTCCAGTCGGGCCAGTGGACGGTTGGTGACACGTTCGACGACACCGGTCAGTTCTGCTTCCCGGGCACAACGGACTGTCTCCACAACGCCGGACATGCCGCCAACGGTGTGCTCGACCTCGTCAACGCGATCCGCGTCTCCGACGACGTGTTCTTCTACCACCTCGGCGCGCTGCTCAATGCGGACCCGTTCTCGCACCCGAACGGCGGGTCGCTGCAGGATTGGGCTCGCCAGTACGGGATCGGTCAGCCGACCGGCGTAGATCTGCCGAACGAGGTATCGGGGACGCTGCCGACTCCGAAGTGGCGGGCCCAGCGAAACCAGCTCGAAGCCGAGTGCGACTCCGCGACCGGGCCGTTCCGGTACACCAATGGCCATTCGCTCAGCGCGACCAAGCACTCAGGGTGGTTCCGAAGCCCGAAGCACGCGCCAGGCGGGTGCGGGATCGCCGATGGGTCGAATCGGCCGTGGTCGATCGGCGACAACGTCAACCTGGCCGTCGGCCAGGGCGACGTCCAGGTCACTCCACTGCAGCTGGCGGTCGCCTACTCGGCGATCGCCAACGGCGGCACGATCGTGCGGCCCCACCTGGGTCTCGCCGTCACCGCACCGGACGGCACGATCCTGCAGCGGATCCAGCCGCCACCGGCCCGGCATATCGACGTCAGCCCGCTCTACCTCCAGACGATCAGAGAGGGCCTGCACGAGGCCGCGCAATCGCCGGGCGGCACCTCGGACGACGTGATGGGGAGCTTCCCCTACCCGGTATACGGAAAGACCGGGACGGCGCAGTACATCACCGCCTCGAGCGGTGAGGTCGACTACTCGTGGTACTCGTGCTTCGTGACCGCGACGGCGGGCAAGCCGCCGATCGAGGTGGTTGTGTGGGTCGAGAAGGGCGGCTTCGGTGCCGTCGCGGCCGCGCCCGTCGCGCGCGAGATTCTCTCCCAGTGGCTGCTGGGCAAGCACGGCGCCTATGTCGCGGGAAGCTCGACCACGCTGTGATCCGATGAGCGCTACCCCGATCCAGTTCAACGAGGAGGTCGAGACCCCGCGCCGGCGGATGATCTTCCTGTTCGACCCGCTGCTGCTGGTCGCGGCGCTCGGGCTCGTGGCGTGCTCGCTGGTCACGCTTCACGGCGCCGTCGGGGCCTCCGCCGAGAAGCGCCAGGCGATCTATGTGGGCATCGGGCTCGTCGCCGTGCTGATCCTGATGCGGATCGATTACACCCGGCTGCGCGAGTTCAAGTTCGCGCTGTACGGGCTGATGATCGCGCTCAACATCGTCGTGTTCGCGATGCCGCCGGTGCTTGGCGCTCGCCGCTGGATCCCCTTGCCGGGGTTCAACTTCCAGTCCTCGGAGTTCGGCAAGTTCCTGCTGATCGTGGCCCTCTCGGCGTTCGCCGTCGATCGGTCCCGGCGATTGCACGAGCGCCGCACGACGGCGCGGATCATGTTGCTGGCCCTGGTTCCGGCGCTGCTGGTCATCCCGCAGCCGGACCTCGGCACCGGCATGGTGTACGTGGTCATCGGGTTCACGCTGCTGTTTTTCGCCGGGAGCTCGTGGAAGCACATGGTGGGTCTGGTGACGACGTTCCTGGCGGCGATCGCGCTGGTCTTGTTCGCCGCGCCCGCGGTCGGCGTCCACGTGCTCAAGCCCTACCAGGTGCAGCGGCTCACGGCGTTCCTGCAGTCGACGAGCAGCTGCTCGAACCAGACCTGCTACCAACTCAATCAGTCGGAGATCGCGATCGGCTCTGGCCAGAAGACAGGGCGGGGCGTGAGGGGCGCGACCCAGACGCGACTGAACTTCCTCCCCGCCAATGACACGGACTTCATCTTCGCGGCGATCGCCGAGACCTACGGGTTCGTCGGCGCCGCGCTCGTACTGTCGTTATACGCGCTGCTGATCTGGAGATCGCTGCGCATCGTGACGATGTCCAAGAACATGTACGGCACCTTGATCGCCGGCGGCATCCTCGCGATGCTGATGTTCCAGGTCTTCGTCAACGTCGGCATGACCCTCGGGATCATGCCGGTCACGGGCGTCCCGTTACCGCTGGTCAGCTACGGCGGCTCGTCGGTGATCGTGACCTTTCTTGCCATCGGCCTGCTCCAATCGATCCACATCCAGGCCCGGATGGCCTCTGCCGGCAAGGGCCGGACGCTACTTTCATGAATGCACCGCTCGGCGCCACTAGGTGAGCTGCCGGGCACTGCCGTCGCGCCCCCCGGGCGCCGGCATAACAAAACAAAGGACTGAACACAATTGAAGAAGCAAGTTTTGGTGAGCGTCGACCGTGGGGAGACCCGGGTCGCGATGCTCGAGGCGACCGGTACCGTCGCCGCACGCAAACCGGGTACCCCATCGCGCCGTCGGCGTAAGCAGACCAAGCCCGCAGCGGGCTTTGGAGTCGCCGAGCTCTACCTCGAGCGCCGTGGAAACCGCTCGATCGTCGGCAACATCTACAAGGGGCGGGTCGACAACGTGCTCGCCGGGCTCGAGGCGGCATTCGTCGACATCGGGCTGGAGAAAAACGGATTCCTGCATGTCGATGAGATCGTGTTGCCGGGGGTCGAAGCCCCCCGCCGCGGACGCGGCTCGGGCCGCGACACCCGCCAGATCACGGACATGCTCAAGCCCGGCCAAGAGGTCGTCGTCCAGGTGGTCAAGGACCCTTTGAAGACGAAGGGCGCGCGGCTGTCGATGGATTTGACCATCGCAGGTCGCTACATGGTCTACGCGCCATACGGCGAGGGGGTCGGCGTTTCCCGCCGCCTCGACGAGAAGGAGCGCGAGCGGCTGCGCAAGCAGGCGGCGAAGCTCGACCTGAAGGGCGCCGGGGCGATCATCCGGACCGCCGCACAGGGAGCCAACCGAGCCGATCTGGAGCGCGAGCTGTTGTACCTGTTCAAGCTCGGTGAGGTGCTCCAGAAGCGGGTGGCCGAGACGCCGGCGCCGGCCCTCGTGTTCCAAGAGGCGGACTTGTCCGTGCGCGTGGTGCGCGACATCTACTCGGCGGAGTTCGAGCGCGCGATCGTCGATGACCCCAAGCAGCACCACCGCCTGGTGTCGTTCTTCTCGCGCACGGCGCCCGAGCTGGTGGAGCACGTCGAGCTGTGGGAGGAACCCGTACCACTGTTCGAGGCGTTCGGGATCGAGGAGGTGTTGAAATCGACGCTGTCTCGCCGGGTCGATCTGCCGAGCGGCGGCTATCTGATGATCGACTACGCCGAGGCGCTGACGGTGATCGACGTCAACTCGGGCTCGTTCATCGGCCGCGGGAAGGGCGCCCGGCTCGAGGACACGATCACGAAGACGAACCTCGAGGCGGCCGACGAGGTCGTGCGTCAGCTGCGGCTGCGAGATATCGGCGGGATCATCGTTATCGACTTCATCGACATGGCCCGCGCGCGCAACCGCGACGCGGTGCTGAAGACGTTGCGCAAGGCGCTGGACGAGGACCGCACGAAGACGTTCGTGGTCGAGATCTCGCCGCTCGGGCTGGTCGAGATGACCCGGCAGAACGTCACCGACGGCGTCCGCGAGATCATGACCCGCGCCTGTCCGACGTGTGGAGGCGAGGGCGTGATCAAGTCAGAGGAGACCATCGCCATCGAATTCGAGCGGCGGATGCGCGACGTCGCCCAGGAATCGAAGGCCGAGGCGATGCTGCTGCAGATAAACCCGCGCGTGAGCGCCGAATTCACCGCCAACGGGGCGCGCGTCCTGCACCAGATCGAGGAGGACACGGGCAAGGTGTTCGTCTTCGAGGGCTCCGAGGGGTTGCCTCTGGAGCACTTCGCGGTCTTGCTCGAGGGCGACCGCGACGACGTGCTCGAGCGGGCCGTCCCCTTCCGCGAGGGGGAAGAAGTCCACGTGGAGATCGTCGAACCGCACATGTACAGCCCTGGCGACGCGGTCGCCAAGGTCGACGGCTACATCATCTCGGTCCGGGGCGGAACCCGGTACGTGGGCCAGAAGCAGTTGGTGCGGATCGAGGAGGTCGGCCGCACCTCGGCGGTGGCGACGCTCGTCGACGTCGATGGCTCGGCCGCGAGCGGTCTGGACGACGAGGATGGACTAGAATCGAAATCTCGGCGTCGTGGCCGCAGAGGCGGACGGCGCCGTTCTGGCGCCAAGGCCGAAGCGGCCACCACCTCGGATTGATCATGTACGCAGTCGTCAAAACAGGCGGAAAGCAGTACCGGCTCGAGCAGGGGCAGACCCTGCTCGTCGAACGCCTGTCCGCGGACGAGGGGTCCTCGGTCAAGCTGGACCCGCTCCTGTACGTCGACGGCGACACCGTCGTCGACGGCGACGATCTGTCGAAGGTCACCGTCGAGGCGAAGGTCGTGGCCCACGAGCGCGGGCCAAAGCTCCGGATCGTCAAGTTCAGGCCCAAGCGCGGCTACAAGCGCCGCACCGGGCACCGCCAGGAGCTGACGCGGCTCGAGATCAGCTCGATCAAGGTGGCGGCGACGCGGTCCCGCGCGAAGGCGACGGCCAAAGCGGGCGAAGAGAAGGAGACTGAGAATGGCTCATAAGAAGGGACTCGGCTCCTCGCGCAACGGGCGCGACTCGAACGCCAAGCGGCTGGGCGTGAAGGTTTTCGCTGGCCAGGCCGTGACCGGCGGCGAAATCATCGTCCGCCAGCGCGGCACCCGGTTCAAGCCCGGCAACGGTGTCGGGATCGGCAAGGACGACACCCTGTATGCCCGCGCCGCCGGCACCGTCACGTTCGAACGCGGCCGCCGCGGACGAGTCGTCTCGATCCTCGACGGTGATGGGGTCGACGCCGCAGCTGCGGCTGGTGCCCCCGCCACGGCGAATCGTGGTGGCGCGGCCGTCGCCGAGAAGCCCGAGCCGTCGCGCTCGGCTCCGGCCGGTGAGCCCGAGGCTCCCACTGGGCCTGCTGTGGTCGACGAGCCGGCCGACCCGGACGAGCCTGCCGCGGACGCACCCGCCGGCGATGAGCCCGCCGCTCCCGCGGACGAGCCCGCAGCCGACGACGAGTAGCCCGCCGCTCCCTCCGAACAGCCCGCCGGCGACGTGTCGGACCGGTCCCGAGCGACGCTACCCGGCCGTTCCGGCCAGCACCGCGGTGCACTGCGGGCAGCGGCGAGCCTTGAAGGGGATCTCGCTCGTGCACTCTGGGCACTCCTTCACGGTCGGGTCGGCGCCGGCGCGCTGGCGGGCCCGGACGTGTTCGACCGGCACCACGACGAAGAAGTACACCGCTGCGGCGACCGCCACGAACGCGATCAGCGCATTGATGAAATCACCGTAGAGGAAGTGGCTCGAGTTGATCGTGAACGAGAGCGCGCCGAAATTGGGCTTGCCGAAGATCAGCGCGATGATCGGGGTGAGGATGTCCGCGACCAGCGCCTTGACGACGGCGACGAACGCGGTCCCGATTACGACGGCAACGGCCAGCGTGACGATGTCCCCCTGCATGAGGAACTTCTTGAAGTCCTGAAGTGTCTTCACCACAGTGCACCTTCCCCGACGATTGGCGGACAGTGGCGCCAGCCTATGGTCCTTACACAGCTGGGTGCAAGGGTTTTGTCAGACCGGGCCTATCCGTCTTGTGCGGTCGGCCTGACGAGGATCTCGTTGACGTCCACGTGGGGCGGCTGGGAGATCGCGTAGATCACCGCCCGCGCCACGTCCGCGGGCTCGAGCGCGTCCGATACCGGGTCATCGAAGAACGGCGTGTCGACCATGCCCGGTTCGATCACCGTGACCCGCACACCGCTGCCATTGAGCTCCTGGCGGGCGGACTCGCCCATCCCTGTCACCGCCCACTTGGTCGACGAGTACAGAGATCCGGCCAGTGCCCGACGGCCGGCAACCGATCCGGTCAGCAGCAAATGGCCCTTCGACTCGCGCAACGACGGGATCGTGGCCCGAATTGTCAGCGCGGCGCCGTAGACATTCGTCAGCACCATCGAGCGCCAGTGCTCGACAGATTCCTTTAGGAACCCGCGGGCCGCGCCGAAGCCGGCGTTCGCCCAGGCCACGTCGATCTGGCCGAACTGCTCGAGCGCGGTCGCCACCATCTGCTCCTGCTGGTCCCATTCGGTGACGTCGCACTGCACTGCGATCGCGCGATCAGGGCCCCCAAGCTCCTCGGCCAGTTGAGCGAGCTTGTCGGTCGAGCGCGCGGCCAGCACAAGGCGGTAACCCTCGCGGGCCGCGTGACGGGCGGTCTCGGCGCCGATTCCGCTCGATGCCCCGGTGATCAGGAAAACGAGGTCAGACATACCTACGATCACAGGATGCACGATCGCGCGCGAATCCACGTTCAGGCCGGTGCGGGAGGCAACGGCTGCCTCAGCTTCCGGCGCGAGGCGCACGTGCCAAAGGGTGGTCCGGACGGCGGCGATGGCGGTCGGGGCGGAGATGTCGTGCTCGTCTGCGACGACTCGATGCGCGATCTACAGGCATTCCGGCGGCGCTCGCACTTCAAGGCCGGTCGCGGGCGCCACGGGCAAGGGGCGCAGCGACACGGGGCGGACGGAGAGACGCTCGAGATCTCGGTTCCACCCGGAACCGTCGCGACGGTCGAGGACGGTGGGACCACCTACGACTTCGTCCGCCCCGGGCAGCGGGCGGTGATCGTCGGCGGCGGTGCAGGAGGGCGCGGCAACAAGCGATTCACCTCGCCGACCCACCAGGCGCCTCGTTTCGCCGAGCGCGGACTTCCGGGCAATGAGTCCTGGGTGACGCTGCAGCTAAAGTTGCTGGCCGACGTCGGGCTGGTTGGGCTTCCGAACGCCGGGAAGTCCTCGCTGCTCTCGCGGCTGACGCGGGCCCACCCGAAAGTCGCCGATTACCCGTTCACGACGCTTGAGCCGGTGCTCGGCACCCTCCATGCCGACGACCGCCAGCTGGTGATTGCCGATATCCCCGGTCTGATCGAGGGCGCTTCGACCGGGGCGGGCCTCGGCCATGAGTTCCTCGCGCACGTCGAGCGGACGCGGCTCCTCGTCCACGTGCTCGACCTGAAGCCTCTCGACGGATCGGATCCGGTCGCCAACCACGAGCTCGTCGAGCGCGAGCTGGCGCTGCACGATCCGCGGCTCGCGGCTCTCCCGCGCGTACTCGCGCTGTCGAAAGCCGACCTCGTCGATGCGACCACGCGCGCCGGCGCACAAGTCGCGTGGCAGCAGCGGCTCGGCGATGAGGTCCCGGCCTTCCTCACCTCGTCGGTGACCGGCGAGGGGCTCGAACAGCTGACAATCGAGCTGCTCCGCCGGATCCCGGTGGCGCCCGCCGAGCCCGATGCGCTGGCGGCCAAGAGCCCCGATGGTGACGGCGCCGCCATCGGCGAGCTCGCGGAGCACCGCGTGTTCCGCCCCGCGGCCCCTCGCGCCTTCAACGTCGAACGGGTCGGCGAGCGGAGCTTCCGCGTGACCGGGGAAGGCGTCGAGCGTCTGGTTGCGCGCTACGACCTCGACAACGAGGATGCGCTCGTCCACCTCGAACACAGGCTGCGCGGAATCGGGGTCATCCGGGCGCTCAAGGCCCAGGGTTTCGAGGCGGGCGATGACGTCGAGATCGCCGGAGTGGAGTTCGAGCTCGACCCTGGTGTGTAGGATCGCGGTCGGCCGGAGGCCATAACAGAGAGAGGAGACCGCATTGCGTCGTAGCGTTCTAACGGCTGTCCTGGTGACCGCCGCCGCCTCGCCGTCCGCTGCCGGGGCGCACGTGCTCCGGGTGGGCACGTACAAGGGGGTGCCGGGCCAGTTCTCGACGATCCAGGCTGCCGTCCACGCGGCGAAGCCGAACGATTGGGTGCTCGTCGCCCCAGGCGACTACAAGACGACCGCTTCCACCGCGCCGAGCGGAGCTCCACAATTCCCAACCGGCGTGCTGATCACCCAGTCCGGTCTGTACCTGCGCGGCATGAACCGCAATTCGGTGATCGTCGACGGGACCAAGAGCGGTCCTGCGTGCAGCCCCAACCGGTCGGATCAGAACTTCGGTCCTACGCTGAGCGGCCAGTCAAAACCGGCCGGGCTGAATGGCGTACTGGTGTGGAAGGCGAACAACGTCTGGGTGCAGAACATGACCGTCTGCAACTTCCTCGGCGGTTCGACCAGCGACGGCGGCGGCAGCGGCAACGAGGTCTGGTGGAACGGTGGCGCCAACACGTACGGCACTACAGGTGGCATCGGAGGCCACGGATATTTCGGCTCCAACCTGAATGCCACCAGCACCTACTTCGGCGACGAGTCGACCGCGGCCCAGTACGGGATCTTCTCGAGCAACTGGAGCGGGGGCACGTGGGATCAGACCTACGCCAGCAACTTCAACGACTCGGGCTACTACATCGGCGCCTGTCAGCAGGTGTGCAATCAGACGGTCAACCACGCCTGGGGCGAATACAGCGCGCTGGGGTACTCGGGGTCGAACTCCGGCGGTCAGCTGGTCATCGAGAACTCGCAGTTCGACAACAACGAGGACGGGTTCGACACCAACAGCCAAAACGGCGACAACCCGCCGCCCCAGAACGGTGCGTGCCCGAACAACGGCATCAGCCCGATCACCCACACCCATTCGTGCTGGGTGTTCATGCACAACAACGTCCACGACAACAACAACCCCAACGTGCCGGCGGCGGGATCGGCGGCAGCTGGTCCGGTCGGAACCGGGATGTCGGTCTCCGGTGGACGGAACGACACGATCATGGACAACACGTTCTCGAACAACGACGCGTGGGGGATCATCCTCGTGCCGTACCTCGACAGCGGTCCGCCGTGCACCGGCGGCTCGACCTCGGCCATCCCGGGAAGCTGCCTGTTCGACGAGTGGGGCGATGCGATCCTGAACAACCAGTTCAGCCACAACGGGTCCTACGGGCATCCCAGCAACGGCGACTTTGCCCAGGACAACTTCCTCACCGGCAATCCCTCTGATTGCTACAGCGGCAACACAGAGGTCGGCGGGGGCAAGCTGACCCCGGACGCGGCGGCGGAGCAGACCAGGCATCCGACGTGCTCGGGGACGCAGGGCGCCGAAAGCAGCAACCCGCTGTTCCTGCCCGAGGTGCTGTGTGACTCCCAGGTCGAGCTGGTGGCCGGCGTGCCGTCGGCGTGCCCGACGGGCCAGTACCCGCGGCGGACAAAAGTGGTCATGCACGCGCTTCCGCCGGCCGCGCAGCTGGCGACGATGGCCAAGCCGTGCTCCGGCGTCCCGTCGGATCCATGGTGCAGCGGCCAGCGGGTCAAGATCAGGCGCTGCGTCGCGGCGATCGTGCGCGTGAAGTTGTCGGTCGACCCCGGCGAGAAGCTCACGTCGGTGACCGTTTTCAACCATCAGGGCGGATCGGTCTCGTTCCCAGCCCACGGCTCGAGCACCAAGATCAGGCTCGCGCTGGGCGGCTCGCACCACAAGAAGTTCACGGTGCACGTCATCGAGCACGTCAAGGTCGGCTCGCATCGGGAAACGATCAGCTTCTTCAACGTCTATACGCGTTGCTGAGGTAGGCGCGGACGGGCTGCCGCTCGCGGCAGCCCGTCCCCCAGATCGGCCGTAACCTCCCCGGGATGAGTGCCTTGGTGGTCAAGCTCGGGTCGAGCCTCGTCGCCGACGAGCGCGGGCGTGTGCGTGAGGACGTGCTCGCCGGCGTATGCGACGAGCTCAGCGCCCTGCACCGGGGTGGAGATGCCGTCGTGGTCGTCACGAGTGGCGCGATCGCACGCGGCATGGGGGTGATGGAGCTGCCGCTGCGCCCCCGGGCGATCGACGAGCTGCAGGCGGCGAGCGCGGTCGGGCAAGGGAAGCTCTATCAGGTGTACGACGAGCTGATGCGAGCCCGCGGCGTGCCGACGGCGCAGGTGCTGCTGACCTTCTTCGACATGAGCGCCCGCACGCACTATCTGAATGCCCGCCAGACGCTGCGCAAGCTGCTCGAGTGGCGGGTCGTTCCTGTGATCAACGAGAACGACACGACGACGACCGACGAGATCTCGTTCGGCAACAACGACTTTCTCGCCGCCCAGGTGGCGATCCTGCTCGGCGCGCGACTGCTGGTCCTGCTGACCGACGCCGCCGGGGTGTTCACGGCCGATCCCCGGTCGAATCCGGCCGCCAGCCTCGTCAGCGAAGTGGCCGAGTTCGACGAGCTCGAGGGGTTTGACATCGGCCATGGGACGTCTCCGCTCGGCTCGGGCGGGATGCGCTCGAAGGTGGTGGCGGCCGAGATGGCGACCGCCGCAGGGATTCCGGTGGTCATCGCGAGCGGGCTGTCGGCCGGGACGATCACCGCCGCAGCGGCCGGCGAGCAGGTCGGCACCCGATTCATGGCCCGCGAGGGTCGCTACTCGAGCTTCAAGCTGTGGCTCAAGTACGCCAAGCCCACCCGCGGCCGGGTCGTCGTCGACGCGGGGGCGGCCCGAGCGCTGCGCGAGGGGGGGACGAGCCTGCTGCCCGTCGGTGTGGTCGAGGTGGCCGGCGAATTCGATGCCGGCGACGCGATCGAAATCGCCCATGATGGTCTCGCGGTGGGCAAGGGGATCTCGAATTACTCGGCGGCCGAACTTCGCCAGGTCCGCGGGCTGAAGTCCGCCGAGGTCCGCGCATTGCTCCCCCGCGCCAGCCAGGAGGCGGTTCACCGGGACTACTTCGTGCTGGCGTAAGGGTGTGCCCTAACCTTTACGTTCGCCGATGGCCACGACGACGACGACTTCGGTAGCAGAGATTTGCGCGACCGCGCGGCGGGCCTCGCGCGTCCTCGCGGCGCTCGACACCAACACCAAGGACGCCGCGCTCGAGGCGATCGCCGCGGCGCTGATCGACCGCACGGCGGAGATCCTCGAGGCCAATGCGGTCGATCTCGAAGCCGGCCGCGAATCCGGGCTCACCCCCGCCTTGCTCGACCGGCTTGCGCTCGACGCCGGCAGGCTCGCGACGATCGCGAGCCAAGTGCGCGACATCGCCAGCCTGGTAGATCCGGTCGGCGAGGTGATCGACGGCGGGCGGCTGCCCAACGGTCTCGATGTCCGCCGCGTGCGCGTCCCGCTCGGCGTCGTCGCAGTCGTCTACGAGGCGCGCCCCAACGTGACGATCGATGCCACCGCTCTGTGCCTGAAATCGGGCAACGCGATCGTGTTGCGCGGATCGTCGATGGCGGCGAACTCCAACTCGATCCTCGCCGCGGTGGCCATCGAGGCCGCCGAGTCAGCGGGACTGCCCGCCGGCTCGATCGCGCTGGTCGCGGGCGGCGGTCACGACGAGCTCACGCAGCTTGCGACCCAGACCGGCGTCGTCGATCTGATCATCCCCCGCGGGGGGGAGGGGCTGAAGCATGCGCTCAAGGGGGTGGCGACGGTCCCGGTGATCTATGCGGCTTCGGGCAATTGTCACGTCTACGTCGACGGCTCCGCCAACCTCGATGACGCACTGGCGATCGCCTTGAACGCGAAGATCCAGCGGCCGAGCGTCTGCAACGCCGCGGAGAAGCTGCTCGTCCACGAGGCGATCGCTCCCGAGTTCCTGCCTCGTGTGCTCCGGGCGATGGCCGACGCCGGCGTTGAGCTCCATGGCGACGACCGCGTGCTGGCGCTCTCGGACGGCGTGGAAGTCACGCCGGCGACCGAGGAGGAGTGGGGCGAGGAGTACCTCGCGCTGACGCTCGGGGTGGCGGTGGTGGAATCGGCCGACGCGGCGATCGAGCACATCAACCGGTACGGCTCCGGCCACTCCGAAGCGATCATCACCCAGGACACCTCGGCGGCACGGGCGTTCCAGCTCGGGGTTGACGCGGCTTGCGTGTACGTGAACGCATCGACGCGCTTTACCGATGGGGGCGAGTTCGGAATGGGGGCCGAGATCGGCAATTCGACCCAGAAGCTTCACGCCCGCGGCCCGATCGGGTTGCGCGAGTTGTGCTCGTTCAAGTACCTCATCGAGGGTACGGGACACACCCGCCCGTAACGCCGTGCGCGTGGGGATTCTCGGCGGGACGTTCAATCCGCCACACCTTGGTCATCTGGTGTGCGCGCAGGAGGCCTACCTGCAGCTCGGGCTCGATCAGGTGATCCTGATTCCGGCCCGGATTCCTCCCCACAAGCCAGTCGAGGACGAGCCCGGAGCCGAGCACCGGCTCAAGTTGTGCCGGGCGGCGATCGACGGCGACGATAGGTTCACGGTCTCCGACCTGGAGCTGAGCCGCGACGGGCCGTCCTACACGGTCGATACCCTTCAGACACTGATCCGGAGAGCGCCAGACACAGAGCTGTTCCTAATCGTCGGCGGAGACGTCGCGGCCGGGTTCGCGTCTTGGCACAAGCCGGAACATGTGCTGTCGCTCGCTACGCTTGCAGTGGCGAAGCGCCGAGGAACCGCCCGGGCCCGGGTCGAGCAGGCGCTCGCGTCGCTGCCGGGGGGTGAGCGAGCGGTGTTCTTCCGGATGCCGCGAATCGCGATCTCCTCGACCCTCGTCCGACGCCGGGTCAGGCAGGGAGAACCCATCAAATACCTCGTCCCCGACGCCGTAGCCGGATACATCGAACGCCACCGTCTCTACCAGGAGCCCGACACCGCATGACCTCCGAGCAGCTGGCCGACACCATCGCCGAGCTCGCCGCCGACCGCAAAGCGCAGGACATCGTCCAGCTGGACCTGCGCGGGATGATCGGCTACACCGACTACTTCGTGATCTGCACCGGTCGCAGCGATCGCCAGGTCAAGGCGATCCACGATGCGATCCATGCCGGGCTGAAGTCGGAGCACGGGCTTCTGCCCCGCCGCGTCGAGGGATTGACCGAGGCCAATTGGATCCTGATCGACTACCTCGACGTGGTCGTGCACGTGTTCACGCCCGACATGCGCGAGTACTACCGGCTCGAGCAGCTGTGGGGCGAGGCTCCGGCGCTCAGCGTCGCCTCATAGCGTCGACAAGAGCTTCGGCGCGACTTCCTTCTTCCGGCTCATCACCCCTGGCAGTTCGATCACGCTGTCATCAGGCTCGACCCCGAAGGCTCGCGCCACCGCGCCCATATCCCCGGAGACCAGCAGTTCAGTGCCCTTGCTGAGCACGTCGGTGACCATCAGGGCGTAGATCAGCAGGTCCTTGTTCTCGCGTTCGCGCCCCATCGCATCGAGCAGTTCCTGCTTGCGCTCCAGCAGTCCCGTCCCGACGACCTCGATCTGCGCGATACAGATCTCCTGACCGGTGCGCAGCTCGTAGCGCTTGGCGTCGCGCGTCACGATGTCCTCCGCGCCGACCTCGGACACATCGGCGGTTTCCTCGAACATCTCGCGTCCGAACTCGAGCGGGTCGACGGCCAGCACACGCTCGAGATACTCGACGACGGCGTGATCGCGCTCGGTGGTCGTCGGCGAGTTGAGGATCACCGTGTCCGACATCACCGCGCCGAGCAGCATCACCGCAGATTCGCGGCTCGGCTCGAGCCCGTTCTGGCGAAACCGCTCAACCACCAGGGTCGCGGTCGAGCCCACGGGGTCGAAGGTCGCCGTGACGGGCACCCGGGTCTCGATCGAGCCGATGTGGTGGTGATCGAGGATCTCGACGATCTCCGCCTGCTCGATGCCCGGGACGCTCTGCGCCTGCTCGGCGTGGTCGACCAGCGTGACCCTGCGCCGCGGAGGCGCCACCAGATCCGACCGCGTGATCAGGCCCGCCGGATGACCGGCAGCATCGACCGCGACCGCGGCGCCGTAGTGGATCTCCTTGATCTGCTCCGAGACGTCCGCCAGCAGGTAATCGGGCGGGACCGTCAGCGGGTCGGCTTCCATCAGCGCCTGGCACGGTGCCGCCAGTGTGATCATGCGCCCGGAGACGTATGTGTCGAGCGGCGAGACGATCAGCGCCGCACCGCGCTCCTCAGCGAGCTCGCGGATCGCGTCCGACGGCTGCGATTCGTTGGACAGCACGATCAGCGCCGCTCCGAGCTCGAGCGCGAGCTGCTGCGCGTCCTCGCGGTTTCCCAGCACGACGATGTCGCCTTCGGAGATCCCGCTCGGCGTCCGCACGTCCATCGATTGCACCCACACTCGCCCCGCGAGCTGGCGGTCGTCGCCGCATACGAGCTTGCCCTGGAGCACCTCGACGATCGCGCTGATGCGCGTGGGGGCGTCCTCGAGCGTGGAGGCGCTGCGTGATTCGCGGATGTAGCGGCGTGCGAGCGCGCGCTCGGTCACGACGCCGGTCAGCGCGCCGTCCGAGTCGACGATGGGGACGAGCTCGAGCTCGGCCCGAGCCATCTGCAGTCCCGCCTCGCGGATCGGATCGTCGATGGAGGCGCTGGGAAAGCTCGTCTGCATGACGTCGCAGGCGCGGACCATGATGTGCGGAAGGAACCGTGGCTCGGCAGCGCTGCTGCGCTCGAGCACCCACTTGGTCTGCGCGTTGCACTCGCCGAGGCGGACCGGGACGTACTCGTTGTGCGGGTCTAGCCGGTTCTTGAGCTCGGCGTAGCCGATCGCGGCGGCGATCGAGTCGGTGTCCGGGTTGCGGTGGCCGGTGACGTACACGGTCGACATCGGCTCCGATTATCCCCCGCTGCGGGGCTGGGTTGGGAGTGGTCTCTCGTCAGAGCGCCGTCGTCGCCTGGACGGCGTCGCCGATTGCCACGGCCAGCCGCGCGCACTCCTCGATCAGCATGTCGCGGGACATCTCGAGGGTCCCGTCCAGCCAACCGAGGATCGCCTCGGCGAGACCACCGATCAGCACCAGCGTCGCCAGCCGCAGCGGTGCCTGCTGCTCGGGTCGATCGAGGCCGCGGAGCTCTCGCAACTGCACCGCGAGGACCTCCGCATGCGCGCTCACCGCGCGCGCGCGGCGGTCGGCGAGCGACGCCGAGGCGACCGCCTCGGCGTACAGGCGGGCCTTGCGCGGATCCTCGGTGAGCACCCCGATCATCGCTCCGGCGGCTGCGCGGCAGCGCTCGAGCAGGTCGGGCCGCGCCGCGGCCAGCGCGGCGAACATCGCTTCGTCCAGCTGCTGGATTGAGGCGTCGTGGATGGCCCCCAGCAGGTCCTCCAAATCGCGGAAGCTCTCGTAGAAGTAGCGCTCCGTAAGACCGGCGCGCGCACACACCGCGGTCATCGTCGTCCCGGCCAGACCGCCCTCGCCGACGAGATCGAGCGCGGCTTCGATCAGCTGTGCGCGCCGGATCGCGCGGCGCTCATCGGCGCTCACACCACGGTAGGGGCGGACGACTTCGGCCATGCGGGACATCTTGTCAGAGCAGCGGAGTGAACTTGACAGGGCACACTGTCAATGTCTATCGTGATGCCCCATGCAAGCGCCTGCGGCCGAGCGCAGCATGGGAGTGGCCCGCGTCGCCTTCGATATCCGCGATGAGCTGCTGCGCGGCGGGAAGCTGCCGCCGGGAGAGCTGAGCTTCAGTCTGCGACGGACCCACCGCTTTCAACGCGACACGCTGCAGATGCTGCTGGCGTTCTACGAGCGGTACGGCCCGATCTACTCGTTCCGCTCGCTGCACCGGCCGGTTGTGGCCCTGATCGGCCCTGAGGCGAACCATTTCGTCACGGTGTCGGGCGCGGAGAACTTCAGCTGGCGCAAGGGGATGTTCGGCGAGCAGCTGATTCCGCTGATCGGCGACGGCCTGATCACCACCGACTGGGAGTACCACGATCGGGCGCGGCGGATCATGATGCCCGCGTTTCACCGCCGCCGGCTCGACGCCGCGGTCGACGTGATGGTGGAGGAGGCGCACCGGTCGCTCGCCGAGTGGTCGGTGGGGGACACCGTCGACTTCTACGAGTGGGCGCGCGACTTGGCCATGGCGATCGCGATGCGGGCGCTGCTGGGACTCGATCCTCATTCCGGCGGCCTCGGCCATCAGGCGGCGGTCGCGTTCGAGCGTGCACTCGCTTTCTACGACACGGAGACGTGGATGATGCTGTTGCGCGGGCCAGGGTCTCCGTGGGCGCGGATGCAGGCCAACCGCCGCGGGCTCGACGAGATCATCCTCGGGCAGATCGAGACCCGCCGTCGGACGCCGACCGGCGGCGACGACATCCTCTCCATGCTGCTCGAAGCGCGCGATGAGGACGGTGAGGGCTTCGCTGCGCAGGAGCTGCGCGACCAGATGATGCATTTGCTGTTCGGCGGCCACGACACGACCTCGTCGACGCTCTCGTTCCTGATCTATGAGCTCGGCCGCAACCCTGAAGTGTTGGCGCGGGTGGTAGCCGAGCAGGACGAGGTCCTGGCGGGCCGGACACCCAGCGCGGAGGAGCTGCTCAACGGCCTGCCCTATCTGTCGATGGTCGTCGACGAGACGCTGCGCTTGTATCCGCCGGTGTGGTTCGGACCGCGGATGAGCGTCAGACCGTTCGAGTTCGCGGGCCACCGGGTACCGGCCGGCGTGCACATCATCCACTCCTCGTGGGTCACCCACCGCCTGCCTGATGTGTTCGAGGACCCGGAGGCGTTCATTCCCGAGCGGTTTGAGCCCGAGGCCCGTCGCCGGCTCCCTGCGGGCGCCTACATCCCGTTCGGCGGCGGTCAGCGGATCTGCATCGGCAAGCGGTTCGGCCAGCTCGTCGTCAAAGCGGTGGCGACGGTCGTCCTGCAGCGCTTCCGGTGCGACCTTCGACCCGGCTATGAGCTGAGGGTCGGCAAGCTGCCGACGCTGTCGCCCGAGGGCGGGCTGCCAGTGCGAGTCGGCGTCTGGCAGGCCGATCCCCCACGCGCTACCGTGCCGTCCTGAACTGGGGGTCGGGGTAAGGGCTCGCGGCCCCGGGCGTTCCGCCAACGAGGAAGGGAGAGCAGATGCCCGCCGCGCCGCAGATCCTGCCGACTCAGATCACGCAGGGCACCGCCCCCGGGGTCAATTACAGGCTCGAGGGCGAGCTCGTCCCCGTCCTGCACATGGCGCTCGACGGCCAGGTGCCCGTGTACTTCGAGCACCACGTGCTGCTGTGGAAGTACCCGAACATGCAGATCGGCCTGCATCCGCTCAAGAAGGGGCTGAAGCGGCGCGTGTTCGGCGGCATGCCGCTGCTGATGCTCGAAGCCCAGTCGCCGGGTGAGATCGCCTTCAGCCGCGACGCGCCCGGTCACATCGCCGCCCTCCATCTGCAGGCCGGCGAGGCGATCGTCGTCCGCGAGCACCAGTTCCTGGCCGCCACCGGTGGCGTCCAATACGACTACGCCCGGATCCGAGGATTCGCGAACATGCTCTACGGCGGCGGCTTCTTCGTCGATCAGTTCTTCGCCGCCGACCACGAGGGCGTCATCTGGGTCCACGGGTACGGCAACGTGTTCGAGAAGACACTCGAGGCCGGGGAGACCATCGACATCGAGCCAGGCGGCTGGCTCTACCGCGAGCACTCGGTCTCGATGGAGCAGGAGGTCTACGGGTTCAAGACGGGCCTGCTCGGCGGCGGCGCGGGCAACCTCGTGTTCAACCGGTTTACGGGGCCAGGCAAGGTCGGGCTGCAGAGCGCCTACTTCCACCCGCCGGGCGCGGAGACCGGGGGCGGCGGCGGGATCGCCGGCGCGATGTCCGGCGACCGGGGGCCCGGAGGGCTGCTCGGCGGGATCGTCGGCGGGCTGCTCGACAACTGATCATGGATCACCCCCCGGGCTACCTGAGCGAGCATCCGCTCCCGACCGGGATCGTCGGCGCGCTCGGCCTCGGCGGCTACCAGCTGCTGGCCGAGATCGCCGGCGTCGGCGCCGGCCGGCTGGGTCCCCAGGCATTCCTGCTTGTCGCCCCGGACCCCGATCCTCGGTTGCCAGATGCCGGCACGCAGATCTCGCTTCACCAGCCTCGCCTCCGCGACGAGCGCGACGTGGCCGCATACACGCAGCTCGCCGCGCAGCTCGGCTACCTGCGGATGTCCGGATACCGCCTCGCGCTCGAGCGCGCCGGCATGCGGAGCAGGATCAACGTCGTGAACCCGGCGACGGGCGGGATCGCGGCCACGATTCCGGACAAGCATCCGGGCGGCCTGTTCGGGCGCGGGGTTGGGGCGCCGCAGCTGCTGGCGGGCGTCCGCGCCCTACCGCCGGCCGGGCCGCCACCGGATACATCGAGTCCCGAGCAGCTCCGTCAGGTGCTGCTGGCGCTGGCGCTCGGCGACGACTCGCTGGGCGGGGCCGAGGCCGCGGAGGTCGCCGACCGAGCGGTCGAGCTCGTCCGCGCAGATGCGTCCCTCGATCCGCCGGCGGCGCTCGAGGCGGCCAAGCGCCAGTCCTGATTGGGCCTGCCCGCGCATTCGCCCAGAGGCCGGGGCCGCGCGAACGGGGGAGCGGGACGGATTCATCCCGGGCGGATATGCGGAAGGTGCTCCAGATTCTTACTCCCTGGTAGGGCTATCTGGAGCGGCCCCCAGACCGGGATCCGGTGGGGATCCCGCCGGAGGTAGTGGAGCTGAGGGGGCTCGAACCCCTGACCTTCGCGCTGCCAGCGCGACGCTCTCCCAGCTGAGCTACAGCCCCTTCGAAATCGAAGTCATCCGCAAGGTTAATGCATGCGCGCTGTTTGTTTCGAGCTGACGATCGGACGATTAGCTGGGCGGGATGAACTCCGGCACGTCGAGGTCCTCGCCGGCGGCCGGCGCTGGGACGGCTCGGTCGCGTGCGCGCAACGGCGTGACAACCCCGCGCTCGCGCGGCGCCGGCGACGACGCCGAGCGCGTGAGCCCGGCCGCAGACTCGGCGCGGTCGATCCGCGCCACCATCTGGGAGTGGATTGTCTGAACGTCGCGTAGCAGGCGCTCCGCGTTCGAGCGCAGCGAGTCGGAGAGCTCGCGGAGGTTCGACACCACCTCTAGCCCCTCGGTGCGCACGTCGCTGGCTGCGGTCCGGGCATCACGCAGCATTTCGCGCGCGCGTGAGACCGCCTGATCGCGTTCGGCGTGCGCCGCCGCGGTCGCCTCGTTCGCCGCCTCCTCGGCTGCCTGCTGGGCGTTGGCGACGATCGTCAGCGCCTCGCCCGTAGCGGCGGCCTTGGCCTGTTCAGCCTCCTGGCGTACGCGCTCGGCGGCCTCCTGGGAGCGGTTGACGACCATCAACGCCTCGCTCGTCGCCGTGGCGACGGCCTGCTCGGCATCGAGGCGGCCGGCGTCGCGCAGGCGGGCGGCTTCCTCCTGGGCCCACTTGATGATGTCGGCCGCTTCCTCCTCGGCCGCGCGGACCCGGTTCTGCGCCGCGCGCTCGCCTTCGGCGATGCGGCCGCGGACGCGTTCCTCGGTCTGGGCGCGCATTCGCTCCGCGGCCTCCTCGGCGGCGGTGACGATCGAGGCAACCTGGCGCGCGGCGGCCGTCGCACCCGACGGCGTGCCCGCTGGCCGGACGGGCGGGGTCACCGACCGTGGCGCCGCAGCGGTGAGATCCTCGGAACCGGCAGGATCGGAAGCCGGCGGGACAGCCGGGCGGGGTGGGGGCCCGGAGGCGGTTTCGGCCTCGCGGACGATCTCGTCGGGTTCGCCCGGCTCCTCGGCACTGGGATCCCGCAACGGATCGTCCTGATCGTGGTCCTCGTCCACGGCGCCATGTTAGGCGTTCGTACGCTGCGACAACGCAAAATCGCCACCGCGGCGACCCAAAGTAAGCTGCAAATCGAGGATGTCCACAGGCCGCAAATACGACCCGACGCAGATCGAGCCCCGCTGGCAGGAGCGGTGGGAGCGCGAGCGCACCTGGGAAGTGAGCAACGATCCCGACACCGCCGACGCGATCCCGAAGTCGTACGTGCTCGAGATGCTCCCGTACCCGAGCGGCGAGCCCCACATCGGTCACCTCAAGAACTACGCGCTCGGTGACGCGATCGCGCACTTTCACCGTCGCACCGGCCACCGCGTGCTGCACCCGATGGGATACGACGCGTTCGGGCTCCCGGCGGAAAACCATGCGATCAAGACCGGCGTGCACCCGCGGCAGTCGACGAACGAGTCGATCGCGGCGTTTCAACGTGCGTTGCGTCGGCTGGGCTTTTCGATCGACTGGTCGCGGGAGTTCGGGACACACGAGCCGCGGTACTACCGGTGGACGCAGTGGATCTTCTTGGCGCTGCTCGAGCGCGGCCTGGCGTACCGCAGGGAGGCCGCGGTCAAGTGGTGCCCGTTCGACCAGACGGTGCTCGCCAATGAGCAGGTGATCGACGGGCGGTGCGAGCGGTGCGGAAACCTCGTCGAGGCGCGCCAGCTCGAGCAGTGGCAGTTCCGGATCACCGATTACGCCGACCGGCTGCTCGACGACCTCGACACGATCGACTGGCCCGAGCACGTCAAGTCGATGCAGCGCAACTGGATCGGCCGCAGCGAGGGAGCCGAAGTGAGCTTCCGCTGCGAGGACCTGGGGATCGAATATCCAGTGTTCACCACCCGGCCCGACACCTTGTTCGGGGCCACCTTCTTCGTCATGGCGCCCGAGCACCCTGACGTGTTCAAGCTCGCCGCCGGCACGCCGTACGAGACCGAGGTCCACGAGTACGTCAACCACGCGCTGACGGAGTCGGTCGAGCTTCGCGGCGACGCTGAGAAGCCGAAGACCGGCGTTCCGCTCGGCCGTACGGTCACCAACCCGGTCAACCACGAGCAGATCCCCATGTTCGTCGCCGACTACGTACTGATGGAGTACGGCACCGGGGCGATCATGGCCGTCCCCGCGCATGACCAGCGCGACTACGACTTCGCGGTGAAGTTCGGACTGCCGATCCGCCACGTGGTCGCGCCCAGAGGCGCCGAAGGCGATACCGAGTCCGGAGGCGAGGCGTTCACGGCGCACACCGAGGACGAGGTGCTGATCAACTCCGGCGACTTCACCGGCATGGACGCGGTCGCGGGCCGCGACGCGATCGTCGCCTGGCTGGACCGCGAGGGACTCGGGCATGCCAGCGTCAACTTCAAGCTTCGCGACTGGCTCGTCTCCCGCCAGCGCTACTGGGGGTGTCCGATCCCGGTCGTCTACTGCGCGGGCAGTTGCGGGATGGTCCCGGTTCCGGAGGACCAGCTTCCAGTCGAGCTGCCGGAAATCGAGGACTACCAGCCTAAGGGCCGTTCGCCGCTGGCCGCCGCGACCGATTGGGTCAATACGACCTGCCCGAGCTGCGGCGGCCCGGCAACCCGCGAGACCGACACGATGGACACGTTCGTGGACTCCAGCTGGTACTACCTGCGCTACTGCGACGCGAACAATGACGGGGCGGCATGGGACCCGAACGTCCTCAAGATGTGGATGCCCGTCGACCAGTACATCGGCGGGGTGGAGCACGCGATTCTCCACCTGATGTATTCGCGCTTCTTCATCAAGGCGCTCGCCGACCTGGGGCTTGTCGACGTGCAAGAGCCTTTCCGCGCCCTGTTCACTCAGGGGATGATCCTCGGACCCGACGGCTACAAGATGTCCAAGTCCCGAGGCAATGTGATCAGCCCGATGCCGCTCGTCGAACGGTACGGCGCGGACGCCACCCGCTGCTATGTGCTGTTCATGGGTCCGGCGGACCAGGACGCGCCGTGGTCCGAGACGGGCATCGAGGGCATGCACCGGTTCCTATCTCGGCTGTGGCGCCTCGGGGACGAGCTTGGTAGCGACGACCCCGCCGGGCGCGAGCCGGCGGCCGCCGCCCAGCCGCGAGACCCCGAAGGTGACGCGCTCGCGCTCGTGCGCAAGGCGAACTGGGCGATCGACAAGGCGACTGGAGACATCGTCCGTGACTTCGGCATGCACACGGCGATCTCCGCCGTGATCGAACTGGTCAACGAGCTGTACAAGCATCCCGAGGCCGATCTCGGTGCGCGCAGGTTCGCCACCGCGACCGCCGCCTCGCTGCTGTTCCCGTTCGCGCCTCACCTCGGCGCCGAGGTGTATGAGCGGCTCACCGGCGACGCCGTGTGGCAGGAGCCGTGGCCGGCGGCGGACCCGACAATGCTGCAGGCGGACACGTTCGAGCTCCCGGTCCAGATCAACGGCAAGGTACGCGCGCGCGTGACGGCGCCGACCGGCGCCTCGGATCAGGCGCTCGAGGCGCTCGCGCTCGATGCGGTCAAGGCCAGGATTGACGGACACGAGATCGCGCGCGTGATCGTCGTGCCCAACAAGCTGGTCAACATAGTCCTCCGATAGCGCCCATAGACTCGCGGAATGGCCGCATTCAAGCCCGCTTACCTGATCCACGGCGACGACCACGGCCGCATCGCTGAGCGGCGCGCGCGGTTGCGGGCACTGGCCGAGCAGCAGAGCGGGGCCAACGGCGTGGAGCTGTTCGAAGGCGAGCAGTCAACTCCCGCAACGGTGGCAAACGCGCTCAACGCGATGACGTTCGCGATCGGGCGCCGGTTCCTGATCGTTGAGGGGGCCGAGCGGTGGAAGGAGAAGGATCTCGACGAGCTGGAAGCCGCGCTGCAGGCGATCGCACCCGACACGACGATCGCCTTCTTCGCCCGCGAGGAAGGCCGCACGCAGGCGCCCAAGCGGCTCCACGACGCCGTGAAGAAAGCCGGCGGCGACATCAGCGCTGAGCAATCGATCAAGCCGTGGGAGCTACCGAAGTGGGTCAGCGCGCGCGCGAAGGAGCTGGGGTTGACACTCGAGTCGGGCGCGCCGGGTGCGCTCGTGCGTCATGTCGGCGAGCGTCAGCAGCGGCTGCTCAGAGAGCTCGAGAAGCTCGCGCTCGAGTTCGGTGCCGGTGCGACGCTCGACGGGTCAGACATCGAGGAGCTGACCGCGCCGTCGGCCGAGCGGAAAGCGTGGTCGCTCGCGGACGCGCTGCTAAGTGGCGATGGGCCGGCGGCCACTCGGCTGTACCTCGCCTTGCGCGCGCAGGGCGAGCGGGTGCCGGGGCTGCTCTACTGGATGACCAGCCGTTTGCGCCAGGCGCACGAGGTGGCCGTCGCGCTCGAGTCCGGTGAGGCCCCCGCGCAGGTGCGCCGGCGGCTGCGGATGCCGAGCAAGGCCGCCGAGCAGCTGCTCAACGAGGCCCGTCGCGCCGGGCCGGACAGGTTGCGCGATGCGATCGTCGAGCTCGCGGATCTGGAGCTCGCCTCACGCGGGGGCGGCGGGAAAGGCGGCGCGAGCGAGGACACCGCCGCCCTACGCGCGATCCAGAGGATCGCCGCTTAGGCGGAGTGAAGGATGCGCGCGGCGCGGGACTTCTTGCGCGCGCCGGTGTTGCGGTGCAGCGCGCCGCGCTTGACCGCTTTGTCGATCGCCTGCACGAGCTCGCGGTGCTCGACGCCGGCGGTCTCGGCGTCGCCGCCGGCCACCGCGGCCTCGAGCCGGCGGAAGTACGTCCTGATCTTCGACGTGTAGCGCCGGTTCTCGAGCCGCTCGCGCTCAGAGCGCAGGATCCGCTTTTTCTGTGAGTGAATGTTCGCCATGACAATTACGCGTAAAAAAGGCCGCGGGAATCCGCCGCGGCGGGCGCTTACTATAGCGCGCTCGTGTCAGCTGTCCCGCCCGCCGACCGCACCGCCCCCGCGCCGCGTCGCCGGCTAGCTCATAGCACCGCGATCTTCGCCCTGGCCACCGGCCTGTCACGGATCGCCGGGCTCGTCCGGGAGATCGTGGCCGCGAGCTATTTCGGCACCACCGGTGACGCGTCGGCGTTCACGATCGCGTCGCAGATCCCCAACCTGATGTCGAACCTGTTTGCGCAGGCGGCGCTGTCCGCGGCCTTCGTACCGGTGTTCACCGACCTGCTGCAGCAGGGTCGCAGGCGTGAGGCGTTCAAGCTCGCCTCGACCCTGTTCTGGATCATCCTGATTGCGCTTGGGGTGTTGACGGCGTTCGGGATCCTGCTCGCCGGCGCGATCATGCCGCTGTTCACCGGCACCACGTTCAACTCGCTGGAGAACCACGTGACCGTGGTCCTGGCGCAGATCCTGTTCCCGGTGGTGCTGCTACTCGGGCTCACGGGGTTGCTCGTCGGGATCCTCCAGTCCTACGACGAGTTCTCCATCCCGGCGCTGGCGCCAGCGGTGTGGAACCTGGTGATCCTGGTGCTGCTCGTCGCGCTTCACTCGAGCTACAAGCACGGCGTCTACGCGTACGCGATCGCCTGGCTCGTCGCCACGATCGTGCAGATGCTGATGGTCGCCTCGGCGCTGCGAAGGATCGACTTCCGGCTGCGGTTCGAGATCGACTGGCGGGATCCGCGCGTCAAACAGGTGTTCGTGCTGATGCTCCCGGTCACCATCGGACTCGGCATCGTCAACCTCGACCAGCTGCTCAACTCGGTGTTCGGGTCGCTCGTCTCGAACCAGGCGCCGCGGGCGATCGACCAGGCGTTCCGGATCTACATGCTCCCTCAGGGCATGTTCAGCGTCGCCGTCGCCACCGTCCTGTTCCCGACGCTAAGCCGGCTCGCCGCCCGCCGCGACCCCGCCGAGATGCGCCGCCGGCTCGGAAACGGCTTGCGTCAGATCAACCTGCTGCTGATCCCCTCGGCGGTCATGATCATGGTGCTGACGACGCCGATCGTGCGTCTCGTCTACCAGCGGGGCGAATTCAATTCGCACTCCACCCACCTGGTCTCGGTGGCGTTGTTCTGGTTCGCGTTCAGCCTTCCGTTCGGAGGGCTCAATCTGCTGCTGACGCGGACCTTCTTTGCGCTGCAGCGACCATGGATCCCGACGATGCTGGCGCTGATGAACATGGTCGTCGACGTGATCGTGAGCCTAATCCTCTACAAGCCATTGGGAATCGCGGGCTTGGTGATCGGCACGGCGATCGCCAACGCCTTCATGACCTGGCTCCAGTTCGAGCGGCTGCGAGTCGGTTTCGACGGGCGGCTGGAAGGGCCGCAGACGCTGATGATCACCTGGAGGATCGTGCTGGCCTCGGCGGTGATGGCGGCGGCGGCGTGGCTCGCCTGGGCGATCGTCGACAGCGCGGCCGGCCATTCGACGATCGGCCAGCTCTTGTCGGTCGGTATTGGCTGCGGCGTCGGAGCGCTCGTATACACGCGGCTGGTGCTGGCGATGAGGATCCCGGAGGCCCGCCAGATCGAGAGTCTCATCCGCGGGCGCTTGGGTAGCGGCCGCCGCTGACCGCCACCGGGCGCGCGGCACGGCTCAAATTAGACAGATGTTCGACCGCCGGTCGCTACAGGTTTGGTGAGCTTTTGCCGATCCGATGAACAGGCCGCCGGGGACGGGTTGAGGTGTTCAGCCCTGTGGGGCCGCACGGCTCGATGGACGCCTCTTTGCACGACCATAAGACTGAGACCGCAGAACTGCTCTCGCTGGCCGAGCGGTTGGCCGACGAGCTCGAGGTGCTGCGTGGCGAGAATGCACGGCTCGTCGAGCAGCTTCGGACTGATGCGCTCACCGGCGTAGCCAGCCGCGCGGCGTGGGAAGAGGCAATCCGCACGCTCGACTGCGCTCGCGCCCCCGAGTCGCTAGCCGTCGTGGTGGTCGACCTCGACGAGCTCAAGTCAGTCAACGACGAGGCCGGACACGCAGCCGGGGACGCGCTGCTGCGCCGGTGCGCGCAGCTGCTGGCGCAGTCCGTCCGGACGGGAGATCTGGTCGCGCGGATTGGCGGCGACGAGTTCGGCGTGCTGTTGCGAGCGGCGGACGAGTCGACAGCAGCGAGGTGGTGCGCTCGGCTGGAGCACGGCGAGGGGAAGCGCTGGTCGATCGGCTGGGCATCGGTGCCACCGGCGGATTCGCTGTCCGACGCGGTCGCGCAGGCCGACCGGGGCATGTACGAGCGCAAGCTCGCACGCCGCATCGCGCGGCGGTAGGGCTGGCTGCACCGAGCGGCGACCGCGGGCCAAATACCCTTGTCGGCGGAGATGTCCGACCAGGCCCACATCCGCAACTTCTCGATCATCGCCCACATCGACCATGGGAAGTCGACGCTGGCTGACCGGATCCTCGAGCTGACCCACACCGTTGATCCCCGGTCGATGCGGGCTCAGGTGCTCGACTCGATGGATCTGGAGCGCGAGCGGGGGATCACCATCAAGGCGCAGGCGGTCCGTGTGTTCTACACCTCCGAGCGCGATGGGCAGACCTATCAGCTGCAGCTGATCGACACGCCCGGGCATGTCGACTTCACTTACGAGGTGTCGCGAAGCCTGGCGGCCTGCGAGGGCGCGCTGCTCGTCGTCGATGCCTCCCAGGGCGTTGAGGCGCAAACCGTCGCGAACACCTATCTGGCCGTGGAGTCGGGACTCGAGCTGATCCCGTGTCTGAACAAAGTCGACCTTCCCGGCGCCGAGCCGGAGCGGGTCGCCGAGGAGGTCGCCGACCTGCTGGGGGAGCCGGCCGACAGCGTGAGGCGGATCAGTGCGAAGACGGGGGAGGGAGTAGCCGCGGTGCTCGATGAGCTGATTGAGCGGGTGCCGCCGCCACAGGGCGACCCCGACGGAGCGCCGCGGGCGCTTATCTTTGACTCAGAGTTCGACCAGTACCGGGGTGTGATCGCGTACATCCGAGTTGTCGACGGCACGTTCACGAAGGGCGAGGCGATCCGCGCGATGCAGGCCGGGACCGAGGCCGAGATCGATGACATCGGCTTCTTCACGCCGCAGATGACCTCGACCGGCGGGCTCAGCGCCGGCGAAGTCGGGTTTCTGATCACCGGCATCAAGGACGTCACCAAGCTCCGCGTCGGTGACACGCTGACCACGAAGCGCGACCCAGCGACCGAGCCGTTGCCCGGTTACCGCGAGGTCAAGCCGATGGTCTTTTGCGGCCTGTTCCCGATCGACTCCGACGACTATCCGGATCTCAGAGACGCGCTCGAGAAGCTGACCCTGAACGATGCGGCGCTCTCCTGGGAGCCCGAGACATCCGACGCGCTTGGGTTCGGCTTCCGCTGCGGTTTTCTCGGGTTGCTGCATATGGACATCGTCCGGGAGCGGCTCGAACGCGAATACGACCTCGAGCTGCTCGCGACGATGCCGAGCGTCGAGTACGAGGTGACGCTCACGAACGGTGGCGTCGTGCCAGTGCACAGTCCGAACGACATGCCCGATCCGAGCCAGGTGCAGGAGGTCCGCGAGCCGTACATCCGCGCCTCGATCCTGACGCCGAAGGAGTTCGTCGGCCAGATCATGGAGCTGTGCCAGGAGCGGCGCGGCGACCACGCCGGGATGCATTACCTCTCCGCCGAGCGCTTGCAGATCACCTACGACCTGCCGCTGGCCGAGATCGTGCTCGACTTCTTCGACCAGTTGAAGTCGCGCACGCGCGGCTACGCATCGCTGGACTACGAGCTGATCGGTCTGCGCGAGTCCGATCTCGTCAAACTCGACATCCTGCTCGCCGGCGACCCGATCGACGCCCTGTCGATGCTGGTTCACCGTTCGAAGGCCGCCGATGTTGGCCGCACGCTGGCCGAGAAGCTCCGCCAGAAGATTCCGCGCCAGCAATACGACGTCCCGATCCAGGCGGCGATCGGCTCGCGGATCGTCGCCCGGGAGACGATCAAGGCGTACCGCAAGGATGTGATCGCCAAGTGTTATGGCGGCGACATCACTCGGAAGCGGAAGCTGCTCGAGCAACAGAAAAAGGGCAAGCAGCGGATGAAGCAGGTCGGCCGGATCGAGGTCCCCCAGGAGGCGTTCCTGGCCGTGCTCGAGCTCGGCGACAGCAGCTGATATGTGATCTTACATAATGTGATCTAGCATATAGTTTGATATGTTAGGCACCATAAGATAATGGTCCATGAGACGACTAATCCGTTCACGTTCGGAGATCTCGCCGTGGACGAGGCGTTCACCGATCGCAAGTCGGAGCTGCGCGAGCTGACGTCCGACATGCGCAACGGGCAGAACGTGCTCGTCTACGCCCCGCGCCGGTACGGAAAGTCGTCGCTCGTGTTACGCGCCGCTCAGGAGGTCCAGCGCCGCAAGGTGCTGGTCGGCTACTGCGACCTGATGCGCACGCCGACCAAGGAGCGGTTCGCGGCTGCGCTCGCCAAGACGATCTATGCCGACATCGCCTCACCCGGCGGGCACGCGCTCGAGCGCGCGGCCAATCTGTTCCGCGGCCTGCGGGTCGTGCCGACGATGGAGGTCGATCCCACCGACGGCAGCCTGCGGTTCAGCTTCAGGCCGGGCCGCCGTCGCGCCGACATCGACGACACGATCGAGCGGCTGCTCGAGCTCCCGGCAGAGCTGGCGGTCGAGCGCAAGCGCCGCGCGGTGCTCGTGTTCGACGAGTTTCAAGAGGTGCTGACCCTCGACAAGCGGTTCCCCAATCTGATGCGCTCGGTCTTCCAGGGCCAGCCCGAAGTGGGCCACGTCTATCTGGGGAGCAAGCGCCATCTGCTCGAGCGGATCTTCAGCGATCGCAATGAGCCGTTCTGGCGCAGCGCAAAGCAACTCGAGGTCGGCCCGATCCCCGCCGAGGAGTTCGGCCGGTTCATCGCCGCGCGGTTCGAGCTGGGGGGGCGGAAGATCTCGGACGGAGCATGCGCGGCGCTCCTGGCCGCGACCGGCGGCCACCCGTACGCGACCCAGGAGCTCGCGTACTTCCTCTGGGAGCTCGTTCCTCCAGATGGAGAGGCGACCACCGAGTTGCTCGAGCGTGCACTCGGCAACGCGCTGCGCTCGGAGCACAACCACCTCGCACAGCTGTGGGACACCGCCACCCCGCCGCAGCGGCTGGTGATGACCGCGCTCGCGCAGGAGCCCACCGCCTCCCCGTACTCCGCCGGCTATCGCGAGGAGCACGAGCTGCCCACCCCGCCGTCGCTCCAAGCGGCGCTCGATGCGCTCGTCGGCCGGGAGCTTGTGGGCCGCGACTCAGACGGCCGATACACGATTGCCGAGCCCTTCCTAGCGGAGTGGCTTCGGCGCGAGCAGGTGGACTAGACCCAGGGGAGGTAGCCCGGGCCGCCGCGGCTCACGCGGCGGCGGTACATCCACGGACCGTTGTGCATCATCCGGCGGTTGTGGCCGAGGACGAAGAACGCGATCGTGAGCGCCGCCCACAGAGCCGTAATCGCCACCATCACCGCGACAACGATCATCGCGACGGGGATCGCCACCAGCAGGAGCGCGGGATGCGCTCGCACCACGCCAACGGCGCGGCGCGCCGGCCGGCGCTCGCGCTGGATACCCGGAAGGTCGGCGACGGTCGCGTCGAGCTCTCCGTACGTCGTGGCCTTCAGCGCGGTGGTGACGCGATGCTCGAGCTCATGGGCCGCGAGCCGGCCCTCAGCGGCAGCGTTCCGCAGGCGCTCGACGACGCTGTCTCGATCGGCGTCTGATGCTCGAATGGTGCTCCGTCGTGGCACCCCGCAAAGGCTAGCGCGCAGCCACCTCGGTCTCAACGGCTTCGCCCTGCGGACGCACGCAGTACATCCCCTCAGAGAAGCCTTCGCCGTGGATCCCGAGCGCCCAGTTGGTCCGGGCGAACAGGTTCTCCAGGCCGATCGCCATCGTCAGCTCGACCAGCTGGGGCTCGTCGAAGTGCTCCCGCAGTGCAGCGAACAAACCGTCCGAGACGTCCACCGGGGTGCGGGTCATCGCCTCGGCGTATTCCAGGACCAGCCGGTCGACGTCGGCGAACCGCGCGGAGCCTCGCCACGTCGATAGCTCGGCTAGCGTGTCGCGCTCGATGCCGGAGTCCTGGGCCAGCTTGGAGCCGAAGTCGAGGCACCATTCGCACCCGGTCAGCTGCGCGGTCCGCAGCATCGCGAGATGCTTGAACCGGCGGTCGACCGAGCGGGAGTAGCGCTCGTGCATCAGCCCGGCGACGCCGTATCCGATCAGCGACGGGCGATGGTGCGCGATCACCTGAGCCGGTTCGGTCGGTTTGCCATACATCTTCTTGGCTGACCGGTAGGTGTAGCGGCGGACGAGGTCGAGTCCGTGCGGCTTGGCGGGGGAGAGTCGGGCCATCACGTTTCCCTTCTGGAGATGAACACCATCACCGCAACGACGACGGCTATCTCGAGGGCGAACGCTCCCAAGCTGGCGACGTTGTCGGCGGTCCTGAAGCTCTCGGTCGTTGTCAGGTGGTAGGCGAAGTGGGGGAGCGTGCCGGCCAGAAGGCCGGCCCCGGCCACCAATACGACGTTTCGCGTGAATAACCAGGCGGCGATTGCCAGGAGCACCGCGAACCCGATCTCGGAGGCGCAGTAATCGCGCACCAGGTGCTCGTTGTACTGGCCGAGCTCGGAGACCCAGTGATGTCCGAATCCGGGGAAGCTGTCGAAGAACGACCGCGGCGACACGGTTCCCCAAATTCCCACCTCGGCGTTGATCGCCGCGACAAGTGCCAGCCCGCTGCGCGCGAGCAGTGTCCCGCGGTCGGTCCGGGCGAGCCCGAGCGAGCTCATGCGGCGGCAACCCGAGCCGTGGCGCGGATCGCCTCCGCGGCGAGCGCGCCCGCCTGTACGCCACTGGCCCAGGCGATCTCTGACAGACACCCCGGCGCCGCCACCATGTCGCCGGCCAGGAACACGCCTTCGCCGCGGTCGATCGCCGGCCGGTCTCGCCATGTCTTGCCGGGCGGATCGATCGCGCCCGTGCGCTTATGCATCACCTGACGCCGGCGCCAGCGCTCGCGCGAGCGCCAGTCCACGAATGAAGCGTCGAGCAGCCGCTCGAGCCGTTCGCCGGCGGAATCGGCACTTTCGCCGGGCCGGATCGGCATCTGGGCCTGGATCAGCTCCTGACCGGCCGGGGCCAGCGTCCGGTCGGCAGCCGTGAACCGCTCGATCCAGCCGGTTTCCTGAAGGTCGGCGACGAGGTACGGATCGCCGCGCCGATGCTCCAGCGCGAGGTCGAGGCAGACAGCGTGGCCGCTGAGCCAGTCGAGCGAATCGTCACCGAGCAACGCGCGCGCGTCGGCCAGTTCTGTTGCCAGCACCACCGGGGGGTCCGGAAGCTGCTCGACGCGAACGCCTGTCTCGATCACGACGCCGAGCCGTCGCGCGCGGTCATGCATGCGCGTGACGATGTTCGTCCAGCCGCCGATCGGATAGCGGGTGCTGGGCGGCGCTGAGAACACAGCGCGGACGATCGGCTCCCAGACGAACGCCGCCGACAGAGCGCCCGGGTCGTGGTAGTAGGTAAGGATCCCGGCGCTGCGAGCGATCTGGTCGGCTGCCTCGAGACCGACCTGCTCGGCCGCCCAGGTGCGGAAGTCGAGCTCGACGGGTGCCTTGCGACCGCGCAGGCGGAGAATCGCCACCGCGGCACCGACGGCCGGGATGCGCCGGAGTTCGCCGTCCCAGCGGAAGCGAAAACCGCTCAGGCGCGGCTTCGCGGCCGGTGGCAGCAGGTCGCGCTCCCCGAGCCAAGCCCAAAACGGGCTGTTGCACAACAGGGCGTGAGGGCCGAGGTTCGCCTTGTACGGCCCGTCGGTGCTGCGAGCGCGTCCGCCGAGCTGTTCGTGAGCCTCGAGCAGCCGGACGTTGACGCCGGCCTCGGCAACGGTGATGGCGGCGGCCAGGCCGGCCAGGCCGCCCCCGACGACGGTGATCTGTTCGCGTGGCATGCGTAGACCGTAGATGGCAACTGGCTCGGTGTTAAGGTCCAGTCATGGCGTTCGACAGCGAGCCACTTTTCGCCGGTCCCGGTCTGCTGGTCGAACTCGAACGCGGCGGCGCGACATTGCACGAGCAGCTCGAACGGGGCCTGCGCGAGCAGGTTCGCTCGGGCCGGCTGGCGCCGGGCACGCGCCTGCCGTCCTCACGTGCTCTCGCTTCGCAGCTTGGGATCTCCCGCGGCGTGGTGCTCGAGGCGTACGCCCAACTCACTGCGGAGGGCTACCTGTCGTCCTCCCAGGGCGCGCCGACCCGCGTGGCGGCGGTCCCCGGGCTGGAGCGCGAACGCCCGCCGGTGGCAGCGACGACGCTCGGCGCCCGTGCGCGCTACGACTTCGATCCGGGGGCACCGGAGCTGATCTCCTTCCCTCGGGCCGAGTGGCTGCGGTCGCTCCGCACCGCGGGGCGCGAGGCCCGGTTCGATTCGTTTGGATACGGGGACCCTCGCGGGACCCCGGAGCTGCGCAACGCCCTGATGGACTACCTCGCCCGTGTGCGCGGCGCCGCACCCGAGCCGGAGCACACGCTCGTGTGCGGCGGGTTCGCCCAGGGGTTCGCGGTCGCCTGCCAAGCGCTACGGATGCGGGGAGTCGCCCAGATTGCGGTCGAGGAGCCGGGCTGGACGCAGCACCGGCTGATCGCCGAAGCGGCCGGGCTCGAGCCGGTCCCGATCAGCGTCGACGAGCACGGGCTGGTGGTCGACGAGCTGGTCGAGTCGGGTTGCGAGGTCGTGGTGGTGACCCCGGCCCACCAGTTCCCGACCGGCGTCGTGCTGTCGCCCGAGCGGCGCACGGCCCTGCTCGAATGGGCCGAGGACGAGGACACGCTGATCATCGAGGACGACTACGACTCCGAGCTCCGCTATGACCGCGACGCGGTAGGGGCCCTGCAGGGTGTCGCCCCGGAGCGGGTCGTGCAGGTCGGCTCGACCTCGAAGCGGCTCGCTCCGGCGCTCCGGCTCGGCTGGGTGCTGGCGCCATCGTGGCTCAGCGGCGCGCTCACGTACACCAAGGCGCTCGCGGACGGCGGCACAGCGGCGCTGCCTCAGCTCGCGCTGGCCGAGTTCATCGGTCGCGGCGATCTCGAGCGCCACCTGCGCCGGATGCGACTCCGTTATCGGGAACGCCGAGCGGTGCTGGTGGCGGCGCTGAGCCGGGAGCTACCCGCCGCGCGGACGGCAGGGATCGCGGCCGGACTGTTCGTGCCGGTGCACCTGCCGGGCGTCGACGAGCGAACGCTGGCCGCCGCGGGAGTCGGGGCACTCGCGTTCGCTCCGGGGTGGTTGGCGCTCGGGTTCGCGAACCTGTCCGAGCGGGCGATCGCCGACGGCGTCCGCGCGCTCGGAGCGGCTGCGTATGGTTAGCCGGATGGAGCTCGGACTGCGCGACCGCGCCTGCATCGTCACCGGAGCCTCGCGCGGGATCGGACGCGCCACCGCGCTGACGCTCGCCTCCGAGGGAGCCACGGTGCTGCTCGTCGGCCGGCACCGCGACGCGCTGGACGAGGTTGCCCGCCAATGCGGCGGGCGCGGTGTAGCCACGGCGATCGACATCACCGAGCCCGACGCCGGCGAGCGGGTCGCCGCCGCGTGCGGGGACGCCTTCGGGCGGATCGACGCGCTCGTCAACAACGCCGGCACGAGCCGGGTGGCCGCGCTCGAAGAACTGACCGAGGAGGACTGGCAGTCGCAGTGGGAGCTCAACGTCCTCGCCCCGATGCGGCTGATGCGCGCGTGCATCCCGATCATGGACGGGGCGGGCTGGGGCCGGATCGTCAACGTCAGCTCGTCCTCGGGGAAGCGCCCCGGACAGCGGAACGTCGCCTACTCGGTGACCAAGGCGGCCGAGCTGTCGCTCTCGAGGGCGTACGCCGATGCCTACGCGAAACGCGGTGTGCTCATCAACGCCATCGCACCCGGTCCGGTGGGAACTGAGCTATGGCTCGGCGAGGGAGGCCTGGCCGACCAGTCGGCCGCAGCCCAGGGCGGCGACCGCGAAGGGGTTCTGGCCTCCGTGGCGGCTGGAGTGCCGGTCGGCCGGCTCGGCCTCGAGCAGGAGATCGCGAACGTGATCGTGTTTCTGTGCTCGGAGGCGGCCTCGAATGTCGCCGGCGCCGCCTGGTCGGTGGACGGCGGGATCGTGCCAGTGATCATTTAGAGTGCCCGCTCGATGCCGGTCAACACGGACGCGATCGGAAAGCGCTACGACCCGGTCACGTACGCGGTCGGTCGGGAGAAGATCCGCGAATACGCGGCCGCCGTGGGGGAGACGCACCCGCTCCACCACGACCTCGAGGCGGCGCGTGCGGCGGGGTACGAGGATCTGGTCGCCCCGCCGATGTTCGCCGTCGTGTACGCGGGGCGGGCCGTGTTCCCGGGGGTCTTCGATCCCGAGGTCGGAATCAACTTCGCGATGATGGTCCATGGTGCGCAGGAGTTCGCGTGGGGTCCCGTGGTCGTCGGGGGCGATGAGATCACGACCACGGCGTCCGTGAAGGACGTCTCCGAGCGCGGCGGGATGGGCTTCTACGTATTCGAGTCGGTCTCGGACAACCAGCGCGGAGAGACGGTCTGCACCGGGACGTGGACGAACATCGTGCGGGGAGTGTGAAGGCATGAACGAGGGCGATCGGATAGAGCTGCACATCACCCCAGACCCATACGTGACGGTCCGCTACGCGGGCGCCTCCGGCGACTTCAATCCGATTCACATCGACGAGGAGTTCGCCAGGAGCGTCGGGCTCCCAGGCCGGATCTTGCACGGTCTGTGGACGATGGCGCAGGTCGCGCGAGCCCACACCGAGGCGGCCGGTGGGCCCGAGCACCTGAAGCGGCTCAGCGTCCAGTTCCGGGGGATGGGCGTGATCGGCGAGGAGATCGTCGTCTCGGGCAGCGTCGGCGCGACCGACGGCGAGATCGCGGTCGCGCACTCGCAGGCCGAGCAAGCCGGTAACAAGATCATCCGCAACGCCGAAGCTGAGCTGAGCTGAGCTGAGTCCGGGCGAGCGGGCCCCGGACCCATTCCTACAATCCCTGGCGTGCTGACCGACCGCCAAGAGCTCGTGCTGCGCCGAGTCGTCGAGGTGTACCTCGATGCCGGCCTGCCGGTGGGCTCCAAGTCGCTCGCCACGGGGGTCGAATGGGGTCCGTCGACGATCCGCCATGAGCTTGCGAACCTCGAGGAGCTCGGGCTGCTGGCGCACCCGCACACCTCCGCCGGCCGGGTCCCGACCCAGGCGGGCTACCGGTACTTCGTCGACCGCCTGATCCCGGAGGATCCCGTCCCGCACACGCCCTCGCTGTCGCTGTCGCTCGTCCGGCGCGAGCTCGACGAGGCGATGCGGGTCACCGCCGAGACGCTGTCTCAGGTGACAAATCTTCTCGCGATCGTCACCGCGCCCCCGATCGAGACCTCGACGATTCGCCACATCGAGGTGCTCGTGCTCCAGCCGCAGGTCGTGATGGTGGTCGTGATCACCTCGACCGGCGGCGTCACGCGGAAGATCTTCACCTTCTCGAGCCTCGTCGACCCCGGGCTCGCCGATTGGGCGTCCGCCTACCTGAACGAGCGGCTGGTGGGGCTCGGGCTGGGGGCGCGGATGCTGTCGGCACGGTTGCACGATCCGTCGCTGTCGGCGCGCGAATCGTCCTTCCTCGACGCGCTGTCCCCGGTGTTCACTCACCTGGAGACCGAGCGCGAGGCTCACGAGACGCTGTATTTCGACGGCACCGCCCGACTGTTGCGGCCGGAGGCGATGGGTGACGTCTCCGAGCTGAACGCGCTGATGGACCTGCTCGAGCGGCGCGTGGCGCTGCTGGGGATGATGCGCTCCGCCCTGACCGAGCGCGGCGTGCTGGTGCGGATCGGCGCCGAGAACGAGGCGCCGGCGTTGCGCTCGATGACAGTCGTCGCCTCGAGTTACGGGTTGCCGCAACGCTCGCTCGGGGCAGTGTCGGTGATCGGTCCGCTGCGGATGGATTACGCGGGGGCGATCCGCTCGGTCCGTGACGCCGCCGCGCAGCTGTCCAGCTTCATCGTCGACATCTACGACGAACGGTGAGGCCGGGGCCGATGCCGAGGGATTACTACGAGGTGCTCGGCGTCAGCCGCGACGCGGACGACGCCGAGATCAAGAAGTCGTTCCGGCGGCTCGCGCGGGAGCTCCATCCGGACGTAAACCGCCACGATCCCGACGCCGAGGAGAAGTTCAAGGAGGCGGCCGAGGCGTACGAGGTGCTGGCCGATGTCGATCGCCGAGCCACCTATGACCGTTACGGCCATGAAGGGCTGCGCAGCGGTGGCTACGCGCCGAACTTCGAGGGGTTCGGCTCGGTGGCAGACATCTTCGACGCGTTCTTCGGCGGCGCCGGCAGCCCGTTCGGCGACATCTTCGGCGGGGGTGGCGGCCGCGCCGGCGGCGCGATCCAGGGCGGCGATGTGGCCGTCGGCGCCGAGATCACGCTGGCCGAGGCGCAGAGCGGCACCGCCGTCGAGGTCGCCTACGAGGTGATCTCGCGGTGCGAGCACTGCCGCGGAAACGGCGCCGAGCCGGGAACTCCGATCGAGACCTGCCAGCGGTGCGGGGGCGCGGGTCAGCTGCGTGCGGTGACGCGGACCCCGTTCGGCCAGGTCGTCCGCGCTGCGCCTTGCGATGTCTGCGGCGGCGACGGCCGGGTGCCCACGAACCCGTGCGCCGAATGCGGTGGGCGTGGGCGGCGCGTCGAGCGCACGAAGGTATCGGTCGACGTGCCGGCGGGTATCGCCGACGGCCAGCGAATCCGGGTCTCCGGGCGCGGCCATGCCGGCGAGCGCTCCGGCCCCGCGGGCGACCTGTACGTGCAGATCCGCCTGCGCGAGGATCCGCGCTTCCTGCGCGATGGCGACGACCTCGTAACCGCCGTCGACGTCGCCGCCCCGATGGCGGCGCTCGGGACGACGGTGGAGGTGCCGACCGTCACCGGGACCGCCGAGCTCGAGATCCCGGCCGGGACGCAGCCCCACGAGATGCTGCGCGTGCGCGGTGAGGGGATGCCGGCGCTCCGCGGCCGCGGCGTCGGTGACCTGCGGGTCGTGGTCAACGTGGTGATCCCGCGGCGTCTGAAGAAGGAGCAGCGCGATCTGCTCGAGCGCCTGGCCGACTCGCTGACCGAGGACAACCTCCGCACCGAAGAGGGCGTGTTCGGGAAGCTGCGCCGCGCGTTCGGCGCTTGATCAGACTCGCGATCCGGGTCCGTCGCGAGCACGCCGAGATCGTCCTCGCCGAGCTGCTGTCCCTGGCCCCGAGCGGAGTCGAGGAGGCCGCGATCGGGGACGAGGTCGTCGAGTACGCCGTCTACGGGCCACCGGGCGAGCTGCCCGACCTGCCCGCCGTGCGTGCGGTGGCCGGCGGCGCCCTGGTCGAGGTGTCCTGCACCGAGATCGCGGACGACTGGGCCGAGCGATGGCGATCTTTCCACCGGCCGCTGGTGCTCGACGGGCGGTTGTGCGTGCGGCCCCCCTGGGAGCCGCCGGGCGCCGAACCGCTGGACGTCGTGATCGACCCGGGGCTGGCCTTCGGCACGGGCGCGCACGCGACCACGCGGCTGTGCCTCGAGCTGCTGCTGGAGCTGCCGCAACCGCCCTCGGGGCCGCTGGTTGACCTTGGCTGCGGGTCGGGGGTCCTGGCGATCGTGGCCGCGCGGCTCGGTTACGCCCCGGTGATCGCACTCGACTTCGACCCAGCCGCCGTCGCCGCGACCGTCGCCAACGCGGCCGTCAACGACGTGCGGTTGGAAGTGCACCGTTTTGACCTGCGCTTTGACGACCTGCCCGCAGCGCAGGTCGTGGTGGCCAACCTGCTCGGACCGCTGTTGCTCGGCTGGGCCGGACGCGACTGGCCGGCCAGGCCCCCCGAACGGCTGATCGTGAGCGGTCTGCTGGCGACCGAGGCCGACCGCGTCGCGGCGGCCTTCGCGGCCCACGGCCTCTCGGAGCACGCGCGTCGCGTGAGCGGCGAATGGGCGGCGCTCTTCCTCTCCGTGGCCGAACTCATGCCGGTAACCCCGGTCGCGCCGGGGTAACCGGTCGAAGTTCGCGCACCGGGCAGAATGTCTGAGAGATGCCTCAGCACATCGTGATCGCGGGCGGCGGGTTCGGGGGCTATTACGCCGCCAAGACGCTCGAGCGAACCACGCCGAAGGAGGTGCGGATCACGCTCGTCAACGACGTGAACTACCTGCTGTACGCGCCGCTGCTGCCCGGTGCGGCGGCGGGCACGCTCGAGCCGCGCCACGTGGTCGTGCCGCTCCGCGAGCACCTCAAGCGGACAGAGCTGCGCCTGGGGTGGGTGAACGGCGGCGACCCGGCCGACAACACCCTGTGTGTGGACCTGCTCGCCGGGCACCAGTACGACTTCCACTACGACCAGCTGATCGTCGCGCTCGGGTCGGTGTCGCGGACGTTCCCGATCCCCGGGCTGGTCGAGCACGCGATCGGGTTCAAGACGATCGCCGAGGCGATCGCGTTGCGCAACCGGCTGGTGCGGCATCTTGAGACCGCCGAGGAGATCGATGACCCTGAGCAGCGCCGGCCGTATCTCAACTTCGTGTTCGTCGGCGGCGGTTACGCGGGGCTGGAGGGCGCGGCCGAGCTGATGGATTTCGCCCAGGCGGCGATCAAGCGCTATCCGCGCTGCCGGGAGGTCGGGATGCGCTGGGTGCTCGTCGAGGCGGCGGATCGCGTGATGCAGGAGATCCAAATCCAGCTCGCCAACTTCACCAAGCGGCTGCTCGAGAAGCGAGGGATGGAGATCCTGGTAAATACGACGGTGACCGCGATGACCGACCGGTCGGTCACCCTGTCGACGGGCGAGACGATTCCGTGCCGGACGCTGTGCTGGACGGCCGGGGTCAAGGCGAGCCCGGTGGCGACGATGCTCGGGCTGCCGCTCGACCACGGCCGGATCTCCTGCAACGAGGAGATGCGGGTCACCGGCTATGACAACGTCTGGGCGGTGGGGGACATCGCGGCGATCCCCGACCCCGCGCGCCCCGGCCAGCCCTGCCCGCCGACCGCGCAGCACGCGATCCGCCAGGGCAAGCTGCTCGGCAAGAACGTCGCCGCGGCCCTGGGCCATCGGAAGCAAATCAAGCCCTTCAAGTTCAAGACGCTCGGGGCATTTGCCGATCTCGGCCGCCACAAGGCCGTCGCGAACCTGATGGGGATCCGCGTTCGGGGCTTCCTGGCCTGGGCGATCTGCCGCTTCTACCACCTCGCGTGGATGCCGGGACTAGACCGCAAATCCCGGCTGATCGCCGACTGGACGGTCGAATTCATCTTCCCGCGCGATACCGCCGAGCTCGGCCAGCTCGGCCATCCGCCCGGACTCCAAGAGCACGCCGCCCCGGCCGAGCCGGCGCCTGAGGACACGACAGTCCCGACCGGCTCCTGAGGTCCAACTCACGCGGGCGAATCTTGTCCGCGTGGCCGATGACCGCCGCGCCAGGCCCGGGCATCCTGTCCCGTGTGATGCCCAACCCGCTCGCGATCGGCGTGACCATCGGTGGCCTGCTGCTCGACATTGTCGTGCCCCGTCCCAAGCCTCGTTACGGTGCAGCGTGCGATTTCTCCTCTCGCGCGCGGGCGGCCGGATCGAGGACACCGCGGCCCGCGCTCGAGCCGTACGAAGGTCGGCCGGTCGCGAGCGGATCACCTCGCTGAGCGCCACGCACCCCGGCGCTGGCACGCCCGGTACCGTGCCGGGACGTGACCACGTTCGCGGTCAAGTTCCTCGGCTGCAAGGTCTCCCAGGCTGACGCGATGCTGGCTCGCGATGCACTGCTCGCCGCGGGTCACCTAGAGGTCCCCGAATCCGCAGCCGAGCTGCATGTGATCAACACCTGCTGCATCACCAGCGAGGCGGAGTCGAAGTCGCGCCAGTCGGTGCGGAGGTCGCTGAGGACGGCGCGCGAGGTCTACGTCGCCGGCTGCGCCGCGAACCTCAATGCGCGGCAGTTCGGCGAGCTGTCCGAAGCCGTCACGCCCTTCGTCGGCACGGCCGACGATGTCGCCGCGTCGATGGCCTGCGCCGACATCGGCACCGAGGTGCTGGTGCGGCAACCCCTCGAACAGGCGGCCCGGACCCGCGGCTTCGTCAAGGTGCAAGACGGTTGCGACTCGAGCTGCGCGTACTGCATCATCCCGACGGTCCGCGGACCCGCCCGCTCGCGGCCGGCCTCGGCCGTGCTCGACGAGATCCGCCGTCGGGTGGAGCAGGGGCAGCCCGAAATGGTGATGACCGGGATCAGTGTTGGCGACTACCGCGACCCCGAGCGCGGGCTCGAGCTGGGCGAGCTGATGATGGCCGCCGCCCGGGTCGAGGGGGTGGAGCGGGTGCGGCTGTCCTCCGTCGAGGTGATCCACGTCAAGGACTCGCTGCTGGAAGCGCTCGCCACCGAGCCGAAGGTCTGTCCGCACCTCCATGTGCCGATGCAGTCCGGCGACGACGACGTGTTGCGAGCGATGGGCCGCCACTACACCGCCGAGCAGTACGTCGCCCGAGTCAACGCCGTCCGCGCGGTGGCGCCTCAGGTCAACGTCACGGCCGACGTGATCGTCGGGTTCCCGACCGAGAGCGACAAGGCGTTCGAGCGGACGATCACCGCCGTCGACGCCGCCGGCATCTCGCGCGTGCACGTTTTCCCGTACTCGCCGCGGCCGGGCACGGGTGCCTCGGAGCTCGGCGACCTTGTCCCGCCGGCCGAGAAGAAGCGCCGCTCGGCGGTGCTGCGTGGCCACGCCGAGGTCCGCTCACGCCACCGCCGCGCCGCCAAGCTGGGGCGAACCGAGCGGGTGCTGATCGACAAGGTCGCCGACACCCAGTGCTCGGGTTACACGGCGGACTACACGCGGTGCTACCTGCCGGCCGGCGCGGCATCGCGGGGCACGCTCGTCGACGTGAGTTGCGAGGAGCTCCAGGCCGACGGAATCCGCTGCTCTCTTTACCAGAAAGATGTAAATCAGGGCGGCGGGGAGGTCACAAGGGGCGCCCCAGCGCGGCGTATCCTTGAAGTAGATGACCGTCATCGACCAGGTTCGCACTGACATCACGGGCGCAATGAAGGCCGGCGAGAAGCAGCGGGTCGGCGCGCTGCGCTTGGTGCTGTCCGAGCTTCAGAAAGCCGTCAAGGAGGGCGACGGCGACGAGCTCGCCGTGCTGCGTCGCGAGCGCAAACGCCGGCTCGACGCGGCCGGCCAGTTCCGCGACGGTGGCCGCCCCGAGCTCGCCGACCAGGAGGAGTCCGAGGCGAAGCTGATCGAGGCGTACCTGCCGGCGGAGCTCGACGACGCCGAACTCGGAGCCATCGTTGAGGCGGCGATCGCCGAGACGGGGGCGAGCAGCCCAAAGGACATGGGGTTGGTGATGAAGGCCGTCATGGCCAAGGCCGGCGGACGCGCCGACGGCAAGCGCGCCTCGGCCGCGGTGCGAGAGGCGCTGGGCGCATAAGGGTGCGCAGCCAGATCGAGCTAGACAACACGGTTGCCGCCGAGCTGGCCGGCTCGGAGGACGCGGTGTTGCGCACGCTCGAGGGTCACCTCGACTGCGACGTCTATCTACGCGGGAACGTGCTCACGCTCGAGGGCGACGCCACCGCCGTCGACGCCGCCGCCGGGGTCGTCCGTGAGCTCGCGGAGCTGATCGCCCAGGGCCACGAGATCGCGCCCGGCACGATCGAGGCGGTCAGCAACGCGCTCGACGCGCACGAATCGCCGGCGCAAATCCTCGAGGACGTCGTCTGGCGCCACCGCACGACCAAGGTCGCGCCCAAGACGCTCAACCAGAAGCGCTACGTCGACTCGATTCGCAACAACACGATCACCTTCGGGGTCGGCCCCGCCGGCACCGGCAAGACGTTCCTCGCGGTCGCGCTTGCCGCCGCCGCGCTGAGCCGGCGCGAGGTCAACCGGATCATCCTCACCCGCCCCGCGGTCGAGGCCGGCGAGCGACTCGGGTTCCTGCCCGGCGATCTGATGGCGAAGGTCGATCCCTACCTGCGACCGCTGTTCGACGCCCTCCACGACATGCTCGAGCCCGAGCGCGTCTCGGCCCATCTCGAGCGCGGCGTGATCGAGGTGGCGCCGCTGGCATTCATGCGGGGCCGGACGATCAATGACAGCTTCATCATCCTCGACGAAGCTCAGAACACGACGCCCGAGCAGATGAAGATGTTCCTCACGCGGCTAGGCTTCAACTCGAAGATGGTGATCACCGGGGACATCACCCAGATCGATCTTCCGCGCGAGCAGGACTCCGGATTGATCGTCGTCGGCGAGATCCTCGATCACGTCGACGGGATCGAGTTCGTGCGATTCGGCGAGCGAGGACGTCGTCCGCCACAAGCTCGTGCAGCGGATCGTGGCGGCGTACAGCGACCACGCGCAGCGCCTGGCGCCGGAGCTTCGGCCGCGCAAACAGCGGGCCTAGCCGTCCCGATGCTCGACGTCGAAGTGATCGGCATCGAGGCGCTGGCCGAAGACGGGCCGTCGGCCGTCGAGGTCGAGGAGCTGTGTGCGCTGGCGCTGTCCTCGGGCGGAATCGCCGAGGGCCATCTCGCGATCGAGTTCGTCGATGCCGACCGGATCCAGGAGCTCAACCGTGAGTACCGGCAGATCGATTCGCCGACTGACGTCCTCTCGTTCGGGATCGACGAGGACGGTCCGGCGGCCGGGCCGCGGGAGCTGGGCGACATCGTGATCTGCCCGCAGGAGACCGCCGATCTGCGCGAAGCCGTGGTCCACGGCGCGCTCCACCTGTCCGGAATGGATCACGAGACCGACGAGGGGGAGATGCTCGCGCTGCAGGCCGAGCTCCTTCGCTGGATCCGATGAACCGCAGCGCGGCGCAAACGGTGAACACGCGGAGCGGATTCGTGGCGCTCGCGGGCCGGCCGAACGTCGGCAAGTCGACGCTCGCGAACCTGATTGTCGGCGCCAAGGTCGCGATCGTCTCCGACAAGCCGCAGACGACCCGCCGCGCGATCCGGGGGGTGGCCACCGGCGCGGATTGGCAACTCGTGCTCGTCGATCTGCCCGGGGTCCAGCGCCCGCGGGATGCCCTCACCGAGCGGATGCAGCGGCGTGTCCAGCAGGAGCTGGGAGACGCCGACGGGTGCCTGATGGTCCTCAACGCCGAGCAGGGCGTCGGCCCTGGCGACCGGTTCATCGCCGGCCTGCTCCACAACGCGCCCGTGCCGGTGGTGATCGCCGTCAACAAGGTCGATCTGACCGACCGCGCGCGTACGGCGGCCACGCTCCAGGCCGCCGCCGAGCTCGAGCTGGCGGCGGACATCTACCCCGTCTCGGCTCGGACCGGCTCGGGCGTGCGGCCCCTGATCGATCGTCTCCGTGAGCTGCTCCCCGAGGGGCCGTTCTACTACGAGCCCGAGCAGCGAACCGACCTGAGCGAGTCGGCGATACTCGCCGAGCTGGTCCGCGAGCAGGTGCTGCGCCGGACGCGGGAGGAGGTTCCGCACGCGGTCGAGGTCGAGATCGAGTCGATCGACGATTCGCGGGGTGAGCTGGTCGAGATCGAGGCCGTGATCCTGGTCGAAACCGAGTCCCAGAAGGGGATCCTGATCGGCGCGCGGGGTCAGATGGTGAAGGCGATCGGAACCGGCGCGCGGCGGGCGATCGAACAACAGCTCGGTGCACATGTCCACCTGCGGTTGTCGGTGCGGGTCCGGCGCCATTGGCGGGGCGACGAGCGGCTGCTCGACCGGCTTGGGATCGAGTAGCCAGCACTAGGACACTCGTCCAAGTCGGGCCTCTGGTCTCAAGTGGACGCTTGAGCTTCTGGCTCCCGCGGCCGATACACCGCCATCGGAGAGAGATTCCCCGGAGGGGCGACGGTGGCCGGAACACGCATGAGGGCTAGATGAAGAAACGAGAAGCGCTGTTGTCGCTCAGCGTGGCGGCGTTGGTCCTGCTGGCGCTGCTGACTGTGTTCGCGATCGAGCTGTCGAACACCCAGGCGAAGTCCAAGCAGGACGTCGAGGCCCGTGTGCACGAGCGCGGCGTGCTCGCCGGCGCGCTGATCGACAGCCTGTTCAAAACCACCCAGCAGCAGATCCCGGCCTACGAGAAGCTGTATGGCGGACCAACGGTATCCTCGCGGACGCTCGACGAGAAGGCCGGCCAGGGTCAGAGCGCCTATATCGCCATCCTCGGCCCGACCGGTGCCGTGCTCGCACATTCGAGCGGCTTCAACGCGCAAGCGCGAGCGGCTCTGGGGGTGTCGGCCGCGCTCGCGCTGGTTCGCAGAGGGCATCCGTACGCGCTCGGCAACATCACTCCCTACGGCACGAAGGGCGTGCTCGAGTATGCGGTGGCGCTCCCGACCCCGTACGGGCGGCGGATCATGCTGACCGGTGTCCCGCCAACCTCGCTGAGCGGCTTCCTGGCCGCCGACCTGCGGGAGATCCCCGGCGTGGCAGGAGCGCACAACTATGTGCTCGATGGCGCCAACACCGTGCTCGCGTCGACGAATCCGGCGCGCCCAGCCGGGTACCGGTTCACTGGCACGGAGGCGGTCGATGCGCTCGCCCAGAGCTCCGGCGATCGCCACGGCCATTACTACGTCGTCACCCCGCTGACCAACTCGACCTGGCGGATCGTGCTCGCCGCCCCGAACGGGCCGCTGTTTGCCAGCGTCAGTGGGTTGCACAAGTGGGTGCCCTGGCTGATCTTCGTTGCGTTCGCGATTGTCGCCGTGATCGCGCTCGCGCTCGCGCGGCGCGCGCTGCGGGCTTCGGCGGCGGTGCGCGAGGCCAATGCGCGGCTTGAGGTGCTCAACGGCCAGCTCGCGTCTACGAATGAGAGCCTCTACCGCCGCGCCGCCGAGCTCGGGCGCTCGAACTCGGAGCTCGAACAGTTTGCGTCGATCGCCTCGCACGACCTTCAGGAACCGCTGCGCAAGGTCCGGACGTTCACGCAGCGGCTGACTGAGATCGAGGCAACGAACCTGTCCGACACGGGCCGTGACTACCTCGAGCGGTGCAACTCGGCCGCCGCGCGGATGCAGAGGCTGATCGAGGATCTCCTGCAGTTCTCGCGCGTGGCCACGCACGGGAGGCCGTTCGCGCCGGTGGATCTCAACCAGGTCACGCGCGAGGTGCTGGTCGACCTCGAGGATCAGATTGAGCGCAGCGGCGCGACCGTGCAGGTTGGAGAGCTCGAGACGATCAGCGCCGACGCCTTGCAGATGCGCCAGCTGCTCCAGAACTTGGTCTCGAACGCCATCAAGTTCCGCCGGCCGGACATCGCCCCCGAGGTCCGGATCGACAGCAGCCAGGACGGCCCCAACACGCGCATCGTCGTGAGCGACCAGGGGATCGGGTTCGAGGAGCAGTACAGCCGCCGGATCTTTCGTGTGTTCGAGCGCCTGCACGGCCGCAACGAGTACCCGGGGACCGGGAATCGGGCTCGCGCTGTGCCGGAAGATCGCCGAGCGCCACGGCGGCTCGATCTTCGCCGAGTCGGTCCCCGGGGTCGGCTCGACGTTCACGGTCACGCTGCCGATGCACCAATCGGAAGAAGTGATCGTTCCAGCGCAGCCCGCCGACCGGGCCTCCGACTGGGTGCCCGAGGCGCATGCTGCCTGAACCGCGGGCCAAGGCCGTCACGATCCTGCTCGCGGATGACGACGAGGAGGACCGGGAGCTCACGCGGGATGCGCTCCAGGACGCGCGCCTCGCGAACGACATGCGCTTCGTCGTGGACGGGCAGGACCTGCTGGATTACCTGCGCCGGGCGGGGCGGTACGCCGACCCGTCGGTCGAAGCGCCGCGACCGGGGATCATCCTGCTCGACCTGAACATGCCCAAGAAGGACGGACGCGAGGCCCTGGCCGAGATCAAAGCCGACGCGTCGCTGCGGCGGATCCCGGTCGTCGTGCTTACGACCTCGAAGGACGAACAGGACGTGTTCAGCACCTATGACCTCGGCGTCAATTCGTTCATCACCAAGCCGGTGACCTTCGCCGGGCTCGTCGAGGTCATGCGAACGTGGACGCGGTACTGGTTCGAGCTGGTTGAGCTGCCCGATGGCGAGGTTCCGTGACCATCGCCGCGGATAACCCGATCCGGTTGCTTCTCATCGAGGACGACGAGGACGACTACCTGATCACACGCGAACTGCTCTCGATCCAGAACCGCGTCCGCTTCGAGCTCGAGTGGCGAGCCGATTTCGAGGCAGGACTGGCGATCGTCCGCGAGCGCCGCCACGACGTCTACCTCGTCGACTACCGGCTCGGCGCGCGTACAGGATTGGAGCTTGTCCGCGCCGGGTTCGGGGCGGTGCCGGGCGCGCCGGTGCTGATGCTCACCGGCGAGCTCGACTACGAGATCGACCTCGAGGCGACAGCGCTCGGGGTCACCGACTATCTGGTCAAGCAGGAGTTGAGCGCGGCCTCGCTCGAGCGCTCGATTCGCTACGCGCTCAGCCATCACGAAGCGATCGCCTCGCTGTCGCGCAGCGAGGAGCGCTACGCGCTCGCCGTACGCGCCGCCAACGACGGGATCTGGGATTGGGACCTCGACGGCGGCCGGATCTACTTCTCACCCCGGTGGCACACCATCCTGGGTCGGCCCGAGGGACCCGACGAGGACGACCCGACGGTGTGGTTCGACCTCGTCCATCCTGACGATCTGCTGCGCCTCCGGGCGGCGATCGACAGCCACCTCGCGGGCGACACGCAAGCATCTGCTCTCCGAGCACCGGATGCGCCACGCCGACGGGAGCTGGCGCTGGGTGCTGACGCGCGGGCTCGCGATCCGCGACCTCGACGGCCGGGCGACTCGGATGGCCGGCTCACTCTCGGACATCACCGATCGACTGGCGGCCGAGCGCCAGCTCCAGCACGACGCGCTGCACGACGGTCTCACCGGGCTGCCGAACCGAGCGCTGCTGATGGATCGGGTCGAGCAGGTAATGCACCGCGCGACGCCGGACCCCGAGCCTCGCCTGTGCGGTGCTGTACCTCGACATCGACGGCTTCAAGCTCGTCAACGACAGCCTCAGCCACGCGGTCGGCGACCACCTCCTGGTGGCGCTCGCCAGTCGCGTTGCGTCGGTTCTGCGGCCAGGGGATACGGTCGCGCGGATCGGCGGCGACGAGTTCACGATCCTGCTCGATGGCGTCGATTCGGACGCCGAGGCAATGGGCGTAGCCGACCGCGTCCAGCGCTCGCTGGCCGACGCGTTCGCGGTCGACGGACACGAACTGTTCGTCACCGCGAGCATCGGGATCGCGCTGAGCGGTCCGCCGCTGACCGCGGCGGAGCTGATCCGCAACGCCGATATCGCGATGTACGACGCCAAACGCCACGGCCGTGCCCGGATCGCCGTGTTCGACGAGAGCATGCACCAGCGGGTGGTGGACCGGCTCGCGCGACAGAACGAGCTCCGCCAAGCCGTCGAGCAGTCGCTGCTGCCAATCCATTACCAGCCGATCGTCGACCTCGAGACAGGTCGGATCACCGGGCTCGAGGCGCTCGTCCGGTGGCCCGAGGCGTGGCCTGAGATACCGCCGCGGGAGTTCATCCCGATCGCCGAGGAGACGGGGGTGATCGGTGCACTCGGGTTGCACGTGCTGCGAACCGCGCTCGATACGCTCGCCGCCTGGCGCCGCGACGGGCTCGTCGACGACGACGTCCAGATGAGCGTCAACGTCTCTGGCCGGCAGCTCGACGACCCCGGCCTGCCGCGCAACGTCCGCGCCGCGATCGCCGCCGCCGGCCTGCCCGACAGCGCGCTGCGGCTCGAGATCACCGAGAGCACGCTGATGCAGGATCCCCAGCGGATGCCCGGGATCGTCCGCGAGGTGTGCTGGTACGGGCGTCGGACTCCACCTTGACGACTTCGGCACGGGCTACTCGTCGCTCGCTGCGCTCCACCAGTTTCCCGTCGACGCGTTGAAGATCGATCGCAGCTTCGTTGCCTCGATCGACGCGGACGAGCGGTGGCAGCGACGTGATCGTCCGTTCGACGATCGCGCTCGCCCACAGCCTCGGCCTGCGTGTGATCGCTGAGGGGATCGAACGCCAGAGCCAGCTGCGACGGTTGCGGACGCTGGGCTGCGAGCACGGCCAGGGCTTTCTGTTCTCGGAGCCCTTGTGCGCCGAGGAGACGGTCGAGCTGCTCGCGAGCTGGCGGCCCGAGCGGGTCGCCGCGCTCGGCGAGAGCCTGACCCGCTCCTGAAGGTCCGCGGCGGCGGGCGGCCGGGTGGGCCCGCCTAGAATCCGCGGCCGTGGACGACTCTCAGGTTCGATTCGACGAGCGCGGGCTCGTGCCGTGCATCGTGCAGGACTGGCGCAGCGGCGAGGTGCTGACGCTCGCGTACATGGACGCCGAGGCACTCGCGCGAACGCGCGAGACCGGCGAGATGCACTTCTTCAGTCGCTCGCGGCAAACGCTGTGGCACAAGGGCGAGACCTCCGGCAACACGCAGAGGCTGAAGTCGCTCCGCTACGACTGCGACGGCGATGCCCTGCTGGCGCTGGTCGAACCGGTGGGACCGGCGTGCCACACCGGCGAGCGGACGTGCTTTCACCGCGGCGATCTCCACCCGGCGGCGCCGCACGAGGTGCTGCCGGCCCTCGAGCGGACGATCGACGAGCGCGCGAATACGCGCCCCGGGGGCTCCTATACGGCTTCGCTGCTGGCCGACCCGGATCGGATTGGCGAGAAGGTGCAGGAGGAGGCCGAGGAGGTTGCGCGCGCAGCCCGCGAGGAGACCGACGACCGGGTCACCGAGGAGGCGGCCGACGTCCTGTACCACCTGGCCGTGCTGCTCAAGGGGCGCGGGCTGCGGCTCGCGGACGCCGAGAGGGTCCTCGATGGCCGTCGCAAGTAGCACCGCCTCAGAGCTCACCCCGACGCTCGAGGAAACCCGCGAGCTCGCTCGCACGTACAACTTGATCCCGGTTCGTGAGACGTTCATCGACGACTGCGAAACGCCGGTCTCCGCCTTCCTGAAGCTCCGCGCGGACGGTCCGGCGTTCCTGCTCGAGTCGGCCGATCAGGGCCGGGTCGGGCGATATTCGTTCATCGGCTTTCGCCCGCGCAGCGTGCTCCGCTGGTCCCTCGGCGACGCCGGTGACCCGTACGCGCTCGCAGCCACCGAGCTCCACCGCTTCAACCCGGCGCCGCTGGAGGATCTGCCCCCGTTCGCGGGTGGTGCCGTGGGCGTGTTCGCGTATGACCTCGTGCGCACCGCCGAGCCGCTCGGCGAGCCCAATCCCGACCCGCTCAAGCTCCCCGACCTGGCGCTGATGTTGACGGATGTGCTGGTCGCCTTCGACCACCTCAAGCACACGATCACCGTGCTCGCCAACGTGTACGCGGAGGATGACGTCGACACCGCCTACGCGCGCGCACGTGAGACGATCGAGGAGGTCCGCTGGCGGCTCGCCGGCGCGGTCCCGCGCCCCGCTCGCCCGCCGGCGCGCGGGCGGGAGGCGCCCACCTTCGTTCCGAACATGGAGCGCGAACAGTTCGAGGCGATCGTCTCGAGGATCATCGAGTACATCTACGCCGGCGACGCGTTCCAGGTCGTGCCCTCGCAGCGGTGGTCGGCGCCCGTGCCGGTGGAGGCGTTCAGCATCTACCGGGGCCTGCGCGCGGTGAACCCCAGCCCGTACATGTACTTCCTCGACTTCGGCGACTTCGAGATCGCCGGCGCCAGCCCGGAGCCGCTGATCACGGTGCAGGGTCCGAACGTCTCGACCCGGCCGATCGCCGGCACCCGCCCCCGCGGCGCCACCGCGGAGGAGGACAAGCAGATGGCCGACGAGCTGCTGGCCGACGAAAAGGAACGGGCCGAGCACGTGATGCTCGTCGACCTTGGTCGCAACGACCTCGGGCGCGTGTGCGAATACGGCTCCGTGGAGGTGGACGAGTTCATGGTGGTCGAGAACTACAGCCATGTGATGCACATCGTCTCGAGCGTGATCGGCCGTCTCCGCGACGACGTCGGCGCGCTCGATGCGCTCCGCTCGGTGCTACCGGCGGGGACCCTCTCGGGTGCGCCCAAGGTCCGGGCGATGCAGATCATCGACGAGCTCGAACCGGTCAAGCGGGGGGGATACGGTGGGGCGATCGGCTACGCCGCGTACAACGGCGATCTCGACACCTGCATCCACATCCGCACGGTCGTGGTCAAGGATGGGATCGCGCACGTCCAGGCAGGTGGCGGCACCGTCGCGGATGCCAAGCCGGCGTTCGAATACGAGGAGTCGGTGGCGAAATCGCGCGCCGTGCTCCAGGCGGTTGCGCTGGCGGTCGCACAACCGGAGTGGCCGTAGAGATGCGGGTTCTCGTCGTAGACAACTACGACAGCTTCACCTACAACCTGGTCCAGTACCTGGGCGAGCTGAGCGCCGAAGTCGAGGTCGTCCGCAACGATCACGCCACCGTCGACGAGCTGCTCGTGCGCGGCTATGACCGGGTGATCGTCTCGCCCGGGCCGTGCACGCCGAACGAGGCCGGGATCAGTCTCGACGCGGTCAAGCGATTCCCGCTGGCCCGGATCCCCACCCTCGGCGTGTGCCTCGGCCACCAGGCGCTCGTGCAGGCCTGGGGCGGCAAAGTGATCCAGCACGCGCCCGTGCACGGCAAGACGACGGTCATAGAACACGACGGCCGCACGATCTTCCGCGGCCTTCCCCTACCGCTCGAGGTCGGCCGCTATCACTCGCTGATCGCCGCGCCGGAGCTGCCCGCCGCGCTCGAGCAGAGCGCGCGGGGAGGCGAGGTCGTGATGGCCGTCCGCCACACCGAGCTCCCCGCCGAGGGCGTTCAGTTCCACCCCGAGTCGGTGTTGACCGAGCACGGGCGCGACTTGCTGAGGAACTTCCTGGAGCGGACGGAATGACCGTCCACAACGTGCTGCTGACCACGGCGATCGACGCGCTGGCCAGTGGTCACGACCTGAGTGAGGACGAGGCCGCGGCGGTGCTGGCGGAAATCATGTCCGGCAACGCCACCGAGATCCAGATCGCGGCCTTCCTGATCGCGCTGCGGTGCAAGGGCGAAACCGTCGAGGAGCTCGCCGGACTGGCGCGCACGATGCGCTCGCGGGCCGCGCGCGTCAACGTCGAACACGACGCGCTGCTCGACACCGCCGGCACGGGCGGCGGGCGGCGAACGTTCAACGTGTCGACCACGGCGGCGCTGATCGCGGCCGGAGCGGGATGCACGGTGGCCAAGCACGGCAACCGCTCGGCCACCGGGCTGTCGGGCTCGGCCGATGTGCTCGAGGCGCTTGGCGCGCGGATCGACCTGCAGCCCTCCGACGTGGCGCGATGCATCGAGGAGGTCGGGTTCGGGTTCATGTTCGCTCCCGCCCACCATCAGGCGACCCGCTACGTCGTCTCCGTCCGGGCACAGCTGGCGGTGCGGACGATCTTCAACTTCCTGGGGCCGCTGACCAACCCGGCCGGAGCCTCCAGGCAGCTGATCGGCGTCTCCGATCCTGCGTATCTGGAGAGGATGGCCGGCGCGCTGGCGCTCCTGGGCACCGAGCATGCGCTGCTGGTGACGGGCGAGGATGGGGTCGACGAGGTGTCGATCTGCGCGCCCACCACGGTGGTCGAGGTTCGCGAAGGACGGCTCGAGCGCTACACGGTCACGCCCGAGGACGTCGGCGTAGAGCGCGCGCAGACGGATGCGGTGCCTGGTGGCGACCCGCGCGAGAACGCGGAGATCGCGCGACGGATCTATGCCGGCGAGCCGGGCATCGCCCGCAACCTCGCGGTGCTCAACGCCGGCGCCGCGATCTACGCGGGCGGCGGCGCCGACTCGTTCGAGCAGGGCGTCCGCGCCGCCGAACGGGCGATCGACGATGGGGCGGCGAGCGCGGCGCTGGAGCGGTTCGTGGCGCGGACGCGCGAACTAGCCCCATGAACCGTCTCGAGCCGATCCTCGAGGCGACCCGGGCCGAGGTCGCCCGCCGCTGCGCCGTTACCCCGGCTGAGCAGCTTCCCCCGCGGCCCGACGCTCCCCGCCCGTTCCGCGACGCGCTCACCGGGGACGGGTTGTCGCTGATCGCCGAACACAAGCGGCGCTCGCCGTCGGCGGGGACGATTCGCGAGGACCTGACGCTCGAGCAGGTGGTCAGCGCTTATGAGCGCGGTGGCGCCGCGGCGCTCTCCGTCCTCACCGAGCGCCCCAGCTTCGGGGGCTCGCTCGACGACCTACGTGCCGCACGCGTGGCGTCGACCCTGCCGGTGCTCCGCAAGGACTTCATCGTCGATCGCTATCAGGTGCGGGAATCGGCTGCCGCGGGGGCCGACGCGATCTTGCTGATCGTCGCGGCTCTCACCCGTGAGAAGCTCGCAGAACTGCACGCGGAGGCGGTGGACGCGGGCCTCGGAGTGCTCGTCGAGGTCCACGACGAGGCCGAGCTGGAGGTGGCGCTGGAGGCCGGCGCGGAGGTGATCGGGATCAACAATCGCGACCTCACGACGCTGCGGGTGGACATCGAGCGGACGTTTCGGCTCATGGCGAGGATCCCGTCCGGCAAGGTGATCGTGGCCGAGTCCGGGTTCAGTTCACGGCCCGAGCTCGACCGCCTGAGCGCGGCCGGCGTCGATGCCGTGCTGATCGGCGAGGCGCTGATGCGGGCGCCCGACCCCGAGGCCGCGGTCCGGGCGCTGACGATTTAGTCTGGCCTGAGGCCTCCCGGACAACATCGAGAGGTATGAGAACGCTGCTCCGCTCGCAGTTCGCAGCGGCCGTGATGGGGGGCCTGGTGGTGGCCGGCGCGTTTGTCGCGTTCGGTCTCACCGGCCGGAGCACCACCGACACCGCGATCGATCAAGATCCGGTCAGTTCGGTCGCGACGGGCAACGGGCTGACCCCGCACTCGATCTACGTGCGCGACGCCCCCGGGGTGGTGTTCATCCGGGCGCAGGTCGCTCAGCAGCGCAGCCTGTCGACCGGATCCGGATTCCTGATCGACGCCCGCGGCGACATCCTCACCAACTATCACGTGATCGACGGCGCCGAGCGCCAGAGTGGCGTCACGGTGCAGTTCGAGGACAACGTCTCGCGCACGGCGGCGGTCCTCGGCGCCGATCCGAGCAACGACCTCGCGGTGCTGCGCGTCAACATGGGCGGGGTCAACGTCAGGCCGCTGGTGCTCGGCGATTCCGAGAAGCTCCAGGTCGGCGATCCGACGCTGGCCATCGGCAACCCGTTCGGGCTCGATCGCACGCTCACGAGCGGGCTCGTATCGGCTCTTGCGCGGCAGATCTCGACCGCGAACGGGTTCAGGATCGAGAACGTGATCCAGACCGACGCCCCGGTCAATCCCGGCAACTCGGGTGGCCCTCTGCTCGACGCGACCGGCCGGGTGATCGGAATCAACTCGGAGATTGAGACGGCCGGGGCGGGCAACGTCGGGATCGCCTTCGCGGTCCCGATCGACACGGCCAAGCAGTTCCTGCCCCAGCTCGAGCACGCGGTCCATGGCGCCGCAAGCGGACCGTCGCGGTGAAGCTCGGGACCTGGCCGGAGGTGGCTCCCTAAGTACGCTGGGGGTGTGAGCGAAGGCGCCCCGAAGATCAAGTTCTGCGGTATCACCTCGGTAGACGATGCCCACGCGGCCGTGTCCGCCGGCGCCTGGGCTATCGGGACGATCCTGTGGCCACGGTCGCCACGGGCCTGCTCGCTCACCACTGCCGCCGCGATCGCCGCGGCGGTCAAGCGCAAGGCGGAGATCGTCGGCGTGTTCGTCAATCCGACGCTCGACGAGGTCGCCTTCGCCGCCGATGCGGCCGGGCTGACGATGATCCAGCTTCACGGCGACGAGGGCCCCGTGTTCTGCGCCGAGGTGGCCAGGCGCACGGGGTGCAAGGTGATCAAGGCCGCACGCGTGGCCGGCCGCTCCGACGTCCAGGCCGTGCGCGCGTTCAAGACCGACTATCACCTGCTCGACAGCCGCGTTCCGGGCCACTTCGGCGGTACCGGCGAGGTGTTTGACTGGGAGCTGCTCCGCGCGCACCGCGGCCGCGTTCCCGTGATCCTCTCCGGCGGCCTGACGCCGGATAACGTCGCCGACGCGATCGAGGCGGTGCACCCGTTCGCGGTCGACGTCGCGAGCGGCGTCGAGGCCTCGCCGGGCGTCAAGGACCATGCCAAGTTGGAGGCATTTGTGGCAGGGGTGCATGCACCCCTGCCCCGACCGGTGCATGCACCGGTCGGCCGGTCGGCGCATGCGCCGACCGGGTCTACGCCATGACTGCTGTCGACCACCGCTTCGGCCCTTATGGCGGCCAGTACGTGCCCGAGACGCTGATGCCGGCGCTGGCCGAGCTCGAGGCCGCCTGGATCGCCGCGCGCGCGGACGCTGGCTTCACGGCCGAGCTCGACGCTTTGCTGAATACGTACGTCGGCCGCCCGTCGCCGCTGTATCACGCCCGTCGTCTCAGTGAGGCCGCCGGCCACCCGGTCTGGCTCAAGCGCGAGGACCTCAACCACACCGGCGCGCACAAGATCAACAACGCGCTCGGCCAGGCGCTGCTCGCCCAGCGGATGGGCAAGACGCGGATCATCGCGGAGACGGGCGCCGGCCAGCACGGAGTCGCGTCGGCGACCGCGTGCGCGCTGCTCGATCTGGAATGCATCGTCTATATGGGCACCGAGGACATGCGCCGGCAGAAGCCGAATGTCGAGCGGATGGGCCTGCTCGGCGCGACCGTCGAACCGGTCGACGCGGGCGCGCGAACGTTGAAGGAGGCGGTCTCCGCCGCGATCCGCGACTGGGTGGGGAACGTCGCCGACACCCACTACATCATCGGCTCGTGCGTCGGGCCGGCGCCGTACCCGGCGCTCGTCCGCGATCTACAGCGGGTGATCGGCGATGAGGCCCGCGCACAGATCGTCGAGGCGACCGGGCGGCTGCCCCAGCGGGTGATCGCGTGCGTCGGCGGTGGGTCGAACTCGATCGGGATGTTCGTCCCCTTCGTCGGCGATGCCGAGGTCGAGCTCGTCGGCGTGGAGGCCGCCGGTGAAGGGATCGAGAGCGGGCGCCACGGCGCGCCGCTGACCGTTGGCGGGCGGGGAGGCGTACTGCACGGCGCGTACTCGGCGATCATGCAGGACGAGGACGGGCAGATCCTCGAGGCCCACTCGATCTCCGCCGGCCTCGACTATCCGGGCAGCGGTCCCGAGCACGCCTGGCTTCGCGACTCCGGCCGGGCGAGCTACTACGCGGTCACCGATGCCGAGGCGCTGGAGGCCTTCGCCACGACCTCGCGCCTCGAGGGGATCATCCCGGCGCTCGAGAGCTCGCACGCGCTGGCCTGGACGCTGGCGAACGGTCCGAGCGAGCTCGACGTCGTGTGTCTGTCGGGGCGCGGGGACAAGGACCTCGCCGAGGCGCTCTCGCAGCTGTGACCGGCATCGACCGAATCGCCGAGGCCTTTGAGCGCGCGCGGGCCAACGGCCGGAGGGCGGCGCTGATGCCTTACATGATGGGGTGCTTCCCCGACCGCCAGCGGTCCGTCGAGATCGCGCATGCCTACGCCGACGGCGGCGCCGACCTCGTCGAGCTGGGGATCCCGTTCTCCGACCCGCTCGCCGACGGCCCGGTGATCCACGCCGCCGGTACGGCCGCTCTGAAAGCGGGGGCGACGGTTCACGACGCGCTGGCCATCGCGCGCGAGCTCCCGGTCCCGGTGATCGTCATGTGCTACGCGAACCCGATCTTCGCGCGGGGACTTGAGCGGTTCGCCGATGCGCTGGTGGAGGTCGGCGCGAGTGGGCTGATCGTCCCCGACCTGCCGCTCGAGGAGGCGCCGTCGGTGGCAGAGGTGTGCCAGGAGCGAGGGCTCGCGCTGGTGCCGCTGGTTGCGCCCACCACCCCGGATGAGCGGCTCGAGCGGATCGGAGCGGGCGCGCGCGGATTCGTCTACACGGTCTCGCGGCTTGGCACCACCGGGGAGCGGGCGGCGCTGGACGGCGGAATCGCCCAGATCGTCGAGCGCGTCCGAGCCCACACGACGGTGCCGGTGGCCATCGGATTCGGGATCGGAACCCCGGCGCAGGCCGCGGATGCCGTTGGCGCCGGGGCGGACGGCGTGATCGTCGGCAGCCGGCTGGTGCGCGCGGCCGCGGAGGGCGAGGACGTCGGCGCGCTCGTGCGCGATTTCGCCGCTGCGTTGTAGCATCTCCCACCCGATGGGCGTGATCGTCACCGCAACCGTTGGCCTGTGCCTGTGGATCGTGCTGTGGGCCACGCAGCTCTTCAATGGCCTCGATGGCGCGATCATCGCCGGCCTGATGGTGCTGGTCGCCCTCGCCATCCACAACCTGATGCCTTCCCTGCCCGGCCGGCGGGACTGAGAGCCCCCGTCATGCGGATCGGTGGGCTCTGCGCCGGCGTCGCTGTGGCCGTGCTCCTGGCGGGTTGCGCGACCACGTCGAACTCGACGACGACCGCGGCGGCGGGGCCCGGCGGCACGCTGACCGTGTACGCCAGTGCACCGGCGCAGCAGGCGGACGTGTATACGGGTGAGAAGCTCGCGCTGTCGCAGCTGGGCGCCAAGGTCGGCCAGTACACGATCGCGCTGAAGCCGCTACCGGCGGCCGATTCGATCAAGCAGATCACCGACAACGCGCGTACGGCGATCGCCGACAAGAGCACGATCGGCTACCTCGGGGAGGGCGTGCCCGGCACGTCCGCGTACTCGGTGCCGATCACCAACGAGCTCGGGGTGCTGCAGGTGAGCCCGACCGACAACGCGCTCGAGCTGGTCGACGGCAGCCCCGTGCTGCCCGAGAGCCGCAAGTCGTTGTTTTACCCGTCCCAGAGCACTTACGGGTACACGTTCAGTCGCGTCGTTCCCAGCGCCTCCAAGGAGGCCGAGGCGCTCGTCGCGCAGATGCAGACGCTGAAGGTGACCAAGCTTTACGTCACGAGCCAGCCGCTTCCATGCACGGACGCGGAGGTCAGCGGCTGCTACGGCAAGGCGATCGCCAAGGCCGTCGCGACCGATGCCGGGCAGAAGTCGATCTCGGTCCAGTCGAGCCCGTCGGGGGCTGACGGGGCGTTCGTGGGCACGAACGATCCGGCCTACGGCGCAGCGACATTCGGCAGCCTCGCCTCGAGCGACCCGAGCATCAAGCTGTTCGGCCCGTCCGCGCTCGACACCACTGCGTTCGCGAGCGCACTCGGCGCCGGCGCGCAGTCCCACACCTACGTCTCCTCGCCGGGGAAGCTGCACCTGCCGGCCGGTTTCACGAGCTGGCAGGAGGTGTTCGGCAACCTCGCGATGACGGCGCTGCTCGACGCGTTGCGCCAGGCGAACGGGTCGGCCAACAACCGCGCGACGGTCCTCAACGACTACTTCTCACTGCGCAACCGGACCTCGCCGCTGGGGTCGTTCACGGTCAACTCGCGGACCGGCGAGATCGAGCTGCCCACTCCGACGATCGTGATCAACCGGTTCCGCGGTGGTCAGCTCGTCCCGTTCACGGCACCCTCGACGCTTTCCTAGACCGTGCGTACGCGCCACCGGCTTGGCGGTCGGAGTCGCGGTGCTCGCGCTCTGCGGGTGCAGCCGCACGCCGCCGAACCGCGTCCACGGCCCGCGGCTGACGATCTACGCAAGCGTCCCGCTCGAGGGCGCGTCGGCGGCCAGCGCCGAGGCGGTGCTGAACGGCGCCGGGATCGCGCTTGACCAGATCGCCGACAGGATCGGTCGATACCACATCGTCTTCCGCACCCTCGACGACGCGACGGTCAGGGCCAACGGATGGGATCCGGGGCAGACGGAGGCGAACGCGCGGATCGCCGCCGCTGACGGAGGGACGATCGGATACATCGGCGACTGGAACTCCGGCGCCAGCGCCATCTCGATACCGCTGTTGAACCGCGCTGAGATCGCGCAGGTGAGCCCGGCGAGCACAGCGGTCGGGCTGACCACCGACGCTCCGGGGGCGTCGCCCGGGGAGCCGCTGAAGTACTACCCGACGGGCATCCGCACCTACGCGCGCGTCGTCCCCAACGACACGGTGCAGGCGGAGGTTCAGGTGTCGCTTCAGCAGGAGGACGGCTGTGCGAAGACGTACGTGGTCGACGACGGCGAGGTTGACGGGATCGAGACCGCGACGAGCTTTGAGGCCGCTGCGCAGCGGGCGGGGCTGGCGATCGCCGGCACCAGCGCCTTTGTCCGGCACGCCACCGACTACACGGCGTTCGCGGCCGGCATCGCTGCTGCGGCCCCGGACTGCGTGCTCATCAGCGCGCTGACCGAATCCGGTGCCCCGCTCCTCGCCGCGCAGCTCGGCCAGGCGCTGCCGCACGCCCTGATCTTCGGCGCGGCTCCTCTAGGCGAGAGCGCCTTCGCCGATCCTGCCCTCGGAGGCATTCCGCTGTCGCTCGACCACCGGGTGTTGATCACCATGCCGGCGCGCGGGGCAGCCGACTATCCACCGGCCGGCCGGGCGTTCTTGCGGCTGTACGCGGCTCAGTTCGGGGCCCCCGAGCCGTCCGCGATCTTCGGTTACGAGGCGATGAGCCTGTTGTTGCGGGCGATCGCCCGGGCCAGTCACGGCGGAAGCCGCCCGGTACTGCGCTCGCGCGTCGTCGCGGCGCTGATGTCGACCCGCGACCTGGCGGGCCCGACCGGGAGCTACAGCATCGACTCAGACGGCGATACCACGGTCCGCCGTTACGGCGTGTGGCGGGTCGTCGGCGGCCACCTCGCATTCTGGAAAGCGGTCGTCGGCTGACTCGGATCCGTTGCGGTTGGGTTAGGGAACGCTTCAGATCGGGACAGGCCGGGTTGCTGCCGACCGGCCAGGGGGTTAGATTGCCGCCACCGGATCTAGGGCCCGCAGGAGAGAACAGGGTTGGCAACGGGCCACTTAGCCGAGAGTCCGGGCGAACAGAGGAGGAAGATGAGATCTCTCGGAAGGTTGATCACGGGGTGCGCCGTTGTCAGCTCGGCAGTGGCACTCGCCGCGTGCGGTTCCAGCAGCAGCAGCTCCAGCGCGTCAGGCAGCTCGAGCAGCAGCGGCAGTAGCGGCGGCTCGAACACGGTCGACGTCTATTCGAGCCTGCCACTTCAGGGCTCTTCGAATGCGCAGACGATCCCGCTTGTGAACGGGATCAAGCTTGCGCTCTCGCAGGCCAACGGCAAGGCCGGTCAGTTCACCGTCAACTACCAGTCGCTTGACGACTCGACCGCCTCTGCGGGCGAGTGGGACCCGACGCAGACCGCGGCGGATGCCCGCAAGGCGGCGGCCGATCCCAAGGCCGTCTTCTACATCGGCGAGTTCAACTCAGGGGCCAGCGAGGTGTCGATCCCGATCCTCAACCAGGCCGGGATCCCGCAGGTCAGCCCCGCGAACACGTACGTGGGCCTGACGGCGGCAATCCCCGGCGCGACCGCTCCGGGCGAGCCGCAGAAGTACTACCCGACGGGCACCCGCACTTACCTGCGGATCGTCCCCAAGGACTCGATCCAGGCAGCCGCCGACCTTGAGGCGCTCAAGAACGCCGGCTGCTCGAAGGTCGCCGTGGCCAACGACAAGGAGGCGTACGGAGCCGGCCTGGCCCAGATGATGGAGCTCGAGAAGAAGAACTACGGGATCGACATCGTCTCCAACACGGGAATCGACCCGAAGGCCCCGAACTACCGCTCCTACGCCGCGACGATCAAGTCGCAGGGCGCGGATTGCTTCGAGTTCTCGGGCATCGTCGCCAACGGCGGCGTCCAGATCACCAAGGACGTGCACGCAGCGCTCCCGACGGCCAAGATCCTCGGCCCCGACGGAATGTGCACGAGCTCTTGGACTAACTCCAAGGACGGCGGCGTCCCGGCGGCCATCGACCCGTTCCTGCTGTGCACGGTCGCGACCCTGGACCTGAGCGCGTATCCGGGCGGCAAGCAGTTCCTCGCCGCCTACAAGGCCAAGTACGGATCTGCGAATCCGGACCCGTACGCGATCTACGGATTCGAGGCGATGAGTCTGGCGCTCGACACGATCAAGGGCCTCGGCTCGAACGGCAACAACAAGGCGGACGTGCTGAAGGCCTTGTTCGCGATCAAGAACCGCTCGTCGGTGCTCGGCACCTACGGGTTCGACGCCAACGGCGATACGACACTGAAGTCCTACGGCCTGTACAAGGTCGGGCCGAACGGCGATCCGGTCTTCGACAAGACCCTGACGCCGACGAAGGTTCTGTAGAGGAGGATCAGTGGAGGGGGCGCTATCCGGCGCCCCCTCCATACTTTGCTTCGGACCGTGGTAGCCACGACTCAGAGGCCGCGCATGCCCGCGGCCGCACGGAACACACTGGGGATACTGCGCCGCTACATCGGCCGGTGGGGGCTGATCGTGGCGCTCGCCGCGCTGCCCGTCTACTACGGGATCCACGATCTCACCGCCGGGTATCACGCCGGGTCACTGCACGGGCAGCCGCTGACCCATCACGACCTTTCGCTGCTTGGCTTCAACATCGTGGCCGGGCTCTCCAACGGCGCCATCTGGGCCCTGATCGCGATGGGCTACACGCTGGTCTACGGGATCATCGAGCTGATCAACTTCGCCCACGGCGACGTGTTCATGATCGGCTCGATGGTCGCCGCGGGGTTCTGGGGCTCGCTCGGCCTCGGTAGCGCCACGGGGGCGGTGGGACTGGTCGGCGGGCTGATAGTGACGCTGCTCGTCTCGATGCTCGTGTGCGGCTCGCTGAACGTGCTGATCGAGCGGGTCGCCTACCGGCCGCTGCGCGGGGCGCCCAAACTGGCGCCACTGATCACCGCCGTTGGCTTTTCATTCATCTTGCAGAACGTCGGACTGCTGTGGCGTGGCGGTAACCCCGTCGGGGTGACCGACTTGGTCCACGCTCAGCAGGGGTTGTTCAACATCTCCGGCGTCACGATCCACCGCGACGACGTGCTGGCGATCGGCGTCGCCATCCCGCTCGTGCTCGGGCTGACGTGGTTCATCTCGCGGACGAGACCGGGGCGCGCGATGCGCGCGGTCGCCCAGGACCCCGAGGCCGCCCGGCTGATGGGCATCAACGTCAACAACACGATCTCGCTGACCTTCCTGCTCGGCGGCATGCTGGCCGGGGCCGCGGGACTCGTCTACGCCCTGTACGAGACGACGATCTGGTACTTCCAAGGGTTCAGGGGCGGCCTGTTCGCGTTCACGGCGGCGGTGATGGGCGGCATCGGAAACGTCCGCGGGGCGGTGCTCGGCGGGCTCGTGATCGGCCTGATCCAGCAGATCGGCGACAACCGGATCGCCGGCGGGCTGTGGACCGAGGCGATCGTCTTCGGCTACCTGATCCTGGTCATGGTGCTCCAGCCCAGAGGTCTGCTCGGGGAAGAGACGCGGGAGGCCGGATGAGCGAGCTGATCGCTCAGCTGCGCGAGTGGCGCGACTCGGTTCGCGCGGTCACGAGCCGGTTGCCGTGGTGGTGGCAGCGCGTGCTCGCCGGGGCGCTGATCGTGATCGCGATCGTGCTCCCGTTCTTCTTCTCAACGACCAGCGGTTTCCTCAATGCGACGATCCTCGCCTTCGCGTATGTGGTGATGGCGCTCGGGCTGAACGTGGTCGTCGGCTTCGCCGGCCTGCTCGACCTCGGCTACGTGGCCTTCTATGCGTTCGGCGCGTACAGCATGGGCTGGTTCGGGTCGGACTTCTTCTTCAGCACCAAGGTCCACGTGCTCGTCCACGGCGTGGCGGCCACCGAGATCGGGATCCATCTGAACTTCGTCTTGATCCTCGTCTGTGCCGTCCTGATCACGGCGCTCGCCGGGACGCTGATCGGGCTGCCGACGCTGCGCCTGCGTGGGGATTACATCGCCATCGTGACGCTCGCCTTCGGCGAGATCATCGGCGTTGTCGCCGTCAACGGCACCAGCATCCACGTCGGCTCGGGGCAGACGCTGACCGCCGGGGCGCAGGGGATCTCGGCGCTCGACCTGCCGTACTTCCCGGGCCTCGGTTCGTTCAACCTGCTGCAACTACGGCCGTGGTACTGGCTGATCTTGGCCATCATGCTGGTCGTCCTGTTCGTGGCGCTGCGCCTACGGGAGTCGCGCCTCGGGCGGGCGTGGATAGCGCTGCGCGAGGATGAGGTCGCCGCCGTTTCCATGGGGATCCCGCTGGTGCGGACGAAGCTGATGGCGTACGCGATCGGGGCCACGTTCGGCGGTATGTCCGGCGTCTTCCTCGGCGCCTACTCCACCACGGTCAACGCCGACCAGTTCCAGTTCTCCTTCTCGATCTTCGTGCTGGCGATGATCATCGTCGGCGGCCTCGGGTCGATCTGGGGTGCGGTGGCCGGCGCGCTGTTGCTGTCCTACATCAACTACTACCTGATCCCCGACGTGCTCAACACTCTGCCCCAGAAGCTGGGGCTGCACTTCCAGCTCACGCAGCTGTCGTTCGGGATCTTCGGCTTCTTACTCGTGCTGGTCATGGTGCTGCGGCCGCAGGGCCTAATACCCGAACGACGCAGGCGGCTCGAGCTCACCGCGGGGATTGCCGCGGAGGACGCGCAGCTTGCCGAGGGAGGTGCGGCCGCGCCGTGACCGAGCTCGTGATGCACGCCGACCATGTGACCAAGGAGTTCGGCGGCCTCGTCGCCGTCTCCGATGTCTCGTTCGACGTCCCGCAGCACGGGATCGTCTCCCTGATCGGCCCGAACGGCGCCGGCAAGACGACGCTGTTCAACATGCTCACCGGGCTGTACAAGCCCTCGGCGGGCCGGATCGTGCTCGGCGAGCGCAACATCACCCGCTCACGGCCCGATGTGATCACCTCGCTCGGGGTGGCGCGGACCTTCCAGAACATTCGCCTGTTCGGGGCCATGTCCGCGACTGAGAACGTGATGATCGGCCGCCACGCACGGATGAAGGCGGGCGTCTTCGGTTCGATCTTCCGCCCGCCATGGGTCCGCAAGGAGGAACGCGCCGTGCGCGAGCGCTCGCGGGAGCTGCTGGCCTACGTCGGGTTGAAGCCGGCGTCGTTTGACCGGCTGTCCGTAGAACTGTCCTACGGCGACCAGCGGCGGGTCGAGATCGCGCGGGCACTGGCGTCCGAGCCGCAGCTGCTGCTGCTCGACGAACCAACCGCAGGGATGAACCCGCAGGAGTCGAGCGCGCTGACCGCGTTCATGCGCAAGCTGCGCGACGACCTGAAGCTGACCATCCTGCTGATCGAGCACGACATGAAGGTCGTGATGGACGTCTCCGAGCGAGTCACCGTGCTCGACCACGGCGAGAAGATCGCTGAAGGCCCTCCGGCCGACGTCCGCGCCGACCCGCGGGTGATCGAGGCCTACCTGGGAAAGCAGGACTGAGGATTCTCATGCCGCTGCTCGAGGTCTCCGAGATCCACACCTACTACGGGTCGATCCAGGCCCTGAAGGGCATCTCGCTGACCGTCGAGGAGGGCGAGGTCGTGACGCTGATCGGCTCCAACGGGGCCGGCAAGTCGACGACCCTGCGGTCGATCTCGGGCCTTTCGCCGGCCTCCCGCGGCTCGGTGACCTTCGCCGGCTCGGACATCACACACGTGCCCGCCCATGAGATCGTCGGCCACGGGATCGCGCTGTCGCCGGAGGGGCGCCACGTGTTCCCCCGGATGACCGTGCGCGAGAACCTCGACCTCGGCGCCCACCGCCGCCGCGGTGCTGCCATCAGCGACGATCTCGACCCGCGTGTTCGACCTGTTTCCGCGGCTCGCCGAGCGTGAGAAGCAGAAGGCCGGGACGATGTCCGGCGGCGAGCAGCAGATGCTGGCCATCGGCCGCGCGCTGATGGCCCAGCCGAAGCTGCTGATGCTCGACGAGCCGTCGATGGGGATCGCGCCGATCCTTGTCCAGCGGATCTACGAGACGATCGGCGAGATCAACAAGCAGGGGGTGACGATCCTGCTCGTGGAGCAGAACGCGAACTACGCGCTCGACGTCAGCGCCCGCGGATACGTGCTGGAGACCGGGCGCGTTGTCCTGGCCAATGAGTCTTCCGCTCTGCGCGACGACCCCGAAGTGCAGAGGGCGTACCTGGGCACATGACGGTCTTCGCGGTCAACGGCCAGATCGGCGCCACCGGCCTGTACCTGCTGTTCGCCTGGCTGCTGTCGGGCGCGCTGGCGGCGACGATCGCCTCGCGCAAGGGGTACGGGGAGCGCGTGGGGTTGACCTTTGGGCTGCTGTTGAGCGTCATCGGGCTGCTGATCGTGCTACTGCTGCCCGGGCGGCCGGGGTCGGCGTGGAAGCGCGAGGGTCCGGTGCCGCCCCATTGGTTCTCCCGGCTCCGTGGTCGCCGTGGCGGCGGGGACGGCAGTTCCTGATCAGTTCATGCCGCGTCGCGCCGTCGCGCTGGGTCTCGTAGCGCGAGCCGCGCCGCCACCAACGCGACGACCTCCAAGATCCGCCGCTCGACCTGGGTGTTGCTGACCCGGTTGGGATCCCCGCCCGCCTGCTTGACCTTCAGGTCCTTAGCGCGATCGCGCTCCATATTGGTCTTCGTCGCATGCCATGGGTATCCGTCGATCTCCAGCGTGACTCGATGAGCACGCCACAGGAAGTCGTGCTGGTAACCCAGCCACCACACGTCCTGCTCGGGCTCAGGGAGACCGGCCGCGACGATCGCCTTGTAGGCGCGGCGCTGCCATTCCGTCCGGCTGCCCACGCTGGTCTTGCGCCAGGAGATCAACTGCCGAAGGACCGTCATTCCCCGGCGGTTCCTCGTCCGCGCGAGCAGCCGGTCGACCTCGACGAGCGTGACGAGCTTCCGCGCCAGCGCTTCGTCAAGGGCACGCTCGACTTCTCTTACGGGCAGGAGCTCTGCGATGTCGAGCAGTGTCCGGGCCGGCGCGGTGACCGGCAGTCCTCGGTGCAGACGTACATCTTCCGGCCGGAGCGTGTCGCTGCGATGGACCACGATCCCGTGACGGTTTCGCCGCTGGTTGGGGGCGGTGACGTGGATGGTGGCCTCGGTGGGAGTGTTCGGGTGACCGATCAGCTCCCACAGCTGCGCGGCCGTGAGGTGGCTCAGCACGGCGTCCTCGCCGACCGCGAGCAACGCTTCGGTCTCGATGTCCAGAGGAGTCGGTGAGAGCGCTCCGACGACGTATACGCCGTCGCGAACCCGGCACATGAAGCCCGACCTGACTCGTGTGCGGATCATCTCGTCGGTCAGCGCGACCGCTAAAAGCTGGCGCCGCGCCACCCGGCTCCGCTGCGTGGCCGCGATCATGCCGATCCGGCGGTCCGGCGGCCCCTCGACCCCCAAAACGTCACGCCGTCCGAGGACTCGAACCAAGTGTGTGCGTTTACCCGGCTCAGAGCCTGGCATCTGCACGAGGTTCTCCGCCGTCCCGGAAGTCAGTGACGTTTCGCGGGATGGGACTCGGGTTCATGATGTTCCAGAGCCTCCGGGGCTCCGGAATCACCCCGTCACCGTCCTGGCAGAACCCGGAACTCCTCCGTTTGGGCGAATCCGACCTCGGCTCCGGCCTCGGCGGTCCCGCTCTCCCGCGCCTCTTCCGCCACAGCGGCTGCCACGGCACCCACCACCTCGCGGTTGAACACCGACGGGATGATGTAGTCCTCCCGCAGCTCGTCGGCCGAGACGATGTCCGCGATCGCCCGCGCCGCGACCGTCTTCATCTCTTCGGTGATCTGGGACGCTCGGACATCCAAAGCGCCTCTGAAGATCCCCGGGAAGGCGAGCACGTTGTTGATCTGATTCGGGTAGTCGCTGCGTCCGGTGGCGACGATCCGCGCGTACTTCAGAGCGTCCTCAGGCAGTACCTCGGGGTTGGGGTTCGCCATCGCGAACACGATCGGGTTGGGGTTCATCCGCTGCAGCTCCGAGGCCTGCATCCGCGGGCCGCCCGACAGGCCGATGAACAGATCGGCTCCGTCGAGCACGTCGGCCGCCCCGCCCGAGCGGCACTCCGCATTCGTGGCCTCCGAGAACCACCGCTTCACCGCCGGCATCGTGCCATCGACGTAGTCCCCGCGCTCGACGTGCAGCGCGCCCTGCGAATCGCAGCCGATGATGTGGCGGGCGCCGGCCTCGAGCAGGATCTTCCCGACCGCGACGCCCGCGGCGCCGAGGCCGCGGATCACGATCCGGATGTCCTCGATCCGCTGTCCGGTCAGGGACAGCGCGTTGAGCAGCGCGGCGAGCACGACGATCGCGGTGCCGTGCTGGTCGTCGTGGAATACGGGGATGTCGAGCTCGGCCTTCAGTCGGTCCTCGATCTCGAAGCAGCGTGGGGCGGAGATGTCCTCCAGGTTGATCCCGCCGAACCCCGGGGCGATCGCCTTGACGATCGCGATGATCTCCTCGGGATCCTTGGTGTCCAGGCAGATGGGGAAGGCGTCGACGGCGGCGAACTCCTTGAACAGCATGGCCTTGCCCTCCATCACGGGCATCGCCGCGCGGGGGCCGATGTCGCCGAGCCCGAGCACCGCCGTGCCGTCGGACACGACCGCGACCGTGTTGCGCTTGATCGTGTACTGGAACGCCTTGTCGGGGTCCTCGTAGATCGCACTGCAGACGCGCGCGACCCCCGGTGTGTAGGCCATCGACAGGTCGTCTCGGGTCTTCACCGGCGCCTTGTTGTGGAGTTCGATCTTGCCCCCGAGGTGCACCAGGAACGTCCGGTCGGTCGTGTCGAGCACGCGCGCGCCCGTGACCCCGTTGACGGCGTCGGTCAGCCTCGGCCAGTCGGACGCGTCACCGGTCTCGACCGTGATGTCGCGGATCGTATGCGCGCCCTCCACCTGCACGAGGTCGATCGCGCCGATCGTCCCGCCGGCATCGCCGATCGCGCTCGCGACCTTCCCGAGCATCCCGGGGATGTGATCGATCTCGACCCGCAAGGTCAGGCTGTATTGGGCGCTCGGAGTAACTGACATCGCGCGAGATCTTACGGGTGAGCGGGCCCCCCGCCGTCCCGTGGGCGCACTACGCTGAGGGCCGTGCCAGACGAGCTCTTTCTGATCGACGGCAACAGCCTCGCGTACCGCGCCTTCTTCGCCCTGCCCGAGTCGATCGCCACCTCGACCGGAGTGCCCACCAACGCGATCTTCGGGTTCGCTTCGATGCTGGTCAAGATCCTGACCGACTACGGGCCGAAGGCGACCGTGGTGGTCTGGGACCGAGGCGACTCCGGTCGCAAGCAGGTGTACGCCGAATACAAGGCCCAACGGAGCTCGCGTCCGGATCTGCTGCGGGAGCAGTGGCCACATCTCGAGCCGCTGGTGCAGGCGTTCGGGTACCGCAACCTGGGAGTGGACGGGTTCGAGGCGGACGACGTGATCGCATCGATCGTTACTCGCGCGCGCGGGGAGGACCCGCCGGTGCCGGTGATGGTGGTGACCGGGGACCGCGACGCCTATCAGCTGGTCGAGGACGGCGTGCGGATCATGACCACCTCCCGCGGGATCACCGATACGCGCGTGTACGACACCGACGGCGTAATCGAGCGGTACGGGATCCCGCCCGAACTGGTTCCCGACTTCATCGGGCTCAAGGGCGACACCTCCGACAACATCCCGGGCGTTCCCGGGATCGGGGACAAGACCGCCGCGGACCTGCTGCAGCGGTTCGGCTCGCTCGAGGAGGTCCTCGCGCATATCGATGACATCTCCGGCGCCAAACGCAAGCAGAACCTGACCGAGCACGCCGACGACGCGCGGCTCTCCAAGCAGCTGGCCACGGCGAATCGGGAAGTCCCGATCGAGTTCGACATCGGTGAGTTCGTGGCCACCGACCCCGACCGGTCCAAACTGCGTGACACCTTCCGGCAGTTCGAGCTCCGCGAGCCGTTGCGCCGGCTCGAGGAGGCGCTCGGATCGGCCGAGGCTGCCGCGCCCGCTCCAGAGCGCGAGCAGAAGCTGTCGGCGAGCGTGCGCGAGATCTCGCTCGCCGGGCTGTCCCGGCTCCCGTCGACGGAGGTGGCGGTGGCGGTGCGCCCGCCCGAGACCCCCGAGGGCGCGCTGTTCGCCGACGATCAGCAGTGGCAGTTCGCAGTCCACGCCGACGGCGCTCGCGAGGTGTTCCTCGGCGCAGCGCCCAGTGCGGAGGACCTGGTCGCGATACTCGGCAACCGGCCGGTGGTCGCGCATGACGCCAAGTCGCTGCGCGAGGTGCCGGAGGTGCTCGCCCACGACACCGAGGTAGGGGCGTACCTGCTGGAACCTGCGCGGCGCGCGTACCCATTCCGCGAGCTGTGCGAGGAGCGTGGGTTCGCGAGCTCGCTGGAATCCCCGGTGGGCTCCGACGCGCTGCTGCTCAGCGCGCTCGCGTCCTGGCAGCGTGCGGAGATCCACGGGCGGGGACTAAGCGATCTTTTCCGCGACGTCGAGCTGCCCCTGGTCCGGATCCTGCGCGCGATGGAGAAGGCCGGATCGAGGCTGGACGTGCCGCGGTTGCGGGAGATCTCATCCCGGGTCAAGGCCGAGGCGGATCAGCTCGAGCGCGAGATCTTCGAGCTGACCGGCGAGGAGTTCATGCTCGGCTCGCCCAAACAGCTCGAGGAGGTCCTGTTCGGGAAGCTCGGGCTGTCTCGCAAGCGGCGCGGGAAGACCGGCTACTCGACGGATGCGCGCGTGCTCCAAGCGATCCGCGACGAGCATCCGGTGATCCCGAAGCTAGAGCGGTGGCGAGAGCTGACCAAGCTCGCCCAGACCTATCTCGACGCGCTGCCGGCGCTGCTCGGGCCGGACGGGCGCCTGCACACCACCTTCAACCAGACCGCCGCCACCACCGGCCGGCTGTCCTCGAACAACCCGAACCTCCAGAACATCCCGATCCGGACCGAGCTGGGGCGCGAAATCCGGGCCTGCTTCATCGCCGAGGAGGGGAACCTGCTCGTCTCGGCCGATTACTCGCAGGTGGAGCTCCGGCTGCTCGCCCACATCGCCGGCGAGGACGTGCTCAAGGAAATCTTCCGCCGTGGCGAGGATGTGCACACCGCTACGGCCTGTCGCGTGTTCAACGTCACGCCGGATCAGATCGATCCGGGGATGCGCTCGAAATCGAAGATGATCAACTACGGCATCGTCTATGGCCTGTCCGCGTACGGGATGGCCGACCGGCTCGACATCGCGCAGGAGGAGGCGGACGAGTTCATCCAGCGCTATATGGCCGGCTTCCCGGCGGTGCAGCGGTTCATCGAGGAGACGATCGAGCAGGGGACGGAGCACGGGTATGTCTCGACGCTGTTCGGCCGCCGGCGTCAGGTTCCCGAGCTCCGCGCGCGCCGCTGGGATCTGCGCAAGCAGGGCGAGCGGTTCGCGGTCAACATGGTGATCCAGGGAACCGCGGCGGACATCATGAAGGTCGCGATGGTCCGGTGCGATCGGGCGCTCGCGGAGCTCGAGCTCGAGTCGCGGCTGATCCTCCAGATCCACGACGAGCTGCTGTTCGAAGGTCCCGCCGACGAGGCCGAGCAGGTGGCAGAGCTGGCGCGCGCCCAGATGACCGCCGCGTTCGAGATGGACCCGCCGCTGGCGGTCGACGTCGGGATCGGAAGCGACTGGCTATCGGCTAAATGAGACGGACGGTCGTGGCCGCGGTGGCTGCCGTGGGGATCGCCGGCGTCGGCACCGGGGCGGCGAAGGCTGCCACCGCTGACCTCGGCGGCCGTGCGCGCGCAGTCCGCGCCGTGGCCGCCCCCGTGGGCGTCTCGTACCTGGGCGGCCCGGTGATGCACTCCGAGCGGGTGCACTTGATTTTCTGGCAGCCCGCCGGATCGGGGCTGGCGTTTGACGCCGGCTACGAGCAGCAGCTCGAGACGTTCATCGCGCGGGTTGCGGCGGACAGCCACTCGACGGGCAGCTTGTTCGGGCTGATCGGTCAGTACCGGGACGGCGGCGGGCCGGCGACGTATCAGGCGAGCTACGCAGGGGCGATCGTGGACACGAGCGCGCTGCCCACCGGCCCGGGCTCGACCTGTCGCGAGCCGCTGCCGCCACCGCTGGGTACCGGGCCGCCGGGCTGGAACGCGTGCGTCAGCGACAACGGGATCGAGAGCGAGCTGCAGAGCCTGATCAGCGCGCGGCGGCTTGCGTCCGGCCTGCGCGACATGTACATCGTCCTCACTCCGAAGGGGTTGGGCAGCTGCTTTGAAACCGGTCCGTCCGAGTGCGCGCTCGGCGGGACCGCGAGCTCGTCGACCCCGGGCTATTGCGGCTACCACAGCGACATCGGAAACCCGCTGATCCTGTACGCGGTGATCCCGTACAACGCCGTGCCGGGACACTGCCAATCGGACAACCCGCGGCCCAACGGGAGTACGGCCGACCCGACCATCTCCACGGTCGGGCACGAGTTCACGGAGATTGCCACCGACCCGCTCGGCGACGCCTGGTCCGAAGCTGGTCAGGAAATCGCCGACCTGTGCCTGACGAGCTTCGGGCCGGCGCTCGGCGGCTCGGGCGGGGCCAGCGCATATGACGCGATCGTCGCAGGAGGCCACTACTACCTCCAGGAGCTGTGGAGCGAACACACGCACGGGTGTGCGGGGGCGCCGAAGCCGGACTATGTCTCGATCTCGGCGCCGCGACGGGGCGCCGCCGGCCGGCGACTCACGCTGACCGCGTCAGCACGCGACCCACAGGGGAGGGTGGTCCGGTACCGGTGGTCGTTCGGCGATGGCCATAGCGGCGCGGCGCGGGTCGCCACCCATACGTTCCGAAAGGCCGGGCGGTACGCGCTCACGCTGCGGATCACGGACAGCTGGGGCAACTGGGCCTACGCGAGCCGGCGGATCACGATCTCCCGGCGACCTCATTCCTCGCATCGGAGATGACTCCGGGCGCGCCCAAGGGCCGCTACGCGTTGACGGTCTCCGGAACCCGGCCGCCCGCCGGCGCTCGCGCGACGAACTCCGGGTGGGCGATGTTCAGGTAGTGGTTGAACGACCAGTCGATGAACCGCTTGCTCTGCATGGCGGTAAGCGCACCGCCGAGCAGCCGCGGCGCCACACGAGGGACGAGGCGCTGTACCCGCAGCATCCACCTGAACTTCCATTCGTGTTCGGCGCTGAAGGCGTGGTAGCGGGCGAGCGCCTGGTCACGCGACTGGTGCTCGGCCAGCACCGCCCGGAGCTCGCGTCCGCAGGCGACGCCGAAGTACAGCGCCGTACGGATCCCCTCGGCAGTCAGCGGGAGGCAGTGGCCGGCCGAATCGCCGACGAAGAAGATCCCGTCCTCGGTTGCATCACGGAGTTTGTGGGGGATCCAGTTGCCCTGGTAGCGGACGCGGTCCTGGTTCAGATCTGAGGCCAGCCGGTTGGTCGGCTCCTTGACGTGAAAATGCGGATCGAACGAGCCGACGCCGATCCTCAGCTCGTCGCCGGCCGGGAAGCTCCAGCCGTAGCCGGCGGGTACGTACGAACGGTCGATCCATACCTCGAGCTCGTCGCTGCTCCCGTGCGGATGAACCTCGAGCCCGCGAGAGAGGAACGCCTCCGGTGGTTGGATCGTCGCGCCGTTCGAAAGCACGCGCCGCCAGCCGAGCCCGTCGACGATCAGCGGCGCGGTGATGTCACCGCGGTCGGTGTGGACCGTGGGGCCCGTGCGGCCGGTCACCGTCGCGGTCTCGAACGCGAGCGGCTCGCCCTGCTCGGCGAGCAGCGCGCAGAGCGTCCGGTAGTCGAATGTGCTGAACGTCCACGGCAGCTCGTAGCGAACGTCGGCGTAGGGGGTGTGGAGGACGAGCTCTGGAAAGGTCTGCTGCAGCGAGCCCGTGAGGTCAAGCGCGCGCAGCCAATCAGTGGGGATCCCGCAGGCGGAGGTCTGCCGCTCGCCGACCTCGTAACGGTCGATCACGAGCACGTCGGCGCCACTGCCGGCGAGCTCCCGCGCCACCGCCAATCCGGCGAAGCTGGCACCGCAGATCAGCACATCGGCGTCGCGATCGAGCGCCGTTCGCTCCGCTCCGCGCTTGGTGGCACGCGTTGGCATGGGGGGTAGCGATGATACGGAGCGCCCGGAAAAGCCCCGGGCTGGCTATCCTCACACGAACCCATGTCTCCCACCGCAACCCTTATGCCCACCGCTGATCAACCGAACGCGAAAGTCGTCGAAGGCTCGAACGGCCTCCTGCTCGAGATCGACGGTCAAATCGTCCCCAATTACGACGCCACCCTGCACCCCTTCGGGGAGGGTGATGTCGTCACCGGCCACGTCGTCCGGATCGACAACGACGAAGTCCTCGTAGACATCGGCTACAAGTCCGAGGGCGTCATTCCCGCCTCAGAGCTGTCGATCCGCAAGTCCGTGGATCCATCTGATGAGGTGTCGCTGGGCGAGGAGGTCGACGCACTCGTTCTGACCAAGGAGGACCAGGACGGACGTCTGATCTTGTCGAAGAAGCGCGCCCGCTTTGAGAAGGCGTGGCGGCGCATCGAGTCTGCGGCTGAATCCGGCGAGCCCGTGATCGGCACCGTGATCGAGGTCGTCAAGGGCGGCCTGATCATCGACCTCGGTGTGCGTGGCTTCCTGCCCGCGTCGCTGGTGGACATCCGCCGCGTCCCGAACCTTGACGAGTACATGAGCCAGGACATCGAGTGCAAGGTGATCGAGCTCAACCGCTCGCGCAACAACGTCGTCCTGTCGCGCCGCGCCGTGCTCGAGGAGCAGCGCAAGGAGGACCGCGAGCGGATCCTCGACCGGCTCCAGCCCGGCCAGGTGGTCGAGGGCACGATCTCGAACATCGTCGACTTCGGCGCATTCGTCGACCTCGACGGGATCGACGGCTTGATCCACATCTCCGAGCTGTCCTGGTCGCATGTCAACCACCCCTCCGAGATCCTCAACATCGGCGACACGGTGAGCGTGAAGGTGCTCGACATCGATCGCCATCGCCAGCGCATCTCGCTCGGTCTCAAGCAGACCCAGGAGGATCCGTGGCAGCGCGTCGTCGACACCTACAACATCAACGACGAGCTCGAGGGGACGGTCACGAAGGTCGTCACGTTCGGCGCCTTCGTTGAGATCCTCGACGGCGTCGAGGGGCTCGTGCACATCTCCGAGCTCGCCCAGCACCACGTCGAAAATCCGCGCGAGATCATCCAGCCCGGCGACCCCGTGCGGGTGAAGATCCTCGAGATCGACTCCGAGCGGCGTCGGCTATCGCTGTCGATCAAGCGGGTGGAGGGGCAGGTCCTTCCGGTCCGCCCGATCGTGCCTCCCGCTGAGGGTGACGCCGGGCTCGATGACATGCCTGAGCTTGGGTTGTCCGAGGATGTGTTCGCCTCTGATGAGGGTGGCTCCGCGTCGGATACCGCCGACCCGTCCGCTGGCTCATCGGTCCAAGAGTCCGAACCTGAGGCTGAGACCACGCGACCGGACAGTTCGGCGGAGACCGATGCCGCGCCGGCCGCCGAGGAGCTGAGCGACGAGTCACCCAGCACTGAACCCGCCGCCGAGGCTGCCGAGGACCTGAGCAACGAGTCACCCACCACTGAACCCGCCGCCGAGGCTACGCCCGAAGAGCCTGAAACGGTCGATGAACCGGAAGCTTCTGCCAATGGTGAAGCTAACGGTGCCGTTGAGTCGGACAGCGAGCCCGCGGAGCAGCCGAGCAGCTAGCGGGACCGGTGGTCCCGTTCATTGGGCTGACGGGGGGGATCGGGGCCGGCAAGTCGACCGCGCTCGACGCTCTGGAGCGGCGCGGAGCGGCGGTGCTCTCGACCGACGCCGTGGTCCACGAGCTGTATTCAGATGACGAGATCCGGGATGCGGTGGTCGAGCGGTTTGGCGCTCGCGTCGCCCCCGGCGGCGCGGTCGACCGCGCGGAGGTCGCCAGGTTGGCCTTCGCGACCGCGGAGGACCGAGGGTGGCTCGAGCAGCTGTTGTGGCCGCGGGTCGGAGGGCGGATGGTCGCGTGGCGCGAAGGCCTCTCGAAGGCCTCGTCGCCCCCGCGCGCCGCGATCGTCGAGGTACCGCTGCTGTTCGAGTCTGGGATGGATGGCGCGTTCGACGCGACGATCGCGGTCATCGCCGACGAGGGGGTCCGCTCCGAGCGAGCGTCGGCACGCGGCCACGCCGCGCTGCAGGAGCGAGGCGCCCGTCAGCTCTCGCAGGAGGAAAAGGCGCAACGTGCAACGTATGTGGTTGTCAACGATGGAACCATGCAGGATCTAGAGCGCAAGCTGTCGGACGTCCTTGACAAGCTAGAGGGATCATGACGCCGTCCACGGCCACCGCTGCCCGCCGTAGCTCCGCGCGCAGCGCGCGCCGGCAGCGCGTCGCGCTGCGGCGCCGGATGATCGCCACCGCCACCGTGGTTGGGCTCGTCGTGCTCGCGGTCGTCCTCGCCATGCCGCTGTTCCGCAAGGCGGTCAACGACCTGACGCTGCCGCTCGCCTACCAGGACGTCATCCGGCAGCAGGCCGCGCAGAAGCATCTGCCTCCGGCGCTGATCGCAGCGGTCATCGATGCCGAGACGAAGTTCGAGCCGCGCACGTCATCCGCCGGCGCGATCGGGTTGATGCAGATCCTCCCGCAGACGGCTCAATATCTCGCCCGCAAGTCCGGTGGATACGCGTTCACCACCGCCGACCTGGCGACGCCCGCCGTCAACATCGCCTACGGCAGCTATTACCTGAGATACCTGCTCGACCATTACCAGGGCAACGAGATGCCCGCGATTGCCGCCTACAACGGCGGAATCACAAACGTCGACGGCTGGGTGGCCGAGGCACGAGCCGACGGGCACCCGTTCACGATCAACGACATCCCGTTTCCCGAGACACGGGCCTACGTCGTGCGCGTGTTGCAGGCGCAGAAGGACTACCGCCGCACCTACGCCAGCCAGCTCGGCTATAGCTGAGCCGCTCGGTCAGTAGACGCGGCGCGGCCGGCCGGCGTGCTCGACCGCTGCCAGTGCCGCGGCGATCGCCTCGTCCTCACCGGGCCGGAGTGTCGTGATCGTGATCCGAATCCCGGGAGGGGTGGCAATCCGGAACCGTTCACCGGCGAGCACCAGCCAACCCGCTTCCTGCAACGCCCCCACGGTCGCGGCCTCCTCGCGGACCGGCACCCAGACGTTCAGCCCGGAGTTCCCGTGGGCCTCGATCCCGTGGGCGGCGAGCGCCTCGATCATCCCGCGTCGGCGCGCGGCGTAGGCCTCACGGGCCTGCGCGATCAGCGCCGGGAACCCTGGGTCGGCGACCAGCTCGACGACGATCGCCTGGAGGACGTGGCTGGTCCACCGCGGGCCGAGCGCTTGGCGCCCCTCGACACGAGCAATCGTCGTCTCGTCGCCGGCCATGACCGCCAGCCGCAGGTCTGGGTGCAGGAACTTGGACACCGAGCGGATCACCGCCCAGTGGGTACGTCCCGGTTGGATGATCGAAAGGAACGGCGCCCCCGACACGATGCCGGCGTGATCGTCCTCGACGATCAGCAGCTCCGGGTACGGCTCGACCAACCGCCGCAGCTCGTCTGCGCGGCCCTCATCAAACGCAGCGCCGACCGGGTTCTGCGCGCGCGGGACGATCACCGCGGCTCGCGCGCCCTGCTCGAGCGCACCTGCCAACCGCTCGGGAACCAGCCCCAGATCGTCGACGGGGACGGGCACGGCGACGAGGCCGAGCGCGAGCAGCAGATCGCGAATCGACACGTAGGCCGGGTCCTCGATGATCACGCGATCGCCCGGCCGCAGGTGCGCCCCCAGCACGCGCTCGATCCCGTCAAAGGCGCCGCTCAGCACCGCGATCCCGCCGCCCTCGATCCCGTCCGCTGCAAAGCTCGCACGAGCCAGCTCGAGCAACGCGGGGTCGGCGATCTCGAGCCCGTCGAGTTGGGTCGTGACGGGCACGTCGATCCGCGCAAGCGCGGCTCCGAGCTCGGGTAGCAGCTGCGGATCAGGCATCCCGACGGCGAGGTCGCGGAGACCGTGGACCGGCGGGCGCCGGTGGCTCGGCGTCCGAAGAGCCGGTCTCGGCGCGACGCGGGTGCCTCGCCTCCCCTCGCCCAGCACCAAGCCGCGCTGGCGGAGGATCCGGTACGCGGCGTTGACGGTGGCGGGGCTGGTGCCCAGGCGCTGGGCGAGCGCCCGCACGGTAGGGAGGGGGGCGCCGGTATCGAGACGGCCGTCGCGGATTGCCGCCTCGGCGCTCGCGGCGATCTCGCGCGCCGTGGAGCCGGTGATCTGATATTGTTCTAGATCAAGCAAGATTTCGTACTATAACAAAATGACTGCCATCCGCTCAGCCAAGATCTTCCCACCCTCGGCTCGCGCCACCGTTCGCCGGCGCGCCGGGCGCGGCTACTACGACCGCGCGACGATCGACCGGATTCTTGACGAGGGCATGTACGGCCACGTGGGGCTGGAGTCCGCCGGTCAGCCGTTTGTGATCCCAGTCCTGTACGGGCGCTCGAGCCAAGAGCTGTTCATTCATGGCTCGCCCCTGAGCCGTCTGCTCGGAACTGCAGCGGCGGGCGCTCCGCTCTGCTTCACGGTCACGCTGCTCGACGGGCTCGTGCTGGCCCGGAGCGCGTTTCACCACTCGATGAACTACCGCTCGGTGGTGGTGTTCGGACACGCCCGGGTCGTCGACGATCGCGAGGAGAAGCTCGAGGCCCTCCGGCTGATCGTCGAGCACGTCGTGCCCGGCCGCTCGTCCGAGGTGCGCGGGCCCAACGATCGCGAGCTCAAAGTGACCGAGGTGCTCGCGCTCGAGTTGGATGAAGCTTCGGCCAAGGTCCGCACCGGGCCGCCGGTCGACGGCCCCGAGGATATGGACCTTCCGGTGTGGGCCGGCGAGCTTCCGTTGGCGATCGCGCCTGCGGCGCCGATCGCCGACGATCGAACGACCTCTCCCGTGCCCCCGTACGTCCGCTTCTACCGCAGACCCGGGACCGAACATCGGCCCGACGCAGCCTAGGAGGTTGGCAATGGAACGCGCGCGCGATGTAGCCGTCACGATCCGGTATGCGTTTCCCGACGACGACCGGCCGTTGGAGCGGCTCGCCACGCTTGACTCCGCCGCGGCGCCGCCGGGGCCGGTGCTGGTCGCAGAGGTAGACGGCGAGCTTCGCGCGGCGTTGTCGCTGGCGACCGGCGAAACGATCGCCGACCCGTTCCATCCGAGCACCGCGCTGATCGAATTGCTTCAGGCGCGCGCGCAGCAGCTCATGGGCGCGCCGCGGCGACGGATTGCGGTCCGGTTTGGGCCGCGATCGCCGCTACGCTTGGCGTTCGATGCCCAAGTTCGAGCTCGACGCGCAGTTCCGCCCAACCGCTGACCAGCCGGCGGCGATCGAGTCGCTGGCGGAGGGGATCAACGCTGGCGACCGGGCCGTGACCCTGCTTGGCGCCACCGGGACGGGCAAGACGATGACGATGGCCGCGACAGTCGAGGCGGTGCAGAAGCCCGCGCTCGTGATCGCCCACAACAAGACGCTGGCCGCGCAGCTGTGCAACGAGTTCCGGACCTACTTCCCGCGCAACGCGGTGGAGTACTTCGTCTCCTACTACGACTACTACCAGCCCGAGGCCTACGTCCCGAGCAAGGACCTCTACATCGAGAAGGACTCGGCAATCAACCAGGAGATCGACCGGCTCCGGCATTCCGCGACGGCCGCCCTGTTCGCCCGGCGCGACGTGCTGATCGTCGCCAGCGTCTCGTGCATCTACGGCCTCGGTTCGCCCGAGGTCTACGACGAGAACCTGCAGACCCTCAGCAAGGGTCAGTTCATCGACCGGGACGCGCTGCTCCGCAAGCTCGTCTCGATCCAGTACACGCGTAACGACACGGCTCTCTCGCGCGGGACGTTCCGAGTTCGCGGAGAGACCCTCGAGGTGTTCCCCGCCTACGCGGAGACCGCTTTCAGGGTGGTCCTGTTCGGCGACGAGGTCGAGCACCTGCAGCATTTCGACCCGCTCACGGGCGAGCTGATCGAGGACGACCTCGAGCACGTCGGGATCTGGCCGGCGACCCACTACAACGTCCGCGAGGGGATGATCGAGGACGCTGTCGCGGAGATCGGCCGAGAGCTGAATGCCCGCTGCGCTGAGCTCGAGGCGGAGGGCAAGCTGCTCGAGTCCCACCGTCTGCGCCAGCGCACGCAGTACGACATGGAGATGCTCCGCGAACTCGGATTCTGCTCGGGGATCGAGAACTACTCGCGGATCCTCGACGGCCGTAAGCCCGGCGAACGTCCCTACTGCCTGCTGGACTACTTCCCTGAGGACTACGTCGTGTTCATCGACGAGTCCCACCAGACGGTGCCGCAGATCGGCGGCATGGCCGAGGGCGACCGCTCGCGCAAGCAGACGCTGATCGACTACGGCTTCCGGCTGCCCAGCGCGATCGACAACCGGCCCCAGACCTTCCAGGAGTTCCTGACGATCGCGCCCCAGCTCGTGTTCGTCTCCGCCACCCCGGGCGAGTACGAGCGCACGCATTCGAGCCGGATCGTCGAGCAGATCGTGCGGCCGACCGGGATCATCGATCCGGCGGTCGAGGTGCGCGAGACGCGCAACCAGATCGACGATCTGATGAACGAGATCCGGGGACGGGTCGACCGCAACGAGCGGACGCTGGTCACGACGCTGACCAAGAAGATGTCCGAGGATCTGACGGATTACCTGCTCGAGATGGGCTTCAAGGTCCGCTATCTGCACTCGGAAATCGACACGCTCGAGCGGATCCAGATCATCCGCGAGCTCCGGCTCGGTGAGTACGACGTGCTCGTCGGCGTCAACCTCCTGCGCGAGGGGCTCGACCTGCCCGAGGTGTCGCTGGTCGCGATCCTCGACGCCGACAAGGAGGGCTTCCTCCGCGGCGAGACCTCGCTGATCCAGACGATCGGGCGCGCGGCTCGTAACGTCGACGGCAAGGTCGTGATGTACGCTGACAAGCAGACCGCCGCCATGCGCGCCGCGCTCGACGAGACCGACCGGCGGCGCGAGATTCAGCGTGCGTACAACGAGGAGCACGGGATCACGCCGGAGACGATCGTCAAGGGGATCTCGGACATCGCCGAGTTCCTGATGTCGGACTCCAAGGTGCCACGCTCGCGCCGGCGCCGGCGGGACCCCGCGGCTTCGGGGATGGCTCCGGAGGAGATCGAGCGGACGATCGTCGAGCTCGAGGAGGAGATGCTCGCCGCCGCCGAGGACCTCCGCTTCGAGTACGCAGCCAAGCTGCGCGACGAGATCCGCGATCTCAAGCGGGCGCTCGACGCCGCGGTGGCCGCCGGGTAGTACGGGCCGCTCGCGTTGCTTCGTCGCGGACCGTGGGTCCGGTACGCTGCGCGCTGGCTTCAAGCCCCGATCCTGAAAGCGGAGGTAGTTGCGTGGCGCTCGAACGGCAGAGCATCGAGAAGAAGGACTTCCCAATCGGCCGCCGCGGGTATGACCCCGACGCGGTGGACGCGCACCTGGCCACCGTCGCCGCCGAGGTCGAGGAGCTCAAGAAAACCTCCCGGCGGCGGAACGAGACGCTCGCCACCTCGGCCTCCGAGCAGGTCCGCGCGATTGTCGAGGCTGCCGAGAACAGCGCGGCGGAGATCCAGCGACAGGCCGAGGAAGAGGCGGCGGAGATCCGTGCCGAGGCGAGCAGCGAGGCCAGGACGGCACGCGAACAGGCGACCGACCAGGCTCGGGGGTACGTAGGGCGGGTGTCCGAGTCGACCGCTGTGATGCTCCAGCGGCTCGACGCGATGGAGTCCGAGCTGGGCGCACTGATCGAGTCGCTGCGGACGGGCTCAAACCGGCTGAATGCCGACCTGCAGCTCCTCGAGGGGAACCTGACCGAGGTCTCGGAGGCGGTCTCGCCCCGGCCGCGCTTCGAGCGTGAACCGAGCCTCGACATCGCCGAGCCGCCGCCCGGGGCGATCGCGCCGGAGCCGGGCGAGCCGTTCGCCGAAGTCGAGGTCGACGAGTACCTCGTCGAGGAGATGGACGTCGAACCGGTGCAGCCGGTCGAGCCCCTCGCCTCGGCCGGCCCGGCTGCGTTGGAGGACGACACTGAGGGCGCGCGGCTGATCGCGCTCAACATGGCGCTCAACGGGACGCCGCGTGAGGAGACCGATCGCTACCTGGCCGAGAACTTCCAGCTCGCCGACCGAGCCGGGCTGCTCGACGAGGTGTACGCGAGCGTCGAAGGGTAGGGCGGGGCCGTCCTCAACGCGCATCGTTGAGGACCGAATTAGTCCTGATCATGTGAGATTTCTCGCAGTGTGCGAGTTGCCGAGCCGAACGCGATGGGAACGTCTGTTCGGTCTACTAAACTCGACATAACTGTGGATCAGCTAATCGTTTCAGGGGCCCGGGAGCACAACCTCAAGGACATCACGGTCTCGATCCCGCGCGACGCGCTGACCGTGATCACGGGCCTTTCCGGGTCCGGAAAGTCCTCGTTGGCCTTTGACACGATCTACGCCGAGGGCCAGCGGCGGTACGTCGAGTCGCTGTCCGCGTACGCGCGCCAGTTCCTCGGTCAGATGGACAAGCCGGATGTCGATTCGATTGAGGGCCTGTCGCCGGCGATCTCGATCGACCAGAAGACGACCTCGCGCAACCCGCGCTCCACGGTCGGAACGGTCACCGAGATCTACGACTACCTGCGGCTGCTGTGGGCGCGGATCGGCCACCCCCACTGCCACATCTGCGGGCGGCCGATCTCCGGCCAGTCGGCCGAACAGATCATCGACCAGGTGATGGAGCTGCCCGCGGAGACCCGGTTCATGGTGCTCGCGCCGATCGTCCGGGGCCGCAAGGGCGAGTACGGCAAGCCGCTCGAAGAGCTCCGCAACGAGGGGTTCACCCGGGTGAAGGTCGACGGCGAGCTGCGCCGGCTCGACGAGGAGATCGTGCTCGACAAGAAGTACAAGCACGACATCGCGGTCGTCGTCGACCGGTTGGTGATGAAGACGGAGCTGCGCAAACGGCTCGCGGACTCGATCGAGACGGCAGTCGCGCTCGCGGACGGGCTCGTCGAGATTGAGCTCGTCGATGGCTCCGCGGAGCCACAGGTGCTGACCTTCAGCGAGAAGTTCGCCTGTCCGGAGCACGGTCCGTCCCTGATCGAGCTCGAGCCCCGCGTGTTCTCGTTCAACTCGCCGCACGGCGCGTGTCCGCGCTGCACGGGCCTCGGCTCGCAGATGGAGATCGACCCCGAGCTCGTCGTCCCCGATCCCAACCTCTCGATCTCGGAGGGAGCGATCGCCCCGTGGGCGGTCAGCGCGTCCGATTACTACGACCAGCTCACCCAGGCGATCGCCGAGCGCTACGAGGTCGACCTCGAGACGCCGTGGAACGAGCTGCCCGAGGAGTCGCGCGACTTCTTCCTGTACGGAACGAACGGCGACCGCGTGCAGGTCTCCTACCGCAACCGGTTCGGCCGCCGGCGCGCCTACACGACCACGTTCGAGGGGATCGTCCCGAGCCTCGAGCGCCGCTATCGCGAGACCGACTCGGACTTCAGCCGCGAGAAGATCGAGGAGTACATGACGCTTCGCCCGTGCCCGGAGTGCAAGGGGGCACGGCTGCGGCCGGAGTCGCGGGCCGTGCTCGTGGCCGGTACGCCGCTGCACGAGTTCGTGGCGCTCTCGGCCCGGCGAGCGCTGGAGTGGGTCGGGCGGCTCAACGATTCGATATCCGAGCAGGAGCAGCGGATAGCGCGGCTCGTGCTGCGGGAGATCGCCGAGCGACTGCAGTTCCTGGAGAACGTGGGGATCGGCTACCTGACGCTCGCGCGGGCGGCGGCGACGCTGTCGGGCGGCGAGGCGCAGCGGATCCGGCTGGCGACCCAGATCGGGTCCTCGCTCGTCGGCGTCCTGTACATCCTGGACGAGCCGTCGATCGGGTTGCACCAGCGAGATAACGAGAAGTTGGTCGCCACGCTCGCGCGGCTCCGTGATCTCGGCAACACGGTGCTCGTGGTGGAGCACGACGAGGCGACGATGCGCGCCGCGGACCACCTTGTCGACATGGGCCCGGCAGCCGGCGAGCACGGTGGGCACGTCGTCGCGCAGGGAACGGCCGACGAGGTCGCGGAGGTGCCGGATTCGTTGACCGGCCAGTACCTGGCGGGCACGCGGGTGATCGAGGTACCGGCCCGGCGCCGGCGTCCATCGGGCTACATCGAGATCGAGGGTGCCTCGCAGCACAACCTCCGCAACGTCAACGTCAAGGTTCCGCTTGGGGTGTTCTGCGCCGTCACCGGGGTGTCAGGCTCGGGCAAGTCGACGCTGATCAACGAGATCTTGTACAAGGCGGTCGCCAATCGATTGATGCGGACGCGCCAGCGAGCAGGGGCCCACAAGCGGATAAAGGGGCTCGAAGCGCTCGACAAGGTGATCTCGGTCGACCAGTCGCCGATCGGACGGACGCCCCGGTCCAACCCCGCAACCTACATCGGCCTGTTCGATCAGATCCGGGAGCTCTTCTCGAAGACCCAGGAGGCTCGGGCGCGGGGATACAAGCCGGGTCGATTTTCATTCAACGTCAAAGGGGGCCGCTGCGAGATCTGCCGGGGTGACGGCCAGATCAAGATCGAAATGCACTTCCTTCCCGACGTGTACGTGCCGTGCGAGCAGTGCCACGGCAAGCGCTACAACCGCGAGACGCTCGAGGTTCGGTTCAAGGGCAAGACCATCGCCGACGTGCTCGAGATGCCGATCGAGGACGCGCTTGATTTCTTCGCGCACATCCCGAAGATCCGCCGCCGGATCGAGGCGCTCAACGACGTTGGGCTCGGTTACATGCGGCTGGGGCAACCGGCGACGACGCTGTCCGGCGGTGAGGCGCAGCGGGTCAAGCTGGCGGCCGAGCTGTGCAAGGTCGCCACCGGCCGGACGCTGTACATCCTTGACGAGCCCACCACCGGCCTGCACTTCGCCGATATCCAGCGGCTGCTCGAGGTGCTGCGGCGGCTGGTCAGTGCCGGCAACTCCGTCGTCGTGATCGAGCACAACCTCGACGTGATCAAGGTCGCCGACCGGATCATCGACCTCGGACCGGAGGGCGGCGAGGAGGGTGGAGGCGTGATCGCGGTGGGAACCCCGGAGCAGGTGGCCCAGGTGGCCGGGTCCTACACCGGGCGATTCCTGGCCGAGATGCTGCCGGCTCCCGCGCGGCCGGCCAAGCGGCAGCGACGTGAGCCGGCCGCGGCCGCCGCGTAGGTCCGTTCACAATCGGTCACTGGAGCGCGGCCAACCCCGGCGGGGTCGGTCGGCGCGAACCGACTAGGCTCGCCGCCGTGACACCCACCCCGAAGCCACGCGCAGCGGTGGCGCGAGCGCTGCTCTGGACTCAGAAGTGGCGCTGGTACGAGCGCAACTCGCTTCCCTGGAACCGTGCCCGGATCCACTGGGAGCTGATGCAACGGGAGGCGTTCGCCCGGTGGCCACTCCATGGAAACGTGCTCGAGGCCCTGCGCGACGGACGTCTCGACGTCGGCGCGCACGTGCTGTTCGAGCCCGGCGTGTGGATCACCGCACCGGCGCCGGCGCGAATCACGATCGGGACGGGCACCTTCGTCAACCAGGGGGTGATGGTGGCGGCGGCCGAGCTCGTCGAGATCGGCGCGCACTGCATGTTCGCCAATGGGTGCTTCATCACCGACGCAAACCACCGCTTTGACAACCCCGACGAGCCGGTCCCCTACCAGGGCTTCTCCTCAAAAGGACCGACTCGCATCGGCGACAACGTCTGGTGCGGGGCCCACGTTGTGATTACGAGCGGCGTCACGGTCGGCGAACGGTGCGTGATCGGGGCCAACTCTGTTGTCACCGAGGACCTGCCGCCGTACTCGATCGCCGCAGGCGCCCCGGCCAGGGTGCTGCGGACGATCGAGTACGACTGAACTCGGTGGCCGCCTACGGCGAGGGGATCCCGCTCGCCGGAGGGGCCGGCTGCGTGCCGCTGAACGGCGTGATCGCGCCGGTCGGGGTCGGGTCGGTGACGAGCGGGCCGCCCGAGAGGACGATCTTGCCGCCCGTGACCTTGCCGATCTCGGCGCCGCCGAAGCCGCCGTGCACGGTGCTCGAGTACCGGAACGGCACCAGCCCCGGGCCCATCCACGAGTGGCCCTTGGTGTCGACCGCGTTGACGAGATCCTGGCGTGTGAGGTTCTTCCCTGCCGCCTCGAGCGCCTGCACCAGCGTGTAGGCGTTCGCCATCCCGTACTCGACATTGCCGTCGAACGGCGCGCTCGGGTCGTACTGCTGGTGGACCTTCATGAACAGCTGGATCCACGGGTTCGACGTGTCGGTATTCGAGGGCAGATAGCCGTCGGTGATCGCGCCCTCGATCAGCCCGGTGCCCGAGGCCTTGCCCTTGGAGATCGTCTTCAGCAGGCCGCCCACGGTGATCGGATCGATGCCGACGTTGGAGACCACGAGCTGCGGCTTCCAGCCGAGGGTGAACGAGGTCAGCTGCGCGATCGCGGTGTAGATCGGGACGGTGAAGTCGACGAGGATCTTGGCTCCCGAGGACTTCAGCGCGGTGACCTGCGTCGCCAGCGACGTGACGCCAGGCTGATACGGCTGCGCCGAGACGATGCTCGACGCCGGCACCTCGTCCTTGATCCCGGCCAGGCCGCCCTGCCCGAAGTCATCGTCCTGGTACAGGACGCCGATCTTCTGCCCGGCGAAGTGCTGCTTGAGGTACTGGCCGAGGATCTTGCCCTCGATCGTGTAGTTCGGCTGCCAGCCGAACGACTCTGGCTGCGAGGACCCCTTGTCCCAGCACGGGCAGCCCGACGCGATGAACAGGTCGGGGATCTTCTCCGCGTTGAGGAAACTGACCACCTTGGTATGCGTCGGCGTCCCAAGCCCCTCGAAGATGCCGAACACCTTGTTCTGGAGCACCAGCTGGTGGACGACGTTGACCGTGTTGGTGGGGTTGTACGCGTCGTCCTTGATGATCAGGTGGATCTTGCGTCCGTACACGCCGCCGTGAGCGTTCACGTAGTTGAAGTACGCCTGCGAGGCGGCCGCGATCTCGCTGTAGCCCGGAGCAGCCGGACCGGTAAGTGGCTGGTGGGTGCCGAACGTGATGCTGGTGGCGGTTACGCCGGGGGTGTTGCTGCTGCTGCCCCCGGTACTCGACGAACCGCAGCCGGCGAGCACGAGTGCCGCCAATGCGATCGTGGCACCGAGGCCGAGCAGCGGTTTGCGGGTCCTTGACATCTCTCCTCCTGGGTCGGGGTTGCACGTCGACCTTCCCCGATCATTGCCGACGTTGTGAATGGGTCGTATTAAGGTCTCGTGTCGGCTCCTGCGGTGGACTCCCGGCGAATCCGGACGCCTCTGGAGCGCAACCACCGGACCAGCGCCCGTACGCCGCCGTTGATTCCGCTCGGCCACAGCAACATCACGCCGATCAGCACGACGCCGTAGATCGCCAGCGACAGGTTGTGCGAGACGTTCCCGGAAAGGGAGAGAGAGTTCGAAAGATCGTTCGTCCAGTTGGGCAAAAAGACGAGCAGCGCCGCGCCCCAAACAGCCCCGGTGAGCGATCCGAGCCCGCCAACGACCACGCCCGTCAGCAGCGACAGCGACAGCTGAAGCTGGAACGATCCGGGCGCGACGAGGTTCAACACGGCGACCAGCAGCCCGCCGCCGAGACCGGCACAAGCGGCACTGACAATGAAGGCCAGGGTCTGCATCCGCCCGATCCGCAAGCCACACAGCGCCGCCGCGATCTCATCGTCGCGAACCGCCCGCATCGTTCGGCCGACGCCGCTGTGGACGAGGTTGTACAGCGCGAACAGGACTACCAGCGCGCCGATGCAGCACACCCACGCCTCCCAGCGGAACAGCGAGAAGCTCGACCCCAGCCACGAGGGGGGCGTCGGCGGGTTGAGTGTGAGCCCATTCTCGCCCCCGAACGTGGCGGGAAACTTGTCGGCGAGCGCCGGCAGCCCGACCGCGAATGCGAGCGTGACTCCGGCCAGGTACGGACCGCGCAGACGGCTCGCCGCCACGCCGAGGGGCACGCCGATCACGGCCGTGGCGAGCGTCGCCGCGACCAGCGCCGGGAACAGCGGCCACCCCTCGTTCCCGATCAGCAGCGCGGCGGTGTAGGCGCCGACCGCCATCAACGCCCCGTGACCCAGCGAGATCTGCCCGCTGAGTCCTGCGAGCACGGTCAATCCGGCCAGCACCGCGAAGTAGTAGGCGCCGCTCGCGAGCTGCGTGTCGCGGTAGTCGCTGATATTCAGGGAGACGATCAGCAGCACGATCGCCGCCGCGCCCACCACGGACAGCGTCCGGGCCAGGGTGTGGCGCCCGACGAATGCTCGTACGCTGCTCCAGCGGGCGGCGACTGCGCTCAAACCCGTCGCTCCTTGGTGGCGGAGAACAGCCCGGTGGGCCGGAGCATCAGCACCACAACGAGAATCACCAGCGCGGCCAGGGGCGCCAGCGACGACCCCTCGTACCCGGATACGTAGGACAGCGCGAGGCCCAGCACCAGCCCACCGATCACCGCGCCAGGGGGACTGTCAAGACCGCCGAGCACGGCGGCGACGAAGCCGCTGATCAGGATTGGGTCGAAGCTGTTCGGTCCGAGGAACACGTTCGGGGCGACGAGCACCCCCGCCAGCGCGCCCGCCACAGCCGCCAGTGCCCACCCGACGGTGAACATGTGCCCGACGCGGACGCCCAACAGCCGCGCGACCTCGGGCGCGAACGCGGCCGCGCGCATTCTCAGCCCCAGGGACGTCCGCGTGAACAGCAGGCCCAGTCCGAGCGCCACCGCGATCACAACGAGCACGATGAATGTGTCGTTGGGCGCGAACAGCAGCCGCGTGCTCCCGACTTGGTAGCCGCGGATCGAGAACGCGGCGGGGAACGAGCGAGGGGAATTCCCCCAAATCATCCCCGCCCCGGCAACCAGGAGCGTGTACAGACCGAGCGTTACGATCACAGCGTTCAGCGGGGGCGCGTTTTCGATCGGACGGATCACCACCCGCTCGACGACCGCGCCGATCAGCAGACCCGAGCAGAGAGCCACGGCAAACCCAAGCCAGTAGGAGCCACTCGAGCTGATCACGGCCGAGGCGATGAACGTGGTGATCATCAGCATCGCCCCCTGCGCGAAGTTGACGATCCGGGTCGCGCGCCAGATCAGCACGAGCGCCAGCGCGACGGCGGCGTAGATCGCGCCAGTCGAGACGCCATTGAGCGTGAAGTCGATGAATTTGGTCATCAGAAGCCCAGGTACGCGTGCCGGAGCCGCTCGTCGGCGGCGAGCTCGGACGGCGGTTGATCCGCGACGACCCGCCCCAGGTTGAGCACGACGCCGCGGTCCGAGATCGATAGGGCGCTGCGGGCGTTCTGCTCGACCAGCAACACCGCGAGTCCGAGCGTGTCCGCGAGCCGCCGGATGAGCGACATGATCTGCGCGACGAGCAGCGGTGCGAGCCCCAGCGACGGCTCGTCGAGCAACAGCACTCGCGGGCGCGCGACCAGCGCCCGGCCGATCGAGAGCATCTGCCGCTCCCCTCCGGACAGCCGCGAGGCGGGTTGCTGGCGGCGCTCCTCGAGCCGCGGGAACAGCTCGTATATCTCGCTCAACGGCGCCGCGTCACGGCCGCGCCACAGCCCGCCCAGGCGCAGGTTCTCATCGACCGTCAGCTCAGTCACGACGCCGCGTCCCTCGGGGACGTGTGCGAGGCCGCGCCGGACGATCTCCTCGACCGGCCGGCGCGTGATGTCCTGGTCGTCGAGGATGATTCGCCCCGCGCTAGGGCGCACGAGCCCGCTGATCGTCCGCAGCAGCGAGGTCTTGCCGGCGCCGTTCGCGCCCAGCACCGAGGTCACGGTGCCGCGCCCGACTTCGAGCGAGACGTTGTCAACGGCCCGCACCGGGCCGTAGTCCGTTGTCAGCCCGTCAACTGTCAGCATCGTCTGCAGCTCCAGCGGCCACCGTTTCGGCCTCGTCGGCCTGCGCCTCTCGTCCGAGGTAGGCCTCGAGCACCCGCGGGTCCCGCCGCACCTCGGGCGGTACCCCGGAGGCGATCACGCGTCCGAAGTCGAGCACCACCATCCGGTCGCACACGGAGGTGACGAGATCCATGTGATGGTCGACGAGCATCACCGCGATCTCGTCACCGAGCGAGACGATCAGCTTCGCGAGATCCGACAGCTCGGAGGCGTCGAGTCCGCCCGCCGGCTCGTCGAGCAGCAGCAACTCAGGCTCCGAGACCAGCGCCCGGGCCAGCGCGACCCGCTTTTGGACGGCGTAGGGAAGCGTCCCGGGCATGCGCGGCGCATCATCGGCGCAGCCCACGCGCTCGAGCGCCGCCATCGCCCGCTCTCGCAACCCACGTTCATCGCGGTCTGAGCGCGGGAGACCGAGCAAGGCGCTGCCGATCTTGGCCCGGCGGAACCGCTCGGCGCCCGCCATCACGTTCTCGAGCACCGACAGTCCTTTGAACAGCCCGACCCCCTGGAGCGTCCGCGCGATCCCGAGCGTCGCGAGCCGGTCTGGCCGGACGGATTGCAGCGACTCCCCGCGCCACTCCACCGTGCCGGCATCGGCTCTGACAAAGCCGCAAATCAGGTTGAACAGCGTCGTCTTGCCGGCTCCGTTCGGGCCGATGACGCCGAGGACCTCTCGGGTGTTGGCCTCAACCGACACATCCTCAAGCGCCGTGACCCCTCCAAAGCGGACGGTCACGTCGCGAACCGACAAGCGGCTGCCTTGGGGGAGCTCCCTCGACTCCACTGATGCGAAGCTATCTCGGGGCGGGGGCCCGGGTCAACCGTGCAGGTTTAGCGGCGCGTTAGCGCGCGGGGTGCGCGTCCGGGCCCCGCGGGACTCCACTCAGGAGTTCTTGATCACGATCCCTTCGAGGATGTTCGCCACGTGCTCGGTGGCGTCGATCGCGGCCTCGAGCCGTTCGAACAGGTCCTTCCACCGGATCACCACCATCGGATCGATGCCGCCGTCGAACAGCGACGCGACCGCCTCGCGAGTGATCCGGTCGCCCTCGTTCTCCAGCCGGTTGATCTCGACCGTGTAGTGCGAGATGTCGCGGAATCCCCGCAGCCGGGGGATCGCCTCGGCGATCTGGCGCGACGCCTCGAGCAGCACGTGGGCGAGCCTGATCGCCTGGTCCATCGGGGCCTCGATCTTGTACAGCCCGAGATAGTCGGCTACTTCCTCGGTGTAATCGACGATGTCGTCGAGCGCCGACGCCAGCGCGAGGATGTCCTCGCGGTCGATCGGGGTCACGAACGTGTGGTTGAGGCGATGGATGATGTCGTGGGTGATCCGATCGCCCTCCTGCTCGCAGATCAGGATGTCGCGGGCGAGCAGCTTCGAGTCCGGGAAGTTGCGCAGCATCCGGTCGAGCAGGTCGGCCGCCTGCAGGATGTTCTTCCCGGCCTCCTCGAACAGCTCGAAGTAGATGCGGTCTCGCGGACCGAACACTTGGGCGATGCGTGGCATCGGCCCATGCTAATGATCCGCGCGGCCGCAGTCGTATATCTGATGTGCCTAGAGCGACGTCGCGAGCCCGCGGCGGAACTCGGCCAGCTCCTCATCGTCGATCGAGTAGGTGTGCTCCGCAGCCGGGAAGGTGCCGGTGCGGACGTCGGCCGCGTACTCGGCGACGCCGGCGACCATCTGCGCCTTGACCTCGCCATAGCGCTTGACAAAGCGGGCCACGTGGCCGTCGTAGATCCCCAGCAGGTCGTGGAACACGAGCACCTGGCCGTCCGTCGCCGGCCCGGCGCCGATCCCGATCACGGGGATCTCGAGCCGCTCGATCAGGGCTTCGGTAACCCTGGAGGGGATCGCTTCGAAGACGATCGCGAAGCAACCGGCCTGTTCGAGCGCGATCGCATCGCGGGCCACGGTCAGGGCGTCGTGCGCGGTGCGGCCCTGTGCCTTGTGGCCGCCGAGTGCGGTCGCGGTCTGCGGCGTCAGCCCGACGTGGCCCATCACCGGAATCCCGGCGTCGGCGATGGCGCGGGCGCGCTGGACGCTGGTGCCTCCGCGCTCGAGCTTGACCGCGTCGCAACCCGCCTCCTTGATGAACCGCTGGGCGGTGGCGATCGCCTGCTCATCGGAGCCCTCGTAGGACCCGAACGGCAGATCGCCGACGACGAACGGGGTCCGACATCCGCGCCGGACCGCCGAGGCGAGCATGATCATCTCGTCGGTCGAGACGGGCACCGTCGAGGGGTAGCCAAGTACCGTCATCGCGCCGGAGTCGCCAACCAGCACGATGTCGACGCCGGCTTCCTGGGCGACCTGGGCCGACGGGTAGTCGTACGCGGTCACCATCACGATCGCCTCGCCGAGCCGCTTCTTCTCCGCGAGCCGCGGGAGCGTCATCGGCAGCGGCCCGTCGAGGGTGTGGGGAACGGGAACCTTCGGTGTTGCGGACATGGTTTACATGCCTCCTTAAGAGGTTGGCGCCGCTGAGGTCAGGAGGGTCGCCACCTCGTTGTCGACATCGATGATGTGGTTGTGCACGTCGACGTGGACGACGCGCGGTTCGTATAGCTCGAGGTCGTCGGGGTCGTAGATCGCGTAGGAGATCACGATGATCGTGTCCCCACGGTGGACGAGCCGCGCGGCGGCACCGTTGACTTTCATCTCCCCGGACCCCGGCTGGCCGGCGATCGTGTACGTCTCGAAGCGGGCGCCGTTGTCCACGTCGACCACGGCGACCTGCTCGAACTCGCGGATGTCAGCAGCCTCCAGCAGATCGGGATCGATCGTGATCGAACCACGTAGTGCAGGTCAGAGTCGGTCACGGTCGCCCGGTGGATTTTCGACTTCAGCATCGTGCGCTGCATGTCAGATCCTCCCCTTGATCAGGACGGGCTTCTCGCCGCCTGGGGCGACGGTCGAGAGCGGTCGGTTGTCGATCAGTCGTGTGCTTCCCACCCGCGCGGCGACCACGGCCAGGACGTCGCCGTGAATTTCCGACATGGGCACCAGCGTGTGCGCGTCGACGAGCTCGAAGTACTCGGGCTCGATCGCTGCAGCGGTAAGTTCGGTGCGCGCTCGCTCGGCGATCGTCGCCGGGTCGCGCTCGCCGTCGTCGATTTCGGCCTGGGCGGCTTGCAGTGCGCGGTGCAGGGCGGTGGCGCGCTGGCGGTCGGCGGGCGACAGCAGCGCGTTACGGCTCGAGAGCGCGAGGCCGTCCGCCTCTCGCACGGTCGGGCACACCTCAATCCGCACGGGGATGTCCAGGTCGCGGACGAGATGCTTGATCACCGCGACCTGCTGGGCGTCCTTCTGGCCGAAGTAGGCGACGTCCGGCGCGACCAGGTTGAACAACTTCGTCACGACGGTGGTGACGCCGTCGAAATGGGCCCGCCCTCGCTGGGCCCCCTCGAGCGTGTCGGTCAGTCCGCTGACGCTGACCGTGGTGGCGAAACCGTTGGGATACACCTCCTCGACCGGCGGGGCGAACACGACGTCGACCCCCTCCTCGGCCGCGAGCCTGAGATCGCGCTGCTCGTCGCGCGGGTAGGCGGTGAGGTCGGCGCTGTCGTTGAACTGGGTGGGGTTCACGAACAGCGACATGACGACGACGTCGTTGGCGGTCGCGCGCGGCGCGAAGCAACGAGAGGTGGCCCTCGTGCAGCGCGCCCATCGTCGGCACGAGCCCGACGGTGCGGCCGGCGCGTCGGTCGTCGGCGAGCGCGGCGCGGAGCTCCGCGACGGTGCGGATGATCACGCGGTCACCCCCAGCGGCGACGCATGGTTGCAGCGACCCCTCCGCCGGAAGTCTGCATGGCTGTCGGCAAGCGCGCCGGTGGCGTCCACCATCGCGTCGAACAACGGGACCAGATCGGGCGCCCGCTCTTCCAGAGCCGTTCGCTGGCGCGCCACCGTTTCGAGGTCTCCGCGCGCCACCGGACCCGTGAGCGCCCGCTCGCCTCCCAGCGCCGCCCAGTTCTCGACCGTCGCCCGCACGAGGGGGACGAGCGCCTCGCGGGGCACGCCGGCGCTCGCCGCCAAGCGCTCCGCCGCCGCTTCCAAAGTGACCAGAAAGTTCGACGCGATCGACGCCGCCGCGTGGTAGGCGGCGCGATCGGGGTCATCGACCTCGAACGGCCGCAGCTCGAGCGACTCTGCGAGTTCCCGGGCCAGCGCGAGCGCCCGCGGCGTCGAACCCGCGATCGCCGCGCCGGCGCCCGCGAACGCCGCCCCCGCGCCGGTGACCGTCATCAAGGGGTGGAGCGAAAAGGCCTCGCCATGACCCTCCAGCGCGTCCAGGCCGGTGGCGCCCGAGCAATGCCCGAGGATCACGCCGTCCGGGATCAGCGCTGCGGCCGCAGCGATCTCGCCGTCGGGGACGCACAGAAGCGCGGCGTCGACATCCGCCGGGGCAGCACCGCGACCGAGCGGCCCGACCAGCTCAAAGCGTGGTGGGTCCGACGCCGACTCCAGCGCTGCGGCGAGCGCGGAGCCCATCCGCCCACGCCCGACGATCGCCAGGCGCGTACACGCAGGGCATTCTGAGGAGGAATCCCGTTCCAGTTCCCGCATCTGAGATACCGGTCGGCTGAGTAGAAGCTTGTGGTTAGGGTGGTGAGGTCCGCCCACAAAGGTGACGGCCTCGTCAACAATGATACCCCTGTCCGCAACCGGAACTAACATCGAAACTGTGAGGAGCGCCACAGAGCGCCGCGACCTTCTCAAGGCCGTCTACGAGGAGGCTCGCGACTGCATCCGCTGCCAGCTGCACCAAACCCGGACCACCGTTGTGTTCGGTGCCGGCAACGCCGACGCAGAGCTGATGTTCGTCGGCGAGGCCCCTGGCGCGAACGAGGACAAGCTGGGGCTGCCGTTCGTCGGCCAGGCCGGCAAGCTGCTCGACAAGCTGCTGGCGGAGATCGGGATGGAGCGCAAAGACGTGTTTATCTGCAACGTCCTGAAGTGCCGGCCTCCCGATAACCGCGACCCGATGCCGCGTGAGATCGAGGCCTGCCAGGACTACCTGCACCGGCAGATCGACCTGATCGAGCCGACGATGATCTGCACGCTGGGGAACTTTTCGACGAAGCTGCTGCGCAACGACACGACCGGGATCAGCCGCCTCCATGGCCAAGACGAGACGAGGGTTATCGGGCCGCGGGCTGTGCGCCTGTATCCGCTGTACCACCCGGCGGCGGCGCTGTACACCCCGTCGACGCTCGAGATGCTCCGCGCCGACTTCCAGCGGATCCCGGAGATCCTTGCCCTCGGGCCACCGCCGCAGCCCGAGCTCGGCCCGCCCGAACCGTACGAAAAACCTATCCCCGAGCCCGAGCCCGAGCCCGAGCCCGAGGAGCCGCCGGTGGCGCTGGAGGCCGAGCCGGCAGCCCAACTCGGTCTGTTCTAGCGCGTCCGCTACTCGCTGACGCGCTCAACGAGGAACGCCACGCGGACGTGGGCGCGCCACTCGTCGAGGTGCTCGCCCCGCAGCGTGGTGAGACCGACCCTATTCCACCGCAGCGGACGTCGGAAACGCCGGCTCCGGCGTCGCGGCGGTCGCGGGTGGGGCGCTGTCCCGACGTAGCGCGAGGCCGAACGCGAGCAGCGCGCCGGCCGCCTGTATGCCGAGCACCACAATCGCGAAGCTCGCGGGCCGCTTGGAGGCATGTAACAAGAGGATGGGCTCGGCGACCGCCACGCACCCGATGGCGAGCAGGAACCAAGTCCGCTTCAAGGCCAGCATGTACTGGATCGCCAGGTACGTCGCCGACAGCACGGTGAAGGCGGCGCCCAGCGGCAACAGCGACTTGTATGCCGTTGCCTTCTTGTGGCCGAACACAGCGCTGATCAGCGGGTGGGCGCCAAAGGCGAAGATCAGCAGGCACGGGATTGCGCACACGCCGATGATGGCCAGCGCGCGGAACAGCACCGGGCGTGTGTCCTCGCCCTCCGAGCGGCGGCGGGAGACCTCCGGCACAAGGTAGAAGCCAGCGCCGATCGCCACCCAGATCAGCACCTTGGCGGCGACCGCCACCGCGGCGTAGGACGTCGCGGTGGTCGTCGTGAAGCGGTGCTTGGCGGCGATGATGTCGATGTTCTGAAGCACCGCGATCACGGCCAGCCCCGCGATCGGCGCCCACGCGCGCTTGACGTGGGCCCACAGCGAGACCGGGGGGGCCGGCGACGGCGGGCCGCCGGCCGCCTCGTAAGCGGCGGCGTAGCGGCGCAGCTGCACCCAGCAGTAAGCGCACATCGCGAAGTAGGAGATGATCGATCCGAGGTAGGCGCCGCTGACGCTGAACGCAACCGCGAACGCTGCGCCGGCCACGAGCCGCGCCGCCTGCTCGAAGACCAGGCTGAGCCCCACCGACTTGTAGTCGCCGACCCCCTGCAGCGCCCCGCGTAGCAGCGAGATCTGCAGGTACATACAGCCGGTGGGGATCCCGAGGGCAGCTCCCCAGGGGAACCTGCGGACGCCGACCGCGGAGGCGATCGGGTGCCGCAGCAGCACCGAGGCGACCGTAAGCACCGCGGTCACCGCGAGCATTGCGCGGGTCCAGTTCTTCACCGTGGTCAGCAGCGCCGGGCCCACGCCGAGATGGCCGAGAACCCCCTCGCGCGCGGTCGCGACCTGCATCGCCTGTCCGGCGACCGTGAGGATGAGCAGATAGCTGATCAGCGCCCCAAGCGAGCCGTAGTCGGTCAGCTCACGGGCGAACACGACCGTCGAGCCGAGCGCGATTACGTTGTTGGCGATCATCGCCCCGGCGAGCCCCGCGGCCTTCGCCGTGTCGGAGCCCTGGAGGCTCTGAAGCTGGGGCTCAAACCGCTTGGGTACCAGCGCAATCAGGCCCGGCCGTCGTCTCGACATAGGGGTCCTCATACCGCGCGTGACGGTACCGAACTCACCTAACGCGTCACCAAGTCACTGTTTCGCCCGTACCGCCGGACCTTTGTCTACAGTGTCCGTCCACGTATGACCCGCTTCCGAGGAGCGGCAGCGCTGCTCGCGGCCGTCGTCTTGACGGCGCTGGTCGGGGTGGGCGTAGCCACCGCGGCGCCACCGCCGCTTTCACCGACCCCGCCGGTGTCGCTGCCCACTCACGTCGGCCACCGCCACCACACCCCAGACCACCGCCGGGTATCTCACAAGCACAAACCGCTGCCAAACACGGGGCTTTCGCTGGCCCCGGTGCTGCTCGCCGCCACCGCAATGCTGGCCCTCGGGTACGGGGCGCGGATCGCCGTACCAAAGCCATAGCGTGGTGGCCCTCCACACCTCCAACAGCGCCGCGGAAACGGAGGCGCTAGGAGCGGACCTTGCCCCGTCGCTGCGGCCGGGCGACGTGGTGTTGATCGAAGGTGAGCTCGGGGCCGGCAAGACCACGTTTGTGCGGGGGGCCGCCCGCGCCCTGGGGGTGACCGGACCGGTCACCAGCCCCACGTTCACGATCGGACAGCGCTATCAGGCACCGGTGACCGTTGCGCACCTCGACCTGTACCGGATCGGAGCACTCGCCGATGAGGAGCCCGAACTGTTGGCCGACTACCTCGGACCGGATGCGATCGGGTTCGTCGAATGGCCGGGCGGAGAGGAGGGGGCGATCGCCGACTTCGCCCGTGTCGCGGCGCGAGTCAGCCTGGCTCACGCAGGGGGCGACCGACGCGCCGTCGAGATCCGGGGCTCCGCGCCGTGATCCTGGCCTTCGACACGGCGACCCGCGCGACGACCGTGGCCCTCGCCGACGGTGCCCGGACATTCGAGCGGCGGGACGATCCGCCACCCGGCGCCAGGCCGCGCCATACGACGGTGCTGCTGGGGCTGATCGAGCAGGTGCTCGCCGACGCCGGCGGGGGCTGGGAGCAGATCGAACGGATCGCGGTCGGCGTCGGCCCGGGTACGTTCACGGGCCTGCGAATCGGCGTCGCGACCGCTCGCGCGCTCGCGCGCGCCCGCGAGATCCCCCTGACCGGCATATCGACGCTCGAGTCGCTGGCGCACAATGCGCCGCCGGACCGCGCCACGGTTGTCGCGGTTCTCGATGCGCGCCGCGGAGAGGTGTTCGCCGCAATCTTCCGCCACCGCGAGCCCCGAGTTCCGCCCGCTGCGCTGGACCCGAAAAGGCTGGCCGAACTCCTTGCTGAGCAGGCAGAAACACCGCTGGCGATCGGAGACGGCGCGGTAGAATTCAGGGCAGTTCTAGAGCTCTCGGGGGCGCTGATCCCGGAGGATCAGGCAGCGCTTCACCGGGTCACCGCGACGAACCACTGCGTGCTGGCGCGCGACCGGCGTCCCGGTGACCCGAACCAGGTGCTTCCGGAATACCTCCGCCTCCCAGACGCCGAGATCTCGCGCCGCTCCAGACTCAACCGATGACCACAGAGCCCGCCACCACAATCCGCTCGCTTCGGTACTCCGACCTGCCGCAGGTGATCTCGATCGAGCGCCGCGCGTTTCCGACGCCATGGTCGCTGGCGATGTTCGTGCTCGAGCTGTCGAAGCCGTCCGGTATCTGCCTGGCGGTCACCGAAGGCGATCGAATCGCCGGCTACTTGATCTGCTCGCGGTATGACCAGGCCTGGCATCTGATGAACGTCGCCGTCGATCCGGGCGCGCGCAGGCGCGGCCTGGGGAGTGCGCTGCTGGCGGCGATGATCGAGCGCGCCGGGGAGGACGCCGCGTTCACGCTCGAGGTCCGGACCTCGAATGCTGGTGCGATCGCGCTGTATGAGCAGTTCGGCTTCCGCGCGGCCGGGACGCGACGCCGGTACTACACCGATACCGGCGAAGATGCGTTGATCATGTGGCGCGCGGACGACGGCGTCGCATGATCCTGGGGATCGAGACGAGCTGCGACGACACCTGCGCCGCCGTGATCGACGCGGACGGGACGATCCACGCCAACGTGATCTCCTCGCAGCGGGTGCATGACCGCTACGGCGGGGTCGTTCCCGAGATCGCCTCGCGCCACCACCTCGAGCAGATCGACGACGTCATCGCCGACGCTCTCGCCACCGCGGGCATACAACTCCCTGACCTCGATCTCGTCGCGGTCACCCACGGCCCCGGCCTGGTCGGCGCGCTGCTGGTCGGCGTGGCGCAGGCCAAGGCACTCGCCGCCGCCTACGAGCTGCCGCTGGCTCCCGTGGACCATCTCCACGGCCATGTCGTGGCCGGGCTGCTTGCCCCCGACCCGTTCGCACCGCCGTTCCTCAGCCTGGTCGCGAGCGGCGGGCACACGCAGATCGCCCGTGTCACCGATCCCGGACCGGACTATGAGCTGCTCGGTCAGACTCTCGACGACGCCGCCGGCGAGGCGTTCGACAAGGGCGCCCGACTGCTCGGTCTGGGCTACCCGGGTGGCCCGGCACTGTCAAAGCTGGCGGCGCAGGGTGACCCGACGGCGTTCGGGTTCCCGATCGCCTCGGCCGTCAAAGGCCTTGACTTCTCCTTCGCCGGCCTGAAGACCGCGCTGCTCTACAAGGTCCGCGAGCTCAGCGAGGACGAGCTGAACGCTGCCCGCGCCGATCTCGCTGCCTCCTACGAGCACGCGATCGTCGAGGCGCTGACGCTCCGGGTGGAGCGCGCGCTCGATCAGACGGGGCTCGATCGGCTGGCCATCGGCGGCGGCGTCGCGGCCAACGGTCCGCTCCGCGAGCGCCTGAGCGCCCTCGGCGTGACGGTCGACATTCCCCCGCGCGAACTGTGCACCGATAACGCCGCGATGATCGCCGGCGCGGCCCGGTACGTCAAAGCGCGCCCGTTTCCCGACTACCTCGAGCTCGACGTCTACGCGAGCGGCGAGCCGAGACCGGTCCCAGCATGACTACCGTGGTGTTGTATGGACGTGACGGCTGCTGTCTGTGCGACGACGCCCGCGAGCTGCTGCTGCGGGCGCGAGCGCAACACGACTTCGACCTCGAGGAGCGCGACATCGAATCCGACCCGGCGCTCCACCGGGCATACCTGGAACGGATCCCGGTGATAACGATCGACGGCCAGGAAGCGCTCGAGCTGGTGATCGACGAATCCGAGCTTCACCGTGCGCTAGGTAGAGTGGAGAGCGGATGAGCTACACGGTCGGCGACGGTCGCGATGTGGTCTCAGAGCGGGACACGGAGAAGCCGGGGGAGAAGCTCTCGCTCGGGGTCGCCGCGCGGCTTTCGCGCTATCTCCAGGTACTGACCCAGGCGCGCAAGGCGGGCCGGGACACGATCTCCTCGCAGGAGCTAGCCGACTACACGCACGTCAACTCGACTCAGATCCGGCGCGATCTGAGCGGTTTCGGCAAGTTCGGCAAACGTGGCGTGGGCTACAACGTCGACTCGCTCGTCACGCAGATCCGCAAGATCCTGCGAACCGCCGGCCAGCACAACATCGCCCTGTTCGGCGCCGGTCACCTCGGCACGGCCATCGCGACCTCGGACATCTTCGCCGACCACGGCTTCCGTGTCGTGGCGGTTTTCGACACCGACCCGGGCAAGGTGGGAACGGAGATCGGGCCACTGACCGTACGGGCCAAGGGTGACCTCGCGGCGGCCGTGGAGGATGAGGACATCGTCGTCGCGGTACTCGCCGTGCCATCCACCGCGGCGCAACCGCTCGCCGACGAGCTTGTCGAGGCAGGGGTGAAGATCATCTTCAACTATTCCGAGGGACTCCTGCAGGTCCCGCCCGAGGTGACCGTCCACACCTCGAGCCCAGCCGTCGACTTGCTCTACGCGCTGTACTTCTACCTGACCTGACCAGTCCCGGCGCACGTGCCCATCGATCTCGACAGCGCGCATGCGGCCTTCGAGGACTCGACTGATTTCACGGTCGGGATCGAAGAGGAGTTCGCCGTGCTCGACGCCGGTTCGCTCGACCTCGCTCCACGATTCGAGGAGCTCCGCGACGCAGCGGCCGCCGACCCCGTGCTCGGCCCGTCGATCGCCGGCGAGCTGATCTCTTCTGAGATCGAGATCCGCTCGGGCCGCGGCGAGGACTTCGCCACCGCGATCGCAGCCCAACGCGAGTATCGCCGCCGGCTCTTCGCGCTCGCCGCCGAAAGGGGCATCGCGCTCGGTGCGACCGGCACCCATCCTTGGTCGGACTACCGCGAGCAGCGGATCATCGACACCGAGCACTACCACCGCGTTGAAGAGGGTCTCAAATATGTGGCGTGGCGCAACAACACGTTTTCGCTGCACCTTCACGTCGGGATCCGCGGCGCCGATCGGGCCGTGCTGGTCTGCGACCGCCTGCGACCGGTACTCCCGCTGCTGCTCGCGATCTCAGCCTCTTCGCCGTTTCTCGATGGCCGCGACTCCGGGCTCCACAGCGCCCGCTCGCAGACCTTCACGCGCAGCTTTCCGCGGTGCGGGATCCCCGATCCGTTCGGAAGCTGGGCCGCCTACCGGGACTACATCGCCTTCCTGATCGACACGCGCTCGATCGTCGAGTACACGCAGGTGTGGCTGTCGGTGCGGCCGCATTTCAGCTTCGGCACCGTCGAGGTGCGGATCTGCGACGCGCAGCCGAGCGCCCAGGAGTCAGAGGGGCTGGCGGCCTTGATTGTGGCCTGCGTCGCGCAAGCGGCGCACGAGATCGACGAGGGCGTCCCGCACGACGGCATTGCGGGGAGGCTGATCGAGGAGAACATGTGGCGCGCGATCCGCCAGGGCCTCGATGGCGAGCTGATCGACCTCCCGAGCGGCCGGTGCTATCCGGCCGGCGAGGTCCTCGACCGGCTGCTCGGATGGACCGCTCCTGCCCGCGCCCAGCTGGGGCTCGAGGTGGCGCTACCGGATCTCAACGCCGCCCAGCGCCAGCGGCGCGCGCTGGACGCGGGCGGCTCGCTGCCGGAGATCTTCGGTGCCTCGGTGGCCGAAACGCGGGACACGTATGCTGGGGCGATCGTCAAATGAGCACGACCGAGCCACCGCAAGAGCCGAGCGAAGAGGAGCTCCGCGCCGCCTACGAGGCGGAGATCAAGAAGATCCGCGTCGAGCACGTGGTGCTCGAGAACGTCGTCACTCTGGTGAACCTGGGGATGCGGCGGACGGGTCTGGCGCCTGGCACAGAGGGCGAACGGGACCCGCAACAGGTGCAACTGGCGATCGATGCGGTCCGCGGCGTGCTGCCGGTGCTCGAGCGGGTCGCGCCGGCCCAGGTCGGGCCGATCCGAGATGCCCTCTCCCAGCTGCAGCTGGCGTACGTGAAGATCGGCGGCGCCGCACAGCCCGAATCCGGGGCGTCGGCGACCGGGTCCGAGGCGCCCGAACCGGCCCCTCCGGGTCCGGCGACCGCGCCCAATGCCCCAGAAGCCGGTGAGCCAGGGCAGGCACAGCGCTCCGGCCGGCTCTGGATCCCTGGCCAGTAATCGCAACCGGATGACCGGCGGCAGGGCAATCACCGCCGCCGCCCGCTACACTCCCGCGCCGTCTTTGCCGGGCCACCGCTCGACCCACGGGTGGCGGCCCTTTTGACGTTGTCTGGCTGCGCAGGACCGCGCGCCTCTCCCTAACACAGACTTCCCGGAGGACTCCTTGACCAGCTTCCTGACGCACCACGGCGTGATCGTTGCGCTCGTGTGCGCCGCCGCCGCCGTTGCCTACGGCGTACTTACTTCCCGCTCGCTCCTGGCTCTCTCGCCGGGCAACGAACGGATGCGCACGATCTCCGCGGCGATCCAGGAAGGCGCGCGCGCCTACCTGAACCGGCAGTACGCGACTATCGCCGGCGTCGGCGTGGTCGTCTTCATCTTGCTGATCCCGCTCCAGAACATCCGCGTCGCGATCGGGTTCGCCATCGGCGGCGTGCTGTCGGCGGCGGCGGGATACATCGGGATGAACGTTTCCGTTCGCGCTAACGCCCGCGTCGCCGAGGCGGCTCGCGGCGGTGTCTCAAAAGCGCTCGCCGTGGCCTTCCGCGGCGGCGCGGTGACCGGACTGCTGGTCGTCGGGCTCGCTCTCCTCGGCCTCGCCGCCTACTACGGCATCCTCACTTGGGGGATCGGCGAGACCGAGCGGCAGGCGATCGACGCGCTCGTCGGCCTGAGCTTTGGCGGTTCGCTGATCTCGATCTTCGCCCGCCTCGGCGGCGGCATCTTCACCAAGGCGGCCGACGTCGGGGCCGACCTTGTCGGAAAGATCGAGGCGGGGATCCCGGAGGACGATCCGCGGAACCCGGCCGTGATCGCCGACAACGTCGGCGACAACGTCGGCGACTGCGCGGGGATGGCGGCCGACCTGTTCGAGACGTATGCCGTCACGGCGGTCGCGGTGATGCTGCTTGGCGTCATCCTGTTCAGCCAGCAGTCGGCGGTTGCCATCTACCCGCTGGTGCTCGGCGCCATCTCGATCGTCGCCTCGATCATCGGCACCTTCGCGGTCCGCTCGAGGGCGGGCAACGTCGAGCGCGCGCTCTACCAGGGCCTGATCGTCTCCGGTGGCCTGGCAGCGCTCGTGTTCATCCCCGCGACGTACTGGATGATGCGCAACCTGACGCTCAAGGGCGGGGTGGCCGGCGCACACTGGTGGAAGTTCTACCTGTGCGCACTGATCGGTCTTGGCGTCACGGGGTTCCTGTTCCTGATCACCGATTACTACACCTCTACACGCTTCTCGCCGGTCAAGCGCACCGCCCGCGCCTCGCAGACCGGCCACGCGACGAACATCATCCAGGGTCTCGCCTCCGGCCAGCAGGCAACCGCGCTCCCCGCGATCGTGCTGGCGATGGGCATCCTCGGCTCCTGGAAGCTCGCCGGTGGCGGCACGGTGGGGATTTACGGGATCGGCGTAGCGGTGATGGCCCAGCTGTCCCTGATGGGCCTGATCGTTGCGCTCGACGCGTTCGGGCCGATCACTGACAACGCCGGCGGGATCGCCGAGATGGCCGAACTGCCAGAGGAGGTCCGCAACGTCACCGATCCGCTCGACGCGGTCGGCAATACGACCAAGGCCGTCACGAAGGGGTACGCGATCGGTTCGGCGGTGCTGGCGGCGCTGGTGCTGTTCGATGCCTTCGAGCGTGAGCTGCCCCACGCCTACAACTTCGGGATCGGGAGCCCGCCGGTCCTGATCGGACTGTTGCTCGGCGGTTTGATGGTGTACCTGTTCACGTCGCTCTCGATGGAGGCGGTCGGCCGCGCGGCCGGCTCGGTCGTCATCGAGGTCCGCCGCCAGTTCCGCGAGAAGCCGGGAATCATGGATGGCACCGAGCAGCCCGAGTACGGCGCCGCCGTCGCGCTCGTCACGCGGGCCGCGCAGCTCGAGATGATCGCGCCGGCACTGCTGCCGATCGTGCTGACGGTGATCGTCGGGATCATCTCGGTTGAGGCGCTCGGCGGACTCCTGATCGGCGTGATCGTCGTCGGCCTGTTCATGGCCGTCGCGATGACGGCCGGCGGAGGCGCCTGGGACAACGCGAAGAAGCTGATCGAGGACGGCGCGTTCGGCGGCAAGGGCTCCGAGGCCCACGCGGCCGCGGTCACGGGCGACACCGTCGGCGACCCCTACAAGGACACCGCCGGTCCCGCGATCAACCCGATGATCAAGGTCGCGAACATCGTCGCGCTGCTGATCATCCCGATCATCACCTAGTCATCGGACGCCGGGGGTGCATGCACCCCCGGCCCGGCGGCGCATGCGCCGCCGGCGGGGGCCCGCATGCGGGCCCCCGGTTACCCTGATTACTGCTCATGTCCGTGTCCGTGCAGTTGGGGCTGCTGCTCGCATTGCTGACCGCCTTCGGGTCGGTCGCCGGGTTCCTGTACAAGTTCCGCGGCGCCCGTGCGGCGGCCGACGTTGACCTCAAGCACCCACTCCGGGGGACGGTGGCACTGTTCCGCTCGCCGCTGTACACGCTCGGGATCCTGATCGCGCTCGCGTCCTGGGGACTGCACGTGGGGGCGCTGTCGCTGGCGCCGATCTCGCTCGTGCAGTCGGTGATCGCCGGGGGCCTCGTGCTGCTAACGGTCGTGGCCGAGAAGCTGTTCGGGATCCCGGTCACGCGGCGGGAGTGGATCGGGGTCTTGCTGATGGCGACCGGGCTGGCCTTTCTGGCGGCGACCCTGTCGGGCGCCCACCGGGCCTACTCGCGGTATGACCCGGGGACGCTGGCCATCTATGTCGGCGCGCTGGCCGGCGCTGGGCTCGCGATCGCCGCGATGGCCCCGCGGCGCGCCTACGCGCTGGCGGTGTCGGCCGGCCTGCTGTGGGCCGCTTCCGACACGTCGATCAAGGCGCTCAGCTCGCATCTGCACAAGCTGGGGATCGGAGTGCTGATCCACCCCCTCGCATTCGTGATTCTGATTGCCTCGTTGGTCGGCCTGGTGATCTCCGCGCGGAGCCTCCAGCTCGGCGACGCGGTCCCCGTGATCGCCCTGACCAGCGCCGCGGCCAACATCACGACGATCGCCGCGGGGCCGATTACGTTCGGTGAGCACCTGCCCACAGGCGGGCTGGCCCTGACCGTGAGGCTGCTCGCATTCGCGCTGGTCGTGATCGCGGCGGCACTGACGCCGCCGCCCGCGCATGTCATGCACCCCAGCGCCGATACGGGCTAAGCTGCCGCTCATGTTCCTCCTCATCGTGGGGGCAGGCCGAGTGGGGTCGGCCGTGGCCAAACAGGCGCTCGAAGCCGGGCACAACGTGTCGGTCCTCGACTCCGATCCGCTGTCCCATGAGCGGCTCGACCGCGACCAGTCGACCACCTGGGAGGACTCCGGCGGAAGGTTCACCGTCGGCACCGCCCTCGAGGTCGATGGGCTGATCGAGGCCGGGATCGAGCAGGCGGATGTGTTTATCGCGGCGACCCGCGGGGATAACACAAACCTCGTGATAGCCCAAATCGCGCAGCGGAAGTACAAGGTGCCGCGGGTTGTCGTTCGTGTCGCCGACCCCGGCCGCGCCGCCTGGTACGCCGAGCAAGGGCTGCACACGATCTGCCCGACGCAGGAGGCGATCGACCAGGCCACGCGCACCGCTCTTTCTCCATGAGACGGCTATGCGGCCCGTGACACAGGTACGTCGACATTCGAGCAGTCCCCGGTGGCGATGGGCGGCGTCCTCGTCGCCTCGTGCGGCGCTGCCGCACGTCGGCTCCTGCGTCCTTGCCCATCGTCCACCGGTGACCCCTCTCGGTGCCGCCGTACCTATGACACGAACCGCTGGGGGACCAACATGTATGTGATCATCACCGGCGCCGGCAAGGTCGGCTGGAACCTCGCCCGCGAGCTGATCGCCCGCGACCAGGAGGTGACGCTGATCGAGTCCGACCACCGACGCTATCGGGTGGTCGAGGAGGAGCTCGAGCACGCCGTACAGTACGGCGACGCGACCGAGCTGTGGGTGCTCGAGCGCGCCGGAGTCCAGCGGGCGGACCTGGTGATCGCCGTCACCGGCGACGACGAGGACAACATCGTCATCTGCCAGGTCGCCAAGGAGAAGTACGGCGTGCAGCGGATCGTCGCGCGCGTCAACAACCCCCGCAATTTTCAGCACTTCAAGCTGCTCGGAATCCAGCCGGCCGTTTCGGCGACCGACCTGATCCTGCGGCTGATCGAGCACGAGGTCCCGGAGTACGGGCTGGTGCAGCTGCTCCAACTCGAGGAGGAGCGGCTCGAGATCATCGAGCTCGAGGTCGGCGAAGGGTCTGCGGCGGCCGGCGCCCGGATCCAGGATGTGGTGCTCCCCGACGGCTCGTTGATCATCTCCGTGCTGCGCGGCGGCGCCGGGTTCGTACCGAAGGCGGACTCGGTGATCGAGGCCGGCGACCAGGTGCTGCTGATCCTCGACCCTGGGCTCGAGGGGGCCATCACCCCGCAGTTTGCGCCCAACGGCGCGGTGGCCGACAGCCCCGCAAATGCCTGATCGCAAGGTCGACTACCTGCTTATCGGCGGCGGCATGGCGGCCGGAAACTGCGCGCGCTGGCTCCGCGAGTCGGGTGCCGACGGTTCGATTCTGCTCGTCGGCCGTGAACCGGATCTCCCGTACAACCGGCCCCCGTGCTCGAAGGAATACCTGCAGGGCAAGGACTCGCGGGAGGACACGCTGTTCCGCCCGCCCGACTGGTACGGGGAGAACGACGTCGAGGCGTTGACGCGCGTGTCGGTGATGAAGCTCGACCTCGATGCCCGGGCGGCGAAGCTGTCGAGCAAGGAGGAGGTCGAGTTCGGGCAGGCGCTGCTCGCGACTGGCGCCAACGTGCGGAGGTTGAACGTCGACGGCTGCGACCTCGATGGGATCCACTACCTGCGCACGCTCGGCAACAGCGACACTATCCGCGCCGATGCGGCGGGCAAGCGGGTGGTGCTGATCGGCGGCTCGTACATCGGCTGCGAGGTCGCGGCCTCGCTGACCGGGCTCGGCAGCGAGTGCACGGTTGTGATGATCGAACCGGTGGCGCTGTCGCTCGCGTTCGGCGAGACCGCCGGACGGTTCTTCCAGGATCGGCTGCAGGAGCACGGCGTGACCGTCCGCGGCGGGGAGGAGCTCGAGCGGTTCGAAGGCGCCGACGGACGGGTGACCAAGGTGGTGACGAAGTCCGGCCTGGAGCTCGAGGCCGACGCGGTGGTCGTCGGGGTCGGCGCGGTCCCGGACGTGACGCTGGCCCGCAGCGCCGGACTGCGGCTCGGCGATCGTGGCGGAGTAGTCGTCGACTCGCGGCTGCGCACGCCGGTCGACGGCGTGTTTGCGGCCGGCGACATTGCCGAGTACGAAAGCGTGGTGCACGGCGGGCGGCGGCTGCGGATCGAGCATTGGGACGTTGCGTTCAACCAGGGCAAGACGGCGGCTCTGAACATGCTCGGCCAGGACAAGCCGCACGACGTCGTCCCCTACTTCTTCTCCGACCTGGCCGATTGGGCGTCGCTCGAGTACGTCGGGCCGGCCTACAAGTGGGACACCGAGGTAATCCGCGGCTCGCTCGACCAAGGAGAATTCAGCGTCTGGTACCTCGACGACGAGGGCCGGGTAGAGGCGGCGCTGTCGGTCGGACGCTCGGACGACCTCGAGCACGCGCGGCGGCTGATCGCCTCGGAGGACTCCGTCGGCGGCCAGGGGATCGCCGCGCTGGGCGATCCGTCGAGCGATCTATCCGAGATATGAGCGGGTGGCGCCCGATCTCGACAGCTGGCTCGCCCGGCCGCTGATCCGGATCAGCCACCGCCGCGTCGCGCGCGCGACGCCCGAGGCACTGTGGGACGCCGCCCAGTCGGTCCGCCTCGAGGAGACGCGCAGGCTCGGACGACTGGTGCGCCTCCGGATCCCGGGGCTGGCGCCTTCGCTGACCTTCGACGAGATGTTCCGCGCGCCTCCCTTCACGGTCCTGGAGGCGGGAGAGACGTGGCTGCTCTCGGGAATCGTAGGGCGGATCTGGACCATCCGCCGCGACTACCCCGAGCTGCGAGATGCCTCTGACTTCCGTGAGTGGGCGGGCCGAGGAACGGCCCGAGTGCTGTTCGCCAGCTGGACGGAGCAGGTCGACGGTGGTGGCACCGCGCTTGTGAACGAGACGCGCGTCGATGCGGTCGGCCGCCGCGGACGCTGGGGACTGGCGGCGGTCCGACCGCTGATCGCTGCGTCGAACGGTCTGATCGGCAGCGACGGCATCGCGGTCGCCGTGCGGCGCGCCGAGAGCGTGTCCGCCTAAGTGGGTCCGGATTGTTCCGCCAGATGAAACGAGTCGGACCCAGCGCACGCACTGAGGCGGATGGATGAGTGACCTGCGCGTCGCGATCGTCGGCTACGGCCTCGCGGGCCGCGTGTTCCACGCACCACTGATCGATGCGACGGACGGCCTGCGCGTCGCGTTCGTGGTCACGCGCGATGCCGACCGCTCCGCCGCGGTGAGGCGTGAGCACCCCCGCGCCGAGGTCGTGCCATCGGTTGAGACGCTGTGGGAACACGGCGGGGTCGACCTGCTCGTGGTTGCGGCACCGAACGAAGCCCATGCGCCGCTGGCGCTCGAGGCGATCTCACGGAGAGTGCCGGTCGTCGTCGATAAGCCGATGGCGTTGAATGCCGCGCAGGCGCAGGAGCTGGTCGACGCGGCGGAGCGCGATGGCGTGCTGCTGGTCCCTTTTCACAACCGCCGCTGGGACTCCGATCAGCTGACCCTGCGGCGACTGATCGCCGAGGGGCGGCTCGGAGAGGTCTACCGGTACGAGTCGAGGTTCGAGCGGTGGAGACCCTCGGCGCGGGAGGGTGCCTGGCGCGAGGAGCTTCCCGTGGAGCGGGGTGGGGGTCAGCTGCTCGACCTCGGCCCGCATCTGGTTGACCAGGCACTGATGCTGTTCGGACCGGTGGCCGAGGTGTACGCGGAGATCGACGGCCGCCGCGGGCTCGCGTCCGATGACGATGACTTCGTCGTCTTGCGCCACGTCGGCGCGACGATCAGCCATCTGCATGCGTCGGCGGTGACCGCCGCCCCCGGTCCACGTCTGCGGGTCCTTGGCTCGGAGGCGGCATTCCTGATCGAGGCGCTCGACGGCCAGGAGGATGCACTGCGCGCCGGCGCCCGGCCGGACCACGGGGGAGCGTGGGGTGTCGAGCCGCCCGAACGGTGGGGCAGGCTCGTGGCCGGCGATGTGTCCGAGCCGGTCCACAGCGAGCGCGGCGACTGGCCGCAGTTCTATGCGCGGCTGGCGGCTGCGCTCCGCGACGGTGGCCCGGCGCCAGTCGACGCGCGCGACGCCGTGGCCGGGTTGCACGTGCTGGAGGCGGCCCGCCGCAGCGCGGACGAGCGGGCCGTCATCCGCCTATAGCCTGACGTGATCATGCGCTTTTTCAGATTCCGGACGGGGAAGGAGCCGGCGGTCGCGATCGGCGATCCGCGATTCGATGGCTGGGAGACGGTGTCGACCTTCGAGGACCAGAACACCGCGCTGGCCTGGCGTGACCAGCTCAGACAGATGGGCGTCGACGCTGCCTGCACGGCCGAGTACCCGCTCGACCGGCTCGGCCGTGGCGACATCTACCTCGTCGTACCGCCCGATCAGTGGTCGCGCGCGAACGAAATCGCCGAGAACCTCGAGGACTGAGGAGCCGGCGCGAGCGTAGCTGCGGGGCAAGGACTCGAACCTTGAATTCCAGGGCCAGAACCTGGCGAGTTGCCGATTACTCCACCCCGCAGTGAGGCCGCGGCCGGCGAGCGAGTATAGCCGCGGGGTGACGGCCCGCACGGGGACGCGGAGACCCGGGAGCGATGGTAGATATTGGTCGGTATGCGGACAAAATCTCCCGCCGCTCCTTCCGAGTTTCGGTACTGGGAACACGTCGGCGATCGGCGCGTCCAGCTCGCCCGCAAGGCGTGGAAGCTGCTTTGGCGTTTCGATCCTCAGCCGCCGGCGGAGCTCGTCGAGCGCTTCGCGACCGGGTACTACGACTCCGACCCGGTGGCCGAGGCGTTCGTCGATGAGGTGTACGAGACGCGGGGCGCGAACGAGGGACGACGGTTGCTCGACCAGGCGCTCGAGCACGGGATCGACTCGATCCCCGACGCGCCACCCTCGATGCGGAGGCTGTTCGACGAGTTCGAGCGCGACCCGGAATGGCTCGACTGGGAGCAGGTCGAGCTCGGCGCGCGGGTGTTCCGCCGGTACGGGACGAGCGTGTTCAGCTTCGCCACCACCTCGACGCTCGAGATGTACTCGGAGAACTCGATTACAAAGCCCTTGTCGCTGTCCGGCGGGTACGCCGGCGACACCGCGCACAAGCGCCAGGTCGAGACCGTGCGCTTCTGGATCGACGTGTCCGAACCTGGAGGGCTCGATAAGGGTCCGCCCGTGGCGCGGGGCCGCGCGACCGCGCTGCGCGTGCGGATCATGCACGTGTTCATCCGCCGCCGGCTGCTCAAGCACCCCGAGTGGGACCTCGACGCTTGGGGCGTCCCGATCTCGATCTCGGACGCGACGCTGACGCTGATGGGCGGGAGCGTCGTTCCCGGGCTCGCGTTGTGGAGCGTCGGCCACCAGACCACGATCAAGGAGATCGAGGCGCTGCTCCACTACTGGCGCTACATCGGCCACCTGCTCGGGGTGCAGCCGAACTGGTACCCGGAAACGTTCCAGGAATCCGTCCAGCTGATGTACGCGGCCTTTGTCAAGCGGGCGTACAAGGCGGGCAAGGATGGGGAGGAGCTGGTCGAGTCGTATCTGCCGGCGTTCGCGCCGAAGCCGGGCAGCCCGTTGCGAAAGCGCGCCCGGGACGAACTCAACTACCGCGTCCAGATCGGCTACACGCGCTTCTGGATGCTCCCGCTGACCTACCGGCGGCACGCGATGCCGAACCCGTGGCCCTGGGCGCTCCACCCGCTGATCCAGTTCCCGTTCGTGCTGGCGCTCGAGACCGCGCGCAGGATGCTGCCGCCGCTCGACCACGCAGCTGACCGCGTCCAGCGGTGGCGGCGCGACAACTGGTACGCCAATGAGACCGGCGGCAAGGACGCGGAGTTCAAGCCGGTCGAGGAGTTTCGGCGGTAAGCCTAGGGGCCGAGGCAGCGCGACGTGTACGCATTGGCGAACACTCGCTCGGGGTCGAGGCGGTCACGGACCGCCTGGAAATCGGCGAAGCGGGGGTAGCGTTCCGCCAGCGCGGAGGCATCGAGCATGTGGCGCTTGCCCCAGTGGGGCCGGCCGCCGTACTCACCCATGATCGCCTGCACGGCCTCGAAGTACGGCCGCCACTCCATCCCGCGGTACTGGTGGATGGCGATATAGAAGGTGTCGCGCTCGAACGACGGCGAAAGCAGCGCGTCGTCGGCGGCCACCACCCGGCACTCCAAAGGAAAGGCGACCGGATACCGCTCAGCGGCGATCCAGTCGAGGATCCGGCGCACGGCGGCGGGACCGTCGGCCCGGGGAATCGCCCATTCCATCTCGGTGAACCGGATCGTCCGCTCTGAGGAGAAGATCTTGAAGCTGTGGTCGATGTAGTCGCCCTCCGAGAGAAACCACGCCGACGCCCGCGTGATCCTCGGAATCAGCGCCGGGAACCGGCGCGTCAGCCGGAAGAGCCACTCTCCGACCTTGTTCTGCAGGAACGTCTCGTTGATCATCACGTTCAGAGCCGACCGGGGTGCTAGCGGCTCAGCGGTCCGGTTGCGCCGGATCGTCAGCGCCTGGTCGGTGTACGGGAACACGAAGAACTCGAAGTGGTCGTTGTCGGCCGCGAACCGGTCGAACTCTCCCAGCACGCGGTCCAGCGGCAGTGGCTCGTCGACGCGGTGCAGAGCGAAGGCCGGGACCGTCCGCAGCGTCACGGCAGCGATCGCGCCGAGCGCGCCGATCCCCACCCGCGCGGCGCGGAGCGCGAGACCGCCGTCGGGGTCGTCCGGACCAAGCAGGACGACGTCACCCGCGCCGGTCACGAGTTCGACCCCCGCGACTTGGGCCGAGATGTTCGGCAGCTGCGCGCCGGTTCCGTGGGTCGCGGTCGAGATCGCCCCCGAGATCGTCTGCCGGTCGATGTCGCCGAGGTTGGCCATCGCCAGGCCGTGCTGATGGAGTGCCAAGTTCAGGTCCCTGAGCGCGATCCCGCCCTGGACGCGGACGAGCCCGCTATCGCGGTCGACGTCGAGCACGCCGTCCATCGCGCCGAGGTCGATCATCACACCGTCGGTCAACGCCGCCTCGCTGAACGAGTGCCCGCTGCCCCGGACCTTGACCGAAGCGGCGGCCCCCACGACTTCGGCCAGCTCTGAGACGCCCTGGGGCCGGACCACGGACGTCGGCTGGCATACCTGATCCCCAGCCCAGTTGTGCCAGCTCACAGAAAGGTCTTGCCCTCGCCGCGATACGTCGGCAGTTCGTCGACGATCGCGTCACCGGAGAGGAGATACAGCCGGTCGAACCGCTCGCACAACTCGCCGGCCTTGACGTGGCGGAAGTACACGCGGTCACCGATCCGCAAGCGCGACGCCGCCTCGCCGTGCAGCGGGGTCTGGACCTCGCCCGTGCCCTCCAACCGATCGGTGCTCAGCCCGGCCGGCAGATACGGGACCGGCATCCGGTCACGACCGCCGACGCCGGACGCGAGATATCCCCCGCCAAGCACCGTCGCGACGTCCGCAGATGGTCGCCGGCACACCGGCAGCGCGAACAAGGCGGCCGGGTCCAGGCAGAAGGCTGAATAGGTGTCGAAGAGCGCCGGCGCGTAGAAGCCCGAGCCGGCCGTGCCCTCGGTGACCGCGTCCTCGTGGGCGATCAGATGGAGGTCGCCTGTGCCCCCGGCATTGACGAGCTCCAGCTCGGCGACGGCACGCACCGACCGCACCGCGTCGGCGCGGCGGGCGCGCAGTTCCTCGTAGGACGCGCGCTGCAACCGCGCGATCACACGCGACTTCACGGGGTTCCCGGGGACGACGTCGCCGAGTCCCGCGATGTGCCCTTCGTAGCTCATCATCGCGACCAGCTCGAACCCCGGCCGAGCGTTGATTTCCTCCGCGAGCCGGCGCGCCTGGCCCGGCGCGTGCAGCGGCGTCCGCTTGGGCCCGAGCCGAAGCTTGCCGAGGGCGATCCAGTACGAGGCGTCGAAGTCGAGGCATACGCGGATCGGTGGATCGGGTGCACGCCCGACCGCCGCCTCGGTCAGGTCGAGGTGCTCGAGGCTGTCGATCATCACGATCGGCGCGTGCCCGGGGTCCTCCGCGGTCACCGCGGAGAGCGCGCGCAGCGCCGCGCGGTCGACGGTGGGGTAGGCGACGAGCAGGTCGCGGAACCCCTCGTCCCACAGCCACAGAGCCTCCGGCAGTGTGAAGGCCAGCACGCCCCGGTATCCGGCGTCCCGCGACAGGACTTCCGAGAGCAACCCGCGGCAGCGCAGCGACTTTGAGGCAACCCGGATGGGCTTGCCGCCGGCGCGCCGAAGCATGTCGTCCGAGTTGGACCACATCGCGTCGAGATCGACGAACGCGAACGGCGGGTCGAGCTCGGCCAGCGCGGTCTCGTAGCGGGCCAGACGAGCGTCCGCAGAGAACGAGGACGGCGCCTGGCCAGCGACGGCGGTCACTATGGATCGACGAACTCCGCGGGCTCCTTCGTGAACCCGGCGGTCACGGCCGCCACCTGGTTGGGCGACCCGAGCAGCTCGCGCTGGAGCTGTGCCTCGAGGGCCAGCGTTTCGGCGGCGCTCCGATCCCAGGAGTCGTTGAACAGCCGCTTGGCCCGGCGCACCGCATCCGGCGACCGTGAGGCGATTTCGTGGGCCAGGGAAAGCGCTGAATCGAGCGGATCGTCGGCGAGCCGGGTCACGACCCCGAGATCGGCGGCCTCCTGGCCGCTGAACACCCGCGCGGTGTACGTCAGCTCTTTGGCCACATCGATCCCGACGAGTCGGGGCAGCGTCTGGGTGATCGACATGTCGGGGATCAGTCCCCACTTGACCTCCATCACCGATAGCCGAGCATCCGGCGCGCAGATCCGGATGTCCGCCCCGAGCGCGATCTGCAAGCCGCCGCCGAGGCAGTTGCCGTGGATCGCGGCGATCACCGGAACGGGCACGAGCACCCAGTCGTAAGCGGTGCGCTGAAACCAGTTCGGGGCCTCATCGGTGACCCGGTCAAAGCCGCCGTCGCCGTTGGCCTGGGAAGCCATCACCCCGGCCACGTCGAGCCCCGAGCAGAAGCTCGGCCCGTCTCCGTGTAGGACTACGGATCGCACACCGGGCTCAGCGCGCAGACGCGCAGCCGCCTCGATGATTGCCTCGAACATCGGGATGTCGAGTGCGTTGTGCTTGTCGGCCCGGGCGAGCGTCACCACCGCGACGTGGTCGGAGACCTCGATCCTGACCCGTTCCTCGGACATCCGCCCGCGGACTCTAACTCAACCTACGCCGCTGCCTGCTCGGCCCAATCCCGGTACAGCTCCCAGTAGCGGCCGCCGACGGCGAGCAGCTCGTCGTGCGTACCCTGCTCCACGATCCGCCCATGCTCCAGGACCACGATCCGTCCCGCGTGGCGGATCGTCGAGAGCCGGTGGGCGATCACGATCGCGGTCCGCCCGGCCACCAGCCTCCGCAGGCCCTCCTCGATCAGGGACTCGGTGTGGACGTCGACGTTCGAGGTCGCCTCGTCGAGCACGAGGATCCGTGGATCGGCGACCAGGGCCCTGGCGAAGGCGAGCAGCTGGCGCTGACCCGCCGACAGCTGCACGCCGCGCTCGCCGACCTCGGTGTCATAGCCGTGGTCGAGCGCGGAGATGAAATCGTGAGCGCCGACGGCCCTGGCCGCCGCGACCACATCGGCGTCACGCGCATCAGGCCGGCCGAACGAGATGTTCTCGCGCACCGTTCCGCTGAACAGGAACCCTTCCTGCGGCACGATCCCCATCTGTGAGCGCAGGGAGTGGGCGGTGACCGAGCGGAGATCGTGCCCGTCCACCAGCACGGCGCCGCAGGTCGGGTCGTAGAAGCGGGCGACGAGCTTGGCAAAGGTGGACTTGCCGGCGCCGGTCTCCCCGACCAGCGCCACGGTCTGGCCGGGGGGAATTTTCAGCGCGACGTCGCGCAGGGCCCAGGCTCCGTCATCGTCGGAGCCGTACCGGAACGAGACGTGGTCGAACTCGAGCTCGCCCTGGATCCGGTCCAGGTCGCCGGCACCCGGCGCATCGACCAGCTCCGGCTCCTCGTCCAGCAGCCCGAAGATCTTGTCCAGCGCCGCCATCCCCGATTGGTAGGTCGTGTACAGCTGCGACAGCTGCTGGATCGGATCGAAGAAGTTGTTCAACGCCGCGATGAACCCGAACACGACGCCCGTGGAGGTGTGGCCGTTGATCGCCTCCACGCCGCCGACGACGAGGATCTCGACGGTGACCAGCGCGGAGAGCAGCTCGACCGCGGGGAAGTAGGCGGCGTTCAGGTTCACGGTGGTCATGTTCGCGGCGCGGTTCTCGTCGTTCAGCCCAGCAAACCGCCGGACGTGCTCGCGCTCCTGGCCGAACGAGCGGACGACCCGGATCCCGGACAGGGTCTCCTGCAGGTAGCCCGTGATCGCCGCGATCTTCTCGCGCGTGAGCCGGTAGGCGTCGGCCGAGGCGATACGGAACGCCAGCCCTCCGGCGAACAGGATGGGCAGCGCCAGCATCGTCAGCAGGGCCAGGTGCCCGTCGAGCACGAACAGGATCACGACCACGCCGATCAGCGTCAGACCGGACTGGAACAGCGTCGCCAGCCCGTCGGATACGAGCTGGTCGAGCGCCTCCACATCGTTGGTCAACCGCGAGATGATCACTCCCGCTCGGTTGCGCGAGTAGAACCCGATCGACAGCCTCTGCAGGTGCGCGAACAGCTGCACGCGAAGGTCCTGCAACGCCCGCTGGCCGACCCATCCGACGAGGTAGGTCTGCAGGTACGTGGCAACGAAGTACACGACCGCCGAGACCAGGAAGGCAACCACGATCATGTCCAGCTGGCCGACGTTGTGCTTGGAGATCCCGTCGTCGATCGCCAGCTTGGCCAGCGGCGCCGGCGCCAGCGCCGCCGCGGTCGCCGCCAGCAACGAGACGAACATCGCCAGTACGCGCCAGCGGTACGGCGCCAGGATCACCGCCAGCCCACGCAACTTGCGGCCTCGGCCGCCGCTCTCCTGCAGCCGCCGGCGAATGTCTGAAGCTTTCATAGCCCCACCGCCTCCGCGTCCTTGCGCGTCATGAAGACCTGGTCGGGCATGCCCTTCTCGACGATCTCTCGGTACAGATCGGACCGTTCGAGCAGCTCGTCGTGGGTACCGATCTCCTCCACCCGTCCGCCGGCCAAGACCACGATCTCGTCGGCCAGGGCGATGGTCGAGAGGCGGTGGGCGATCACGAACGTGGTGCGCCCGGCCATCACCTCGCGCAGCGCAAGCTTGATCTGCTGCTCGGTCGAGGCGTCGACCGACGAGGTCGCGTCATCGAGGACCAGGATCCGCGGGTTCGCCAGCACAGCTCGGGCAATCGCGATCCGCTGGCGTTGGCCGCCCGAGAGCGTCAGCCCCCGCTCGCCGATCAGGGTGTCATAGCCGTCCGGCAGCTCGGAGATGAAGGACTCCGCCTGCGCTGCGCGCGCCGCCGCCACGACCTCGTCCCGCGAGGCGCCGGGCCGCGCGTAAGCGATGTTCTCATGGACCGTCGCCGAGAACAGGAACGGGTCGTCGTTGACGATCGCGATCGCGTGGCGCAGCGATTCCAGCGTGACCGAGCGGACATCGGCGCCGTCAATCGAGATCGAGCCCGCGGTCACGTCATAGAGCCGCGGTAGCAGGGAGACCAGTGCGGTCTTCCCGGAGCCCATCGCGCCGACCAGAGCGACCGTCCGCCCGGCCGGCACGTCGAGGCTGACGTCGCGCAAGGCGGGCGTGTGGGTTCCCGGGAAGGTCAAGCCGACACGGTTGAACGCGACGTGCCCGTCCCCCGGCGGCAGCGCCGGTGCGTCCGCCGGCACGCCGATCGCCGGCTCGCGATCGAGAATCTGGAAGATCCGCGCTCCGGAAGCGGTCGAGCGCTGCGCCGCGCTCAGCATGTAGCCGAGCGTCCGCATCGGCGAGATCAACATCAGCAGGTACGCGTAGAAGGCCGTGAACTGGCCGATGGTCAGCGAGCCCTGGATCACCTCGCGTCCCCCGACGAGCAGAATCGCGGCCAGACCGAGGTTGGGGAGAAAGCTGATCAGGGGGACGTAGCGGGCCTCGATCCGGGTCGCGTAGATCGCCTGGTCGAACACGCGGCCCACCGAGCCGCGGAACCGCTCGAGCTGCCGTGACTCCTGGGCGAACGCCTTGACCACGCGCACGCCGGAGATGTTCTCCTCGGCGTCGGCCGTCAGCTCTCCGATCCGCTGCTGCACCTCCTGCAGCGCGGGACGAGAGCGCTTCCCGTAGGACCGCGCGACCAGCACCACAAACGGCACCGGCGCCAGCGCCAGCGCCGCCAGCTCGGGCCGCAGGACGAACATCGCCACGCCGGCGAGCGCGATCGTCAGCAGCGACTGGCCGATGAAGATCAGCCCGTAGCCGAGGAAGAACCGCACTGCCTGCAGATCGACAGTGGCCCGCGACATCAGCTGACCGGTCTGCTGGTGGTCGAAGAAGGCCAGCTCGAGCCGCTGCAGCTGGCCGTAGAGGTGGTTGCGCAGATCGAGCTCGACCCCCAGCGACACTCGTCCGGCCACCAGCCTCCGGAATGCGCTCAGCACCAGCCTGAGCAGCCCTGCTACCCCGATCAGCACGACCCAAGTCACAAGCGTGGAGCGGTCGTGGTGCGAGATCGAGTCGATCGCCCGCCCGGTCAGGTAGGGGATCAGCACGGTCATCCCCATCGCGCCGGCCGCGAGCACGAACGACCACGCGACCGCGCGCCGATACGGCCGCAGAAAGCCCAGAAGTCGCCGGAACGTCGACATACTTCAAAAAATATAGTAACTAATGGGCGCGGGGCGGATCGTGGGGTGATCGCGCCGCGCTCCGCGAACGGTTGCACGTTGCGGTGCCACGGTCGTTCCGCATATGATCCGCCGGTTCGGGCGGAGCGGTAGAGAGGAGGAGCGGCCGGCATATGGATGTGATCCTGCGGTTCGGCTATGAGCCCGTCCGAGGGTTCATCGAGACAGTCGGGGCGATGATCCTGCTGTTCCGTCGCACGGTCGTGGCTGCGCTGACGCCGCCCTACAACTACGGCCCCGAGCTCGTCGACCAGTTCCTGTTTGCGCTGCGGCTCGGGTGGTTCCCGATGATCCTCGCGTCGCTCGCCTTCACCTACGGACCGGCGGGGATCGAGGTGGGGAACTTCCTCAACCTGCTCGGTGCGCTGGACCGGCTCGGCGGCCTGTTCGTGATCATCGTGCTGCGGGAGTTCGCGCCACTCGTGTGCGCGATCGTGATGGCCGGGGTGGCCGGCACGGCGATGACCGCCGACCTCGGCGCCCGCAAGATTCGCGAGGAACTCGACGCGCTCATGGTCCTCGGCGTGGACCCGATCAAGAGCCTCGTCGTGCCGCGGTTCCTCTCGCTGATGCTGCTGACGCCGCTGTTCACGATCTACGCGCTCCTGTTCGGGACGCTCGGCGGGGTGCTCGTGACCGTTTCCAACGGCGCCCAGATCGGTCCGTTCTTCTCCACCTTCTTCGCGCAGGCGACGACCGCTGAGTTACAGGCGTCGCTCGTCAAGTCGACGCTCTTCGGCGCAATGATCGCGATCGTCTGCTGTTACAAGGGGCTGACTGCGTCCGGCGGGGCGGAGGGGGTGGGGCGCGCGGTCAACCAGGCTGTCGTCTTGGCGTTCCTGGCCATCGGCGCGATCGACTACGTCTTCACCCAGACGCTGCTCGCGACCCACCCGGCCCTCAACACGCCAAGATGACGAAGCCGCGATGAACATCCTCACGCGACCGATCGCGGCGCTGATCGCGTTCGGCGAAGCATCCCGCTTCTGCTGGCGGATCGTGGTCAAGGTCCTGAACCTGCGCGTGTTCAGGTTCATCGGCGAGGCGATCCGCCAGGCGGGGATTTTGATCACCGGGTCCGCGATCATCGTGCTCGGGCTGGTGTTCATCCTCGGCCTGCAGTGCGGGATCGAGGGCGCCTACGCGGCGCGGACGGTCGGGGACCAGTCGGCGACGGGCGCAATCACGGCGCTGTGCGACCTGCGCGAGGTGATCCCGTACGCCTTCGGATACATGATGGCCGCGAAAGTGGGGACGGGTTTCGTCGCCGAGATCGGGTCGATGCGGATCTCAGATGAGATCGACGCGCTCGAGGTGATGGGGTTCGACTCGATTCTGTACCTCGGCGCCACGCGCCTGCTCGCGACCTGGCTGGTGCTGCCGTTCCTGTACGCGGCCTCGGTCGCCGTCGGGTTCGTGGCGTCGTATCTCGCGGTGGTTGTGCAGCTCGGCCAGGTCTCGCCCGGCGGCTACTTCCAGTTGTTCTGGGAGTTCCAGGCACCGACGGACTTCGTGTTCGCGTTCTTCAAATGCATCGCGATGGCGACGTTCATCGTGCTCGTCTGCATCTACTACGGCTACCACGTGACCGGCGGACCAGTGGGGGTGGGTCGCGCAACGGCCCAATCGATGGTCGCGAACATCCTCGGCATCCACCTGATCGGGATGGTGGGGACGCAGCTGTTCTGGGGCGGCAACGCGCACGCACCGATCGGAGGCTGAGGGGGTGGCGCGCCAGCAGGTCTCGAGGATCGTCGGCGGGATAGCGCTCGTGATCGCGGTCGTGGCGATCGTGATCGTGCTCTTCACCGGTGGCTCGAGCTATGTGATCCATGCGCGGTTCTCGGACGCCGGCCAGCTCGTCAACGGCGACCTGGTTACGGTGGCCGGACACTCGGTTGGCTCGGTCGGGGGGATCACCCTGACCAACAACGGGCTCGCTGACGTCGAGCTCGACATCTCGGATTCGAGCATCACCCCGGTCCGCCAGGGCACGATTGCCACCGTCGGCCAGCTCAGCCTGACCGGAGTCGCGAACCGGTTCGTGGGACTGTCGCTGGGGACCGGCGCGGCGATTCCCAATGGCGGGACGCTGCCGGTCCGGCAGACGCGCGGGATCGTCGACCTCGACGTGTTGCTCGACGCGCTGACGCCGAAGGTCCGGACCTCGCTTCAGCGGATCTTCAAGACGGGGGCGTACTTCGTCGGACAGCCAACCCCCAAGCAGATCAACCGGTCGATTGTCTACTTCAACCCGGCGCTGAGCCAGTCGGAGCAGCTGGGCGCACAGATCGTCTCCGACAAGGCCGCGCTGGAGCAGGTGATCAGCGGCAGCGCCAAGGTGTCTACCGCGCTGGCCAGCCGTAACCAGGACCTCGGCGGCCTGGTCACGAACACGGCAACCTGGCTGCGCGAGGTCGCGAGCCAGCGCTCCGTGCTCGAGGACGAGATCTCGCGGGCGCCGGCGGTGCTGCACCAGGGCACGGCAGTGCTCGCCGACACGAACTACACGCTCAAGGCGATCAACCCGACACTCAGAGATCTGCAGCCGGTCGCCCCACGACTCGGCTCGCTGCTCCGCGCCGTCGTTCCCACCGCACGGAACGCGATCCCCACGATCGTCGGCGTCCAGTCGCTCGTGCCGAGCGCGGAGCGGGCGCTCACCGCGCTGCCGGCGGTGGTCAGGAGCGCGATCCCAGCGGTGCAATCCCTCACGCGCGCGCTTAAACCGATCACACCGATCCTCGCCGGCCTGCGGCCGTACACGCCCGACGTGGTGGCAGGGTTCTTCACCGGCGTCGGCGGTGGCGATGGCGGCAACTATGACGCCAACGGCGGCTACATCAAGACGATGCTCAGCGTGCAGGCCGGCGGTGGGACGCTGACCGGTGTGGTCAACGTGCTGGGCACGCTGCTCGGCACCCTGACCGGCGCGGTCACCCCGGTCGGCACCGGCAACACGAACATCGCTCCGTGCCCGGGCGGCGGCGGACCCCCGGCGACGGACAACACGAATCCATGGACCAGCCCCGATGTGCTGCCGACCACGGGAACGCTGTGCCTGCCGCAGGATGACCAGAAGTGAGACGGCTCGCCGCCATCGCAGTGCTCCTCGCCACGGTCGGCTTGCTCGGCGCGTTCGTGTTCGGCTCGAGCGCCCAGGGATCGTCGAGCTCGACCTTCGACGTGATCTTCGACGACGCCCGTGGGCTCATCCCCGGCCAGCTCGTGAAGGTCGCCGGCGCGAAGGCGGGGACGATCATGAACGTCACCGTCACGCCCAACTTCAAAGCGCGGATCGAGGCGTCGATCGACACGCAATTCATGCCTTTGCGCGCGAACGCGACGTGCACGATCCGTCCCGAGGGCCTGATCGCGGAGAACTACATCGACTGCAATCCCGGTAGCCCACCGGCGCCGGTGCTAACCAGCCGGCACGGGGAGCCGCCGACGATTCCGGTCCAGAACACGACCGAGCCGGTGAGCATCCTCGACCTGTTCAACATCTTCAACCTGCCGACTCGCGAGCGGTTCCAGGTGATCATCAACGAGCTCGGGATCGGAACGGCGGGGGAGGGCCAGAACTTCAACGACATCCTGCGTCGCGCCAACCCGGCGCTCGCACTGGCCCGCCAGGTGATCGGGATCCTCAACCGCCAGCGCAGCCAGCTGGGGACGATCGTCGACGCGACCAACACGATCGCGGCGCAGGCCGCCGGGCATACCGCGGATCTCCAGAACTTCCTCGATAAGGCGGCCGCGCTGACCGCTCAGACCGCCTCGCACTCGAGCAACCTCTCACTGGCCATCAACCGGTTGCCGGGCCTGCTCAACGCGGCGCAGCCGGCGCTCAACCAGCTCGACACGGTGGCCGTCGACGCCACTCCGCTCGTCAATCAGATCCACGCCTCGGTCCCGGCGCTGAACCGCGTGACGAACGACTTTGGCCCGTTCGTGAAGGTCGCCCGGCCCGGACTGGCGGATCTCGGCCGGGCACTGAAAAAGGCGATCCCCGCGATTCGCGACACGACCCCGGTGGTCAAGACGCTGCGCAGCTACACCGCGAGATCCCTGCCCGGGACGCTGCTCGTGGCCCGGCTGTTCTCGAACCTCCAGCAGCACGGTTTCGTGGAGAACCTGGTCTCGCTGTTCTACTACATCAGCGCGTCGCTGTCCCGCTACGACTCGACCTCGCATCTGCTCTCGGTGCTGCTGGTTCCCGGCGCCGGACTGCCGTGCGGCACCTACGCCACCGCCCCGGTAAAGGGGTGCAGCGCCCACTACGGCTCCGGTCAGCCGTATACCCCGACCGCGGCGAGCGCGCGGCTCGCCCAGGGCGCCAACGCGCACAAGACGGGCGGCTCCCCGGCGCAGACCGCGCCCGCCGCCACCACCGGCACGGCCGGGACCACCACCACCACGAGCGCGACCCCGCCCCCGGCCGCGACGACGACCGGCGCGACCACGGCGACCACCGCACCGCCTCCCGCCAACGGCGTCGTGCAGACGCTCCAGAACCTCCTCAACTTCCTCACCAAGTGAGATCGACACGCAAGACAGCCCTCGACGTGTTCGACAACCCGATCCTGATCGGGACGATCACGATCCTGGTCACGCTCGTCGCCGTGTACCTCTCCTACATCGCCGAGAACGGACTGCCGTTCGTTCCCACCTATAACGTCAAGGTCGACGTCACCAACGCGGCCGAGCTGACCAAGAATGCTGACGTGCGGATCGGCGGGGCGCGCGTCGGCCAGGTGCTGACGATCACGCCGGAGCCGCGCGGGACCGACAAGAACTATCCGGCGCCATTCGCGCGGCTCGGTCTGCAGCTCCAGACGAGCCTCGACCCGCTGCCCTACGACACCCACTACGAGGTCCGGCTCGCGTCGGTGCTTGGCGGCAAGTACCTGGAGATCATCCCCGGCAACGATCGCAACAACCCGCGGACGCCCGCGCTTCCGGACGGCGGCACCTTCCGCCTCTCCGATGCCGCCGGCGCGATTCATCACAACCTCCCGTTCGTGGACCTCGACACCGCGTTCGACACCTTCGGACCGAAGACCCAATCCGGGATCCGGCACACGGTGGCCGAGTTCGGTGACGCGTTCGCCGGCCGCGGAACGCAGTTCAACCAGGCGATCTACTCCCTGCACCAGCTGATCGGTCCGCTGGACGACCTGCTGAAGCTGTTCGCGGCGCGCTCGACCCATCTGAGCGAGTTCATCTCGGGGCTGGCGGCCACGACCAGCGCGCTGGCCCCAGTGTCGCCCACGATCAGCTCGATGCTGAACCACGGTGCGACTACTTTCGCCGCGCTCAACACGCCGGCGCTGGGGACGACGATCGACCAGCTGCCGAGCACCGAATCGGTGGGGACTACGGTGCTGACGAACTCGCTGCCGGTGCTCAGGGATGCCGCCTCGATCACCCAGGAGCTGAAGCCGTCGGCGGCGCTGCTGCCGACCGCCGCGAACGACCTCGACACGATCATCAAGACGGCGACCCCTGCGTTCAGACGCGTCCCGCAGCTATCCCGCAATCTGCAGACGGCGCTCGTCACGGTCGATTCGCTCGCCCGTGACCCGGCCTCGACCCAGACGTTCAAGGTCCTTGGCTCGAGCGACCTGGCGACGTTCGGCTCCTCGGCCTTCATCGGCCTCGGCGCGATCCTTCGCACGGTCGCGCCCGCACAGTTCGCGTGCAACGTGGCCGGGCTGTGGGTCCGGAACTTCGCCTCGGCGCTGAGCCAGGGTGACGCCATGGGCGGCTGGCTGCGGTTTGCGCCGATCATCAACCTCAACCAGATGATGCCCGCCAGCAAGCCGGCGTCGGACCTGCACGACAACTACTACCCGATCGAGAACGCGAGCCAGTGCCAGGCCGGCAACGAGGGCTACACCGGCACGCAGCTGATCGGCAACCCGCCGAAGACCTCGAACGTAGTCGAGACCACCACGCCGCCCCCAGGCGTGCTCGCGCTCGGCCGCAAAGCGGGGCTCGTGCCATGAGTCCGTTGCTCAAGCGCAAGCAGTCGGGTCGCAAGCGCGGGATGCACCCGCTGATCATCTCGGCGATCGTGATCCTGGTGACGGTGTTCGTCACGTTCTACGCGTTCAACGCGGGGCTGCCCCTCATCCACAAGTTCACGCTGTACGCGATCACCAACAACAGCGTCAACGTGCGCCAGGACTCGCCGGTGCGGATCGCCGGGATCGATGTCGGGACCGTGTCCGGCGTCTCGCCCGGACCGGGTCAGACCTCGAAGATCGCCTTCACAGTGAGCGGCAACGGACAACCGATCCACACGGATGCCACGGTGTGGGTTCGCGACCGCCTGTTCCTCGAGGGCGGCTACTACCTCGACCTAGACCCAGGAAGCGCGAGCGCCCCGGTCGCCAATGACGGGTTCACGATCCCGCTGTCGAACACGCGCACCGTCGTCCAGTTCTACAAGGTGCTCTCAACGTTCGACAGCGCCACCCGCCAGAGCCTCGACAACATCCTCAACAACATCAACGCCGGCTTCAGCCCCAAGCCCGGGCAGCCTCAATCCGCCAGCGGCGCCGGCGGGCTGAAGCAGGCCATTCCGGCCTTCACGCCCGTGTTCAAGGACACGGCGATCATCACCCGCGCGCTGAGGGGCACGCAGGTTGGCGACGTCGGCCGGTTGCTTCGCGGCAGCGCCAGCGTTGCCTCCACCCTCGCCTCGACCAGCGACCAGCTGGCGCAGCTCGTGACCGGTTTCAACGCCACCTCGAGCGCGCTCGCCTCCTCCGACGGGGCGCTGGCCCAGTCGATCTCCGGGCTCGACAAGACGCTCCGGGTTGCTCCCTCCTCGCTCGCCGCGGTGGACCGAGCCCTGCCGCCGCTGCGCAATCTCGCGCTCGCGCTCGACCCATCGCTGAAGATCGCCCCACCGATCCTCGACTCCGTCACCAGCGCCGTCCGCCAGCTCGGCACGATCGTGGCACCGGCGGAGCGGGCCAGGCTGCTGACCTCGCTACGCGCCACCTTCCAGCAGTTCCCAGGCCTGCTGACCGAGCTCGGCAGCGCTTTCCCGATCACCAAGCAGGTGACCGACTGCCTGGCGACGCACGTGACCCCGATCCTCCAGAGCTCCGTCCCAGACGGCGCGCTCACGAGCCGCTATCCGAACGGCCAGCCGATTCCTGTCTGGCAGGACTTCGTCCACTTCCTGCCGGGGGTGGCCGGGGCGAGTGCGAACTTCGACGGCAACGGCCCGTACACGCGAACGCTGCTCGGAGCCGGACTGAACTCGCTCTCGCCGATCTCAGTTCCCGGCCTCGGGGCCCTCGGTGTCTCGAACTCCGGCCCACTGTCCGCGAGTCCGAGCTGGATCGGGGCGCTACCGCCCTCCGCATTCCGTCCTGACGTCCCCTGCACCACGCAGCCGGTCCCGTCGCTCGGCGTAATCCCGGCGGCGTCCGATGCTCACGAGCGGCGCACCGCCGTCCCGGGGAAGTCGCCGCTTCCGTCGGTCACCAAGGTGCTGGCCGAGCTGAAGCGGGCGAGCCAGGGGGCGGGCCGATGAGCGGCCGGGCCAAGGTCCAGATCCGCCGCTACGGACGGTCGTTCCTGATCTTGGTCGGGCTGATCGTGGTCGGTACCGCCGCCGGGTTCTACATCCTCCTTCAGCAGCGGCTGCCGAACCCGTTCCAGAGCTTCTACACGGTCAACGCGGCTTTCCCGACCGCGGCGGCCGTCGTGCCCGGCCTCGGCGAGCCGGTGAACGTGGCCGGCGTGCGCGTAGGGGAGATCACGAACAGCGAGCTGCTCGACGGCCACGGCGTGATTCAGATGGACATCGATCCCTCGAAGATGCCGCGGCTCTACCGGAACGCGACCGCGAACCTCGTCCCGAACACGCCGCTGAAGGACATGGAGATCGACATCGCGCCCGGCAGCCCGTCGGCCGGCGTGCTACCGCACGGGGGAACGATCCCGGTCGCGCAGACGACCTCTCCGACCGACTCCGATGAGCTGCTCGATGCGCTCGACACCGATACCCGCACCTGGTTCACGAGCCTGATCACCGATCTGAACCAGGGCACGCAGGGGCGGGGCAGCGACATCCGCAAGCTGCTCTCGAACCTCGGCCCGACGGCGCAGCAGCTGCGCCAGATCGGCGACCTGCTGGCGGGCCGGCGGTCCGCGTTGTCCCAGATCGTCCACAACCTCGGCGTGCTGACGCAGGCGGCAGCCGTAAAGGACTCGCAGCTGCGGCAGGTCGTGCAGGCGGGGAACACGACCGTGCAGGCGCTCGCCACCCAGAACGTGGCGCTGCGGAGCGCGATCACGAAGCTTCCCGGAACGCTCGCGACGACGGACAAGACGCTGACCGACCTGATTCCGCTCTCCGATGCGCTCGGCCCCACCGCTACGGCGCTGCTGCCGACCGCGCGCAAGCTGCCGACCACGCTGCGCGACACGCGGACGCTGTTCCAGGGTGCAGCGCTGTTGCCGATTGAAGGAGATCCCGCCCTTCATCAAGGTCGTGCTGCCGCTCGCCTCGCAGCTTCCCGCGTTGACCTCCACCCTCACCCAAGCGGTGCCGGCACTGATCAAATCGTTCAAGGTGCTCGCCTACGTGACCAACGAGATCGGCTACGTCCCCGGGGGTCGGAACCCGGGATTCCTGTACTGGCTCGCATGGTTCGCGCACAACGCCGACTCGTTCATCTCGCAGTCGGACGCCAACGGTCCGGTATGGCGGGTGCTGGCCCTGGCGTCGTGCTCGAGCTTGCAAACCTTCCCTGCTGGGCAGCTGCTGCAGACGCTGCTCCTGACCAATCTCGGGTGCTGACGGCGGATGGTCACCCAAGCTCCTAAACGATCTGCGGTGCTCGCGGCGGTCGCGTTCACGCTCTCCTGCCTCGGGCTGATGATCTTCGTGTGGACCCAGTTCGGCGGGACGGTGCCATACGCGCCGCAGGGATACCGGCTCAACGCGCTGTTCAAGGAGACAGGGCTGCTGGTCGCAAACGCCGACGTGCGGATCTCGGGCGTCGATGTCGGCAAGGTCACGAACGTCCAGGCACGGGGCGTCAACTCCTACGTGACGATGAACATCGAACATCAGTACGCGCCGATCCCGGTCGACACGCGCGCGATCCTGCGCGAGAAGACGCTCCTCGGCGAGGCCTACGTGGAGCTCTCCACGGGCAACGGGTCGGGTCCGAAGTTCAGGGACAACGGCACAATCCCCTCGACCCAGGTCGAGTCCACTCAGAATCTCGACCAGGTGCTGGGGTCGTTCAACACTCAGACCCAGCACAACCTCCAGGCGCTGCTGAACGGCACGTACCTCGCGCTGGCCGGGCGCGGTCAGGACCTCAACGACGCGCTGGGCAACCTCGATCCCTCGATCACCGAGCTGAGCGCGGTCGTCGGCGTGCTCAACCAGCAGTCTGGCAACGTCAGGTCGTTGATCAGCAACTCCGCGACCGTGCTGACGACGCTCGGCGACCGCTCGTCGCAGCTGCAGAGCCTGATCACGGCCGGGGACCAGGTGCTGTCGGCCACCGCGGCCCGCAACGTGGCCCTGACCCAGACCGTCAACGCGCTGCCTCCGTTCCTCTCCGGGCTGCGCACGACGCTGGGGACGCTCAACACCTCGCTCGGGCTCGCGAAGCCATCGCTGGCCGCGCTCAAACCGGTGGCGCCGCTGCTGACGCCGGCGCTCCACGAGCTGATCGCGCTTTCGGGTCCGGCGATCAAGCTGCTCCGCGAGGCGCCCGGGCTGCTCGACGACGCGAACCGTGCGCTGCCCGCGATTACGCGCTTCACCGCCGCGTTCCACCCCGCGCTCGACCAGATTCTGCCCGCGGCCGAGCAGCTCGCCCCGGTGATCTCGTTCATGGGCATCTACAGCAAGGAGCTGACCGCGGCGATGGCGAACCTGGGCGCCGACCTCGAGGGCCGGTCCCCGTCAACGTCCACTCAGCCGGTGGGCAACATCCCCGCTGGCGAGTCTGCATATCTGCGCGCGATCATCGGCGTGAACGATGAGACGCTGTACGGGCAGAAGACGCGCGAGCCGACGAGCCGCCACAACGCGTACTTCTCACCGGGCGAGCTGGCGAACCTCGCGAGCGGGCTGTTCTCGTCGGACTGCAACAACGTCCACAACGCGTCCGACTTCCCGCTGTTGACCTCGAACGTCCCTTGCAAGGTGCAGCCAGGGTTCCACTGGGGCAGCCTCGCGCCGACGACGCCGAACGGTTACTACCCCCACCTCACGGCGACCAAGCCGTAGGGGGCGCCCACCCCTAGCGATAGATCTGGGTCTGTGTGACCTTCGCCGCGAGCTTGCCGTCCTCGCGGGCGATCTCGGTCTCGAGCACCGCGGTGGTGCGGCCGATGTGCAACGGTCTCGTGGTCGCGATCAGCGGGCCCGCGGAGACGCCGCGCAGGAAGTTCGTCTTCGATTCGATCGTCGCCGTGCCGCTGGCACCCTCGGGCAGGTTGAGAAAAGCGCACAGGCCGCCGCAGTCGTCGGCCAGCGCCATCATCGCGCCGCCGTGGATGATCCCGCCGAGCGTGCAGCGGTCTTCGGAGAACGGAAGCCGTGCTCGCACCAGCTCCGGGGTCGCCTCGAGCAGTTCGAGTCCGAGCAGCGCGCCGAACGGAGTTGCAGGTACGTCCGCCAAGGCGCGGCACTATAACCTGGCGCGCGGTGGCATCTCAGGTCACACGGAGAGGGTTTGTCTCGGGATCGGTCGCGACCGGCGCGGCGGCGGCCCTGCCCGCAGCGGCCGAAGCGCACAGGCGCCGCACCGGGTCGACCGCGGCGCGACGGGCGGACGTGACGGTCGTCGGCGCCGGCCTGGCGGGCCTGACGGCGGCGCGCAGGCTGGCCGCCGCCGGTCGTTCGGTGATCGTGCTCGAGGCGCGCGACCGCGTCGGCGGGAGGATCTGGAACCACGATCTCGGTGGCGGCCGCATCTCCGAGCGCGGCGGGACGTTCATCGGCCCGACTCAGGGTCACGTGCTCGCGCTGGCGAGCGAGCTCGGGGTCGGCACGTTTCCGACCTACGACACCGGAGATGACATCTACGTCGCAGACTCGACCGTGCTCCGGTACTCGGACACCGGGCCCACGGGGACGGCGCCGCTCGACCCTGAGATCCTGCTGCCGCTGGCGACGATCATCCCGGCGATGGACCAGATGGCGACCACCGTCCCGATCGACGCGCCCTGGCAGGCGGGCAGCGCGGCCGCGTGGGACGGGCAGACGCTCGAAACATTCCTCCGCGGCCAGCTGACCTTCAACCAGCGGTTCTTCGAGGTCGCGTCCGCCGCCACACGCCCGATCTTCGGCGCCGAGCCGCGCGAGCTGTCGCTGCTGTTCACGCTGTTCTACATCGCGGCGTCGGGTGACGAGACCAACCCGGGGACGTTCGAGCGGAACTTCAACACGCGCGGTGGCGCTCAGCAGTCGCGGCTGTACGGCGGATCGCAGCAACTGCCGCTGCGGATCGCCTCGAAGCTGGGCGCCAGGCGGGTCCTGCTCGGCACGCCGGTCCGGCGGATCACCCAGAGCGGGTCGGGCGCGACCGTCGTCTCGGATCGCATGACGGTCAAATCAAGGCTCGTGGTCGTCGCGGTGCCGCCCGCACTGGCCGCCAGGATCGATTACGAGCCGCTGCTGCCGTTTGAGCGCGACCAGCTCACTCAGCGCTACGGACAGGGCACGCTGACCAAGGTGGCGGCCGTGTATCCGCGGCCGTTCTGGCGCGACGGCGGGCTGACCGGCACCGCGATCGCGACCGGCGGCCCGGTGTCGGCGACATTCGACGACTCGCCGCCCGACGGATCGCTCGGCGTCGTGTTCGGGTTCGTCGGTGGCGACAAGGCGCGGTCCTACAACGCGACGTCCCCCGCGCTGCGACGCCAGCAGGTGCTCAACCAGTACGCGTCGTTCTTCGGCAAGCAGGCATCGAACCCCTCAGCGTTCTTCGAGACCTCATGGTCGGGCGAGGAGTGGACCCGCGGTTGCCCGGTCGGGATTCCGGCCACCGGGGCGCTGCTCGCCTACGGCTCGCGGCTGCGCGAACCGGTGGGGCGGATCCACTGGGCGGGAACCGAGACCTCGACCTACTGGAACGGCTACATGGATGGAGCGGTGCGGTCCGGGGAGCGCGCCGCAGCCGAAGCGCTGGCGGCGCTGTGAGTTTTCTCGGCCTCGCCGAAGCTGCGCGGGCCCTCGCCCGCGGCGAGGTGTCCTCGCGCGAGCTGGTGGGCGACGCGCTCGATCGGGCGCAGGAGTGCCAGCCAGTGCTCAACGCGTTCCGGTGCCTGCGCTTGCAGGCCGCGCTGGCCGAGGCGGACGACGCGGACAGGCGGCTGGCGGCGGGAGAGCGGTTGCCGTTGCTCGGCGTGCCGGTGGCGATCAAGGACGATGTCGACCTCACCGGGGAGACCACGCCGTTCGGCTGTGGCGGCGAGTTCGCCTCGGCGGTGGCGGACTGCGAGGCGGTCCGGCGGCTCCGTGGCGCCGGCGCCGTGATCGTCGGCAAGACGACGACGCCCGAGCTCGGCCAGTGGCCGATCACCGAAGGCGACGCGTTTGGCGTGACGCGCAACCCCTGGTCGCTCGAGCACACGCCCGGCGGCTCCTCCGGCGGCTCCGCGGCCGCGGTCGCGGCCGGAGTGGTGCCGGCGGCGCTCGGCTCCGACGGGCTCGGTTCGGTGCGGATCCCGGCGGCGTGGACCCACCTCGTCGGGATAAAGCCCCAGCGGGGGCGGATCTCGACCTGGCCGGACACGCCCGCGTTTCATGGCCTGACATGCATCGGCCCGCTGGCCCGGACGGTTGGTGACGCGGCGCGGCTACTCGACGCCGCGGCGGGGAACCATCCCGAGGATCGCGACCGCCCGCCGCCGCCGGGTGGCGGGACGTTCGCCGAGGCTGCTGATCGAGGGGCTCGCGGCGCCGGACGACGGTTGCGGATCGCGATCGCGCTGAAGCCGCCGTTCACCACCGTCCGCGCGCCGCTCCATCCGGAGATCGCCGCGGCCGTCGAGCGGCTCGGCCATGTGCTGGCCGGCCTCGGTCACGCCGTCTCGCCGGCGGGGGTCAACTACGGGCTGTTCGGGGTCGGCGTGCTGCCCCGGTCGCTCAACGGGCTTCATGAGTGGAGCAAGCGGCTGCCCGACCATTCTGTGCTCGACCCGCGCACGCGTCACAACGCGCGAGTCGGCGCCCGCCTCCGCCCGCTGGTCGCGCTGGCGCGCGCACTCGAGGCGCCGATGCGCCGCCAGGTCGGCTCGATCTTCGCCCGATTCGATGTCGTGCTGGCGCCGACCAGCGCCCAGCCTCCGTTTCGGGTTGGCGGGATTGCCGGGCTCTCCGGCTGGGAGACGGACAAGGTGATGACCGCGGCGTGCCCGTACACGTGGCCGTGGAACGTCACCGGTTGGCCGTCGATCAACGTCCCGGCTGGACTGACCGCGGCCGGGCTTCCGGTTGGAGCGCAGCTGATGGGCCCGGCGTGTTCGGAGGAGCTCCTGCTCGAGCTGGCTGCGCAGCTCGAGACCGTCGAGCGCTGGCACGAGCGCCGTCCGCCGCACGCGCTCGCGCCCTCAAGGATCGCCGCCTGATGTCGCCCACCGTACGCGAGGCCGCATTCGACCTCTTCCGCGCCCACGGGATGACGACGATCTTCGGCAACCCCGGGTCGACGGAGCTGCCGATGCTCGGCCAGTTCCCCCCGGACTTCCGGTACGTCCTCGGGCTGCAGGAGCTGGTCGTCGTCGGGATGGCCGACGGGTATGCCCAGGCCTCGGGTCGTCCCACCCACGTCAACCTCCACACGGCTCCCGGTGTCGGAAATGCCGTGGGCGGGATCTTCAATGCCCGGGCGAACAAGTCGCCGCTCGTGATCACCGCCGGGCAGCAGGTTCGCCCGCAGATCACGATCGAGGCGAACCTGACCAACGTCGACGCGACGCTGGGTCCCCAGCCGTATGTCAAGTGGGCCCACGAGCCACCGCGCGCGGTCGATGTCCCGGCGGCGCTGGCGCGGGCGATCCATGTCGCCTCTTTGCCGCCGCGGGGACCGGCCTTCGTCTCGATCCCGATGGACGACTGGGACGCCGACGCCGACATGGAAAGGGTCCGGCATGCCACCGGGCGCCTCGTCACGGGCCGCTCGACGCCCGACCGCGACACCCTGGCGGCGATCGCCGGCCGCCTCGAGCGCGCGCGCAACCCGGTGCTGATCGCCGGGCCTGACATCGATGCCAGTGGCGGGTGGGATGCCTGCGTAGCGCTGGTCGAGCGTCAACACCTGCCCGTGTGGGCGACACCGGCGCCGGGCGGGGGGCGGATCGGCTTTCCGGAGGGCCACCCGAGCTTCCGCGGCGTACTGCCGCCCGCGATCGGCCCGCTGGCCGAAACCCTGAGGGAACACGACGTGGTGCTCGTGGTGGGATCTTCCGTGTTCCCCTATTACCCATACATCCCGGGCCCGCTGCTTGGCGAGGAGACCTCGCTGGTGATGATCACCAGCGATCCCAACGAGGCGGCGCGAGCGCCGATGGGCGATGCGGTCGTGGCCGACGTCGCACTCGCGCTCGACGGCTTGCTCTCGCTCGTCGTCGAGTCCGATCGTGTTGGCCCTGAGCCGCGGCCGTCCCCGGGGGAGCCCGAGGAAAGCGAACCGATGAGCGGCTCGGCGGCGATGGCTGCTCTGGCGGAGGCGTGGCCGCAAGACGGGATCGCCGTGCTCGAGTCACCGGCGTCGACGCTGGCCTTGCGCAATCGGCTGCGCCTCTCGCGGCCGGGCTCGTACTTCTTCGGTGCCAGCGGCGGCCTTGGGTTCGGCATCTCGGCCGCGGTCGGGGTGCAGCTCGCCTCGGCGGATCGTCCGGTCGTGTGCGTACTGGGAGAGGGGTCGGCTCAGTACGGGATCACCGCGCTGTGGACGGCTGTCGCGTATCGCGTGCCGGTGACGTTCCTCGTGCTGCGCAACGACGAATATTCGATCCTCAAATGGTTTGCCGGTCTCGAACAGGTCACCGGTGCGCCCGGGCTCGACCTGCCGGGCCTCGATGTCGCGGCGGTCGCCGGGGCGTACGGGATGGCCGCGCGATCGGTGTCCGGGCGCGCGGAGCTGATCGATGCGCTCCGCGAGGCGATTCAGGCCGACGACGGCCCTCGGCTCGTACAGGTCCCGGTCGCGCCCGGCATGTGGTACGAGTGACCGAGGCGGTACCCGGCGCGGGGTTGTGCAACGGCTGTCGCCACCAGCAGGTCGTGCAGACCACCCGGGGGTCCGCCTTCTCGCTGTGCCGGCGGTCCAAGGACGAGCCCGAGAGGTTCCCGCGCTATCCGCGGCTGCCGGTGCAGCAGTGCCTCGGCTACGAGGAAAAGCCTACGACGGGGGCTGCTGAGTGAGCTCGATCAGGTTCTCGCCGGCCTGGGTCTGAACCAGCTGCTCGGAGAACAGGCCGCGCGCGGTGATCTGCTCCACCAGCCCGGCCTCCGCGGTCTGCGCCCAGAGCGGCAGCTGCGGCACCGCCGGCGGATACGTATTCGGCAACGTCGCGGTGACCGGCGCGCTCAGGAACGGCGCCAGCTCGCCACGGATGAACAGCAGAGCCAGGTCGACTTTCTGCGTCACCGGCTTGGCGTGCGGCGTCGAGGTGAGTGTGTTCTGAGTGGTGTAGCCCGGCGGGAGGATCGCGACCACGTTGTTGGTTCCGGAGATGTACTTGAACGTGTACAGGGCCAGTTCGAGCGCCTCGCGTTTGAGCAGCAGCAGCCGCAGCGCGGACGGCTTGCCGACCCCGATCGTGCAGTTGCTCGAGCCGAGACCGCACAGGTTGTAAGCGATCGTGTTGCCGTTGAGCAGCGACAGGCCGCTGCTGGTGGAACCATCGGTCTTGACCGCGACCTGCAGTCCGCTCGGTGCGCCGGTCGTCGGATCGACGCTGCTCGGGTTGCCGAGCTTGACGACCGTCACCACGGCGAGCTGGTCGACGCCGTTGATCCGGTAGAACGGCGCCAGGTGGTCGGCGATCTCCTGCGCACCCTGGGTGCCATTGTCCGGCGGCGACCAGGAGGACCAAGGCCCGCTCGACCCGCCGCGGTTGCCATTCACGAGCACGGTGATCGCGACCACGAGCGCGGCGATCGCCAGCCCGGCGAGCAGTGCTGTGGCGGCGCGAAATTTGCTCGCGTGGGGGGAGGGGGCGGGCCGCGCGCGCTGGCGCCGCCCGAGCGCGACTGCAGCCGGGAACGGACGCTTGGCCGCGTGCTCCTCGCTCGACTCGGTGATGAGCTTGCCCGAGTCGCTCATACCGTCGGCCACGAGCGGTCGTCGGTGAGGTCGATTTCGGGACGCTGCAGGCCGACGCTGTTGAGCAGGTCGGTCACCTCGTCGCCATAGATCTCCTTACGGGCGACCAGCTCATCGGCGATCTTCTCGATCGCGGCCTTGTTGGCGAGCATCAGCGCATAGGCGGTCACATAGGCCTGCCCGAGGATCTGGGCGGCCGCAGCCCGCTTGTCGCGGTCGCCGAGCACCGCGCCGACCGGGTTCTCGTTGAACGCTCCGGAGCCGCTGGCGCGATTCATGATCGTGTTCCCAATCCGCGCCAGCCGTTTGCGGACCTCCTCCTCCTGCTCTTCGGAGATCGCGCTGCCGTGGAGGTGGACGCCCTCGGGACCCATAGCCCAGATTCCGACCATCGACGCGGCGACCGAGGTGGCGCTGCCGACGTCGCCGGCCACGCCTTGGCTGTTCTCGCCGTAGAACACATGCTCGGCGGCCATGGCTCCGAGGATCATCGTCAGGCTGCCCATCCAGCGGCTGCGGAAGCGGTTGAAGCGCTCCTCCTTCTCCATGCTCTGGTAGTGGCCGAGCGAGCCGCCGCGCTTGCGGATCGAGAGCCGCGTGGACAGCACGTCCTTCTCCATGTAGATGTGACCGGCGACCGCGTGTCCCGCCTCGTGGATCGCCACCGCCTTGGACTCCTCAGGCACGTAGTCGATGTTCTGCGCGGTGCCCGTCTCCACGGTCGTCATCGCCTCGACGATGTCGAACCAGCCGAACCGCGGCCGCCCCTCCGAGTGGGCGATGGTCAGCGCCATCGAGCAGCACTGCTCGATCATCGACGGGGAGTAGCCGTTCGTGATCCGGGCGAGCTCGTCGCGGCGCCGCTCGGTGTCGAGGTCCGGCTCATGGGCGACCTTGTCCAGGTACAGGTCGAAGATGTCGGCGCGGTCGTCCTTGGTCGGCGTCCGGAACCAGATGTGGCGCCCCATCCGGCCGGCCCGGGTCAGCGCCGGGTCGAGCACCTGGATCGGGACATTGCAGGCGCCGATGAAGTAGATCTGCTCGGGCCGGGGCTTGGGAGGGGCCAGACGGAGCGGGATCTGACCGACCTTTGACGGGATCACAAACATCGCATCGAGGAATGTGTTCAGGCGGTTCGTGAAGAACTTCCGCATCGCCGGCGGTTCGTCGATTCCGTCCATCACCACCAGCAGCTGATTGAGCGCCTGGCCGCCCATGCCGCCGCCCATCCCGAAGCCCGGGTAGAAGCGCTGGAGCCGCTCGGTGGCGCGTCGAACGAAGCTGGCGTAACCCGTCTGCGGCTGCTCGGCGCGCTGGGCGAACAGCCACTCGCGCCACTCGCGCGACTCGATGATCACGTCTCCCGACTGGGTGATCGCGCCGAAGTCGCCGGCGAACCCGAGCCCGGTGGGGGTCGTCTCCGCTGTAGCGCCGACGCCCGATCCGAGCGCTTGGCGACGCATGCCCACCGCGTCGATCTCGTCGATGAAGACAATGCACTGGCCGCCCCACTTGCGGGCCAGCTTGCGTGCCTTGCGGGCCAGGAATTGGACGGTGATCGCATCCATCCCGATGAACATGCCGGCGAACCCCGAGCCGGGGATCGTCACGAACGGGCAGTTGAAGTTCGTGGCGATCGCCTTCGAGATCATCGTCTTGCCCGTGCCGGGCGCCCCGAGGAACAGCAGTCCTCGCTCGCGCTTGCCGCCGGCCTTCTCGAACTCCTCGCCCGACTGCCACAGCGTGATCACCCGGGTGATCTCCTCCTTGGCTTCGGCTTGGCCTCGGACGTCGTCGATCTTCACCCCCCAGCTCGCGTCGCCGGGCTCGTACCCGCGGATCTGGCGGACCGCGAAGAACAGGAACGGACCGAAGAAGATGAAGAAGTTGACGAAGAACAGCAACGGCAGCTGGACGAACACCAGTCCCAGCTGCGGCAGGGTGTCGGCGGGGAAGACCTGGCGCAGCCCGGCGAACGGGTGGAAGAACCCTGCGCTGACGCCGGCGAACGCGAAGAAGGCCTGGCATAGGCCCAGCAGTGCGAACACGATGATCACGTAGATCGGGAGCCGCCGGAACTTCGAGCGCCAGTACCAGTAGCGCCGGCGCGCGACGATGTCCTCCGCCTTGAGCTCCTCACTTCCGAACAGGCTCGGCGATGGGATCAGCTTGCGCGCGAGCACCTCGATCAGCCCGCGGAACAGCAGCACCGCGAGCACCGTGATGATCAGCGCCGCCACCACCGACCAGTGGTCCGAGTCGTAGAGGATCAGGAAGAACGCCGGCGCGGTGAGGAGGGCGACGACGGTCGCCGCCCGCGTCAGCCGCCGCCACTCGTAAGCAAGCGCGCCCGCGTGCGGATTGATCGGGCCCCTCATCCTCGCTGGACTCTCCTCGGCATGCGCCATGGGCTGGACGTGAGGGTACAGGGCTGTCGTCGGTGCGCGGCCGGTACGCTGGCGCGCAAATGGGTTTTCGCAGGCGTCTCGCGCGCTTCAACCGGGTGGTGACAAACCGGATCCAGGGAACGTGGGCATGGCTGGCTCCACCCTGGGCCGTGCTGGTGCACCGAGGGCGGCGGACGGGCCGGACCTACAGGACGCCGGTGGTGGCCTACGTGCGCAACGGGAGGCTGCATGTCCGCGTGCTTTACGGAGAGCAATCCGACTGGGTGCGCAATCTGCTGGCCGGTGGCGGGCAGGTCGTGCGGCGCGGGCGCACCTATCCGTTGATCGATCCGTCGATCGACCGCGGCCGACGGTTTGCGCCAGAGCTGACGGCGACGCTCGGAGCCCCGTCGCCGCGGTTCGGGCGCGGGCCCCGCAGCGGATAGGTTCCGGTCCGCCGTTCGGCGCCCGGCGGTTACAGGTTGATCGCGGTGTACTTGATGTTGAGGTACTCCTCGATCCCCTCATAGCCGCCCTCGCGGCCGAATCCGGATTGCTTGACGCCGCCAAATGGGGCTGCGGGGTTCGAGACCATCCCCTGGTTGAGGCCGATCATCCCCGTGTCGAGCCGCTCGACGACGCGGAACGCGCGCTTGAGATCGCGCGTGTAGAGATACGCCACGAGCCCATACTCGGTGTCGTTGGCGGCGGCGATCGCCTCGTCCTCGGTGTCGAACCCCTTGACCGGGGCCACCGGGCCGAAGATCTCCTCCTGGAGCAGGCGGGCGTTGTCAGTGATGTCGGTGAGCACGGTCGGCTCGTAGAAGTAGCCGGCGCCGTCCGGAGCGTGGCCTCCGGCGCGGGCCTGCGCGCCCTTGGCGACCGCATCGTCGACGAGCTCTGCGACCTTGTCGCGCTGGTTGGCGTCGACGAGCGGGCCGACTTCGACGCCGTCCTCGGTGCCCCGGCCCACCTTCATCGCGCCCATCTTCTCGGCCAGCTTGGTGGCGAACTCGTCGGCGACGCTGTTAGCGACATGGAACCGGTTGGCGGCGGTGCACGCCTCGCCGATATTGCGCATCTTCGCGATCATCGCGCCCTTCACAGCCTCGTCGATGTCGGCGTCCTCGAACACGATGAACGGCGCGTTGCCGCCGAGCTCCATCGAGAGGCGCAGGAGGTTGTCCGACGCCTGCTTCATCAGCGTGCGGCCGACCTCGGTCGAACCGGTGAACGACAGCTTTCGCAGGCGCTGATCCTGGATCAGCGGCGCCATCGTCTTGCCCGACGACGCGGCGGTCACGATGTTGAGCACCCCGCCGGGCAGGCCGGCCTCTTCCATGATCTTGCCGAACATCAACATCGACAGCGGAGTCAGCTGCGCCGGCTTGACGACCATCGTGCATCCGGCGGCGACCGCCGGGCCGACCTTCCGGGTGCCCATGGCAAGCGGGAAGTTCCACGGCGTGATCAGCAGGCACGGTCCCACCGGCTGACGCATCGTCAGCAGCCGTCCCTGACCGTTGGGAGCCCTGGAGAACCGCCCGTCGATCCGCACCGCCTCCTCCGCGAACCAGCGCAGGAACTCGGCGGCGTACAGGATCTCCGCCTTGGACTCGGCGAGCGGCTTGCCCATCTCGAGCGTCATCAGCAGCGACAGCTCATCCTGGCGCTCGACGATCGCCTCGAAGGCCCGGCGGAGGACCTCGCCGCGGTCGCGCGGGGGGGTGTCGGCCCAGCTCGGGCCGGCCTCGACGGCGGCGTCGAGCGCTTCCATCGCCTCCTCGGGGGAGGCATCCGCCACCTCGGCGACGGTCTCGCCCGTGGCTGGATCCTCGACGGCGAAGGTCCCGCCGGCGGCTTCGCGCCATTCACCCCCGATGTAAAGCTGCTTCGGGGTCTCTTCAACTATCCGATGCTCGTCTGCTGTGGTGATCGTGCTCATACATAGAACCTACCCCTTCCGGGGTGTCGGCTAGGCTGCTTTTCGTGAAGAGGGGTCTTCCGGGGGTGGTGGCGGCGCTGGCGGTCGCGCTGGCGGGGTGCGGCGGATCGTCCAAAACCGTGACTGTGACGGGGCCGGCAACGGGATCATCGGTGACAACGTCGAGCTCGACCACCACCGCGACAGCCGCCGCACCGACGTCCACTGCGGGCGGCGCGACCACGAGCGCGGGCCCGCGGTTGGCCCTGGCGCAGTTCCAGTCCCCCTCGGGGAACATCGGTTGCATCATCGCCGGCGGTGTCGCCCGCTGCGACATCAAGCAGCGCAACTGGTCACCCCCGCCGCGCCCTTCCTCATGCCCAAAGCAAGTTGACTTCGGCCAAGGGCTCGAGGTCCCGTCCTCCGGGGCCGGACGGTTCGTGTGCGCGGGAGACACGGCGCTCGACCCGACCGCCGCGAAGCTCGCGTACGGCACTAGCACCGGCACCGGCCAGATCACGTGCACAAGTGCCGCCAGCGGGATGACGTGCAAGAACTCGGGTGGCGGCGGGTTCTTGATCTCGATCCAGGGCTACAAGGTCTACTAACGACGAGCGCCCGGGGGATGCCCGGGCGCTCTCGCTATGCGTAGTGGCTAAGCGGTTGCTGGTTACGCGGCTGCGGCCTGCACCGAGGCAGGCTCCAGCGCGACGTTGAGCACTTCGTCGATGGTCATCGCGAAGTGGAACTTCATCGCCTCGCGGACCTCTTCCGGAACGTCGTCGAGGTCGCCGCGGTTGCGCTCAGGCAATACCACGTCAGTCAGGCCTGCGGCGTGTGCCGCCAGCACCTTCTGCTTGACGCCGCCGATCGGGAGCACCCGGCCCTGCAGCGTGACCTCGCCGGTCATGCCGACCGTGTGCCGCACCGGGCGAGCGCTCAGCAGCGACGTCAGCGCCGTCACCATCGTCACGCCGGCGCTGGGGCCATCCTTCGGGATCGCACCCGCGGGAACGTGCACGTGGAACGACTGCTCGTCGAACGAGTGCCGGTCGATGTTCAGCTCATCGGCGTGGCCGCGGACGTAGGACAGCGCGATCTGCGCCGATTCCTTCATCACGTCGCCCAGCTGACCGGTCAGCGTCAGCCCCGGCTTGCCGTCCATCGCGGTCGCCTCGACGAACAGGACGTCGCCGCCTGCTCCGGTGACCGCTAGACCGGTCGCCACGCCGGGCACGGCGGTGCGGATCGCCGACTCCTGGAAGTGGCGCTGGCGCCCGAGGGCGTCCCTGACCACGTCCAGGTCGATCACCACAGGCGCCTGCGCGGCGCCGCCCGCGATCCTGGTGGCCGTCTTGCGCAGCACGGTGCCGAGGTCACGCTCGAGCTGGCGGACGCCGGCCTCGCGTGTGTACTCGGTCGTGATCGTCCGCAGCAGCTCGTCGCTGATCTCCACCTCATCGGGCCTCAGACCGTTGCGCTCGAGCTGTCGCGGCCACAGGTACCCGCGCGCGATCGCCGTCTTCTCCGAGGTGGTGTATCCGTCGAATCGGATCACCTCCATGCGGTCGAGCAGCGGGCCCGGGATCGTGTCGGCCACGTTCGCCGTCGCGATGAACATCACCTGGCTCAGGTCCAGCTCCAAGTCCAGATAGTGGTCGCGGAAGCTGTGGTTCTGTGCCGGATCGAGCACCTCGAGCAGGGCCGCACTCGGGTCGCCGCGCCAATCGGCGCCGACCTTGTCGACCTCGTCGAGCATGATCACCGGGTTCATCGTGCCGGCATCGCGCAGTGCACGGACGAGCCGTCCGGGCAGCGCCCCGATGTACGTCCTTCGGTGACCGCGGATCTCCGCCTCGTCGCGCACGCCGCCGAGCGACATGCGGACGAACTCACGTCCGGTCGCGCGGGCGATGGACTCGCCGATGCTCGTCTTGCCGGTGCCGGGAGGGCCGATCAGCGTCAGGATCGCGCCCGAACGCTTGTCCTCGGTGATTCCCCGCTCGGTGCGAAGCTTCTTGACCGCGATGTACTCGACGATCCGGTCCTTGACGTCCTCCAGCCCGGCGTGATCGGCGTCCAGCACCTCACGCGCGTGGTCGGGATCGAGACGTTCATCCGACTTCTTTGACCACGGCACCGCGATCAGCCAGTCGAGGTAGGTCCTGATGACGCTCGTCTCGGCCGATTGCTCGCCCATCCGTTCGAGCCGCCCGAGTTCCTTGTCCGCCTGTTCACGGACATGCTCGGGCATCCCGGCCTCTTCGATCTTGGTCCGGTACTCCTCGAGCACCGAGCCTTCGTCCTCGCCGAGCTCTTTGCGGATCGACTCCATCTGCTTGCGCAGGAAGTAATCCCGCTGCTGCTTCTCGGCGCCCGACTCGACGTCGTCACGGATCCGCTTGCGGACCTGCATCTCGGCCAGCCGCTCGCGCTGGAAGCGCACGGCCAGCTCGAGCCGCTCGGTCACGTCGACCGCCTTGAGCAGCTCGACCTTCTGGTCGTAGGTCAGCTCGGGCGAGTAGCCGGCGGTGTCGGCCAGCGCCCCGGGCTCGGTGATGCTGCGGACGAAGGCGGCGATCCGGCCATCGTCGCCGCGCAGTTCGAGGATCTCCTCGACGACCGCGCGGTACTCGCGCTCGAGGTTGCGCGTCTTGCCATCGACGGGGACTTCGTCAGGTCGCTCCTGGACTTCGACGTACAGCCGGCCGTCGGGCAGGGTCTGCGCTGCGCCCGCGGTGCCGCGGTGCAGCCCTTGGAGCGCGACGGCGCGGCCGCCCCCGGGGAGGCGGACGTGCTCGGAAATCTCTGCGACCGTGCCGACGGTCGCGAATTCCTGCTCGTGGTGGGGAACAAGCAGGACCCGCTCATCCTCGCCCGCGTCCACGGCGAGAGTCAGCGACATGCCCGGGAAGACGACAACGTCGTCCATGGGGACCAAAAGCAGGCGACTCATCAAAGGTTCACTTTCGCTAGTTGCTTACGACTAATAAGTGAAGGATACCACTCCAAGCAGCGGATCGCTCACAGATCTCAGTCTCATCGGCTGAGATTATGGCAGGCCGCCGAGCCGACCCGAGATTTGCGATGATGGACCGATGGCGCCCCCCGAAGAGCCGCCGCACGACGTTCTCGCCGCGGAGGAGTTCGCCTTGCCCGCCCCGGACCCCAGGCTCGGCGAGCTCGCAGCCCACGACGTACTGGCCGCCGAGGAATTCGCGCTGCCGGCCCCGGATCCGACGATTCACCACCCGCCGGTGGTCCTCCCGGCTGACCTCACCGGCGCGGCCGCGCCGCGCGACGTGCTCGCGGCCGAGGAGTTCGCGATGCCGGCGCCGCCCGAGCACCCCGCCGGAGCGGTCGCGCTGCGCCAGGCCGAGTGGTCAGGGGCTGCGAAGGCGCTGGGCGCGGTGCTCGCCCTCGCGGGCGTGCGGGGGCTGGTACGCCGCCTCCGCCGCGGCTGACACTGGCTCAGCGTTTCCGCGGAGGAAGGAGGTCGGTGATCGTGCCCTCGACCATCTCGGCGGCGAACATTACGGTCTCGGACAGGGTGGGGTGGGGGTGGATCGTCGCCGCTAGGTCCTCGGCGTCGGCGCCCATCTCGATCGCGTGGACGGTCTCCGCGATCAGCTCGCCCGCGTTGGCGCCGACGATTCCGGCACCGAGGATCCGGTGGGTCTGTGGCTCCACCAGCAGTTTCGTGAAGCCGTCGTCGCGGCCGATCGAGAGCGCGCGGCCGGAGGCGCTCCATGGGAACACGCCTTTCTCGTACTTCACGTCCGAGGCCTTCGCTTCGGTCTCTGTGAGTCCCATCCACGCGACCTCCGGATCGGTGTAGGCGACCGATGGGATCGCGCGCGGGTCGAACTCAGCGTCCGCCAAGCCCGCGATCACCTCGGCCGCGACCGTCCCCTCGTGGGATGCCTTGTGCGCGAGCATCGGGCCGCCGACGATGTCGCCGATCGCGTGGATCCAGGGGACATTCGTGCGCAGCTGGCCGTCGACCGGGATGAACCCGCGGTCATCGACGTTGACGCCGGCGGCGTCGGCCGCAATCGCGCGGCCGTTCGGTGACCGCCCGACCGCGACCAGTACGGCGTCGAAGGTCTGCGCGGCGGCGTCGCCGAGCTCAACCTTGATTCCGCCCTTCTGCGTCTTGAGCTCGCCAACCCGGGTGCCCAGATGGATCGCCGCGTAGCGTCGCTCAATCCGTTTCTGTAGCGGCCGGACCAGGTCGGGATCGCAGCCGGGGATCAGCTGATCCATTAGTTCGACGACAGTGACCTTCGACCCAAGCGCGTCGTACACAGTCGCCATCTCCAAGCCGATGATCCCGCCACCGATGACGAGCAGCCGCTTCGGGATCTCGGCGAGGTCGAGCGCGCCCGTCGAGTCGACGATCCGCGGATCATCCGGGAGCCCTGGGAGCGTGGCCGCCTGCGAGCCGGCCGCGATGATGCAGTGCTCGAACGTGACGGTGCGCTCGCCGACTCCGAGCGAGTGCGGCCCGGTGAACCGGCCGACCCCGTGCAGGACCTCGACCTTGCGCTGCTTGGCCAGTGCTTGGAGGCCACCGGTCAGCTTGCCTACGACGTCGTCTTTCCAGCCGCGCAGCGCATCGAGATCGATGGACGGTTTGCCGAACTTGATCCCGCGCTCGGCCATTTCCTCGGCTTCGGCGACCGCCCGCGCGGCGTGCAGCAGGGTCTTCGACGGGATACAGCCGACGTTGAGGCACACGCCGCCGAGCCGCTCGTACCGCTCGACGAGGATCGTCTGCAGTCCTAGGTCGGCGGCCCGGAACGCCGCCGTGTAGCCGCCGGGGCCTGAGCCGAGCACGATCAACTGGGCGTCGTACTCGCCGTTGGCCTCCGGTGCCGGCTCCGAGTCGACCGTCGGGCCGCGCGCTGGCTCCGAGTCCGCCGTCGCCTCAGCCGGTGCCTCCGCCGCGTCGGCCTCATCGATCACGGCGAGAACGCTCCCCTCGGAGACGCGGTCGCCGACCTTGACCTGTAGCTGCTGTACGACCCCGGCCGCCGGCGACGGGATGTCCATCGTTGCCTTGTCGGACTCCAAGGTGACGAGCGGGTCCTCGACCGCGACCGTGTCTCCCGGCGCGACATGGATCTCGATCACCGGAACGTCGGTGAAGTCCCCGATGTCGGGGACGCGGATCTCGCTCACAACAGCGCCCGGCGCAGATCGGTGAGCACCCGCGTCAGGTACACGACGAACCGTGCGGCCGCCGCGCCGTCGATCACGCGGTGGTCGTAGGAGAGCGAGAGCGGCAACATCAGCCGAGGAACGAATTCCGCGCCGTCCCAGACAGGCTTGAACGCGGACCGTGTGGCGCCGAGGATTGCCACCTCGGGCGCATTGACGATCGGCGTGAACGACGTCCCGCCGATCCCGCCGAGGGACGAGATCGTGAACGTGCTGCCCGCCATGTCGCCCGGCATCAGCTTGCCGGCACGCGCCTTCCCCGACAGCTCGGTCAGCTCGCCGGCGATCTCGAGCAGCCCCTTCTGGTCGGCCTGCTTGATCACCGGGACGACAAGGCCGCCGGGTGTATCGGCCGCGAACCCGATGTTGTAATAGCGCTTCAGCACCAACTCGTCACCATCGAGCGAGGAGTTGAACGCTGGGAACTCCTTCAGCGCGGCGACGGATGCCACGACCAGGAACGCGACCATCGTCACCTTAACGTCGGCCTGCTCGGAGTTGAGCTGCTTGCGCCACGCCTCGAGCTCGGTGATGTCCGCCTCGTCGTTATGCGTGACGTGCGGAATCATCACCCAGTTCCTAGCCAGGTTCGGCGCCGAGATCTTCTGGATCCGCGTCCGCTCGACGCGCTCGATCGGCCCGTACTTCTCGAACTCCAGCGACGGCCAGGGGGCGAGATTCAGGCCGGGCGCACCCCCGCCCGGCGTTCCGGCCGGCGCCGCGGCCGGAGCCGTGAACCCCTCAACGTCGGCCTTGGTGATCCGGCCCTTCCGGCCGGTGCCGACGACGGACCCGAGGTCGACGCCGCGCTCGCGCGCGAGCCGCCGTACCGACGGGCTTGCATACACGGGGCCGCCGCCGTTGACCGGCGCCGGAGCGCGGGGAGTAGGCGGCGATGGCGCGGGTGCGGCGGCCGGCGCGGGTGCGGCGGCCGGCGCGGGTGCGGCGGCCGGCGCGGGTGGCACCTCCGGGCCGTCCGCGACCGCTGCGGTCGCCACCGACTCCTGCGCGGCGGCGGCGATCGGCTCCTCGCCCTCCTCGCGCGCCGGGGCCGCGCCGTCCCCCTTAGGCTGGAGCGTCAGCAGCGCCGCGCCTTGCGAGACCTTGTCGCCGAGCGCCACCAGCAGCTCCTTGACCGTCCCGGCCGCGGGAGCGGGAACGTCCATCGTCGCCTTATCCGACTCGAGCGTCACGAGCGGGTCGTCGACCGCCACCGTGTCACCGGGGCCGACGAGGATCTCGATGATGGGTACGTCGGTGAAGTCGCCGATGTCCGGCACCTCGACCGAAATCGCATCTGCGGTCGCGGTCATACGGAGGTCGGGATCGGGGCCTCGGGGTCGATCTCGTACTTCTCGATCGCCTGCTGTGCCAGCGCGGGGTCGATCTCCCGCAACGCGGCCACCGCCACGTAGCGGCGGTCCACTTCGAAGAACGAGCGCAGCGCAGCCCGCCGGTCGCTGCGGCCGTAGCCATCCGTGCCGAGCACGCGGTAGGGCCCCGGCACCCACTGGCGGATCTGGTCGGCGACAGCGCGCAGGTAATCGGTCGAGGCGACCGTCGGGACCCCTGCGAGCAGCTGTGATGCGACGTAGGCCTGGCGAGGCTCGTCCGCCGGGTGAAGCATGTTCCACCGCTCGACCTCGATCCCGTCGCGCCGGAGCTCGGTGAACGACGTCGCGCTCCACACGTCGGCGGCGATCCCCCAGTCGTCCTGTAGCAGCGATGCGGCTGCGATCACCTCGTTGAGGATCGTCCCCGAGCCGAGCAGCTGCACCTGGGCGGACTCGGTGGCGCGAATCCGATAGATCCCCCGGAGGATCCCTTCCTCGGCGCCCTCGGGCATCGCGGGGTGGACGTAGTTCTCGTTCATCAGCGTGACGTAGAAGAAGACGTCCTCCTGCTCGCCGACCATCCGGCGCAGGCCGTCCTGGACGATCACCGCGACCTCGTACGCGAACGCCGGGTCGTACGCGCGAACGTTCGGCACGACCGAGAACAGCAGGTGGCTGTGGCCGTCCTCGTGCTGGAGCCCCTCGCCATTCAGCGTTGTCCGCCCGGCGGTTCCTCCGAGCATGAACCCTCGCGTACGCGAATCACCCGCCGCCCAGACCAGGTCGCCGACCCGCTGGTAGCCGAACATCGAGTAGTAGATGTAGAACGGGACCATCTGCACGCCGTGCGCGCTGTAGGAGGTGCCGGCGGCGATGAACGACGAGATCGAGCCGGCCTCGGTGATCCCCTCCTCGAGGATCTGCCCGTGCTCGTCCTCCTTGTAGAACATCAGCTGCTCCGAGTCCTGCGGCTGGTAGCGCTGCCCGATCGGCGAGTAGATCCCGACCTGCCGGAACATGCCCTCCATCCCGAACGTACGCGACTCATCGGGAATGATCGGCACGATGTGGCGCCCGATCTGCTTGTCGCGCAACAGCGCCGCGAGCACCCGGACGAACGCCATCGTCGTCGAGATCTCGCGATCGGCCGTGCCCTCGAGTTGCGAGGCGAACAGTGAAAGCGGCGGCACCGGGAGTGGGTCCGCCCGCCGGCGGCGCACGGGCAGCGAGCCGCCGAGCGCCGCGCGCCGGGAGCGGAGGTACTCCATCTCCGGCGAATCGGCCGGGGGTTTGTGGTACTCGGCGGCGCGGACCTGCTCGTCGGTCAGAGGCAGCTCGAACCGGTCGCGGAAGGCGAGCAGCGCCTCCTCGGTCATCTTCTTGGCCTGGTGGGTGACCATCTGGCCCTCGCCGGAGACGCCCATCCCGTAGCCCTTGATCGTCTTGGCGAGGATCACGGTCGGGGTGCCGCTGTGGCGCACGGCGGCCTCGTACGCCGCGGCCACCTTCTGCTGGTCGAGCCCGCCGCGGTTCAGCAGCCAGATCTCCTCGTCGGACATGTGCGCGACGCGATCGAGCAGTACCGGATCGCGACCGAAGAAGTGCTCGCGCACGTAGGCGCCGTCGCGCGACTTGTACGTCTGGTACTCGCCGTCGACCGCGTCCTCCATCACCTTCACAAGCCGGCCGTCGGTGTCAGCTGCGAGCAGCGGGTCCCACCGGGAGCCCCAGATCACCTTGATCACGTTCCAGCCCGCGCCCCGGAAGTCCGACTCGAGCTCCTGGATGATCTTGCCGTTCCCGCGCACCGGGCCGTCGAGTCGCTGGAGGTTCGCGTTGACGACCCAGATCAGGTTGTCGAGCCGTTCGCGGCCAGCCAGCCCGATCGCTCCCATCGACTCCGGCTCGTCCATCTCGCCGTCGCCCAGGAACGCCCACACCTTGCGGCCCTCGCGTCTCGGCGAGGCCGCGGGCCTGTAGATACTTCATGAACCGCGCCTGGTAGATCGAGGTGATCGCACCGATCCCGAGCGACACCGTGGGGAACTGCCAGAAGTCGGGCATCAGCCACGGGTGCGGGTACGAGGACAGGCCGCCGGGCTTCGAGACCTCCTGGCGGAACCCGTCGAGCTGCGCCTCGGTCAGCCGCCCCTCGAGGTAGGCGCGCGCGTAGTTGCCCGGCGAGGAATGGCCCTGGAAATAGACGAGGTCGCCGCCGTGCGATTCGGATGGGGCGTTCCAGTAGTGGTTGAACCCGACCTCGTACAAAACAGCGAGCGACGCGAATGAGGCGATGTGGCCACCGAGCTCCGACGACAGCTTGTTGGCCCGCACGACGATCGCCATCGCGTTCCAGCGGATGATCGAGCGCAACCGTCGCTCGATCTCGGGGTCCCCGGGGAACGGCGGCTCCTGCTCAGCTGGGATCGTGTTGACGTAGGGGGTGTTGAGCGACGCGATCGGCCCCGTGCCGGCGCGCTGGGCGCGCTCGATGGCGCGGGTCAGCAGCTCACGCGCGCGGTCCGGGCCGTCGTGTTCGACGACGGCGTCGACGGCCTCGATCCACTCGCTGGTTTCGGTCGCGTCGATGTCGGCCCCGGCGCCGTTGATAGAGCCTTTTGGCACCGTATCCGCCATACAGCTGATCCTACTCGGGCGATTCCTTCCCGTAGGGTGATGCGCGATGGCATTGCACCCAGTTGAGGGGATCGCCGGGCCACCGTGGGAGCGGCCGCTGGCGGGCACTATCGACAAGCTCGTGGTCGAGTCCGAGCTGCTCGCCAACAACCCGCTCGGTGATCCGGCTCGCCGGCCCCTGTACGTCTATCGGCCGCCCGGCGCCGACGCGGGAGAGCTCCCGACCGTCTACCTGCTTCAGGGCTACGGCGGCCAACTCGATGGGTGGCTGGCACGGTCAGACTTCGAGCTGACCACGTTCGAGCGCTTGGACGCGATGTTCGCGGCCGGAGACTGCCCGCTCGCGCTGGTCGTGTTCGTCGATGCGTGGACCGCGTACGGCGGCTCGCAGTTCCTCAACTCGCCGGGCACGGGCCGGTACATGGACTACATCTGCGACGAGGTCGTGCCGTTCATCGACGCGCGCTACCCGACAAGCGCCAGCCGCGACCGGCGGGCGGTGTCGGGCAAGTCGTCGGGTGGCTATGGCGCGATGGTGCTCTCGATGATGCGCCCGGACGTGTTCGGCGCCTTCGCCTCGCACGCCGGCGACGCGCTGTTCGAGTGCAGCTACCTGCGCGAGTTCCCGGCGGTCGCGCGCGTGCTTCGCGATCAGTTCGACGGCTCGATGGACGTGTTCCTGGAGCATTTCAACGCGGCTCGACCACTTCGAGTGGGGGCGCGATGCGCGGACCGCTCGTGACTTACGGGATGGCGTGCGCGTACTCGCCCGGACCCCGAACGGCCCGGCCACGGGCTGCTGCCGTTCGAGATCTCGACCGGGCGCCTGATCGAAGAGGTCTGGGCGCGGTGGCTCGCGCTCGACCCGGTGCGGATGGCGCCCCGCCACGGCGATGCGCTGCGGAGCATGCGCCGGATCTACCTCGACGCCGGCAACCGCGACGAGTTCTATCTCGACCTCGGCGCCCGGGCGTTCGGCGACGAGCTCGACAAGCTCGGCGTGCAGCTACACGCTCGAGCTGTTCGATGGCACGCACATGGGGACCGCGTACCGCTACCCGCGCGCGATCCGCGAGCTCGTGCTGGCGCTGGACGTGAACTGACACTCCGTCTAGGCTTGCCGTTCTACGCCACGACGCTCGAGTCCGGGAGGACGAGCGAATGCCCACTGGCTATGACTACATCGTGATCGGTGCCGGCTCGGCGGGGTGCGCGGTGGCGGCGCGGCTGAGCGAGGATCCGGCGGCGAGCGTGCTGCTCGTCGAGGCCGGCGGCTCGAACCGCAAGCTCGAGGTCAAGGCGCCGCTGGCGTTCGCCAAGCAGTTCCACACGAAGCTCGACTGGGACTACTGGGCCGGGCCCGAGCCGAATCTGAACGGGCGGCTGATCTACGAGCCGCGCGGGAAAGATGCTCGGCGGCTCGAGCTCGATGAACGCGATGATCTACATCCGCGGCAACCGGCTCGACTACGACGCCTGGGCCGAGGGCGGCGCCACCGGCTGGGGGTACGACGACGTGCTGCCGGTGTTCAAGCGCTCCGAGAACAACGAGCAGTTCGACGACCGAGTTCCACGCTCGCGGCGGCCCGCTGAACGTGACCCAGATCCGTGACGTCGATCCGGTCTGCCGCGCCTACGTCGATGCTGCGGCGGCGCTCGGGATTCCCCGTAATGAGGACTTCAACGGCGAGCGCCAGGACGGGGTCGGACAGCTGCAGGTCAACCACCAGCGCGGGATGCGGTTCAGCTCCAACGAGGCCTACCTGAAGCCGGCCCGCAAGCGCTCGAACCTGACGGTCCGGACGAACGTGCTCGTCGACGAAGCTGATCGTCGAGCACGGCCGCGCGGTCGGCGATCGAGCTCGCGGACGCCAAGGGCAACCGCGAGCGCGTCGACGCAGGCTCCGAGGTGATCGTGTCCGCGGGCGCCTTCAACACGCCGGCGCTGCTGCAGTACTCGGGCATCGGCCCAGCCGACTTCCTGCGCTCGGTCGGCGTTCAGCCGATCCACGACCTGCCGGCCGTCGGCGAGAACCTGATGGAGCATCCGCTCGTGTACGTCACGCACGAGCTGGCGCCCGGGAACATCGGCATGTTCGACGCCGAGGAGCCGAAATACGCGCTCAAGTGGCTGCTGTTCCGCCGCGGCAAGCTGGCGAGCAACTTCGCCGAGACGGGCGGCCACATCCGCACCGACCCGACGATGCCGGCGCCGAACTTCCAGCTCCTGTTCGGGGCGGGCTTCTTCTTCGAGCACGCGCTGGTCAGCTGGGATGCTCCGGCTGCGGTGATCGGGCTGTCGTACATCGCGCCGCGCAGCCGCGGCACCGTCCGGATCCGCTCCGCCGATCCGGCCCGCAAGCCGGCGGTCGTGCTCAACATGCTGTCCGAGCAGTCCGAGATGGACGAGATGATCGACGCGGTCGAGCGCGCTCGGGAGATCGCCGGGAGCGGACCGGTCCGTGACCTGCTCGCGGGCGAGATCACACCCGGGCCGGACGTGCGGACGCGCGAGGAGATCGCGGCGTGGATCCGGACCACCTGCCAGCACACCTACCACCCGGCTTGCAGCGCTCGGATCGGCTCTCCGTCGGACGGGGCCGTTGACTCCGAGCTGCGCGTTCACGGGATCGAGCGGCTGCGGATCGCCGACTGCTCGGTGATGCCGACGGTCACGCGCGGCAACACGCACGCGCCCGGCGGTGATGATCGGCGAGCGGTGCGCGGAGTTCATCCGCGCCGGCGCGGCCGGATCCCGGGCGCCGTCGACTGCGGCGGCCGCGGTACCGATCACGTAGCAGCGTCGCGACGCCGAGCAGGCAACTCTCTCCACTCACACGCCGGAATCCGCCGCGCGTGTGAGTGCTCAGAGGCGCCCATGTCCGCTCACAGCGGGGACGGCGCGTATTTGACAAGTTCTGAGAGTTCAGTAATCTCTGAACGCAATGAACGACAGGCTGTGGGAATACGTCGACGCGACCGGCGATCTGTTCGCCAAGTCGTACGGAATCCCGCGGATGACCGGGCGCGTGTTCGCCTGGCTGCTCGTGTGCGATCCGCCCGAGCAGACCGCGGCGGAGATCGGCGAGGCGCTCGGCGCCAGCAAAGGCGCGATCAGCGGCGCGACCGTGATGCTCGTCAAGGGCAAGATGGTCGACCGCATCCGCGTGCGCGGTGAGCGGGCCGACCGTTTCCGGATCCGCCCGGAGGCGTGGGACGACCAGCTGCTGGACTCCGGCGCCGCCGAGGCCCGGCTGCTGATCGCGAACGGACTCGAGGCGCTCGCCGATGAGCCTGCCGCGCGGCGCAGAAGGCTTGAAGACCTCGACGAGTTCTACGCCTGGTGGCAGCACCGCGCACCGAAGCTCGTCGAGGAGTGGAAGCAATACCGGCGATCGAAGATCGGAGAGAAATGACAGATCGGGCGCTTTGCGCTGAGGGTCTGGTCAAGTCGTTCGGCGACATCGTCGCCCTCGACGGGCTGGACCTCGAGGTGGAAGCGGGGACCGTGTTCGGGCTGCTGGGGCCAAACGGCGCCGGCAAGACCACGCTCGTGCGGATCCTCGCCACCCTGCTCGAACCGACTGCCGGCCGGGCGGAGGTGCTCGGCCACGACGTGGTGGCGGAGCCGCTTGCGGTCCGCCGGCGGATCGGTCTCGCGGGCCAGTTCGCGGCTGTTGACGGCGAGCTGACGGGTCGCGAGAACGTCGAGATGATCGCGCGGCTGTACCGCTGCTCCCCCGCGGAGTCGCGCCGCCGCGCGGACGAGGTACTCGCGCGGTTCCGGCTCGATGATGCGGCCGACCGTCGGGTCGCGACGTACTCGGGTGGGATGCGCCGCCGGCTCGACCTTGCCGCCGGCCTGATCGGACGCCCGCCGGTGGTACTGCTCGACGAGCCGACGACCGGCCTCGACCCGCGGTCGCGCGCGGAGCTGTGGCGGGTGATCGGCGAGCTGCGCAACGACGGCACGACCGTGCTGCTCACGACCCAGTACCTGGAGGAGGCCGACCGGCTGGCCTCGCAAGATCGCCGTCGTCGACCACGGCCGGATCGCGGCCGAGGGTACTTCGCGCGAGCTCAAGGCGCGCGATCGGCGGAAACGTGCTCCGCGTCCGGCTAGCCGACCCGGCGTCGCTCGACGCCGCATGGGCCGTACTGGCCGATCTCGGCTCCGGCGAGCAATCCGAGGCGGACCGGGACCGAGCCAGCGGAGAGCTTCGGCTCGCCGTGGCCAACGCAGCCGCGTCGGCGGAGGCGATCCGGCGGCTGGATGCCGAGCAGCTTCCGATCCTCGCGATCGAGGTTCAGGAGCCGAGCCTCGACGACGTCTTCCTCTCTCTGACCGGTCGACCGGCCGAAGCCGACCCAACCGCAACCGCCGAACTTGAACAGGAGGCAGCATGAGTGCGCTGGCCGCCGGTGTCCCCGAGCGGGGGCGACTGACTCTCGCCGAGACGTTCTCGGACAGCAAGGTGATGTCCGCGCGCCAGCTGCGGAAGATCCTGCGCAGGCCGATGTACGTCGTCTATCTGTTCGTGCAGCCGGTGATCTTCGTGCTGCTGTTCCGCTACGTATTCGGCGGCGCGATCAATACCGGGACGAGTCAGCTACGTCAACTACCTGATGCCGGGGATCATCGCCATGACCGCGATCTTCGGCTCGCTGACGACTGGACTGGGCCTGACCGAGGACATGGCGGCCGGGGTCGTCGACCGGTTCCGGTCGCTGCCGATCGCCCGCTCGGCGGTGCTGATCGGGCGGACGGCCGCCGACCTCGTTGACCAACTTCATCAGCCTGATCGTGATGCTGCTGATCGGCTTCGCGGTCGGGTTCCGTCCGAACCAGCCGATCTACGACGTCGTGCTCGCGTTCGCGCTCGTGCTCGGGTTCGCCTACGTGTTCTCGTGGATCAGCGCGTTCGTCGGGATCTCGGTCCGGAACCCGGAGACGGCGCAGTCGGTGGGGTTCATCTGGGTGTTCCCGCTCGTTTTCGCGTCCTCTGCGTTCGTGCCGACCGCACACATGCCCGGCGCCGTGCGGGCGTTCGCGGACGTCAACCCCGTGACGCTCGTCGTCAACGCGGCGCGGGCGCTGACGATCGGGCACGGCCACGCGCTGACGCCCGCGCTCGAGACGCTCGCCTGGCTGGTCGGCGCTCCTGCTGATCTTCGTGCCGCTGTCCGTACGCGCGTTCCGCCGCGCGTAGGCCAGGGCTCACCCGTGCGAGGGACGGGGGTCAGCCGCGGCGCATCAACCGGGCGACCGCGGCGATCATCTCCTCGGTTCGCTCGTCCTGCTGCTCGGGGGCCGCGCCGACCACGCACGTGTGGGCATGGCCGTCGAGGAGCCCGAGCGCGACCTTGTCGAGCGCCGCCTGAGCGGCGCTGATCTGGGTGAGGATGTCAATGCAGTAGCGGTCGTCCTCCACCATCCCGGCGAGGCCTCGGATCTGGCCCTCGATCCGGCGCAGCCGCGCGAGCAGCTGGTCCTTGCTGGCGGTGTAGCCGCGGGTGGGTGTTTGGGTCGGTGGCATCGGGCGATCCTACCACTTCCTACCCGTACCCCCTAGGGGTATACACTGGCGGCCACGATGCTTGACGTGATCTGGCATGGCCTCAGGGACGCATTGCTGATGGCGTGGGAGGTTTGGTGGGCGCTCGTGCTCGGGTTCGTGATCTCGGCGATCGTGCAGGCCTGGGTCCCGCGCGCGCGCGTCGAGCGCGCGCTCTCGGGCGCCGGTCCGCGGCCGGTGGGGCTGGCCACCGTGCTCGGCGCCGCCTCCTCGTCGTGCTCGTACGCCGCGGTGGCGATCGGCAAGTCCTTGTTCGAAAAGGGCGCCTCGGCCGCGAGCGCGCTGGCCTTCCAGTTCGCCTCCACCAACCTTGTGTGGGAGCTCGGGCTCGTGCTGTGGGTGCTGATCGGCTGGCAATTCACGGTCGCCGAGTTCGTCGGCGGGATCGTGATGATCTGCCTGATGACCGCACTCTTGCGGTTGTTCGTCAGCCGGCGCCTCGAGCGCGAGGCTCGAGCCCACGCGCTCGACGCCGACCCGGGACACATCCACCTCGCCAACAGCACGGCGCTCCCGTGGCGCCGCCGGGTAATCAGCGCTGACGCGTGGTCAGACGTCGCCCACAACTTCCGTGGTGACTGGCAGATGCTGTGGAAGGAGATTGCCCTCGGCTTCCTGCTCGCGGGGTTCGTCGCGCAGTTCGGCAACGGTTTCTTCGAGAGCCTGTTCCTACACCACGCGCCCGCCCCGCTGCCGACCCTGGAGAACGTGGTCGTGGGGCCCGTGATCGCCGTGATCAGCTTTGTCTGCTCGGTGGGGAACGTCCCGCTGGCGGCCGTCCTGTGGTCGGGGGGGATCGGTTTCGCCGGCGTCCTCGCGTTCCTGTTCGCCGATCTGATCGTGTTGCCGATCGTCGCGATCTACCGCAAGTACTACGGCGGCGCCTACGCGCTGCGGATCACCGCGCTGATGTTCGTGACGATGGTGATCGCGGCGCTGGCGGTCGATGCCCTGTTTAGCGGCGCTGGCTGGATCCCCTCGGGGCCACGGCCGACTCGCGCGGACATCTTCGGCGGCGTCCATGTCGACTACAAGCTCGTGCTGAATGTCCTCGGGCTGGTGATCTTCGGCGCGCTGCTCGCACTGACGGCCCGCCGCGGGGCGACCGACCCGACATGCGGGATGAAGGTCGACCGCTCGCGCGCGGTGGTCAAGGAGGTCGCCGGGCAGCGCTTCTACTTCTGCTCGGAGCATTGCCTGCACGCCTTCGAGGATTAGGATGTGCGCCATGGGATTGGCCACGCATTTGGCGCTGATTGGGCCGGCGGTGGTGAAGCTCGTGATGGCCAGCTTCTTCAAGAAGGCCATCGGCGCGACGATCGCGATCTTTGTGTTCGTGGGATTCGTCTTGGGCTTCGGGGTGGCGCGGTTGATCTACCACCGCCGTCGCTGAGCCGCAGGTTGACTCGGCAGGCAGCACACGGAGCGCACGACTTCGAAGACGACGAGCGCAACGAGCGAATCCTCGTCTGGGTCAACGGCGACCTCGTGCCGCGGGCGGAGGCTGTCGTGTCGGTGTTCGACGCGGGCTTCGTGCTCGGCGACGGGGTGTGGGAGGGCCTGCGCGTCCGGGCGGCCCACCCCGCTTTCCTGGAGCGCCATCTTGACCGTCTGTTCGCAGGGGCGCAGGCGATCATGCTCGACATCGGGCTCAGTCGGCGCGAGCTGACGAACGCCATCTATACGACGCTCCGGGCCAACGAGATGACCGACGGCGTTCACGTGCGGCTGATGGTCACCCGCGGTGTCAAGCTGACGCCCTACCAGGACCCCCGCTTGACGATCGGCCCGGCCACCGTCGTGATCATCGCCGAGCACAAGGAACCGTTGCCGTCGACGGTGCATGACGGCATCACGCTGTTCACGACCCACGTTCGCCGGGCAGCGCCCGACACGCTCGATCCAAAGCTCAACGCGCACTCCAAGCTCAACGACATCACCGCCTGCATCCAGGCGTACACCGCGGGCGCCGACGAGGCACTGATGCTCGACCCGCACGGGTTCGTGGCCACCTGCAATTCCACCCACTTCTTCATCGTCACCGGTTCCGAGGAAGCTCCGGAAGTGCTGACGTCCGACGGGCGCTACTGCCTGGCCGGGATCACGCGGGCCAACGTGCTGGAGATCTGTCGCCTCCACGGCATCGCCGCGCGGGAGACGACGTTCAGTCTCACCGACGTGTACGCCGCGCGCGAGGCGTTCGTCACCGGGACCTTCGCCGGCGTCGTGCCTGTGCGCTCGGTGGACGGCCGCACAATTGGCACCGGGCGCCGTGGACCCTTGTAGAACGTCTGCAGGGGCTCTATCGCGAGTTTCTCGACCGCGATGTTGGCGCCCGGGCCGCGCCGTGAGCGACGTTGTCCGCGTGGCCATGTGGTCAGGCCCGCGGAACATCTCGACGGCGATGATGCGTGCGTTCGAGAACCGGCCGGACACGATCGTCGTTGATGAGCCCCTGTATGCGGCGTACCTGGTGCGGACGGGGATCGACCACCCGGCGCGCGAGGAGGTCATCGCCGCCCAGGCGACCGACCTCGACGCGGCCGTCGCCGAGCTGTATGTCCCGCTGCCACCCGGCCGCCGGGTCCACTACGCCAAGCACATGGCCCACCACGTCTCCGCGGACATGGACCTGCGCTGGACGCTGGGACTTCCGCAACGTGCTGCTGATCCGCGACCCCGCCGAAGTCGTGGCCTCGTATGTGCGGGCTCGGGAAACCTGCGAGCCGGAGGACATCGGACTGCCCCAGCAGGGGTGGCTGGCCGAGTTGTGGGATGCGGAGGGGACCGAGGTTCCGGTCATCGACGCCGGCGAGTTCCTCCGCGCTCCCGAGGCGCACCTACGCTGGCTGTGCGACTGGCTCGGGATCCCTTTCTATGACCGGATGCTCTCGTGGCCCCCAGGCCCCCGACCCTCCGACGGCGTGTGGGCGCCGCACTGGTACGGCGCGGTCTGGAAGTCGACGGGCTTTGCGCCTCCACGTCCGCGGGAGATATCGCTATCGGATCACGAGGCCGCGGTGGCCGAGGCATGCCGGCCGACCTACGACGCGCTCCACCGTCGGCGGGTGCGAATCTGATTCGACGGCACCCCAGCGTCGTCGGCGTCCGCCGAGTCTCGTCCCCGACGATGGCTGTTTGCAGGGGTTTCGCGATGCCGGAGGAGGGACTCGAACCCCCGACACGCGGATTATGATTCCGCTGCTCTAACCGACTGAGCTACTCCGGCGGGGCGGTGAGGCAGTGTATCTGCGCCGCACCTAAGATCCCCCGCGATGACAGACCTCGGCCCCGCCGTCGACACGGTCCTCAACCGTTGCCTGGCCGATCCAGCCAGGGGAGGAGGTGCTGGTGATCACGGACGCCGGAACGCGGGCGATCGGCGATCGGCTCAGGGATGCCGCCGCGGCCGCCGGCGCCGATGCGGTGCTCGCCGTGATGGACTGAGCGCGAGAACGATGGGACTGAGCCGCCCCCGACGATCGCCGCCGCGCTCGAACGCGCGAACGTGTTCATCGCGCCGACGACTCGCTCGCTGAGCCACACCACCGCTCGTAAGCGGGCGAGCGATAACGGTGCGCGGGGCGCGACGATGCCGGGGGTCACCGCGGACATGCTCGGCCGAGTGATGGCCGTCGACTTCGACACGATGACGAGGCGTTCGCGCGCCGTCGCCAAACTGCTCAGCGAGGGAAGCGTCGCGCGCGTCACCTGCCCGCGCGGCACCGACGTGACGCTCAGTCTCGAGACCCGCGAGGGGATCGCCGACGACGGCGATCTCACGGCGCCCGGCGCGTTCGGAAACCTGCCGTGCGGTGAGGGCTTCATCGCACCGATCAGCGGGGAGGGAAGGATCGTCGCGAGCAGCCTCGCCCCAGTGGGGATTTCTGAGCCGCCCGCGATCCTGACGCTTCACGAAGGGCAGCTGGTCTCCGCGCAAGACGGACTCGGGCCCGACTACCTCGAGCGGCTGCAAAAACACGGCAAGGCGGGGACGAACCTGGCCGAGCTCGGCGTCGGCACGAACGATCGGGCCACCCTCACCGGGAACATCCTCGAGGACGAGAAGATCCTCGGCACCGTGCACGTCGCGTTCGGCGCCAGCGCCGGGATAGGCGGCACGGTCTCGGTGCCGATCCACCTCGACGTGGTCGTGCTCGACGCGAGCCTCGACATCGACGGCCGTCCGGTGCTCGAGGGCGGCAGGTTCGTACTGCCTGCAGAGTGAAGCTGCTCGCGGTCCCGAACTTCTCCGAGGGCCGCAGCGCGGAGACGATCGAGGCGGTCCAGGACGCCGCCGCCAACAGCACGGCCCGGCTGCTCGACATTCACTCCGACCCCGACCACCACCGGACGGTGTTCACGCTCGCCGGGGCGCCGGGGGAGCTCGCACCGGCCATCGTCGAACTCGCGGCCGCCGCGATCGAGCGGATCGACCTCCGAACCCATGACGGCATCCACCCGCGGGTCGGCGCGCTCGACGTGGCGCCGATCGTGTACGTCGACGAACGAGATCGCGGCGCCGCGTGCGTCGAGGCATTGGTCGAGGCCGACATGCTCTCAGAGCAGCTCAACCTGCCGGTCTTTCTGTACGGAATCCTGGCCGGCGGCCGAACCCGCGCAGAGCTGCGCCGGGGGGGACCAAAAGCGCTCAAGGCACGGGTTGAATCCGGCGAGCTGAAGCCCGACTTCGGCCCTCGCACAATCGAACCGCGCACGGGCGCGGTGCTGGTCGGCGCGCGCCCGCCGCTGGTCGCATTCAACGTCGAGCTCGCCGTGCCCGCCACACTCGAGACCGCTCAGGAGATCGCCGCCCGGATCAGGGAGTCTGGTCCTGAAGGGCTCGAATCCGTGCGCGCGATCGGTCTGTGGCTCGCCGAGACGAACACTGCGCAGGTGTCGACCAACGTGGAGGACCATCGGGCCACGCCGCTGAGAGCGATCGTCGAGGCCATCGCGCGCCACGCGACTCCATCCGCCGCTGAGCTCGTCGGCCTGGCTCCCCGCGCCGCCTTCGACCAGTTCCCTGCAGACATCCCGGTCCGCAACAAACGTCTCATCGAGGATTTCCTCGACTAATCTCCATAGGAGATGGCTCAGACCAAGCGAAAGCGCCGCTCCAAGCACCGCGGTACCGCGGCCGGGACGATCCAGGCGCGCGGCCGGACTGGCCGTCCGCCGAGCAAGGAGGAGCGCAAGAAGCTCGACCGCGTGCAGATGCGCGAGGAGCGTCTGAACAAGCGCCCGACGTGGAACTCGTCGCTGAAGCGCGCATCGCTGGCCGCGGTGATCATGTTCGTGTTCGTGTTGCTGACCACGAACACCAAGAAGGGCGGTTCGAGCCTTGGCACGGCGATCTTGTTTGCCGCGTTCGCCCTGGCCATCTACGTACCGGCCGGCTACTACCTCGAGATGTGGATGTGGAAGCGCCGGCAGCGGCGGAAGAATCTGATCCGATGATTGATCCGCGGATGTTCACGGTCGGGCCGGTGCAGGAGAACTGCTTCATCGTGCGCGAGAAGGACGCGACCAACGCGGTGGTCGTCGATCCCGGCGACGAGCCGGACAAGCTGCTCGCCGCCATCGAGCAGCTCGGCATCACCACGGTCGAGGCGATCCTCGTCACCCACACGCACTTCGACCACATCGGCGCGGTCGCCCCGGTGGCGGCGCAGACCAAGGCGCCCGTGTGGTGCCCAGAGCTCGAGAAGCCGGTGCTGGCGAACATCATGGACTTCGTTCCCTGGCCCGGCTTCGGCCCGTTCGAGAGCTACGAGGCCGACCACACGGTCAAGGGCGGGGAGACGCTCCAACTCGCGGGCCTCACGATCGACGTGATCTTCACGCCGGGCCACAGCCCCGGCCACGTGACCTACGCGGTCCGCGACCAAAACGCCTTGTTCAGCGGCGACGTGCTGTTCATGGGCTCGGTCGGCCGCGTCGACCTTCCCGGCGGCGACTGGCCTACCTTGCTGAAGTCGATCGAGACGCTCGTCGACACCTATCCGGAGGACACGACCGTGTACCCCGGTCACGGTCCGATCACGACGCTCGGACGCGAGCGGGCGACGAATCCGTTCCTGCGCGAGCTGGCATCGCAGGGCTGACCCGATGATCCAGGCTCCGCGCGGCACGTTCGACGTGCTCCCAGACGATGCTGCCCGCCGCCAGGCGCTAGAGGCGCAGGCAAAGCGGACTCTCGAGGCTGCCGGCTATCGCAGGATCGAGACCCCGACGTTCGAGGCGACCGAGGTGTTCGCGCGCGGGGTCGGCGAGGCCACCGACATCGTCCAAAAGGAGATGTACTCGTTCGACGACGGAGGCGGTCGCTCGCTGACACTCCGTCCCGAGGGGACCGCGCCCGTCTGCCGCGCATACATCGAGCACGGGATGCACAAGCTGCCGCAGCCGGTCAAGCTCTGGTACCTCGAGAGCTTCTACCGCGCCGAGGCGCCGCAGCGAGGTCGCTATCGCCAGTTCTGGCAGGTCGGCGCCGAGGTGATCGGCGCCGCCGGCGCCGACGCCGACGCCGAGCTGATCGTGCTGCTGGCCGAATTGCTCAGCGCGCTCGGTGTCCGCGACACGAAGCTGCTCCTGTCGAGTCTCGGCCAGCCCGAGACCCGCACGAAGTACCGCGAGGAATTGATCGAGTACCTCCGCGGGCACGAGCAGGAGCTGTCGCCCGAGGTCCGCAACCGGATCGAGCTCAACCCGATGCGCGCGTTCGATGCCACCGATCCGGGAACGCGGGCCGTGATGGAGAACGCCCCCAAGCTCCTCGACCGGCTCGAGCCCGAGGACAGCGAGCACTTCGAGGAGGTCAAGCGGCTGCTCGACGATGCCGGCATCGCCTACGAGCTCGACCCGACTCTGGTGCGCGGGCTCGACTACTACACGCGGACGCTGTTCGAGTTCCAGAGCGGTGCGCTCGGTGCGCAGTCGGCGGTCGGTGGAGGCGGTCGGTACGACCGGCTGATCGAGCAGCTCGACGGACCGCCGACGCCAGGGTCAGGGTGGGCGGCCGGCGTCGAGCGGATGCTGCTCGCCGCGACCGAGACGCCGATCGCCCCGCCGCAGACCGACCTCTATGTGGCGATCGCGGACCCAACCGCCAAGCGCACCGCCTTCGCCCTGGCCCGGGAGGCCAGGCGCGCCGGCCTGAGCGCTCAGGTGGAGCTGGCCGACCGCTCGCTCAAGGGACAGCTCAAGCACGCGAATCGGCTGAACAGCCGCTTCGTCGCCATCGTCGGCGACGAGGTCGTGATCCGCGCGATGGAAACCGGCGAGCAGCGCGAGACCGAAGCTGCGAACGTGATCCCGACGATCCTCCGCCAGGACAAGCTGTGAAGCCGCCGTCTGCAAACGAATACCGCGACCATTGGAGCGGAGACCTCCGCGCCGCCGACGCCAGCACCACCGTGCGCGTCGCCGGCTGGGTGAACCGGCGGCGCGACCACGGCGGGCTGATCTTCATCGACCTCCGGGACCGGAGCGGGATCGTCCAGCTGGTGTTCGATCCCGAGCGGAGCGCGGAGACCCACGCGGCCGCCCACAAGCTCCGTTCCGAGGACGTCCTGACGGCTACGGGCGCGGTCCGCCAGCGCGGGCCGGAGCACGTCAACCCGAACCTCCCGACCGGCGAGGTGGAGATTGCGGTCGACGCGATGATCCAGCTCGCGGACGCGGATACGCCTCCCTTTCCGATCGACGAGGACACACCCGTGGATGAGGCGCTCCGGCTCAGGCACCGTGCGCTCGACCTGCGCCGCACCACGATGCGCGACGCGATCGAGCTGCGCCATCGGGTCGTCGCGACGATGCGCGAGGTCCTCAACGGACGCGACTTCCTCGAAATCGAGACGCCGTTCCTGACTCGTTCGACGCCCGAGGGGGCGCGCGACTTCCTCGTCCCGGCCCGGACGGCCCCCGGCTCGTTCTACGCGCTGCCCCAGTCACCGCAGCTGTTCAAGCAGCTGCTGATGATCGGCGGCCTAGAGCGCTACTTCCAGATCGTTCGCTGTTTCCGCGACGAGGACTCGCGGGCCGACCGGATGACCGAGTTCACCCAGCTCGACCTCGAGATGGGGTTCGTGGTCGAGGACGATGTGATCGAGGTGATGGAAGCGGTGATGGGCGCCGTGTTCGAGCGCGAGGACTTCGCCGTCGCGGCGCCACCGTGGCCGCGGCTGACTTACGCCGAGGCGGTCGCCAGGTTCGGCTCCGACCGGCCGGACATGCGCTTCGGGTTGGAACTCCAGGATCTCGACCAGGCGGTCGCCGGCACTGAGTTCAAGGTGTTCTCAGGGGCGCTGCAAGCCGGCGGCGTCGTCCGCGGAATCAACGCCGGCCGGCAGGGGCTCGCCCGTTCGGATCTCGATGCGCTGACCGAGCTGGCCAAGCAGCACGGCGCCAAGGGGCTCGTGTGGGCGTTCGTCGAGCCCGGCGACACGTGGCGCTCACCGATCGCGAAGTTCCTCAAGCCCGAGGAGATCACCGCGATCAACGCCGCGCTCGAGGCCCAGGAGGGGGACGCGTTGCTGATCGTCGCCGACCAGGTGGCGACCGCCGGCAAGGTGCTGGGGGCACTCAGGCTCAACCTCGCCGAGCGCTTCGGCCTCGCGCCCGCGGGCGAGCACGCGATCACCTGGATCGTCGAATTCCCGATGTTCGAGTGGGACCCTCAGGATCAGCGGTGGGATGCCTCCCACCACCCGTTCACCGCGCCCACCGGCGACCTGAACGATCCGGCGGCGCTCCTGTCGCGGAGCTACGACCTGGTCCTCGACGGCAACGAGATCGGCGGCGGCTCGATCCGTAACCATCGCACCGACGTCCAGCAGAAGGTGTTCGAGCTGATCGGAATCGGGCCCGAAGAAGCGCAGGCGCGCTTCGGCTTTCTGCTCGACGCTCTCCGCTACGGCGCGCCGCCCCACGGGGGGATCGCGATGGGGCTCGACCGGATCGTCGCGATCATCGGCGGACGCGAGAACATCCGCGAGGTGATCGCCTTCCCGAAGGCGACGAGCGGCGGCGACCCGCTGACCGGGGCACCGGCTCCGGTCGACTCCGCGCAGCTGCGCGAGCTCGGGCTGAAACTCGTCTAGCCCAGACCGGGCACGGCTCATGGAAGTCGGTGCCGCTGCCGACAACCGGGGTGATGGGCAACGTGTCACGGCCACTCATCGCGCTGCTGGTTGGGACAGTCGCGTTCTTCGCGCTGTGGCTTGTCGCGCTCAAGCCGAGCTCGTCCTCGAGCGGCAACGGCTCCTCACAGGGCCTCGGGCAGTATCAGGGCGCGATCAACCAGGCGCACAACGCGGTCAAGGTCGCTAACGGCGCCGCCGCGGCGCAAGGCGGCAACCTCGCGACCCCGTCGGGCGCACCGGCCCAGCGCCCCACCGTGCAGCAGGCCCCGGCGAAGGCCGCGGGCGGCGCTACCGCGGCGGTCGCGGCCACCGCGGCCCGTCCCTCGACGTCCGCGGCCAGCCACACCACCGCCGCCCGGCGCGGCAAGACCGCCCCCACGGCCAAGAGCCCGAAAGCCGCCGCCACCCAAACCACTGCCGAGCGGCTCAGGCTCGTAGACCGTGCGCTCCGCCAGCACCGCGTGCTGGCGATGCTGTTCTACAACCCGGCGTCTCCTGACGACCGCGCCGTCGACCAAGAGCTCGCCACGCTGCCCGGCCACCAAGGGAGGGTCGTCAAGCTCGCTGTGCCGATCTCCGAGGTCTCTGACTACCTGGTCGTCACCAACCAGGTCAATGTCACCGAGTCGCCGACGCTGGTGTTGATCAACCCAGCCGCCCAGGCGTCGACGATCCTCGGGTTCGCCGACACGTTCGAGCTCGCCCAGCGCGTCGACGACGCGCTGGCCGTGAAGTAGGGCCCACCGCCGCGTCTATCCTCGGCAGCGTGAGCACCGAGGCGTTTGAGCACCACCTGACCTCACCGCAGGGCCACCGCCGCTTCCCTGAAGACGCGACGACCGTCGATGTCGACGGTGGCGCATGCTGCGACCGGATCCAGTTCGCGGTCACCGTGCAAGCCGACCGCGTCACCGACGCCGGTTTCGAGGCGCACGGCTGCGGCGCCGCGACGGCGGCCGGCAGCGCCGCGGTGACGCTTGCGCGCTCGCGGACGATTCTCGAAACCGCGAAGATCGGCGCGCCGCAGATCGCCGCCGAGCTCGGCGGCCTCAGCCCCGGCAAGCTCCACGCCGCCGAGCTGGCGGCCGATGCGCTCGCGCGCGCGCTGGGCGCGGCGGTCCGCCATCACGGCTCGGTTCCCGCGCCACCAACCGGCGGGCGAACGCTCGTCGCGATGAGCAGCGGCGTCGACTCGACGGTCGCGGCGATGCTGGCCGCGCGGAGCACCGAGGCGGTCGCCGTCACGCTCGAGCTGTGGGCCGATCACGAGAACGACACCGAGCGCAGCTGCTGTTCCTCCTCCGCCGTTTCGCAGGCCCGGGCGCTGGCGCACTCGATGGGACTCCCGCATTTCACGCTCGATCTAAAGCCCGAATTCCGCCGGGGGGTCGTGGGGCCTTTCATCGCCGGCTACGAGCAGGGGGAGACGCCGAACCCGTGCGTGACGTGCAACGGACACGTGCGGCTCGACGCGATGCTCGAGTTTGCCGACCGGCTCGGCGCGACCCACCTCGCGACCGGCCACTACGCCCGCATCGCCGAGCCAGACGACAGCCACGGCCCACTTCTGCGCCGGGCGGTCGACGGCGCCAAGGACCAGACCTACATGCTCGCCGCGCTCAGCCCGGAGTCGCTCGCGCGGATGTGGTTTCCACTCGGAGAGCTGACCAAGCCGGAGGTCCGGCGGCTCGCGGCACAGGCTGGGCTGCGCGTGGCCGAGAAGCCCGACTCACAGGACCTCTGTTTCCTGGCCGGCACCGACCGGGGACGCTTCCTCGCCCGTCACGGCGGCGTGAGCGGAGCTCCTGGGGAGATCGTCGATGTGAGCGGAACCCGGCTCGGCCGCCATGCCGGCCAGCACCTGTTCACGGTCGGCCAGCGCCGCGGACTCGGTGTCCCCAGCGCTGGGGTGCCGTTGTTCGTGCTCGACAAGCAGGCCGAAACAAATCGGGTCGTTGTCGGACCCCGCGAGTCGCTGCGCACGCGTCGCGTCAACGTTCGTGCCGTCCGTCTCCACCGCGACGCAACCCGCATCGACCGGGTCAAGCTCCGCTACCGCTCCGAGCCGGTCCGCGCCCGGGCCACGCGCGATGCGGGCGATGGCAAGCGGCTGACGCTCCAGCTCGACACACCCGTGGACGGCGCCGCTCCCGGTCAGCTTGCGTGCCTCCTGGATGGCGAGCTCGTCGTCGGCTGGGGCACCATCGACCGTCCGACGGCGCCCACAACACGCCGTTTAGAACCGCTAATAGACTGCACGCCAGATGGCAGTGCGAGCCGGTGCGTGGGTCGCGACGATCCTCGCATCGATGATTTTCGGGGGAACCGCGCGCGTCCGGACCGTCCAATGGGCCCACGGGTCGTGGTCCTGGTTCGGTGATCCGCGCGCCGTCTACGTCGATGGCACGACTGTGGCCGGCTGGATCGACTGGGCCGGCCACGTGACGATCGGCGCCTACGACCCGATGCTCGGGTTGATGCGCACGCACGTCGTCGGCACCGAGTACCACGATGACCACTCGGCGCCGTCGATCCTAGTCGAGCCGGACCAGCGCCTGACCGTCTTCTGGTCGGGCCACAACGGCCGGCGGATGTGGTACCGCACGACCCTGCTGCCGGACGACATCTTCTCGTGGGGCCCGGTGCACCATGTGAACGGGTCGATCCGCGGCAACCATGGCTTCACGTATCCGAACCCGATGGTTCTCCCGTCCGAGCAGGATCGCCTCTATCTGTTCTGGCGCGGCGGGGACTACAGCCAGGACTACGAGACGCGAACGGCGAGCGGACGGTGGAGCGCCCCCCGCGAGCTGATCAGCCAGTCTCATGAGCGCCCCTATGTGAAGTACGAGACGAACGGCCGCGACACGATCGCGCTCGCGTTCACCAACGGCCACCCCCGCGAGACGCTGACCAGCGTCTACTTCGCCGAGTACCGCCGTGGCTGGCTGCGGGGAGCGAGCGGCCGGAAGATCAAGCGGCTGGGCCGAGGACCGATCGCGCCGTCGCGCGGTGACCTCGTCTACGACGGCCGCAAGACGCACGTCTCGGCGTGGGTGTGGGACGTCGCGATCGCTGCCAACGGGCGGCCGGTGATCGTTTACGCCACATTCCCGACCCGTCGCAACCACGAATACTGGTACGCGAGTTGGAACGGCCAGCACTGGATGTCGCACTTGCTCACGTCGGCCGGCCCCTCGATCAGCCCCAAGTCGATCGAGTACGAGTACTCGGGCGGGATTGCCCTCGACCACTCCGACCCGTCGATCGTTTACCTCTCGCGGAAGGTCGCGCACGGGTGGGAGATCGAGCGCTGGACGACCGCGAACGGGGGGCACGGCTGGCGCCACTCGGTCGTCGTGCCGGCCGGCGGCACCCAGAATGTGCGGCCCGTCGTGCCGCGCGGCGGAGGTCCGGTCAAGCTCCTGTGGCTGCGCGGCGATTACCGCACGTACACCACCTACAGGACCTCGATCACGTTCCTCAGTGGACCGTGAAGTCCGCGTTGCGGGCCAGCTCGAGCGCGTAGGCGGCCCAGTAGTACCCGACCGGCGGCGCCCCGGGCCGGCAGGTGCCGCCTGATTTGCCCGGGTTCGCGATCCACGCGAACGCGTCGACATCGCGGTAGCCGGTATTGAACGTCGGCTTCGGGCCGAGGCCCCGGCCCGCCGGGTTGCAGAGGACCTCATTCCCGTACCGGGTCCGCTGGCGGGGGACGAGCGGCCCGCGCCCGTTCTCGGCGGTGTTGACGACGAAGTGCTTGCCGCCGATCCGGCGCGAGATCTGCCAGCCGTAATGGATCTCATGGAGCGTCCAGTCGAAATGCGTGGCGTTGAGGAAGAAGCCCTGCGCGTGCGCCACGCCCGCTTCTCGCAGCAGCCGTTCTGCCTTCGCCGCGGGCAGCGCGTCGGCGGCGCCTGCGTCGAGGTAGACGACCGCGCGAGGCAGCTTTGACAGCACGCTGACCGCGTACTTGAGCTCCGCCATCCGCACCGCGAGGCCGTGGTGCGAGAGGCATCCGACCGTGATCAGCGAGTCCTCTTCGAGGAACACGATCGCGCGGTAGTCGCCGATCCCGGTCGCGAAGTCCTGGATCCACCGCTGCCACGCGGCACGGCGCGCCGGTGAATCCGCGTAGTGGCCGCACCGTGGGTGGATCAGCCCGCCGTCGACGAGCCAGTAGGTCGAGAGCATCGGCACCGACCCGGGCGTTTGCACCTGCGCGCGAGCGAGGTACTCCTGCACCGGGATCGCCGGGTTCGCGATCCCGTGCCCGAAGCGCTGCACGCCGGGCTGCTGGGCGATCAGCTTCATCATCGCCGCCTGGTCAGGGTGCTGGCTTTGCAGCGCACCGGCCTCGCTGGCGTACCAGCTCTGCGGGTCGACGAACGGGGAGGCGCCGGTCAATGGATCGCTCGGGGCCGGCGGTCTTGACAGTCCGAGCGGGTTGAGCAGGCTCTGCACGACCGCCACCGGGTCGTTGTTGAGGATCGTCAGCACCGCTTGGTTCGGGATGCTCATGCCGATCGGCGAGGGACCGAACAGTCCAATCTTGACCGTCTTGGCGAGTCCCTGGATTCCGTGGTCGATGATCGGGATCGAGAACGTGGCGCTTGCCTGGCCGGGGAGGAAGTTGATCATCGCCTTGACCGGCTCGAAGTCGATCCCCCGCTCGGCCGTTCCCGGGAGCGCGATGTACCGGATCTGGGCCTCGTTGATCGTGTTCAGCCTGGTGATCGTGATCACCGCTTGGCCGGCGTTCTCGTTGACGAAGTAGACGGGGGAGGAGAGGCGGAACCCGAGCGGATCGAACGGGGCCGCGTGCGCGGCGGCAGGGCCGAGCCACGCTCCAGCGAGCGTGGTGGCGAGGATCGCGATGCGACGGGCGTACCGCATTGAGGTCTATCTCGGTAGAGGCACGGACATCGCGAAGATGCGCCCGAGAACCTTGGACGAATCGACGGTCGGACCCGCATACACTCAACCTCCCATGACTTCTGACGAAATCCGGCGGACGTTTCTCGAGTTCTTCGCGGAGCGCGACCACAGGCGTGTCCGCTCGGGCTCGCTGATCCCGTCTGGACACGATCCCTCGGCGCTGTTCACCGTGGCCGGCATGCACCCGCTGAAGCCGTACTTCCTGGGCACCGAGGAGCCTCCCCACCCGCGGCTGACGAGCTGTCAGAAGACGTTCCGCACGGCCGACATCGACATCATCGGCACGACCACCGGGCACCTGACGTTCTTCGAGATGCTGGGGAACTTCTCGCTTGGTGACTACTTCAAGCAGGGCGCCGCGCAATACGCGTGGGAGCTGTCGACCCAGGGCTTCGGCTTCGACCCCGACGACATCTGGATCACCGTGTTCGGTGGCGACGACGAGCTCGGCGTCGGACCAGACACGGAGGCGATCGAGGCCTGGCTCGAAATCGGCGTCCCCCGCGAGCGGATCGTCGAATGCCCCCGCTCGGAGAACTGGTGGGAGCTGCCGCCCCCGGGTCCGTGCGGCCCCTGCTCGGAGCTGTACCTCGACCGGGGGCTGAGCTTCGGCCGGCCCGACGACCTGCCCGGGGGCGAAAACGAGCGCTTTCTCGAGTACTGGAACCTCGTGTTCATGCAGTTCAACCAGGATCCCGTCAACACGCTCGCGCCGCTGCCCGCCAAGAACATCGACACGGGCCTGGGGCTGAACCGGCTCGCCGCCATCCTGCAGGACAAGGAGACCGTGTTCGAAACCGATCAGTTCGCGCCGCTGATCGAGCTCGGCGAGGAGCTCTCCGGACGCACCTATGGGCAGGAGTTCCCGACCGACCGTGCGCTTCGCGTGCTCGCCGACCACTCGCGCGCGATGACCTTTCTGATCGCCGACGGGGTGGTCCCCTCGAACGAGGACCGCGGCTATGTACTGCGCCGGGTGATGCGCCGCGCCATCCTCCAGGGCCGCCAGACGCTGGGGCTCGATCCTGGCTTCCTCGGGCGGTTCTCGGACCGGGTGACCGAGTTGATGTCGGCCGAGTACCCCGAGCTCACCGAGCAGCGCGACTCGATTCAGATGTGGCTGGGCTCCGAGGAGGAGAACTTCGGCCACACGCTCGACCAGGGGTTGAAGCGGCTCGAGGAGCTGATCGAGCGCGCCCGGCAGCAGGGGGAGGAGGGGATCTCCGCCGACGATGCGTTCCAATTGCACGACACGTTTGGGTTCCCCTTCGACCTGACCCGCGAGCTCGTCGCCGAGCACGATCTCGGCGTCAGCAACGAGGGGTTCGAGCTGCTGATGGAGGGACAGCGGACGCGAGCGAGGTCCGCCGCGCGCGGTGCCGGCGCCGGAGCCGAGATCCGCGCCCGGGCGGCGGCGCTGGCCGGCGAGGCGGGCTTCACGACCGAGTTCCTCGGCTATCAGACGACCAGCGTGGAGACGACGGTCGGTGCTGCGGGCCACGACGACGGCCGGGTGCTCGTAAAGCTCGTGGAGTCGCCGTTCTACGCCACGGGCGGCGGACAGGTCGCCGACTCGGGATACGTCGAATGTGCCACCGGCGACTGCCGTGCGCGCGTCGAGGACGTGGTCCGGCTGGGCGACGATCAGGTGGTGGCGCTCGTTCCCGAGCGCGGGTCGCTCGATGTGGGCGAGCGCGTGCACGCGGTCGTCGATCGCGCATCGCGGCATGCCACCGAGTGCAATCACACCGCGACCCATCTGCTCCACGCCGCGCTTCGCCGCCGGCTCGGCTCCCACGTCCGGCAGGCGGGCTCGTACGTCGGCCCGGACAAGCTCCGGTTCGACTTCACCCACGGCGGGGCGCTCAACCCCGAGGAGCTGCGCGACGTGGCGGATCAGGTGAACGCCTGGATCCTCGAGGATCAGCCGGTCCGGTGGCTGACCACAACGCTCGACGAAGCCAAGCGGCTCGGCGCGATGGCCCTGTTCGGCGAGAAGTACGGTGACGTCGTCCGGATGGTCGAGGTGGGAGATGGATCGTTCTCGCGCGAGCTGTGCGGCGGTACCCACGTCCACGCGACCGCCGAGATCGGAGTGTTCAAGATCACCGCCGAGACCTCGAGCGCCGCCAACGTCCGCCGGATCGAGGCCCTGACCGGACCCGAGGCGGTGAGGCTGCTGCGCGGCTACGACGAGCAGCTGTCGCGCGCGGCCGCGACGCTGCGCGTACCCGCGAACCAGGTCGCCGACACGGTCATCGAACTACGTGCGCGCGTGCGCGAGCTGGAGCGCAAGCCAAAGGCCGGCCCGAACGGCACCGGCGGCGGGATCGACGCCGATGCGCTCGTGGCCGCGGCCGACGAGATCGCCGGCGTGCCGGTGCTGGCGACCGTCGTCGAGGGCGCCGACCAGGACGCGCTGCTCGAGCTCTCAGATCGCGTGAAAGGCCGCCTCGGCGACGCCGTGGTCGTGCTCGGCAGCGCCGCCGAGGGGCGGGTCGCACTGGTGGCGAACGTGGCGCCGGCGGTGGTCGAGCGCGGCGTGCGCGCCGATACGGTGGTGCGTGCGGCGGCGGAGCTCGTCGGCGGAGGTGGTGGTGGCCGTGACACGCTCGCGCGAGCTGGGGGCCGCGACCCCGAGAAACTCCCGCAGGCGCTCGCAGCGGCCCGCCAGGCGATCGAGGCGGCGCTCAACCCATAGCATGGGCCGCGTGCTGGCGCTCGACTACGGCAGCGCGCGCTGCGGATGCGCGGTGAGCGATCCGACCGGCGCGCTCGCGACCCCGATCGAGCCGGTGCCCTCACCCGGCACGCGCCGGGGCATCGGCCGGCTCCGTGCCCTGGCCCGGGAGCTCGAGGCAGAGCGGATCGTTGTGGGACTGCCGTTGTCGCTGTCGGGGGCCGACTCCGATCAGACCCGCGAGACGCGCGCGTTCGCGGCCCGACTGAGGGACGCCGTTGCGGTCCCGGTGGAGCTGTACGACGAGCGGTTGACGACGAAGCTCGCCGCGCGCATGGGCGGGCGAGCCAGCGAGGACTCGCGTGCCGCCGCGCACCTGCTCGAGAGCTGGCTGGCCGCTCGGACCGGAGCGTCACGTGGCTGACTACGGACGTAGCGCGGAAGAGCGCGAGGCCGCCCGGCTCGAGCGCGAACGGCGGCGCGCCTCGCGCTCAGCGCCGCCCCCGCGACAACAGCCAACCGCTTCGCCACCGCCACGGGCGGCCGCGTCGCCACCGCTCCAGGAGTTTGACGCCGACGGCTACGAGGACCCGGTCGACGTCCCTCTCGAAGACGAGGCGCCAAGCGGTACCCGCCGCGTCGCCGGGGTGCGGAGCCGTCCCGCGCGGCCCCCGCGCCAGCGACGCGCCCCCGGCCAACGGCCCCGGTTCACCCGGCGCCGTGCGCTGGCGCTGATCCCGCTGGTCCTCGCGCTCGCGCTCGTGTGGTTCCTGATCGAGCTGTTCCAGCCGTTCGGCGGCTCCGGTCACGGCCACATCACGGTCACGATCCCGCCGCATTCGAGCTCCGGACAGATCGGCGACCTGCTCGCCAAGGACGGCGTGATCTCCTCGAGCTTCTTCTTCGAACTGCGCGCCACGCTGGGGGGCGAGCGCGGAAGCATGCGCTCGGGCAGGTATCACCTCCAATACGGGATGAGCTATGGCGACGTGCTCAAGATCCTCACCACCCCGCCGCCTGCGGTCCCCACGACGCAGGTCACGCTGATTCCTGGCAAGAGCCGCCAGCAGATCGACGCGCTGTTGCACTCCCAGCACGTCAAGGGTAGCTACAAGGCGGCCACGCGCCGCTCGCCGCTGCTCAATCCAGCGCGCTACGGCGCGCCCCGCAACGTCGGCTCGCTCGAGGGCTTCCTGTGGCCGTCGACCTACTTCGTGACGAAGCCGATCAAGATCAGCCAGCTCGTGGCGAAACAGCTCGCCGCGTTCAAGCAGGCATTCGCGACCGTCGGGATGTCGTGGGCCCAGCGCCACGGCTTCACGCCCTACCAGGTACTGATCGTCGCCTCGATCGTCGAGGACGAAACTCCCTCGGCGCACGACCGGCCGCTGGTCGCCTCGGTGATCTACAACCGGCTGCGCCAGGGCACCCTGCTGCAGATGGACTCGACCGTGCGGTACGCGGTGGACAACTACACGACGCCGATCACGCAGTCGCAGCTGACGTCGTCTTCGCCGTGGAACACGTACGTCCACAAGGGGCTGCCGCCAACCCCGGTCGACAGCCCGGGTATCGCATCGATCCGGGCCGCCGCGCATCCCGCAAGCACGAATTACCTGTTCTTTGTGGCCAAGCCGTGCGGGAACGGAACTTCGCTGTTCGCCAGCACCTACCAGCAGTTCCAGGCCGAGGAGGCGCGTTACAACAACGCGCGCAAGGCACGCGGCGGGCGCTCCCCAGTCAGCTGCAAATGAGGCTCGGGGTGCTCGGCTGGCCGGTCGGGCACAGCCGCTCGCCGGCCATCCACAACGCGGCCCTGCGCGCGGTCGGCCTGGGCGAGTGGCGCTACCAGCTCCTGCCGGCGCCCCCGGAGCTCTTGGCCGAGATTGTTAGCGAGCTTCCGGTGGCAGGGTTCAGGGGCGCCAACGTCACCATTCCACACAAAGCGGCCGCGTTGACGCTGGCGGATCGGCCGAGTGCCGCGGCCAGGGCGATCGGGGCCGCCAACACGCTCGTGTTCGAGAACGGGGAAGTGATCGCCGAGAACACCGATGCTCCCGCGGTGATCGACGCGCTCCCGTTTCCGGCGGCGGGCCGGACCGCGCTCGTGCTCGGCGCCGGTGGCAGCGCGCGAGCCGTGGTGTGGGCGCTGCTCGAGGCGGGGGCCGGCGAAGTGCGCATCTGGAACCGAACGCCGGAGCGCGCCCGCGCGCTGGCCGACGAGTTCGGCGCCGTCGCCGTCGAGTCAGCCGCCCCGGCGAACCTCCTTGTCCACTGCACGTCCAGTGGTTTGGACAGTTCCGATGACATGTTCAAGGGGCTCCCGCTCGGCGCCGATGAGGTCAGCGGGTACGACTGCGTGGTTGACCTCGTCTACACCGACACCGGGACGGCACTTGTGCGTGCGGCGCGTGATCGCGCCGTGCCCACGGTCGACGGCCTGGAGATCCTGGTCCGCCAGGGTGCGCTCAGCTTCGAGCGATTCACAGGGGTGCGGGCGCCGGTCGACGTGATGCACGCAGCGGCCCGTTCGAGATGACCGCCGACGGCTCGCACCTGCGAGCCGTCGCCGGGGACCCTTCCGTGGAGCCAACTGCCCCGAGCACGCCGCCGCTCGACGGCCTCACCCCGCCGCGGCGCCGCGGTGGCTCCGGACGGTTCCTGACCGACGTGGTCGTCGAGCTCGGGTTCTGCGACCGCGAGACGACCCAGCGCGCGATCGAGGCCGCCCGCCAGGCCGGCGTCACCGCCGAGACCGTGCTGCTCGAGCAGCATGCGATTACGGCCGAGCAGCTGTCACACGCAATCGCCGAACGGTATGGCCTTGACCACATCGACCTCAGCGTCTTCAAGGTCGACATGGCCGCGGCGAATCTGCTGAGCGCTGCCGCCGCACGCCGCTATTCCGCCGTGCCCGTCGCGCACCTCGACGACCACACGCTGTTGCTGGCGATGGCTGACCCCGCGAACGTGCTGGCGGTTGACGACGTCGCCCTCCTGACCCGGATGGACATCAAGCCGGCGGTCGCCTCCAGCGAGGACATCCGCGCGCTGACGTCGCGGATGAACCGCTTCGAGGACGCGGTCCGCGAGGTGGTCGACGAGTCCGAGGAGGGCGCCGCGCCGCTGGAGATCGTCGACCTGCGCGAGTCCGCCGAAGACGCGCCGGTGATCAAGCTGGTCCACTCGATCATCGCCGAGGCAGCGGACCGCGGCGCCTCGGACATTCACTTCGAGCCTCAGCCCGACGAGCTCGGCCGTCCCGGCCGTGAGCTGCGTGTGCGGATGCGGATCGACGGGGTGCTGGTCGACTCGGCCACCGTCCCGCGCCGGATGATCGGCGGCGTGGTCAGTCGCATCAAGATCATGAGCGACCTCGACATCTCCGAGCGACGCGTTCCCCAGGATGGCCGCGTCGGGCTGACGATCGAAGGGCGCCACGTCGATATCCGCGTCGTCACGCTGCCGTCGGTCAACGGCGAGTCGGTCGTGCTGCGAATTCTCGACAAGGAGGCGATCCGCCTCGAGCTCGAGGCGCTCGGGTTCCAGGAGCACGAACTGAATCGGTTCCGTAAGGCGTTCAACCGCGCGCACGGGGCGGTGCTGGCTACGGGCCCCACCGGCTCGGGCAAGTCGACCTCGCTGTACGGCGCGCTGGCGGAGCTCAACACCCCGGAAAAGAACATCATCACGATCGAGGACCCGGTCGAGTACCAGATCGCCGGGATCACGCAGGTGCAGATCAATCCCAAGGCGGGGCTGACGTTCGCCCAGGGCCTGCGGTCGATGATGCGCGCCGACCCGGACATCCTGATGGTCGGCGAGATCCGGGATTCCGAGACCGCCCAGATCGCCATCGAGGGCGCGCTGACTGGCCACATGGTGCTTTCGACGCTGCACACGAACGATGCGCCGACGGCAATCACCCGGCTGATCGAAATGGGGATCGAGCCGTTCCTGGTGGCCTCGGCTATCGATTGCGTGGTCGCGCAGCGGCTTGCGCGGACGCTGTGCACGCACTGCAAGCGGCGGACGATCATCTCCGCCGACGTGCTGCGTGACCACGGCTTCGCCGCGCAGTTCGACATCGAGGCCTACGAGCCGGTCGGCTGCGTCCGCTGCGGCGGGATCGGCTATCGCGGCCGCATCGGGCTGTTCGAGGTGATGCTGGTCTCCGAGGAGATCCGGTCGCTCGCGCTGCGGCGCGCGCCCGCCGACCAGATCACGGCCGTGGCGATGCGCGAGGGGATGCGCCGGCTCCGCGAGGACGGGCTGGAAAAGGTCAAGGCTGGACTGACGTCCATGGCCGAGATCGCACGTGTCACGGGATCGTCCTGAGATGCCGATACGGGGTCGACATGGAACTTGATTTCGCCGAGATCTTGCTCGAGGTCGTGGCTCGGCGTGCTTCGGACCTTCACATCACTGCCGGCGCGCCGCCGATGCTCCGCGTCCGCGGCCGGCTCGCGCCGATGGATGGCTATCCGGCGCTGACGCCGACCGACACCCGCGAGATCGTCTATTCGATCCTCTCCAACCAGCAGCGCCAGAAGCTCGAGAACAACTGGCAGCTCGACTTTGCCTACCAGATCCCGGGCGCGGCGCGGTTCCGCGTCAACGCGTACTTCCAGCGCTCCGCGCTCGGGGCGGCCTTCCGTCTGATCCCGTTCGAGGTCGTGCCGCTCGAGTCGCTCGGGCTACCCCCGGTCGTCGCCGACTTCGCGAACAAGCCCCGTGGGCTCGTCCTGGTCACCGGTCCAACCGGCTCGGGAAAGTCGACGACGCTCGCGTCGCTGATCGATGTGATCAACCAGCACCGGGAAGAGCACATCATGACCATCGAGGATCCGATCGAGTTCCTCCACCAGCATAAGAAGTGCATCGTCAACCAGCGCGAGCTCGGCTCTGACGCGACTTCGTTCGGCGACGCGCTCAAGGCCGCGCTGCGCCAGGACCCAGACGTGATCCTCGTCGGCGAAATGCGCGACCTCGAGACGATCGGAACCGCAATCACCGCGGCGGAGACCGGCCACCTCGTGTTCGCGACGTTGCACACGCAGGACACGCCGCAGACGCTGGACCGCATCATCGACGTGTTCCCGCCCGGTCAGCAGGGCCAAATCCGCGCTCAGCTGTCAGTCGCGCTGCAGGGAATCATGACCCAGATGCTGCTGCCGACCGCCGACGGGGCCGGCCGCTGCGTCGCCGCCGAGGTGCTCGTCCCGACACCCGCCGTCCGCAACCTGATCCGGGAATCCAAGAGCCATCAGATCTATTCGGTCTTGCAGACCGGTGGCGCCCACGGCATGCAGACGATGGACGCGGCCCTGGCGCAGCTCGTGCGGAGCGGCAAGATCACCCGCCAGCTGGCCGAGTCCCGCGCGCACTCCGTCGAGGAGATGCGGCGGCTGATCGGCGCCGGTAGCGCTGCTGGCAACGGGGTCCCGGTAGCGGCGTAATGGCGACCTTCGTCTTCAAGGCGATGGACCTCGCCGGGGTACCGGCGCGAGGCGAGGTCGATGCGAACTCAAAGCAGGACGTAGCCGAGCAGCTCAAGAGCCGCGGCTTGGTCGTCATCGACATCGCCCACAAGTACCGCTCCAAGGAGCTCAACCTGGAGCTGTTCTCGCGGGTCAAGGCGAAGGACCTCGCCGTCGCCTCCCGGCAGCTGTCGACGATGATCTCCTCGGGGATGACGATCCTGCGGGCGCTGTACGTGCTCGAGGCCCAGACGGAATCCAAGACGCTGTGCGAGACGGTGGCCGCGGTTCGCCACGATGTCGAGGCCGGCTTGTTGTTCTCGGACGCGCTGGCTCGGCATCCGAAGGTGTTCGGTCCGCTGTACGTGGCGATGGTCCGCGCCGGGGAGACCGGCGGCGTGCTCGAGGACTGCCTGGTCCGCACCGCCGATCAGCTCGAGAAGGACGCCGCGCTGAAGCGTCAGATCCGCGCCGCGACGATCTATCCGGTGCTGGTGATCTCGTTTGCGATGCTCGTGCTGCTGGCGCTGGTCGCGTTCCTGATCCCGGTGTTCGAGAACGTGTTCAAGCAGTTCCCCGGCAAGCTGCCGGCCCTGAGCCAGTTCATGGTCGACTTCTCGCACCTGCTGACCAAGCAGTGGTACCTCCTGATCGGGTTCGTCGTCGCGGCGATCGGCACCTTTCTGTGGTTCAAGAAGTCCAAATGGGGGAGACCCCACTGGGACGCCTTCAAGCTTCGGATCCCGCTGAAGATCGGCGATGTCGTACAGAAGGTTTCGATCGCCCGCTGGTCGCGTACCTTCTCCTCGCTGACCTCCGCCGGCGTCCCGATCATCCAGGCCATCGAGATCACCGGCGCCACCGCGGGCAACGCCGTGATCGAAGCGGCGATGGGCGACGTCATCACCTCGATCAAGTCCGGCGGCACCGTGTCCGAGCCGCTGCGCCACTCGCCGGTGTTCCCGGCCATGGTCTCGCACATGGTCGGCGTCGGTGAGGAGACCGGCGCCCTGGACACGATGCTCTCGAAGATCGCCGACTTCTACGACGACGAGGTAGCCGCCGCCGTCAAGGCGCTGACCTCGATCCTCGAGCCGGCGATGATCATCCTCGTGGGCGGGATTGTCGGGGTGATCGTGATCTCGATGTACCTGCCGCTGTTCAGCATCTACAACTCGATCCATTAGAGCCTCTAGCCGCGGCGGGGAGCGGAAATCCGCCCAGGTCTCCGGCGAGCTCGATCCGGGGCGACAAACGCGTCATTACGAGCGGAAATTCAACCTGGGTCCGGGCGGCGGAGAAGAAGGACGGATTTCCGCTCGAGTTCGGGCAGGCGCGGGAGGGAGCGGCAACGGTCCCGCATGCGGGTATCGTGCGGCGGCGTGATCACTACCGAGGCAGTACAAAGCTATCTGTCGCAGATCCGGCCCGAGCCCGACCCGGTGCTGGCCGAGATGGAGGCGCACGGCGCGCGCGACGGGATCCCGATCGTCGACCCCCAGGCCGGACAGCTGCTGCACGTGCTGGCGAGCGCGCGGGGGGCCCGGCGGATCGTCGAGGTCGGCACGGCGATCGGCGTTTCGACGCTGTACATGGCGCGCGCGCTGCCGTCCGACGGCGAGCTGGTCAGCTTCGACATCGATCCCGAGCGCCAAGGCGCTGCCCGCACCTACCTCGACCGCGCCGGCGTCGGCGACCGAGTAGAGCTGCGCCTCCAAGACGCACGAGAGGGCCTGAGCGAGCTCGAGGGGCCGTTCGATATGGCGTTCATCGACGGCGTCAAGGCGCAGTACCCCGATTACTGCGAGCTGATCGTGGGGCTGCTCGGGCCGCGAGCGGTGCTCGCCGTCGACAATGTCTTGATGTCAGGCACCGTCGCCGAGGGCCGCAGCGATGGGCATTGGACCGACGAGCAGATCGCCGGCCAGCGGGCGTTCATCGCCAAACTGCTGGCCGACGAGCGGCTGCGCAGCACGGTGACCCCGGTGGGCGACGGCGTGCTCGTCGCCGTGATTCGCTGATGGCCGCAGGCGAGCGGCAGGACCCCGCCGGCGACGACCGCTCCACGTGCACTCCGTGCCGGGGCACGGGCAAGCTGATCTCCAACCTCGGGGGCAACGCGCACGAAGTGGTTTGTCCGTGGTGCGGAGGTATGGGGAAGTTTGAGTCTGGCCGCGATGCGCAGTCGTCCGGTCCTGCAGATCCGGGCAATTAGCAACAAACGTCCAAGCGGGTAAACCGCTTCTGCGCGCGGGTCGATACGGCTTGTGCCAGAGCCACAGGTGCCAAAGGCAAACCGCTCGTGAGGGCGGGACGCAAAGCCACGGACCTCAAGGATGAGGGAGCCGGGCTGCCACCGGGCTTGATGCTGTCGTAGCCGTAGTGGCTATGGCTCCTAGGGATCTGGCGAGACCCAATCAACGGATCCCTAGGAGGATCAATGCTCTCAAAGCTCCGCCGACGCGTCCAGGACGAGAAGGGTTTTACCCTGATCGAGCTCCTGGTCGTCATCCTGATCATCGGCATCCTTGCCGCGATCGCGATTCCGTCGTTCCTCAACCAGCGGGCCAAGGCGTACGACGCGGCTGCCAAGTCGAACCTCGTCACCGCCCAGACCGCGATGGAGACCTACGCGACGGACAACAACGGTTCGTATCCCGCCGCCGTCAACACGGCGTCGGGCACCGATCCGCTCGTCAAGATCGAGCCGGCTCTGTCCAACAAGCCGAACGTCACCGGTTCGGCCAGCGGCAGCACCTACACGCTCACGGCCATCTCCAGCGGCCCGAACGGCGGCTCGGACACGTTCGTGCTGACCGACACCTCCGGCAGCGTCGCGCGCACCTGCACCGGCGCGGCCGGTGGCTGCCCGAACGGCTCCTGGTAGGCGCTCGAGGCTGATCTAGCCAACGAGTCAACGGGGCGGGTCGACGGTTGACCCGCCCCGTTTCTTTGCCAGCAGCGCTCATCCCAGCTCACTCTGAGGTCGGATCGAGTCGAGCTGCCGAGGTATGGGGAAGTTTGAGTCTGGCCGCGATGCGCAGTCGTCCGGCCCTGCAGATCCGGGCAATTAGCACAAACGTCCAAGCGGGGTAAACCGCTTCTGCGCGCGGGTCGATACGGCTTATGCCAGAGCCACAGGTGCCAAAGGCAAACCGCTCGTGAGGGCGGGACGCAAAGCCACGGACCTCAAGGATGAGGGAGCCGGGCTGCCACCGGGCTTGATGCTGTCGTAGCCGTAGTGGCTATGGCTCCTAGGGATCTGGCGAGACCCAATCAACGGATCCCTAGGAGGATCAATGCTCTCAAAGCTCCGCCGACGCGTCCAGGACGAGAAGGGTTTTACCCTGATCGAGCTCCTGGTCGTCATCCTGATCATCGGCATCCTTGCCGCGATCGCGATTCCGTCGTTCCTCAACCAGCGGGCCAAGGCGTACGACGCGGCTGCCAAGTCGAACCTCGTCACCGCCCAGACCGCGATGGAGACCTACGCGACGGACAACAACGGTTCGTATCCCGCCGCCGTTGATACGTCCTCGGCGACCGATCCGCTCGTCAAGATCGAGCCGGCTCTGTCCAACAAGCCGAACGTCACCGGTTCGGCCAGCGGCAGCACCTACACGCTCACGGCCATCTCCAGCGGCCCGAACGGCGGCTCGGACACGTTCGTGCTGACCGACACCTCCGGCAGCGTCGCGCGCACCTGCACCGGCGCGGCCGGTGGTTGCCCGAACGGCTCCTGGTAGGCGCTCGAGGCTGATCTAGCCAACGAGTCAACGGGGCGGGTCGACGGTTGACCCGCCCCGTTTCTTTGCCAGCAGCGCTCATCCCAGCTCACTCTCGGCCGATAAGGAACCTATGCCCGTCTTCGCCGCTTTCGCCGGCCTGATCACCGGCTCCTTCCTGAACGTCGTCGCATACCGCCTTCCGCGCGGCGAGTCGCTCGTCACTCCGGGCTCGCACTGCACCAAGTGCGGCACCCCGGTCAAGCCCTACGACAACATCCCGGTCCTCGGCTGGCTGCTGCTTCGCGGCCACTGCCGCCAGTGCCACGACCGGATCTCCTCGCGCTACCCGATCGTCGAAGCCGCGACCGCCGCGCTCGCCGTCGCGGTCGTCCTCGCCAAGCACACCACCCACGACGTGGTCCTCGGCCTGCTGCTCCTCGCCGTGCTCGTCCCGGTCGCACTGATCGACTTTGACCACCGCGTGATCCCGAACAAGATCACGCTGCCCGCGGCCTTCGTCGCCATCGCCGCCGGGCTGGCGACGAAGCCGTCAGGCCTGCCCGAGCAACTGATCGCGGGCGCCGCCGCGGCGGGCTTCCTGCTCGTGTTCGTGCTCGCCTACCCGCGCGGCATGGGGATGGGTGACGTCAAGCTCGCCGGCGTCCTCGGGCTGTTCCTCGGTCGCTCGGTCGCCGTCGCGCTGCTGGTTGGCGTCCTCGCCGCAACCGTCGTCGGTGGCGTCATCATCGCCCGCGTCGGCGTCAAGGACGGCCGCAAGACTGCAGTGCCATTCGGGCCGTTCCTCGCGCTCGGCGGGGTCGTGGCGATCTTCGCCGGCCCGTCGATCATCCACTGGTACCTCCACACGTTCGCGTAGGCCAGCATGCGCAAGCTGATCGTCATAGCGATGTTCGCCCTCGCGCTGGGGCTCGCCCCCGCCGCGGCCGCGTCCACCGGCATCTCGGTGCCGCTGACCTCCCCGCGGTCGATCACGACTGTCCCGCCGGGCTTTGCCACCGATGCCCGGCAGGCGATCGATGCGGCCGAGGCCACGCCGACGATGCAGGCGCTTCACCGCCGCGAGCATCCACTCGGCTACACGGCACAGGTCTACCACGGGTTCGAGTGGTTCGTGGACTTCTACTTCCACGGCAAGCGCGTCGCCGAGGCCGTCGTGAATTCCGTCGGACACGTAACGAACGTGTGGACCGGCCCGCTGTCGATCGCGCTGTATGCCCGCGGGCACTACGCCCCGATCTTCGACTCGCCGTGGGTGGTGATCCCGTTCGCACTTTTGTTCCTGGTCCCGTTCCTCGATCCTCGCCGGCTGCGCCGGATGATCGTCGTCGATGCGCTCGCCGTCCTCGCATTCCTGATCTCGTACGCACTGTTCAACCACGCGCAGCTGGTCCCGGCGGTATGGCTGGTTTATCCGCCCCTGGTCTACCTCCTGGCACGGATGTTGTGGATCGGCTTCGGACGCGCACGCAGCCCATTCGGCGGCATCCCCGAGTGGCTGACGACACGGAAGCTGTGGGTAGGCTTGCTGGTACTAGTCGGCGCCCGAATCGCGCTCAGCCTGTTCAGCCACATGGTGATCGATGTGGGCTACGCGTCCGTGATCGGCGCGCACCGGATCCTGGATGGGCAGTCGTTGTACTGGGCCGGCGCAGCCCACAGCGACACATATGGTCCGATCGCCTACCTGGCGTACGTTCCGTTCGAGCTGATCTTCCCCTGGCACGGCGCATGGGACTATCTCGCCTCGGCGCACGCTGCCTCGCTCCTCTTCGATCTGGTCACGATCGCAGCGTTGGTGCTGCTCGGTCGGAAGCTGCGGCCGGGGGAGGCGGGCAGGCGACTCGGGCTCGCCCTTGGGTGGGCCTGGGCGGCGTGCCCGTTCACCCTGCTCGTGCTGATGCTCCACACCGATGACGCGCTGGTGGCGATGCTGTCCGCGCTGGCGCTGCTCGCCTTTGCCTCGCCGGCACGGCGCGGGGCGCTGATCGGCCTGGCGGCGGCGGCGAAGTTCGCCCCGGCGGCGCTGCTGCCGCTGTTCGCCGGCGGCCAAGGACGCAGGCGCGGTGCGAAGGAGTGGTTCGCCACCACGGCGGCCTTCACGGTGGTCGTCGCCGGATCGATCGCACTGTTCCTACCGCCAGGTGGGTTGCGCGAGTTCTACAACCACACGCTCGGCTTCCAGTTCACGCGGACCGATGTGTTCTCGCCGTGGGCCCTGCACCCGGGGCTTGCCCCCGTCAAAGTGCTGCTTGCGGTGGGCGCGCTGGCGCTCGCCGCCGCGGTCGCCTTCATCCCTCGGGAGCGCTCCCTGCGCCAGATCGCGGCTCTGGCCGCAGCCGTCACGATCGCGGTCCAGCTGCCGGCGCTGCACTGGTTCTACTACTACATCGCCTGGTTTTTGCCGTTCGTGCTCGTCGCGCTGCTCGCAGCGGACTCAGCCCCCGCCGTCAGCCGACAGGCGGCCGCGGAGGCCGAGGCGCCAGAGCGCCCGCGCGAAGCCGAGCCGGCGCTCGCTGGCGTATGAGCAGGGCGCGCCAGCTCGGGCGCTCCCACGCGCTGATGGCGGCGATCGCCGTGTTGATCGTCGCCGGCTTCGCGCTGGAATCGATGCGCACCACCCCTCGGCTGGCGCTGCCCGCACCGGTCGCGATCCACGATGCGCTGCGCGCGAAGTTCTTCAAGGGCGTCCATTACCGGACCGTCGCCGTGTCGCCGGTCGACAGCAAGCTGGTGCGGGTCAGCTTCTATGACGGGCCGAGGATCGCTGCCGAGGTCGCGGTGCGCCCGAACGGCTCGATCCGTCAGGCGGTCGACTTCAGAGATGTGAAGGTTCCCTACGGAGACTGGATCGCGTACCAGCCGGCGGTGCTCGTCGGGCTCGCGTTGCTGTTCGTGCTGATGGCCGCGGTAGCGCCGTTGCGACGGCTGCGCAACCTCGACGTCGCCGCGGCGCTGTCGCTGATCGCTCCCGCCGTGTTGCTTCAAGCTCGGTATCTCGACGCGAGCGTGCTCTCGGCGGTGCCGGGCCTCGGCTATCTGATGGTCCGCTGCGCGCTGGCCGCACTCGGGCCTCGTCGGAGCCCCAAACCCTCGGTGCCCCTGTTTGAGCAGCTGACGCGCGGCCTCGGTCCGCACGAGCGCGTGCGCGTGCTGCGGCTCATGCTCGTGGCGTTGGCGCTCGTCGTGGCGATGGTGGGGTTCAGTTCAGCAGCCGGGGTCGACGTGATCTACGCGGTGATGGAGGGCGCGACCCACGTGATCCACGGCATCCTCCCGTACGGCCACCTGCCGGGAGATGTAATTCACGGCGACACCTATCCGATCCTGAGCTACGTGCTGTATGCGCCGCTCGCACTGCTGGCTCCCGTCAACTCGATCTGGGATTCGGTCGACGGCGCGCTCGCCGTTTCCATCGTGGCCGCACTGCTGTGCGCCGGCGGGGCCTACCTGATGGCCGTCGGCGGACGTGGCCGGGTCGATCCCGAGACCGAGACCGTCGGCCTGCGCTCCGCCGTCGCATTCCTGTCGTTCCCGCTCGTGATGGTCACCGTCTCGACCGGCACGACCGACATTGTGCTCGGCCTGATGCTCTGCGTCGCGGTGGTTCTCTGGCGCCGGCCTGTGGCGTCGACGGGGTGCCTGGCCGCGGCCGGTTGGTTCAAGCTCGCACCGTTTGCCCTGATACCGGTGTGGCTCGCACCGCTGCGCGGTAAACGGCTCGCTGGTGCCATCGCGGCGCTGTGCAGCGTGTCCGCGGCGATGCTCGCGTTGCTCGTCGCCCTGGGCGGGAGCGGCGGTCCTCGCGCGATGCTGCACGCGATCTCGTTCCAGTTCTCACGCGGCTCGCCGCAGTCGCTCTGGTCGGTCGCTCGGGATCGATGGGCTGCAGCCGCTCGCGCAGGCCGGCGGTGCTTGCGCTGATCGCCGGCGCATCGTGTGCGGTTCCGTCGCGACCCGTCGCTCGCGGCGGATCGCGTCCGACGTCGCGGCGATCTCCGCCGCGATCATGATCGGCCTCCAGCTGTCGGCCGACTACTGGGCGTTCCTCTACGTGATCTGGGCGCTGCCGTCTGCTGAACGCGTCGCTGTTCTCAGAACCCGCGCCAGCGGTGATCGCGGGCGCGGTTAGCGTCCCGGCCGCCGTGCCAGTCGCACTTCCCTCTTGGGGCCGATGACAACGGGCTCGGTGTACGCGCCCGCCGAAGGGCGGATGCTGCCTCTCCGGCAACTGCTTCGAAGCGGTGACGCTGTCATGTTCGCGTTCGTCGTATCCCGGATCCTGATCTGGCTCGTTGGATGTGGAGGGGTCTTGGCGCTGGGGACCGCGAGTCGGTGCCATTCACGCGTTCGACCCGCACAGCGTCTCAAGTTCGTTCGGATCGGTCGGCAACGTGTTCATGGCCCCAGCCGTGCGGTGGGACTCGATCTGGTACCTGATGATCGCCAAGCACGGCTATGTGAGTGCTCAAGCGACGGCGTTCTATCCGCTCTATCCACTCCTCGTCCATTTCACATCCTTTTTCACCGGCTCGCTAGCGGCGGGTGGGGTCGCGATCTCCCTGGCATCTCTGCTTGGTGCCTTGATCCTGCTTCGTAGGCTGACCGAGCTCGAGCTCGGCGCGGACACTGCTCGCGGCACGGTGCTGCTAGTCGCATTCGGGCCGATGGCTTTGTTCCTCTCGGCCGTGTACACCGAGTCTCTTTTCTTGCTGCTGTCGGTTGGGACGATCTATGCGGCGAGGCAGGGACGATGGGCGCTCGCTGGGGCGCTAGGCGGCCTCGCCGCCCTCACTCGGGTGGAGGGCGTCCTGCTGGTCGTACCGGTCGTGCTGCTCTTCCTTTACGGTCCGCGCGAGGACGGCCGACGATCAGTAGTGACCCGACGCTGGTGGCCGCGGTACCGGTTGGCGCCGGCTATCGGCTGGACGGCGCTGATCCCCGCCGCTGCCGGTTGCTGGTTGTTATCCCTGGCCATCCAGGGCTTTGGTCCTGACGCAACGGCCCTCGCGGAAGAGCGCTTTTGGCACCGCCAGCTCACGCTTCCGTTTGTCGGGGCCTGGCACGGCATTGTGGCTGCCGGCAATGAGCTGGTGCAGGCCGTTACCGGAGCCGGCACGAGCGCGTTCACGGGCGAGGAGCTGTTGCAGGCCGGGGTCCTGGGGCTCTCGATCGTCGCGCTGGTCGGTGTATTCAGGCGGCTGCCAATTGCGTACGGCGCGTACGCCGCGCTAGCACTGCTCATGCCGTTGACGGACCCCCCGATCGCGGATCCGCTGAAGGACTTCGACCGTTACGCCAGCGTAGTGTTTCCGCTGTTCATGTGGGCTGCGGATTGGGCGCTCCGGCGGCACGCATTGCGGCCCTTGCTGGTCGTCTTGATCGCAATGCTCATGTTTTGCACGGTGCAGTTCGCGACCTGGCACTGGGTCGGCTCGCGACTGATCTGACATTACACAAGGGGTCGCCAGTGTGGGGCCACCGCCCCGAACCTATCGCGGTGGCGGCGTAAACCGTCCACTTCCGTCCAGACGGCGAAGGGAAACCGTCCAGGTGGGCCTGGACACCCTCAACCCGAACGAACGTCGAGCCGACAAAGGTGGGGAGGTCATGGGACACGCCGCAGGGAAGACAGTTATCGGCTTGGACATCGAGCCCGGCTACGTTGCCGCCGTCGAGTCGCGTCCGGGTCGGATCGCGATCGAACGCGCGGCCGTGGCGCCGCTCGCGGCCGGAGTCGTACGCGAGGGTGAGGTCGAGGACATCGACACGCTCTCCGGGGTCCTGCGCACGCTGTTCGCGTCGAACAAATTGAGCCGCCGGGTGCGCATCGGCGTGGCCAGCCAGCGGATCGTGATGCGCACGCTCCACCTGCCGCCGATGAACGATCAGAAGGAGCTGGCCTCCGCGGTTCGGTTCCAAGCTCAGGAGAGCATCCCGATGCCGCTCGAGCAGGCGGTGCTCGAGCACCATTCGCTCGGAATCGTTGAAACACCGGACGGCCCGCGGACGCGCGTCGTGGTCGTCGCCGCCCGCCGCGACATGATCGACAAGCTGTTGGAGGCGACGCGGCGCGCCGGTCTGCGCCCAGCCGGAATCGATCTGTCGGCCTTCGCGATGATCCGCGCGCTCCACCGCCCCGGCGACGCCGACGCGGCGCTGTACATCAGCGTGGGAGGAATCACGAACCTGGCGGTGGCCGTAGGAACCACTTGCGTGTTCACACGCGTCGTCGGGCACGGCGCCGAGTCGATGGCGGAAGACCTCGCCGGCCGCCGGGGCCTGACCCTCGAGCACGCTCACGGCTGGCTCCGTCACGTCGGCCTGCTGATGCCGATCGACGATGTCGACGGCGATCCGGAGATCGTCCTTGAGGCCCGCCACGTGCTCACGGATGCGGTCGGGCGGATCGCCGACGAGGTCCGCAACTCACTCGACTACTACACCATGCAGGAGGGGGCGAACTCCGTGCAGCGGGCAGTGCTGACCGGTCCGGCCGTGGCCATTCCCGGCTTCTCGGACCAGCTCGCAAACGAGCTGGCGATCCCGCTCGAGGTGGGCGCCGTAGCCGAGTCGCGCGCGGGCGCCGGCGGCGCCGACGCCGGCCGCCTGGCCGTCGCCGCCGGCCTGACCACCGAAGAGGTGCCGGCGTGAGAGCCGTAAATCTGATCCCGGGCGACTCCCGGCGCGGCGCTCGGGCTCGCGGCGGTCGTTCCCGTGGCGGCCCGGCGTACCTGATCATCGCCGGACTCGCAGTTGCGGTCCTGTTGATGACCGTGTACGTGCTCACGAACAACACGATCTCCGAGCGCCAGGCGAAGATCGCGACCCTTCAGGTGCAGGCCGCGCAGGAGCGCGCGGAGGCCACCCGGTTTGTCAACTACGTGCAGTTTGCCTCGCTGGCGCGGGCTCGCGAGCAGACGGTTCAGACGATCGCGACGGCGCGCTTCGACTGGCATGCGGCGCTCTCCGATCTGTCGAAGGTCGTCCCGGCCAACACTTCGCTCCAGTCGCTGTTCGGCAGCGTCGCGCCCGGCGCGTCCGTCAGCGGCGGGTCCAGCGGCTCCTCCACGCTGAGGGGGGACATTAGTTCACCCGCTTTCGAGCTGACCGGCTGCACGAACACCCAGGACGATGTTGCGCGGCTGATGTCGCGGCTGCGGCTGATCAACGGCGTCACCCGGGTCACGCTCGGCGACTCGATCAAGAGCGCAGGGGCGCAGAGTGGCGCGGCTGTGTCGGGCTCCTCGGCTTCGGGCGCTCCAGGCTGCGGGTCGAATGCTCCGGCGTTCGACATCGTCGTGTTCTTCTCGCCACTTCCGGGCGCCGGCGCCACCGGTCTGACGAGCGCCACGGCGAGCCCGACCTCCCCCGCCACGCCAGGAACGGCGGCGAAGACGGTTACGACCAAGCCAACCTCGCAGGGCCAGAAATGACGGCGCGCGACCGCAAGGTGATCGGGATCGTGGTGTCGCTGGTGGCGATCGTGGCGGTGTGGCTGCTCGTGATCCAGCCCAAGCGTGACCAGGCGTCGAAGCTGGGCAACCAGATCGCCAGCGCACAGTCGCAGCTCGACCAGGCACGCCAGCAGGTGGCCGCCGGGCTGGCGGCCAAGAGCGAGTTCGCGGCCGACTACGCGACGATCGCTCGGCTGGGCGAGGCGGTGCCGGCGGACGACAACGTCCCGTCGCTGATCGTTCAGCTCCAGCACGCCGCCAACGTGACGGGCGTCGACTTCCGATCGCTCGTGCTGAACCCCGCCTCCGGGCCGACGTCAGCGCCGGCCACCTCGGCGAGCGCGGGGCAATCCGCGACGGCGACGCTCCCGCCCGGGGCGACGGTCGGTCCGGCCGGTTTCCCGATCGAGCCGTTCACCTTCACCTTCAACGGCAACTTCTTCCACCTGTCGAGCTTCTTCAACAAGCTCCAGCGCTTCGTGGTCGTGACGAATAAGGGCTTGGCGGTCAGCGGCCGGCTGATGAGTCTGAACGCGGTCAGCCTAGGCCCCTCAGCGGCCGGCTTCCCGAACATCAGCGCGACGATCTCCGCGACGACGTACCTGGTGCCGGCCAGCGAGGGTCTGCTGAACGGAGCCACCCAGGTGGGGCCAGCCGCGTCCAGCAATCCCGTCTCGACTGCTTCGTCCTCCGCGTCCACCGGGTCGACCGCGCCGCCGGCGGCGACCGTGACCCCGTGATCGCGATGACGATTCTGCGCGATGCACTTAGGGATCTCCGCGACAGACGGCTGTGGCCGTTCGCGGCAGCGCTCTTGGTTGCGCTCGTCGGCATCCCGGTGCTCCTGTCGACCACGGCGAACCCGGCCCCGGCATCGATCCCGCCGGCGCAGGCCTCGGCGAGCAACGGCCCCGGGATCCCGGTGATCAGCGTGGAGAACCCGCCGGCGCACTCAAAACTGAACGGTCGCGCCCGGGATCCGTTCAAGCAGCAGGCCGCGCCGGCGATCGCGACGACCAGCACGACTCCGACGAGCCCGACAGTGCCCTCGGGCAGCGGCACACCGGGTTCTTCGACGACTTCGACCACGACCCCGACCCCGTCTCCGGCGACGACCCCGTCCTCGACGACGACCACGACCACGCCCAACACCACCCCGGCGCCGAGAGCCCCGAGCGGTCTCACCGACAGCCAGTCCTACGACATCGCGCTCTCGATCACCAGGCCCTCTGGCGGCGTCGCCTCGATTCCCGCGCTCGAGCGACTGAGCGTCCTTCCTGATCGCAACGATCCGCTGCTCGTCGAGCTCGGCGTGCTGAAGGGCGGCAAGCGCGTGCTGTTCGCGGTGCAACCCGGCGCCATGGTCCGAGGTCGCGGTCAGTGCCTGCCCGGGCGGGTCGACTGCGAGATCCTCTCGATCGCCCCGAACCAGACCGAGTCCGTGACGCGCGCGGGCGCCGCTTCCGTGGTCCGGTTTGCCGTCACCGGGATCACAGCGCACCGGCATGGCTCCGCCGCCGCTGCGATGCGCTTGCGCAAAAAGGAATCCAAAGCCGGGCGGCGCCTTCTCTCCACCGACAAATCACCGGCGCTGTCGCTGTTCAGGTATGTGCCGCGGGTCGGCGCGGTCCTCGACCTTCGCAACCTCTCCTTTGGAGGTCACTGATGCGCCGTTCGCTGACGCTCTTGCTGACGACGCTCATCGCCACGCTTGGCGCTGCCGGCGCGGCTCAGGCGGTTGTCGTCACCGATGGGGGAACCACCGCCGGTGTCGCGCTGATTCCCGGGAGTTCGCTGCCCAAGGGCGTGACGGACGGGACGACAGCGGTCTCGCCCTGTGATCCGTTCCTCACACCTGACCTGCACCTACTTCCATCCATCGGTCTGTGTGACCACGGCGGCCCCGTGATCCACGCGAACGAAACCTTCGCGCTCACCTGGGATCCGAACCGGACGTCCTGGGCTGACACTCGAGATTACGAGGAGCAGTTTCTGAAAGACGTGGCCGACGGCAGCGGGACGTTGACGTCGCCATACGCGGTCACCACGCAATACCAGGACTCCGGCGGCCGGGCGCAGAACCTGTCGAAGTACGGCGGTGGCTGCATCGATCTTGGCAATCCAGGGGGTTACACCTGCCAGTTCGGCAACACGACCGGGATAGGTGAAGGCAACAATCCCAGCGGCAGCTGCACCGTTCAGGGCGACCCCGTGTGCCTGACGGACGCCGACATCCAGAGCGAGTTGAAGTTCGACCTGGGGAACACTGGATTGGCAGACCACGTTACGTCCGGTTACTCCCCGCTCCTCGTGGTGCTGCTCCCGCAGGGCGTCGACGTCTGCCTTGACGGCGCCGCCGACATGTGCTCGGCCAACTCGGCCTCAGCGGCCGCTTTCTGCTCGTACCACTCCTTCGTCGTCGACGCGCAGGGACACGACGTGCCGTACGTGGTGCAGCCGTGGACCTCGGGTACCGGCTGTGACCGAGGCGTGAAGGCGGCGAGCAACGCTCCGGCGGACGATGGGCCAGTCGTCGCCGGTGCACAGCTGGTGGTTCCGCTGAGCGAGTCTGAAATGGCGGCGATCGTGAACCCAGACCTCAATGGCTGGTACGCAGCGGCTGGCCCGGCGGGCCCGGCCTGGGAGATCGACGACAACGGGAGCTGCGGCGTGCCGAACCTGCCCGAGACCGACAAGGCGATCGTCGGCAGCAGCGCCCAGAACCCCTACCAGCTGCCCCCGGCGTTCAACAACGGGGGTGTGATCGACACCGATCCCGACGTCCCGCAATGCGCGCTCGGGGTGGCGCTCCAGCCCAGGTTCGTCGTCCCGAGCACGGTCGACCCAGGCGACCTGGTCCAGTTCGATGGATCGGTCACCTCGTCGACGCTGATCGTGCCGAAGCTTCAGTACTTCTGGAATTACGGCGATGGCAGCTTCGCCATCGGCCCAAGCGTCGAGCACACCTACGCCCACGGCGGCACGTACACCGTCACCCTCGGTGTGAAGGACCGCGGCGGCAACACCGCGACTTTCAGCCAGACGATGGTTGTGAGTGGTGCCGCCGCAACCGGATCGGGCTCGGCCCCCCAGGGACTCCACGCGCGCCTGTCGCTGATGCCGCAGAGCCTGACCAGTGCGCTGCGGAAGGGTCTGGCCATGGCCGTCACCACGACCCAGACTGCCGACGGGATCGCCACGGTGTCGATCTCCCGCGCGGCGGCCAGCCGGGCGCACATCAGGCACGGGGCCGGGTCGAAGGTCGTGATCGGACGGGGGACCGTGACCGGGCTCAAGGCCGGCACGATCCACCTGCGGCTGCACCTCCCGTCGGCGATCGTGACGCGTCTTCTGCACCTGCACCACGTGGCGCTGACGGTCCGGCTCGCGCTCGTCGGGGCCGGCGGAGCCCACGTCGCCGTCGACGTCGCCGGCCAGTACTAGCGCGGGGGTAAGCCGGATGGCTCAGCGGCTCCGATCCGAGGACGGCCTGACGCTCGTCGAGCTGATGGTCGCGATGGTGCTCGGCTTGATCGTGCTCAGCGCAGGACTGGTGTTCATGGTCACGACCCTGCACCAGAGCAACGCCGTGGCAAGCCGCGCCGTCGCGACGCGCAACGCCGAAGCGGCCGTGCAGCAGCTCGTCCGCGATCTCCGCCAGTCGATGACCACCACCGAGAACTCGAGCGCGCAGGCGCTGACGATCACGACCTCGGGGACGACGACGAGTTTCAGCTTTTCGATCCCGACGCCGGGCAGCGACACCACGCCTGAGACAGTGACCTGGAGCTGCACGGGCACGACGAGCTCGCCGGGGCGGTGCACCCGGACGATCGGCGCGGCGACGCAGACGTGGTTGGTCGGATTCGAGTCGATCGCCTTCACGAATCTCGCCGGCGCCTCCCTGACCCCGCCGATAACGACGCCGAACTACCTGGGAATCACGATCGACGTCCAGGTCACAAGCCAGCTTGACGCCAATCAATACAAGGCCACGCCGAACGCAAAGTTCACCGGCGCCTCGAATCCAATCGTGATCCAGACCGCCGTCGATCTGCGGAACCAGACATGACACGGCACGAGGACGGGTTCACGATGATCGAGGTGATCGTCGCCGTGTTCTGTCTCGCGCTGGTGGTCGGCTCGGTCGCGACGCTGTTCGTCACCGGCAACCGGAGCTCACTGGCCGGCCAGAGGCAGACGGCGCTGATCGCGGTCGCCGACCAGCAGATCGAGGCGATCCGGAACGAGGTCAAGACAAAGGGGTTTGCCGCCCTCGCGATGAGCGGCGCTCCCAGTGCCGCGTCGAGCGCGACGCTGTCCTCAGATGGGAACGTGCAGCTCGACCCGAACTACTTCGCGGTCGGCTCAACCGGCTGCGGCCCGAGCAATGAGGGGTTCGCGATCGAAACGAACTACGACAACACGAGCGAGGGGGCGGTGACCGGAACGCCGACGTGGACGGGCTGCACGAACGCGAGCTTCGCGGTGATCGAGCCGCTCGAGATCCTCAGCGGAGGCTTCGTCACGCCCACCCAGACGAACGTCGCCGTGGGGTCGGGGACCGCGACTGTCGACACCTACGTGACCGACACCTACGTCGGGTGCACGAGCACGCTCGGTGGCTGCCCCACGGTGAGCGGCAACACCGTCTCGGGTTGCTCGTTTCCGACCAGCACCGCCTCGAGCACCGCCTGCGCGGATGGCCGCCGGGTCATCGTCGCGGTGGTGCCGTCCCCGTCGGCGCGCCAGGACGCCGCCCAGAACTCGCCGGTCTACGTCTCCACCGTGTTTACGAACCCGACGCCGAGCAATACGCCGACCACGGCAATCGGAATCAACTTGGGGGCGGGCATCGGATGATGAGCGGGCGGCAGCGGAGTCACTCGGAAAACGGTTACGTGATGATCGTCGTGCTCGTGCTCGTGCTGATCGGGCTGCTGGTGGCCACCGCGGCGGTCACGGGCGCGCTCGTGACCCGGCAATCGGCCACCCGTCAGGCTCGCGTCGCCCGTGCCCAGCAGGCTGCGGACGCCGGTGTTCGCCGCCTCTTGTATGACCAATCCGACGCGAACGTGGCGGCGAGCTACAACTTCACCGGCGGCCCGCTCGGTCTGACCGGATTCGTCGACTGCATCGTCCCGCAGTTCAACGTCAGCCTCCAGATCACCGGCCTGAGCGCGTACGCGAGCTCGGCCGGAGTGTGTCCGCTGGGGCTGAACAGCGGTGGCACCCCGATCACTTCGAACTCCTGGACGGCGCTCGACCACCACGCGTATGACGAGGCGGAGGTTCTCTCGAACAAGAAGGAGGTCGGCGGTTCGGGGTACGGCTCGGTCGTGGAGTTCCCGCAGATCGTGTCGATCGGATGCGATTCGAGCACCGCGTCGAGCTGCAACACGACGCCGGCACCGTCCGCGAACGTCTATTCGCGCGAGCTGGCGAACCTCCAGCCCACGGGGCCGCTGCAGGCGGTGGAGGGGATGGGGAACGTGACGGTCAGCGGGTTGAGCGCGCTCGGACTCGGCGCCGTGGCGATCAACGGCGACCTCTCGGCGGGCGGTCAGCTGACCTGGCCGACGATCGCCGCCGGCGTCAACGTGTCCAACAGCACGGTCGCCGCCACATTTGCCGCCACCTCGTTCAACTCGAGCAACGGGGTGACGACAGCCAATAAGGTGACCCTGAGCGGAAGCTGCTCGGTCAACTCGCCCAGCACGAGCTGCTACATCCAGCGCCCGGCGCCGCAGGCCACGGCAACGACGTGCTCAGCGTGCGCGAGCGGAATTACCGGCAGCGGCACCTACAGCCCAGCTAACGACACGTTCTCGCTCACCAGCGGAACCGCCACTTTTGCCGCCGGCGACTACGTGTTTTGCAACTTCAATGCGACCGGGGGCACGATCAACACCTCCGCAACCTCGACGCAGCCGGTCCGGATCTTCATCCTGCCCCCGAGCAAGTGCAGCGGTGTGTCCCCGGCGGGGAACTTCGTCGCTACCCCGGGGATCAACAACGCCTTGACCGGGTCGGTGAACGGCGTCGCCGGCGTGCTTGACCCGAGCGCGCTCCAAATTTACGTCGCCGGCAACGGGGTCGCCAACGGCACGACCGTCACCATCGGTGACGGCGCCACCTGCACGCTCTCCGTCCTGGGCAAATGCACGGTGGCGGTGCCCACCATCGCCACGGAGGGGATGGTCGTCTACGCGCCGTCTTCCGCGGTCTCGGTCGATCTGGGCAACTGCGTCGTCAACCTGCTCGGCCCGTGCACGCTGGGGGTGGCCGGCGCGTTCGACGGATCGATCATCGGCGACAACGTTTCGATCCGGGCGAGCGCGATCAGCCAGGATCTTGACATCGGCAACTATCCGCTCGAGACGGGCTCGAACTTCTACCGGGTGGAGCAGTACATCGAATGCGACACGTCGGTCACCGCCCTGAAGAACTCCAGCTCTGATACGAACGGCTGCTGAGCACGGCCGGTCCGTAACCTAATGCGCCTTGTGGCGCTGACCCTGACAACCGCTGGCGAGTCGCACGGGCCTGGCCTCACGTGCATCGTCGAAGGACTGCCGGCCGGGCTGGAGCTCGACCGCGACGCCCTGAACCGAGACCTGGCGCGGCGCCAGCTCGGGCACGGGCGCGGCGGGAGGATGAAGATCGAGCGCGACCAAGTCACGGTCACCGGCGGGGTCCGCCACGGCCGCACGCTCGGGAGCCCGATCGCCCTGCAGGTCGTCAACCGCGACTACGCGAACTGGGAAGAGCGGATGAACCCGTGGCCGGTGGAGGCCGCCACCGCGGAGGTACACCTCCCTCGGCCCGGGCACGCGGACCTCGTCGGCACGCAGAAATACGGGCTCAGCGATGTCCGGGACATCCTCGAGCGGGCAAGCGCGCGCGAGACCGCGGCGCGGGTGGCCGGCGGGGCCTTGTGCAAGGCGTTCCTCGACGCCCTCGGGGTGACCGTGTTCAGCCATGTGATCCAGATCACGAGCGTCGTAGCGCCGCGGCGCGACGACCTCGGGCCGGCCGACTTCGACCACGTGGATGAGTCGCCGGTCCGCTGCCTGGACGCGGAAGCGACGAAGGCGATGGTCGCCGAGATCGACCGGCTGCGCAAGCAGAACGAATCGCTCGGAGGCGTGTTCGAGGTGCGGGCCTTCGGCCTCGTGCCCGGGCTCGGCTCGCACATCTCCTGGGGGGAGCGGCTCGATGGCCGGCTCGGCCAGGCATTGCTCTCGATCCAGGCGATCAAGGCGGTCTCGATCGGAGACGGGGCCGAGGTCGCCGGGCTGCCCGGTTCCCAAGCCCACGACGAGATCTTCTACGACGAGCAACGCGGCTACTACCGTGAGACCAATCGCGCGGGCGGGCTTGAAGGCGGGATGACGACCGGCGACCCGCTCGTCATCCGTGGCTCGATGAAGCCGCTGCCGACCCTGACCAAGCCGTTGCGCTCCGTCGACATCGCTACCCACGAGCCCGCCGAGGCGCTCCGCGAGCGCACCGACTCCTGCACGGTCCCCGCCGCCGGCGTGGTGGGGGAGGCGATGGTCGCTTTCGTGCTGGCCGATGCCTACCGCCGGAAGTTCGGCGGCGACCACATCGATGACACCCGCGCGGCCCTAGAGGCCTACCAGCGGCGGATCGGATACAAGCCGCGGTGACCATCGTCTGCATCGGCTTCATGGGGGCCGGGAAGACGACCGCCGCTCGCAGTGCCGCCGACGCGCTCGGACCGGGCGCCACCGCCGTTGATGTCGATGCCGTCCTCGAACAGCGGCTCGGCAAGCCGATCTCGGAGATCTTCGAGCGCGATGGCGAGGCGACCTTCCGCGCGGCAGAGGAGCAGATCACCCTCGAGCTGCTCGACGACCCAGGCAACACCGTGCTCGCGCTCGGCGGCGGTGCGGTCACCTCGGAGCGAGTACGGGGTGCGCTCCGACGGCATACGGTGATCTGGCTCGACGTCCACCCGGACCTCGCGTGGGCGCGCGCCCGCGGCCCTGCCCGGCCACTGGCTCGCGACCGCGAGGCTTTCGAGCGACTCCATGCAGAGCGCGAGCCGATCTACGAGGCGATCGCCGACGTGATCGTCCCGGCCGAGCGCTCGCAGGCGATGGGGGCTGTGCTCGCGTCGCTTCGCGGCGTGCCGGATGGCTGCCGGGTGCTGTGGGCGGTGAGCAGCGGCGCCGACTACGCGGCATACATCGGCCCGGGGCTGCTCGGCGGGGGCGACGCCGGCCCGTTCTGGCCCGCGCACGTCGACGGCCGCCGCTTCCTGGTCACGGACGGACGCGTGGGCTCGCTGTACGGAGACGTGTTCGAACCGCTCGCCGGACGTGTCTCGGTGATGCCCGGCGAGCAGTCCAAGACGGTCGCGCATGCGGAGATCGTGTGGACGGAGCTGGCCCGGGGCGGGCTGACGCGGGCGGACCTCGTGGTCGCGCTCGGCGGCGGCGTCGTCGGCGACCTCGCCGGGTTCTGCGCCGCCACCTACCAGCGGGGCGTCCGCTACGTGCAGGTCCCGACGACGCTGGTGGCGCAGGTCGACTCGGCCTACGGCGGCAAGACCGGGGTCGACCTGGCCGAGGCCAAGAACTACGTCGGCGCGTACCACGAGCCGAGCGCCGTGATCGCCGATACCGACGCGCTCGCGACGCTCCCGCGCGAAGAGCTCGCCGCGGGCTACGCCGAGGTCGTCAAGACGGCGCTGATCGCCGGGGGCACGTTGTGGGAGCGGGTCCGCTCCGGGGCCGACGCGACCGACCCGGGCCTCGTGGCCGCGTGCGTGTTGACCAAGCTCCGCGTGGTCGCCCGGGACGAGCGCGACGCCGGGCTCCGGCAGGTGCTGAACCTGGGGCACACCGTCGGCCATGCGATCGAGACGGTCACCGGCTACGCCCGCTACCGGCACGGCGAAGCGGTTGCGCTCGGGCTGCTGGCGGCGCTGCGGCTGTCCGGCCAGGGCGATTTGCGGGCCGAGGTGAAAGAGCTGCTGGCGGCGCAAGGGCTGCCGACGACGCTCGATGACACGGACCCGCACGAGATCGTGCTGGCGACCGAAAAGGACAAGAAGCGGGTGGGCTCCGGTCCCGTCCCGTTCGTGCTGGTCGACGCACCGGGCGCGGTTCGCCCGGGTTGCGAGATCGATGGCCCCGCGCTCGCCGCCGCGGTGCGAGAGTTGTCCCGATGAGCGACGTGACGCTGAACAACCGGATCGAGGTGATGCACGGCGTCAACCTCGACCAGCTCGGACGGCGCGACCCGCTGCACTACGGGTCGCTGACGCTGGTCGAGCTCGAGCAGCGGATCGACCGACGCGCCACCGAGCTCGGTCTCACCACGCGCTTCTTCCAGACCAACCACGAGGGCGAATTCGTCGAGCATCTGCACCGGCTCGAAGGCCTGGCCGACGGTCTGATCCTGAATCCTGGATCATGGACCCACTACGCGTACGCGATCCGCGATGCACTCGAGCTCGCCGGGCTGCCGGCGGTCGAGGTACATCTTTCGGATATCGACGCGAGAGAGGATTTCAGGCGACATTCGGTGATTCGCGATCTGTGCATCGGCTGTGTGGCGGGGAAAGGCCCGGACGGGTACGACGACGCGCTCGAGCTGCTCAAGCGGGAGCTGGGATGAAGGCGCGGGGCGAGCGGCTGGCCGAGCTGCTGGGAGAGGCGGAGGTCGATGTACTGCTCGTCACCGAGCTGGTCAACGTCCGCTACCTGACCGGCTACAGCGGCAGCAACGGGCTGGTGTTGATCGGACCCCAGACGCGCACCTTCATCACCGACTTCCGCTACGTCGAGCAGGCCGCCGAGGAGGTCGATCCGTCGTTCGAGCGCCGGCGCGCCCCGCAGGACCTGGTCGAGGCGGTCGCCCAGGCGCTCCCGGACGGCGCGAGGCGGCTGGGGTTCGAGGCCGCGCACACATCGGTGCGCGCCCACGCCCGGCTCGCCGAGCTGCTCGAGGGCCGAGCGGAGCTGGTGGCCACCACCGGTCTGGTCGAGCGCCTGCGAGCGGTCAAGGAGCCGGAGGAGATCGAGCTCATCCGCGCCGCCACCGTGCTGGCGGACACCGCCTTCGAGCGGCTGATCAGCGACGGATTGGTCGGCCGGACCGAGCGCGAGCTGGCCATCGCGCTGGAGTTCGACATGCGCCGGCGCGGCGCGGAGCGGGCCAGCTTCCCGCCGATCATCGCGGCCGGCCCGCATGGGGCTCTACCGCATGCGCAGCCCCGCGAGGTCGAGGTCCGGAGCGGCGACATAGTCGTCGTCGACTGGGGCGCGGAGCTCGACGGCTACTGCTCGGATTGCACCCGGACGGTCGCGGCCGGCAAGGTGAGCGACGAGGCACGGGAGATTTACGAGCTCGTCCTCGAGTCCCAGCTCGCCGGCCTCGGCGCCGTCAAGTCGGGTGCTGACGGCCGCGAGGTCGACTCCGTCGCGCGGGATGTGATCGACGCGGCCGGACACGGAGGGGAGTTCGGCCATGGCCTCGGCCACGGGGTCGGGCTGGCCATCCACGAGGCGCCGCGGCTGTCGCAACGCTCGGAGGACGTGCTCGCCCCCGGGAACGTTGTCACGGTCGAGCCCGGGATCTATCTGCCCGGCCGTTTCGGCGTCCGGATCGAAGACCTCGTCGTCACGACCGACAACGGTGCCGACGTGCTGACCTCGGTCTCCAAGCGGCTGATCGTCACCGATTAGCCCGTCGTCGCGACCCAGACTGCCTGACTACACTGGCGCGTCGTGCTTTCCACGAACCAATTCAAAAACGGGAACCACATCGACGTTGAGGGCACCGTCTTCAAGATCATCGAGTTCCAGCACGTGAAGCCCGGCAAGGGCGGCGCGTTCGTGCGCACGAAGCTGCGTCGGGCCAGTGACGGCGCGGTGATCGATCGCACGTTCCGCGCCGGTGAGAAGTTCCGCTCGGTCCGGACCGAGGTCCACCGGCTCCAATACCTGTACCGGGACGGCTCAGACGCGCACTTCATGGACACCCAGACCTATGAGCAGCTCGTGATCCCCGAATCGGCGATCCCCGACTCGCTCCAGTGGATGAAGGAGTCCGAGGAGTTCGAGGTGCTCTACATCGACGATGAGCCCGCTGACGTACAGCTGCCAAGCGCCATCGACGTCGCAGTCACCGAGACCGAGCCGGGTCTTCGTGGGGACACGGCATCCGGAGGTGGGAACAAACCGGCAGTGGTGGAAACGGGCGCTCGGGTCCAAGTGCCGCTGTTCATCAATATCGGCGACGTCGTGCGCGTCGACACGCGGTCTGGCGAATACGTCAGCCGCGCCTAGTGCCGATCGGGCGCTGATGGCCAGACGGACCGAGCAGCGCCGTGCAGCGGTGTGGGCGCTGTACCAGAGTGATCTGCTCAGCCGGCCGCTGGAGGAGACATTCCCGCGCGACGTGCACGCCTTCACCCGCGCGCTGGCCGAACTGGTTCGCGACCGGCAGCCAGAGCTGGACGAGTTGATCTCCAGGCACGCCAGCGGCTGGGCACTGGAGCGGATCGCCCCGCTGGAACGGTCGATCCTCCGTGTCGGGCTCGCGGAGTTGCTGTACGCCGGCGAGCTCCCCGGGGAGCAGGCAATTCCGCCCGAGGGCGCGATCGACGAGGCCGTCGAGACCGCGAAGCGGTTCTGCGGCGTCGACGCACCGAAATTCGTCAACGGGATCCTCGGCACCGTGCTGCGCGAGCGCACGTCGGCGCCATAGCTCACCGCGAAGGCGCGTAAGCCCTGTGTAGGAATCGCTCGCGCGCCGTGGCAGCAGCGACGACAATAGCCCCGTGAGGTTGCTTGTCGTCGACGACGATCGCGCACTGCGCGACGTGCTGCGCCGGGCGCTGTCGCTGTCCGGGTACGAGATCCGCCTCGCGGAAACCGGATCCGAGGCGCTGGCCGAGGTCAACGGTGCCGTTCCGGATGCGGTAGTGCTGGACGTCGGGCTGCCGGATATCGACGGCCTCGAGGTCTGCCGGCTGCTGCGCCGCGAAGGAAACCGCGTGCCGGTGCTGATGCTGACCGCCCGCGACACCGTCTCTGACCGGATCGACGGGCTCGATGCCGGCGCCGACGACTATCTCGTGAAGCCGTTCGACATCGATGAGCTGAAGGCAAGGCTGCGGGCGCTGCTGCGCCGTGCCGGCGCGGAGGGCGACGTCGACGGCGGTCTCACGTTCGAGGACCTGAAGCTCGACCCGGCGCGGCACGGCGTCGTGGTCGGCGAGCAGTTCATCGAGCTGACGCGAACCGAGTACCAGCTGCTGGAGCTGTTGATGCTCAATCCCCGGCGCGTGCTGCCCCACAGCCTGATCTACGACCGCGTGTGGGGATACGACTTCGGCCCGACGTCGAACGCCCTGCGCGTCTACGTCGGCTACCTGCGCCGCAAGCTCGAGGACGCAGGCGCCCGGGCGGTGATCCACACCGTGCGCGGCGTCGGGTACGCGCTGCGGGAGCCGGAATGAGCCTGAGGACACGGATGGGGATCGCGGCCGGCGTCGCCGTCGCGCTCGCCGTGCTCGCAGTGTCGGTGTCGTCGTACGCGGGGACACGCTCGGAACTGCGGGGCCAGACCGACAGTCAGCTGCGCCAGATCACAGCCCGGATTCTGCAGCCCCCTCCGCATGACGCCGGCGAGCCCGGCAACGGTGGGGGCGCGGCCGGCGGCCGGCGTCCGTTTGCGCCCGGCGGAGGGCACGGCTTCTTCAACGTCGGCGACTGCGACGATGGACTCGACGTCAATGGTCCCACCACTCCCGCCTTCGGTGGGGCGGCCGGTTTCGCACAGCTTGTGACCTCCAGCGGGTCGACCTGCCGCGGGTCTACCGAGACGCTGGCAATTCCCGTTGACGCGCGGTCGAAGGCGGTCGCGCGCAGTGGGCACGGACAGTACTTCACGGATCGCACCGTTTCCGGCGCCCACATCCGCGTGATGGTGACAGGGATCCCACGCATCGGTGCGCTCGAAGTGGCGCTCCCGTTGTCAGAAGTCGACCACACGCTCAACCACGAGCTCGTGCTGATGATCATCATCGCGGCAGTGGGGATCGCCTTGGCCGCGTTGCTCGGGGCGCTCGTGTCGCGTGCGGCGCTCGCGCCGATCGCGCGGTTCACCCGCCAGACCGAAGCGATCGCGGCCGAGCCGCAGAAGCTCGAGACCGAGCGGCTTCATGTGGTGGGCAACGACGAGCTGGCGCGGCTCGGGCGGACGTTCAACGCGACGCTCGACGCGCTCGAACAATCGCTTCAGTCGCAGCGGAATTTGGTTGCGGACGCCTCGCATGAGCTGCGCACGCCGATCGCGTCGATCCGGGCGAACCTGCAGCTGCTCCGCGAGGAGAGCCGGCTCTCGGAGGCCGACAGCGCGGCGCTTCGCCAGGACATGATCGAAGAGCTCGATGAGCTGACCGCGCTCGTCGGCGATGTGGTCGAGCTCGCCCGCGGCGCACGCCCGGGCGGCGAGCCGGGCGACGTCCGGCTCGATGAGATCGTCGAGAGCTTCATCGAGCGCACGCGCCGCCGGGCTCCCGGGCTCACGATCGAGGCGCGGCTCGAACCGACGCTCGTCCGCGGCGAGCCGGACCGGATCGCGCGCGCGGTCAACAACGTGCTCGACAACGCGCGCAAATGGAGTCCGCCCGACGGCCTGATCGAGGTGGAGGTGCACGACGGCGTGTTCTCGGTGCGCGACCATGGTCCTGGCTTCCGGGCGGAGGACCTGCCGTTCGTGTTCGACCGTTTTCACCGGGCCAAGGACGCGCGCGGCAAGCCCGGCTCGGGCCTCGGGCTGGCCATCGTGCGCCAGGCGGCCGAGGCACACGGAGGGTTTGCGCAGGCGTCCAACGCAACCGGCGGCGGCGCAGTGCTGCGGCTGGGATTCGGCCCGGCCGCCGCGCCGGGCGAATCGCCGACCCTAGCTCGAAATCAGGCGCTGGCGTCCGAAGATGAAACCAGGGGCGCGGGCGAGCACGGTGTGGCGCCCCTTCCCGAGCCGTAACCGCAGGCGGGCCCCGCCGTGCAGGCCGGTCCGCGCGCGGCGCCCGGCGAGCACGATGGTGGCGCCCGGGAGCGGCGCGCTGTACGACCCGAGCACGGCCCTGACTTTCACCCTGAACGTCGTCGGCCGTCCCGCGGCGGAGCGCCTCGGCGTCACGGTAACGCGGAGCCGCGCGCGGCAGCTGCCGCCGCTTGGACCCGACGGGGCCACCGTCAGTGAGACCTGCGTGGCGGTCGGGCACTGCGCCAGCTGCAGCGTTCCCGCGCCGGCCGGGGAGACGATCGCCGCGCCCGCCGCGGCTGCGGCGTAGCCGGCGGGATAATCGAGCGGCGGCGCCGCGATCTCGCTGAGGCTCCCGGTGCCAAACCGGCCGCTCCCGGCTGGACGCGAGGTCGAAAACCCGAGCTTGAACGTGTTCGCCGTCCGGTTGTAGCTCCACGAACTGGGCGTACCGGCGACGACTTGGGGATACGGCTCCGCGAGCGCGTGGAGCGTCGGATCAACCAGGTTCGCACCGGTCGGTGGCTTCGACGGGTCGATCACGATCGCCTGCTCGTTGCCGGGTCCGGTGGTGGTCGGATCCCGGCAGCCGCAGTAGGCCCATTCGAGCCACGGGACCATGTTCGCGTCGGCGCGAGCGACCATCCCCTCGAGGTCCCCGACGAGGTTGGTGGCGCCGAACTCGGTCATCATCACCGCCTCGTGCGTCGCAGCCACGTGGGCGAGCGCGTTCGCGAACGGAGGGGCCTCGGTCGAGCAGCCCTGCGGGCTGGCGCCCAGGCAGTAGTCGTGAAAGGAGAAGCCGGCGTGCGGGTCCCCGAGACCGGGGAGCGCGGTGGCCGGTCCGAAGTTGAACAGTGGGTTCGGCTCGTACCAGATCAGCGACCGCTGATCCTGGGTCCGGATCGCCGTGGCGAGCTTGCGGTAGAGCGCGGCGAGCTCTGCGTCGAACGCCGGGCAGCCGCTGGGGAGAGCGCAGGGCTCCCATGCCGTGCCGGGAAACGGCTCGTTGAGCAGCTCGTAGCCCAGCACCGAGGACTGCTTACGAAAGTACGTGCCGACATGGGCCCAGGCAGCCGCGAGCCGGTCCTGTAAGCCGATACCACCCGGGCCGGGGGCATTGGCGTAGAACTGGTCGAGCGCGTGTCCGAGTGCCGGGTTCGCCAGGTAGTTCCCGGGGAAGCCGAGGGCAGGATTCAGCAGGCCGCCGGCCTGGACCGCCCAGTCGGGAAAGCCTTCGCCCTGGAACTGCTCGTTGAGCATGTCCTGGTGGAAGTCGAGCAGCGAGACGATGCCGTGGCGGGCGAGCGTCCGCACCGTGCCAGCGATCTGTGCGAGGTACGAATCGTCATAGGAGCCCGGCTGCGGCTCGACCGCCTTCCAGATCACGCCGACGCGGACGGCGTTGAAGCCGATGGCGTGGAGAAACGCGGCGTCGTCATCACCGAACCCGGCGGCTGCCGGGTAGTACGGGGGCAGCTTGTAGACCATGTTGATTCCGTGGACGACGACCACGCGCCCGGACGCGTCGGTGATCCACCGGCCGGCGTGGCCGAGGGGCAGCGCCGGGCTCGCCCATGCCGGCGTCACGCACGCCAGCACCGCAAACAACGGGGCGAGCGAAGCGAGCCCTCTAAAGAAGGGACCTCGTCTAGGGTTCAATGGTGGGCAAGCCTAGTTGGCTCAGCAGCCCGAGGTGGGGTCGCCGGCCGTGCTCGGCGCCGCCGGGCACTGCTCCCAGTAGCTGCGGAAGAATTGCTCCAGCGAGCCCTTCTGCAGTGTCGAGGTATCGGCCTCGTAGGTGAAGTGCGAGGCGTTGCCGAGGGTCACCGTGTAACCGACGATGGCGCCGCGGAACAGCGAGTTGTTGCTCGGGCTGAGGGTCACGTTCGAGAACGGCGCCACGAGGCCGAACGAGATCGACGCCGTGTTGTTCAGACTCACGGCGTTGGTGGGCGGCGTGTCCAACGGGTCCCCGTACACGTACACCTGGGCCTTCAGCGCCGAGAAACCGTAGTTGAACGTCGAGCCGTTGGACATCGTGAACGTGCCGGGGGCGACGCCTTTGGCGCTGGCCGACGTCGAGCAAGGCGGATTCGTGCTGCTGCCAGCCGTGCCTGAGCTGGGATCCTCCGGGGAGTCGATGTAGATCGCCGTGTTCACCAGGGGTGCGATCGTGACCACCGCGTTGTTGCCCATGTAGATGCTGCAGAAGTTGTAGAAGCCGCCGCCCAAGACGATGCTCGAGTTGTTGTCCAGATAGAGCGTCCGCCCGACCGGGTCCCAGGTCACCTTGCCGGAGGTGGGGTCGCAGGCGAGGCTCGGGCAGTTGCCGATCCGGTAGTCGCAGTTCGTCTGTGGCGAGGCGCCGACGCAGCTGCTGCCCGTGGCGGTGTTCTGCGACGTCGTGGTCGAGGATGGCGTGGGCACCGGGTACGGGGTTGAAGGCCCAGTGGTGGGACCGTTGTTGGTGACGTTGCCACCGATGTTGAGCGTGGCTCCCGGGGGCAGTGCATAGCCGTCGATCACGGTCCTGCCGCCACCGCTCGGGGCGGCGTTGAGCACGCCGTTGGTGCCGATCAGCGCCGGATCCCCTTGTGTGTCGCTGACGATCGTGACGTTGTTGCTTATCGTCACGCTCTTGGTCCCGAAGATCGCGGTAGGGAACACCGGGGTCGAGTTGTAGGCTGCGACGCGCTCCTGCACGCGGGCGCTGATGCCGTTCGCGGTCCCGATCGCCGTGATGCAGCGCTGCTCCACCGCGGACTGACTGCTGCTGACCGATGGCCCGGCGCAGGTGTCCCCGGTCTGCATAGCGCGCGAGACCCAGTAGGTGAACGTGGCCCCGTTGCCGAGCGTCCCGGTCTGCGGCGCGCAGATCGTGGCGCTGGGCGCGCCGCCCGAGCCCACGGCGGTGGTGGTCGGGGTGGGGCAGTTGTTCCCGGCGGGAAGGAAGACGTTGAGCCGGTACTCGGCGGTGCGAGCGCCGGCGTCGGCCGCTTGGACGGCCGTGGTGGCGTTGGTGTCGCGGTTGCTGAACGAGTCGTTGGCGACCGCGACCGCGATCGCGACCCCGGCCAGCAACAGCGTGACCAGCAGCACCGAGAGCGCCACCACGAGCGCGATCCCGCGCTCGTCCGCCAGCCGGGAGCCGAGCGTCCACGAGCGTCCGGTCATGAGGTCACCAGCGTGAGCTGGGAGGCGAACTGGGCCTGGTCATAGGCCAGCTCGACGTCGGTGCTGGCGCTGGCCGCGACCCATACCACGGCCTCGATGCGCGGGAGGCCGAGGACTACGCCGAGCGGGCCCAAGGTCGGGCTTGAGATGGCGCCGACGGTCCCCAGGTTGAAGTCGAAGGACACGGGGCTGGGGACGCCGACTGTCGCCGTGGCGCTGGCGGATACGACGACCCCGATGGGCGTCGAGAGCAGGTTGCCGGTCAGCGTGCCGATCAGCCCGCCCGGGACGAGATAGATCCCCAGGCACACGGTCGCGTTGACCGAGACGCCGCTCGCCGACTCGATGTACGTCGTCAGACTCCCCTTGCCGGTCAGGTTGACGGTCGTGCCGGAGGGGATGGCCGGGGTGACCCAGGAGTGGGCCTGGTTGTTGTTGGCGGGAGGTGAGCCGCAGCTCGAATTACCCGTCGGCACCAGCGGCACCCCTTGACACCCCGTGAGCAGGTTCAGCCCATAGCACGGCGGCGTCGGCGTGCCGCCCCCGTTCGTACACGACCCCGTCGGCAGCGTCGAGCCCAGCAGGTCGGGCGTCGGCGCCAGGCCGAGGACACTGACCAGGGTGTTGTGAAGGTTGTTGCCCGTGCACGGCGGCGGCCCGCACGAGGAGCTTGAGTACGTGGAGTCACAGAGGAAGTACTGCTGCGGCGTGCCGGTCAGCGTATTCGTGCAGGGGGTCAGGAGCCCGTTGCAGTGGGTGGTCGGGTTCGTAAGCAGGTTCTGCTGACTGTTCTGATCTGGATTGGGCAGAAACGCGGACAGGATCGCGGGGTGGCTCGGTTGCGCTGCGCCGGTCAGCGTGACCACGATCGTGACCTGCTTGTAGTCGTTGGTGGTCGGGCAGGCCGAGCCCGGACTCGAGGTCTGGCTGCAGGTCGGATCGCTGTACCAGGTGACGAAGTCGTAGATGTTGCCGCTGAAGCGACCGTCGGTCCACGCGGTGACCGGCGCAATCATCCCCCCGGTCAGCGTCGTCTGGGTGCCGTTGAGCGTGTAGGTGCAGCCGTTGATCGCCAGCGGCCAGGCGGTCGATCCGGCTTGGCTGTGGTCCGGCTGGTAGGTGGGCGCCGCCCCGGCGGGGGCGGTAGGGCAAGCGCCGCTGGGTGTGCTCACATACGTGTAGTCGGACGCGTTGGACGACCACGAGGACGAGGTTCCGGTCAGCGCGATCTCGCTGTAGGGCAGCGACTTGATCCGTTCGAGCTCGGCCTGGGCGCGGTGAGCCATCGAGGTCTGACGCTCGGAAACCAGGGTCACGGCGCGCGCGGCGTTGAAGGTCGCCAGCAAGGCCCCGATGCCGACCACCAGGATCAGCGCCGCCACCAGCACCTCGATCAGCGTGAAGCCGTCCTGGGCCCGGATGCGCTTCATCACGCCCCCGCATCCAGGTTGGGCAGAAACGCGCCGGTGGAAAGAACGGTGAGATGCTGAAGTCCGCCCCTGACCAGGCTCCCCGAGGCGGGGACCTGGGCCTGGACCTGGACGTAGGTGGGCGCGGCGAGCCCGGCGATCTCATCCTCATAAGCCTCATCGCAGGCGAAGGCACTCCCGTCGGTATTGGGGATGTTCGAGTTGGTGACGAAGAACACCGAGCCCGACGGGGCCGACCCGTCGGACTTGCAGAACGTGGTGTAGCCACGGCTTGGGTTGTTGTAGACGTGCTGGATGTCCAGCGAGCCCGCCTTGGAGCCGGCGGCCGGCGGTGTCGTCGGAGCCACCGCCTGGGTGCGGGCACAGCGCGTGTATCCGGAGCCCAGTGAGTCGGCGGCGGTGCAGTCGTAGAGGACGTTGTAGGTGGTGCCGCTGACCGGCAGCTGGAACTCGAGTCTGGTCGGGGTGACGAGCAGGACCTGGGTGGCGGCTCGCAGGTCGTGGATCAGCCTGGCTACGGCCGTCTGCGTCGCGGTCACTTCCTGGGCGTAGGCCTGATCGCGGGTCTGCGTCGTCGTCGCCGCGCTGAGCGCAGCCATCGTCGCGATCGTCACGACGAGCATCACCACCATCACAACGAGCAGCTCGATCAGGGTGAAGCCCTGCTCGCCCGCGGCGCGGCCACGACGACCCCTGCCTGCGTCGGGCGTGCGATAGACGTTTCCTGCTGCCGGCATTCGGTTGCTCCTGCACCACACGCTCCCCAGAACGTGTGATCGTTGGACGGTGGGGGTGCATCGGCACCTGAGGGCAGGGCTGAACTGCGCTCGGCGTATGTGCGACCGCCCGGTGGGTGCGGTCGTGCATCGCGGCTTTATTTCGGAGCTTTGGTGCAGCCTTGGGGGTAAAAACGTCTCGCTTGTTGTGCATCGGATTGCGCAGCGTCAATGCGGGGCTGACCCTGCAATGGGGCGTGCTGGCGCGTTCCCCGAGTGGGCAAGCCTCGCCTGGCGCGCCCGCCCGCCGGCACCCCCATTTTTTCTGCTGGATACGGACTACGCTTTGCGCGTGTCCGATCCCTACCACACGCTGGGCATCGGTGCCGACGCGTCAGACACCGATGTGCGCGCGGCGTACAGGCGGCTGGTGCAGCGGCACCATCCCGACCACAACGGCGGTTCGGCGGAGTCCGCGCGGAGGTTCGAGGCCGTGCAAGACGCCTACGCGGAGGTCCGGCGGCTCCGCGGCGGCGGGACGGGCGCCCGCACGGGGTCGCGTGGATCGGCCCGCGGCGGTGCCGAGTCCGCGGCTCGGACGAGCGATGACCCCACGCTAGATCAGCGGCTGGCCGACATCGAGCGCGAGCTGCGGGAGGCCAACGCGGCGCGCGAGCGGGCCCGCCGGGCGGCCCGTGAGGCGGCCGCCGCCGCCCGTGGCGCCGCGCGACCCGACGCGCGGCGCGCGAGCGACGAGGAGCTCGGCTACGTGAACACCGATGACAGCCTGACGAAGATCCTTTCCGACGCGCGCGAGGAGCTGTTCGGCCGGGCCTCGGAGGCGGGCGCCGCCGCGCGGCCGGCCGCCCACCGCGTCGCGGACATGCTCGACGAGCTCGCGGCGAAACTGCGTGGCGAGTAGGGAGGAGTCGTTCGCGCGCCGCTTCCGGCGGCACGCGGCCTGGCTCGTCGAAAGCGGCCGGTCTCCGCTGAATGCCGCGATCCTCACCGGAGCTGCCGATGCCATCGAAGCGGGAGGGCCGGTCCGCGACGTTGTCGCCGGCATCGACGCGCCCCCGGGTTCGGTGCCGCAGATCCGCCTCCTCTCGGCGCTGCACGAGCTGGTGCTGGCCGGCCGCGCCCCCGCGCTGGCCGAGTTCTATCCGAGCGCCGGCGGGCAGCGGCCGCCCGCGGACGTGTGGCCAGCGGCAGCGAGCGCTATCGACCAGCACCTCGAGTGGCTCCGCGAGCGGATGAGGGCGACCGTCCAGACCAACGAGCCGGGCCGCTCGGCGGTCCTGTACGCGGCACTCCTGTGGCTGACCCAGGTTCACCGCACGCCGATCCGGCTGCTCGAGATCGGGGCCAGCGCCGGCATCAACCTGCTGTGCGATCGCTTCTGCTACGTCGTCGACGGCCGAGCCCTGGGAGACCCTGACTCGCCGGTGCGCTTCGAGCAGCCCTGGGTGCCGGCGCCACCGATCGACCTCGCCGCAGCCGAGGCTCAGCTCGCGCTGGTCGAGCGCGCCGGGTGCGACCTGTCTCCTCTCAATCCGGCGCGGGTGGAGGATCGGCTCCGGCTGCTGTCGTACATGTGGCCCGACGAGCACTGGCGCGTCGAGCGCGCGCGCGTCGCGCTCGAGCTGGCCGGTTCCGTCCCCGTGCCGGTCGTGCGCGAACCGGCGTCCACCTGGCTCCGGGCACGGCTGCGGAGCGACGCCGGGGGTGCGCTGACGGTCGTGTGGCATTCGGTCGTGCGTCAGTACGTGCCCGAAGGGGAGTGGGCCGAGGTGCAGGCGGCGATCGCCGGCGCGGATGGCCCCACGGTAGAGCTCGCGATGGAGCCATCCGAGGCTGGGGACCGGCGGTGCGAGCTGACCGTCCGTGAGGCTGCCGCCGACCGCTCGCAGCGGCTCGCGTGGTGCGACGACCACGGCCCGCCGGTGGTCTGGATTGCGGAATAGCTAGTGTGCGGCGGCGATGAAGATCGTCTACACGCATACCGATGAGGCGCCCTCCCTGGCGACCGAATCGCTGCTTCCGATCATCCGCGCTTTCGCGGCGGCGGCCGGGGTGGAGGTCGAGTTGCGCGACATCTCCCTGTCGGGGCGGATCCTCGCCCAGTTCCCGGAGCGGCTCGACGAGGACCAGCGGATCACCGATGCGCTGAGTGAGCTGGGCGAGCTGGCGCAGACGCCCGAGGCGAACATCATCAAGCTTCCGAACATCAGCGCCTCGGTGCCGCAGCTCCGCGCGGCGATCGAGGAGCTGCAAGGCAAGGGGTACGACATCCCCGACTTGCCGTCCGAGTCCGCCGACGACGAGCAGCGGGCGATCCGGGCTCGCTATGACCGCGTGAAAGGCAGCGCCGTCAATCCGGTGCTGCGGCAGGGCAACTCGGACCGGCGGGCGGCGACGGCGGTCAAGGAGTACGCGCGCACGCACCCCCATTCGATGGGGGAGTGGTCTTCGGAGTCGAGGTCACATGTGTCGACGATGAGCGACGGTGACTTCCGCTCAACCGAGCAATCGGTGACGGTGGCCTCCGACTCGGAGGTTCGAATCGAGTTCCTTCCCGCCGATGGCGCAGAGGCGACCGAGCTGCGCGAGCCGGTGCCGGTGATCGCCGGCGAGGTGATCGACGCTGCGGTGATGCGCCGCGCGGCGCTGCAGGCGTTTCTGGCCGCACAGATCGCGGACGCCAGGGAGCAGGGAGTCTTGTTCTCGGTGCACCTGAAGGCGACGATGATGAAGGTCTCAGACCCGATCATCTTCGGCAACGTTGTCCGCGCGTTCTTCCCGGGGCTGGAGGCGCCCGGCTGGAGCCCGAACGATGGGCTCGCCGCGCTGCCGTCCGGGACCGAGATTCCCTATCCCGCCGACGGTCCGGCGCTGGCGATGGTCGACTCCGACCGCGGCATCACCAACCTGCACGTCCCGAGCGACGTGATCATCGATGCATCAATGCCGGCCGCGGTCCGGTCCTCGGGTCAGATGTGGAACGCCGAGGGCGAGCAGCAGGACGCGAAGTTCGTGATCCCCGACCATTGCTACGCGCCTGTGTACGCGGAGGTCGTGCGGGATTGCCGCGAACACGGTGCGTTCGATCCCGCGACCATGGGCACGACCCCGAACGTCGGGCTGATGGCCCAGCAGGCGGAGGAGTACGGCTCACACGACAAGACGTTCGAGATCCCGGCGCCCGGCGTGGTGCGCGTGGTAGAAGCGAGCTCGGGCCAGCCGCTGATGGAGCACGAGGTCGACGCCGGCGACATCTGGCGGATGTGCCAGACAAAAGACGCGCCGATCCGCGACTGGGTGACGCTGGCGGTCTCGCGCGCCCGGGCGACGGGGGCGCCAGCGGTGTTCTGGCTCGACGAGGACCGCGCGCACGACGCCGAGCTCCTCAAGAAGGTCCGCCCCGCCTTGGACGAGATTGGCGTGGAGGGCCTGCAGATCGAGGTGATGAACGTCGCCGACGCGACGCGTTTTACTTTGCAGCGCGCCCGGCGGGGAGAGGACACGATCAGTGTGACCGGCAATGTGCTGCGCGACTACCTGACCGACCTGTTCCCGATTCTGGAGCTCGGCACCAGCGCGAAGATGCTGTCGATCGTGCGGCTGATGAACGGCGGCGGCTTGTTCGAGACCGGGGCCGGCGGCTCGGCGCCCAAGCACGTACAGCAGTTCTTGAAAGAGAACCACCTGCGGTGGGACTCGCTGGGTGAGTTTCTGGCCCTCGCCGTGTCGCTCGAGCTGGTCGCGGAATCAGATGGGAACACGCGGGCGAAGGTGCTCGCCGATGCGCTCGACCGCGCCACCGGGAGCGTGCTCGAGCACGGCCGCTCGCCGTCGCGACGAGTGGGGGAGCTCGACAACCGCGGCAGCCACTTCTACCTGGCCTTGTACTGGGCGCAAGAGCTGGCGGCGCAAACCGATGACGAGGATCTCGCTGGGACGTTTGCCCCGTTGGCGGAGCGGCTTGCCGCCGACGAGGAGCGGATCGTCTCCGAGCTGAACGAGGTGCAGGGGGAGCCGGTGGATATCTGTGGGTACTACCGGCCCGACGCTGAGCGCGCGGCGGCGGCGATGCGCCCGAGCGCGACGTTGAACGCCGCGCTCGAGACGCTGTAGCCGCTTCTTTCTGGACTACTTAGGCTGCGGGACGATCCGGATGTACGGCCGGGGTGACTCCCACCCCTCCGGGTAGATCTCGCGCGCCTGATCGTCGGATACCGAGCCCGAGATGATCACCTTGTCGCCCTGCTTCCACTGTGCGGGCGTGGAGACCTGGTGCTTAGCGGTGAGTTGCAGGGAGTCGATCACGCGCAGGACCTCGTCGAAGTTCCGCCCTGTGCTCATCGGGTAGACGAGGATCAGCTTGATCTTCTTGTCCGGGCCGATCACGAACACGTTGCGGACGGTCTGATTGTCGGCCGGGGTCCGTGACGCGACATCGCCCTCGGTCTCCGCCGGGAGCATCCCATAGAGCTTCGAGACGTTGAAGTCGGCGTCCGAGATGATCGGGTAGTTCGGCGCGGTGCCCTGGGTCTCCTCGATGTCCTTCGCCCACGCCTCGTGGCGGTCGAGCGGGTCGACCGAGAGCCCGATGATCTTCACTCCGCGGCGCTCGAACTCCGGATTGATCGACGCCATGTACCCGAGCTCGGTCGTGCACACCGGCGTGAAGTCCTTAGGGTGCGAGAACAGCACGACCCACGAGTCGCCAATCCAGTCGTGGAATTGGATCGGGCCCTCGGTGGTCTGGGCCTCGAAGTCCGGCGCGGTGTCTCCAAGTTGCAAGGCCATGGTTTCCTCCTTAAAGCGTTCAGTCGCTTGGCTGTTGAATCAGGATGACACAGTTGCTCGGCCACCCGGGGGATCTTTCTCCACCGAGTCGGTTGAGTTTAGGCGGCCGTGGGCGCCCCGGCGCGCTGGTAGGCTCGCGCGGGGCCCAACCAGGAGGAGAGACGGCATGGCTGATCGGGAAGATGGAACTCACGGCGTCACGCGGCGCGACGCCCTGCGCGGCGCGGGTGCGGCGGGCTTGGGCGTGCTCGGAGCCGGGGGGATTGAGAGCCTGCTGGCCGCGGCGGCGGCCGCCGCTCCGAGGGCCGGATCGCTCAAGGACATCGAGCACGTCGTGATCCTGATCCAGGAGAACCGCTCGTTCGACCACTACTTCGGAACGCTGTCCGGCGTGCGGGGATTTGCCGACAAGCACGGACGGGCTGCGTTCACGCAGGCGGGCCAGAGCGGGGCTAAGCAGACGCCGTTCCATCTGCCGGACGACTGCCTGCCGGACATCACGCACAACTGGGCGCCCCAGCATCAGTCGTGGAACCACGGGCGGATGAACGAGTTCCTGCGGGCCCACGAGGCGGCCGATCCGGCCGGCGTGGGCGTCGAGACCATGGGCTACTACACGCGCAGGGATCTGCCCTTCTACTACGCGCTGGCTGACGCCTTCACGATCTGTGACGGGTACCACTGCTCGGTGATCGGCCCGACGGACCCGAACCGGCTGATGTCGATGTCGGCGACGATCGACCCTGCGGGCAAGCACGGCGGTCCGTTGATCCAGACGAACCTGGTGCATACCCCGAGGTTCACCTGGCGGACGATGCCCGAAAGTCTTCAGGCACACGGGATCAGCTGGAAGGTCTACACCTCGCCTCAGGGCGGGTCGTTCGACAGCGTGCTCGGCTACTTCAAGCAGTATTCGCCCGGCTCGAAGCTTGCCGCGCGGGGCTTGCAGCCGACCTATCCGGCCGACTTCATGACCGACCTGACGGCGGGCAAGCTGCCCCAGGTCTCGTGGCTGCTGACGTCCGTTATCGACAGCGAGCACCCGGGATTTTCCGGTGCGGTGCAGGGTGAGGTCGCCGTCCGGCAGATCGTCGAGGCGCTCGTCTCACATCCCAAGACCTGGGCGAAGACCGCGCTGCTGGTCACCTGGGACGAGAATGGCGGCTTCTTCGACCATGTCGCGCCACCGGTGCCGAGGGCCGGAACGGCGGGCGAGTTTCTCTACACCGCGAAGCTGCCCGATCCGTCGTTCCAGGGCGAGACCGGAGGGTTCGCCGGGCCGATCGGGCTTGGCTTCCGCGTTCCGATGCTCGTCGTCTCGCCGTTCTCGCGCGGTGGCCTGGTGTGCTCGGACGTGTTCGACCACACCTCGACGCTGCGGTTCCTGGAGACGCGGTTCCGCGTCCCGGTGCCGAACCTTAGCCGGTGGCGGCGCAGGGTCACTGGGGACCTGACGAGTGCCTTCAACTTTGCCGCGGTCCCGAAGACCGGGCGAGTGTCGCTTCCCAATCCGGTGATGCCCGCGCCCTGCCCCGCGACGAGAACGCCGGTCGTGCCGAAGCCCCAGCCGTTTCCCAAGCAGGAGCAGGGGAGGCGCAAGCGGCCGAGCGGGATCGTCCAGGCCAAGCACCGGTAGAGGAGGCGATCGACCCGACTTGACGGCGTCGCGGCGGCGCCTGGACAATGAGCGCGACCATCGGGCGGACGGAGGATTGACATGGGTGGGTATGACTACGTGATCGTCGGTGCCGGTTCGGCCGGCTGCGTGCTAGCGGCGCGGCTGTCCGAGGACCCCGACGTGTCGGTGTGCCTGCTAGAGGCCGGTCCGCCCGACGCGGCGGACGAGATCCACCTGCCGGCCGGACTGCTTCCGATCGGCACCAGCAAGTACGACTGGGCGATGCTGTCAGACCCCGAGCCCGGTCTCGGTGGCCGCCAGCGGCATCTACCGCGCGGGCGGACGCTCGGTGGCTCGTCGTCGGTCAACGCGATGGTCTACATCCGTGGCCACCGCGCCGACTACGACGGCTGGGCGGCGATGGGCTTTGACGGCTGGGGTTGGGAGGACGTGCTGCCGTACTTCATCAAGTCCGAGGACAACGAACGGGGCGCCAGTGAGCTACACGGTGCGGGGGGCCCGCTACGCGTGATCGACGGCCGCTCGCGCTACAGCACCTGCGGAGCGTTCATCGAGGCAGCGGTCGAGGCGGGGTGGCCGAGGAACGACGACTTCAACGGCGTTGAGCAGGACGGCGTCGGGTGGTACCAAGTTACGCAGCGCGACGGAATGCGCTGCTCGGCCTCGGTCGCTTACCTGCATCCGGCGATGGCGCGCCCGAATCTGACGGTGCTCACTGACGCCCACGTCACCCATGTGATGCTCGACGGCGGGCGCGCGGTAGGCGTCGAGATCGATCAGGGCAATGAGTTGCGCCCGATCCACGCCGAGCGAGAGGTGATCGTTTCCGCCGGCACGTATCAGAGCCCGCAGGTGCTGCTGCTAAGCGGGATCGGCCCGGCCGCCGACCTCGAGCTGGCGGGCATTCCGGTGGCGCACGAGCTGCCGGTCGGCGTGGGGTTGCAGGACCATCTGGCGACCTGGGTCACGTGCACGACGGCTGAGCCGTCGCTGCTGACCGCTGAGAGCGAGGAGAACCTTGCCCTGCTCCAGGCCGAGGGGCGCGGCCCGCTGACGTCCAACTTCGCCGAGTCGGGTGGCTTCCTGCGCACCAGCTCCGAGCTCGAAGCGCCGGACATCCAGCTCCACGCGATCCCGATCCTGTTCCCCGAGGCCGGCGCCGGCGAGATCCTGCTCGACGGCTGGGCGGTCTCAGCGTGCATCCTGCGCCCGAAGAGCCGCGGATTCGTCAAGCTGCGGTCGCGGGTCCCCACCGCGAAGCCGCGGATCCGGCACAACTACATCGTCGAGGACGAGGACAAGGCGACGCTGATCGCCGGCGTGCGGCGGGTGCTCGAGATCGCCGATCAGCCTGCGCTGCGCGGGATCACGGTCGACCGTGTCGCTCCGCCGGCGGGTGACAGCGACGGTGACATCCTCTCCTACATCGAGCTCAACTCGACCACGCTCTACCACCCGGTGTCGACGTGCGCCATGGGCTCTGTAGTCGACTCGGAGCTGCGCGTGCTGGGGATCGAATCGCTGCGGGTCGTCGACGCGTCCGTGATGCCGACCTTGGTCCGAGGCAACACGAACGCACCGACGATCATGATCGCCGAGCGGGCCGCCGACCTGATCAAGGGGCAGGCGCCGCAGACCGCCGAGGCGGCTGCCGCAGCAAGCGGCTAGTTAGTGCGTGGCGTCCCGCGTGCGCGTACAGGTGAATGTGGCGTGTCCCGGGCCACCGATCGCATGGGTGACGATCTGTAGCACGTGCCGCGGGGACACCATGTTGTACCCCACAGGACTGCTCGAGCCGAGCGTGCGGCGGTCGATCGAGACCCCGCGGAACGTAGTGAGCCCGAAGGCCGGCGGCGGCAGCTGAGCCTGCGTGCGGGCGTCGACCGATCCCCAGTCCCCCACAGCTTCCGAATCGGCCAGGCCTGCAGATCCGCTCTTGCGCAGTCTGTATCCGCGGGTGAGGTTGCTCAGCTGCACCGCGACGTGACCCGTAAGGTCATCGGTCAGCTTTACGCTGATGAGATCGCCTGGGCCCAACGCACGGGTGTAGTCGGATTCTTTGCCGTTCACCACGAGCGCTTCCTGCGCGGACGTCTGACCGCGATAACAGCCGAAGATGATGTTGGCAGCGTTGAACAGCACGAGGTCTCGTGGTCCGGTGAGCAGGAATGCGCCCGGACCGACGGCGCTTTCGGCCTTGGTGCATTTGGGGTTCGGGAGCCGGTAACGCGTGGTCACGGTCGTCACCCCGGCTACGTGCGTGATGTAGCCGGCAAAGGCTGGATCCGGGATGCGGCGCGTTTGGGCGGCCCCCGCTTGTGGACCGGCCCACCCAGCGGGCGCGGCCAGCGCAAACAGGTGCCGGCCGACGCCGAATCGCGTGTGCGCCTTGCCGGCCTGCGCTGCGCCCGGCAGTACTGCACCCGCGGCAACCGCGAGCGCGGCGACGGGGATGAGTCTCCGGGCCCACAGCGACTTTGACGCTCGATGATTTCTGCGAGGACTCATTGGACTCCCACCGTCTGTGTTTGTGCCGAGGCGTTGACAGCGCCCGATGCGTCTTCCACGATCAGGGTCACCTGATAAGTGCCGGGCTGTGCGTAGACATGCTGGGCATGACCGCTACTCGTCGACTGAGAGGAACCATCGCCGAACTCCCAGATATATGTCGTGATGTTCCCCGTCAGGTCGTAGGAGTACGTGCCGTCGAATGAGACGGTAGAGCCACTCGTCGACGCGGCAAAATTAGGGGTGGGGCCGGCCCGTTGCGCGCAGAACCCGTTTGAATAGGTGATCGGGCGGGCGAAGATCGCCTGCGTGTAGTACGTGTGACCGCCGATGACCTCGTTGAACGCCGTGTTGCCCTTGATCGACCCGCCGAGCGGATCACCGTAGTCGCTGTTGTTGCCGCTGTACGGCGGGTTGCACAGGTCCCCGATCTCTGATTGATCCGAGTTCATCCAGGAGTTCCTGTTAGTGGTCAGCGGATCGGTCGCCGACTCCATCACCTCGTGAGTGGTGTCGTCCAGCGCGCCGTCGGCGTCGGCGTTACCGAATGTCCCCGACGGCGCCTGCCCGGAATCGCAACTCGACAGATACGGGATGTTCGAGTACACGACGGCATTCGAACCCATGTAGAAGGCCGAGTGATAGGCGCAGAAACCGTTCGGATAGTTGCTGAACGTGCAGTCCGTCCCCGTCTGGTCCTGGCAGCTGTCGACATTACGAGGCGTGAACAAGACGTACTGGTTTCGCGGATTACCCGGCCGATCGGTCGGCCAGTGCTCGGCCCGGATCACTCTGCCGATCTCTCGCTGCAGCTGCCCGTCGGCCAAGCAGGGGTCATTGTTGCCTGGGTTGACGCAGTTGCCCCGCGGATAGGGGTGCGTGTCCAGCACCGCCCCTCCGAAGTACACCGTCCGGGTGATCGACCGTCGCGGGTGGTTCTCGTAGTACTCGGATCCGATCGAGTAGAAGTTGGTCGACTTGTTCGAGTCCGCCGCCAGACCCTGCGCCCACTGCGTGACGGCATTCGTGTAGGTGGGGTCAAACGAGCCAGACGGTCCCCAGAAGATCAAATGCAAGCTCGATGTGAGCATCACCGGGCCGCCCTGATAACGAATGTTGTGCGTGGCCGCGGCGACCGCGTGAAAGCGGAGCGCGCCGGGCTTGAGCAGAAGCCCGAACCTCTGTCCGTGGGCACCACGCACGACGTACGCGCCGGCACTGCCGGCTCCAAGCGCGGCGGCGGTCAGGACGACGAGCGCTGACACGATGGCCCGCCTGTGCCAGGCGGCCAGGGGTGCCCCCACAGGCCGCGCGATCGTCCGGCTGCGCATCTCGACATCTCCTTGCTGGACAGGACTCTCTGAACCCACCCCATAGCCCCGGGCGGCGGCAGCATATACACAGCTGCGTCCAGCGGCAAGCCCCTCGGTCTTCGAACCGGGGTGGCCCTCGTTCAGGCGGCCTTTCGGCCCGCGAACCAGCCGGCACCCGCGCCGATCGCGGCGCCCGCCCCCATCAGCACGACGCTGCGCAGCGGTTTGCGCTGGGCTTTGGAGGCGACTCCATGTACCGAATGGCGAACGGTCGCCTTTGTGGCCTTGGTTCCGATCTTGCGGCCGAGCTTCGTCATATGGACCTCCGACGGTAGGTTTCTCGGGTCGTCCCTATCCCGAGGGCTACCCGATTTGACGCCGGTCGGTCTCGGTCAAGGCGCCGAACGGATCCGGTGTTCGGCCAACGGGGATCGAGGGCGGCGCCACCGTGGCATCCGCTTCGCACGGATGGCGAGTTGCGACGCTGGCGTCGACGGATCAATGCCGATGCCGTCGAGCGGCATAGGCCGATCCGCCGACGTCCGGTTTTGTCGGGGTCTGTCGCTAGGACGTAGTCGGTTCAGGAGGTTCCGAGCGTCCGAGGAGCGCGTCGGTGAGTGTGTCGGCGAGCCATTGTTCGTAGCGGTCGGCCGGCCAGTGGCTGTCGTGGACGAGGAGGCGGTAGATGTCCGCGGAGCTGTAGAGCCAGAGGATGTCGATCGCTTGGCGCTCTGAGAGCCCGCTGCGAAGGGCGCCGTGACGTTTGAGATGGCGGCCGATGGGGGTCTGGTCGCGACGGCGGTCTTCGGCGCCGCTGCGGCGTCGCTCCTCGATCTTCGGGTCGGCAGCCGCGGCCTTGCGCATGATCTCGAACAGCTCGTATGCACGTTCGTTCGCGATCCGGAACACGGTCGCGACTGCGCTGAGGAGCTCGCCCGAGTCGGTGATCGCGAGCGCTGCCTTGAGCTGTTCGCCGATCGGCGGCTGCCCCTCGGCCATGGCGCCGCTCACGGCCGCACGGAGTACGTCCTCGAGCAGCGCGGCCTTGTTGGGGAAATAGCCGGTGAGCGTGGGGAGTGCGACGCCTGCTTCGGCGGCGACCTGATCGAGCCTGGTGGCAGCGTAGCCGCGTTCTGAGAGCAGCTCACGGGCGGCATCGATGATCCGCGCGCGAGTGGCTTGCGCCTGTTCGGCGCGGAGCGGCGAGCTATAGGCCCGTTTACTCGACACGGCAGTCAAGATATCGCTTGCATAATCACCAGAGCCTCTATATGATGAATATATCATCTACCTGAAAGGATCGTGATGCCGCAACTGAGCATGCTCCACTTCCAGGGCGATCCCGCGGATCTCCTGGCCCGCAAGCAGCGCCACCTCGACCCCGTCACGGCGCGGATCGGACCACAGGCCGGCGGGCTTGTACACATCACCGCCACGGCACCGGACGGTCTGATCGTGCTCAACCTGATGGCCGACCCCCACGGGCATGAGAACACCGCGACGCATCCGGAGGTCGCGCAGGCGATGCGCGAATCCGGGCTGCCCGCCCCGACCATGGAGCGGTACGAGGTCTCACGGTTCGTGCTCGCACCGGCCGCGACGACCGCCACCACCGAATAGCCAGCAGAGAAGACGGGATGAACGATAGCCGCGATCGGGACCGCTCAGGCGGGCAGTCGCGATCGCGGCAGTGGTGACGAACTCGTGACGCGCTCGGCTGACTATGACGTGCTGGTGCCCGGGGCTGGCTGCGCTGCCACGCCTGGGCGCTTGTCGGCGACGCAGGCCACCAGAAGGATCCGCTCGTGGCCGGCGGGATCAGCGACACGTGGCGCGACAGCCGGGTCCTCGCAGACGCCGTGAGCCGGGTGGGTCGAGCCAGCGCACCTGCGCTCGCGGCTGGAAGACGACTCCTGAGTTGAGCGGATCAGGCGGGACGCAAGGTGCGTGACATCACGCATAGTCGTTTGAGCGCGTCTGCGCCGGAACGATCATTGGCGTGGCAGAGCGATCGCGCGCCGTAAGCCCGTTGACGATCGAGGTGTCGCGACCGAGCCTTCGTGCCAGCCGCCGACCGCGCGCGATCGCAAAACTACGCGAACGATCGCAGCGATCCTCGTCGCCAGCGCCGTCGCGTCCCGACGAGACGCGCTCGTTGCGACGAGGCAGGTGTGCGCACGACGGCGACGAGAGACGTGTTTCGGTCTCGGCAGCGGTACTCGAGCCGGTCGATGGCCAGTCCGGTGGATGTCGCTCAGGCGCACATTTTGCAGCGCGCGCCTCTCCCGCTACCAGCGGTCGTGCACGTGGGGACGTATGAGGCGGTCGTAGACCTCTCGCACGCCGGTCAGCTGCGCGTCCGACAGCGGCGGCAGGCGGGCAGCGCTTGCGTTCGCGCGCACCTGTTCCACGTTTCGGGCGCCGGGGATCACGGTGCTGACGCCGGGCTGATCGACTACCCAGCGAAGCGCGAACTGGGCTAGTGAGGCGCCAGGATCGACGAGCTCTCTCAGCTCGCGCGCCGCCTGCAACCCGACCTCGTACGGGACCCCTGCGAAGGTTTCGCCGACGTCGAACATCTCGCCGTGGCGGTTGTACGTCCGGTGGTCGTCGGCGGCGAACACGGTGCTCTCGTCGTAGCGCCCGGAAAGCAGCCCTGACGCAAGCGGGACTCGGGCGATGATCCCGACGCCGGCGTCGCGCGCTGCCGGGAGCACCTGCTCGAGAGGCTTGAGCCGGAAGCAGTTGAGGATGATCTGGACGGTCGCGACGTGCGGACGGGCGATCGCGCTCAACGCCTGGGCGCAGGTCTCCACCGAGACGCCGTAGGCGCGGATGCGGCCGGCCTCGACCATCTCGTCCAGCACGTCGAAGACCGACGGGTCCTCGTATACCCCGTCCGGCGGGCAGTGGAGCTGCACGAGATCGAGCGGCTCGACCCCGAGGTTCGCGCGGGAGGAGTCGTTCCACGCAAGGAAGTTCTGCCGGTTGTAGTTCTCTGAGAGCTGCTCGACGCGCCGGCCCATCTTCGTGGCGACGAACAGACCGGCGTGGCTGCGGAGCAACTCTCCGCAGAACTGCTCGCTGCGACCGTCGCCGTAGACATCGGCGGTGTCGAAGAACGTGATTCCCTGCTCCGCGGCCGCCGCAAGCGTTGCGCGTGCATCCTCGGGCGCCACCGATCCCCAGTCCGCGCCGAGCTGCCAGGTCCCGAGCCCGACCACGCTCACCGCGCGACTGAGTCGCTCGATCGTTCGTTGCTCCATCGAGGGTGATTCTCGCAGCCGACCGGTTAGATTCGACCGGACGTGCGCGACCACGCGACCGCGTTGCTCCCGGCGGGTACGAGCACCCGACGGCGCGTCCGAGGTCATGCCCGGCCCGGGTGCACGGCGGCTCGGATCGCCGCCGGCGCCCTGACATGACGATCCACGCGCTATTCGTAACCCAGAACGCGTGCCCGCAGCCAATCGTTGGCGAACGTACCCTCCGGGTCGGCGGCATGGACCAGCGCGGCGAAATCGGCCTGTCGCTCGTACATCACTCCTACCGGCGCGAGGAACAGCTTGCCCCAATGTGGGCGCGCCTGGAACGGCGACAGCGCGGCCTCGACCTCGACGAGTGCACGCTCGACCGCGGGCTGATCGCGGACCCAGGTGAAGTGAATGCCGACCGTGTCGCGGTGATATTGCGGGCTCATCCACAACTCGTCGGCGGCCACGGTGCGGATCTCTGACACCTGCACCAGCGGGGCGATCGTGCCGGCCAGCGCCCGCACCGCCTCGATCGCGCGAATCGCGTGGTGCCGCGGGACGAGGTATTCGGACTGAATCTCTGCGCCGCTGCTTGGCGTGAATCCCTGGCGGAAGTGCGGCAGCCGCTCCGACCACGGACCCGGCACGCCGAGCTGCGGGGTGGCGTTCGCCGGATCGAGCCCGATGATGGGATGACGCTCGCCGGTCGCCGTCGCGGCGCCAAACAGCGGCCCGGGCAACGGATCTGTCCGGCTCTTCACCCAGACCTGGTCCAGGGCAGCGCCCCAGCGCGTGAACACGCTGACGCTGTAGCCGCTGGCCATGATCTCGTCGAAGTGGTCGAACAGCGATCGCCAGCTCAGGCCCTCGAACACGCGCTGGCAGACGTCATATGTCCTCTCCACATCAACCGTGATGCGCGTCACCGCCCCGAGCGCGCCGAGGCCGACGACCATCCCGTCGAACTTCTCCTCACCGCGTGCGACCCGCATCAGCGAGCCATCCGCGCGAACGAGCTCGAGCGCGCAGACAGCCGTCGCGAGGTTTCCGTTCCCGTCGCCCGAGCCATGCGAGGCGGTGGACACGGCGCCCGCGACCGAGATGTGCGGCAGCGATGCCAAGTTGGCGAGCGCGGCGCCCTCGCGTTCGAGCTCTGAGGCGAGTTCTGCGTACGTCACGCCTGCGGTCAGCGACGCCGTCCGCTTCGCCGCGTCAACTGTGATCTCGACGGGCAGGCGCTCCAGCGACACAAGCTCGCACGAGTCGACGATGTCCGTGAACGAGTGACGTGAGCCGAGCACCCGCACGCGCTTCGTCGCCGCGATGATGTCCTGCAGCTGGTCCACCGTTTCCGGGCGGTGCAGCCGCGCAGCGCGGTAGCGGTGGTTGCCCGCCCAGTTTGTCCCGAGGCCGTTCATGCAGTCAGTGCTCAGCTGAGAGCCGGCAGGGCGATCGTCCGCCCGTTCTCGGCGGCCTCGTACAGGCCCTCGATCGCGCGCGCCTGGCCGATTGCATCGGCGCGACCGAGCAGTGGCGGCTCTGTCCCCCGGATCGCTGCCGACAGGTTCTCGGCTTCGAGGCGGTAGGAGTCGGCGACCGGCACCTCGATCTGCTCGGCGCCCTGCGAGCGCCGCAGCTCGATCAGCGGTCGGCGGCAGTGCCATGGATCGTCGAGGAACAGCGAGCCTTGCTCGCCCACGATCTCGAGCTCGTCGCGCGCCGCCAGCGCGAGCCCGGCGTCTAGGTGCGCCAGCACGTCGTCCGGGAAGCGCATGATCCCCGCGAACGCGACGTCGACTCCGTCGCCACCGGTCGCCTGCTCGGCGCTCACACGCTCGGGCTCGCCCGCGATCAGGCGCGCGGCGCTGACGCAATAGCATCCGACGTCCATCAGCGCGCCGCCGTGGAGCGCGGTCCTCAAGCGAATGTTGGCCGGGTCCGAAGTGGCGAAGCTGAATGTCGCCCGGATCATCCGTACGCGCCCGATGGCGCCCTCGCCGAGGAGCCCCGAGAGCCGTTTGGTTTGGGGGTTGTGGCGGTACATGAACGCCTCCATGAGCATGCGCTCTGCGCGTTCGGCGGCGTCGAACGCGGTCTGCGCGCCGGCGGTTGTGCGGCTCAGCGGCTTCTCGCACAGCACATGCTTGCCGGCCTCGAGCGCTTTCACGCTCCATTCCACGTGGAGCGCATTCGGGAGCGAGATGTACACGGCCTCGACTTCGGGATCCGCGAGCAGCTGCTCGTAGCTGCCGTGCGCGCGAGGAATCCCGTGCTCGCGCGCGTACCCCTCGGCGCTGTCGGGGTCGCGGCTCGCCACCGCGATCACGTCGACCTCGTCCGACTCGCCAGCGCCCGCAAGGAACAGCTCGTTGATCCGCGCGGTCGACAGGATTCCCCACTTCACCGGCATGGCTCACCTCCGGGCGCCAGCAGCGCCAGTAATTCGTCTGGGCGGTCGATGATCGCGTCCGCGCCGGCGCGCAGAAGCTCGGTGCGGTCGCCGATACCCCACGTGACGCCGATTGCCGGGACGCCGTTCTCAACCGCTGCCTCGACATCGAACGAGCGGTCGCCGACGACCACGGGTCGCTCAACAGCGAGTCTGCACAGCGCACGCGCGACGATCGCCGCCTTGCGCTCGTGCGGCGCGGAGCGCTCCGCAGCGCAGACCGTCTTGAAGTGCGACGCGAGTCCGAGCGCCGCGAGCAGCGGCATCGTGAACTCGACCTGCTTTGGCGGTCGCGAGCGCCAGCGGGATCTCGACTGCGTCGAGGACCGCGACGATGCCGTCGACGATCGTCGTCTGGGTCAGGTACACGCGCTCGTACTCGAGGTGGTAGGTGGCGGCGCACGCGCCGACTGCGTCCGAGTCCTCCCGCTCGCCCGTGAGCTCGGCGAACGCAGCGAGCACCGGCGGGCCGATGAAGCGGTCCAGCTCCGCGGGGTTGCGACGGGCGAACCCGTGCGCCGCGAGTGCCTCGTTGACCGCGGTGCGGACCGGCGCGCGCGAATCGACGATCACTCCGTCGAAGTCGAACACGGCACCGTCCGGGAGCGGCGCGTCTGTCATGAGAGCGCGTTCCGGAGCGCCGGGTACAGGGCGCGGTAGCGCTCGCGCTGCTCGGCGTATACCGGCACCCACTCAGCGACGGGATCGACCCGTCCCCGCGACGCGACCGTAGCGGCGACCGCGCCGTGCACGTCGGGCCAGATGCCGGCGGCGACGCCGCCGAGGAGCGCCGCGCCGAACGCAGCGCCCTCGTCGACTGCGACCCGCTCGAGCGGCAGCTCGAGCACCGACGCGACGATCTGCAACCACAACTCGCTGCGGGCTCCACCGCCCGACACCCGGCCGAGGGCGGGCCGCCCGCCGAGGTCGCAGATCAGGTCGAGCGAATCGCGAAGGCCGAATGCGACACCCTCGAGCACCGCGCGCACGAGCGCACCGCGGTCGTGCCTGATGCTGAGGCCGGCGAACGCGCCGCGTGCGTCGGGGTCGGCGTGGGGCGTGCGCTCGCCGGCCAGATACGGCAGGAACACGAGACCCTCGGCGCCGGCCGGCCACCCGGCCGCCGCTGCGAACAGGTCGTCATAGGCGATCCCGGGCGCGACCGTGTCGCGCAGCCAGCGGAGCGAGCCCGCGGCCGACAGCATCACGCCCATCGCGTGCCAGGCGCCCGGCACCGCGTGGCAGAACGCGTGGACGCGGCCTTCCGGATCGGCGGCGTAGCGCTCGAGCGCAGCGAACACGACACCCGAGGTGCCGAGGACCACCGATACGGGTCCGGGGCGGTCGACGCCGACGCCGAGTGCGCCCGCGGCCTGATCCCCTCCGCCGGCCGCCACGGGGACACCCTCCGGTGTCTCTCCGGATACGGTCGGTCCCTCCAGCACGCGCGGCAGCCACGCCGGTTCGAGGCCGAGCGCACTCACCATCTCCTCGCTCCAGTGCCGTGCCGCGACGTCGAGCAACAGCGTCCCGGAGGCGTCGGCGACATCGGTCGCGTGCTCGCCGCAGAGCCGCAGGCGGACGTAGTCCTTGGGCAGCGCGATTCGCGCGATCGACTGGAATACGTCGGGCTCGTTCGCGCGCAGCCACAGCAGCTTCGGGGCCGTGAATCCTGGCAGCGCGCGGTTGCCCGTGAGCTCTAACAGTCGCTCGAGCCCGACTGTCGCCTCGATTTCGGCGCATTCGCTTGCGGTGCGCTGGTCGTTCCAGAGGATCGCCGGACGGAGGGCTCGATCGTGGCGATCGAGCGCGACGAGCCCGTGCATCTGCCCGCTGAGGCCGATACCGACCGGAGGACCGGCGGTGGCTCGCAGCTGCGCCAGCACTGTCTCGGTCGCGCGCCACCAGTCGTCCGGGTCCTGTTCGGCCCAACCGGCGCGCGGGGTGGAGAGCGGATAGCCGGACTCGGCGCGCGCCAGCACCGCACCGTCGGCGCCGATCGCGACGCCCTTGACCGATGAGGTCCCGACGTCGATGCCGATGAGCGCCCCGGACACTGCGCGTCGCTCAGGCCCCGAGGGCCGCGTAAACGAGCTCGTACGCGCGGACGGCGTCCTTGGCGCGCTGCGCCTCGGCCAGCGCCGCGTCTGTCGATGCGGCCGGCGACCGAGTCCATGAACTGCCACTGGAGCAACGAGCGGCGGATCGCACCGACCTGGTCCTCGGTGTACGGGTACAGATCGAAGCCGAGCCGCTCGCCGTGCTGGCCGTAGCCGCAGCGGCGCAGCTCGAGTGCGAGCTCCACCGTCTCCATGAATGCGGTGGCCCCGACCATGTTGTCGTCGTCGGTCAAGCCCCAGCCGGAGTTGGCGTGCAGGTGACCGAGCAGGCCCTCCGAATGCAGCAGCGCCGCGTACTCGGGCAGGTGTTCGCCGTTCATGATCAGGTGCTGCCAGTCCATGTTCACCTGGACGTTGTGGAGCCCCTCATCGCGCAGCTTGTGCGCCACGAACATGCACATGCCGATGTTGCGCATCAGGATCTTCATCGCCGGCTCTGAGTTCTTGTGCTCGAGCAGCAGCTTCACGCCGTGCTCGGCGCAGATCTGCGCCGCCTCGCTCATCCCCTCGATCAACCACCGCCAGGAGTCGACGTACGGCGTCTGGAACGGATAGTTGTAACCCTCGATCCCGGGCCAGATGATCAGGTGGGCGCCGAGCGAGCCTGCGAACTCAGCCGCCTCGCGCGTGATCCGCCGCGCCTCGCCGCGAGTCTCCGGATCCGGGTTGACGAGCCCGCCGCGGCCGAACCGGGGATCGAGGTGCAGGCCCGACGCGATGCAGTAGATGTCATGTCCGCCGAGCGCGGCCTGCACGTCATCCACGTTTTCGGGTGAGAGCTCGTCCGGATAGTGGAACTCGTATCCGTCCATCAGCTCGCCGAGCCCCTCGACGGCGCGGTGCACCTTCTCCGCCACCGGTTCGGCGTGGTAGTCGTGGGCGGGCTGGTAGCCGCCCGGGACGAAGCGGGTGATCATCGGGCCGAGGGCCCAGATACCGAGACTGGTTTTCATCGTCTCTCCTCTCTCAGCGCTCCGTTACCGGACGGGACGCGCATGCCGGTCCGGTACGTTAGCGGTAACATCGCTCGTCGTCAGGAGAGATCGCGCTGATGGCCGCGGAAACCAACAGCAGGGCGAGGAACACGTCGCGCGCGCCAGTGATGGCGGATGTCGGGCGGGTGGCGGGCGTCTCGCATCAGACCGTCTCGCGCGTGATCAACGGCAGCCCGCGGGTGAGACCGGCGACGCGAGACCGTGTGCTCGCGGCGATGCAGTCCCTCGGGTACCGGCCGAACTCGGTCGCCCGCGCGCTCGCGACCGGCCGGACCAACACACTTGGGGTGGTCGGGTTCGACACGACTCTGTACGGGCCGGCGTCGGTCCTGTTCGGGATCGAGCGGGCCGCGCACGAGGCCGGGTACCTGATGATCGTCGCGAGCCTGAAGGCACTCGACCGCTCCTCGGTGCCGGAGGCGATCGAACGCCTGCGGATTCGCGGGGTCGACGGGATCCTGGTGATCGCACCGGACCAGGCGTCGGCCGAGGCGCTGCGCAGAACCCACAGCGACCTGCCGTTGGTGGCGGTCGAGGCGGGTCCGGCCGACGCGATGTCGGTAGTGGCCGTGGACCAGTTCTCAGGCGCCGTCAGCGCGACGCGCCATCTGCTCGATCTCGGTCACGAGACGGTCTGGCACATCTCCGGCCCCGCCGACTGGCTCGAGACGCATGAGCGCATCGACGGATGGCGGACGACGCTGGAGGAGGCCGGGATCGCGCCACCACCGCTGCTGGTCGGCGACTGGAGCGCCCGCGCCGGTTACGACCTGGGGCGGCGGCTGAGCCGAAATCCCCGCGTGAGCGCCGTGTTCGCCGCCAACGACCAGATGGCGCTCGGCGTCTTGCGTGCCATGCACGAGGCCGGCCGCCGGGTTCCCGCGGAAGTAAGCGTCGTCGGGTTTGACGACATCCCGGAGTCGCCGTACTTCACGCCGCCGTTGACGACCGTGCGCCAGAACTTCATAGAGGTCGGCGGCCGGAGCCTCCGCTCGCTCGTGCACACGATCGAGACGGGCGAGCCCGTCGTCCTCGGATCGCGCGTCCCCACCGAGCTGATCGTGCGCGCGAGCACCGCCGTGCCGAGCACGATCGTAACGTGATGACAACAATACCTATTTCATGTGATCGCTAACATCGCGCAAACCAGCGAGGGGAACGACTGTCGGCCGGTTGGCACCAGGTCGTTCAAGCACTGCGAGGAGAGGAGCATCACGTGTCTGAACACGACATCGTTGACGACGTCATCGAGCGTCTGGAATGGGATGAGCGCAAGGAGCAGGACAGCCCGCTCAAGCGCTTTCGGCAGATCTCCCGCCGCAGCGCGCTGACCGGCGGCGCGGCGGCGATCGCGGCGACCGTGCTCGAGGCTTGTGGCTCGAGCAGCAAGTCGACCGCGGCGGCGGCTTCCGGCGGCTCCGGGGTATTCGGGGGCGGCGGGAGTCACCACTTCGTGATGGTCAACCACGTGACGACGAACTCCTTCTTCACCGCAACGCAGTACGGGTGCCAGGACGCCTGCGCTCTGACGGGCTCCTCGTTTCAGTGGACAGGTTCCACGAACTCGATCGTCAGCCAGATGGTCTCGGCGTTCAACACCGCAATTGCCCAAAAGGCGAACGGGATCGGGTGTTGTCTGATCGACAACACCGCGTTCAACTCGCCCGTCGACAGTGCTCTCGGCCAGGGCATTCCGGTGATCGCCTACAACGCAGACGTGGCGGCCGGCACCAAGAACAACCGGATGGCTTACATCGGCCAGAACAACCTCACCGCGGGTGCCGCGGTCGGGCAGGCGATCCTCAGCAAGGGAATCAAGAGCGGCGACAAGGTCGCCGGGATCATCGCGACCCCGGGCACAGGCAACATCCAACCGCGGATCGACGGGGCGAAGCCCGTCTTGGCCAAGGCCGGCATCAACTTCGTCGAGGTAGGTACTTCGGCCACCGAGGGCGCGCCGGAGTACAGCAAGATCTCCTCGTGGTATGCCGGGAACAAGGACGTGAAGTGGATGATGGCCGTGGACAGCGGGGACAGCAACGCGGTCGCGGAGTTCATCAAGAAGAACAACCTCCAGGGCAAGGTCGGCGCGTCGGTGTGGGACGTCGGATTGCCGGTCGCGCAGGCGATCAACGGCGGCTACGTAACCGCCACGATCGACCAACAGGCCTACCTGCAGGGTTTCGACACGATCATGCAGCTGTACCTATGGAACGTCTCCGGCGGGCTGATGAGGCCGACGGACACCGACACGGGAATCGGCATCGTCACGAAGGCGAACGTCGCGCCGTACCTCACGCCTAACAGGTTCGAGGGAACGTCCTCGGCGAAGAAATCGTTGACGCCTCCGTCGTCGATCACCACCTAGTTAGTCTCCGCAAGCGTGCAGACGGACGCTGAAACGCCTGCTGACGCCCCGGCGGCCGGTCCGCCGGGGCAGCAGCGCGGAGCGCTGGGCGTAGCGCGCCGAGTCGGGCGCGCGTTCCTCCTCCAGCGCGAGCTGACCCCGCTCGTGGTCACGGTCGCGCTGTTCCTGTTCTTCGTGATCAAGTCCGGGTCGACGTTCACCGGCTCGTACAGCCTCAACTCGGCCGCCAGCCTTGCGGGGCCGTACGCCGCGATCGGCGTCGGAGAGGTGCTGCTGCTCGTGCTCGGCGAGATCGACCTCTCCGCCGGTCAGACCTTCCTGTTCTGCCCGTGGATGGTGTACTGGATGCACAACGACGGCCTGCCGATCGTGGTCGCGATCGTGGTCGCGCTGCTCGCCGTGTGCGCTGTCGGCGCGATCAACGGGTTGATCACCGTCCGCTTCAACGTGCCGTCGTTCGTCACCACGCTGGCGATGAACTTCATCCTCCTGGGGGTCGTACTCACGCAATCCAACGATGCCCAAGCCACGATGCCACTCAACGGTGGGAAAGGCTTCGGCAGCCAGTTGATGGGCGCCTGGAAGTGGTCTGAGATCATCTGGGTGGCGGTGCTCACCGGTGTCTTCGCGATCGTGCTGACGCGCACGCGATTCGGCACTCGCGTGATCGCCACCGGCGGCAACCGCATCGGGGCGGCCGAGGCCGGCGTGCCCGTCCGCCGCGTCAAGGTGTGGTGCTTCGTGCTGTGCTCGTTCCTGGCTGGTCTGGTCGGAATCATCGATGCGGTCCAGTACGGCACGCTTGATCCCGGCAACTCAGGAGTCGACTACATCCTGTTCGCGATCGGCGCCTGCGTGATTGGCGGCACGGCGCTCACCGGTGGCCGCGGGACGGTGGTGGGGGCGTTCCTCGGCGCGATCCTGATCGGCATCCTCCAGGATGGGCTGACGTTGAACAACATCAGCACGAACGCGTTGTTCATGTACCTGGGCGTGATCATCATCGTCGCGGTGGCAGTGAACGTTCAGTTCGACCGGCTGATCGCTCGCTCGAGGTCCAGATGAGCGTCAGCGCCCAGCCCGCGCTCCCGGACCCGTCCGTGCCGGCGGGCGCGCCCGTGCTGGAAGTGCGCGGCGTTACGAAGCGCTACGGCGCGCTCCGCGTTCTGCGTGGCGTCGACCTCGTCCTGCGCCAGGGCGAGGTGCTTGGACTCGTCGGGGACAACGGCGCCGGCAAGAGCACGCTCGTCAAGATCCTGAGTGGCTTCCACTCGCAGGACTCTGGCGAACTTCTGCGCGAGGGAGAGCGAGTGAGCTTTAACTCGGTCGCAGCCGCCCGAGCCCATGGAATCGAGACGGTCTACCAGGACCTCGCGCTGGTTCCGCAGCTGCCGGTCTTCCAGAACCTGTTCCTGGGCCACGAGGTGACGAAGTTGGGGCCGCTGCGCCTTCTCGACAAGCGGACCATGCGCAAACTCGCGCGCCAGTACCTCGATGAGATCAACGTGCACGTGCCGAGCATTGAGGCCGAGGCCGTTGATCTATCCGGCGGTCAGCGGCAGGCGATCGCGGTCGCCCGGGCGGTTCGCGCGGCGCCGAAGATCCTGCTGCTCGACGAGCCGCTGTCGGCTATGGGAGCACGCGAGTCGCGCCTGATCATCGACCTCGTCAAGGACCTCGCCAAGGGCGGCCGAGTCTCGATCATCGTGATCGACCACAACTACGCTCACCTGTTCGAGTTGTGCGACCGCATCAACGTGATGCAGGGCGGCAAGATTACGATCGACCAGCAGGTGCACGAGACCTCGATCGAAGAGCTCACGGAGCTGATGGTCTCGAGCTATCGTCGCCAGCTGGAGGAGGTGCGGAATGTCGGCGCCTGAACCACGCCCGCGCCCGGCAGCTTGACCGCCGTCGCCGTCGCTGGACCGACGAGGGCACTGAGGAGCCCATGAAGCTCAGGCAACTCACGACCGCCGGCCGGAGTACCACCCACATCACGCTCTCACTGGCCAACCTCGGCCCCAGCGAGACGCTGGAGGTGGGAGCGGAGAACGAGTCGGCCGCGGTCGTGCTCACCGGCCGCGTCGACGCCGCCGTCGATGGGGAGCCGCTGGGCATGATCGGCGGCCGGAGTTCCGTGTTCGAGGGGCCGGGCGACACCGCTTATGCCCCACCCGGGGCGGCCACGACCCTCACCGCCGACGGCGAGGCCCAAGTCCAAGTGGCGATCGTCGAGGCGGTCGCCGAGATGATCCCGGACGCGCCGCCCGCGCGGGTGATCCGGGCTGCCGACCAGCGGATCGCGGAGATCGGGCGGGGAAACTGGTCGCGGACCGTGCGCACGATTCTCGGCCCCGAGCACGCTGCGGTCAGACTCCTGCTCGGCGAGACGATCAGCCCTCCGGGTAACTGGTCGTCTTATCCACCCCACCGGCACGACCGCCACGATCCTCCCCGGGAGGTCAACCTGGAGGAGGTGTACCTGTTCAAGGTTGACCCGCCCGGCGGGTTCGGCGTGCAGCTCCGCTACGACCTCGGCGGCGCCGAGGAGGCGTTCCTGGTCCGTGACGACGACGTCGCCGTGATCCGCGCCGGCTTCCACCCGGTGGTGGCGGCGTCGGGCTACCGGCTGTACTACCTGTGGGCGATGGCCGGCGAGGGACGCACCATGATTCCCTACCTCGACCCCGCGCACGCGTGGGTGCAGGACGCATCGTGACGATCGGGCTGGAGCAAGCGGTTCTCAAACTCGACGCCGCCGATCCGGTGGGACTGGCCCGCATCGGCCTCGAACCCGATACCGAGTTGGACGTCGGCGGCCGGCGACTGCGGGTGCGCGAGGCCGTACCGCGCGGGCACAAGCTGGCGCTGACCGACCTGCCCTCCGGGGTCGAGGTGCGCAAGTACGGCCAGCCGATCGGGGTGGCCACGCGCGACATTGCCGCCGGTGAGCACGTCCACGAGCACAACCTCCACTCGCTGCCTCGGTCACACCGGGCGGGGGGGACCGAGTCACCGCACGCCGCGGATGACGCGGCGCCCGCGGCGCTGGGCCCGCCGCGCGACCCGCCCGCGCCCACCGAGCCGCTGACGTTCGACGGCATCGTCCGCCCCGACGGGCGGGTCGGGACCCGCAACTACGTCGCGCTCCTCAGCACGGTCAACTGCTCGGCGACCGTGGTCAAGCGGGTCGCCGCCGCGTTCACGGCGCCCGGGGCGCTCGACGAGTACCCAGGAGTCGACGGGGTAATCGCGGTCACCCACGGAACGGGCTGCGGGATGTCGGCTGACGGCGAGGGCCTGGCCCAGCTGCGCCGGACGCTGGCCGGCTACGCCCGCCACCCCAATGTCGGCGCGGTGGCACTCGTCGGGCTCGGCTGCGAGGTCAACCAGATCTCGGCGCTGACCGAGGAGCTCGGTCTCCCGGATCGGCTGGTGATCCAAGAGCTCGGCGGATCGATGGCCACCGTCCGGCGGGGGATCGAGCAGGTCCGCGAGCTGCTGCCGGCCGCCGCCGCCGCTGCCGAGCGCTCCCCGGTACCAATCTCCGGTCTGACGCTGGGGCTTCAATGCGGCGGCTCGGACGCCTGGTCGGGCGTGAGCGCCAACCCGGTGCTGGGTGTAGCCGTCGACCGCCTGGTCGCCGCCGGCGGTACCGCAGTATTGGCCGAGACGCCGGAGATCCACGGCGCCGAGCACCTGCTGACCCGCCGCGCCGCCTCGCCGGAGGTCACGCGGGCGCTGCTCGAGCGGGTCGCGTGGTGGGAGCGCTACGCCGCCGCCGAGGGCGGCACCCTGAACAACAATCCCTCGCCCGGCAACCGGGCCGGCGGGATCACCACGATCGAGGAGAAGTCGCTCGGCGCGGTGGCCAAGGGCGGATCCACACCGCTGCGTGCCGTCTACCGCTATGCCGAGCCGGTCACCAAGCGTGGCCTGGTGTTCATGGACACGCCCGGCTACGACCCGGTGTCGGTGACGGGAATCGTCGCCGGGGGCGCGAACCTGGTGTGCTTTACGACCGGGCGGGGCTCGGTGTTCGGCTGCCGGCCGGCCCCCAGCCTGAAGCTGGCTACCACCACCGAGCTTTACCGCCGGATGGCCGGGGACATGGACTTCGACTGCGGGGCGGTGATCGACGGCCGGGCGACCGTGACCGAGCTCGGCCACGCGCTGTTCGAAGAGATCCGGGCGGTGGCCTCCGGGCGACCGACCAAAAGCGAGGAGCTCGGCTTCGGAGACGAGGAGTTCGTGCCCTGGCAGCTCGGAGCGGTGATGTGAGCGGCGTCGCGATCCGGACCACCCGGCTGTCGCTGGCCACACTGGATGCCGTGCCGGCCGCGCTGCGGCCCGGCATCGACCCCCGCGAGCTGGGCGTGGGGATCGTGCACCTGGGGATCGGGGCGTTCCACCGGGCCCATCAGGCGGCGTTCACCGAGGACGCGATCGCCGCCGCCGGCGGGAACTGGGGGATCTGCGGTGTGACCGAGCGGAGCGCCGCCGTCGTCGAGCAGCTCGCGCCGCAGGACGGGCTGTACACGCTGGCCGAGCGCGGCGCCGAGGCCGAGCGCCTGCGGGTGCTCGGCGTCATCCGCGAGCTCCGCTTCGCGCAGGCCGATCCCGCTGGCCTGCTGGCGCGGATTGCCGACCCGGAGGTGCACGTGATCACGCTGAGCGTGAGCGAGAAGGGCTACCGCCACGATGCGATCATCGGCCGACTACGCGTCGACGACCCGGGGATCGCCGCCGACCTGAGCGGCCGCGGGCCGTCCACCGTGGTCGGGCAGTTGGTCCTCGGGCTCGATGCGCGCCGCCGCGCGCAAGGCGCCCCGATCACCGTCGTCTGCTGCGACAACCTGTCCGACAATGGCCGCTTGCTGGCGGGACTGGTGCGCGAGTTCGCTCAGCGGCTTTCGCAGGCCGGCGAGCTCCTGGCCTGGATGCAGGAGAGCGTCCGCTTCCCGTCGACGATGGTCGACCGCATCACCCCGGCCACGACCCCGGCCGACCGCGTCGCGATCGCCGCCGCGCTCGGCCTGGAGGACCGCGGCACGGTGATCACCGAGCCCTTTCGCCAGTGGGTGATCGAGGACAACTTCGCCGCTCCGCGGCCGGCCTGGGAGCGCGCCGGTGCGATCACCACCGACGACGTGCGTCCCTACGAGCGCCTCAAGCTCCGCCTGCTGAACGGCTGTCACTCGACGGTCGCCTACCTCGGGGCGCTGGCCGACCAGGAGCTGGTGAGCGACGCCGTCGGTCCGGGGATGCCATTCGCCGGCGTGCTGCGGGAGCTGATGGAGCGCGACGTCGCGCCGACGCTGGTGGTTCCGCCCGGGTTCGACCTGGCCGCGTACGAGGCCCAGGTCCTGGAGCGCTTCGCCAACCCCGCGCTGGGCCACCGCACGCTGCAGGTCGCGATCGACGGCAGCCAGAAGCTCCCGCAGCGGCTGCTCGACACCGTGCGCGAGCGGCGGCGGGACGGCGCCGAGCCGGTGTTCGCCGCCCTCGGGGTCGCGGCGTGGATGCGATTCGTCTCCGCCCGGCGCTCTGACGGCGGGAGCCGGCTGAGCGTCGACGACCCGCTGGCGGACGGGATCGCCGAGCGGCTCGGCGGTCGCGAGGATCCCGCCTCGGTGGTCGACGCGCTGCTGTCAATGCGCGAGATCTTCGACCCGGAGCTGGCCGGCGACGCCGGACTGTCGTCGCTGCTGGTCGAGCTGCTCGGCCGGCTGGTGCGGGACGGCGCGCGGCGCACGGCGGAGCGTCTGATCCGATGAGCCCCGTGCGCCCGGGCCATCACCGCGCGGCTGCGCGACACCGGCGTGGTCGCGATTCTGCGGGCCGAACGCCCGGATCACCTCGAGGCGGTCGCGGAGGAGCTGGCTGCGGCCGGCTTCACCTGTATCGAGCTGACCTTGACGACACCGGGGGGGCTCGATGCGCTGTCCCGGCTGCGCCGTGGTCTGGACGCCGGGGTGGCGCCGGTGTCCTATGAGGGCGCGTCGGTTCAGCTGTCGTGCTGTGAATCGCATCCGGTTCCGTCGTGGAGGGGGTTGATGCGACCGTGAGCAGCGGACCGTATGCGATCGGGGTCGACTTCGGGACCGAGTCGGGTCGGGCGCTGCTGCTCGATCTGAGCACCGGCCAGGAGCTCTCGGTCGGCGTCGTGCGCTACCCCCACGGCGTGATCGACCGCGAGCTGCCGGATGGCGGCGGGCGGGTCGGAGCCGACTGGGCGCTGCAGGATCCCGACGACTGGGTGACCGTGCTGGAGGAGGCGATCGCGTATGTGGTGGCGGACGCCGGCATCGACCCGGGCGCCGTCGCCGGGCTCGGGATTGACTTCACATCCTGCACGGTCCTGCCTGTAGACGCCGAGGGGATCCCACTGTGCAAGTACCCGCACTGGCGGGCGCGGCCGCACGCGTGGCCAAAGCTCTGGAAGCATCATTCGGCGCAGCCGGTCGCGGATCGGCTCACGGAGGTGGCGCTCGAGCGCGGCGAGGAGTTCATCTCGCGCTACGGCGGTCGGATCTCCTCGGAGTGGTATTACCCGAAGCTGATCGAGCTGTGGCTCGAGGATCGCGAGCTCTACGGCGAGGCGAACGCGTTCGTCGAGGCGACCGACTGGGTGACCTGGTGGCTGACCGGCCGGCTGATTCGGCAAAGCTGCACGGCCGGCTACAAGGCGATGTGGTCTCCAGACGATGGCCTCCCCGCGAGGGAGTACTTCGAGGCGGCCTACCCGGGTTTCGACAGCCCGGGAGAGAAGCTCGGCGATCAGTTCGTTGCGCTCGGAACGCGGGCGGGAACGCTTAGCCCGGCCGCGGCGAGCGCGATCGGGCTGCCGGAATCGGTTGCCGTCGCGGTCGGGAATGTCGACTCGTTCGTATCCGTCCCGGGCGCCGGCGTCGAGCAGGCGGGCAAGTACGTGACCGTCGTCGGCACCTCGATCTGCGACATGCTCGTGGCCCCGACCGAGGTGCGGCTGCCTGGGATCACCGGCGTCGTCCGGGACGGCATCCTGCCCGGCATGTACGGCTATGAGGCCGGACAGGCCGCGGTCGGCGACATGCTCGCGTGGTTCGTCGACCTGCTCGGCGCGCGTACCGACACCTACGGCGAGCTCGAGCGCGCGGCCGCGGCGATCGGTCCCGGCGAGACCGGGCTCGTGGCGCTCGACTGGTGGAACGGCAACCGCTCGATCCTCGCCGACGCCGACCTCACGGGTGTGATCGCCGGTCTGACGCTCCAGACCGGCCGCGCCGCGATCTACCGGGCGCTGCTCGAGTCGATTGCGCTCGGCAACCGGCGGATCGTCGACAACTTCGCCGAGCACGGTCTGGCGGTCGATGAGATCGTCGCCTGTGGCGGGATCTCGGAGCGGAGCCCGCTGCTGATGCAGCTGTTCGCCGATACGAGCGGCCGCTCCGTGCACGTGCCCGCCTCGAGCGAGATCCCGGCGCGAGGGTCGGTCCTGTTCGGAGCCGTGGCCGCCGGCGTTTTTCCGGACATCGGCGCGGCGATCGCGGCGATGCGACCCGGCACGGCACGCACGTACACGCCCGATCCGGAGGCGAAGCGGATCTACGACGACGTCTACGGCGTGTACCGGAACCTGTACCAGACGCTCGGTCGCACGCAGGTCGAGCTGCTGCACGAGCTCAAGCGGATCCGCAACCAAAGGAGGGCCGGATGAACAACGCCATGCCTCGCATCGGGCTGCTCGGGATCATGCAGGAGCTCTACGACGAGATGATCCCCGGCATCACCGAGCACCAGGCCGCCTACGCGCAGTCGGTCGCATCCGGGCTCCGCGACCGGGCGGAGATCGTGTTCACGCGCCCTGCGCGCAACCGCGACGAGGTCGAGTCGATCAGCCGCGAGCTGGTGGCGGCCGGCGTCGAGGGCCTGATGATCGTGATGCTGACCTATGGACCAGCGATGCGCACGGTGCGCGCGCTGATGGAACTGCCCGTGCCCGTGCTGCTGGCCAACATCCAGCCCGAGCGGACGGTCACGGCGGACTGGACGATGGACGACCTGACCTACAACCAGGGGGTCCACGGCGCCCAGGACCAGGCCAACGCGCTGCTGCGCGCCGGCGTCCCGTACACGGTCATCACCGGCGACTGGCGCTCGGATAGGTTCGCGGCCTCGTTCGAGGACTGGGCGCGGGCGGCGCACGCGATCACGCTCCTGCGGCGGACGCGGATCGCCCTGCTCGGCTATCCGATGAACGGGATGGGCGACATCCAGTACGAGTCACCGGCGCTGCTCCGGCGGCTCGGTCCGATGATCGTCTCCGAGGATCTCGGCGGCCTCGTGCGGCGCATCGAGGCGGTGCCCGACTCGGAGGTCGAGGCGCTGCTCGCCCAGCACCAGGACCGCTTCGAGGTCGCCGCGGATCTGCCGCGCGACCGCCACGCCTACGCGGCGCGGATCGAGCTCGCGATTCGCGCGATGCTCATCGAGCACGACTACAAGGGGTTCTCATTCCACTTCGACTCGATCGGTGGCGACGGCCGCTTCCGGCAGCTGCCACTGCTCGCGGCGTCCGACCTGATGGCCGCCGGCTACGGGTATGCGGCCGAGGGCGATACCAACACGGCATCGCTGATGTGTGCAGCGCAGGCGATGATCGGCGACGCGCATTTCTCGGAGATCTACGCGATGGACTGGCAGCTCGACTCCGTCCTGATCAGCCACATGGGCGAGGGGAACTGGAAGCTCGCTCGCCGCGATCGGCCGGTGAAGCTGATCGACCGGCCGCTCGGGATCGGCAAGCTCGAGAACCCGCCGACACCGGTGTTCTCGGCCGAGCCGGGTATCGCGACGACCGCCGCGCTGGTGCCGCTGGAGGGGGACCTGTACCGGCTCGTGGTCGGCCGCGGCGAGGTCCTCGACACGCCTGAGCTGCCAAAGGTGGAGATGCACTACTTCCACCTTCACCCGGCTCAGGGGATGGAGCCGTTCATGGACGAGTGGCTGCAGTTGGGCGCCCCCCACCACTTCGTGACGACCCTCGGCGACCACGTCGGGCGGTGGCGGCGGTTCGCCGAGCTGCTCGAGCTCGACTATGAGGAGATCTGAGCGGATGGTGGACGAGCTCCGCGAGCGGGTACTCGTCGCGAACCTGTCGCTGGATCTCCACGGGCTCGTGACGCTGACCTGGGGCAATGTCAGCGGCGTCGATCGTGAGGCAGGCGTGCTCGTGATCAAGCCGAGCGGCGTCGCCTACAGTGAGCTGACCGCCGCCGACATGGTCGTCGTATCGCTCGACAGCGGCGAGGTCCTGGAGGGCGAGCGGAGGCCATCGACCGACACGGCGACCCACTTGGCGCTGTATCGCGAGTTCGAGGAGATCGGCGGGATCGCCCACACGCACTCGACGTGGGCGACGGCGTGGGCGCAGGCGCAGCGGGAGATCCCGGTGCTCGGAACGACGCATGCGGACCTGAGTCCACATCCGATTCCGCTGACGCGAGCACTGACGGCCGAGGAGGTGCAGGGCGACTACGAGGGCGCCACCGGCACGGTGCTGATCGAGGCCGTCCGCGAGCATGGCTCGCACGAAATGCCGTGTGCGCTCGTGCGCGGCCACGCCCCGTTCTGCTGGGGGCACGATCCACAGGCAGCCGTCGACAACGCGGTCACGCTCGAAGCGGTCGCGAGGATGGCGTTCCTGACCGCCGCGCTCGATCCGGACGTCGCCTCGCTCGACGATGCCGTCCGTGACAAGCACTACCAACGCAAGCACGGCCCGCAGGGGTATTACGGCCAGGGTTGAGCGCCGCCGAGATCGCGATCCTCATCGGGCCAGGCCGTCGACCGGCTGGCCGGGTACGCGCAGAGCGAGCGCTGGACGCGGGCGCGCGCAACTCCTCACCCAGGCGAGTACTCGAGCTTGGGGCGGCGCGACACATGCCTCCATCGCTCAGGGCCGGGTCGTTGCTAACGCACGGCGGGAACAGTGACAGCCTGATCGAAGCTAATGGCTGGGAGCGCCGGCGCGGGGTTGTTCGCTCATCGGTCGAAACGCCACGAGCGGCAGTTCGGCCACCAGCCGCCGCCTGCCGGCCGGCGAGCCGTCGTAGCGCCACCCGACCAAGTGACTCAACACGAGCCGCAGCACCGGGGCTATCAACCGATTGCGTCGCTCGTACCGAGCGAGCACGTTGGCAGCCTCCGCAGAATCCGGCTCGCGCCATGACGGACAAAAACGCTCGCGGCCAATCGCGATCTCTAGCGCATGACCGGCTCGCACATTCCGATACCACTGAGCCGACCGACCCAGTCCAGCCATGACAAACACCTCGCCGACGACACGATCCTCGCCGACGACCTCAAGCATCGTCCGGTAGACATGTCCCGAGCGGCGACCTGCATGGGTGAGCCGCAGAAACCGCCGGCCCAGAAGCCAGCCGGCGTCCCAGTCATATATGTAGGTAGGCGCCGCGAGAACCCTTGTCAGCCATCGAGGAATCGTGGGCGCGGCCATCGCGGCATCCTCTCACCAAGCAAGTCGCCGACGAATGGCTTCGTCATCTCGCCGCCCAGCGAGCGGACGAGCCAAACGGCGACGATCCAGTCGCAGGAGCGTGACCTGCTTATGGCGAGGGGCAGGTGAGCGACCCAGGCCACTCCGACGACCTGCTCTTGCTGTGGCGCGCCTATCTCGGTCGACGTAAGGTGCCAGCGCATGAGCAACGCATTCGAACCCGAGTGGCAGGGGGACAGAGGCGGCAACCCCGTCGCGAGAGTGGCCGCGGCCGCCGGCTCGCAGCGCCTCGGCGCGAGCATCGTTGAGCTCGCGCCGGGCACGCTCAGCAGCCCGTACCACTTTCATCACGCCAACGAGGAGCTGCTGATTGTGCTCAGCGGCACGCCGGAGCTGCGTACGCCCGACGGGCGTCGTGAGTTGCCGCCCGGGGAGATCGTCTCGTTCCGGCGCGGTCCTGAGGGCGCACACCGGCTGCGCAACGCATCGTCGGAGCCGTGCCGGCTTCTCTTCATATCCGAGGTGAACTTCCCCGACATCGTCAGCTACCCCGACACGGGCACCACGCTCGCCGTGACCGCCCCGAGCGCCCGAGTGGCGTTCCCCGGCGGCAGTGACGGACCAGTGACTGACCTCATTGCCGCAGCATTCGATGCTGACCCGGGCAGCGCCTCGTAATGGGATCGGCTTACGGAGACGTGCTTCGGTAGCAACACGTGCAGTCCTATCTGGCCAACAGCGGCCCTGCTTAGCGCGGAGAGCGGGGCCGCGCTGACGTCGGATGCGCCTTCGGGGCGCAGTCGGGTCGCCGGCAATGGGGTTCTCCTGGTCGCAGGCGTTGCGCCTGAGATCGGCGCAGAAGAGAGGGGAGGAAATATCGGGAGGAAACGCCGCTCTACCGTGTCAAGAGCGCCACCGCCCGAAGAAAAACCCTCCGATTTGGAGGGCTTTCTTGGAAGCGGCTGAAGGGACTCGAACCCTCGACCTTCTGCATGGCAAGCAGACGCTCTAGCCAACTGAGCTACAGCCGCGAGAGCGGCCGAGTATAGCCCTGGACAGGGGTCAGAGGCGGACGCTCCAACTGGCGCGGCCGGCCGCATGGGCGTGTGGTGAGAACCGCACCTCGGCGACTTTCGCGTGTGCGCTCAGCGCGAACGCGACACAGCCGCTGCGCACCTGGCCGGGGTAAATCTCGTTGTCCCAGTCTCGCAATGGTGTGTGGCAAGCGCCCGCGGGCGCGAACAGCGGCGTCGCCGTACCACTGGACGTAACGATCGAGAAGTCTCCGGTGGACGAGCTGTCGTAGTTGCCCGGGCCGTCGTTGTGGATCACGGCGACCACGCCAACCGCGCGGTTGCCGGGGAGGAGCGCCGCGTGCGCCCCAGTGAGCGGACTCAGCAGGCGCTGGACGGTCACCGACAGGGTCGTCGCGCCCGCGTGGACGCGCTGTGTGGTCCCCAGCGCCGGGAAGGCCGGCGCGGGGCGGGCGGTTGCGGGGCTCGTCGTCGATGGTGGCTGCAGCGGATGGTAGGTCGCGGTGGTCGTCGCGCCGTGTGCGCTGGAGCCTCCACATCCCGCCACCACGGTGGCCGCGCACAGCGCGAGTGCGGTCGGGCCGCGCCGAAGTCCTACGACCCGGGACACGGACGCGCTAGCCAGCACTGTCGGGGATGTAGTGCCGGTCCCCGGTTGACGGATCGAGCCACACGCGCATGATCCGCTTGCTCGTCGGGTCGCGGAAGCGCTCGTCGGTCGCGACCCAGCCTGCCGCGGGCTGGCTCACCTCGCCATGGCCGCGCCCCCAGCGCGACCGCCGCGAGTCGGGCGCCGGGGGCGCAGGCAGGGGAGGGAGGTCCGCCGTCAGCGGCGCCACATCTTCGGTGCTCTGCGCTGTGTAGACGCCGGCCACTCGGCGCTCGAGCTCCTCTGTCGACAGTCGCCCCTCGGCGCAGTGACGCGCGAGCACCTCAACCAGACGGTCGCGGTCGCCGTCGCTCAGTCTGTGTCCGCGACCGGGCAGGCGAAGCCCACCTCTCAGGCGGTGCGATCGACCGTGACCGCGGTGCCGTAGGCGACGATCTCGGTCAGCTGCTGACCGATCTCGGAAGAGTCGAACCGCACCCCGATGATGGCGTCGGCACCGAGCAGACGGGCATTGTCGGTCATCCGGTCGATCGCGTGGCGGCGGCTGTCCTCCAGCAGCTTGGTGTACTGCGAGACCTCCCCGCGACGCATCGCCTTGAACCCCGCCGCGACGCCGCCGATCACGCCCATGCTGCGGACGACGAGCCCGTAGCAGACGCCGAGGTTCTCGCGCACCTTCAGCCCGGGCAACTCGAACGTGGTGCTCATCGGAAGCTCGGCCGTCGGTCCGGTCTCGGTGCCCATGGGCTAAACGTACTGGAGTCGCCCGCTCCTCGCCCGGGCCCGATCGGGCTGCACGAGCTACGGGTCCCCGAGGTCATTTCCAGCCAGCTGCAGGGGGCGATCGGAGCGTGGTGCAGCGGACCACGACTTTATGACCCGAACCCGTCAGGGAAGGCGACGACCGGAATCGAACCGGTGTAGACGGCTTTGCAGGCCGCTGCGTAGCCACTCCGCCACGTCGCCCGGAGACGACTAGCGTACCGGTGCGGGGCGAAGCAGCACGGCGTTGCCGGACGGATCGCGCACGAGCGCGCCATCGCCGCGAGGCTCGACTGGGATGGCCGCCGCGCGTAGGCGCTCGAGCACCTTGGCGAGTTCGCGCCCGTCCGGAAGCAGCACTTCGTAACCATTCAGGCCGATCGCGCCCGGCTCGGGCGGCGCCGCGCCGGCGCTGTGCCAGGTGTTTAGACCGAGGTGGTGGTGGTAGCCGCCGGCCGAGACGAACAACGCGCCGGGGTAGCCACGGACGACCACGTCGAACCCGAGGACACCGTTGTAGAACGCTTCCGCCGCGCTGAGATCCGAGACCTGGAGATGGACGTGCCCGATCGTCGTCCCGGCGGGCATCTTCGCCGGCACCGAACTGTCGCCCCCCAGCTCGGAGAGAACGCCGTCGAGGTCGAGCGGGATCGTCGCCATCTCGAGCTGCCCGTTCGCGTGCCGCCACTCGGCTCGGGGGCGGTCGCGGTAGATCTCGATCCCGTTGCCGTCGGGGTCCGACAGGTACAGCGCCTCGGACACGAGATGGTCAGACGCGCCGTCGAGTGGCCAGTCCGCGCGCGCGATCCGCAGCAGCGCCTGCGCCAGATCGCGGCGCGTCGGCACCAGGATCGCTTGATGGAACAGACCGGTCGCGTGCCGGTCGAGAGGCGGCGCCGAGGCATCGCCGTGGAGCGAGACGAGCGGTGTGGTTCCCGCCGATCAGCGCCACCGAGCCGTCGTCGCCGTCGGCGGCGGTCAGCCCGATCGCGCGCTCGTAGAAATCCCGCGACCGGGCCAGATCCGACACGGTCAGCGAGACGGTGCCCATCGCCGTGTCGGGATGGATCGGCGCCTCCGTGGTGGTGCCAGCTTGAGTTGCCATCGTCATCGGTAGCTTAGGCCGCCTTGACTAGCTGGCGGCTGTGCTCTGCCAGCTGTGCCATCAGCTCGCCGAGGCGGTCGCGGAGCTCGAGGTCGACGAGTACTCCGTCGGCGTCGAAGCGCTCCGCCGCCTTGCTCACGGGGAACTCCTCGTCGAGGACCCGGGCTCCTGCGAGCCCGAGTCCCTTGCGCAGGTGGTCCTGGGCCCAGATGGCGCCGTAATCGGTCACGGACGCGCCGATCACCGCCACCGGCTTGCCCCACAGGGACGACGCCCGGTGCGGGCGCGACGCCCAATCGAGCGCCTGCTTGACGTGACCGGGCATCGAGCCGTTGTACTCGGGCGTCGCGAACAGGACAGCGTCGGCGGCGTCGATGGCCTCGCGCAGCCGCACGACCTCCGCCGGTGGGGCGTCGGTGTCGTGCTCCTCGTTGTAGGGCGGGAGCAACCCAAGCCCTTCGTAGAACTCGATCTCGACACCCTCGGGCGCGAGGTCGGCGGCCGCACGAAGCAGCGCGGTGTTGTACGCGGCAGCACGGAGGCTGCCCGAGATCGCGAGCACGATTCATCGCTTACGACCCCTTGACCGCCGAGACGCTGACCAGGAGCTTGACCTCGTTCGAGACGAGCAGGTTTCCGTTCGGGAGCGTCTGGTTCCACTTGAGATCGAACTCGCGCCGATCGATTACGGCCTCGACCTCGAAGCCGACGCGCTCGTTGCCCCACGGGTCGGTGCCACCCTCGGCGGCGGTACCGATGAGCTCGATCGGACGGCTGATGCCCTTGATCGTGATCTCGCCGTTGAGCCGGACCTTGCCCTCAGCGGCCTCGTCGAGCGAGGTGGTGCGAAACGTGATCTCGGGGTACTGCTCGGCATCGAAGAAGTCAGGCGCGGCCAGATGGCTGTCGCGGTTCTCGTCGCCGGTGTCGATGCTCGCGACCTCCACGGCGCCGTTCAGCACCGGTTCATCGCTGGTCGCGTCGATCGTGCCCTGGAAGCGGCGGAAGGCGCCGCGGACGGTGGCGATCCCCATATGGCGCACCTCGAAGCCGACGCTCGAGTGGCTCGGGTCGATCGCGTAGGTGCCGGTGGGGATCTGCTCGGAAATGGCTGAGGTTGACATCTTGCTGCTCCTTGATCGAAAGCTTGACTACACAACTAGTGTAGCGCACAAGCTTGTGCTGTCAAGTATTGAGCCCGCAAGTTCCACCTGGCGGAAGACCCCGAGCGCCTGAAGGTGGCCCGGAGGCCGCTACTCGGCGGTGCAGGACCCGGCGTGGGTGGCGCCGGGCAGGCGGCCCAGGAGCGAGGCCAGCGTGTCGATCTCCTCGGCCGTGAAATGCTCGAGGAACATCCGCCGGATCCCGGCGACGTGCGTGCAACCGGCGCTGCGCAGCTTCTCGTAGCCGGCATCCGTCAGCTGCGCATACGAGACGCGCGCGTCCTTGGCACACGGCGCGCGAACGATCATCCCGCTCGCCACCAGGCCATCGATAAGTCTCGTGATCCCCGACCGGGTCAGCATCGTCGCCTCGGCCAGCGCGGACATGGGCAGCGCGCGGTCGGGTGCCTGGGAGAGGTAGAGCAGCACCTCGTAATCGCGCGAGGTCATCCCGTGCTCTGCGTCTAGATCGGCGTCGAGCGCGCGCAGGATCGAGGCGTGGCTCTGCAGGAAGCTGCGCCACGCCTCCAGCGCGGTCCCGTCAAGTGTGCTCGGGGTGGTCAGTGCCATGTATCACAAGTGTAGTTGACAGATCAACCGATCTTCGGCGCCGAGCGCCGAATACCTGCGTAGGTTAGGGGCCGGCAACAGCGCCTGGCCGACGCGCTGAAGATCTCCCAGAGCTGACCGCCTGGACCGCCGCGGGGCTCAGGCCACCGCCGGCGCGTCGGCCTCGGTTCCGTAAGCCGCCAGCGCCGGAAACAGGAGCACGATCGCTCCCACCCCGAGCAGGCAGGCGATCCCGCCCGAGACGACCGAGAACATGGCCGAGCTGGCGCCGGCCACCGCACCGGACTCGAGGTCCCCAAAGCGGGGGCCACTGGTGACGACGAGGTTGTACACGGCGCTCATCCGTCCGCGCAGCGAGTCGGGAGTCACGGTCTGGTTGATCGTCGTCCGGCAGACCGCCGAAACACCGTCGGCGATCCCGGCAATGGCCAGGAACACCAGCGCCGGGCCGATGCTGGACATGAGTCCGGCCAAGGCGATCGAGGCGCCCCACGCAAGCACCGCGGCGATCACGATCCGTCCGAGCTGCTTGGCGTGCGCGATCCATCCTGCGGTGAACACCGCGACGGTTCCTCCCACGGCCACCGCGGCATACATCAGGCCGGCGCCCGACGCGCCGGCGTGGTAGACGGTCAGCGAGAGCACAGCGAACAGCGCGCGGGGCATCCCGAAGGTCATGGCCACGAGGTCGATCGCGAAGCTGCCCGCCAGCGCGTTGTTCGAGCGGACGAAGCGCAGACCTTCGGCGATAGAGCGGCGCACCGGCAGATGCTTTTCCACGGTGACCGGGTGTTGTGGCGCGATAGCCAGGGCCGCGGCCAGCATCGCCAGGCAGGAGCCCGCGTCGACGATGTACGTGGTGGTGAGTCCGGCGCTCGCGATCAACACGCCACCGACGGCGGGACCGATGATCCCGGCCAGCTGGTAGATGCCGTAGTTCAGCGCCAGCCCGGTCCGGAGCCGCTTCTCGCTGAGGACGTTGGGGATGATCGCTGAGCGCGTGACCCCGTCGAGGGACGCGCTACCGGCCAGCAGACCACCGAGCACGAGCACGAGCACCACCGGAGGCCGTCCCGCCGCCGCCAGCGCGAGCGCCCCGCCCGCGCCGATCACGCCAAGTTGCGCGGCGGCCAGGAGCTTTCGGCGGTCCACTCGATCGGCGAGCGCCCCGCCCACCAGCGAGACGACGATCATCGGCCCCAGCTCGAACGCCCCGAGCAGTCCGACCAGTGCCGCCGAGCGCGACAGGATGAAGATCTGGAACGGCAACGCCACGAGCGCGGCCTGCGTGCCGAGGTTCGAGATGATCTGCCCGACGACCAGCAATCGGAAGTCCCGCGACTCGCGCACGGGGGAGACGTCGAGCGCGATCCGGCGAAGGAATGCGAGCACCGGCTGCCGTCACCTCCTCCAGTGGTTACGCGTTGTCGCGGAGTTCGCCGCGCTTACGAGCGAAGTCGAGCTCCGGGACGACGGGGTCGCCCGGCACAGCGCGGGCGACGATTTCCAGACCGGTGGGCTCTGGCTGGAACTGTTCGACGACCTCGAAGCGGGCGAGGTCGAGCATGCCGAGGATCGCCGAAGGCGTCAGCCCCCACCAGTAGTTGACGTAGCCCATGGCTGGCGTCCGGTCGAACGGCGTCGTCGCGCCGGGCAAGTAGAGGAGCCTCGCGTCCGTGCATCCAGGCAAACGCCCGTCTCGATGCGTCCGACATCGCTGGGTAGAACACGCAGGCCCCTTCGATCCCGGGCATTTCCGGGATCACGCGATTCCCCAGGATCAGCGTCTCGGCCGTCAGCCGACGCAGGTGCTCGATCAGCCGGTACGGGTCAGGCGAGTGGTACAGGATGCCCATGCACCAGACGACGTCGAACGTTCCGAGCCCGTCGATCGTGCCCGGGTCGTGCAGATCGCCTTGGATGTATTCGACCTTCGAGGAGCGTGCCCGGTGCTTGTCCTTGAACTCCTCGGTCGCGTCCATCCCGTCGCAGATCACAACGCGCGTGGCCCCCGCGCTCTCGGCTGAGAACGCGTCCTCACCGTTGATCCCGTACATGCCACCCATGTCGAGAAACGACCGCCCGCGAGCAAAGCGGGCGATCATCGCCTGACGGCGGGAGGGGTCCGCGCGGGCAAATCGGCGCCGCAGCTTTGCCCCGGACAGCCAGGCTCGCAGCAGAAGCGACATCGGTCGCATGTGTACCAGCCGCCTTCGGCGCGCGTGGCGGAGTCGTAGAGGGAAATGGACGATGCTGGGCTCGAACCAGCGACCTCCGCCTTGTCGAGGCGGCGCTCTCCCAGCTGAGCTAATCGTCCGGGAGCGGTAAATGTATCGTGGAGCGCGAATGGAGTTCGAGCTTCCAGACGGAAAGATTCTCAGCCTGCAGGACGGCGCGACCGGAGCGGACGCGGCGGCCGCGATTGGAGCCGGCCTCGCCCGCGCGGCGCTAGCCGTCAAGGTCGATGGACAGACGCGCGACCTGACGCGGGCGCTGGTCGACGGTGCAGATGGAGCCAACGGGCACTCGCCACACAAGCTCGAGGTGATCACCGACCGCAGCGGCGACGAGGCGCTCGAGCTGATCCGCCACGACGCGGCGCACGTTCTGGCCGCGGCGGTGACGGAGCTGTATCCCGGGGTCAAGATCTCGATCGGGCCGCCGATCGAGAACGGGTTCTACTACGACTTCGACTTCCCCGACGGTGTCTCGCTGAGCGACGCGGACTTCGAGCGGATCGAGGCGCGCATGCGCGAGCACATCAAGGCCGACGAGCCGTTCGTCCGCGAGGACGTGCCGGTCTCACAGGCGCGCGAGCGGTTCGTGGACGAGAACCAGGACTACAAGGTCGAGCTGATCGATGACCTGGTCAAGAACCAAGGGGTCGACACCGTGAGCCTCTACACCAACGGGCCGTTCACGGACCTGTGCCGCGGGCCCCACTCGCCGTCGACCAAGCGGGTCAAGTCGTTCAAGCTTGAGTCGGTCGCGGGCGCGTACTGGCGTGGCGACAGCAACCGGCCCATGCTCACGCGCGTGTATGGGACTGCCTTCTTCTCCGACGGTGCGCTGAAGGAGCACGAGGAACGCCTCGAGCGTGCGCGCGCCAACGACCACCGCCGGCTCGGTCCCCAGCTGGGCCTGTTCGGCTTCTCCGAGGTCTCGCCGGGGGCGGCGTTTTGGTACCCGGCGGGCACTGAGGTGTTCAACGAGCTGGTCGCGCTGAGCCGCGAGATGGGCCGCGAGCGGGGGTACGTCGAGGTCAAGACGCCCCAGATCTTCGACAGCTCGATGTGGGAGGTCTCAGGCCACTGGGGCAAGTACCGCGAGAACATGTTCATCACCGAGTACGAGGATCGGCAGATGGCGGTCAAGCCGATGAACTGCCCGGGCCACTGCAAGCTGTACTCGCTCACCCAGCACTCCTATCGGGACCTTCCGGTGCGGATGTGGGAGCCGGGTTTGCTGCACCGGCGCGAACCGAGCGGCACGCTCCACGGACTGCTGCGGGTACGGCACTTCGCGCAGGACGACTCGCACATCTACTGCACCGAGGAACAGCTCCAGGCAGAGGTCGCCGGCGTGCTCGAGTTCGCCTTCGCGACGTACAAGATCTTCGACATCGACGTGCGGCTCGAGCTCTCGACCCGGCCCGAGAACCGGATCGGGGACGACGCGCTCTGGGACCGCGCCGAGGCGCGCTCTGCACGAAGCGCTGCAGAGTCAGGGTCTCGATTACACGGTGAACGAGGGGGACGGGGCCTTCTACGGCCCCAAGATCGACATGCATATGACCGACTCGCTCGGCCGCTCGTGGCAGCTCGGGACTTGCCAGATTGACTACAACATGCCGGCGCGGTTCGGTCTCACCTACACCGGCGCTGATAACCAGGAGCACACGCCGGTGATGATCCACCGGGCGCTGATGGGTTCCTACGAGCGGTTCATCGGGATCCTGCTCGAGCATCTCAGCGGCGAGTTGCCAGTGTGGCTGGCGCCGGTCCAGGCGATCGTGCTGCCGGTCGCCGACCGCCATCTGGCCTACGGGGCCGAGGTGCTCGGCAAGCTCCGGGCGGCCGGCGTCCGCGCCGAGCTCGACGACCGCGGCGAGTCGGTGGGGCGGATGATCCGCGACGCCGAGCTGCGCAAGATCCCGTACATGCTGGTGGTCGGAGACCGAGAGGTCGAGTCCTCTCAGGTTGCGCTGCGGGAGCACCGCCGGGGCGACGAGGGATCCGCCGCGGTCGACGAGTTTGTCGCGCGCGTGCGACAGGAAGTTGAAAATCGCTCTTGACGCCCGCTTACCGCCGCTATACTCGACCTCGTTGATCCAAGTGCATCACCACACACGGCGCCCCACCGCTTGACCTCGCGCCACCACCGAAGCTAGTGCCGGTCCCCCGTAGGTTCGACCGGCGCCCGCCCGAGCGGGACCAGACTCGGATCAACGACCGGATTCGCGTTCCAGAAGTCCGGCTCGTTGGCGAGGATGGAAAGCAGATCGGTGTCATCAAGACACCTGACGCGCTGCGCTATGCGCAGGAGCGCGACCTTGACCTCGTCGAGGTCGCCCCAGAAGCGCGCCCGCCGGTGTGCCGCGTGCTCGACTACTCGAAGTACAAGTACGAGCAGGCCCAGAAGCTGAAGGCCGCCCGCAAGCACCAGCAGCAGATCACGATCCGCGAGATCAAGTTCCGCCCCAAGATCGCGCAGAACGACTACGACACCAAGAAGGGCCACGTCAAGCGTTTCCTGCTCGGCAAGGACAAGGTCAAGATCACGATCATGTTCCGCGGCCGCGAGGTCACCCACCCCGAGCGCGGGACCGCGCTTCTGGACCGCCTGGCCGGTGAGCTCTCGGAGATCGCCGTCATCGAGCAGAGCCCGCTCCAGGACGGGCGGAACATGACGATGATGCTGGCGCCGTCGAAGGCGGTGCTGGCCGGCGATTTCGACAAGCCGACGAACGGCAACTCCGCCACCCCGGCAGTCGAGGCCGCCAAGGCGGACGCCGGCGAACCAAACGCAGCCGAAGCGGACGCCGGCGAAGCGAACGCAGCCGAAGCGGACGCCGGCGACAGCGGACGCGAGCCGAGCCGGACGCCGGTGCAGCGGACGCGGCCGAAGCGACCGCCGGCGCAGCGGACGCAGCCGAAGCGGACGCACCCACGGCCGAGGCGGCCGCCGGCAACGGTGCGGACGCGGCCGACGACGCGGCCTGAGCGGCGCCGCGTAGCGGCGAAGCACTGAACGTCTGCTTTACTCTTCGGCTCCGATGCCGAAGATGAAGACCCATTCGGGCGCTAAGAAGCGCTTCAAGCTGACCGCCAACGGCAAGGTCAAGGCGCGGCATTCGTTCTCGACCCACATCCTCGAGAAGAAGTCTCCGAAGCGCAAGCGCCACTTCGCTCAGCCGGTGATCGTCTCCGATCACGACGCGCCGCGGGTCAAGACGCTGCTCGGAGCTAAGAAGTCATGACCAGGGTCAAGCGCTCCATCCACGCCCGCAAGAAGCGGCGCGCCACGCTCGAGCTGGCAAAGGGCTACCGCGGGGACGCGAGCCGCCATTACCGGACGGCCAAGGAGGCCGTGCTCAAGGCCGACCAGTACCGCTACCGCGACCGGCGCAACCGCAAGCGCGACTTCCGCCGCCTGTGGATCACCCGGATCAACGCCGCCGCGCGGATCAACGGCCTCTCCTACTCGCAGTTCATGCACGGTCTGCAGCTCGCCGGAGTCGAGCTCGACCGCAAGATCCTCGCGGACATCGCCGTCCGCGACGCCGACACCTTCCGACGCTTTGCCGACCGCGCCCGCGAGGCGCTGGCGGCCGGCTGAGCACTCAGACCGACCATCCAGCACCGCCACCCGGGCGCCACTCCAAGCGGAGGGCGCCTTTTTTTATGACGATCACGAGCCAGCACAACCAGCGACTGAAGGAGATCCGCAAGCTGCGGATGCGCCGGCGCGAGCGCGAGCGGGCGGGGCGGTTCGTCGCCGAGGGCGAGGACCTGCTGGCCGCGGCGGACGCGGCGGGGTGGACGCCGGTGGAGCGCTATGTCGCGGCGGGAAGCGGCCTCGAAGGGGTGGAGGTCGAGCCCAAGCTGCTGATGCAAGCGTCCGGGCTCGCCTCGGGCACCCGGGCGCTGGCGGTCTATGAGGACCGGTGGGCCGACGCGGCCGCCGGCCCGCTGTGCGTGTACCTGCATGGCGTCCACGATCCGGGCAACGTCGGGGCAGTGCTGCGCAGCGCCGAGGCGTTCGGCGCCTCGTGCGTCGCGCTCGGCGCGGGCAGCGCCGACCCATACAGCCCCAAAGCCGTCCGCGCCTCGATGGGCGCCGTGTTCGGCGTGCCCGTCGACGCGCACCGAAGGCGTATCGGGGCTGCCGGGCGTCCTGATCGCGCTCGACGCCGGAGCGCAACACGAACTTTCGCAAATACGTCTCGCTGAGCGGGACAAAAATGCGGAAGTTCGAGCCGTGACACTGCTCGTGGGCTCCGAGCGCGACGGCCTCCCGAGCGCCATCCTTTCCCAAGCTGATTTCGTAGCCCGGATCCCGATCCGCACCCACTCCCTCAACGCCGCCATGGCCGCGACAGTCGCCCTCTACGAACTCAGCCATAGGATGCGCCCCGCATGACCGCCACCGACCAGATCGCCACCATCCTCAAGGAAGCCCAGCACGCGATCGACGCCGCCACCGACACCGAGGCGCTCGAACAGGTCCGGATCACCTATCTCGGGCGCAAGGCCGAGCTCCCGAACCTGCTGCGCAGCGTCGCCCAGCTTCCACCGCCGGAGCGCGGCAAGACCGGTAAGGCGGCCAACGACGCCCGCCAGCAGATCGAGCGCGCGATCGAGAACAAGGCCGCAAACGCTCGCGACCAGCGAACTCGATCAGCGCCTGAAGCAGGACCGGATCGACGTCACGCTGCCGGGCGACCCGCTCGCGCAACCCGGGCGCCTTCACCTTCTGACCCAGACCCGCCGGGAGATGGAGGACATCTTCGTCGGGCTCGGCTTCAACGTCGCCGAGGGCCCCGAGGTCGAGACCGCGTACTACAACTTCGATGCGCTCAACACGCCGGTCACGCACCCATCGCGGCTGATGACCGACACGTTCTATGTCGAGCCGGCGGCGGACATCTTCGACCCGAACGCCGTGCTGCTCCGCGTGCACACATCGCCCGTCCAGATTCGCGCCATGGAGCGCCAGCCGCCCCCGATCTACATCGTCATGCCGGGCCGGGTCTACCGCCCGGACTCCGATGCCACCCATTCGCCACAGTTCCACCAGCTCGAGGGGCTGGCGATCGACACCGATGTAACCCTCGGGGATCTGAAAGGCACGCTCCTTGCCTTCGCGCGGGCGATGTTCGGCGCCGAGCGCGAGGTCAGGCTGCGGCCGCACTTCTTCCCGTTCACCGAGCCGAGCGTCGAGGTCGACGTCTCCTGCTTCAACTGCACCGACGGCGTCACCGCAGACGGTCAGCGCTGCCCGATCTGCAAGGGATCGAGCTGGATCGAGATCCTCGGCGCGGGCATGGTCGACCCGAACGTCCTCGCCCACGTCGCCGACAACGGCTACGACCCCGAGCGCTATCAGGGTTTCGCATTCGGGATGGGCATCGAGCGGATCGCCATGCTCAAGCACGGGGTCCCGGATCTCCGCCTCCTCTACGACAACGACATCAGGCTGCTGGAGCAATTTGGATGAGGGCGCCCATCGAATGGCTGCACGAGTATTGCCGTCCGGACCTGCGGGCCGACGAGCTCGCCGATCGCCTGACCATGACCGGGACGAATGTCGAGGAGGTCCTCCACCACGGCGTGGCGGCGCTCGACAAGTTCGTCGTCGGCAAGGTGCTCGAGTCGGGACCGCACCCGAACGCCGACCGCTTGACGGTGAACCTCGTCGATGTCGGCGCGTCCGAGCCGACGACGATCGTCTGCGGCGCGCCCAACGTGGCACAAGGCCAGACTGTCGCGGTCGCCCGCCCTGGCGCCGTGATGCCGGACGGCAGCGAGCTGGGCAAGGCGAAACTGCGGGGGGTCGAATCCGACGGGATGATCCTCGCCGAGGACGAGCTCGGGATCGGCACCGACCATCAGGGCATCATCGTGCTCGACCCCGACCGCGGGCTGCAGCCCGGAGAGCCGCTCGCCGCCGTGCTCCCGATCGCGACCGACGTGCTCGAGCTCGAGATCACCTCGAACCGCCCGGACTGCCTGAGCATGTACGGGGTCGCCCGCGAGCTCCACGCCGCCACCGGCGCGCCGCTCAACCCGCCGCCGTGGAGCGCCGACCCCGGCACCCCCGGCGACATCGACAACGTGTCGGTCATCGTCGAGACGCCGGACCTGTGCCGGCGGTTCACCGCGCGCGTGTTCGAGAACGTGAAGATCGGCCCGAGTCCGGCGTGGCTCAAGGCGCGGCTGATGGCCGCGGGTCAGCGGCCGATCTCGAATGTGGTCGACATCACCAACTACGTGATGCTGGTCACCGGCCAGCCGCTCCACGCTTTCGACTTGGACCGCGTAGCGGGCGGCACGTTGACCGTCCGCCGGGCGCGCCCCTCAGAGCAGGTGACGACGCTCGACGGCCAGACCCGGACGCTCGACGACCAGATGCTGTTGATCGCCGACGCCGATGGCCCCACCTCGATCGCCGGCGTGATGGGCGGCGAGCGTTCCGAGGTCCACGACGGCACCACCCGCGTGCTGATGGAGGCCGCCAACTGGGACGGTCCGAACATCCACCGGACGGCCTGGACGCTGGGCCTCCAGTCTGAGGCATCGGGCCGGTTCGAGAAGCAGATCCAGCCCGAGCAGACGCTTGAGGCCCAGGCGGTTGCCGCCCAGCTGATGCTCGAGCTGACCGGCGCGACCCTGAGGCCCGGGACGATCGACATCGGCGATGCGCTGCCGCCGCCGCCGACCATCCACCTGCGCGAGCGGCGGGTGGCATCGCTGCTCGGCCGCGCCATCGACCTCACCCGCTGCCGAGAGATCCTGACCTCGCTCGAATTCACCACCTACGAGGCTCCAGGCGGTCTCGACGTCGTGGCGCCCTACTTCCGGCGGGGGGACGTCACCCGCGAGGCGGACCTGATCGAGGAGGTCGCGCGGATCGACGGCCTCGAGAAGCTTCCGGCGACGCTTCCCTCCAGGCACGACGCATCCGGCCGGCTCACTCTGCGTCAGCAGGTGCGCCGCCGGGCCGCGGATGCCCTCACTGCGCAGGGACTGCACGAGATCGTCGGCTGGAGCTTTACCGGGCCCGCCGTCCTCGAGCGGCTGCGGATCGCCGACACCCCCGCGGTCGCCCTCGCCAACCCGATGTCGACCGACCAGTCTCGGCTGCGCACGACGGTGCTCGGCTCACTGCTGGGCGTGGCGGCGCTCAACCGCTCGCGCGGCGCTACCACCGTGCGGCTGTTCGAGTCTGGTCCCGTCTACCTGCCGGCGGACGGTCAGCGGCTTCCGCGCGAGCCCCACCACCTGGGCGCCGTGCTGATCGGTCCCGTCCGTTCGCCGACCTGGCGCGAGCCCAAGCCCCGCGACGCCGACTTCTACGCCGCCAAGGGCGTGCTCACCGGGCTGCTCGACTCGCTGCGCGCCTCGTGGTCGGTCGCACCCTCCGAAGCCCCTGAGCCCTATCTGCACCCCGGCCGCACCGCGCTCATCCTGATCGAGGGGCGACCCGCGGGCTGGCTTGCCGAGCTCCACCCGCGGGTGGCTGACGCCTGGGAGCTGCACGGCACCGTGGCCGGGTTCGAGCTCGACCTCGACCTCGTCGTCCGGTACGCGGCGCAGACGCAACGCTACGAGGATCTGCCCAGCTTCCCGGCCGTCCGCGAGGACCTCGCCGTCGTCGTCGACGACAAGGTGGCCGCCGATCAGGTACTCGCGCTGGTCCGGCGAGCCGGCGAGCCGCTGCTGGCCGCCGTGGAGGTGTTCGACGTATACCGCGACCCGGAGCGGATCGGCGCCGGCAAGGTCTCGCTCGCGCTCCGGCTGACCTACCGGGCTCCGGACCGGACCCTGTCCGACGAGGACGTCGCGCCGTCGCGACGGGCGATCGCGTTGGCCCTGTCCGACGAGCTCAACGGGAGGGTCCGTGACGCCTAAGACCGTCTCGGTGTTCGGGGCCGGCGGCTACACCGGCGCGCTGACCGCGCGGTTGCTCTACCGCCATCCGTCGTTCGACCTCAAAGCGGTCACCGGACGCAGCGACGTCGGCCGCCGGCTCGACGATCTGTACCCGTACCACCGGGTCCCGCTCGAGCTGGAGGAACTAGACCTCGACCGTCATGCCGAGATCGACGCCGCCGTTGTCGCCTACCCGCACGGGGCGGCCGCCGAGCTGGTCTCCGAGCTGCACCGCCGTGGCGTCCGCGTGGTCGACCTCAGCGCCGACTTCCGGCTGCGCGACGCGGCGGTTTACGGCGAGTGGTACCGCGAGCACCCCGAGCCCGGGCTGCTGCCGGAGGCGGTGTACGGGCTGCCGGAGCTCTACCGCGACGAGATCACAGGCGCAGCGATCGTGGCCAACCCCGGCTGCTATCCGACCGCGGCGATCCTCGCGCTGGCGCCGCTCGCCCGGGAGGGCATGATCGAAGATGTTGTGATCGACGCGAAATCAGGCGTGTCCGGAGCCGGTCGCGCGGCTACGGACGCGACCCATTTCGTCACCGTGGACGAGAACGTCAACGCCTACGGGGTACCCCGCCACCGCCATACGCCGGAGATCGAGCAAGAGCTGTCGGTCATGCTCGGCGCCGAGCTGAAGATCACCTTCACCCCGCACCTCCTACCGCTCGATCAGGGCGAGCTGGTCTCGTGCTACGTCACTGTGCCCGACGGGGCAGGCGGAGAGCTCCCGGGCATGTATGAAGACCACTACGGGGACGAGCCATTCGTCGAGCTCGCCGAGACACCGGTCGGCGTGCGTGCGGTCCGCGAGACCAACATCTGCCGGATCAGCGTGCACCGCGACGATCGAACCGGCCGGGTGATCGTGTTCGGCGCGATCGACAACCTGTGGAAGGGCGCCGCCTCCCAGGCCGTGCAGAACCTCAACCTGATGTTCGGCCTACCCGAGGGCGAGGGGATCTCATGACCGCGACCTCGTTTTTCACCTCGAAATGGGTGGACCAGCCCGCGCATGTGACCGAACGGCCGGGGGGCCTGCCACAGGGATTCCGTGCCGCCGGTGTCGCGGCCGGCGTCAAGCCGAGCGGCGCGCCGGACGTCGCGCTGCTGGCCAGCGCCACTCCTGGTACCACGAGCGCCGCACGTTTCACGAACAGCGGCGTGCTCGGCGCTCCCGTGCAGCTGACGCTTGAGCGGGCGCGTCTAGATTCGATCCGCGCCGTGGTCGTCAACTCAGGCAATGCCAACGTCGCCACCGGCCGCCGCGGGCTCGACGACGCCGCGAAGATGCAGGGCGCCGCCGCGATGGCCGCCGGGGTCGGCGACGAATCGCTCGTCGCGGTCGCCTCGACCGGCGTGATCGGAGTGCCCCTCCCGATCAACGAGATCGTCGGTGGGATCGCCGCCGCGGGCCGCGAGCTGAGCGACGCCGGCGACGAGGCTTTTGCGCTCGCGATCCAGACCACGGACGCCTTCGAGAAGCGGGCCAGTCTCACAGTCACGCTCCCCACGGGCGAGGTCACCCTTTCCGCCCAGGCGAAGGGAGCCGGCATGATTCAGCCTGGCTTCGCGACCCTGCTCGTGTTCGTGCAGACCGATGCCCTGCTGGCCGCGGAGACCGCCGACCTGCTGCTGGGTGTCACGACCAAGCGCTCGTTCAACCGGATCAGCGTCGACGGTCAGCTGTCGACGAGTGACACGGTGATCCTCCAGGCCAGCGGCGCTTCGGGCGTCAACATCGAACCCGAGAGCGAGGCGGAGCTCCGCTTCGGTGAGGCGCTCGACGCGATGATGCGCCAGCTCGCGTTGCTCGTCGTCCGCGACGGCGAGGGCGCGCGGAGGACGGGGCGCGTGATCGTCCGCGGCGGCAATCAGGAGCTCGGCGAACAGGTGGCGCGGGCGATCGCCAATAGCCCGCTGGTCAAAACTGCTCTGTACGGCGGTGACCCGAACTGGGGCCGGGTCGCCCAGGCGGCGGGGATGGCGACTGCGGGTCTCGCCCCGGTCCCGCTCGACATCGTGATCGAGGGCATCCCCGTCTGCCGCCAGGGCGCGCTCACGCCCCATGATCCCGAGCAGCTGACCGAGGCGGTCCAGCAGCCGGAGGTCCAGTACGAGATCGGGCTCCCGGGCGGCGGCGCCGAGACCGAGGTGTTCTTCTCCGATCTCGGCCACGAGTACGTGACGATCAACGCGGATTACACGACATGACCGACGCACGGCCGCACCGCGACGTCGCGACACTGCTCGAGGCGCTTCCGTACATCCGCGAGTTCCACGGCAAGACGGTGGTGATCAAGTACGGCGGCGCCGCGATGACCGAACCGGCGCTCAAAGAGGAGTTCGCGCGCGACGTAGTGCTGCTCAAGTACGTGGGGATGAACCCTGTGGTGGTCCACGGCGGCGGTCCCGAGATCACCACCTACATGGAACGGCTCAATCTCCCGGTTGAGTTCGTCGATGGGCTGCGAGTCTCGGACGCCCAGACGGTCGAGGTGGCCAAGATGGTGCTCGTCGGCAAGGTCAACAAGGACATTGTGCTGCTGATCAACCGCCACGGCCAGCCCGCGGTCGGCCTCTCGGGCGACGACGGCTTGTTGTTCGACGTCAGCCGGCAGACCTCGTCGAGCGGGCAGGACATCGGCTTCGTCGGCAAGATCGAGCGCGTCGACATCAACGTGCTCACGCACATCGCGCAGGATTACATCCCGGTGATCGCGAGCGTCGGTGCCGACCGCGAGGGCAACAGCTACAACGTCAACGCCGACGAGGCGGCCGGCGCGGTCGCGAGCGCGCTCGGCGCGTACAAGATCATGTTCCTGACCGACGTCGCAGGCTGGCTCGACGACGCTGGCAACGTGATCAGCGAGGCCTCCGCGGCCACCGTAGACAGCACTCTCGCCAAGGTGACCGGAGGGATGCGCCCGAAGCTCGCCGCGTGCCTGGAGGCGATCCACGGCGGGGTCAACTACGCCCACATCGTCGACGGCCGCGTGCCGCATTCACTGCTGCTCGAGCTGTTCACCGACGCCGGGCAGGGAACCAAGATCGGCCAGTGACTCTCGCCGAACTCCAGCAGCTCGAGCACGAGCATGTGATCGGCACCTACGTCCGCAACCCGGTCCAGTTCGTTCGCGGCGAGGGCTGTCGCCTCTACGACGACGCCGGCCACGAGTACCTCGACTTCTTGGCCGGCATATCGGTGCTGAACGTCGGCCACTGCCACCCCCGAGTGGTGCAAGCCGTCCAGCACCAAGTCAGCCAGCTGACCCATGTCACCAACCTGTACTACACCGAGCCGGCGATGCGGCTCTCCGCCCGCCTGGCCGAGTCGAGCCTTGGCGGCAAGGTGTTCCTCTGCAATTCCGGCGCCGAGGCGAATGAAGCAGCGCTGAAGCTCGCGCGGCGGGCGAAGCCGGGCGGCCGGATCGTAGTGCTGCAGAACGGCTTTCACGGCCGCACGTACGGCGCCCTGTCCGCCACGCCTCAGGAGTCCAAGCAGGCTCCGTTCGCGCCCCTGGTCCCAGGGTTCGACGTCGTCCCCAAGGATCCGGACGCGCTCGCCGCCGCCGTCACCGACCAGACGGCGGCCGTGCTGCTCGAGCCGATCCAGGGCGAGACCGGCGTCCATATCCTCGACGACGAGCTTCTGCAGGTAGCCCGCGATGCCTGTGACCGGACCGGCGCCGCCCTGATCTTCGACGAGATCCAGACCGGGATGGGGAGGACCGGGACGTTGTGGGCGTACGAGCAGACGCCGGTCACGCCCGACGCGATCACCTCCGCGAAGGCGCTCGGCGGTGGCCTGCCGATCGGCGCGCTGGTCACCGGCGAGCGGCTGCAGGACACCTTCCAGGCCGGCGATCACGGCTCGACCTTCGCGGGTGGTCCAGTGGCCTGCGCGGCGGCGTTGGTCGCGTTGGATATATGTTCGGAACCGTCGGTGCTCGCCTCGGTGCTCCGGCTCGGTGCTCACTTTGCCGAGGGGCTCGCGAGGCTGCCCTATGTCTCTCGCGCGCGCGGGCGAGGGTTGATGCTGGCGATCGATCTCGTCGACGGCGTGGATGGGCCCGAGCTCGCCCGCCGCGCTTTGCTCGAGCAGCGGCTGGTGGTGAACGCTACGGGTCCGGGCACGATCCGGCTCGAGCCGCCTCTGATCGTCACAGAACAGGAGGTCGAGGAGGCGCTGCGCCGGTTAGAGTCGTTAGCCGAACGATGACCGACCTCTTGCTAGGAGAGGGCACGACGGTGCAAGCGGCGAGGGGGGCGCTGAGCCGCCATTTTGCCCTTCGTGAGCGGGAGCCGACCGAGATCGAGCGGACGTTCTACGACACGTTCGACGGGTTGCTCCACGCCGACGGGCGGGTGGCGACCTACGAGGACGGCCACTTTCAGGTTGGCGACGCGGATCACATCCCATGGCCCGCACCGCCGCGGCGGCTGCTCGCGAACGAGCTGCCGCCTTCGCCGCTGCGTGACGCACTGGAGTCTGTCATCGGGGTGCGGGCGCTGCTGCCGCGGGCTCGCGTCCGGATCCGTGTGCACCCTTTTGACGTGCTCAACCGCGACGGCAAGACGATCGGGCGGATCGCGCTCGAGGAGCCGCTGCTGGTCGGCTCCGAGCGGCGGTTGGTGGCGCTGCGGACTCGGGCTCGGCTGAGCGGTGTCCGCGGGTATGACCGCCAATACGCACGCGTTCGCAAGACGATCGAGCGCGAACTCGGCTTCGAGCCCGCTCAGCAGCCGCTGGCCGACGAGGCGGTGATTGCCGACGGGGGATTGCTCGAGGGCGTCTCCTCCAAACCGACGGTAGAACTCCGGTCCAGGCAGCCCGCGGTGCTGGCGGTCACCGGTGTGCTGGAGCGCCTGTGGGAGGTGGTCGATGCGAACCTGGCCGGAACCATCGCCGACACCGACTCCGAGTTCCTGCACGACTTCCGGGTCGCCGTTCGGCGCAGCCGGGCGGTCCAGCGCGAGCTCAAGCCGGCGCTGCCCGCGGACCCACTGGACCGCTTTCGGACCGAGTTCAAATGGCTCCAGCAAGTGACCGGCGACGCTCGCGACATGGATGTCTACGTCGGCGACTTTGAACAGCTGCGCTCGCTGGTAGCCGGCGACTTCAAAGCGGACCTCGAGCCGCTGCTGCGGGTGCTTCGCACACACCGGCTGACCGCGAGGCGCGAGATGGTCCACGCGCTACGTTCGGACCGGGCCCGCGAGCTGTGGGAGCAGTGGCCGGAGTTCCTCTACGGGCTGCGCGCCGAGCAGATCGAGGCAGGCCCGGCGGGCACGGAGAAGATCGGGCGGTTGGCCGGCGACCGGATCGCGAAGCTGTACAGCCAGATGCTGCGGATGGGCGGCGCGATCGACGACCACACTCCGCCTGAGGCCCTGCACGAGCTGCGCAAGAAGGGCAAGGAGCTGCGCTACATGCTCGAGCTGTTCGGCGCCGAGCTGTTCCCGAGCCGCGTGATCAAGCCGATGGTCAAGACGCTCAAGGGCCTGCAGGACGTGCTCGGCCGTCACCAGGACCGCGAGGTCCAGGCGGCGACCGTGCGGGGCCTGCGCGACGAGGTTGCGTCGCTGCCCGGCGGGCCTGAAGGACTGATGGCGATGGGATTGCTGGTCGAAGGAATTATCGAGGACCAGCGCGTCGCCCGAGCCGAGTTCACCGCCAGATTCGCCAAGTTCGCCTCCAAGCGCCAGCGCAAGCTGGTCAAGGCGACGTTCCGGTGAGCATGAGGACGCTCGCCACGTACAACATCAAGGGCGGGGTCGGCAAGACCTCGACCGCAGTCAACCTCGCGTATCTCGCGGCACGCGACGGCGCCCGGACGCTGCTGTGGGACCTCGATCCGCAGGGCGCCTCGACCTATCTGTTCCGGATCAAGCCGAAAGTCCGCGGCGGCGCGAGCAAGCTGGTGAAGCTGAAATCCGAGGTCGCCGAGTTGGTCAAGGGGACCGACTACGAGCGGCTCGACCTGTTGCCGGCGGATTTCTCCTACCGGCACATGGACCTCGCGCTCGACAACTTCAAGAAGCCGACTCGCCGCCTCTCGAAGGTGCTCGAGCCGCTCGCCGGTGAATACGACTACGTGTTCCTCGACTGCCCGCCGTCGATCTCACTCGTATCCGAGAGCGTGTTCGAGGCGGCCGACGCGCTGCTCGTCCCGGTTATTCCGGCGACGCTGTCGGCGCGGACGTTCGCACAGCTCGACGAGATCGTCGCAGGAGGCCCGCAGGTGCTCGCCTTCTTCTCGATGGTCGACGTCCGCAAATCGCTCCACCGGCAGGTGATGGCGCGCGTCCGCGCCCAGCACTCCTTCCACATGCTGGGAGCTGCGGTTCCGTTCTCGGACGAGGTCGAGCGGATGGGGGAGGAGCGTGGCGTCGTCGGCGTGTTCGCGCCGGGGTCGCGCGGGGCGATGGCCTACGAGGCGCTGTGGTGGGACGTGCGCCGGCGCCTGCGGCGCAAGGCCGTCTAGTCTGTCGCGTCCGATGGCCGAGCAGACCGCCACCTATCTCGCCGATCCCGCGGATGTCCGCCGGGTGCTGCTGCTCTACAGCGGCGGCCTGGACACGAGCGTGATGCTCAAGTGGATCCAGGACCATTACGACGCCGAGGTGGTGACGCTGACGGTCAACCTCGGTCAGCCGGGCGAGGACTATGGGGTCGTCGAGGGGAAGGCGAGGCAGCTCGGAGCGGTGGAGTCGTTCGTGGTCGACGCACGCGAGGAGTTCGCCCGGGATTACGTACTTCCCGCGATCAAGGCGAATGCCATCTACGGTCTCGGCTACCCGCTGTTCACGGCGCTCGGCAGGCCATTGATCGCCAAGCTCGCGGTGCAGTGCGCGCGCGAGTCCGGCTGCGACACGATTGCCCACGGCTGCACCGGCAAGGGCAACGACCAGGTGAGGATCGAGGCGACCGTCGCGACGCTGGCGCCGGAGCTGAAAGTGCTCGCTCCGGTCCGCAGCTGGCAGATGGGGCGCGACGAGGAGCTCGCCTACGCCCGCGAGAACGGGATTCCGGTCAAGGGCGGGACCGAGGTGGCCCCGTACTCGATCGACGACAACCTCTGGGGCCGCTCGAGCGAGGGCCGTTGGATCGAGGACCTCGACCACGCACCGGAAGATGACGTGTTCCAGTTGGTCACCCGCCCTGAGGAGGCGCCCGACGAGCCGGAGGTCGTGACCGTGGAGTTCGTGCGCGGTACTCCAGTCGCGCTGAACGGCGAGCAACTCGGGCTGGTCGACCTACTCGAGCGGACGGCCGAGATCGGCGCCCGCCACGGCGTCGGAATCGTCGACCACATCGAGGACCGGATCGTGGGGTTGAAGGTCCGCGACATCTACGAGGTACCGGCGGCGGCGATCCTGCTGCTCGCCCACCAGGAGCTGGAGAAGCTCGTCGGCACCATCCACCAGAACCAATTCAAACCGATGCTCGACCAACGGTGGGCCTACCTCGTTTACGCCGGTCTTTGGTGGGAACCGTTGCGTGCCGATCTCGACACCTACATGGATGCGGTCAACGCCCAGGTCACCGGCACGATCGCGGTCAAGCTGTTCAAGGGGTCAGCTCGCGTGGTCACCCGCAGCTCCCCCAACGCCGTCTACGACGCTCATCTCGCCACATTCTCGGAGTCAGGGGGGCTGTTCGAACAGAACGCATCGCCGGGATTCATCGAGCTGTGGTCGCTGCAGTCACGCATGGCATATCGCATCAGAAACCCTGACCGCGAGTAAGATCTGCCACGGAGGCGAGCCAGAACGGCGAGATGATCGACGACGGAGATTTTCCCCTCGAGCTCGAGCAAATCGAGAGCACGCCGCTCGGTCGCGCGAGGATCGGGATCCGCGTCACCGGCCGCTGGCGCGCTCGAAGTCGGGTACCCGACCAGCGCGCGTTCCTGGTGGTCGAGGTCGATGGCCGTCGCCACCGGTTTCCTGCGATGGAGGAGGCGCGCCGGCCCCGGCTGAGCCGGTCCAACCTCTGGAACGCGACCTTTGCGCTGCCCGCGTGGCTCGAACCGCGCCTTCCGGAGCAGATGACGCTGTGGCTCGGAAGCTACGAGTTGGAGCTGCCGACGATCCTGCTGGCCCCGCTGGACCAGTCGGAGACCGTGACCCCGAACGAGGAAGGGCCAGTGGCTGACGACCATTCTCCAGACCTGCCGGCGCCCGCGGCGCCGCCACCCCCGCCTCTGGCGCCTCCGCCGCCTCCGGTCTCCCTCGACGAGCCGCCTCGCGAGCGTGTCGTGGCTCCGCCCGCCGGCGATCCTGAGCCGGCTGTCCCGGCTGTCCCGGCTGCCCCGGCTGCCCCGGCTACCCCGGCTGCGGTTGGGCCGACCGAGGCGACCATCGCCGCGCTCCGCGCCGAGCTCCAACAGCGCGCGGCCACGGAGGCTCAGCTGCGGGCGCAGCTGACCGCCGCAAAGGCCGAGCTCGAGGGCAGCCTCACTCATCAGAGCGAGCTCGAAGCCACGCACGAGGAGCTCCGGTCCGAGCTCCAGCAGCTCGTCGCGCTGATCGAGGAGGAGTCGGGACGCCGACGGGACGCCGAGGCAAGAGCCGAGTCCGTGGCGGCCGAGGTGGCCGAGCTCCACGGGCGGGTCGAGGAGGCAAACTCTTCGCGCACGCAGCTCGTGCAACAGGCCGCCAAGCTGAGCGACGAGTTGACCGAACTCCGCGGGTCCGCCGAGCAGGACGGCGCCGAGCGGGTGTTGCTCGAAGCGCGGACCGCCGAGCTCACCGAACAGGTCGCCGCGCTCGGCCGTCAGCTCGCCGAGAGCGAGGTCGGGCGCGAGTCCGCCGACGCCGAGGTTGCGGGGCTGCGGGCCGAGCTGGACCGGTTCGCCGCCGAGCTCGCCGACGCGCGCAGATCGCGGGGCACCGAGGCCGCAGGCCTGACCGAAGCGCAATCGCTGCTGATGGAGGCGCGAGCGGTCACCGCGCGACTGCGCGGCGAGTAGCCCCACCCGTAGCGCCGGCTAGGGCGCGGGCGGTCCGTCCGCCCCGACCCCTACGGTCGCGCCTGATGGCCGACCCATCTGGAGTGCAAGCCGCGCTCGCCGTAGAGGCGGTCGAGTGGGAGTCGGCCGAGGGCGGCAAGCTGACGATCCGGGTCCGCGGCCGGTGGCGACGGCGGCGCCCCGAGTGGCGCGGCCAACCGGTGCTGGCGATTGAGGCCGAAGGCAACCGCCACCGCTTTCCGGCCACGCCAGAGCCTCCAAGCTTGACCGGCGCGCCGCCCGGCTCCTGGCAGATGACGTTCTCCGTGCCGGCCTGGCTGGCGCCATACCTCGGCGGGCGGATCTGGCTCCAGCTCGGGCTTGCGGTGATCCCGCTGCCCGCGCTGGTCGGCGGGGAGGCTGGCCCGCCCGAGCGGGCAGCGGTCGATCCCGAGGTGCTCACCGACCGTCGTCTGCAGACCGCCGAGCTGATGGCGGAGCGGTGGCGGGCTGAGCACGCGCAGGCTGAGGCCCTCGCGAGCGAGTTGACGATCCGGGTTCAGGAGCTCGAGCAGAAGCTCGAGCAGGCCCGTCAGGAGCCGGAGCGCTTGCGCAAGCTGATCGCCGATCGTGATCAACAGCGCCGCGCCGCCGAGCAGCGAGCGCATGCGGAGCGCGCGCTGCGGGTCGAGCTCGAGGAGGCGCTGGACGTTGGTGCCCGCGACGCCCGTGCTCGCGCCCGCATCGAGGCGGGCGAGCTCGCGACCGCCGAGGCCCGAGTGCGCGAGCTCGAGGACGAGCTCGAGGAGTTGCGAGCCCAGCTCGCCGGGGACACGGGCGAAGCCGGCTCTCCGGCGCTCCGGGCCGAGATCCCGTTCGACCTCCGGGCCGAGGTGGCGGTCGCGGCGAGGCGGTGGCCCGCGACGACACCCGCGGCTGTGGTCCTCGCCACCGCAGAGGCTGAGTACCGCGCGCTCGCCGCTGAGCGCCGGCTGTCACCACCGACCCGATCGCCGGCGTCTGGTCTCGAGCCGCCCGGCACGGGCGCCGAAGAGCTCGAGCTGACCGCCGTCCTGCTGGAGCTGCGCTCTGAGCTCAGGCGGCTCGCTCAGATCGCCGAGCGCGAGCGAACTGGCCGCCTCGAGGCCGAGCAGCGCGGGGCCGAGCTCGAACGACGGATCGCCGAGCTCGAACGGTCCCTGCGCGAGCGCGAGTTCCGGTCCGCGCGCGCATATGACGCCGTTCACGAGCTGCGAAGGCTGCTTGACACGGCGCGCGCCGCCAGCGCCGGCGCGCGAGGCGCAGACGTGGCGCCGGAGCGCTTCGACGAAGCGCTGTCGCGGCTCCGCGCGACTACGCGCCAGCCGCCGGAGGAGGGCGCCGCGCCGGAGCCACAAGCCCCCAGCCCCGGCTCGGAGGCAGCCGGGTTCCCGTCGGCCGGGCCGTGGCTCGGGCCTGTATTCAGACGGTTGACGGCGGTCGATCCCGAACGTGCCGGGCGGCTTCTGATCGGGCTGCTGCCGGCCCAGGGCGCCGTGTACTCGGAGCCGATCGCCTACGACCTCGTGCTCGGCGATGACCTCTGCGTGCAATTGACCCTGTCCTCGGGTGGCGCGGCGCCGGAGATCGTGATCGAGAGCGCGTCGCGGGACCTGGAGTCGCTGACCTTCAGGGCTGCAGGGGACCACGCCGCGCTGGCCCGGCTGCTGACGGCGGGCCGCCTCCGCGTCCGGCTCGGGGTCGGCGTGGCGAAGGTGACAGGGCACCGCGACGGGCTGGTCGCGCTGCGGGCGCTGGTCCGTTCGCCCCGGAGCCTCGACGACCTGTACGAGGCCGGCGTGAGGCTCGACCCTGAGCTGGCGTTTACGCTCGCCGCCGCGATGGTCCGCCCGGAATGGACGCACGAGCAGCGGTTCACGATCGCGCACCACTCCTCCACCCAGCTGGGGCAGGCCACCTATCTGAACGTCCGCGACGGGGAGCCGCTCACCGTCACCGATGCTCCTCCCGACGAACCCGCCGCCGCGACGATCGTCTGCCGGGACGACGAGCTGCTGGCGGTCCTGGCCGGTGAGCCGCGCGGCGATGCCTCGGTACACGGCGACGCTGCACGCCTCCTGGCCCTGCTCGGCTGGCTCGCGCGCGCCCAACACGAGTAGCTCGCAATGAGCGGAAAATGGCCCGAGCGGGCCGAACCACGAGCCGCTGGCGTCCGCTCCGATGCCTATGCTCGAAGCTGTGCACCATCCGGTAGAGCACCGCGCATGAGCTCGGCCTGCGCCCACCTGCACGTCCACTCCGAGTACTCGTTGCTCGACGGGGCTTGCAAGATCAACGATCTCGCCGCACGGGCCGCGGCGTTCGGCCAACCCGCCTTGGCACTGACCGATCACGGGGTTATGAACGGGATGGTGGAGCTGTCGACGGCGTGCCGCAAGCACGACGTCAAGGCGATCTTCGGATGCGAGGTGTACGTCGTCGACGATCACGCGCGCCGCGCACCGGGGAGGCTTGATCGCTTCCACATGACGCTGCTGGCCGCGACCCCGGCGGGGTACCGAAACCTGGTGAAGCTGTCCTCTGCGGGCTTCCTCGACGGGTTCCAGCGGGGCAAGCCGTCGGTCGACCTAGATCAGATCGCTGCGCACGCTGAGGGCGTGATCGCGCTCACCGGATGCCTGCAGTCGCGGTTCTGTCAGAACCTTCTCGCCGGCCGCGCCGACCTTGCCCGCGCCCACGCCGACGACCTGCTGCAGGCGTTTGGGGCCGACAACGTGTACTTCGAAGTCCAGAAGAACGGGCTCGACGATCAGGAGCGCGCGAACGAAGGGATCGTCCGGATCGCCCGGGAGCTGGGGCGGCCGCTGGTCGGGACCGGGGACGTCCACTACCTCCGCCGTGAGGACTTTGACCATCACGCCGCGCTGCTGTGCGTGCAGACGAAATCGACAATCGCCGAGCCGAAGCTCAGCTTCGACACGAACGAGTTCTACCTGCGCTCGAACGAGGAGATGGCGCAGGCCTTTGCGGAGTGGCCCGAGGCCATCGCCTCGACGCTCGAGATCGCTGAGCGCTGCGACGTGCAGCTCGAGCTCGACCGCCAGCTGATCCCCAAATATCCGGTGCCGGACGGAACGACCGAGCGTGAGTATCTGCACCTGAAGGTCGAGGAGGGGCTCCGGGGGCGCTACGGCGACCCGCCGTCCGCGGCGGCCCGGGAGCGAGCGGACTACGAGCTCTCGGTGATCGACCGCATGGGCTTCAACGCCTACTTCCTGATCGTCTGGGATTTCGTCAAGTACGCCAAGGACTCCGGCATCGCGGTCGGGCCCGGGCGCGGGTCGGCGGCCGGCTCGATCGTCGCCTACGCGCTTGGTATCACCGACGTCGATCCGCTCCGCTACGACCTGCTGTTCGAACGGTTCCTGAACCCCGAGCGAGTGTCGATGCCCGATATCGACACCGACTTCTCCGTCCGCGGCCGCGAGCGGGTCTACAGGTACGTGACCGAGAAATATGGTGCCGAGTCGGTCGCCCAGATCATCACCTTCGGGCAGATGAAGCCACGCGCCGCCACTCGCGACGCCGCGCGCGTCCTCGGCCACGAGTACGCCATCGGCGACCGCCTGGCCAAGCTGATCCCCGAGCCGATCATGGGCCGTGCGCCGAGCTTCGAGGATTGCCTGAAGCCCGGCCAGCCGTTGCGGGTCGAGGTCGACAAGGACGTCAACGCCAAGCAGATCGTCGACGTCGCCCAGGGCCTGGAGGGAATCGTCCGCAACTCGTCGATCCACGCCGCCGCGGTCGTGATCGCCGACCGGCCCCTGACCGACATCGTCCCGATCCAGGTCGCCGACGCGGGCCTGGACGACAACGGGGAGAAGGTCTTCCGCACCGTCACCCAGTTCACGATGAAGCCGGTCGAGCAGGTGGGCTTGCTGAAGATGGACTTCCTCGGGCTGCGCAACCTCGATGTGATCGAGGACGCGCTCGACATCATCGCGCGCTCGACGGGGGAGCGGCCCGACATGACGACGCTGCCGCTCGACCACGCGCCGACGTACGAGATGATGGCCCGCGGCGACTCGATCGGCGTGTTCCAGTTCGAGTCCGAGGGCATGCGCGAGGCGCTGAAGAAGGTCAAGCCGGACGAGTTCGACGACCTCGTCGCGCTGAACGCGCTCTACCGCCCGGGCGCCATGGACCAGATCCCTACGTACGCCCGCGGTAAGCACGACCCCCAGTCGATCGCCTACCCCGACGAGCGGCTCCGGCCGATCCTCGAGTCGACCAAGGGCGTGATCCTGTACCAGGAACAGGCGATGCAGATTGCCAAGGAGCTCGCCGGCTTCAGTGGCGCCAAGGCGGACGATCTGCGCAAGGCGATCGGTAAGAAGAACCGCGAGGCGATGGCGAAGCTCAAGCCCGAGTTCATCGCGGGTTGCCGCGCGTCGGGCACGAGCGACGCGGTGATCGAGTCATTGTGGACGACCAACGAACGGTCCGCCGATTACTCGTTCAACAAGTCCCACGCCGCCTGCTACGCGCTGATCGCGTACCGCACGGCGTGGCTGAAGGCCAACTACCCGGCCGAGTACATGGCCGCGCTGATCTCATCGGTGATGGACACCAAAGATCGGGTCCCGTTCTTCGCCTCGCAAGCCGAGCAGATGGGCATCCAGATTTTGCCGCCCGACGTCAACCTGTCCGACCACGAGTTCGTCGTCGTCGACGGAAACATCCGCTTCGGTCTCGACGCCGTCAAGGGCGTCGGATTCGCGGCCGTTGAGGCGATCAAACGGGCCCGGGAGGAGGACGGCCCGTTCCGGGACCTGTTCGAGTTCTGTGCCCGGGTCGACGGGCGGTCCGTCAACAAGAAGGCGATCGAGGCGCTGATCAAGTGCGGCGCCTTCGGCTCGACGGGGGCTTCGCGCAAGGGGATGCTCGCCGTGCTCGAGCAGGCCCAGGCGGCGGGCCAGAAGGCCCAGCAGGACGCGATCATCGGGCAGGGGTCGATCTTCGATCTGGCCTTTGACGGCGGCGGTGGTGCCGGCGACGGTGGCGGTCGCGCCGTCGTGACGCCCACCCATGCACCGATCCCATCGGAGGAGTTCGACCGCTCCGCGCTCCTCGCCGCCGAGAAGGAGTCGATCGGCCTGTTCATCTCTGAGCATCCGCTCAAGGAGCTCGGCGCCGCACTGCGTGAGAAGGCTGACTGCACGATCGGCGAGCTGGCGGGTCGCCGCGACGGCGACTGGGTGACGGTCGGCGGGATGATCACGCAGGCGAAGAAACTGCGCACCAAGAAGGGCGACCCGATGATGTTCGCCACCCTCGACGACCTAGAGGACTCGGTCGAGCTGGTCGTGTTCGGCAAGGCGTTGGCGGGCAACGAAGAGGTCCTCGTCCACGACGCGATCGTGCTGATCCGCGGGCGTCTGGACCACAAGGATCGCGACCGCACGTGTCTGATCGTCCAGGACATCAATTCCTTTCAGCCCACCGACGACGAGGTGAAGCGGGCGCAGGAGCGCGCCGCCAAGCCGCCGGCGCCGCCGGCCGCCCTGCGGCTCGCGCTAGACGCCACGGCGCTGCCCGTCACGATGCTCTCCGACCTCAAGGAGCTGCTGTGCGGCTTCCCCGGCGACTGCGACGTCGTGATCGAGCTCCGCACCTCCGTCGGCCCCCGCAACCTCAGGCTGGGGCCTGAGTTCCGCGTCACGCGCGACGCCGGGCTCCACGCCGAGCTCGAGGCGCTCCTCGGCTCCTCGATCTGGGTCACCCGGCGCGACGGAGCGCTCGCACCGGTCGCCCAGGCTGCCGGCGGCGCCGCCGCCTAGGACCGCTCAGGACGTCGAGCAGCGCTGCGGCGCCCCGACCCCTGAAACGTCACTTTCTTCGGGGAGGGCGAGGAACCTCGTGCAATCGTCGGGCTCTGAGCCGGGCAAATGCACACAGTTCGTCCGGGAGCTCCGACAGGGTGACGTTTCCCGTCGGGGCGAGGAGGTCGGGCGGAGTGGTCGGGCCGGACGGTCAGCGGTTGACCTGGATCACGCTCAGACCGAGTTCGCCGCTGCCATCGAGCTGGATCAGGGACTCGGGCTCGGGGCGGCCCTCGAGCCGGGCGTGGAAGGCGGCTGCCACCCGCGTGGCGTGCGCCTTCGCGAGCTCGGCCCGCGGCCCGCTGAACTGCTCATCGACGGTCATCTTCCACAGCCACAGCCAGCGCTCGAAGTGGCCCTCGCGGAGCTTCACGCGGGCGTTGATCGCCACATGCGGCCGGAACGCGCCGCCGGCGTAGGACTGCGCGCCCAGCAGGATCGTCTCCCAGAACGAGGCTACCTTTGGGACGTGCGCCTCGAGATCGAGGTGCGCAACCTCGACGAAGATGAACCCGATTACCGGGTCGGTGAGCGCCCGCCCGTAAAACGCGCGGACCAGGCGCTCGCAGTCTTCGCGGCTGTCGATGTCGGTCAGCTCGGCTGGCACGGTCTCTCCCCAGGATAGGGCCGACCGCGCCGGTGCCGGCGGTCGCCGTCCGATCCGGCCCCCGCGATCTGAAGTCCCTAGTGCGGTGCCCCGGGGGTGACATCTTTGGCCCCTCCGTTGCCCTAGGGAGCCGCGCAGCCTATTCGACCCGCGGCGAGGGCAGCCCCAGGGTCCGTTCCAGGAACTCCCGCTGCTCGGCGTACAGGCCCTCGGGCAGCGCTTTGAACCAGTCACCGCCGGACGGTGGTGAGCCGTCGGCCGGCTCGCCGCCGGCGATCTCGCATCTGAAGGCGATCCCGACCGGCGAGTCGAGCCCGTTCTCGTAATGACTCGGGTACTCGATGTATCCGAGCAGCTCGCCGACCCGCACCTCCAGCCCGAGCTCGTCGCGGGCGACCCGCCCGACCGCGTCGATCAGCCGCTCGCCGAACAGCACGGTGCCGCCTGGGATGTGCCAGGCGCCGATGTTCGGCGGGATGTCTCGCTCCATCAGCAGCACGCCCCGCTCGGGTGTGGCGATCACGACCTCGACGCACAGCCGCGGGACGCGGCGGTAGATGGCATGAAATTCCTCTTCGGGCAGCCACCCGGGCGGCCGCGATGGCTCGGACACGCGGGACATGGTGCCGTTAAATGGGGAGGGGCACCGGTTGCTCGCCGGCGGAAAGCGTGGGCTTTCGCCTGGGCAGCGCGAGCGAGCCGACGAACGCGACCACGAGCAGGGCCATCGCCCACCAGAACGTCTGGCCGAAGGCCGAGGCCATCTTCGGCGCGACGTGTGCGCGGGCGGCGGCCGACAGGTGCGCGCTCGAGCCGATCGTTCCGTGGGCATGGCCGAGCTCGGAGGACAGCGCCGAGGCAAGGAGGACCGACAGCACTGCGGTGCCGATCGAGGCGCCTGCTTGCTGGAGGATGTTCAGCGCCGTGCTGGCGCGCGCCACGGCGGGCCCGCGGATCGACTGCATCGCGCCCGTAAACACGGGCATCATCGTGAAGCCCATCCCGAGGCCGAAGACAAAGAGGTCGAGGCTGATCGTCACGTACGAGGTGTGCGCGCCGACCTGGGTCAGCCCAACCACCGAGAGGATCACTGCGATCAGGCCGAACGGCACGATCCGGCCGGGTCCGGTCCGGTCGGCCAGCATCCCCGCAATCGGCATCGCGATCATCGAGCCAAAGCCCTGGGGCGCGAGCAGCAGCCCGCTCTGCAGTGCCGACTCGCCGCGGACGGCCTGGAAGTACAGCGGCAGCAACAGGAAGCTGCCGAAGACCGAGATCGCGACCAGTATGAGGGTCATCGAGGAGGTGGCGAAGGTCCGGTCCTTGAACAGCCGCAGATCGATCAGCGGGTGCTTTGCCCGCAGGGCGTGGCGCACGAACGCGGCCATCAGAGCGATTCCGGCCAGGAGGGGGATCAGCACCTTGGCCGAGCCGAATCCTCCGGACGAGTTGCTCTCCGCGAGGCCGTAGATGAACAGGGCGAGCCCGGGGGAGACGAGCAGCAGATCGACGAAGTTGAGCCGTTCCTCATGGGCGGGGACGTCGCGAGGCAGGATCCGCAGCGACAGGATCAACGCGACGATCCCGATCGGGACGTTGATGAAGAAGATCCATCGCCACGACACGTCGGCGACCAGCCAGCCGCCGAGGATCGGCCCGAGGATCGGGCCGATCAGCATCGGCACCCCGATGATGCTCATCACCCGGCCGATCCGCTCCGGCCCGGCCGCGCGGGTCAGGATCGTCATCCCCGCGGGCATGATCATGCCGCCGCCGAGGCCCTGGAGGACGCGGAAGAAGATGATCGACCCCGCGGACCACGCCAGCCCGGAAAGCGCCGACCCGATCAGGAACAGCGCGATCGAGGTCATGTACAGCCGCTTGGTGCCGAACCGATCGGCGATCCAGCCGGTGAGCGGAATCACGGTGGCCAGGGCGAGCGTGTAGCCCGTAGCCACCCACTGGATCGTCGGCAGCGTGGTGTGGAACTTGCCGGCCAGCGTGTTGATCGCGACGTTGACGACCGTCGTGTCGAGGATCGACATGACCGTTCCGAGCACCACGACGCTCGCCACCACGAGCAGCGCGCGGTCGATCGGCTGGGTTTCCTGGTGAGCTGCCGGTGCCTGCCCGTCGCCTCCGGTGCCGGCTTCGACGACGGGTCGCGGCCGGTCCGAAATCGGATCGCGAAGCGCCATACGCGTACCGTAGCGTACCGGACCGCACGGTCCGTTATGCCCCAGAAACCGGACGGACAAGCCGGTCCATAATGGGGCCATGACCACATTCCCCGAATCCCACCGCGACCTGCTCGACGCACAGGTCGCCACGCTGGCGACGATCGGCGACTCCGGCTTCCCACAGCAGACCGAGGTTTGGTTCCTGCTCGACGACGACGAGCTGAAGCTGTCGCTCAACAGTTCGAGGGCCAAGACCCGCAACCTGGAGAAGCGATCGGAGTGCGGTCTGTTGATCCTTGACCTCGAGAACCCGTACCGGTACCTCGAGATCCGCGGCCACGCTCGAATCGAACCCGACGACCACTCCGAGTTCGCCCGTAAGGTGGGCGAGAAGTACGAGGCCGACCTGTCCGAGCACGACCGGCCCGGGGAGTCGCGGGTGGTGGTCACGATCGAGCCGGTCAGGATCCGCCCGGTGGACATGAGCGCCTAGCCGATCAAGAGCCGCGCGGTCGACATGAGCGCCTAGCCGTAAGGCGCCGGGCGGTCGAGATAAGGCCGTCAGGCGCTGGGCGCGCGGTAGGATCGCCCGATTCGGAGGGTGGTTTGGGAGCGATGAGCATGCGAGGCAGCATCCTGCTGAGGGGAATGCGCTGGCGGCTGGGCGCCTCTGTGCTCACCGTCCTGACAGCGACGATCGCGGTCGGGGTGGCGGTGCTCGGACCGCTGTATCTCCGTACCGCGGGAGACTCGGTCGTCCGCACGACGATCAACTCGGCAGCGATCCCCGACCGCGGCGCCTCGCTGATCGCCCGCGTCGGCGAGGGCGCGACGCTGGCCGAGATCCAGCAGGCCGAGCGGGGCGTGGAGAACGCCGGCGGTCCGCACCGGTTCTACGGACAGCCGATCACCACCGTGCTCAGCGGCGTCCGCCTGGTTGGACCCGGTAATTCGCCGTACGTCTCGGAGCTGCTCTCGCGCTCGGGCGTCTGCGGGGTGCTCCACTTCAAGTCCGGGGGCTGCGATCTCGCGGCCGGGACGGTCGTGTTGAGCGACCGCACCGCCAACCAGTTGCACGTCTCGACGGGCGGGACGCTCGCGGTGGGCGTGCTCGGCTCGGGCGCGCCGTTGCGACTGAAGGTCGGCGGCGTCTATGCCACCCCGAATGTGGAGCTTCCGTACTGGTGGGGGGAAGGCGCCGGGTACTTCGCGTTCGGCCACACCGGCGGTCCGAAGGGCACGCCGGAGCTCGACCCGCTGATCTCCTCCGCGGCCACGGCCCTCGCGGTCCCACGGGCTGATGTGCCGACCGTGCTCGGTCAGGTCCCGCTGCGCCCCTCGACCGTCAACCTTTCCACTGAGCCGGCACTCCAGCACGCGCTGGCGGTCGCCACGGCCGCCGCCGCGCGCCAGCACCTATTGCTGCGGACCCCGCTTCCGTCGGTGCTGGGCGGCGCAGGCCATCAGCGGCACGTCATGTCGACGATCGTCGCGGTTGCGGCGGTCCAGCTGGTGCTGCTGGCGATCTGGGTTCTGGCCAGCCTGCTCGTCCGCAACGCGGACGCTCGCCGGTCGGAGATCCGAGTAGCGCGGCTGCGGGGCTTCCCCGCCCAAACCGTGGTCGCGGTCGCCGCGGCCGAACCCGCCGCGCTGTGCCTGATCGGAGTGCCGCTCGGCATCGGCGTGGCGTGGTTCGTAGTCGTCCTCGCTCGCGGCCAGCTGCTTAACCCGGCGGCGGCGATCGTGCCCGATCTGTGGGTGTTCGCGGCGCTCGCCGCGACGGTGCTGGCGATCGCCGGCGCGCTGGGGGTGGGCACGTTCCGGCTGCTGAGAGGGTCGGGGCTGTCCGAGGCCCGCAAGCCGGCAGGGGGCCCAAGCCGCCAGTCCGCACTGGTGGCGGACGCGCTGATGCTCGGCCTGTCGGTCGTCGCGCTCGTCGCGCTGGCGACCAGCGGCGCGCTGGCCGGACACAGCGATCCGATCGCCTCAGCCGCACCGGGCCTGATCGCGCTCGGCGCAGCGGTCATCGCCGTACAGCTCGTGCTCTTCGCGTGCCGCCTCGGGATGTCTGCGACCGCCGGGTCAAAGCGCGTCGCCGGAATGCTCGCGATGCGCCAGATCGTGCGCCGACCCGCCGTGCTCCGCCAGGCGCGCGTGTTGATCATCGCCCTGTGCCTGGCCTGTTTCGCCAGCTCCGCGTGGTCGGTGGCGCAGACGAACCGCGCCGCCGTGGCCCGGTTCGACGTGGGGACCGCGAACGTCGTCACCGTGACGCCGCATCGCGCCGGCTTCGTGCGCGCCGTCGAGCGCGTCGATCCGGCGGGACGGTTCGCGATGGCCGCCGTGGCCGTGAGGACCGAGAGCTCAGCCCTACTGGCGGTCGACTCGAGCCGGCTGGGAGCTGTCGTGTCCTGGCCGAACGGTGTGTTGAGCTCCACCGGGACCGGGCTCGCCCGTGCGCTGAATCCACGCGCGGCGCCCTCGGTCAACCTGCCTGGCGCGCCGGTCGAGGTTGTCGCGGACATGACCTCCCGGCCGGCGGGCGGCGGGGACCTTGCGCTCGCACTCTGGCTCTCCGATCCACAGGCCGGAACTTCGATTGTCCAGCTCGGCCGACTGCGGTCTGGGTCGTTCACGTATCGCGGCTCGCTAGCGCTGGCCTGCCCCACGGGCTGCCGGCTCGCCGGGGTCGGGGTCGTCCCCGTCGGAGCGGGAAAGGGCCCGACGGCGGCGTTGGCCTTGCGTATCACCCATGTCTTGGTCCAATCGGCGGGCTCCGGGTGGACTCCGATCAATGCGGATCTGTCGTCCGGACAGTGGCGGCCGACCGCGAACGGAGTCCGGATCGACGCGGGCCCATCCGGCGGACTGGGGATGGTGATCCCCGCATCCGTAGCCGCCTCCTACGTCGGCGCCACCGGTCCGAGCACACCGCCGATGGCCTCGGTGGCGGACGCTTCCTCCCAGGTTCCCGGGATCGCTACCGGCGAGCTCGAGTCGATCAACGGCGCGTCGTTGACCGGAGGCTCGGTTCCGAGCCAGGGCCTCGACGGCAACACCCTGAACATCAGGCCGGTGGCCACCGCCACCGCGATCCCGCGGCTCGGAGGCGACGCCGTGCTGGTCGATCTGGGCGTGCTCCAGCGTGTGCAGGTCAACCCGACGATCTCCGGTGCCACCGACCAGGTGTGGCTGAGCCCCGCCGCCCCAGCCGATGCGATCGCCCGGTTGCAGCGGGCGGGCCTGCAGATTGAGCAGGTCCAGCGTGCCTCGGTCGTCTTCGCCGGCCTGCAACGCAGCGGCCCGGCGCTCGCGGACGACTTCCTGCTGTTGGCGACAATCGCGGCGCTCCTTGCCGCCGCGGCGAGCACGCTCGGCGCGCTCGGGGCGACGATCCGCCAGCGGGCGACCGAACTGACCGCGCTCGAGGTGGGCGGCGTCCGGCGGCTGGTGCTCGCACGCGCGCTCGCGATCGAGACCGGAGTGATGGTGCTGACCGCGCTGTTCGGCGCCGTCGCCGGAGTCCTGGCTGCAGCCATGGCGATTCCGTCCCTGCCTGTGCTCGCCTCGCCGTCGCTCGTGCCGCTCCACTACGGGCTGCCCGTCGGACTGCTGGTCCTCGTCTCGGTTGTGGCGATTGCCGTGGTCGTAGCGGCGAGCGCCGGCGTCTCGGTCGTCCTCGTTCGCCGCATGTCACCCGTCCTGTTACGAACCGCGCCCAATGACACTGCCGGCTGAGTCCCCGCTCGCCGCCTTCGGCGCCGATGTCGTCTGCGCCGGGCTGGTCCACGTATATCCCGGCGAGGAGGAGCCGATCGTTGCCCTGCGCAACGTCGAGCTTGTCGTCGGCGGTGGAGAGATGCTCGCGCTGCTCGGGCCCTCGGGATCGGGGAAGTCGACGCTGCTCTCGCTGCTGAGCGGGTTGCTCCGCCCGACCGGCGGGAAGGTGCTCGTGGCCGGCCACGACCTCTCACGGATGGACGAGCGCGCGCTGAGCCGGCTGCGCTCCACGGAGCTGGCGCTGCTGCTCCAGGAGCCCCTGCACAACCTGCTCCCGTACGCGACCGTGCACGACAACCTCGCGTTCGCCCAGCGCGGCGCCCGCAGCCGCCGGTGGCCGCTTCGGTTCTCCCCCGAGGAGCTGATCGACGTGTTCGAGCTCGGCAAGATGGCTCGGCGCCCGGTTCACCAGCTGTCCGGTGGCGAGCAGCAACGCGTCGCCATGGCCAGCGTGATCTCTACCTCTCCGCGGGTCGTCTTGGCGGACGAACCGACCTGTCAGCTTGACCGCCATGGACGCGACGGCCTGATCGATGCGCTGCGGCGGGCCCACGACCTGACCGGCGCGACCGTGATCGTCGTGACCCACGATCCGGCGGTCGCCGCCGCGCTGCCCCGGACCTTGACCATCTCTCACGGTGTCATCGGCGCCGAGGGGCGGCGGGGCCGGAACTTCGCGGTGATCGGCCGGGACGGGGCAGTACAGCTCCCTCCCGACATCGCGGCGAAGTATCCGCCGGGAACCTTGTTCCGCGTAGCCGTGCAGGAAGACGTCGTCGAGCTCCGCCCTGAGCCGGGCCAAGGGGCGGACAGATGAGCGTTACGGAGCTGCGAGCCGAGGAGCTGACGCTCGTCGGCGGCGACATGGTGCTGTTGCGCGGACTGGACCTCCGTGCCCGAGCCGGTCGCATGACCGGCGTGAGCGGCCCGTCAGGGTCGGGAAAGACGACGCTGCTGTACGCGCTCGGCGGACTGATCGGTCCGGCGAAGGGCCGGCTGCTGCTCGACGGGCAGCCGGCCGTTCCGTGGCGTGAGGTGTCGGTGGGGGTGATCTTCCAGAACCTCTGCCTGGTCTCACTCCTGAGCGCGGAGGAAACGGTCGGTCTCGCCCTCCAAGCCCGCGGTCTGGCGCGGGGGGACATCTCGCAGCGCACCGGGGAGGCTCTCGAGGCGGTGGGCCTGACCGATCACGCGCCGCAGCTGATCGGCGACCTGTCGGGGGGTCAGCGCCAGCGGGTCGCCGTCGCGCGCGTGATTGCCTCTCAGCCAGACGTGATCCTGGCCGACGAGCCGACAGCGGCGCTGGACGAGCACTGGCGCGACGTCGTGTTGGACTTGCTGCGGGCCGAGGCGCGCCGCGGCGCGGTCGTCGTGATCGTGTCGAGCGACCGGGACGTCACCGCCGTGTGCGACGAGCTCGTCACCCTCGAGTAGCGGACCGATGGACGGCTCACTCAACCCGGCGCTCGCCGAGGCGCGCTTCTGTCCCCGCTGCGGGATGGAGGCCGTGATCGACTTCCCGCGGAGGATTGCCTGCCCGAGCTGCGGCTACGAGGCCTACTTCAACCCAAAGCCCGTCGCCGCGGCGGTCCCTGTCGGGCCGGACGGTCGGGTGATCCTGCTCAGGCGGGGAATCGAGCCACGGCGCGGGTATTGGACGTTCCCCGGTGGCTTCGTCGATCTCGGGGAATCGGTCGAGGACGCGGCTCGCCGGGAGACGATGGAGGAGCTTTCGATGGCGGTCGAGCTCGGGCCACTCATCGGTGTGTATTCGCGGGGTGACGAGCGCGTCGTGCTCGTCGTGTTCCACGCGCGACCGCTTGGCGAGCCGACCGCGATCGCGCCCGAGGCGACCGAGGTCAATGCGTTCGGACCCGATGAGATCCCGTGGGACGAGCTCGCGTTCTGGTCGACGGAGCAAGCTCTTCGCGACGCGCTCAGTCGCCCGGCCAGCGGCGGTTGAGGCTGGGGCGGACCGCGCCGGCGGCGCCGCGGAGCAGGCTGAGGGTGATGTCGTACCAGTCGAACGAGTCGCGCCAGACGGTGATCAGACCGTCGCGCACCTCGAAGCGGCCGTAGACCCAGAACCGCTGCGCAACCCGGCCCAGCGCCAGCTCGTCGGTCCGCTCGGTCAGCACGATGTTCCCGTCGGTCGCGACGGCGTGGAAGTGGACGCGGAACCTGCCGCCGATCCGCTGCAGCGGCCGGAACACCCGGTCCATCCGGGCCCGGCCCCTGATCGTTGGGAGCGACACGTTCGTGTAGACAATGTCTTCGTCGACGAGGGCGAGCGCGCGGTCAAGGTCGTTCTCGGCGAGCGCGAGCAGGAAGTCTCGAACGACCTGCTCGGGTTGGGGAGCGGTTGTGCCGGCCGGTTGCGAAGCGGTAGCGGTCATCCGCGAGACCCTACAGGGATGCCAGCAGAGTTAGCCCGGTGCAGTCCGGTTTGAAGCTCGGGTCGGCCGGTCCATTCGAGGCCAGCGCGTTGCGCACCCATTGGATGGCGACCGGGTCGTCGGTGATCGTGACGTGCTCGGACGGATCCGCCGGGCAGTCGTGCTGAAGCAGGATGTTGGTCACCCGGCCGTCCTCGGGCGGGAGGAATGCGGACTGGTACGGGGTCACGATCTCGTCGTGGCTGGTCTCGATCACCGTGTAGTTGACCGGCGCGGGGGTCTGGTCGCCGGCATTGAGGTGGGTCAGGAACGGTGATCCGGCCACCTGCTCGGTGCATGCGACGCAGTCCGCGTACTGCCCCAGCGGCGCCGCCAGCGGGTTCGTCGTCCCATGGTTGGAAGGCGCCAGCCCGATCAGGTCGTGCACGAAGGCGGCCCCGCCGAGGAACTTGATGTAGTACCGGGGCATCATCCCGCCCTGCGAGTGGCCGACGAGATCGACACGCGCCGCGCCGGTCGCTTGCAGCACGCGTTCGACGAACGCCTTGAGTTCGGCCGCCGACTGTGCGATTTCCTGCGTCCCGCGGTTGCCATAATCGAGCGCGAACACGCAGTAGCCCGCGTGCTCGAGCACCGGAGCCATCAGGTTCCAGGTCAGCGTCTTGTCGAACAGCGTCCCGTGGACGAGCACCACCGGGTAGGGGTGCGACGTCGACGGCTTGCAGCTCCACCGGTTGGCGCCGGGCGGGTTTAGTCCGGGGGAGAGGTACAGCTTGCCGATCAGCTGCTCGAGCGCGGGCGGGGGGAAGGGGGTGCTCGCGCTCGCGCCGGCGGCGGATCCGAGCAGGGCGAGCGTGGCGACGGCCGCCGCCAGCACGGTCCTCCCGAGCGCACCCCTGCGCATGCCGAGCAGATTACTGGAGCGTTGTCTGGGGCGCGCCGCCGGCGGTGCCGCGCTACTCGGTCCAGGGGCCGCGCCAGCCACCCCAGGGCGCCGCCAGCTCGTCGGCCTTCTCCGGCCCCCAGCTGCCGGGCTTGTACGAGATCACCCTCGGCGGGTGGTCGAGCAGCGGCTGCACGATCCGCCAGCTCTCCTGCACCATGTCCTGGCGCGCGAACGGGGTGCTGTCGCCGGCGATCGCGGCGTGGAGCAACTTCTCATACGGCGTCGGGTCCTCGCCGCCCTCTTGCGCGAAGTTGACGTCGAGGTGGACCGGCGCGGCCGTCTTGCGGTCGGCTCGGTGCGCGTCGAGCACGATCCGAACCCCGGTCGACGGATCGATCCGGAACACGACCTGGCTGGGATCGGGGCTGCGCGAGGCGTGCTTGATGAAGCCGAGCCGCGGCGGGTGACGAAACACCAGGCGGACCTCGGTTTCGCGCACGGCGAGTGACTTGCCGCTGCGGATCAGGAACGGGACGCCCGCCCAGCGCCAGTTCTCGACCGACAGCCGCAGGGCCGCGAACGTCTCAGTGGTCGAGTCGGGTGCGACACCGTCGACCGATCGGTAGCCGTCGTATTGGCCGCGCACGTAGTACTTGGGGTCGGCCGCGGGAATCGATTTGAGCACGGACACCTTGGCGTCCTTGATCGTGTCCGGATCGGCGGCGGCGGGCGGCTCCATGGCGACCGCGGCGAGCACCTGGAGAAGGTGGTTGACGACGACGTCGCGCAGCGCGCCAACCGGGTCGTAGAAATGGCCTCGATCCTCGACGCCAAAGCTCTCGGCCATCGTGATCTGCACTGAGTCGACGTGATAGCGGCTCCACACCGGTTCGAGCATCACGTTCGCGAACCGCAGGTAGAGCACCTCCTCGAGCGCCATCTTTCCGAGGAAGTGGTCGATCCGGTACAGCTGCGACTCCGCCACGTACTGGTGCAGATCGGCAGCCAGCTTGCGCGCCGACTCGAGATCATGGCCGAACGGCTTCTCGACCACGACCCGTTCGCCGTGGGCCAACAACCCGGCGCCGGCGAGCCCGGCGATCACCGTCTCGAACAGCGACGGCGGGATCTCCAGATAGAACACCGGCTGGGACTCGCCCGACAGCTCCCCGGCGACCCGCTTGTAGGTGGCGTCGTCGCCGAAGTCGCCACTGACATAGCGCAGCCGAGCAGCAAATCGGGAGAACACCTGCTCGTCGAGCTTTTCTCCGGCCGCTGTGATCGCCTCGCGGGCGTGCTCGCGCAGCTGGTCCACGGTCCAATCGTCGACGGCCACGCCGATCACGTCGCAGGGGAGCAGCTCGCGGCGCTCGAGCCGATAGAGCGACCGCAGGGTCATCTTCTTGGCCAGGTCGCCCGTGATCCCGAATACGACGAGTGCGCCCGCGGTCATCTCAGCCCTTCTTCCCACGACGCGCCCGCGTCGCCTTGCCGCGCTTGCGCAGCGCGAAAGCGCGGGCCACGTCGTCGGCGGTGATGCGGCCGTCCTCAGAGCCGGTTTCGAGCACGCACGGCAGTTCATCGAACCGCGGCTCGGACAGGAACACCGCGCACCCGGCCTCGCCGAGCGTGCCTTCGCCGAGGACCGCGTGGCGGTCGCGGTTGGAGCCGAGCGCGGTCATCGAATCGTTGACATGTAATGAGCGCAGCCGTCCGCGGCCGACGACCCGGTGGCAATCCTTGACGGTCTGCTCGAGACCGTCGGCGGTGCTGATGTCGTAGCCCGAGGACAGCAGATGACAGGAGTCCAGGCATACGCCCAGCCGCTTTGATCCGCCGGCCGCCTCGATCAGCGCCGCGAGCTCCTCGAACGACCGGCCAAGCGTGCCTCCGGCCCCTGCAGTGTCCTCGAGGTGGAGATCGCATTTCTCGGTCTCCGACAGCGCCTCGCCGATCACCTTACCGGCGCGCTTGACCGCTTTGCCGACCTCCCCGGTCTTTGCCGACCCGGGGTGGAGAACCACCGCGGTGGCCCGGATCCCGGCCCCCACCCGCAGCGACTGGATCAGCGATGCTCTGGACTTCTCGCGGATCTCCTTGTCCTCAGAGGCGCAGTTGAGCAGGTACACGGCGTGGATCAGCACGGCCTTGATCGAACTGGACTTCCGGGTCTCGTTGAACTCGGCGTAGTCATCCTCGCCGTACGCCGTCGGGCGCCACATGCGCGGCGACTGGTTGAAGATCTGGATCGCCTGGCAGCCCCGTTCGGCGCCCCGCTCCACCGCCTTCGACAGGCCACCGGCCTGGGAGACGTGGGCTCCGATTAGCATCGAGTACTCATGCGCGTTCGCTTTGCTCCATCCCCCACCGGGGCTCTCCACATCGGCGGCGTTCGCACCGCCCTCTACAACTGGCTGCTCGCACGCGGCCCGCAGGGCGGAACGCTGGTGCTGCGGATCGAAGATACCGACCGCGAACGTTCTACCCCGGAGAACGTCGAGCAGATCCTCGATGCGCTGCGGTGGCTGAATCTCGACTGGGACGAGGGACCGATCTTCCAGACCGAACGGGCCGAGCGGCACGCCGAGGCGCTCGCGCAGCTGCTGGAGTCCGGCCACGCCTATTACTCCAACGCGACCGCAGCGGACGTCAAGGCTTACAAGGAACAGTTCGGCGCAGCCAAGGGATTCCGGGGTGAGGCCGAGAGCAGCGGCGCGGTCCGGCTGAGGGTGCCCGACGACGGAGAGTCGGTGGTTCACGACGTGATCCGCGGCGAGACCCGGTTCCCAAACGCGAACCTGGACGATCCGGTGATCGCCCGGGCCGACGGCAGCGCGCTCTACAACTTCGCGGTGGCGGTGGATGACCTCGACGCCGAGATCACGCCACGTCGTCCGCGGCGAGGACCATCTCTCGAACACGCCCAAGCAGCTGCTCGTGTTCGAGGCGCTCGGCGCTCCGGTCCCGACATACGCCCACCTGCCGCTGCTCCACGGTCCGGACGGTCGCAAGCTGTCCAAGCGCCACGGCGCGGCATCGGTGCAGGAGCTGCGCGACGCCGGGTACCTGCCGGAGGCGGTCGACAACTACCTCGCGCTGCTCGGCGCCGGCTTCGCCGCTGACGAGGAGCACTTCACGCTGCAGGAACTCGCCGAGCGGTTCCGACTGGAACGGGTGTCAAAGAGCCCGGCGGTGTTCGACGAGCAGAAGCTCCGGCACTTCAACGGAACCTGGCTCCGGGAGCTGTCGCTCGACGACTTGACTGAGCGGCTCGAGGGCTACACCGGGCGCACCGGGTTGCGGCCGGCGGTCGAGATCGCGCGCGAGAAGATCCAGACGCTTGGCCGACTTCTGGCCGCTGGTCGGGCCGCTGCTCGACGGCCCTGTCGATGACCGCGCGGCGTTCGAGAAGACGATCGGACGCGACGGCGGTGTCGAGAGCCTCCGCGCGGCGCGCGAGGCCCTGGCCACCGCCGAGCCGTTCACGGCCGAGACGATCGAGGAGGCGCTGCGCAGGGTTGTCGAGGAGCGCGGCGAAAAACCCGGGCGGATCTTTCAACCGATCCGCGTAGCCTTGACCGGCACCACGATCTCGCCGGGGATCTTCGAGAGCCTCGCGCTGCTCGGCCGCCATGAGGCTCTCGCCCGCATCGACCGAGCGCTGCAGCAAGCCCGCTAAACCCGTCTCGAACATTTGCCGATATTCGCCACAGGCGGTGATCTAGACGATCAGACGAGTTCCGCCGTATCCAAGTTGACTTCGAGTTCGAGTGATATCCCAGTGGCGACCCTTGCCGCTGTGCCAACAACACCGACCACAAACACCGATCCGTACGCCTCGCGCGAGCGTCACCACAACGAGGGGCACGGTCGCCGGCTGACGGCGGCGTTCGAGGCGCTCGAGGCGTTCCCGGTGTTGGTCGAGTCGCGAAACCGGGTCTTGGCGCTGTTCGAGGCCGGCGACCCGTCGACCGCGGATGTGGTCGCCACAGTAGAGGCTGACGTGGCCCTGGCGGTCGCCGTGCTCAGGCTGGCCAACCAGGTCGACGGCCGTTCGCGCGGGCGCGTAGAGAGCGCGGTCAAGGGGGTCGAGGTGCTGACGCTGCGGACGGTGCTGGCGATCGCCAGCCGGGCCCGCACGTTCGACTTCTTCGAGCGCACCGCGGTCTGGCAGGGGGTCCCTGAGCGGTTCCGGCTGCACGCGGTTGCGACCCAGCGGGCCGCCGACCGGCTGGCCCGCGAGCTCAACTACGACTTCCGCGACCGCTTGATGGTCACCTCGCTGCTGCACGACATCGGCAAGCTCGTGCTCGTGCACGCGTATCCCGGCTACCCGCGCCAGGTCCACGGCGAGGCCCGCACCCCGGAGGAGCGGATCGCGCGCGAGCGCCGCGAACTGGGCGTCGATCACGCGCTGGTTGGTGGTGTGCTAGCTCGTCGCTGGGGCCTGCCGAAGTCGGTGGCCAGCGCGATCGAGCGCCACCACGCCGAGGACGCCGATGGCGAAGCGGCGCTGATCCGGCTCGCGGACATGCTCGCCCACTACGCGCTGGGCGGGGCCGTCACGCCGGCGGAGCTGCTCGCGGTGTCTCGCAACATCGGGATCAAGCCGGCCGTCCTGCGCACCGTGATGTACGACCTGCCGCTTTCCACCACCGGGGGGCGTCCGCGTCAGATCGATCCGTGCCCGATGTCCGCGCGCGAGGTCGAGGTGCTGCGCCGCCTGGCCCGCGGGATGGTCTACAAGCAGATCGCCTCAGAGCTCGGCTTGTCGACGAGCACCGTTCGCACCCACCTGCACAACGTGTACGGCAAGCTCGGCGCGATGGACCGCGCCCAGGCGGTGCTGATCGCCACCGAGCGGGGTTGGATCTAGCCGTTCCGGGGACGGCGGGCCGCGGTTTGCGGCTACGATCGATGCCCGAATGCTGTCGATCACGACGAAATCGCCGTACGCCGTGAATGCGCTCGTTGAGCTGCATCAGCAGGGGGGGAACGACCCAGTGCCGATCGCCGAGCTCGCGCGCCGGCGACGGATTCCGGTGCAGTTCCTCGAGCAGCTGTTCGCGACGCTCCGCCGCGCGGGCATCCTCCGCTCACAGCGGGGGGTCAAAGGCGGCTACAACTTCGCTCGGCCAGCCGCCGAGGTAACCGTGCTGGAGGTGGTCGAGCTGCTGGACGGACCTCTGGGCCGCGCCGCCACAGGCGTGTTCGCGGATGCCGTCGCCGCCACCCGTGAGGTGCTGGCCGAGTCGACGATCGCTGACGTCGCGGAGGCCGAGGCGCGATCGGTGGGCGCCCCGATGTACCACATATGACCGCCGGCCCGGTGGTCGTTCCGTCGAACATCGCCGCGCACGTCGGCAACACGCCCGTGGTCCGGCTGACGCGGATCGCGTCCGGGCTCGAGGCCGAGCTGTTCGCGAAGCTCGAGTGGTTCAACCCGGGCGGAAGTGTCAAGGACCGAATCGGCGTGGCGATGATCGAGGCGGCCGAGCGCGACGGGGCGATCGCACCCGGGAGGACGACGATCGTCGAAGCGACGAGCGGCAACACCGGGATCGCGCTGGCCTTCGTGTGCGCGGCCAAGGGCTACGACCTGGTGCTGACGCTGCCTCAGGGGATGAGCCGCGAGCGCGAAGGGCTGCTGCGCCTCTACGGCGCCCGCGTCGAGGTGACCGAGTCGATGGGGGGGATGACCGAGGCCGTCGAGGCGGCGCGGGCGATGGCGGGCCGCCCGGACGTGTTCCTGCCCGACCAGTTCTCCAATCCGGCCAACCCGGAGATCCACCGCCGCACGACCGGCCCCGAACTGTGGACCGCGCTGGAGGGCTCCGTGGACGTGTTCGTGGCCGGCGTCGGCACCGGCGGCACCATCACCGGCGCCGGCGAGTTCCTCAAGGAGCGCAACCCGGACTGCCGGGTGATCGCCGTCGAACCTCGCTCGTCGGCAGTCCTCTCGGGCGGGCCAGCCGGCCCGCACAAGATCCAGGGGATCGGCGCCGGGTTCGTGCCCGCCGTGCTCAACCGCGACGTGATCGACGAGGTGATCGCGGTAGCCGACGAAGACGCGATCGAGACAGCGCGGCTGCTGGCCCGCCGCGAAGGCGCGCTCACCGGCATTTCCGGCGGCGCCGCGGCGTGGGCGGCACTCGCAGATCGCGGCGCGGCCCGAATCGCGCGGACTGCGGATCGCCACGATCCTCCCGGATTCAGGCGAGCGCTACGTCTCCACGCCGTTCTTCGCACCATGATGGCCGGGGTGCATGCACCCCCGGGAACACCGATAGCTACGCTTAAGCCATGCTCGGGCTGATCGCCGAGATCCGCCGGGACGTCGCCGCCGCCCAGACCCGAGACCCCGCCGCGCGCGGCGTGGCCGCGATCGAGATCCTGGCCACCTGGCCGGGCGTGCACGCGCTGTTGGCGCATCGAATCGCACATGCTCTCTACAACGCCCGGGTACCGCTGTTGCCGCGCGTGATCGCGGCGGTCGCGCGGTCGGTCACCGGCATCGAGATCCATCCGGCGGCGAAGCTCGGCGACGGGTTCTTCATCGACCACGGGATGGGCGTGGTGATCGGCGAGACGGCCGAGATCGGCAACAACGTGACCCTGTACCAGGGAGTCACGCTGGGTGGCACCGGCTTCGCCACGGGAAAGCGGCACCCGACCGTGCAGGACAACGTCACGATCGGCTCCGGGGCGAAGCTCCTAGGCCCGATCACCGTCGGTCACGGCTCGAAGATCGGCGCCAACAGCGTCGTGATCCACGACGTGCCGCCGAACTCGACCGTCGTCGGCGTGCCGGGTCACCCGGTCCGGGTCGAGGGACGTATCGCGGAGGGTCCAGACGCGGACTGGATTCACCTGCCCGACCCGATCGCCGACGCGATCAGGAGCCTCTCGAACCGGATCGGAACCCTCGAGCAGGAGGTCGGCCCACCGCCCCAGGGGAACGGCCATGTCGAACCCGCGCCCGCCCCGAAGCTCGGACCGAACCCGGCGGGCGGTTAGTCCTCGCGCTGCGCGAGGGAGGTCAGGCGCTCGTGCGCCGTATCTGGGTCAGGCATGTTGCGTCGCGCCCGGACCAGGTACAGGGGCCGTCCCTTGACCTCGTCGTAGATCCGCCCGACGTACTCGCCGATGATCCCGATCGCGATCAGCTGGATCCCGCCGAGTAGCAGGATCGCGATGGTGATCGAGCTGAAGCCGGGCAGGTAGGAGCCGGAGATCCGCAGCACGATCACGACCGGGATCGCCACGAACGCGACGGTCGAGACGATGAACCCCAGCAGCGTTGCCAGCTGGAGCGGGCGGTGCGAGAAGGATGAGATCGCGTCGAGCGAGAAGCGTGACCATCTTCGCCAAGCGTGTACTTCGTCTCGCCGGCGTACCGCGGGTCACGCTTGTAGGGCACCGCGGCCTGGGTGTACCCGACCCAGACGGTCATTCCGCGCAGGAAGCGGTTGCGTTCGCGCATGGACAGCAGCGCATCGAGCGCGCGGCGGTCGAGCAGCCGGAAGTCGCCGGAGTTGTGCTGGAGCTCGACCTGGGCCAGCCGGTCGAACAGCTTGTAGAACCACCTCGCGGTCGACAGCTTGAACCGTGACTCTCCCTCGCGGTGCTCGCGGACCGCGTACACGACGTCGCACCCGGCGCGCCAATGATCGAGCATCTTCAAGATCAGCTCAGGGGGGTCCTGAAGGTCGGCGTCGAGCATCACCACGGCGTTGCCGCGCGCGTGGTCGAGGCCCGCGGTCAACGCTGTCTGGTGACCGAAATTTCGCGATAGGAACACGACCCGTACGCGCGGATCGTGATCGGCGAGCCGCTCCAGCGCGGCCGCCGAGCCGTCGCTCGAGCCGTCGTCCACGAGCACGAGCTCGAACGGAAGCCCCTCTAGCGCTGCGCAGACCCGCGTGTAGAACTCGTCGATCAGCGCCTCCTCGTTGTACACCGGGGCCACGACGCTGAGCAGATCGAGCTCGTTCACGGTCATAACCCGAATAACGCGGTGCCGTGCGGTAGGTAGCCGAGCAACTGGATCCCCTGGATCACCCCGGTCATCACGATCGCCGCCTTCCACAGGCGGCGATCGCTCGCGAGCGCGGCGAACGGGATCAGCCAGGCGACGTACCAGGGCAGCAACGAGCTCGTCGTCAGCAGCAACACCAGCGTCGCCCAACCGGCGCCGTCGATCCAGTCGAGCTGGCCGCGTGGCGACGCGCCGCAGCGAGCACGACCAGCACGACGATGAACACGGCCGCCAGCACGTACCCAGTTATGTGCCCGACGGCCGAGAACCCGAGGCGGGTCGCGATGAAGCCGGGGATGCTGTGCCAGTCGCCCTCGTTCTGGATCGCCGACAGCGTCGACGGCAGGTGCAGCGGCCCGGTGCCGAACAGCGCGAACGCGAATGCCCGCCGATGGCGAGCGCTCGCGGCGCGCGGCCCCGGCGAGCACGTCGTACCTGCCGGCGCGGCTCTTGCGAGCCAGCCCGCGGGCCAGCGCAAACGGCAGCACGAGGCCCGCTGTCAGCTTGATCGCGATCGCCGTCACGATCAGTCCGCCGCTCGCGCGGTCGCGGGACTGAAGCGCGAAGACCACGCCGGCGACCAGCAACGCGAGCATCAGCAGGTCGTTGTGCGCACCGCCAACGCCGTAGAGGACGACCAGCGGGTTGAGTCCGAACAGGGCGGCCGCCTTGGCGGGATTCAGCCCGCGCAGCCGGGCGGCGTTCCAGATCAGCGCGACCGTCGCGAGGCTCGCGATCGCGGCGACGGCCTTGTACGTGAGCGCACTGGCCGCGATCGACAGCGGCGCCAGTGCGTAGCTGAGGCCCGTGAACAGCGGGCCATACGCGCTCGGGGTGGAAACCCACTTGGCTCCGATGAACGGGTACAGCGGATCCATCGCGATCGCATGCGGCCCATGCACGATACGGGTTCGTGCCATACAGCGCACCCATGCGGCCGTAGATCTGGTAGCTGAAGACGTCGGTCGAGAGGAGCGGCGGCGCGAGCAGGATCAGCGCGTGCAGGCCGGCGATCGTCATCAGCACCGCGCGCCCTGAGAGGCGCTCGGCCGTGCGCACGGCGAGCACGTAGGCGCAGAACATGGCGATCAGCACGACCATCAACCCACCGACACCGAGGTTGAGTCCGGCGCTCCCGAAAGGGCCGGCCAGCCAGCTCGGGATCGGGCGGACCGATTCCGGCAGCAGGTTGTCGGTTCCGGCTGCCGCGATCGAGATCACCAGCCCGCACACGAGCAGGCCGGCCAGAGCCGCGATCCCGGCCCGGGAGCTGGTGGTCGCCTCACGAGCGCGCGCGCGGAGGGTGCCGCCGCCGAGCGGGAAGCCGCCACTCTCGGGAACGGCACCGACGGGACTACGCATACTCATCGTTACGAGGATTCCCGCGGGTAGTGAATCCGCGGTATGAGCAAGATTGAGATCACGTTAGGAGGCGGCTGACGAAACCGCTAGGGCCGCCGCGCTTGAGCGAGCGCGGCTGGGGCAGTGCGGCGAAGGCTCGGGACACGCCACATCGCCTCCGCTGCGATGCGAGTAGACATCTTACTCGTCCCGACGGTCCGATCCGAGAACACGATCGGGACCTCGACCACCTGGAAACCAGCGAGCAGAGCCCGGTAGGTCACCTCGATCTGGAACACGTATCCCTCTGCGCGCACGCGTGTCGAGGTCCACGGTTTCCAGTACGCGGCGGTGGATGCACTTGAATCCACCGGTGAGGTCGTGGATCTTGATGCGCAGGATCGTGCGCGCGTAGATGCAACCGCCGCGGCTGATCAGCCGCCGCAGCACGCCCCAGTTGCGTACGCCCCCGCCGTCGACGTACCTCGAGCCGAGCACCAGGTCGGCGCGGCCGGCCGCCTCCAGGAGGTCGCCGATATATCGCGGGTCGTGAGAGAAGTCGGCGTCCATCTCCATCACCAGCTCAGCGCCGCGATCGAGCGCGTGGCGAAAGCCCGCGATGTACGCCTGCCCGAGCCCGTTTTTGGCCGTGCGGTGAAGCACCGCGACGCGGTCCGTCTGCTCGGCGAGCGAGTCGGCGATCGCGCCGGTGCCATCCGGCGAGTTGTCGTCGACGATCAGGATCATGGTGCTCGTCCGGCCCCACGCGCTCCAGCTCGGCCAGCGTCGCTCGCACAATCCGCTCGATCGTCTCGGCCTCGTTGTACGTCGGGATCACGACCCAGAGCGGAGGGCTCATCGGTCCGACAGAGTAGTGGCAGACCCCACCGCCAGACGGTATACGGCCTGCATGCACCCGGGAATGTGACCTCCGCCGCGCCGAGACGGCATCATGGCCGCAGGGCACTGTCGATGAACGGAGCAAGCGCCATCCGCCGACGTGTGAGTGCACGGTCGCTGACCGGGCTGGCGCGCGCTGCGCTGGGCCCGAACGTCGCTGCTCACCACCGCCGTCGCCGCCTCGTCGTGCTGCTGGCCCTGCCGGCCGCTGCCGCGCTGCTTGTCGGGATCGCCGCCGGTGCGGGCTCTGGCGGCCCGGCCTCGCACGGGCAGGTGGGCGCCCGGCGCTCATTCTTCGCTGCGATCTCAGCGCTCGCCGGCACCGGCGCGGGCTCGCTCGCGGCCGACCTGCAGGCCGACCAGAACGCCGCGATCACCAAGACGCTTGGCTACACGCCGTACGTGCGGATCGCCGGCTCACAACACCGCGAGATCGCGCTGACCTTCGACGACGGCCCCGGCCCGTACACCCCGGCGGTGCTGCGCGTGCTCGAGCGGATGCGCGTCCCGGCGACGTTTTTCGAGGTCGGTCTCGAGGAGCAGTACTTCCACGCCTCGACCTCGCAGATCGTCGCCGACGGCGATGTGGTCGGCGACCACACCCAACTGCACGAGCCGATGTCCCATCTATCGCGCCGCGACCAGACCGCCCAGCTGCTCCAAGACACTTCCGCGATCGGTGCCTACGGCGCGCCGTTCCCGCGGTTGTTCCGTCCTCCGTACGGCCTGTGGAACAAAACCACCCTGGCGCTGCTGAAGCGCTACCGGATGCTGATGGTCCTGTGGACCGTCGACACGAACGACTACCGGGAGCCCGGCGTGGCTGCGATCGTCGGCTCGGTGGCCCGCAGCGCCGCGCCGGGCGCGATCATCCTGCTGCACGACGCCGGCGGCAACCGCTCGGAGACCGTGGCGGCGCTGCCGATCATCATCCGCAACCTGCGCCGTAAGGGCTACAAGCTCGTAACGGTTCCCCAGCTACTGCTCGACAACCCGGCGCCGGCGAATCAGGCGTTCACGCCGGCGATGCTTGGTTCGGGGGGTTAGGGCCTCAGCGCCGGACGTACGCGACGCGGTTCCAGCTCGGCTCCGGCGCGAGCTCGATCGGTTCCCCACCGCGGTCAGGCTGAATGTAGAGGAAGCGTGTTCGCCTCCTCGTCAAAGGCGATGTCGAGCTCCCCCTCCTTGACGCGCTGATCGAGCCACGCGCCGCGGAAGATCAGCCGTCTTAGCCAATGGACCAGCGAGCGCTCGGAGGGCCCCACGAGCTCGGGCCAGCAGTCGTTGACGTGTTCGCCGAGCGCCGAGGCGGGATCTGTCACCTCGCCATTGACGACGAGGTTGATCAAATCCTCGGCCTCGTCCTCCTCGACCCGCGTGCCGAGGAACCCGAGCTTGCGGGCGGCCTGCTCGCAGCGCTCGCGAAAGTCACGCTCGTTGAACGTGAACCTCAGCTCACCGTACTCGAGCACAAAATCCTCGCCGGAGCTGTAGTTCCCGCGTCGGTACATGCGCGTCGGCATCATATTTGGGAATCCTGCCGGGCTGCAGCGGCTGAACGCGATGTTGCAGTCCCGGGGGGGTGAAAACGGCCGCGGGCAGGCTCTGGGAGACATGGAGCTGACGCCCGCGACGATCTTGCTGGTGGAGGACCACCGAGCGACGCGCAGGTTCCTCGCGGACAACCTGACCGTCGACGGGTACGAACTGCTCGAGGCCGACACCGCCGCCGAGGGGGAGCGGATGCTCGCGACCCGTTTCCCGGACCTCGCGATCATCGATCTGGGCCTGCCCGACCGCGACGGGCTCGAGCTGATCCGGCGCGTCCGCACGGCCGACCGGGCCGGCGGCCGGATCGATCCCGAAGTGCCCTTGCTCATCCTCTCCGGCCGGACCGGAGAGCTCGACCGCTTACGAGGGTTCGAACGGGGTGCCGACGACTACGTCGTCAAGCCCTTCGCCTACCCGGAGCTGCACGCGCGGATCGTCGCGCTCCTGCGCCGCACACACCGCAGGCCGAGCACCGGCCGCGTTCGGGTTGGCCCGCTCGAGGTGGACCCGCTCGCGCGCCAGGTGTGGCTCCACGACGATCCGATCCGGCTCTCGAAGAAGGAGTTCGCACTGCTGCGCGCGCTGGCGTCCGAGCCGACCCGTGTCTTCACGCGCGAGGAGCTGCTGCGCGGGGTATGGGGGTTCCAGACGCTCGGCGCCACGCGCACGCTGGACTCGCACGCCTCGCGCCTGCGGCTAAAGCTCTCGCGCCACGGCGAGCGATTCGTGGTCAACGTGTGGGGGGTCGGCTACCGCCTGATCGACGGAGCGCTCGGTCCGTGACCTCGGTGCTGACGGTCGCCGGCTGGGCGGGGGCCGCGTGTGGCGGGGCGGCCGTCGCCGTGGCGCGGCGCACGCTGAGCACGCAGATGGCGCGCGTGGCCCGTGCCTGCCATGAGCTGCGCGGGCCGATCACGGCCGCGAGGCTCGGGCTCGAGCTCGGCGTGCGCCGCGGGGCGCTGACGCCGGCGGGTCTGCGCGCGCTGGATGTCGAGCTGGGGAGAGCGGTGCTGGCAATCGACGACCTGGCCGGGGGTGGGGAGTCGGCCGGCCGCTGGGAGAACGTCGACCTGTGCCGGTTGCTCAGCGACTCGGTGGAGGCGTGGCGGGGGAGCGCGGAAGCCCGCGGCGTCGCGCTCAGCTTCTCGTGGGCCGGGCCGTCGGCGGTCGTGTTCGCCCACCGGCTCCGGCTGGCGCAAGCGGTCGGCAACCTGATCGCCAACGCGATCGAGCACGGGGGAGAGATCGTTCGTGTCCAGGCCGGCCCGCTCGTCCTCGCCGCCGGTGACGCGACGGACACCGGCGGCGGGGTGCGGGTCGAGTTCATCGACGACGGCCCGGGCCTGACGGCGCCCATTGCCGTTCTGGCCGGCCGCGGTCGCCGTCGTCGCGGCGCTCACGGGCACGGGCTGGCGGTCGCCAGCGAGGTGGTCGCCGGGCACGGAGGACGGCTGGCCGCGGCGCCCAGTGAGCGCGGCGCGCGGATCGTCCTCGAGCTGCCCGTCGTGGCGCCCCGAAGGGGCGCGGCCGCGAACTTCTGCGATTAACTCCGGCCCACCCCGGGGTAATTCGCGCGAGTTCCCGCTCGAGGCCTCCCACCGTCTCCCACCAGCTTGGGGCGGTAACCGCAAGTTGGCCGTCCCGGCCCCTGACTACCTTGGGGACGAGCACCCGGACGCGCCCGAGCTGAGGCCTTCATTGCACAGCCAGCGGACGGAATCGCCCGCAAAGTGCAGGAATCCGCCCGTCCGTGGCAAATGCAACCGATCGTGCAGCCCGTACGCCGCATGGGAGCTCAGCTCCGCACCGCCGGTTCTCCAGGCCGTGGGCGGCATCTAGTCCTCCGGTGGGCCAGATGAGACTCCGAGTGGGAGATTTTTTGGGAGATGGGTTGCAAAGTGGGAGAGAGTGGGTTATCGTGGTGCCCGCATGCGGAACCCGGGTGGCAGGGCTCCTCCCACCCAGCCACCCGGGTTCGGAGTTCGGCTCGGTTCATGAATCCCCTTGACCTTCCGCGGAACCTTCGAACACGCGCTCGACGCGAAGCACCGGCTCACCGTGCCGGCCAAGTTCCGCGCCGCACTGGCACACGGGGTGGTGCTCGCCGCCTCGTCCGAGACCGATTCGAGCACGCCGCGCTCGCTCGCGCTGTGGACACCGGAGGCCTACGACGCCTACACCCAGGCGACGCTGGCGAATCTCAGCCCGATCTCACCAAAGGCCCGTGAGCTGCAGCGCTTCTTCTTCAACTTCTCCCATGACACTGAACTCGACACCGCCCACCGCCTGATGGTCCCGCCGAACCTGATGAGGTACGCCGGGCTGCAGAAGGACGTCGTGGTGGCCGGTTCGGGCGCGTTCATCGAGGTATGGGACCGAGAGCGATACCACGAGTATTCCGAGGGCGTCCTGGTCCGTATCCCCGACATTGCTGCGAGCCTTGGCGACACTGCTTGACATGACCACAACGCACGTGCCCGTGCTCGCCGGCGAGCTGATCGAGTTGCTCGATCCGCAGCCGGGCGAGATCGCGGTCGATTGCACCGTCGGCGGCGGCGGTCACGCGCGGCTGATCGCCGACCGGATCGGCCCGGCCGGGCTGCTGATCGGGATCGACCGAGACCCCGTGGCCGAGGAGCGGTTCGCGGAGCTGTCGGCCGAGGTGGCGTGTCACACCCGTTTCATCCGTGGCGATTTCGCCGGCGCCCTCGCCCAGCTTCTGGAGGAGCTCCTGGAGCCAGACGTGATCTACATGGACCTCGGGATGTCCTCGATGCAGGTCGATACCTGGACGCGGGGCTTCTCGTACTCATATGACGCGCCGCTCGACATGCGGATGGACCCCGACCAAGAGCTGAGCGCTGAGGAGATCGTCAACCAGTGGGACGAGCGCAGGCTGGCCCGGCTGTTCAGGGAGTACGGCGAGGAGCGGTACGCACCGCAGATCGCGCGCGCGATCGGGCGCGCGCGCAGACGCGAGCCGATTGCGACCACGCAGCAGCTCGTCGACACGATCAAGGCTGCGATTCCGGTTCCGGCCCAGTTCGCCGGCGGTCACCCTGCGAAGCGCACCTTCCAGGCCCTGCGGATGGCGGTCAACGACGAGCTCCTGCAGCTCGATGAGGCGCTGCCGGTCGCGTGGGAGCTGCTCGCGACCGATGGCCGGCTGGCCGCGATTTCGTTCCACTCGCTGGAAGACCGTCGCGTGAAGCGCTTCCTGGCCGAGCGGGCCCGCGGCTGCATCTGCCCGCCTGAGCTTCCCATCTGCGTCTGCGGCCACACCCCGGAGGCCGAGTTGCTGACCCGCCGGGCGCTGGCGCCCACGCCGGGCGAAGTCGCCGCAAATCCCAGGTCCAAGTCGGCGCATCTGCGCGCGGCTCGAAAGTTGGAGGTCTCGTCCGAATGACACCACCCCCGATCACTTTCGCCGGCAAAGGGTCCCCCTCGACCGGGCACCGGGCCGGCGTGCGCAAGCGGACCGCACCGGTGGCGCCGAGGCGGGTCTCGGGACCCACCGGAGGGCGGGCCGAGCCCGGGAGGCCCGGCGCATCACGCGCCGGGGCCACCACGCGTGCCACCGCCAGGCCGACCACGCGGACCCGACCGTCGCCGCCTGATCCCGCGGCTCGCGCCGTTCGCGCCCCGCCGGACCTCGACGCGGGCTCGCCCGGCCGGGCCGCTGCCCGCGCGGGTAATCGCGTACGTCCGCGCCCTACCCGACCATTCACTGCTTGACCGGATCGTTCGCGGGCGGACATGGATCGCGATGCTCGGCGTGATGCTGGTCGGGATCGTCGCGATGCAGGTCGAGGAGCTGAAGCTCGGCGCGAGCGTCGGTCGCGCACTGAGTGAAACCGCGACGCTCCAGAGCCGCAACCAGCTTCTGCGCGCGAGCGTGTCGGCCCTCAGCGACGACCAGCGGATCGAACGGCTCGCGGCTCGGATGGGGATGGTGATGCCCGCGCCGGGCGACGTCGTCTACCTGACGCCGCACACGAGCGCCGACGCAAACCGCGCCGCGAACCAGATACAGCCAGCGAACCCGAGCGCATTCCTGGCCTCGCTGCCGCAGGCCGCAGCGGGCACCACGACCGGCTCGACCGGGCTGGGCACCGTCGCCGGCACCGCCTTGGCTCCGGCCGGTACGACAGCTTCGACCACGGTCACGACCACGACCACGCCGGCGGCCGGCGCTACGACGCCGACCGGGGCCGGCGGACCGACTGGCGTCGCCGCCGGCGCAACCGGTACCACTGGCACGACAAGCTCGACGGGCGCCACCGGCGCCACGGCGGCACCGGGCGCCACCGCGATAGCTGGCGCCACCGGGACGACCGGCGGCGTTTCGGTCGCCCCGGTGGTCACCAGCAACGGCGGCACCGGCGGGTAGTCAATTGCGTACGACGGCGGCCATCGACCGGCGCGTAGGGTGGCTGTTCGTCGCGTTCCTCGCGCTGCTGGGAGTCGCGCTGCTCCGTGCGGCCCAGCTGGGAACGCTGGACTCCGGGACGCTGCAGAAGGCCGCTGCGACACAGCAGGTGGTCACGGTCAGGACGCCCGCGGAGCGGGGAACGATCACGGATCGCAACGGCGTGCAGCTGGCCATCTCCGAATCGGCCGACGACGTGATCGCCGACCCCTTCCTGACGGTCAAGCAGAATCCGCAGCGGATCGCGCAGGAGCTGAGCCCGCTGCTGCACGTGCCGGTACTGGCGCTGCTCGCGAAGCTCACCAAGGCGAATTCGGGGTGGGAGCCGCTGGCCTATCGGATTCCGACCGCCGTAGCCAACCAGATCTCGAAGCTCAACATCAACGGGATCACGCATGACCGCCGACACGAAGCGGCTGTACCCGCGCCCGTGGACGGCCTCGCAGGTCATCGGATGGACTGCTCCGTGGGACGGCCATGGCGAGAGCGGGCTGGAGTACCTGTACAACAAGGCGCTGAGCGGCGTGACCGGCGTTCGGAAAGTCGTCGACGACGCGAAGGGACAGCCGATCTCGATCGACAACGTACGACCGACCGTCCCCGGCAAGACGCTGGCGCTGACCCTCGACGCGCCGCTCCAGGAAGAGGTCGAGCAGGTGCTGGCCGGCGTCGGCCAGCAATACCAGCCGAAGGGCGCGACGGCGATCGTCATGAACCCGCAGACGGGCGCGATTCTGGCCCTGGCCAACTGGCCGCGGGTCGACGCGAACGTACCGAACGGCGCGCCCTACTGGGCGCAGGAGGATCGCGCGACGGGGTTCACGTATGAGCCGGGGTCGACATTCAAGGCGATCACTGTCGCCGGCGCCCTGAGCGACGGCTTGGTTACCCCCAGCACCGTGTTCGATGTCCCGCCCGTGCTGCAGGTCGCCGACCGCCAGATCCACGACGCGGAGGCCCACGGCTATGAGAATCTCTCGGTCGCGAGCATCCTCCGCGTGTCGAGCAACATCGGCGCCGATTTGATCGGCGCGAAGCTCGGCGCCGACCGGTTCGACTACTGGGTGCGCCGGTTCGGGTTCGGCTCAGCCACGGGCGTCGACCTGCCGGGCGAGGCCGCCGGCTACATCCTGCACACTTCGCAGTACTCGGGTTCGTCGATGGGCAACCTGCCGTTCGGGCAGGGGGAATCGGTGACGCCGATGCAGATGGCGACCGCATACGCCGCGATCGCCAACGGCGGCGTCCTGCGCCCGACGCACATCGTCCAGTCGATCGGCGGCAAGTCGGTCAAGTACTCGCCTGGTCACCGGATCATCTCGACGACGACCGCGGCCGAGCTGCGGCAGATGCTCCGGGGCGTGTACGGCGACGGTGGCACCGCGTCGGGTGCCTCGATCCCCGGCTATGACATGGCGGGCAAAACCGGAACCGCCAACGTGGTCGTCAACGGCCACTACTCGAGCAGTGAGTACGTCGCATCGTTCGTTGGCATGGTTCCGGCCAACCACCCGCAGCTGCTGGGGCTCGTCGTCGTCGATGAGCCCCAGGGCTCGATTTACGGTGGCTCCGTCGCGGCGCCCGCGTTCCAGAAGATCGCCGCATGGGCGGTCCCGTACTTCGGTATCTCGCCGAAGTAGAGACCGCGACCGAGCTACCGGGGGTCGACCGCCCCGCGTAACCGCGCGAGTCGCTCGTCCCACTGCCCGCCCACGTCTGCCATCCAAGTGACCGCGTCCGACAGTGGCGCGGGGGTGACCCGGTAGTGGACCTCCCGGCCGGACCGCGCACGGTCAACGAGGCCGGCCTCGGCGAGCGCGCTCAGATGCTTGAGCACCGCCTGCCGGGTGATGGGGAGCTCGGCTGCGAGTTCCGTGGCGGTCGCCTCAGGCCGCGCGGCGATGGTCTCGAGCAGGGCGCGCCGAGTCGGGTCCGAGAGTGCGCCGAATACGGCGTCGGTGCGGTTCACGGACCGGCCTAGGCTGCGAGCAGGACCGGCCCGTAGGTCGAGCCGCCGACGCCGGGGAGCGGGGTTGCGATCAGGTCGAGCGCGTCGAGGGGGCGGCTCTCGACGATCCGCACTCGCGTCCCGTCGGGACCGTCCCAACCGCGGGCGCGCTCGACGGTCACCTCGACGCGGCTCGCCGGCTCGCCGTCCGCGGCCCACCAGAACGCGAGACGGCCGGCGCAATCGTCCGACGGTCTGGCCGCGTCCTCGACCCAGCCGGTCTTGACCTCCTCGCCGGTGCGGAAGGCGGCGTCGCCACCTGGGCGCAGGTCAAGCGACACCTCTTCGGCGAGCCAGTCCTCGCCTATGACGATCTCCCAGACATCGTCCGGATGGGCGGGAAGCCACGTCCGGCGCTCGACGCGATCGCTCATCGCGAACCTCCGAAATCCGAATCCGGGCGCAACCCAGAGGTTGCGCGTTTGCTATGGTGCTGAGCCGCAACCATCTGGTTGCACACAGTACCAGACCCGACAGGAGGCCACAGCCATGTCCACTCTTGTTCCGATGGTCGTCGAGCAGACCGCGCGCGGCGAGCGCTCGTTCGACATCTACTCGCGGCTGCTCAACGATCGCGTGATCTTCCTCGGCGGCGAGGTTGACGAGACGATCGCAAACCTGATCGTGGCGCAGCTCGTCCACCTGGAGTCCGACGACCCCGAAAAGGACATCCACCTCTACATCAACTCGCCCGGCGGTTCGATCTACGCGGGCCTGGCCATCTACGACACGATGCAGTTCATCCGGCCTGACGTGCAGACGATCTGCTACGGGATCGCGATGTCGATGGGCTCGCTGCTCCTGGCCGGCGGCGCGCCCGGCAAGCGGATGGCCCTGGCGAACAGCCGGATCCTGATCCATCAGGCGTCCGGCGGCTTCCAGGGCCAGGCCAGCGACATCGAGATCCACGCCAAGGAGATCCTCACGCTTCGCGCCAAGGTCGATGAGATCTACGCCAAGCACACCGGTCAGGAGATCGAGCGCGTACATGCCGATATGGACCGCGACCGGTACTTCACCGGCGAGGAGGCTGTCGCATACGGGCTCGTCGACCGCGTGCTCGAACGGCGCGAGCTGACCGGCCGGGCGCGCGGCTTCGGTCGCTAGCGCCGCGCCGCTGACCGTCTCCCACGCCATCGGGGTGTAGCCCGAGGAGCGGCCGCCGCCGCCTCTCGGGCTACCCTCCGCAGCCAATGCGACTGCACGAGGTGATCCCCGGCACCGCGCCGGAGGTGCCGGATGTCGAGATCGCCGATCTCGCTTACGACAACCGCCGCGTGACGCCGGGGACGCTGTTCTTCTGTGTGGTGGGGATGACCCGGGACGGGCACGATTTCGCTCCCGATGCGGCGGCGCGCGGCGCGGTCGCGCTCGTCGTCGAACGCCCTCTGAACCTGGGCATCCCGGAGATCCAGGTGCCCGACGTGCGTGCCGCGATGGCGCCGGCGGCGGCCCGGTTCAACGGCGACCCGAGCGCGACGCTCGACGTGGTCGGCGTGACCGGCACGAACGGGAAGACGACGACGGCGTTTCTCGCCCGCGAGCTGCTGGAGGCGGCCGGGCGCCAGACGGGCCTGCTCGGCACCGTGAAGTCAGTGATCGGCGGTGTGGAGAACGATGTCGTGAGGACCACGCCCGAGGCGATAGAACTGCAGCGGGACCTCAGGCAGATGCTCGACGGCGGCGACGTCGCGTGCGCGATCGAGGTCTCATCGCACGCGCTCGAGCTCCGGCGCGCCGACGCGATCCACTTCACGGCCGCGATCTTCACCAACCTAACCCAGGACCATCTCGACTTCCACGCCACCATGGAGGACTACTTCGCCGCCAAGCGCCGCCTGTTCGAGCCCGGTCGGGCCAAGACCGCGATCGTCAACCTCGACGACCCGTACGGCGCACGCCTGGCCGCCGAGCTCGAGCAGCCGGTGACCTTCGCCCTCGAGGACCCGAGCGCGACGTACACAGCGCGGGACGTTCGACATGAGCCAGACCGGCTCGCGGTTCACCGTCGTCACGCCGGCTGGCCCGGCCGAGATCACGACGCCGCTGCGCGGGCGGTTCAACGTCTACAACATCCTTGGCGCGCTTGCCGCGGCGCAGACGCTGGGCGTGCCCCCGGCGACGGCGGCCAGGGCCCTTCAGACCGCTCATCTCGTTCCCGGTCGGTTCGAGCCGATCGACGCCGGCCAGCCGTTCGCCGTGCTCGTCGACTACGCCCACACCCCAGACTCGCTCGCGAACGTGCTCAAGGCAGCGCGCGCGCTCGTCTCCCCCAACCAGCGCGGGCGGCTGCATGTCGTGTTCGGCGCCGGCGGCGACCGCGATCGCGGGAAGCGACCGCTGATGGGCGAGATCGCCCGCCGGCTCGCCGACCGCGTGATCGTCACCTCCGACAATCCTCGCTCGGAGGATCCCGAGGCGATCATCGCCGAGATCCTCCGAGGGCGCGGGGACCGGGGAGAAGATCGAGCACCTGGTCGACCGTCGTGAGGCGATCGAGCTGGCGTGGCCACCGCCGAGCCGGGCGACGTAGTCGTGATCGCCGGCAAGGGCCACGAGCAGGGACAGGAGTTCGCCGGGGGGCGAAAGCTGCCGTTCGACGATGCGACGGTCGCGCGCGAGCTGCTCTCCGGGGTGCTCGCGCGGCGATGAAGCCCTGGACGCCCGAGCAGGTGGCCGCCGCGGCCGGCGCGCGGTTGATAGCGCCGCCGGTGCAGCCGTCCGGTCCCGAGGGAGCCCTGATCGACTCCCGCCAGGCGTCCGTGGGGAAGCTGTTCGCCGGACTGAGGGGGGAGCACGAAAACGGCGGGCGGTACGCGGCGCAGGCGCTGGCCAGCGGAGCCTGGGGCGTGCTCGTGTCACCCGAGTACGCCGCTCCCGGCACTCCGGGCGCGGTGCTCGAGGCCGACGACCCGCTGGCGGCGCTCCAGCGGCTCGCGACGGCGTGGCGGCGACACCTCGGCGCCTCGGTGATCGGCGTCACCGGATCGACCGGGAAGACCTCGACGAAGGACATCCTCAAGGCGCTGCTCGCGCCGCACCGCCGCACCGTCGCCTCCCGGGCCAACTACAACACCGAGATCGGCCTGCCGCTCGAGCTCCTCGACGCGCCCGAGGGCACGCAGGCGCTGGTGCTCGAGATGGGGATGCGCGGCCCGGGCCAGATCGCCGAACTGGCGGCGATCGCCGAGCCCGATGTCGGCGTGATCGTCAGCGTCGGCCCGGTCCACCTTGAGCTCCTGAAGAGCATCGAAGCCATCGCCTCCGCCAAGGCCGAGCTGATCACGGCGCTGCCGGGGACCGGGACGGCGGTCATCCCGGCCGGGGAGCCGCTGCTGGACCCCCACACAGCCCTCCTAGCCGCGACCGTCGTCACGTTCGGCCCCGCCGGCGACGTCAGGCTGGAGGGTGAGAAGGACGACACCGTGGTGATCGATGCCCAAGGCGACCCGGTTGTCCTCGAAGTGCCGTTCAAGCAGGCACATCTACGCCGGAACCTGCTGGCGGCAGTCGCCGCGGCGCGCGCCATCGGGGTCACCCCGGTTGGGCGTGTCGAGCTCGAGCTGTCCTCCGGCCGGGGACAGCGGATCGAGCTCGCGGACAGCGTTGCCGTGATCGATGACTGCTACAACGCCAACCCGATGTCGATGCGTGCCGCCCTCGACGAACTCGCGGCCACCGCCCCGGGTGCGCCCGCGGGCCGGCGGATGGCCGTGCTCGGCGACATGCTCGAGCTCGGACCCGAAGCACCCATGTACCACCGGCAGCTGGGCGCGCACGCGGCGGCCAGCGGGGTCGACGTGCTCGTGACCGTCGGCCCGCTCGGGGCGGCGATCGCCGACGGCTTCGACAGCGAGGAAACGGGGGAGAGCTACAGCGTCGCCGACGCCGGTGAGGCAGCCGCGCTCGTGCGCGAGCTGGTCGAGCCCGGCGACGTGGTGCTAGTCAAGGCGTCGCGCGGGATTGGCCTCGAGATCGTCTGCGACGCGCTGGCGGCGGACCTGGCGGAGCAGCGCGGATGATCGGCTCCGCTTCGGGGCGGGTGCTGATCGCCGGCACCGCCGCATTGCTGTTGTGCCTGTTCCTGAGCCCGAGGTTCATCTCTTTCTTTCGCCGCCGGAAGTTCGGCCAGAACATCCGCGAGGAGGGTCCAGAGGGCCACCGCGTGAAGGCCGGTACGCCGACGATGGGCGGGCTGATCCTGATCATCGCCCTGTCGATCCCATTCCTGATCCTGTCCGGGCGGAGCTGGGCGTCGATGGGCGTGTGGGGGGCGACGGTCGCCTGCGCGCTGCTGGGGTTCGCCGACGACTACACGAAGATCGTCAAGCGCCGATCGCTCGGGTTGCGAGCCCGGACGAAGCTGATCGTGACGATCGCGATCTCGCTCGGGCTGTGGTGGATCGCCACCAAGCGCGCCGGGGTGTCCTCGTCAGTGGACCTGCGTTTCGGCGACGTCAGCATCGATCTCGGCCCGTTCTTCCCGGTGTTCATCTACCTGGTCGTGGCGGGCACGACGAGCGCGGTCAACCTCACCGACGGGCTCGACGGCCTGGCCGCCGGGTGCGCGTCGATCGTGTTCCTGGCCTACATCGGGATCACCTTCATCACCACCGGGGAGCGCGACCTGACGCTGCTGGCGGCTTGCCTGGTCGGTGTATGCATCGGCTTTCTGTGGTTCAACAGCTTCCCGGCGAGCGTGTTCATGGGGGACACCGGCTCGCTCGCGCTCGGCGGCGCGATCGCCGGCCTCGCGGTGATGACGAACACCGACGTCTTGCTGATCCTGCTCGGCGGGATCTTCGTGATCGAGGCCCTTTCGGTGCTGATTCAGGTGTTCTCGTTCCGGTCGTTCCGCAAGCGGGTGTTCCTGATGGCGCCGATCCATCACCACTTCGAGCTTCAGGGCTGGTCCGAGACGAAGATCATCCTCCGCTTCTGGATCGTCGCCGCGGCCTGCGCGGCGATCGGCTTCACCGTCTACCAGCTCAGCATTCGCGGCTAGTGCCCCAGGCACACTTCGCATGAAGCCACGGCCGCCGCTTCCGCCCGGCCCGTACCTGGTCATCGGTCTTGCGCGGTCCGGAGAAGCTGCGGCGCTGGCGTTGCGCGCCCGCGGGGAGGAGGTGATCGGCTGCGATGCGGGCAACGACGAACGGCTGCGCGAAGTCTCGGGAAGGCTTCAGCGGGCCGGCGTCGAAATTCACCTGGATGCGTCAGGCGACGCCTTTGCCGCCCGCGCCGGGACGCTCATCAAGAGCCCCGGCGTTCCCCAAGACGCGCCCGCAGTCCGGGCGGCGCGAGCCGCTGGCGTGCCGGTGCTCGGGGAGCTCGAGCTCGCGTGGCGGCTGCTCGACAACGAGTTCGTCGCCGTGACCGGGACGAATGGCAAGACGACGACGACCGAGTGGATCGGCCACATCCACCGCGAGGCGGGCGCGCCCGTCGCGGTCGCCGGCAACGTCGGCACCGCGCTGTCGTCGGTGATCGGGTCGGTCGACCCGCGCGCGACGATCGTCTGCGAGACCTCGAGCTTCCAGCTCGAGGACACGGACTACTTCTCACCGCAGACCGCGGCGCTGCTCAACCTCGCGCCCGACCATCTGGACCGCCACGGCACCTACGGCGAGTACGTCGCCGCGAAGCTGCGGATCTTCGCCAATCAGGGCAACGACGACATCGCCGTAATCCCGGATGACCTCGGGATTGAAGACATCGGCGGGTGCGCTCGCCAGGTGCTGTTCGGCCGCAGTGCGGCGGCGGAGGTCGCCGACCGGGCCGGCGAGCTCTGGTGGGTCGACCGGCCACTGCTGGCCACGGGCGAGCTGTCGCTACCGGGCGCGCACAACGTCGACAACGCGATGGCCGCGGCGGCGGTGTGCCTGGCCCGCGGCCTCGAGCCCGAAGCTGTCTCGGCGGGGCTCACCACCTTCGAAGGCGTGACCCACCGGCTCGAGCTGATCCGGACCGTGGACGGCGTCGTCTATGTGAACGATTCCAAGGCGACAAACGTGGCGAGCACGGTCGTGGCGCTGCGGTCATATCCAGATGGGATCCACCTGCTGGCCGGCGGCCGCGGCAAGCAGCAGGACTTCGCGCCGCTCGCGCGGCTCGTCTCAGAGCGCTGCGCCGGCGTCTACCTGATCGGGGAGGCCGCCGCGGAGATCGCCGAGGCTCTGAGCGGATCCGGCGTTCAGACCGCGATCGTGGGCGATCTGGAGCGGGCGGTGGACTCGGCGTCGGCTGCCGCGAAGAGCGGAGAGGTCGTGCTCCTGTCGCCCGCCTGCGCGAGCTATGACCAGTACCCGAACTTCGAGGTGCGCGGGGACCACTTCCGCGCGCTCGTGGAGGGGCTGTAGTGCCCGCCGCCGCCGCTCGCGCGGCGAACACCGCTCGCGGTGAGCCTCGCCGTACCAGGGTGCGGGCGCCGGCCAGGCGGATTGCGCCGCCTCTCGAGCACCGGATCCTGATGACCGCGACCCTCTGCCTGCTCGCGTTAGGCGCCGTGATGGTGTACAGCTCCTCGGCGCCCATCGGCGTGCTCGCGGGGCAGGGGCTCGGGACCGGTGAGTTCGTGCGCTATCTGATCTTCGGCGCGGTCGGTCTGGCGGCAATGAACGTGCTCGCCCGGCGCGGGCTTCAGATCTTCTCGGCGAAGCTGGTGACAACGATGGTGCTCGTCTCCTTCGGCCTGCTCTTGGCGGTGCTGGTCCCGCACATCGGAGTCTCGGTCAACGGCGCGCGGCGGTGGTTCGCGGCCGGCCCGATCCAGTTCCAGCCGTCCGAGCTGATGAAGCTCAGCCTCGTCCTGTATGTGGCCCGGTTCCTCGCCGACCACCCGAAGCGGATGCGGAGCTTCAAGCAGATCATCGTGCCGATCGCGATCGTCACCGCACCATCGGCGCTGCTGATCCTCATCGAGCCCGACATGGGCACGACGCTGGTGATCGCGTTCACGGTTGCCGCGCTGCTGATCGGCGCGGGTGTGCCCATGCGCTACCTCGCGATCCTCGTCGGGATCGGCGCCGGGGTGGCCCTCCTGTTCGTGCTCGCTCAGCCGTATCAGATGGCGCGCCTGACCTCGTTCCTGCACCCCTGGTCGAGCAAGTCGACGGCCGGCTTTCAGGAGGTTCAGGGACAGATCTCGCTCGGCTCCGGTGGCCTTTTCGGCGTCGGCCTGGGGCGCGGCGTGCAGAAGATCTTCTACCTACCCGAGGCGCAGACAGACTTCATTCTCGCGGTGATCGGCGAGGAGCTCGGTGTCCTGGGGATCTTCGGCGTGGTGTTCCTCTACGGGATGATCGCCTACGCCGGATTGCGGACGGCGCGCAGGGCCGCTGGGCGTTATGCGAAGCTGCTGGCGACCGGCCTCACGTCGCTGATCCTGTGCCAGGGAATCCTCAACATCTTCGTCGTGCTCGGGCTCGCGCCGCTCACCGGCGTCCCGTTGCCGTTCATCTCCTACGCGCCCACAAATCTCTGCATCATGCTCGCCGCCGTCGGGCTGCTCCTCAACATTGCCCATCCCGGGGCGCGCCGGTTGCAGGCAGTCGACGAATCTCAGCGTGACGCCCCTAAGAGTCCTGATCGGAGCGGGCGGGACCGCCGGCCACGTCGTTCCGGCGCTGGCGGTGGCGGACGCACTGCGCGCTGAGGGCGCGGAGGTCGCCTTCGTGGGCGGCGAGCGCGCGGAGGTCGAGCTCGTCCCGCAGGCCGGATACGAGCTCCACCGGCTGAAGGTCGCGCCCCTTCCCCGCAGACGGCCCGCCGCAGCCGCCCGAGCCGCCGCGATCGATGCGCGCGCGGTCGCCGCGGCGCGAAGGCTCGTCCGCAGCACCGCCCCCAACGCGGTGCTCGGCGCCGGCGGGTACGTCGCGGGGCCGGTCGGCCTGGCCGCCGCTACCCGGGGCGTGCCACTCGTGCTGCTCGAGGCCGACAGCCATCTCGGCCTGACCAACAGGCTGCTGGCCCCGTTTGCCCGGCGCGTCTGCCTGGCCTTCCCGATCGCCGGCCGCGAAGGGCCGCGGTACCTGCTCACCGGCCGCCCGATCCCGCCGCCAGCGGCCGACAGAGCCGCTGCCCGCGCCCGGTTCGGGATCCAGGCCGATGAGACGTGCGTGGTCGTGTTCGGCGGCTCGCAGGGCGCGCGCTCGATCAACCAGGCGGCGGTCGAGGCGTTCGCGGGCGGAGGCTGGGCGGGCATCCACGTGCTGCACGCCGCCGGGGAGCGCGATCTGCCGCGCCTCTCCTCGCCGGGACCGCATTACGACCTGCGCGGGTACATCGACGAGTTTCGTGACGCGCTGGCGGTCGCCGATCTCGTCGTGGCCCGCGCCGGCGGCTCCGTGTTCGAGATCGCCGCCGCCGGCAAGCCGGCGGTGCTGATCCCCTATCCGTATGCGACCGCCGACCACCAGACCGCCAACGCGCGATTCATGGAGCGGGCCGGCGCCGCCGTGGTGATCCCCGACTCCGAGCTGAGCGGTGCGCGGCTCGCGCAGGAGGTGGGCTCGCTGCTCGCGGACCGCGCCAGGCTGGGCGCGATGGCCAACGCCTCCGCGGCGATCGCTAAGCCCGAGGCCGCCCACGAGGTCGCCGTGCAGCTGCTGGCGGCAGCCCGCGCTCCGGCGGATCAGTAGGGCTGGCTCGGGTAGCCTGGGCCGAGCTTGCCGTTCGCGTTCGCGGCCAGCGTCTCCGCCATCGCGGGCCACCATGTCCCGGAGGGGGGCCCTCCGTTGCAGCTCCCGCTGCTGTTCCCGGGTATGTGCGCCCACAGGAATGCGTCGACATTGGCGACAAAGGTGTCCGTCGTGGGCCTCGGCCCGAGCCCCCGCCCAGGCGGGTTGCAGAGATCCTCGACCCCCTGGCTGTGGGGATGACTGTTCAGCAGCGGACCGCGTCCGTTGGAGGACGTGTTGATGACGAAATGCGCGCCGTGGACCTTGCGCACGATCTGGTCGCCCCATTTGATCTCATTGCTCGTCCACTCGTTGTGGGTGTCGTTGGTGAAGAAGCCGCGGATCTTGTGGATGTCGACGTGGTTGAGCACGGCCGCCGTGTACGAGGGGCTGTTCCCGTCCGAGTAGCCGGCCTCGACGTACACGACCGCGTGCGGGAGGGTCGCGAACCGGTCGACCTCGTAGCGCAGCGCGGCCTCCCAGGCGGTCAACGCGTCGCCCTTGATGCACGACGAGGAGCCGATCGCATCGAACTCGAGCAGGTACACGACCGGGCGGTTGCCGGTTTGGGAGACGACCGTATCGACGCGCTGCTTGAACAGCGGCATGTAGGCGTCGATCTGATTCTTCGTCGGACATCCGCCGAGCACGCCGTGGAGGAGGTACGTGTTGATGATCGGCACCGTCCCGGGATCGGCGGTGAAGTTGTGGCAGAACAGCTTGCGGGCGAAGTCGGTCAGCCCGCTGATCGTGCCGTGCTCGACGCCGTTGCTGAAGCGCTGCGCCTCCGGCTCATCGGCGATCTTCTCCAGCAGCTTCACCTTGCCCGCCACGCTCGGGTGGCTCGGCAGCATCTGTGCGACCTGCTGCTTGAACGTCGCCCACGATTCGCTGTCCGGGAAGGCTGGCAGGTACTGGCCCTGCGGGACGTTCGAGTCGATCCCGAGCAGCCGCGCGATTTCTCCGGCGGCGGCACCATGCGTGGGTCCGTCCACGAAGAAGCTCGCCCCGCTCAGCGGGTTCTCGCGCGGCGCCTTGGCGAGCATCAAGGGGTTGCGAGGATCGCGCTTGGAGGGGTAGCGGTCGGCACACCCCGACGAGACGGCGGTCCGGACCGCCTTGGGCGTGGGACTGGCGGCCGCCGCGGCGCCCGCGGCGGCGATGCCCGACACCGCTCCGAGTAGCAGGATCCGACGAATGTTCCCCACTGCCGAGGGCATGCTACGCCGGATTTGCGGAAATTAGTAGGGCCTAGCGGAAACTGCTAAAGCCTAGGCCGAAGTCAGTAGGGCTGGCTCGGGAAGCCCGGGCCGAGCTTGGAGTTGGCCCGCGAAGCCAGGCCCTCGGCGTAGGACGGGAAGAACAGGCCGCCCGATGGTCCGCCGTTGCACGACCCGGTGCTGTTGCCGGGGATGTGCGTCCACATGAACGCGTCGACGCCGGTGAAGCCGGTGGAGGTCGTCGTCCGAGGGCCCAGGCCACGGCCGGGTGGATTACAGAGATCCTCGATCCCGTCCTTGCGCGGGTGCTTGTTCAACAGGGGGCCCTGGCCGTTTTGGGAGGTGTTGACGATGAAGTGAGCGCCGTGGGTCAGCTTCGAGATCTTCTCGTCCCCAGTGGACTTCGTTGATCGTCCACTGGTTGTGCGTGTCGTTCGTGAAAAAGCCGCGGATCTTGCCGATGTCGATTTTGTTCAGCACCTTCGCCGTGTACGAGGGGCTGTTGGCATCCGAATAGCCGGCCTCGACGTACACCACCGCGTGCGGGTAGCTGTCGCGAATTGGTCGACCTCGTACTTGAGCGCACTTTCCCACGCGCTGCCCGAGCTCTTGTGCTTGAAGATGCAACCCGAGGAGCCGATCGCGTCGAGCTCGAGCAGGTAGACGGCCGAACGGTTGCCGGTGCCGGCGGTTACCGCATTGATCCGCTGCTCGAACAGCGGCATGTACGAGCGGATCTGGGACGCCGACGGGCAGCCGCCGAGCGACTGGTGCAGGAAGTCCGTGAGGAGGATCGGGACCGAGCCCGGATCGGCCGTGAAGTTGTGACAGAAGAGCTTGCGCATGAAGTCGGCGATTCCGCTCGGGGTGCCGTGCTCGACCGCACTCGACACGCGCTGAGGTTCTGGCTGGGAGGCGATCTTCTCGAGCAGCCCGACGTTGCCTGCCTGGCTGGGGTACTGGGGCAGCCGCTGGGACACCGTTCCCTGGAACTGTGCCCAGGATTCGTTGTCCGGAAATGCCGGCAGGTACTGGCCAACGGGGACGGTCGAGTCGATCCCGAGCAGCCGCGCGATCTCACCTGCGGCGGCGCCATGGGTCGGCCCGTCGACGAAGAAGTTGCGCGCCTGCTAGCGGATTGGAACCCGGAGGGGCCTGTAGGGCCAGTGGATTCGCGGAGTCGCGCTGCGGCTGCCCCGGGTCCGCGCATCCGCTCGAATTCGCGGTGTGGACCCGCGCGGCGCCGCCCGCGGTGGCCACCGCCGCCGCGACCAGCGCAATCAGTAGCACCGCCCCCACCGATGCGAGCTTCGCACCAAACCTCACCGCGCCGTTGATAGCAAGCGGCGCGGTCGCGCGCAATCCCGAACCAAGGATCGGCAGCGTTGGGTAGCCTCGCTGACCGTGCCGACCCCCCAGGCGCCACCGACCGATTGGTCCCATCGCCGCCTGCACTTCGTCGGCGTCGGCGGGGCGGGGATGAGCGGGCTGGCGCTGATCGCGCGAGACCTCGGGGCGTCAGTCACCGGCTCGGATCGAGCCGAGTCCGACTACATGCCCGCGCTGCGAGAGCACGGGATCGAGCCGGTGATCGGCCACGCCGCAGAGAACGTCCCGGACGGCGCCGAGGTGGTCTACTCGACGGCGGTCCCCGCTGAGAACCCGGAGCGCTCGGCCGCCCGCTCGCAGCTGCACCGGGCCGAGCTGCTCGCGCAGATCGCGCAGCTGAAGCGCTGCCTGGCGGTCTCCGGCACGCACGGCAAGACGACGACCGCCGGGATGGTCGTGCAAGCGCTGAGAGGCGCGGGGCTTGACCCGGCCTATGTGGTCGGCGGCGAGCTGCGCGACACCGGCACGAACGCAGGCTGGGGGACGGGGGAGTGGATCGTCGTCGAGGCCGACGAGTCGGACCGCTCGTTGCTGCGGTTCGCTCCCGAGATCGCGGTGCTCACCAACGCCGAGCTCGACCACCACGCGACCTACTCCTCCCGGCTCGACCTCGAGCAGACGCTGCGGGAGTTCATGGCCCGGGCCGGCGAGAAAGGGGTCGTCTGGGACCGCCCGGAGCTGCGGGCCCTGTGCCCTGAGGCAGTTCCGTATGACGCAGCCGACGCGGACCTGACGCCGGCTGGCTCGACGTTCGGCTGGCGGAACATCCGCGTAACGCTCACGGTCCCGGGCGCGCACAACGCGGTCAACGCCGCCGGCGCGCTCACCGCCGCCGCGCTCGCGGGTGCCGATCCAGGCCCGGCGGCCGCGGCGCTCGCGACCTTTAGAGGCGCGCGGCGGCGGTTCGAGCATCTCGGCGAGACCGCGTCGGGGGCCTCGGTGTACGACGACTACGCCCACCATCCGACCGAGGTGGCGGCCGTGATCGGCGCCGCGCGTACGCTCGTCCCGCGCCGCGTAGTCGCGGTGTTCCAGCCCCATCTGTACTCCCGGACCCGCGCTCTGGCCGTCGGCTTCGGCGCTGCGCTGGCGACCGCGGACGTCGTGGTCGTGCTCGATGTATACGCGGCCCGCGAGCGCGCGGAGGAGTTCGACGGCATCGACGGACGGCTGATCGCGGCGGCCGCCGCGGACTGCGCTCACGGGCGGCCGGTCGCGTGGCTCCCGACCCGCGAGGACGCGCGCGCCCACCTGGACCGCATTCTCCGCGATCGGGATTTGTGCCTGGTCATGGGCGCCGGCGACGTGGACCGGCTTGCCCGCGATCTGGTGCGATAAGGCCCGTCCTGCGCTGCTTCTACTCTGGCGGTCATGTCAGCCCCTCCCGCAGGCGTGCAGCGGGATTACCCGCTGAGCCGCCTGACGACCGTGCGGACCGGCGGCGCGGCGGATTGGTTCGTGCGCGCGGGCACCTCCGTGCAGCTCGAGGCCGCGCTGCGCTGGGCGGCCGACGAGAGTCTCGAGGTAGGGGTCGTGGGTTCGGGGTCGAACCTGCTCGTAGCGGACGCGGGCGTCCCTGGTCTCGTCGTGAAATTGGACAAGGAGCTGAGCAAGATCGAGCTGAACGGAACGCGGATCGTGTGCGGCGGTGGCGCCCGCCTGCCGTCGGTCTCGGCCGTGGCCGCGCGAGCGGGCCTGACCGGGATCGAGTTCGGGGTGAACATCCCCGGATCGGTTGGCGGCGCCGTGAGGATGAACGCGAACGCGTACGGCGGCGAGCTGGCGGCCGTGCTCGAGTGGGTGGACGTCGTCACCGGATCGGGGACCGACCGGCGGCGCCCTGAGCAGCTCGGGTTCGGCTACCGCCGATCGAACCTGCGCGCCGGCGAGGTCGTGGCGTCCGTCTCGTTCGCCCTCGAACCGGCCCCGCCCGATGAGGTGAAGGCGACGCTGGCCGACATGCGCAGCCGCCGCAAGGCGGCGCAGCCCAGCGGCATCAAGACCTTCGGATCGACGTTCAAGAACCCCGATGACCCGCGGGCCGAGGGGATGACCGCGGGCCAGCTGCTCGAGGCGACGGGTTGCCGCGGACTGCGGATCGGGGGCGCAAGCTTCTCCTCCAAGCACGCGAACTTCGTCGAGAACCATGGCGAGGCGACGACGGCCGACGTGATCGCGCTCATGGCGGAGGGCCGCCGGCGGGTCAAGGAACGCTTCGGGGTCGAACTCGAACCGGAAGTTCAGCCGCTCGGACCCGTCGAGTTCCCCTCTGATTGGCGGCGGCGATGATCGAGGATGCGGCAGCGCGCCGTCGCCTGGGCACCCTGTTCGGCGCGCGCCGCCGCGCCCGTAGCGGAGCGGGTCGGGGCGGTGGACGGGGTGGGGGCGGGGCCACCCGCTCGGCTCGGCTCCGGCGGCGGCTGCTGGACCCGCGGGCACTGATCGCGCTGATCGTCGTCGCCGCGCTGCTCGGAGGCGGCTGGCTGTGGTTTCGCGATTCCTCGCTGGTCACGGTCAAGCGCGTGACGGTCACCGGCGCCAGCGGCCCGGACGCCGTCGCGATCCGCCGGGCGCTCGTCGCGGCCGCGCAGGGCATGACGACCCTCGACGTGTCACTTGACCAGCTGCGCACCGCCGTCGCTCCGTACCCGGTGGTCAAGAACGTCGACGTGTCGACCCAGTTCCCGCACGGGATGCGAATCCGCGTGATCGAGCAGATCCCGGTTGCCGTCGTCTCGGTACAGGGTGCGACGATCGCCGTCGCCAGCGATGGCACGCTGCTCCACGACTCGGGCGGCGCCTCGGCGCTGCCGCGCATCCCGCTGGCGGTCCCTCCCGGTGGGACGCGCCTGACCGGCGCGGCGCGCGGTGCTGTCTCGCTACTCGCCGTGGCGCCCTATCAGTTGCTCGTGCGCCTCGAGCAGGTCACTACGACGGCGGCCCATGGCCTGACGGTCCAGGTCCGCAACGGTCCCGCCCTGTACTTCGGCTCCGCCAGTCAACTGGCGGCGAAGTGGGCTGCGGTCGCCGCGGTGCTCGCTGACCAGCACTCGGCCCAAGCCTCGTATATCGACGTCTCCGACCCCACCCGCCCGGCTGCCGGAGCGCCCGCCCAGACCCCAGCCGCGGGGCAGTCCACCACCTCGAGCACGACGACTCCTGGAGGCTAACCCTCGACCATAGCTTGATAGTTCTAAAACGGCAACTCTCGCTCCACTGTTGAGACTTGGGCGATCTGCAACGAACGTTGCGGCGGCCTCCGCTGCGTTGACTTCCCGCAGCGTCAGGCCGTAACGTGCGAAACTCCCGCTACCAGCGTGGCAGTGGATAAACACTCAACGCTACATCTAGGGTCGGACGGAGCGCCATGGAAAGCGGCAGTTATCTCGCAGTCATCAAAGTTGTAGGCGTCGGCGGCGGCGGCACCAATGCGGTCAACCGGATGGTTGACGCGGGCCTCCGCGGCGTCGAGTTCATCGCGGCGAACACGGACGCGCAGGCGCTCGCCATGTGCGATGCCGACGTCAAGCTGAACATCGGCCACGAGCTCACCAAGGGCCTCGGCGCCGGCGCAAACCCGGAGGTTGGGCAGGGCGCGGCAGCCGAGTCGCGGGACGAGATCAAGGAGGCGCTCAAGGGCGCCGACATGGTGTTCGTGACCGCCGGCGAGGGTGGCGGCACCGGCACCGGCTCCGCGCCCGTGATCGCGGACATCGCCAAGAACGAAATTGGCGCCCTGACCGTCGGCGTGGTCACGCGGCCCTTCAGCTTCGAGGGCACCCAGCGGGCCCGTCAGGCCCAGGACGGGATCCAGAAGCTACGCGAGTACGTCGACACGCTGATCGTGATTCCCAACGAGAAGCTGCTGACCATCGTCGAGCGGCGCACGACGATCCTCGACGCCTTCCGCGAGGCCGACAACGTGCTCCGCCAGGGCGTTCAGGGGATCACCGACCTGATCACGATCCCCGGCCTGATCAACCTCGACTTTGCCGATGTCCGCACGATCATGCGCGACGCCGGCACCGCGCTGATGGGGATCGGCTCGGCCGGCGGCGAGAACCGGGCCGCCGAGGCGGCCAAGATCGCCATCTCTTCGCCGCTGCTCGAAGAGTCGGTCGAGGGCGCGATGGGCATCCTGCTCAATATCACCGGTGGCCACGATCTCGGCCTGTTCGAGGTCAACGAGGCCGCGGAGATCGTCCAGAGCGCCGCCGACGCGAACTCGAACATCATCTTCGGTGCCGTGATTGACGACTCGATGGGCGAGGACGTCCGTGTGACGGTGATCGCGACCGGATTCGACCACGGCGCACCGCCGCTCCGCCAGGGCGCGCGCGGCCGCCAGTCCGCTCCGGACGCCAGCCGCCGGCGCGAGGTCTCGATGGACGACCGCCAGCGGTCCTCGCTCGAGATCCGCGACGACGAGATCGACATCCCGTCGTTCCTGCGCGACCGGTAGACCGAGCACCGCGGTAAAGTCGCCGCGGAGATGGACGGCCATCGCCGCATCCCGGGGCTCGGCGAGCTCGGCTCGGCTGTGAATCCCCTACGGCTGCTGTCCGAGCTGGCCGCGGATCTGCGCTCGATCCGCAAGCACACGATCTCCATGGACCGCGAAGTGACGGGGATGCACGCGTCGGTGGAGCGGATCGAGGTCGAGATGCGGGACCTGACGTCTCGGATCACCGACCTCGATGAGCGGATGGCCTCGGTTGAGTCCGCCGTCGTCCGGCTGGAGCCGTACGTGGCCGATCTGAACCTCGCGCTGCGCCCGCTGCGCCGCGCCCGCGCCCGCTTCCCCAACCGCCCCGTCCCGGAGTCCCCGGAGGCCGGCGAGGCACCGCCCGGCGAGGCCGCCGGCTGACCGCAGGCGGGCATTGGCCTGACCCGCGGCGGGTGTACTAGCCTGACCGACGGTGCCCGGGACTGCCGAGACCGCCCTGCGTCGTACGCCGCTGTACGACCGCCACATGGCGGCGGGCGCCCGCCTGGTCCCGTTCGCGGGCTGGGAGATGCCGGTCCAGTACACGGGGGTCAAGCCGGAGCATCTAGCCGTTCGCGCGGGGGTCGGCGTATTCGACGTCTCGCACATGGGCCAGATCGAGACCCGCGGTCCCGCCGCCGCCGCGCTCCTGCAACGGCTCGTCTCCAACGACGTCCGCCGGATCCCCGAGGGCGGTGCCCAGTACTCGCTGCTGTGCTCCGAGGACGGCGGCGTGCGCGACGACCTGTTCAGCTATCGGCTCTCCGAGAACTGCTTCCTGACGGTCACCAACGCTGCCAACCACGAATCCGACCTCGAGTGGATGCGCGAGCAGGCCGGCGGTTTCGACGCCGATGTGCTCGACGCCGCCGAAAAGTTCGCGATGCTGGCCGTCCAGGGGCCGGCGGCGCGCCGGCTCGTAGCCGGCCTCACCGATGGCTCGCTGCCCGCCCGGATGCACTGCTGCGAGCGGGTCGTCGCCGGGGCGGCGATGCTCGTCTGCGGCACCGGCTACACCGGAGAGGACGGCGTCGAGCTGCTGCTCGCGCCGGCCGATGCGCCCTCGGTCTGGGACGCGCTCCTGGACGCGGGCGCGACCCCCGCGGGACTCGGCGCCCGCGACACGCTCCGGCTCGAGGCGTGCTTTCCCCTGTACGGCAACGACCTCAGCCTCGACCGCAATCCGATCGAGGCGGGACTCGGCTGGGCGTGTCGCGAGCAGACGCAGTTCATCGGCTCGGACGCGGTGGCGGCCGCGCGCGCGGCGGGACCGGCAGAGAAGCTGGTCCCGTTCACGCTCGACGGGCCGGGCATCGCGCGGCAGGGCAATCCGGTCCTCGGCGGCGGCGTGGTCACCAGCGGCACGTTCTCGCCGTCGCTTGAGCGGGGGATCGGGATGGCCTACGTACCCGCCGATCGCGCCGCGCCTGGTACTAGCATCGAGATCGACGTGCGCGGGACGGTCCGACCGGCGACTGTCGCGAGCAAGCCCCTCTACCCCCCAAAGGAGGCGTGATGGCCGACGCGAGCTACCCGGACGACCTGCTGTACCACTCCGAGCACGACTGGGCGCGCGTCGAGGGCGAGGAGGCGACGTTCGGGATCACCTGGTACGCCCAGGACCAGCTCGGCGAGGTGGTCTTCTACCAGGCCCCCTCGGTCGGCTCGACAATCGCCAAGGACCAGCCGTACACCGAGGTCGAGTCGGTCAAGGCCGTGTCCGACGTGATCGCCCCGCTGTCCGGCGAGGTGATCGCCGTCAACGACGCGCTGAGCGATGACCCCGAGAAGATCAACGAGGACCCCTACGGCGACGGCTGGCTGGTCAAGGTGCGCCTATCCGACCCATCCGAGACCTCGTCGCTGATGGACGCTGCGGCCTACGAGGCAACGCTGGCGTGACCTCGTACGTATCCGCCACCGACGCAGACCGGCGCGAGATGCTCGCGACGATCGGCGTGGGCAGCGTGGAAGAGCTGTTCGCCGACATCCCGCAGGGGCTGCGGCTGACGCGTGAGCTGGCCCTGGGTACGGGGCTGTCCGAGCAGGAGGTGTACGACGAGCTCCGGGCGCTGGCGGCGCACAACACCTCGACCGAGGACGAGCTGTCGTTCCTCGGCGCGGGCATGTACGACCATTACGTCCCGGCCCTGATCGACTCGATCATCTCCCGCTCGGAGTTCCTCACCCCGTACACGCCCTATCAGCCGGAGATCTCGCAGGGCGGGCTGCAGGCGATGTTCGAGTACCAGACGGCGATCTCCGAGCTGACGGGGCTGCCGATCTCCAACGCCTCGGTGTACGAGGGGCCGAGCGCCGTCGCCGCCGCGGGTTACGTGGCCAAGCTCGAGAACGACCGCAAGCGGTTCGTCATCTCTCGCGGGGTTCACCCGCACGCGCGTGAGGCACTGGCGACCCTGGCCCGCGGCTGGGGGATGGAGATCGAGGAGGCGCCGCTGCGCGACGGCGTCACCGAACTGCCCGCACTCGACGAGAGCGTGAGCGCGGTGATCGTCCAGCAGCCGAACTTTCTCGGTGCGGTCGAGGATCTCCAGTCGCTCGCCGCCGCCGCACACGAAGTGGGCGCGCTGGCCGTCTCCGCCTGCGATCCGCTGCCGCTGGCGCTGCTGAAGAGCCCCGGCGAGTGCGGCGTCGACGTCGCCGTCGGCGAGGGCCAGACGCTGGGCAACCGGCTCGACTTCGGCGGTCCCTCGTTCGGTTTCTTTGCTGTCACCCAGGCCCTGATCCGCCGGCTGCCGGGGAGGATCGCGGGGGAGACCCACGACGTGGACGGCAAGCGGGGGTTCGTGCTCACGCTGCAGACGCGCGAGCAGCACATCCGCCGCGAGCGCGCCACCTCCAACATCTGCACGGCGCAGGCGCTCAACGCGCTCGCGGGCGTGATCTACCTGAGCTGGCTCGGCCGCCGCGGGATCGTCGAGCTCGCCGAGCTGATGGTGCAGCGGACCGCGTACGCCCGCGAGCGGTTGGGGGCGCTCGAAGGCGTCACGCTGTTGCACGAGCGGCCGGTGGTGCGCGAGTTCGCGGTCGAGCTCGAGGCGCCGGTCGAGCGGGTCATCGCCCGCTGCGCCGCCCAGGGACTCAACCCGGGCTACGCGCTCGGACGCGACTACCCCGAGTACGGGGATGGCCTGCTCGTGGCGATCACCGAGCGGCGCACGCGCGCCGAGATCGACCGGCTGGCCGAGGTGCTCGGAGCCGCGGTGGCGGCCGAGCGCACCACCTCGGGGGTGCCGGCTTGATCCGCGGCGCCGACGACCAGCTGACGATCTACGAGCGCTCGCGCCAGGGCCGGCGCGCCTTCGTGACGCCGGAGCTCGACGTGCCCGAGCGCCCGCTCGATGAGCTCCTGCCCGCGTCGTTGCGCCGCGCCGAACCACCCAGGCTGCCCGAAGTGGCTGAGCCGGAGATCGTCCGACACTACAACCGTTTGAGCAAGCGCAATTTCGATCTGGATACCGGCTTCTATCCGCTCGGGTCGTGCACGATGAAGCACAACCCCAAGCTGCACGAGCGGGTGGCGGCGCTGCCCGGCCACGCCAAGCTCCATCCCTTGCAAGACCCGTCGCGGGCGCAGGGCGCCCTCGAGCTGATGTGGCGGCTGCAAGACGCGCTCGGCCGAGATCGCCGGGCTGCCGCACGTCTCGCTGCAGCCGAGCGCCGGCTCGCACGGCGAGCTGGCCGGCGTGCTCTTGACTCGTGCCTTCCACGAGGACCGCGGCGAGTACCGCCACAAGGTGCTGACGCCGGACACCGCGCACGGAACCAACCCGGCCACGGTGACGATGGCCGGCTATGAGGTGGTCAAGGTCGGCACCGATGCGAACGGCAACGTCGACCTCGATGACCTGCGCGCCAAGGCGACCGACGATGTCGCCTGTCTGATGCTGACCAACCCCTCGACGGTCGGGCTGTTCGAACCGGGAATCGAGGAGATCGCTGCGATCGTCCACGGGGTCGGCGCGACGCTGTACTACGACGGCGCAAACCTCAACGCGATCATGGGGATCACCCGCCCCGGCGACATGGGCTTCGACATCGTCCACTTCAACTTGCACAAGTCGTTCACGCAGCCGCACGGGGGCGGCGGGCCTGGCGCGGGACCGATCGCCGTCTCGGCGCGGATCGAGCCGTTCTTGCCGCGACCACAGGTCGTGCGCCGCGATGGTGCCGGCAACGGCGCCTCGCACCCGTTCTACGACCTCGACTACGAGCGGCCGAAATCGATCGGCCGGCTCCGGGGTTTCCAGGGCAACTACGGCGTGTTCGTCCGCTCCTACGCCTACATCCGCTCGCTCGGCGCGCCCGGCCTGCGCGAGGTCTCCGAGGTCGCGGTGCTGAACGCCAACTATCTGCTGGCGAAGCTCCGCGAGGTGGGCGTAGCCGAATACCTGCCCGCGGCGTTCGACCGGCTGTGCATGCACGAGTTCGTGCTCTCCGGCGCGCCGATGAAGCGCGAGCTCAAGATCAAGACGCTCGACCTCGCCAAGCGGCTGCTCGACCACGGCGTCCATCCGCCCACGGTGTACTTCCCGCTGATCGTCGACGAGGCGCTGCTGATCGAGCCGACGGAGACCGAGACCAAGGAGACGCTCGATCACTTCGCCGAGATCGTCGCCGACGATGCTGCGCGAGGCCAAGGAAGACCCCGAGGTCGCGCGCAACGCCCCGTACACGACGCCGGTCCGGCGGCTCGACGAGGCCGGCGCCGCGCGCAAGCCGGTGGTAAGGCAGGCCATGTAGGAAGGGGTGCATGCACCCCTTCCCCGGCCGGTGCATGCACCGGCCGGACGGGGGTCGCATGCGACCCCCGGGAACTACGCCAGACCGATACGGCGCAGGAATTCGATCTGGTCCGCCACGACGACGGCCGGCCCGTCTCCGTAGAACGGCTCGAAGTGGTCGTACGGGTAGCGGTGGAACTCACCTTGCGGTGCCCGGGCGGCGTACTTCTGGGCCGACTTGAAGTCGACCGTGATGTCGCGCTCCCCGGCCCCGACCCACACCGGGCACGTCACGCGCTTGGCCCGCGCCAGTGGACGGTGGAAGGCGACCGTCGCGAACACGCCCGGCGCGATCTCGTTGCGCCACGGTGAGTCCGCCGTGACAGCGCGGGCGAACCCCTCGGCTTCACCGGGCAGCGTCAGCGCTCCGTGCGATCCGGGCGGACCGGTGACCGGGATCCGGACCGGCCTTCCCGCCAGGTTCAGCAGCGCGCGCGGAGTGAGCCACGCGGCCTCACCGGGCTTGGTCGTGCGCAGTCGCGCCAAGCCGTTGACGAACGGGCAGAGCAGGATCGCCGCGCCGATCCGGTGGTCCTCGGCGGCGATCGTCGCCGCGTTGCCGCCGGCAAACGAATAGCCCCACAGCACGATCCGTCCGGGGTCGACGCCGTCCAGTGCGCGCGCATGCGCGACCGCGTTGCGCCAGTCCTCGAGCTGCGCGCTCTTTGCCACGTGCTGGCGCGGCATCCCACCCGAGTCGCCGAGGTAGCGATGGTCGAACACGAGCACCCGTGGCCCCGCGGCGGCGATTGCCTGGGCGTAGGGGTCGAGGCCGTCGTGTCGGGTGAGGCTGAACCCATGCGCCATCACCACGCAGGTGTCGCCCGACCCCTGGTACAGCCACGCCGCGACGTCATCTCCGCCGGAGACGAAGTCGGCGTCCTCCCGCTCGATGGCCATCAGAGGCAACCCTAGTACCGTCGAGCGGATGCTTGTGCGTCAGGCCGAGGAGATCGCGGCGCGCGCCGATCGCGAGCTGGAGGCGCTCGTCGGCGTCTCCTCGCCATCCGGAGACATCGCCGGCGCCGAGGAGGCCCTCGCGGTTTGCACCGAGCTGCTCCCGCCGGGCATGTCGATCGAGCGGCCGCCCTGCTCGACCCCCGGGTTCGCGCCGGACCTGCTGGCGCGGCTGGCGGGCGCCGGGGATCGGCGGCTGCTGCTGCTCGGCCACGTCGACACGGTGATCGGACACGAGGCCCACGCGAAGTTGCGCCGCGACGGCGAGCGGATGTACGGCCCCGGCACCGCCGACATGAAGGGCGGCGTCGTGCTCTCGCTTGGGGTCGCGCGGGCGCTGGCGGCGCAACCGGACCGGTTCGCCGAGCTCGCCGTTCTGCTGGTCTGCGACGAAGAGTGGCGGACGTCCCCGTTTGTGCACGTGCCGGCGTTTGAGGGGTACGACGCCTGCCTGTGCTTCGAGGCCGGCGAACGGGGCCCGGGCGGCGAGGAGGGCGTCGTCGTACGCCGCAAAGCGGCGGGGACGTTGCGCGTCAGCGCTGTCGGGCGAGCCTCGCATTCGGGCAGCGCTCCGGACCACGGGGTCAACGCGCTGGTGGCCCTGGCGCAGACCGCGGTCTCACTGGCTGGACTGCACGACCCGCACGGCCCCGAGCGGTTGAGCGTCGTGCCGACCGTGATGCGCTCCGGCGAAGCGCTCAACGTCGTGCCCGCCGCCGGCGAGCTCGTGCTTGACATGCGCGCCGACCGGCTGGAGGCATTCGAGGCGGTCCGCGCCGCGGTGCCCGCCCAGGAGCGGGGCGCCACCCTGCACGCGACGATGGAGCGCCTGTGGCCGGGGATGGATGCCCGGGCGGCCACGGCCCCGCTGCTCGAGCAGGCGAGCGATCAGATCAACCGCCGGATCGCCGGCGTGAGCCGCGGCGGCGCCAGCGACGCAAGCCACTTTGCCGCCGCAATCCCGCTGACGGTCGACGGTCTCGGCCCGCGTGGCGGCGGCGCCCACACGCCGGAAGAGTTCGTGCTCGCGAGTTCCCTGCACGATCGCGCCGAGGTGGCACTTGCGGTCGCCGACGCGGCGTTGGCGTGACCGCGGCGGCCACCTGCGATGCTTAGTCCGTGAGCGTCACGGTCCCGACTCCCAAGCCCAAGCGGCTGCGCTCCCCGAAAGCGAAGACTCAGCGTGAGGGGCTGTTGCTGCTGCTCGGGATCGTCGCCCTGATGTGGCTCGTCGAGGTGGTCAACTGGATCGACAACTACGGTCTCGACAGCGACGGGATCGTGCCCGCGCAGCTTTGGCCACATCTGGGCCATCTTCACCTCGCCGTTCATCCACGCCAACTTCTCGCCTCACCTCGTCGACAACACGATCCCGCTGGTGTTCATGGGCGTGATCATCGCGCTGCGCGGGGCGGCTCGGCTGGCGGCGGTGACCCTGATCGTAATCATCATCGGCGGCATCGGGACTTGGCTGATCGCGCCGTCGAACACGGTGACGATCGGTGCGAGCGGGGTCGTATTCGGCTATGCGACGTACCTGCTCGCCCGCGGTTTGTTCAACCGCAGCGCGCTCGAGATCCTCACCGGCCTGATCGTCGGCGCGGTGTGGGGCGCCGCGCTCCTCTCCAGCGTCGTGCCGCAGCACGGGGGTCTCCTGGCAGGCGCACGTCTGTGGCGCCATCGGCGGTGTCGTCGCGGCGTGGCTGCTGCGTCGCGACCGCTCCTCGCCGACCGGCGCGAAGTCGCCGGCCACGGCGCTCGGGGTCTGAGGCCCGGCGGGCCCCAACCCGCTACTTTTGCCCTCTCGCCGTGTTTCGATTGGCCGGTCGACGCGGGGCGTGGTAGCCGGCGTCGAACTCACTTCTGCGTGCCAAGAATCATCAGACGTCTGACACTGGGGGCCGTGGTTGCCTTTGCGCTTTTCGGCGCTCTGGCGGCGGACGCCCAATCTCCGCAGCCCTTCGCGGTCGGCGTCGTGCAGACGACGATCGACCAAGCCCAGAAGATGGCGCAGCTTCCCGGTCTCGACTTCGGGGTTTCGGCGGTGCCGAAGGGCACGCCGGTGATCACCGTCAACGAGAAGGTCCGCGAACAGAGGATCTCCGGGATCGGCGCGGCCATGACCGACAGCTCGGCGTGGCTGATCCAGAAGCAGATGCTGCCGGCGGCGCGCGCGGCGCTCATGGCCAACCTGTTCGCGAAGTATCCGGCGGGGATCAACATCAGCTTCCTCCGGGTCCCGATGGGCGCCTCGGACTTCACGCAGACCGGTAAGTCGTACACCTACGACGACCTGCCGGCCGGACAGAGCGACCCGTCGCTCAAGCACTTCTCGATCGCCCACGACCTCCGCTGGACGATCCCGGCGCTCAAGGAGGCGCTGGCCATCGATCCGCACATCGCGCTGCAGGCGAACCCCTGGAGCCCGCCGGCGTGGATGAAGACCAACGACTCGCTCAACAACTACCGTGATTCCGGCGAGCTGCTGGGCCGTGACTACGGTCCGCTGGCTAACTACTTCGTCAAGTTTTTGCAGGGGTACGCCGCCGCCGGGGTGCCGATCAGCATGATCACCCCGAACAACGAGCCCGGCAACCCGACCCGCTACCCGGGGCTCAACTTATCCGAGCCAGCCGAGGCGAATCTGATCCAGTACTTCATCGCCCCGGCGTTGAAGGCAGCCAAGCTGCACACGCAGATCTTCGGCCACGATGCCGGCTGGTCGAGCGGGTCGGTGGCCTTCGCCGACTCGCTCGCGGCGTCCATCGCGGGCCCCTCGCTCTCGGGGATGGCCTGGCATTGCTACCACGGCTCGCCGATCGCGATGTCGAATCTGCACCGGTTGCACCCGGCTCTCACCGAGACCATGGACGAGTGCGCGCAGGGCCTGACTTCCTCGATCTCGGAGACGATCATCGCCTCGATGAACAACTGGGCCAGCGCGGTCGTCCTCTTCAACCTCGCGCTCAACACTCACCGCGGGCCGGTCGAGCCCCACAACGGATGTCCCGGCTGCACGGCCGAGGCGACGATCGACCAGCAAACCGGCAGCTACAGCCTGGGGCTCAACTACTACCAGCTCGGTCAGGCCACGGCCTTCATCCAGCCGGGCGCCCAGGTGATCGCCGCCAACCACTTCGTCAACTACAACATCGCCGGCAACGACCCCACGATCTCCACCCCAGGGCTCGACGATGTGGCCGTCCAGAACCCCGACGGCAGCATCGCGCTGCTCGCGTACAACAACTCCACGAACCCGGTCACCTTCGCCGTCTCGTGGCACGGCCGGTCGTTCACGTACACGATCGCCCCGCGCGCGACGACGACCTTCGAGTGGAACCGGCCCGCCTGAGGCCCCGAGTCCCGCCGCGACCGCCTCTCCCGGTCGCGCTTTGTAGCCTGCGGGGCGTGCGCATCTTCTCCGGAATCCAGCCGACCGGCCGCAAGCACCTGGGCAACTACATCGGCGCGATCGAGCAGTGGGTCGCGGGCCAGGACCGCGGCGAGGCGATCTACTGCATCGTCGACCTGCACGCGATCACGGTGCCGTACGAGCCCCAGGTCCTGCGCGAGTCGGTGTACGACACTGCCGCGACACTGCTGGCGGCGGGGCTCGATCCCGAGCGGATCATCTTCTTCCGTCAGAGCGATGTCCCTGAGCACACCGAGCTGACGTGGCTGCTGACCAGCGTGACCGCATTCGGCGAGCTCAGCCGGATGACCCAGTTCAAGGACAAGTCGGGCACCCAGCGAGACCTCGTGTCCGCCGGCCTGTTCGTGTATCCGGTGCTGATGGCCGCTGACGTGCTGGCGTACCGCGCCAACGAGGTTCCCGTCGGCGATGACCAGCGCCAGCACGTCGAGCTGATGCGCGACGCGGCCGAGCGGTTCAACGCCAGGTACGGCGAGACGCTGGTCGTGCCCGAGCACCGCATCCCCGCGGTCGGAGCCCGGATCATGGATCTGCAGAATCCTGAGAAGAAGATGTCGACGACCGGCGGCACCGAGCAGGGGACCGTGCTGGTGCTCGACGACCCGGACACGATCGTCAAGAAGATCCGCTCGTCGGTCACCGACTCCGGGCGCGAGGTCCGTCGCGGCGAGGACAAGCCGGGGATCACGAACCTGATCGAGATCTTGGCCGCCGTGCGCCGGACCGGACCCGAGGAGATCGAGCGGGAGTTCGACGGCGATGGGTATGGCCCGTTCAAGGCGGCGGTCGCCGACGCCGTGGTCGCCTATCTGGCCCCCGTTCGCGAGCGCTACCAGGCGCTGCGCGGGGACGAGGCGGCGCTCGAGCGGACGCTCGCGCAAGGCGCCGAGAAGGCCCGCGCGATCGCCTCGCACACGCTCGTCGACGTCCGCCAGGCCATGGGCGTCGGACCGGTCCGGCCCGGTAGCTAACTTTCGCCAATCGTGCGCGTGATCGATCTCGAGCTGGACCTCGATGTGTTCGCGGGTCCTTTCGACCTTCTGCTGACGCTGATCCTCCGCGAGGAGGTCGATCTACTCGAGGTTGACCTGGCGGAGATCGTGATCGGCTATGTCGATCATCTCGAGCGCAAGGGCGAGCTCGACCTCGAGGCCGCGACCGAGTTCCTCGTGCTGATCGCCGCGCTGCTCGAGCTGAAGTCGCGGTTGATGCTGCCGGGTGCCGAAGCCGACGAGCTCGACCTCGAGCCCGGCGAGGCAGCCGAAGAGCTGCTGGCGCGGCTGCTCGACGCACATCGCTACCGGGCGGCGGCAGAGGTTCTGAGCGAGCGGCTGGCCTCAGAAGCGGGTCACCGGTTCCGCTCGGCGCCGCTGCCACCGTGGCTGCGGCGGGCGTCGCTCGTAGAGGCGAGGGCGGTGTACGACCCGTCGCGGCTCGGGCAGGCGCTCGGAGAGCTGCTGAAGATGCCCGAACCGCTCGACACGCGCCACATCACCGTGCCGAAGGTCAGCGTGGCCGAGCGGCTCGCGCACCTGCGCGCGCTGCTCCGGCGCGGCACCTTCTCGTTCGACGAGGCGGTCGCCACCGCCGACCGGGTGACGGTCGCGGTAACGCTGTTCGCGCTGCTCGAGCTCTACAAGCAGGGCGAGGCGACCTGGACGCAGGACGAGCCGTTCGGCGAGATCACCGTGGACGCGCCCCGGAGCGCCGCGCCCCAGCGGGCCACGGCATGAGTGCCACAGTGACCGATACGGGACAGCTCGAGCGGACCCTGGAGGCGCTGCTGTTCCTCTCCGCCGAGCCGGTGTCCGCGGACGCGTTCGCCGATGCGACCGGCGCCGAGCTGCACGAGGTGGTGACGGCGCTCGAGAGCCTACGCGAGCACCTGGACTTCGAGCGGCGCGGGCTTGTCCTGCGCCAGCTCGGCGGCGGCTGGGTCCTCTCCACGCATCCCGATGCCGAGCCGGCGGCGCGTCGCCTGCTCGCCCGGCCGCGGACGCCGGCGCTGACGCCCGCCCAAGCGGAGACGCTGGCGATCGTCGCCTACCTGCAGCCGGTCTCACGTCCCGAGATCGCTCGGATCCGCGGCGTCAACGCCGAGTCGGCCACGGCGACGCTGCTCGAGCGGGGGATGCTCGAGGAATCGGGCCGCTCTCAGTTCGGCGCCGCTCTGTACCGGACGACCGAGCTGTTCCTGCGGCTGTTCGGGCTGAACTCGCTCGACGAGCTCCCAGACGTCTCCCAGTTCGACCCGTCGCCCGAGCTGGAGGCGGAGATCCGCGACCGGCTGCTCCGGGCCGGCGAGGCGCGGGCCGGGGGCGCCGCGCCCGATTGACATAGCGCTCACTATTTGAGATAACACCCGCTATGGGAAACCTCCGCGGGCAGCAGAAGGCCGCGACCCGGGGCCGGTTGCTGGAGGCGGCGCAGGCCGTATTCGCCCGCCGCGGGTATCACGCGGCGTCGGTAGACGAGATCGCGCGCCGGGCTGGGGCGACTACCGGCGCGCTGTACGCGCACTTTGCCGGCAAGGAGGAGTTGTTTCTAGCGGTGCTCGACCTCACGCTCGCCGAGGACGTTCGTGGCTACGCCGAGGCCTCGGGCGCGGAAACGAAGATGGCCGGCCAGGCGCGCGCGGGGGCCGACCGCTGGATGGAGGTTCTCTCCGAGCGTCCCGAGTACTTCCCGCTGTTCATCGAGTTCTGGGCCTACGCGGTGCGGACGCCACACGTTCGCGAGCGATTCGCGGAGCGATTCGCCGCGCTTCGGATCGCGACCGGCCGGATCGTCGCCGCCGGCGCGCGCGCGGACGGGATCGAGCTCGACGGCCAGCATGCCCAGCAGCTCGGAACCTTCGTCAACGCGCTCGCGAACGGGCTCGCGCTGGAGAAGCTCGTTGACCCAGAGGCCGTGCCGGACGGCCTGTTCGGAGACCTGCTCGTGCTGATCTTCAGCGGCTTTGAGGCGCTTATGCGCGAAGCGAACGAGAGGAGCGAGGCATGACCGTGGACACTGTTCGGACCGTCGAGGTCAGCGAGGCCGCGCGCACCGATGAGAGCGCGCTGGCCGACACGCTGGCGGCCGCGTTCGGCGCTGATCCGGTGCTCAGGTGGCTCCTCCCGGACGAACGCGTACGGGACGCGCGGCTGAGACGGTTCTTCACGATCGAGCTGCGGCACATGGGATTCGCCCGCGGGACGGTATGGACGTGCGACCGATTCCTCGGGGCCGCGGTGTGCATGCCGCCGGGCGCCTGGCAGCTGCCGCCGCGGGTGGCCATCGCCCAGGGACCGGCCTTCTGGCGCGCGTTCGGACGGCGGCTGCCCCTGGCCACCGGGCTGCAGACCGCGATGGAACTGCGCCACGAGCGCCGGCCGCACTGGTACGTCCTCGCCGTGGGCGTCCGCCCTGAGCACCAGGGTCGTGGGCTGGGCAGCGCGCTGCTCGCGCCGACACTCGAGCGTTGCGACCGCGAGGGCCTGCCCGCCTACCTCGAGGCGTCGAGCGAGCGCAGCGCCGCGCTGTACGAGCGGCTCGGCTTCCGGCACGTACGCGAGCTGCGGTTCGCCGGTAGCCCGCCGCTGTGGCTGATGCTCCGGCCGCCGAAGCCGGGAGGTTGAGATGGCGACCGTCCCGGACCACCCGGACACGGCCCGGGCGGTGGTGCTAGCGCGCTAGCGCCGGCGGATCCGCACGCGCCGGGTGAGCTGCGGGACCCCATTCCAGCTGGCCGACAGCGTGTAGCGGCCCGGCCTGGCGACGGGGAGCACCAGACGCCGGCGCCGCGTGGTGATCTTCGACAACGCGCGCGAGACGTGGAGCCGACCCCGCGTGAGCTTGACCGTGATCCCGGTCATCGTGCCGGTCGTCGTGCGCAGCCACACGACGACCCCGTGCAGCTTCGCGCGGTAGCCGCCGGAGCGCAGCACGAGCTGCGCTGGCGCGGGCACGGGTGCCAGTGAGTTGCCTGCGGGGATCGAGCTGCACCCGTTGGTGGCGGGGAGGCCGTTGAGCCGCTCGGTCAAAAATAGGCTCGCCGCCGGCAGGAAGGCAACCGCTGCCTGAGTGTGCTCGTCGCCGGCATAGACGTTCAGCTGCACCGATACCCCGCGCCCGCAGTAGGTGTGCGCGAGTGCCTCGACGTCCTTGTAGACCATCACGCCGTCGCCCGTGCCGTCCGCGTTGCCGACGCCCATCAGGACGGGCTCGCGCGGCGTGCCGCTCCGTCCCATGATCAGCTCGTTGGTGATCCGGACGAGGGCCGGAATCGCGAAGACGTCCTGGAATCCCGGCTTCAGCAGCTTCTGGTAGGTGAGCCCGGGCCAGTTGCCGATGAAGTTCGCGATGCACTCGGATTGGACCTTGCTGGCCAGCTGCAGGCCGTACGGAGAGAGGTATGGCTTGATGTCGACTCCGAACGAGCGCGCCAGCGAGACGAGCACCGCGGGGATCACGCTCGACCACGACGGGCTGCCATTGATGTAGGACAGGTTGTGCGCGAAGTCGACCGGGATCCCGCCCTCGGCGACGCCGACGATGTTCAACGCCGGCGCGTAGGTCGAGGCCAGTTCCGAGGCAAACTCGGTGGCGATCGAGCCTCCGGAGTAGCCGACCATTCCCGCCGCTGTCGAGGCCGGGAGCTTCAACAGGTTCTCGGCAGCGCGGATCCCGTCGAGCGTGTTGTAGCCCTCCTCCTGGCCAGCGGCCCAGTCGAGCGCCGTCCCCTCGTAATCGGGCACGACCACGGTGAAGCCGGCGACGACGAGGCCTGCGACGAGCTGCTCCTCGGCGGTATTCGTGGTGCCGCCGGCCGGCATCCCGCCCTGGAGCGTGTAGGACGGGTCGCATTGCGGACCGAGCGCGTCGTATGCCATCTGGTAGGAGATGACCTTTGTCGAGAGGGCGACCAGCGGCTGGATGACCGTCGCCACGGTCGCGGTCGGCTGCCCAAGTTGGCCCGTAGTGCGGTACAGCACCTGCGTCGAGCGGAACGGCGTGGTGAGGCTGAAGTCGACGAGACCGATCTGGCGCTGCTTGATGATCGTTCCCGGCGGGAGGCTGGCGAGGGATCCCGAGTAGGTGTAGAACGGGTCGCTCGTGGGGAGCGCCGGTCCCGCCGCGGCCGCCGGGCCGGCCGCCGACAACAGCACCGCGCAGCAGGCGGCGAGCACCACACCCAGGCGTCCCTTCACGCCCGAGATCCTTTCAGAGGAGGCGGAGATGTGCTCGGCTTCGGGCGCCAGCCCGGCGCGCCCGAGCGGCCGCGCGGTGGTTCTCAAGCCACGGTGGGGACGGCGCGCGCGGCCAGCTGACCGCACGCGGCGTCGATCTCCCGGCCCCGGGTCAGCCGGACCGTAGCCTCGATTCCGTGGCGGGCGAGCTCGGCGCGGAAAGCCTCGATCGCCTTCGGCGACGATCCACCATAGGCCGAGCCGGTCGGGTTGTAGGGGATCAGATTGACCTTGAACGTCCAGGGGTCGAGCACTTCGGCCAGCGCTTTGGCCTGCGAAACCTGGTCGTTGACCCCCGCGAGCATGACGTACTCGATGAACACCTTCCGCCGTTTCTGCGCGTAGAACGCGCGGCACGCGGCGAGCACCTGATCGAGCGGATAGCGGTCGTTGACCGGCATCAACTGCGAGCGCAGCGCGGGGTCCGCGGCGTGTAGGGACAGCGCGAGGCGCACCGGCATCGGCTCGGCGGTGAGCCGCTCGATACCCGGTATCCAGCCGACGGTCGAGATCGCGGTCCGGCGGTGGGTGATCCCGAGCTCGGGCAGCGCCCGGCACGCCTCGAGCACGGCGTCGAGGTTCATCAGCGGTTCGCCCATCCCCATGAAGACGGCGTGGTTGATCGGGCCAAGCCGCCGGAAGTGGAGCGCCTGATCGAGGATCTCGGAAGCGGTCAGGTTGCGCCCGAACCGCATCTGTCCAGTGGCGCAGAAGGCGCAGGTCAAGGGACACCCCGACTGGGAGGAGAGGCAGAGCGAACGGCGGCCGTCGCGATAGGTCATCAGCACCGTCTCGACGGGCCGGCCGTCGGCGGTCGCGAACAGCGCCTTGACGGTGCCGTCGCGGGCGGTCGCTTCGCGTTCGACCGTCAGCGAGGAATACGGAACCAGACGGCCGAGCTCGGCCCGGAGCGCGTGCGGGAGGTTCGTCATCGCGTCGTAGCCGGCCGCGCCGCCGGCCGCCCACTGCCACACCTGCTGGGCGCGGTACGCGGGCTCGCCCAGCTCGGCGAGGGTGGAGTGCAGGAGCTCGAGGTCCATCTTCGTCACTATGGTGGCAGGGTCGTGCGACTCGCCAAATTCCTGGCCGGCGCGGGGGTGGCCTCGCGCCGCGCCTCCGAGGAGCTGATCCGCTCGGGCCGGGTGACTGTGGACGGCGACGCGGTGACTGACCCGGCCCGGGACGTGACCGCGGGGGACACCGTCGCGGTCGACGGCCGAGCGCTCGATGCGGCGGCGCCGCCGCGCGTCGTGTACGCGGTCAACAAGCCGGCGGGCGTCGTCTCCACCGCGCGTGACACCCACGGGCGTCCCACGGTCGTCGGACTTGTCCCTTCGGACACCCGGCTCTACCCGGTCGGGCGCCTGGACGCCGACACGACCGGACTGATTCTGCTCACCAATGACGGCGACCTCGCCCACCGGCTCACCCACCCGAGCTTCGAAGTGCCGAAGACCTACCGCGCGGTGCTGTGGGGCAAGCCAGTCGGTCAAGCGACGCTCAACGCGCTGCGTAACGGGGTCCGTCTCGACGACGGCCTGACAGCGCCGGCCAGGGTCCGCCGGATTGCGCCGCAGACAATCGAGCTGACGATCCACGAGGGCCGCAAGCGCCAGGTCAAGCGGATGTGCGAGCACGCCGGCCACCGGGTCAGGCGGCTGGAGCGAATCGGGTTCGGTTCGCTCCAGCTGGGCGACCTGAAGCCGGGCACCTACCGTCGCCTGACCGACGCCGAGCTCGCGCGCCTCAGCGCTGAAGGATCAAGCCGTCGTGACGGATCGGAGTCGCGGTTAACCCCTGCTCGACTAGCGCCTTCCTCAGCACCACCGGGCGCGGCGAGACAAGCTTCACGATCGTGAACTGGTCGGCGTGGGTGCTCGACACCTGGCGAAAGCCCGGAATCGGATAGGTGGGCTGCACCGGCGACGGTGTCAGGTTGCACGCCGCTCCCCACCAGCACAGATGGACGCGCGGCGCGCTGATCGCCACCACGTCGATCTCCGAGAGGCGCGCCGTCGGTTGACGGCGCCAGAACCGGAGGCGGTGCTCGTACAGCGACAGCGGGAGCAGCGTCCGATATTCCTGGATCAACAGCAACCGCGACCGGGGCGGTCCGAGAACGCGGGCGACGGCACGCCAGTCGGGTCGCTGGAGGTTGTGGTCGACCGCGACGGCGACACCGCCCGCGACCCCAAACGCGCATAACAGCGCCGCCAGCGCGGTGCCGGCCGCGCCCGCGGCCGTGCGCAGCGACGCCACCGCCAGTCCGCCGGCGACGAGCACGGCGGCAGGCGGCCAAAGCGAGAGCACGTTGCGCGTGATCAGGTCATCGATGCCGCCCGCGACCACCAGTAGGTTGAGGATCAGCCCGGCCGCCAGCAACCCGCCGGCCAGCACCGCGCCACGGACCGACCGTCGTCGCCACGCGACCAGCCCGACCGCGACCAGCGCGCTCACCTCGGCGAGCCGCCCGAGCAGTTCGTGCGCGGGCCCTCCGAAGCCGACGACGAACTGCGGGAACAGCTGCCCGAGCCGGGGGGCAAGCGCGATCTTCCCGATCCAGTTCGCGTTACCGGTCCCGTTCTGCGACACCGCCAGCGGGATCAGGGCCAGGCCGCATAGACCCACCACGCCAATCCCCGCCAGCACCTCGCGCCGGCGGCGGAATGCCCACAGCAGCCACACCGCCTCCGGGACGACGAGCAGGAATGCGTAGTAGTGGGTCGCGAGCGCGAGCGCCGCGGCGATCACCCAGGCGGCGACCGTCCGCGCGCGCGGGTCCGACAGCACCCGGGCGAACGTGAACAGCGACACGGCGCAGAGGAGCACGAGCAGCGAGTACGAGCGGGCCTCCTGCGAGTACCAGATCAGCAGCGGGTTGCAGGCGGTCAGCGCCGCCGCGATGACGCCGGCCCGTTTGGACACCAGCGCCGCCACGGCGCCGTACATGACCGGCACCGTCAATACGCCCGCCAGGGCGGACAGCGACCGCAAGCCGGCTTCGCCGTAACCGAAGATCCGCGCCCAGATCCAGGCGAGGCAGTAGTACAGCGGCGGCGTCGACTCCGATTGCGGGATCAGCCCGAGCATCTTCCCCGGCGCCAGGTGGACGAGCAGCGCGGTGTTTCCCTCGTCGAACCAGAACCCCTGGTGGCCGAGCCGCCAGAAGCGCAGGAACGCCGCGAGCACCGTCAGCCCCAGCACGGCGAGCGCGATCGGGTCCGACAGCAGCTGCGCCGACGACGACGCGAGGACACGGCGACGCCCGGCGGGCTCAGCTACCGTGGCTGCGCTCACGCGCGCTGATCTTACGGCGTGGCTACCGCGGATCGGCAACAGGGCAGCCTTAACCAGATTTCAATGGCTAGCTGGGCTTCTTCAAAGATAGGCCAGGCAAGATCACCCGGCATGCGGCAGGACTCGCTCCATAGTGAGGCGTCCGTCGCGCTCGCGACGGGCCAGCCCGCCGGTGCGGCGGCCGGCTCCCCTGATACCACGATCCCGTTCCCGCGGCTGTGGCCGCTCGGCGGTCGCTTGAGCCTGCCGCGGGCGAGCCTGGCGAGCTTGCGTGTGATGGGGTTGCTCGCCCTGGCGATCGTTGCGGCGGGAACGATTTCCATCGTCCTGGCCGCGACCTCGAGTCCGTCCGTGCTCGTGCCGCGCAGTTCGATCTCGTTCCCGACCTGGTTCGCCGGCCCATTGCACGGGCTGCTCGGGAGCCTCGGGACCCACAACGCTCCGGTCGACCTCGGCTTGACGATCGTCGTCGCGGTGATGGGGCTCGCCTACCTCGTCGTGGTGGCCGCGGCGCGGACATTCAGCCGCCGGATCGTGATCGGATGCGTGGTCGGGCTGCACGCGATTCTGCTGCTGAGCCCGCCGCTGCAGCTGACCGACGTGTTCAACTACATCGGCTACGCACGACTCGGGGCCCTGCACGGGCTCAACCCGTACAACCACGTGCTGTCGATGATCAGCCACGACCCGGTCTACCAATTCCAGACCTGGGCGGGGCTGAAGAGCCCGTACGGGCCGCTGTTCACAGCGCTGACCTACCCGCTGGCCCTGCTCCCGCTTCCGGTCGCCTACTGGCTGATGAAGTCGGCCGCGGTGCTCACCAGCCTCGGGTTCCTCGCGCTCGTGTGGGTGTGTGCACGCCGCTTGGGGCGCGATCCGCAGGTCGTGCTCGCGTTCGTGGCCTTCAACCCGATCTATTTGGTCTACGCGGTCGGGGGCTTCCACAACGACTTCTTCATGCTCATCCCGTCGATGGCGGCGGTCGCGCTGCTCGCCAACCGCTCGCAAGCTGGCGCCCGCCGCCGCGAGCTCGGCGCCGGCGCCCTGCTGATGGTCGCCGTGGCGATCAAGTTCAGCGCCGTCCTCGCGCTGCCGTTCTTGCTCCTGGCCGCACCAACTGTCCGCGGCCGGCTCCGCGTGCTGGCCGGGTCGGCCGCTGCGGCGATTCCGCTCCTCGCGCTCAGCGTCGCGCTGTTCGGGTTCACGTTGCCGAACCTCTCTGACCAGAGCACGCTGCTGACCGCGTACAGCATCCCCAATCTGCTCGGGTACGTGCTCGGGCTCGGCGGCGGCATGCCGTGGCTTCTGCACCTGTTCGATGTGGCGCTCGCGCTGTCGATCGCGTGGATGCTCTGGCGCCGCTACGACTGGATCGCCGGCGCTGGGTGGGCGACGCTGGCGCTGCTCGCGAGCCTGGCCTGGCTGGTTCCCTGGTACGTGGTGTGGGTCCTGCCACTGGCGGCGCTGTCAGGGAGCGTGCGGCTGCGCCGAGCGACGCTCGCCATGACCGCGTTCCTGGTGCTCACGTTCACCCCGTCGCCGTGGATGTTCCTGACAAACCACGGTTTCAACCCGATGAACGGAGCCGCGGGGGTCGCTTCCTCGGCCCGGCAGCGCGGGCTCGAGTCCTAGGCAATAGCTAGCCTGACGCCCCGATGACGACGTCCACCGTGCCGGACGCGGCGCCGCCCGTCTCCGGGAAGCCTGGGGCGTTCGCCTCCGTGGCGGCCGATCGGTTCGGTGTCTGGATCGCGGCGCTGCTCGCGCTCGCCGGCGCCGCCTGGGCGCTGCAGCTGTGGCGAGCGGACCTGGGGGTGCCGTTCCACTACTCCTCGTACAGCGACGTCACGTTCTACGTCTCACTCGTCAAGGGGATCATCGATCACGGGTGGTTGTTCACCAACCACAGCCTCGGCGCCCCGTTCGGCCAGCAGCTGTACGACTTCCCACAGAGCGCCGACAACCTGAACCTGCTCGCGATCAAGGTGCTCGGCTTCTTCTGGGGCGCGCCGACCGTGGTGAACCTGTTCCTCCTGGCGACGTTCCCGGTCAACGCCGCCGTCGCGTACGCGGTGATGCGCCGGCTCGGCGCTTGCGCCGTGCCGGCGATCGTGTCATCCGTGCTGTTCGCGCTACTGCCTTACCACTTCTTCCGCGGCGACGAGCACCTTTTCCTGTCGGCGTATTACGCGCTGCCGCTCGCCGCATACCTGTTCATCTCGCTGCTGACGGGAACGCCGTTGTTCGCCCGGCGGGCGCCGCCGCACCGCCGGTTCAGCGGGTGGGCGACGGCCCGTACCGGCTGGACGGTGCTGCTGTGCGTGGTGATCGCCTCGAGCGGCCTGTACTACGCGGTATTCGGGATCGTCATGGTGGTCGCGGCGACGCTGCTGGCCTGGCTGGCGCGGCGCGGGCGGGCCACGATCGCGACCGGCGCAGTGGTTTGCGGCGCGATCGCCGCTGTGCTCGCGATCAATTTGGCCCCGACGTTCGTCTACCAGCTCGCCAACGGCGGCAACCTTGTCGTCAGCCACGAGGCGGGAATCGGCGACGACCTGGCCATGTCGGCCTCATATCTGGTGCTGCCGCCGCTACATGACCGGATTGCGCCGCTGCGGAGCGTCACCGAGCACTACGCGTCAAAGACGCCGCCACACATCTACTGCGAGCAGTGCTATGAGTCGCTGGGAGGGGTCGGCGACGTCGGGTTCGTGTGGCTGCTCGTGATCGGGTTCGCCGGCATCGTGGGGGCGCCACTCCTCGTCCGTCGAGTCGGCGTCCTGCGCGCGGCCGCGGCCGGTGTTGTCGTCTGCCTCGTGGTCGGGGTCACCGGCGGGCTGTCGAGCCTCGCGCGCGTGTTCGTCACCTCGAACATCCGGGCGTGGAACCGGATGTCGGTGCTGATCGCGTTCTTCTCACTGTTCGCGGTCGCCGTGCTGCTCGAGGCTGTCGCGGTCAGGCTCAACCGGCGGCCGCGGGGCCGCGTGTGGTTCGGCGCCCTCTCGGTGGCGCTGCTTGTGTTCGGCCTTGTCGACCAGACAGGGTCCTACTTCGTCCCGCCTTACAAGGAGGACGCGCGCGAGTTCGCCAGCGACTCGACTTTCATGTCGGCCGTGCAGCGTCACCTGCCGCCGGGCGCGTCCATCCTCGACCTCCCGTATGTCCCGTTCCCGGAGGGGTATCAGCCGTTCAACACTGCCGGGCAGACGATCCCGGAGACGCGAAGCCTGGCCTTCGAATACGACGAGGCGAGGCTGTACGTGGACTCGTCCGGGTTGCGGTGGAGCTACGGCGCCATGAAGGGGCGGCCGGCCGACTGGGAGTCCCAGCTCGCCGCGAAACCGGCGGGGCTCGCCGTGATCGGCGCAGCGGCTGCCGGATTCCAAGGCGTCGTCGTAGAAAACCTCGGTTATCCGGGCGCGCTGGGACCGGCGGTGCGAGACGGGCTGCAGCGGCAGCTCGGGGTCCTGCCGATCACGAGCCCCCGGCGCGACGTGACGTTCTACGACCTGAGGCCGTTGGCAGCGCACCTCCGCGCCCGGCACTCGCCCGCGCAACTCACCGCGCTCCGCGAAGCGGTTCTGAAGCCGCTGGTCCTGCGCTGCACGGCGCGGCGCTTGACCGTCGTCAACCCCGATCGCATCACCCATACCGCGACGCTCACCGGCACGGTCAGGGGCCAGGCGCTGGTTCGCGTCGGGACGGGCGACTGGCGCTCCGAGGCGCCCGGAGCGATGCGGCTCCCGCTGTCGGTCCGGCCCGGGAAGACGACGATCGCGCTGTCGACCCCCAGGGGCGCTCGGCCGGCGTCGCTGTTTGCGCCGACCGTCACCGACTCCGCGTTCGCGCCGTTCAGCGCGGCCGCGACGACATCGGTGCGCGCGGGGATCATCGGGCCCCCGTGCGCGAGCGTTACCGCCTGAGTTGGCACAATCACGCGCGCAGATGAACCGGCTCTTCGCCCTCCGCGGCGCCAACAGCGTGACGGCGAACGATGCCGACGCGATTCTCGCCGCCACCGACGAACTGATGCGCGAGCTGATGGCGCGCAACGAACTCGAGGCCGACGCGATGGTGAGCTGCATCTTCACCCTCACCGACGACCTCGACGCCGAATTCCCGGCGGTGGCCGCCCGGCGGCTCGGGCTCCACCATGTGCCGCTGCTCTGCGCGCGGGAGGTCCCGGTGCCCGGCTCGTTGCCGCGCGTGATTCGCACGATGGTCCACTACTACGCGGAGGAGCACCACACGCCGCGCCACGTGTACCTCGGCGAGGCGCGGGCGCTGCGCGCCGATCTCGACTCGGCACAATGACCTTCTAGATATGCCGATCGAATTTGCCCAGCGGATCAAGCAGATCCCGTCCTATCCGGTGGCCGCCGGCTACGACCTCGGCACCGACATGGCGATGCTGGCTTCGAACGAGTGCGCGTATGCGCCGCTGCCCGAGGTAGTGGCGGCGGCCTCGAGCGTGATGGCGGGCGCCCACCGCTATCCCGATCCTTCGTACTCGCCGTTGCGGGCCGCACTGTCGGACCGGTACGGGATCCCGACCGACCGGATCGCGCTCGGCAACGGGTCCTGCGATGTGCTGCTGGCGGCGGGCGAGGCGGTGCTCGAGCCGGGGGCTGAGGTGGTCTACGCGTGGCCGGCGTTCAGCGTCTATCCGCAGCTGGCGGCGACGACCGGTGCCCGCGCGATCCAGGTCCCGCTCGATTCACAGCACCGGCACGACCTCGACGCGATGCGCGCGGAGATCACGGCCGCCACCCGCCTGGTCCTGATCTGCAACCCCAACAACCCGACCTCGACGGCGCTGGCGCTCGAGCCGATCGAGGAGTTCCTGGCGCAGGTGCCCCCGCACGTGTGCGTGATCCTCGACGAGGCGTACGTCGAGTTCTCGCTCACGATCGGCGATCCGTATGCGTCGCTCGAGCTGCTCAGGCGGTTTCCCAACCTTGTGCTGCTGCGGACCTTCTCGAAGGTGTACGGGCTGGCCGGGCTGCGCGTCGGCTACGCGCTGGCCGGGTCGAGCGAGTTCCGCGGTGCGGTCGATCAGGTCCGCCAGCCGTTCCACCTGAACATCGCCGCCCAGGCCGCCGCGGCCGAGGCGCTCCGCCACCAGGACGCGGTCGAGCAGCGGGTGACCCTGACGCTGGCCGAGCGCACGAGCCTCGTCGACGGCGTCCGCGCGCTCGGGGTGGAGGTCGCCGACTCGGACGCGAACTTCATCTGGATCGTGCTGCCGGAGGCCGAGGATCCGGCCTCCGCCGAGCACGAGGTCGTCAGGGGTCTGCTCGAACGTGGCGTACTCGTCCGCGCGGGCAACTCGCTGGGCCGTGCCGGCGCGATGCGCGTGACCGTCGGGACCCAGCCCGAGAACGAGCGGTTCGTGGCCGCGCTCGCCGCGCTTCTGTAAGCGTCCGACGAGCGGAAAGTCGTCTTCCGTCATGCCCCGGCACGATCGGGATGGAAAACAGCTCGTGGAGACCGGAAATCCGCCCGGATCCTTTGCGCTGCGGACGAATTGCGGCTTTCCCCCCGGAGATCCGTTTGGCGGCAGCGTCGTCGTCTGGTACAAACCAGCCGACGCGTATGGACGACTCACGCCACACCTCCTTCGGCTGGTCCTTCTTTACGCGCTTCTACGCCTGGCGATTTAGCTAGGCGCTCGCCCGTGGCCCGCTAGGCCGCCCGCCGCACCCAGAGAGCGGCGGACGCCCCCTCAGACAGCCGCCATCGAGCGCCGCTCCAGACCCGCAGCACGGGCGCGCGCGCCCCTTCCGTACTCTCCAGACGTAGAAAGGCAGCAGCGATGGCGATCACAGTTGACACCCCCGTAGAACCCCACCGGGCCGGACTGAGCGGCAGCGCCAGCCAGAGCCGGTTCGAGCTGATCGCAGGCCCGTGCACGGTGGAATCGCGCCGGCAGGCGCTGGAAACGGCCCGCGCCGTCCAGGCGGCGGGCGCGACGATGTTCCGGGGCGGGGCGTACAAGCCGCGGACCTCGCCGTACGCCTTCAAGGGGCTGGGCCGGGCCGCGCTCGACATCCTGGCCGAGGTCAACGCCGAAACCGGCTTGCCGATCGTCACCGAGCTGCTCGACGTCAGGGACCTCGATCACGTCGCCGAGGTGGCCGACGTGATCCAGATCGGCGCGCGCAACATGCAGAACTATCCGCTGCTCACCGCGGTCGGGCAGACCGGCCGGCCGGTGTTGCTCAAGCGCGGACTGGCGGCGACGATCGACGAGCTGCTGCTCGCGGCCGAGTACATCCTGGCCGAGGGCAACGACGAGGTGATCCTGTGTGAGCGGGGGATTCGCACGTTCGAGACGGACCATCGCCGGGCCACCCTCGACCTGATGGCGATCCCGATCCTCAAGGAGCGGACCGAGCTGCGGGTGATCGTCGACCCGAGCCACGCCGCCGGCCGTCGCGAGCTGGTTCTGCCGCTGTCACTGGCCGCCGCCGCCGCGGGCGCGGACGGGGTGATCGTCGAAGTCCACCCTGACCCGGCGAACGCCGTGTGCGATGGCCCGCAGAGTCTCACGACGGCCGAGTTCGCCCATTACGCAGACCGGGTCCGCGCCGCCGCGGAGCTGGAGCCGGAGCGGGCCTAGTTTGTCGATCGCGCGCTCACCCAACCGGGACGCGGTACGCGACCAGCGGATCGAGCGGCTCGAGCCGCTGATCGCGCCCGCGCAGCTGCTGTACGAGCTGCCGCTCTCGGACGGGCACGCGCAGACGCTCCTGCAAGGCCGCCAGAACGCCCACGCGATCCTCGATCGCGAGGACGACCGGCTGCTCGTGGTCGTCGGCCCCTGCAGCGTCCACGACCCGCAGGCGACGCTCGAGTACGCGGAGAAGCTCGCCGAGCGAGCGAACAACCACCAACAAGATCTGTGCATCGCGATGCGCGTGTACTTCGAGAAGCCGCGGACCACCACCGGCTGGAAGGGGCTGATCAACGACCCCCACCTCGACGGCTCGGGCGACGTCAACTTCGGTCTGCGGGTGGCCCGGCAGGTACTGCTCGGGGTGCTCAAGCACGGCCTCGCGGTCGGCTGCGAGTTCCTGGACCCGATCATCCCGCAGTACATCTCCGACGCGGTCTGCTGGGGGGCGATCGGGGCCCGGACGGTCGAGAGCCAGATCCACCGCCAGCTCGGGTCCGGCCTGTCGATGCCGGTGGGATTCAAGAACCGGACCGACGGCAACGTTCAGGTCGCGGTCGACGCGGTGCGCGCCGCGGCGGTGACCCACGCGTTCGCGGGGATCGCCGACACCGGCGAGCCGGCGATCATGCACACGCGCGGCAACGTCGACTGCCACATCATCCTGCGGGGCGGCAAGGGGAGCCCCAACTACGACGCCCCATCGGTGCAGCGCGCGCTTGAGCTGCTGCGCGCAGCGGACCTCCCCGAGCGGGTGATGATCGACCTCAGCCACGACAACAGCGGCAAGAACCCGGATCGCCAGCCGGAGATCGCGGCCGAGGTGGCGGAGCAGATCGCCGCCGGCAACGGCGCGATCACCGGGGTGATGCTCGAGTCGTTTCTGGTCGGCGGCCGGCAGGACCCCGAGGCCGGCGGCCCGCTGTGCTACGGCCAGTCGATCACCGACGGCTGCCTGGGCTGGGACCCGACGGTCGAAGTCCTCGAGCAGCTCGCCGACGCTGTCCGGGAGCGCCGCGCCCGGGCGACGTCCGAGTAGCGGCGGCGACACCGCGCGAATGCGGATCACGGTGATCGGTGTCGGGCTGATCGGTGGCTCGATCGGGCTCGCGGCCAAGCAGCGCCTCGGCGCGACCGTCACCGGCACCGGCCACCGGCGGCCATCGCTCGAGCAGGCGCTCGAGCGGGGCGCGATCGACCGGATCGCCGACACGATCGAGGACGCGGTCGCCGACGCCGAGGTCGTGTTCGCCGGCGTGCCGGTCGGCCTGCTGCCCGAGACCGTCGAGCCAAGCCCTAGGAGCCGCCCCGCCCGACTGCGTGGTCACCGACGTCGGCTCGACCAAGCGGGCCGTAGTTGCGTCGGTCGACGATCCTCGGTTCGTCGGCGGCCACCCGCTCGCGGGCGCCGAGACGACCGGCGTCGAGCACGCGCGGGCCGACCTGTTCGACAACGCCGTCTGGTATCTGACCCCAACCGAGGGAACCTCCGGCGTGCTGTACGAGCGGCTTCACCGGTTGATCCACGGGATCGGCGCGCGGCCCGCGGCGATCGACGCCGAACTGCATGACGCGATCCTCGCGTCGGTGTCGCACCTGCCCCACGTGCTCGCGAATGTGCTCGTGGCGCAGGCCGCCGGGGCGCTCGCAGAAGAGCGCCTTCCCGCCACCGGCCCCAGCTTCCGCGACGCCACCCGGGTGGCGGGCGCCTCGAGCGCCATCTGGACCGACATCTACCTCTCCAACCGTGACGCGCTGGGCGAGCAGATCGACGACGCGATCGAGCGGCTGACCACCATCCGGGCGCTCCTGGCCCACGGGGACGGCGATGGGCTGACCGCTTGGAATGACGCCGCCGCGCAGGCGCGCCGCCGGCTGCTGGAGGCGCAGCTCGCCGGCGGGACGCTGTACGAGCTGCGCGCGTCGGTGCCCAACCGACCCGGCGTGATCGCGCAGCTCGCGCTCGAGCTCGGGCGCGCGGGGGTCAACATCACCGACATGGCGCTGTACCCGGCCGCGGACATGAGCGAGGGCGTCGTCGCGCTGTGGATCGCCGGCGAGCAGCCGGCGGAGCGCGCCGAGCGGATCGTCGGTGGGCTCGGCTTCCCGGTGGCGCGGGCGTGAACCAGACCTTCGCCCCCAGCGGGCCGCTGCGCGGGCGGATCACCCCGCCCGCGGACAAGTCGATCTCGCACCGGGCGGCGCTGATCGGCGCGATGGCGTCAGAGCCCGTCCGCATCCGCAACTACCTCGATGCCGACGACACGAACTCGACGCTGCGGGCCGTGGGCGCGCTTGGCGCAATCGTCGAGCCGCGCACCCAGGAGCTCGTGATCCGCGGGTGCGGGCTGCGCAACGCCCAGGCGGTCACCGGCGAGATCTACGTCGGCAACGCGGGCACGCTGATCCGGCTGCTCCCCGGCTGGCTCTCGTTCCAGACCGGACTGAGCTTCACGCTCGACGGTGACGACTCGATCCGCCGCCGCCCGGTGGACCGGATCGCGACGCCGCTGCGCCAGATGGGGGCGCGGCTCGAGGCGCGGGATGGGCGGCTGCCGCCGCTGACGATCCATGGCTCGGAGCTGCACGGGATCGAGTACGAGCTTCCGGTGGCCAGCGCGCAGGTGAAGTCGTGCGTATTGCTGGCGGGGCTGATAACCGACCGCACGACGGTGATCGAGCGCATCCCGAGCCGCGACCACACCGAGCGCCTGCTGCTGCGCGCGGGCGCGCCCGTGATCCGCACGAGCACGGGCCAGAACGGAGCGGCTCGGGTCACCGTCGGCAACGCCGACGAGCTCGAGGTCGACATGATCGAGGTGCCCGGCGACCTCAGCTCGGCCGCGTTTCTGATCGCGGCCGCCGTGCTGGTCAGGGGCTCGCGGCTGGTGCTCGAACGCGTGAACGTCAACTGGACGCGTGCCGGCTACTTGCGGATTCTCGAGCGGATGGGCGCGATCGTGCTCGGGGAGATCGAACCGCCGAACACGTTTGGCCCCGACGAGCCGGTGGCGGAGCTTGACGTCTCCCATGGCCCGCTCGAGGGAACGACGGTGGAGCCCGACGAGGTGCCGCTAGCCATCGACGAGCTGCCACTGGTGGCCCTGCTCGGCTGCTTCGCCGAGGGCGAGACGGTCGTCCGCGGCGCGCAGGAGCTGCGGGTCAAGGAGTCAGACCGGATCGCGACCGTGGTCGACGGGCTGCGGGGTCTCGGGGGCCAGATCGAGGCGACCGACGACGGGTTCGTCGTCACTGGCACGGGGGGGCTGCAGGGCGGGACGATCGAAGCGCACGGCGATCACCGGCTCGCGCTCCTCGGCGCCGTGGCCGGGCTGGCATCTCAGGAGGGCGTCACCGTGGTCGGAATGGAAGCCGGCGCGGTCTCGTATCCGCGATTCGCCGACGACATCGCCAAACTGATCCGTTAGCCATGGTTATCGCTATCGACGGACCGGCCGGCGCGGGCAAATCAAGCGTCGCGCGCGCGGTCGCGCAGGCGCTCGGGTTCACGTACCTCGATTCGGGGGCGATGTATCGCGCCGTCGCGCTGGCGGCTCTGCGCCGAGGTGTCGAGGCACGGGAGATTGCGCGGATCGTCCACATCGACCTCAGCGATGGGGTGATGCTCGACGGGGAGGAGGTCACCGAGGTGATCCGCGATCCCGAGGTCGCTGAGGCGGCCTCGCGCGCCGCCGCCGATCCCGAGGTTCGCCAGGCGATGGTCGCCGAGCAGCGCCGGCTTCTGCACGACGGTCGCGACTGGGTCGCGGAGGGCCGTGACATCGGAACGGTGGTCGCACCCGACGCCGAGCTGAAGGTGTATCTGGACGCCGACCCCGCCGAGCGCGCGCGCCGGCGCGCGGAGCAGCTCGGTGTCGATCAGGCGACGGTGCTGGCCGAGCAGACGATCCGCGACGAGCGCGACCGCAGCCGTGAGCACTCGCCACTGACCCAGGCGCCCGACGCCGTCGTGCTGGATACGACCGGAATGCCCTTCCAAACAGTAATCGCCAGCGTGGTTACGCTGGCGAGAGAAAAAGTTGGGCGTGAGGTTGACACGAGGCGCGCATCAAATTGAGCCACTCTAGGAGGGCAAGCAGCGCGGCGGACTCTGGAGCCTCTGACGTCCGCTCTTCGCTTAGTCAGTTCCTCACGCCCAGAAACAACCTAGCTCTCCGCCCACCCCGCGTCTAGATCCCCCGGGAGGAAGATTGCGCTATTTGGCACAAAACCGGGTGCGGCGCCTGCCTGCGGCCACGTCTACCCTCGCCAGACGATGAAGATCGCAGTGGTCGGATATCCGAATGTCGGCAAGTCGTCGCTCGTAAACCGCCTGACCGAGTCTCGCGAGGCGGTCGTGCACGAGACGGCCGGCGTCACCCGCGACCGCAAGGAGCTCGATACCGAGTGGAACGGCAAGCGGTTGACGCTGATCGACACAGGTGGCGTCGATCTGGACGACCGTGACGAGCTCGCGCGCCAGGTCCAGGACCAGGCGCGCGCGGCGCTCGCCGACGCCGACGCGGTAGTGCTCGTGGTCGACGCCAAGGTCGGCCTGCGCGCCGGCGACGAGGAGGTCGCCGAGCTGCTGCGGCGGGGGCGGCTCCCGGTCGTTGTCGCGGCGAACAAGATCGACGGCGCCGGCGACCTTCCGCTGGCGGCGGAGTTCCACAAGCTTGGGCTGGGCGAGCCCGTTCCCGTCTCCGCTGAGCACGGCCTCGGCACCGGCGACCTGCTTGACCGCCTCGCGGTGCTCGCGCCGGAGCCAACAGACGAGCCGGACCCTGCCGAGGACCGCACCGTGCGCCTGGCCATCATCGGCCGCCCGAACGTGGGCAAGTCGAGCCTGGTGAACCGCTTCCTCGGCGACGAGCGGGTGATCGTCTCGGCGATCGCCGGCACCACCCGCGACGCGATTGACCTGCCGATGACATTCGAGGACCGTCCCTTGGTTCTCGTCGACACGGCCGGGCTGCGGCGCCAGAGCAAGGTGGGGGAGTCGCTCGAGTACTACACGGCGCTCCGTTCCAGACGAGCCGCCGAGCGCGCCGACGTCGCCCTGGTCGTTTGTGACGCCAGCGACGGGATCACCGCGCAGGACCTCCGGGTCGCCGAGCTCGCGATGCAGTCCGGCTGCGCGACCGTGATCGTGCTCAACAAATGGGACGTAGGCGGGGAGACCGTCGATCTCGACCACGAGCGCGCCCGCGCGAAGCAGAAGCTCCGCCAGCGCCCGCGTGTGCTGACCGCGAGCGCGAAAACCGGCCGCAACATCGAGCGGCTGCTGGTCGAGGCGGTGGCGCTGGCCGACCGCCGTGCCAACCGGGTCCCCACCTCGCAGCTGAACCGCTTCCTCTCAGAGGTCGTCGCCGCGCGCCAGCCGCCGGCCGGTGGTGGTCGCAGCGCCAAGGGGCCGCACCGGCTGAAGCTGCTGTTCATGAGCCAGACGGGGGAGCGGCCGCCCCGGTTCTCGATCCAGGTCAACTCGCGGTCGCGGATCACGCGCGACTACGCGTACTTCGTCGAGAACCGGCTTCGCGAGCGCTACCGGTTCGAGGGGGTCCCGGTGATCATCGATTTCGTCGAGCGAAACGAGCGGAGGGCCGCGTGACACGGGCGAGCGCGGCCCGCGTCCGGCTCGCGCTCGCCGTTTTGCTGCTCGCAGTGATCGCTGGGATCGCGGTCGCCGCCGTGGTCCTCAGCAGCGGCCCCAGCGAGCCCCCGCCGGCCACCGGCGCCGCCGCCGTGGTCCCCGCCGACGCGCTCGCATACGTGCACCTGTCGACCGATGGATCGCGGCCCGCCGTCAAGCGGGCGCTGGCACTGGCAGCGAAGTTTCCCGACCTTCCAGAGCTCGCCGGGCGGCTGGCCGGCAAGCTCGGTGGGATCGCGCCCGCGGGGGGTCTGTCCCTCGCCGCCGGTGTGCGGCCGTGGCTGGGCAAGGAGGCCGCGATCGCGCTGCTCAACACGTCGGCCGCGACCAGCGGGACGCTGGTCGTGCTCGACGTCGCCAACGCGGCCAAGGCCCGCGCGTACCTGTCAAGCGCCGGGATCGAGCCGTCAGGGTCCTACCGCGGCGTCGCGCTGTTCGGGAAGGCTCCCAGCGAGCTGGCGTTCGTCAGCCACTATCTGGTCGCTGGCCAGGACGCGAGCGTGCGCGCCGCCGTCGACGTGGGGCGCGGCGGCGCAGCGTCGCTGGCCGCCAACCAGTCCTACCAGCGCGCCGCCGCCGGCGAGCCCGACGGGCGCGTGCTCGACCTCTACGCGTCGGCCGTCGGAGTCCGCAGGCTGCTGGTCGACCACGGCGGGTTGCTCGGCGCGCTCGGCGTGCTGCTCTCCAGCCCGGCGCTGTCCGGGGTCGCGCTGTCGCTGGACGCGACCCCGCCCGGGGCCCAGATCACGATCCACACGGTGCTCGACCCCTCGCTCGTGCAGCTCGGCGCGAAATCCGCCACGGTCTCGTTCGCGCCGACGCTCGCGGGCAGACTGCCGGCCGCCTCGACGCTGGCGCTCGATGTCGCCGACCTGGCGCGGGCCGCCCCGCGCGTGCTCGACGCCGGAACAACCGGCGGGATCGCGGGCGGGATCGGGCCGCTGCTGGCCCGGCTCGGCGCCGCGCTCCGTGCTCAAGGCGTCAACGTCGGGCAGCTCGAGCAACTGTTCGCCGGCGAGTCGGCGGTCGCGCTGATCCCAGGCACCACCGGCGGCGCGCCAGCCGTGGTGATCGTCACCCGCACGCGCGACCAGGCGGCGACGGCGTCCGAGCTGGCCCAGCTCGAGGTGCCGCTCGCGCAGCTGCTCAGCAGCGCGTCGGCGTCATCGAATCCGGGCGTGATCCCAAGCTTCACGCAACGTCAGATCGATGGCGTCACCGCCCATCAGCTGCCCGTCGCGCCGGGGCTCGAGCTCGACTACGCGGTGTTCCGCGGCCTCGTCGTCGTATCGACCAGCCTCGGCGGCATCGGGGCGATCGCCTCCACCTCGCACCGGCTTGGGGACAGCCCCGCGTTCAAGGCGACGCTGGCGGCACGCCCATCGCAGGTCACCTCGCTACTCTTTCTCGACTTCAGCCAGCTCCTCAGCCTCGGCGAGCAGACGGGACTGATACGCGGTGCGGCGCCCCAAGCGCTGCGAGCCGACCTTTCCAGGGTCCGTGCGGTCGGTCTGGTCTCGACGGGCGGGGAGAACGAATCGACCGCGGAGCTGACCCTCCAGATCCCATGACAACGCTTCCCGACAACGAGTACCTGTTCACGTCCGAGTCCGTGACCGAAGGACACCCGGACAAGATCGCCGACCAGATTTCCGACGGCGTCCTCGACGCCGTGCTCCGCGACGACCCGACGGGACGCGTCGCGTGCGAGACGCTCGTGAACACGGGCCTCATCGTCGTCTCGGGCGAGATCACGACGTCGACCTACGTCGACATCCAGGAGATCGCCCGCGAGACGGTCAAGAAGATCGGCTACACCAACGCCGAGTACGGCTTCGACTGCCACACGTGTGCGGTCATCAACGCGATCGACAAGCAGTCCCCGGACATCGCGCAGGGCGTCAACACGGCGTACGAGGCGCGAACCGACCCGGGCGACGACGATGAGCTCGACGTGGCCGGAGCCGGCGACCAGGGAATGATGTTCGGCTACGCCGCCCGCGAGACCGAAGAGCTGATGCCGCTGCCGATCTCGGTCGCCCACAAGCTGGCCAAGCGGCTGGCCGACGTGCGCAAGGCAGAGATCCTCAACTACCTGCGCCCGGACGGGAAGACGCAGGTGACCGTCCGCTACGTCGACGGTCGCCCGGTCGAGATCGAGAAGCTGCTGATCTCGACCCAGCACAAGGAAGGCGCCGAGGCGCTGATCAAGGAGGACCTGTGGGAGCACGTCGTCGTGCCGGTACTCCCGCCTGATCTCTACGACGCGGCGAAGCTGCGCCGCAGCTTCCTCGTCAACCCGACCGGCCGGTTCGTGATCGGCGGTCCGATGGGCGACTGCGGCCTGACCGGGCGCAAGATCATCGTCGACACTTACGGCGGCATGGCCCGACACGGCGGCGGCGCCTTCAGCGGCAAGGATCCGTCGAAGGTCGACCGCTCGGCCGCCTACGCGGCCCGCTATGTGGCCAAGAACGTGGTGGCGGCCGGACTCGCCGACCGGGCCGAGGTCCAGGTGGCCTACGCGATTGGTGTCGCGCACCCGGTTTCGGTGATGGTCGAGACGTTTGGCACCGAGAAGATCGGTCGCGGCAAGATCGCCGAGCTGGTCTCACAGCACTTCGACCTCCGTCCCGGCGCGTTCCGCGAGTACCTCAAGCTCCACCGGCCGATCTATCAGAAGACGGCCGCCTACGGCCATTTCGGCCGCGAGGACCACGACTTCACGTGGGAGCGGACCGACAAGGCGGCCGAGCTGCGGGCCGCCGCCGGCCTCTCCGGGATGGCCGCGGTAGAGGCGTAATCAGCTGTCCCCGGGGGGCGCATGCGCCCCCCGGCCCTGCCCCGCATGCGGGGCAGGGGCCACCCGCGCATGCGCGGGTGGCTTCACACTCCCGGTGTGGACTGCTGCAGCTCGTGGATCGCGCGGTCGACGGTGCGGACGATCTCGCGCGGGTTGCCGACCCCGGTGAACTTGAAGTCGTACTCGGCGCTGGCCGCGGTGTCGAAGTCCACCGTGCCGATCCGCAGGGCGCGCTCGAGCACCGTCTGCGTGCAGTTGACGTTCTGGACGCGCTCGATCCGCGTCTCGTGCATGTCGCGCCGCAGCAGGCCGGTGTTGATGGTCAGCCGGCGGCTGGTGATCGCGTAGGTGGTCGAGATCAGTTTGATCAGCCCCCACACCACCATCACCACGAACACGACGAGCACCGCCGCGATGACCCAGCCGACCTTGACGTGGTCCTCAGCGATCGCGGTCACCACGCCGGCGACCACGCCGGCGGCGATGGCTCCGAACAGCCCCTTGACGTAGTAGTCGAGCATCGAGCGCCACGACGGATGGCCGTGGAAGAAGACCTGCTCATCGGGTTCAAACGCCACGGGCAGAGCCTAACCGTGGGCCGCCGTCACGATCGCCACGGCGATCACGAAGACGGTGAACAAGGCCGCGATGAGCAGCGCGGCCGCGAGCGGGTGGCGCCGCGCCGGTGCGGCGGCGACCCCCACTCGATCGCGACGGGTCGCCTGGGGTCGCGAGGGGCGGGTCGGTTTGCGCTGGCTTGGAACCGCGGGCGGCAGACGCGGCGCCGGCGCGGGCTCGCGCGGACTGAGCTGTTCCAGCCGCCGGCGCAGCGCGGCGTCGACCCCGGCTGGATCACCGGCCAGCTCGTCAGGAGCCAGAGCCAGCAGCCGTAGCCCATGCTCAGGCACGCGCTCGGCGATCAGCTCGTCATAGGCCGTGGGCTCGCGGCACGTCACCACGAGCCGATTGGCCGGGTAGTAGGCGTCGACCGCGAGCCATTCATCGGCGCCCGGCCCCCTCAGCCAGCTGAACAGATGGCGCCGCCGGCTGATCTCGCCAAGAGCTTGATCGCACAGGTCTAGGAGCTGCGGAGCGGTGACCAGCCGCTCCCCGAGTGGCCCGCCGGTGGTCATCCTTGGGCCACTCTACATTCAGCCCGGTGATCGCGAAAGTCGAGCCTCTGACGCAGACGCGGGCCTTGCGCGGGCCGTTCGACTACCGGCTCTCGCCCGATCACGATGTGACCGTCGGGTCGCTCGTGCGCGTGCCGTTCGCCCGGCGCTCCACGCTCGGGGTGGTCGTCGAGCTGGCCTCGCAGTCCGAGCTTCCCGATGAACGACTCGCCGAGCCCGAGGCGGTACTCGACTCCGGCCCGACCGCCGAGCTGGTCGAGCTGGCGATGTGGATGGCCAGGGAGTACTGCTCGACGGCGGCCCGCGCGCTCGGGCTGGTGCTGGCCCCCGGCGCGGCGGCGGGGGTACGCGCCAAGCGTCAGCTGGTGGCGGCCTTGACGGCAGCCGGGGAGGGCGCGCTGCAAGGGTCAGAGCCCCTCACCGAACGCCAGCGCGCGCTGCTGAGGGTCCTTCACGACGCCGGGCCGCGGACGGCGTCAGAGCTGGGGACGCCCGCGCTGCGCCGGCTTGAGCAGCGCGGGCTGGTCGAGATCTCACTTCAGCGCCAGCGGCGTGCTCCCGCCCACGTGTCCGTCGGCGCGGCGAGCGCCGACGCCCCGGCGCTGACGGGCGACCAGCGGTGCGCGCTCGAAGCGCTGCGCGCGGGGGGGCCGGGGTTCCTGCTCCACGGCGTTACCGGGTCGGGCAAGACGGAGGTCTACCTGCAGGCCGTTGCCGACACCCTCGCCCGCGGCCGCAGCGCGATCGTGCTGGTGCCCGAGATCGGGTTGACGCCCCAGACGGTCCATAGGTTCGAATCGCGCTTCGGTGATGTGATCGCCGTGCTCCATTCGGGGCTGAGCGCGGGCGAGCGACACGACGAATGGATGCGGCTGCGCAGCGGCGAGGCCCGGGTGTGCGTCGGACCGCGCTCGGCGGTGTTCGCGCCGTTGTCGGATCTCGGCCTGATCGTCGTCGACGAGGAGCACGAGAGTTCGTACAAGCACGAGGGCGATCCGCGCTATGACGCGCGCACGGTCGCGGCCTGGCGCGCGCGGCGCAACGGCGCGGTGCTGCTGGCCGGCAGCGCGACCCCGCGGCCCGAGAGCGTGCAGATCCTGCCTCGACTGCGGCTGCCGGCGCGGGTCGACGGTCGGCCGCTGCCGCCGGTGGAGCTGCTCGACATGCGCGGCCACCACCACCCGTTGCATCCGGCCACCCGGATGGCGCTGGCCGACGTCCGGCGCGCCGGGGCGAAGGCGATCGTGCTGCTCAACCGGCGCGGCTGGTCAAACTTTCTCTCCTGCCGCACCTGCGGGCACGTGTGGATGTGTCCGAACTGCGAGGTGACACTCGTGATGCATCGCGCGGGCGGGTTCGTCGCGTGCCACCACTGCGGCCACCGCGAGCCGGTGCCAGGCCGGTGCGGCGCGTGTGGATCGAGCACGGTCGCGCGCCACGGCGTGGGTACCGAACGGCTCGAGCACGAGCTGCGCGAAGCGCTGGGGGAGCCCGGCTTCCCGATATTCCGGCTCGACGCCGACGCCACCGGGCTGAACGTCCGCGCGCGAACCCTGCAGGCGTTCGAGGCGGCCCGGACCGGGCTCCTGGTGGGCACCCAGATGGTGGCCAAGGGCCACGACTTCCCGGACGTGACCCTCGGCGTCGTGCTCGACGCCGATCAGACGCTGCGGTTCCCGGACTTCCGGGCCGAGGAGCGGACGTTCGCGCTGATCACGCAGCTCGCGGGCCGCGCCGGGCGCGGCGACCGCGGCGGCCGTGTGCTCGTGCAGACGATCGCCCCCGAGGCGCGGTCGATCCAGTTCGCGGCCCGGCACGACTCAGACGGCTTCTTGGCCGACGAGCTCGAGCAGCGCCGGGCGCTCGGCTACCCCCCGTTCTCGTCCGTGATCCGGATCGTCTGCTCCGCCCTCGACGCCGCCGCCGCCGTTGCGGCCGCCGGACGGTTGGCCGCCGGGATCGACGCCCCCGGGGCGGCGGTGCTCGGCCCGGCGCCGCTGTTCGCACTCCGCGGCCGGGCTCGAAGCCAGGTCGTGGTCAAGGCGAGCGACCGCTCGGAGGCGATCGGGGCGGTCCGCGAGTCGGTTGACGCGCTCGTGCGCGGGCGGACGGCCAAAGGCGTGAACATCAGCGTCGACGTCGACCCCCAGTAGAACGGCTGACTTGACGGCAGCCAACCGCAGCATTAAGGTCGAGTTAAAGTGAAGGCTTCTGGGGGCAAGCTGTTGGTCGTCCTGCTCTGGGCGGGTTTGCTATGTGCGCCCACCGCGGCTTCGGCGCGATCGAAGGTCCACCACGGAAAGCCGACGCCGGCGAAAGCGATCGCCACGGCTCAGCGCAGCCTGCGCGGACTGTCGAGCAGCTTCGCCCGCGGACAGCGCAGCAAAGTGTTGGGCGAGCTCTCCCAGAGTGCCAACGCGCTCGGCCACCACCAGGTGTGCAAGGCGATCGCGCCGCTCGACCTCGCCAGCGGGCTGCTGCTGAGCGCTCGCACCTGGCGCCACGGCACGCCCAAGGCGGTGGGCCAGACGATCGCACCGCTGCTCAATTCGGCTGAGCGGTCCCTGGCCAAGGGCGCCCGCAGCTGCGCTGCGCTGTCGCACGGGATCTCTCGCCCGCGCTCGACTCGCGTTGGTGGCGGATCGGCCCCGCCCGTCCCGACCTATACCCGCATCGACAGCCAGGGCGGGGACGACGAGGGGAGCGCCCTGCCCGCGGGGCCATTTCGACCGCTCACGCACATCGGAGCACCGGTCACCCTCAATCCGAGCCCGCAGTTCATCGCCACGGCCTCGGACCAGGGCGCCCGTGCCCACACGGCCGACGCCGGCCAGTTCGCGATTGGGCGCTCGATCAACCTGGGCGCGCCGCCCGCGGCCGGCGGGGAGCCGAAGGAGATGACGACAGCGGTCGGGCACAACGTCGTCTGGTACACGGGCAACACGGCGGACAGCTACTCGCTGGACGGTGGCGCGACCTGGTCAGCCTTCGCCACCCCCGACACGATCCTCAGTCCCGGCCCACCGAACCTGGCCTCCTGTTGTGATCAGCAAGTCGTCTATGCGCCGGCCCAGAACCTGTTCGTGTGGCTCGTCCAGTACTGGTGTCCGGCGTCGGTGCCGGCCGGAGCGGCGACCCCGAGTAACAACTGCGCCACCGTCCCGGGCAACAACGTGATCCGCTTCGCCGTGGCCACGCCGGAGGAGATCCGGCAGGCGGCCGCCGCGGGCAACGTGGGCAAGGCCTGGCACGTGGTCATGGACATGACCCCGCAACAGCTCGGCCAGCCGAGCAACGTCTGGTTCGACTACAGCACGCTGTCGGTTAACGACCGGTTCGCCAACTGGACGGTGGACATGCTCCAGGGCAACGCCGCATACAAGGTTGCTTCGGTAGCGATGCGAATCAACCTGCAGAGCCTCGCGTCATCCCGCTTCCAGGCCAACTACTTCTTCTCGAGCCTCCACACGCTGGCCGTCCAGCAGCCACCGGGAGAGAGCCGGTCGCTGTTCGTCACCGACCCCAACAACAGCACGACTCGTGTTTGGGACTGGCGCGACAGCTCCACCGTCGCGGTCGCCCATGACATCAGCCACCCCACGACTCCCGTCTACGACTACACGATTCCCGGTACGGATGGAATCGACTGGAATGCGCGCGCCGGAGGCGGCCTCACAGGCCATGCCATCACCGCCGCCTGGAGCCACAACGAGCTGATCATCGCGACCATCAACGGGCGCAGCGAATGCACGGCGAAGTGCAACACGAACAGCCCGACGCTGAAGAATGTGTTCGCCCATCCCGGCGCCACGCTTTTGAAGGTCAACACCACGGACTGGAGCGTGGATCAGCTGTTCGGGGAGCTGTGGTCGACCAGCATGGCGATCTCCTGGCCGACGCTGGGGGTAGCCACGGATGGGGAGATCGGCCTCACCTTCCTGGCCTCGGCCGAGAATGCCAATCCCGTGGCCTGGGCCGGCTACCTGAACATGCACGGCGATCAGTTGGTCAGCCAAGTCTCGGACCCGGCGGCGGGCCCGCAGCCCGGCCTCCAGATCCCGGGAACCACGAACTTCAGCGGCGGCACGGGCGACTACTACTCGTTGCAGCCCGGTCCCCAGCTCGACTCGTTCGTGATGCCCTTCCGGTCGATCGACCCGACGGCCGCCGGGCCGAGCGACGACTGGCACTTCCTGAGCTACGCGCATGAGCCGCTGTACAGCCCCAGCGCGCCCTCTGTCCACATGATCTCTCCAACGGCCGGCGCCACCTTCACCCAGGGGACCCGAATCGGTTTCAAAGCCGCGGTCAGCGACGCCCTCGACGTGACGATTCCCGACGACGCGATCTACTGGTCGGTGGACGGCAGGGTCACCCCTTATCACGGCGCCCAGGTGTTCATCAGCAACCTCGATTTCGGCGATCACACCGTCACCGTGACCGCGGTCAACAGCTCGGGGCTGTCGGCCTCGAGCTCGGTGATGATCACCATCGTCCCGCCAACTCCGGGCGCGCCGACGGTGTCGATCGACTCCCCGCTGGACGGCGCCGGGTTCCAGGCCACGAACGGCGACACCCAGGGTGACTATGTCGACGTGCCATTCCACGCGACGGCTACCGATCCGCAGGGCAAGGCGCTCGTGTACAGCTGGGATGACACGGTTCAGGAGGGAACGAGCTCGCACAGCAGCTTCGGGATCTCGCAGGCACTGAGCCCGACGCTGCGCCTGTACGTGCACGAGACAAACTGCGGCCTGGCGGTGCACACGCTGGTGCTGAACGTGTCCAACGGCAGCGCGGCGGCGACGGCGACGGTGCACGTGAAGGTCTCGTCGCAGCTTTGCGTGAAGTGACAGGCATCCGGGCGTCAGCCGTGCTGTGGGTGGCCTGTCTGGCCATCGGCGCGGTAGTGGTCCCTATAGCCGTCGCGCACCCTCGACGACCCCGCCCGAACCTCGTCGTCTCGATGGGAGGGGTCTCGGCGACCCCGGCCCGCATCTTCGGCAGCTTCGAGGTGGCCGACACGGGCCGGGGCGGCGCCGGCGCCTCGAAGGCGAAGCTGACCGTCCGGACGCGAACGGGCGCACGGACGCTGGCCACCTATCGCGTCGGTGGGATCGCAGCCTCGGCGTCGCAGGCGGTCGACGTGTCGATCGTGCCGCCGGGCGGGATGAAGGCAGGCTCCTATTCGATCCGGGCGTGTGCCAACAGCAGCGGCTCGGTCCGCGAGTCCTCGAGCCGCGATGACTGCCGCACGATCGGTCGGCTTACGATCCCGGCGCAGGCGCCGCCCTCGACTGGGGCGGTGCCCTCGGCCCCGGTCGGCTTCCAGCCCGACACGCCGTTCACGCTGCAGAGCTCGGCCAGCAACTACTGGGTCGACGTTCCCGACAGCTACGACGCCTCGGGCCAGACTCCGATCGAGCTCCTCGTCTGGCTGCACGGCTGTGGCGGGGAGTCGGCCGGCGACATCTACACGGTGTCGCCCGCGCCCACGGGCCGCTACATCGCGATCGCCGTCGGCGGTCGCGAGGACGATTGCTGGGATCCGAACACCGACCAGGACACGGTGCTGGGGGCGATCGCCGACGTGGAGACGCACTTCAACATCGATCGCCACGAGGTCGTGCTCGGCGGATACTCCTCGGGTGGCGATCTGTCCTACCGGCTCGCCTTCGACCACTCGCTCGAGTTCGCCGGAGTGCTGGCCGAGAACACCTCGCCGTTCCGCGACACGGGCTCCACGGCGAGCCAGTCGCTGGCCGCGGCACAGTGGAAATTCAACGTCGTCCAGCTCGCTCACATCCAGGACGACGTGTACCCACTGGCCGGGGTGGTGAACGAGGTGGGCGCGCTTCAGCGGGCCGGCTTCCCAGTCCAGCTGGTCGAGCGCCCGGGTCACCACTACGACGACAGCACCACCACATTCGGCTCAGACCACGACTTGCAGACTTACCTACTGCCGCACCTGAACGACGGCTGGCGCTCGCCCTGAGCCACCGGCCCAAACCGAAACGAGGCCTCGATGCGCAAACGCCTGACCCCTTCGCCCGCGATCGTTATCGCCACGCTCGCCCTGGTGTTCGCCGCCGGTGGCGGCGCCTGGGCGGCCAGCAGTTCACGCTCCACCCACCGCGCCAAGGCGCAAGCGAGTCCGTCCAATCGGGGCCCACGCGGTCCGCGTGGGTTCCGCGGGTCCCGTGGGCCCCGTGGATTCAACGGCTCCCAGGGCCCGGCCGGGCCCTCCGACGGCTTCGTCGTCAACGCCGCCCAGAGGCAGTCGCTGACCCCGGGGACCGACACCACGGTCGCCCAACTGCAGGTGCCCTCGGGCGGGACGTACATCGTCACCGCGTCCACCGAGCTGGGTAACCAGACCTCGGTCGAGAACCTGGTCAGCTGCACACTGCTGCAGAACTTCAATCCACTCGACTCAGGCTCGGCCGACCTGCCCGCGCAGACGGTGTTCGCAGCCACGATCAGCCTCACCGGCGCCGCCACGGCGGACAACGGCGGCACGATCAAGGTGAGTTGCAACCCCACTACCGGCGCCTCGGCCCGGAACACCGTGATCACGGCGATCAAGGTCGGCACCCTGCACGTCCAGACCCCAACGACGCCTTGAGGCTCCGCCGGCTGATCGGAACGCTGGCCCTGGCGGCGTTTGGGTTCGCGGCGGTGGCCGGGGCCGCCGCGGCCCATGGACCGAGGATGGTGTCGGTTTCCGGCCACCGGCTGATCGGCACCGACGGCAAGTCGCTGCGGCTGATCGGGGTGGACCGGTCGGGCACCGAATACTCCTGCTCGGGCCCCGATGGGGCGGGAGGGTTCGGCTACGGCATCTTCCAGGGACCGGCGGACCAGGGATCGGTCAAGGCGCTCGAGAGCTGGCATGTCAACGCGGTCGCCCTGCCGCTGAACGAGGCTTGCTGGCTGGGTGGGTACGCCGGCCTGAACCCGGCCTTTGTGGGCAGCGCATACCGGCGAGCGATCGTCAGCTACGTGAAGCTCCTCAACGCCGCCGGGATCTATGTCGTCCTACGCCTGTCGGCTGCGGCGCCCGGGGATCACGCCTACGGGTCGGACACGGTCAGCTCGGACGAGATCCCGATGGCCGACGCCGATCACTCGGTCGCGTTCTGGAGCTCGGTGGCCTCGACGTTCCGCTTCTATCGCCGCGTGCTGTTTCACACCTATGACGAACCTCACGACGTCAGTTGGCAGTGCCTGAGGGATGGGTGCACGGCGGACGACGTGCCCGAGGGGAATGTGCGGTTCGGCAGCTACCAGACCGCCGGCAACCAAAGCCTGGTCGATGCGATCCGCGGGGCCGGCGCGCACCAGCCGATCATCATCTCCGGGCCCAACTTCGCCGGCGACCTGAGCCAATGGGGTCGGTTCATGCCGAACGATCCCCGGCACGAGTTGATGGCCGACGTCTCGTCGTTCGACTACTCCGACTTCGTTCTCGCGCACAAGTCCGAGCTGCAGAGCTTCGTCAAGCATCACCCGGTGATCGTCGGCGGCTTCGGCGACACTCACTGCGAATCGACTTACTCGCAGAAGGTGATGGCGGTGATGGACTCCCTCCATCAGTCCTACTTGGCCTGGACCTGGGACACCGTCCAGGACTACGGCGGCTGCTCGAACGCCCTGCTCGATGACCCGGGAACCCGCAACGGCTTCCCGGCCGGGTACTACACCGGCCGTCCGAGCGGGTTCGGGCGCGGAGTGCGAGCACATTTCCTCAAGGAGCGGTGAGTCGGCCTCTCCTACACTAATTGGGATGGCCGAAGAGACCGAAGAGCTGGTCGAGCACGAGTCCGACGAACCCGAGATCGACGCTGAGACCCGCGCTCGCCGTGCGTCGGCGCTGGCCCACGTGCGCAAGTTCGGCGACCCCGTGCTCCGAACGCGCGCGCGAGAGATCGAGGTGTTCGACGACGCGTTGCGCGACGAGGTCAAGCGGATGGGGGAGCTGATGATCAACGCGGTCGGCGTTGGTCTGGCCGCGACTCAGGTCGGCGTGCTCCACCGCCTGCTCGTCTACCGCGTCCAGCAGGACTCGCCCGTGATCGCGCTGGCCAACCCGGAGATCGAGTGGCGCGGTGGTGACGAGGAGATCGCCGAGGAGGGCTGCCTCAGCCTCCCATCCGTGCTCGTCGACGTCGAACGGCCGGTCCATGTCCGCGTGCGGGGCCTCGACGAGTACGGCCAGCCGGTGCTGATTGAGGCAACCGGGCTCGAGGCGCGGGTGATCCAGCACGAGCTCGACCATCTCGACGGCGTGCTGATCCTCGACCGCACCACGCGAGAGCAACGTCGCGAAGCGATGCGCGCGCTGCGCGAGGCGCAGTCGCCGGCCGCGGCTTGAACACCGTCTACCTGGGCACCTCCGAGTTCGCGGCCGCCGTGTTGCGCCGCCTCGCGGACTCACCGCACCGGCCCGCGCTCGTCGTCACGCGGCCGGATCGGCCCCGGGGGCGCGGGCGCAAGCTGGCCTCCCCGCCGGTCGCTGAGGAGGCGCGCGAGCTGGGGATCGAGTTGTTCCAGCCCGCGACGGTCAACGACGAGGAAGCGCTCGAGGCGATCGCGGCGGCGGCGCCGGGGACGGTGTGCGTGTGCGCGTTCGGCGCGCTGATCAAGGAGCCGCTGCTGTCGGCCTACCCGATGCTCAACGTCCACCCGTCGCTGCTGCCCCGGTGGCGTGGGGCGGCGCCGGTCGAACGGGCTCTGATGGCCGGCGACCCCCTAACCGGGGTGTCGATCATGCGGCTGACCGCCGGGCTCGACAGCGGTCCGGTGTGCCTCCAGGAGGAGGTCGCGATCGCGCCTGACGACACGTATGGCTCGCTGGCCCTGCGGCTGTCTGGCCTCGGCGGCGAGCTGCTCGTGCAGGCGTTGGACGAGTCCCGGCACTGCGCAGAGCAGCCCGCTGACGGCGTCACGTATGCCGAGAAGATCACCGCCGAGGACCGGCGGCTTGACCCGCAGGACCCGGCGGTCGCGCTCGAGCGCGTGGTGCGCGCGCTGACGCCGCACATCGGCGCGCACATCGCCCTTGACAACGGCCAGCCGCTCGGGGTCCGGCGGGCGCAAGCGGTGCCCGACGGGCCGCCGGCTGGGGTTCTGTCCTTCGATCAGGCTGTGCCGGTGCTGGGCTGTGCCGTCGGCTCGCTCGAACTGCTCGAGGTGCAGCCGGCCGGGAAACGGCCGATGAGCGGCCAGGACTACGTGCGCGGCTACCGGCGGTGAAAAAGTCAGAGCAACTCAGCCCAGCGCGCGTCTGCGCGTACAACGTGGTCCGGCGGGTGTTCGAGCAGGATGCCTACGCGGACCGGGCGCTCCGCGGCGAAGCGGCCGGCCTGTCGCCACGCGACCGCGCGCTGGCCACTGCGCTCGCGTTCGGAACCGTGCAGCGCTGCGCAACGCTCGACTACGTCGCCGGGCGGTTCTCGAACCGGCCGCCGGACCGGCTCGATCCGCCGGTGCTGGCGGCAGTGCGGATCGGATTGTTCCAGCTGCTGTTCCTGGGTGGGGTGGCCGACCATGCGGCGGTCAACGAGTCGGTCGAGCTGGCGAAGCGGTTCGCTCGTGGCGGATCGGGCTACGTGAACGCCGTGCTGCGGCGCGCCACTCGCGAGGGGCGGGGGGTGCTCGAGGAGCTAGATGACTCGACCCCGGAGGGGGCGGCGGTGCTCCACTCCGTGCCGGCGTGGCTGGCGAACCAGTGGTTCTCGGAGCTGGGCCCGGACGAAGCCCGCGCGCTGCTGGCCGTCGTCAACCAGCCGGCCGAGGCGGCGGTGCGCGTCAACACGCTGAAGAGTCCGAACGGGGTCGTGCTGCCGGTGCGCACGCGGCCGGCGCCGGACCTGCCGGAGGGGCTCGTGCTCGAAGAGCCGTTCGACGTCCACGGTTCGCAGCTGTTCGCCGACGGCCTCGTCATCCCCCAGTCACGCGCGTCGATGACGGTCGCGCGGGCGCTCGAGCCTCGCGCCGGGGAGCGGATCCTCGACCTGTGCGCCGCCCCGGGGGCCAAGACGACGCACCTCGCGGCGTTAGCGGGCGGCGAAGGGGAGGTCGTCGCCGTCGAGCGCCATCCCGGCCGGGCGCGGGCGCTCCGCGAGACCTGCGTCACGATGGCCGCCGTGAACGTCTCCGTGCTCGAGCTCGACGCGCGCGAGTTCGTGGCGGCCGAGCCGTTCGATCGCGTGCTGATCGACCCGCCGTGCAGCGGACTCGGGACGCTCCAGTCACGGCCGGACATCCGCTGGCGCGCGCAGCCGTCCTCGATCGTAGAGCTCGCCTCGCTCCAGCGCGCGATCCTCGAGAGGGGGGCGGACGCGCTCGCACCAGGCGGCACGCTCGTGTACTCGGTGTGCACGATCTCGCGCGCCGAAGCCGAGGGCGTGATCGACGCGTTCCTGCGGACACATCCGCAGTTCACCGAGCTCGACCGCCGCCAGCTCCTGCCGCACCGGGACGGTACCGATGGGTTCTTCATCGCCCGGCTACGGTCCTCCTGAGTCCCGAGCGGCAGGTTGCGAACCGATAACAGCAGTGTGTGGCTCGAGGGGCGCACGCCGCGCCCCCGGCTAGGCTTCACCGGGTGAGCGAAGCGCCGATCAACCTCGGCCCTGAGTGCCCGAATTGCGGTGAACCCTGGCTCCGGCCCACAGCAGCTCCGGGCCGATATCGCTGCGTGTACTGCCTCCATCGCTTCGAGCTCGTCTCCGTGTGCCCCAATTGCGGCGAGCACTCGACGATCGTGCGTATGTCCAGCACGGCGATCGTCGCCTGCAACCACTGTCAGGGCAGCATGCTCAAGGCGGTATAGGGATGTCGCTCCCGGATGTGATGCGCGGGCGCCGCGTCGCCCCGTCGATCCTGGCCGCCGACTTCTACCGGCTCGGGGAGCAGGTCGAGGAGGTGGTCGCCGCCGGGGCGCGGGTGATCCACGTCGACGTTATGGACGGTCATTTCGTGCCGCCGATCACGATGGGACCACTGGTCGTCTCGGCACTCGCCGACCGCGTGCACGCTGCCGGCGGGGTGCTCGACGTGCACCTGATGATCGAGCGACCCGAGCGGCAGGTGGAAGAGTTCGCGCGGGCGGGCGCTGACTCGATCACGATCCACGTCGAGGCGACGCCGCACGTCCACTACACGCTCCAGGCAATCCGCGAGGCCGGTTGCGCCTCCGGCGCTGCCATCTGCCCGGCGACGCCCGCCACGGCGCTCGATGAGGTAGCCGATGACGCGCTCGACTTGGCCCTGTGCATGAGCGTCAATCCGGGGTGGGGCGGACAGAAGTTCATCGAAGCGTCGGTGGGAAAGCTCGAGCGACTCCGTTCGCGCTTGCCCGAGGCGGTGGCGCTCGAGGTCGACGGCGGCGTCCACACGGACAGCATCGGGCGGTGCGCCTCCGCCGGCTCGAACCTGTTCGTCGCGGGCTCCGCCGTGTTCGGCTCGGACGATCCGTCCGCGGCGTACACCGAGCTCGCTGCGGCCGCCGGCGCCGAGTGAGCCGCCGGCGCATATTCGCGGCGAGGCCGGCCGCCGCGCTGGCGGTCGCCGCGGTCGCACTGGCCGGCTGTGGAGGGCCGAGCGGAGTCAAGCCCGCCGGGTACGTGAAGTCGATCTGCACCACGATCACCGGCTGGCGCAACGACGTGCAGAGCGCGACCGCTCAGTTCGAGAGCGCGTTCCCCCACAGCAGCTCGCTGGCCGTCGCCAAGGGGCGGCTGACCGAATTCGTCGCGTCGCTGCTCCGCGCAGCGACCGGTGGAATCACCGCGACGAAGGCCGCCAGCTTCCCCGACGTATCCGGCGGGCGGCATCTGGCCTCGCAGCTCGTGGGGGCGTTCGAGAACGCGCAGCGGTCGCTGGCCGAGGCGGCGTCCGCGGCGATGCTGATCCCGACCAGCGGCCCTCAGGCGTTCGCCGTCGCCGAAAGCCAGGTGCGCACAGCCGTCACGGCGACCCTGCACACGATGAATACGGTGAGTCCAGGGACGAACCGGGTGCTCAGCCGCGAGATCGCCCGGCAACCCGCCTGCGCGGCGCTGCGGCCGCCGGGCGGCTGAACCGGTACACGACGGTCAATAGCGCGCACAACACGGCCGCGGCGCCGAAGTAGCCGACCTCCACCCGGGTGACCTCGTAATGGATCGTCGGGGCGGCGACGAACGCCACGAACACCGCAGCCGACAGCAGCCAGCACATCGCCGCCGCCGTCGCCCGGCCCCGGGCGAGCGCCGCCTGGTTCAGCGTGCCGGCGATCAGGTGAAAGCCCATCCCCATCCCCATCAGCGCCAGCCCGCCACGTGCGTAGGTGCCCGCCTTGTCGGTCAGCAGTGCGCGCATCACCGGCGGCCCGATTGCCAGCAGGCCGACCGTGACCGCGGCGGCAAATGCGGCGATCACGAGGATCGTGATGCGGATCGCGCGGTGAAACTCATCGGCCGACTCGCGCGCCTCGAGCCCCGCGAGGTGGGGGAGGATCGACGTCTGGATCGCCTGGAACAGCTGCAGCGGCGCGCGCACGATCAGCAGCACATTGAAGACGAAGCCGGTCAGCCCGCTCGTGATCGCCCCGGTGCCGCTGCTCGCGGCGACGACCAGCACCCCCGCGTTCATCAGCGTCTGCTCGGACAGCATGATGGCCACTACGGCGGCCGCGAATCCGGTTCCATGCTTGAGCGAAAGGTCGGTCGCCGCCTCCTCGAGCTGACCGTGGACCGGCCCCTCCCGGCTGGCGTCCGCCACCTCCACTACGTGCGCCGCGGCGGGGTCCTGGCCCTGTACGCGGGAAAACGCAAAGGGGATCACGATCAGCGAGACGAACGGGGCGACCGCCATGCCGAGCCCCACCGCGCTCTGGCCCGAGCCGATCCCCACCGCGACGGCCAGCGCGAACAGGAACCGCGAGGTCGACTCGAGGAACACCAGCGCGCCGTACAGTGCGAACCGCTTATGGCCGGCGAGCCAGCCGCGCGCGAAGTAGCTGCCCGCGTAGGCCAGCACTCCGATGACGAGGATCCAGTAGAGCGCGCTCGAGCCGTTGAACAGGCTGTGCTCGATCGTGCGGCGCAACGCGAGCGCGACGGCGAAGAACACCACCGCGAATGACGTCTGGATCAACGCCGGCACGCGCAGGATGTGGCCTGCCTGCCCGCGTGCGAGCCGGTCGGCGATCGTCCGCGAGAGCAGCTGCTCGATGGGCCGGTAGATCACCGACAGGATCACGAACATGATCGCCCAGCACACCGAGATGCGGCTGTAATCGCCCTTGCTGAGCACGTGGCTGGCGGTCGCCAGGTAGGCGAACGTGAAGATCCCGGTCGACGCGATCCCGATCGATAGGACGCGTGCTCCGGTGGCAAAGCTCTCGTCCCCGGCGGGGGGCGGCGGCTCCGAATGCGGCGGCGCCGCGAGCGTCTCAGCCATCGGCGCGCACGAGCAGCATCGTCCACGGGAACGGCGAGCGTGCCTCGAGCACGGTGCCGTACCGGCCGAGCAGGTCGATGAAGGCCCGCTTGGAGAAGTGGTTGATGTGACCGGGGGTGTTGCCGAGCTCGCGCAGGTACGCGCCGCGAGCCATGTTCAATCCTCGCCACAGCGGCTCGCGCGGTACGGAGACCAGCATGTGGGTGCGAGCGACCCGGGCCATCTCGGCCACCGTCGCCGCCGGGTCGGGCACGTGCTCGAGCACCTCGGTCGCAGCGACCAGATCGAACTCGTCGTCAGCGAAGGCCAGCGGCAACGGGTCGCCGTCGACCCCGACGAACTCGAGGTTGGGCCGCTCCCGCGTGGCCCACTCGGACCGCAGCTTTGGATCCTCGAGATCGATCCCCACGACGCGGCCGTCGGCAAGCTGCTGTGCCCACTGGTGCGTGAGCACGCCCTCGCCGCAGCCGAGGTCGAGCACCGACCGCGGTGCGGCGCGGTCGAAAAGCTCGGCCAGGGCACCCTCGAATCCCGCCATCAGCCGGCGGACGACTGGGTTCGTCGAGCCGTACTTGTCGAACGTGTTGCCGGTCGGAACTGCCGCCGCCGGGCCAGCCGAGGCGGGGGTCATACCCCCAATGCCTCGCGGTCCTCGGGGTCTGCCGTGGCGGGCCGCGTCCCTGCCGAAGCCGGACTGCGGGCCGCGCCGGGCTCGTAGTGCGAGGGCTCGACGCCGAGCTGAAGCTCCACCCGTCTGACCCGTTCGAAGGTCCGTTGCGAGAGTGTCCGCTGGGCGGCGAGCAAGTCGCCGATTACGCCAAGCGCGCCGAGCAGCATCGCGGCGATGAACAGCACCGCGCCGAGGATCAGCGACTGCGTATGGCCGCTGCGCCCGGGGTTGGTGATGAAGTCGACGAGAAAGCGGATGAACAACACCACGGCCGGGATGCCCATGATCAGCGCGCCGCCCCAGAACACCTTCAGTGGCTCGTACTGCGAATAGATCCGGAAGATCGACAGCGCGTTGCGGCGGACATACGCGCCGCTGGAGGGGAATAGGCGCGACTCGCGGATCTTTGGGTTCGTCCGGACCGGCACGTCCTTGATCGCGACGAGCAGCTTCCCCGCCTGGATGATCGTCTCCAGCGTGTAGGTAAACTGCGAGACGGCCTGGACCTGCAGCGCGGCCTCGCGGTTGTACGCTCGGAACCCGGAAGTCGCATCTGGGACCTCGGTCGAGGAGGCCTGCCGGACGACCCAGGAGCCCATCCGCTGGAGCGCTTTCTTCGCCGCTGAGAAGTGCGCGATCGTGCTCACCTGGCGGTCGCCGACGACCATGTCGGCCTCGCCGCGGAGGATCGGGGCGACCAGCTTCGGGATGTCGCGGCCGTCGTACTGGTTGTCGGCGTCCGTGTTGACGATTACGTCGGCGCCGAGTTTCAAGCCTGCATCGAGCCCGGCCTGAAACGCCGCCGCCAGCCCCTTGTTGTTGGTCAGCTTGACGATGTGATCGACCCCGCCTTCTCGAGCGACGGCGATCGTGGCATCGGTCGAGCCGTCATCGATGATCAGCCACTCGACGGTGTCGAAACCGGGCACCTCGCGGGGCAGGTCGCGGAGCGTCAGAGGTAGCTGATCCTCCTCGTTGAAACACGGAATCTGGATGATGAGCTTCATCTGAGCGCCTTCGCCGCGGCGCAAGTGTGGGGGCGCCGTCGGTCACACGGTAGCGGGATACTCGGGTGCGATGACGGATGCGCTAACCGATGCGCTGACGCGGGAGGGTGGGTACCAGATACCCCAGCCGCCGCGCGCGTTAACGGCCAGATCCGCGTCCGCGCGCCGCGGCCGCGGACGACAGCCGCTGCACCGGCGCCGGCGCGTCGATCCGCACCTGCTCGCTCTCGGCGTGATCCTGCTGGCCACGCTGGTCCTGCGGTTGTGGGGGATCAAGCAGGGCCTGCCGTACAGCTACAACGTCGACGAGGCGACCCATTTTGTGCCTCGGGCGGTTGGCTTCTTCGGCCACAACCTGAACCCGAACTACTTCCTCAACCCGCCGGCCTATTCGTACCTGCTCTATCTCGTGTTCGAGCTGTGGTTCGGAAGTGCCGACGCGGTGGCTCGGGCGTACGCGACGGATCCCACCACCGTTTATGTCGTCGCGCGCGTCGTGGCGGCGGTGCTCGGCGTGGTGGCCGTCTGGCTCACCTATCTAGCCGGCCGCCGTCTGTTCATGGACCGCACCGTGGGACTTGTGGGGGCGGCGATCAGCGGGTTCGCGTTCCTGCCCGTCTTCTACAGCCACTTGGCCCTCAACGACGTTCCCACCCTGGCCCCGGTCGCCCTTTCGCTCTACGGGATCGGCGGAGTGGTCCGGTACGCCCGCACGCGCGACTACGCGATCGCCGGTCTCGGTATCGGGCTCGCCGCCGCTACCAAATACACGGGTGGGATCACCGTCGTGTGCCTGGGATTGGCGGCGGCCTGGGCGATCGGTTCGGTCGACACCGGCCGCGCGCGACTCGCGATCGCCGGTCGGCTGGGGCTCGCGCTACTGATCGCGCTGGGCGCGTTCGTCCTCGCCAACCCCTACTCCGTGCTCGACTTCTCGGCCTTCCGCGACGGACTCGGCCAGCAGGCCTCCGCGGCCGGCGGCGCCGACCCGGTCAAGCTCGGCACGACCGCCGGGAGCGGGATCGCCTACTACTTGTGGACGTTCACCTGGGGGCTCGGGTGGGTACCGGCGCTGGCGGCGGCCGGGGGAGCGGTCCTGCTGGCCGTGCGCCGGAGCTGGGCGCTCGCGCTCGTCCTGCTGCCGGCCCCGATCGCCTTCATCGTCTACATGGGCGACCAGCAGAGGTTCTTCGGCCGGTGGCTGATGCCGATCTTCCCGATTGCCGCGGTGCTCGGCGGCTTCGCCGTGGTGGAGCTCGTGCGCCTGCTCGCGCGGGGCCCGCGAGTGCGGCGCGTGCCGGCGCCGCTGGCCGGAGCGATCGCCGCCGTCGTGTTGCTGGCGCAGAGCGTGGCCACCGTCGTCCACAACGACGCTGCGCTGTCGCGACCGGACACGCGCACCCTCACGCGAGCGTGGATGGTCGGGAACGTCCCAGCCGGGAGCAAGGTCGTGATCGAGCCGGTGGTTCCCGGGAACTGGATCGCGGATGTCGGACAGTCGCTGGGCTGGACCCCCAACGGCTCGCGCTGGTACTCCTACCCGACGCAGCTGACCGACGTGGACGAGCAGGGGAACCTGCTGCCCGCCGGACAGCGCCGGTACGTCGCGATCGACCAGTACGAGCGTACGCTGCGGCCGCAGTTGATCGACGAGTACATCAGCGGCGGTTACTGCTGGGTGGTGGTGGGGTCGCTCCAGGCCGGCCGGGCGTTCGCCGACCCGCGCGCGGTGCCATCGGCGATCGCCTACTACCGGGCGCTGGCCCAGCGCGGCCAGTTGCGCTACCACATCACTCCGTTGGGGCCCGGTGACCGCTCGGTCCCGTTCAACTTCGACTGGTCGATCGACTACTACCCGCGTCAGTACCGCCTGCCGGGCCCGGAGATGAGCGTCTACCGGCTAACCGGTGGAAAGTGTGGAACCTGAGAGTCCATTTATTCGCGTAGGGCGTCCTATCCTCCCTGGGCGTATGCCGCTGCGGACCGAATCGGACCGGAACCACCTCGAGCGGGCGATCGAGCTCGCGGCGGAGGGCCGCGGGCGGGTGAGTCCGAACCCGCTTGTCGGCGCGGTGATCACGGTGGCCGGCGAGATCGTCGGCGAAGGCTTTCACGGCTCGTTCGGGGCGCCGCACGCCGAGGTCGAGGCGATCCGCGCGGCCGGCGATCTGGACCTGGGGGGCGCGACGATGTACGTCTCGCTGGAGCCATGCTGCCACGTCGGCAAGACCCCGCCCTGCACCGAGGCGATCCGCGAAGCAGGGATCTCACGGGTCGTGATCGCCTCCGACGACCCCTCCACGCACGCGTCCGGACGGGGGCTGGGAATCCTGCGCGACGAGGGGATCGAGGTTGAGGTCGCCGACGGCGAGCTCGCGACTCGCGCGCGTCTGCTCAACCAGCCGTTTCGCAAGCACGCGCGCACGGGACTGCCGTGGGTGCTGTTCAAGTCCGCGATGACGCTGGATGGCAAGGTGGCGACCCGGGTCGGCGACTCGAAGTGGATCTCCGGCGAGCGCAGCCGCGCGCTCGCGCACCGCTGGCGCGCCGAGTGCGACGCGGTCGTCGTCGGCATCGGGACAGCGCTGGCCGATGACCCGATGCTCACCGCCCGCCTGTCGGTCCCCAGCCAGACGGTGCACCAGCCGCGACGGGTCGTGTTCGACTCCGAGGCACGGTTGCCGCTGTCTTCCCAGCTTGTCCGTGACGCTGGTCAGGTCCCGCTCACGGTCGTCGTCTCGCGCGCCGCGCCGCGGACCGCGACCGACGCGCTCGAGACCCACGGCGCCGAGGTGATCGTCGCCACCGGCGAGAACGAGAACGCTCGCGTGGTGTCCGCGCTCGAGCAGCTCGGCGCCGCCGGCGTGACTTCCATCCTGCTCGAGGGCGGACCTCATCTGGCCGGTGCCTTCATGGACGCGGGCGCGATCGACGAGGTGCGGATGTTCCTGGCGCCCCTGATCCTGGGCGGCCGGGCCGCTCGCGACCCGCTCGAGGGCGAGGGCGTCGAGAAGGTCGCGGACGCGGTCCGGGCCCATACCCTCGACTGCCAGCGGGTGGACGAGGATCTGCTCGTCTCCGCGCGGCTCAAGGAGTGGTGATGTTCACGGGGTTGGTGTCTGCGTTGGGGTCGATCAGCGGGATCGAGCGCTCGCGTGATGGTGTTCGCTTGACCGTGGCGGCGGACGGCGTTGCCTCCGACCTGCAGGAGGGAGACTCGGTGGCGGTCAACGGCGTCTGCCTGACCGCGGTCGCGGTCGGCCGGGAATGGTTCACCGCCGAGGTGATGAACGAGACGCTGGCCCGCAGCTCGCTGCAGGAGGCGGCCGTAGGCACCGCGGTCAACCTCGAGCTGCCGCTGCGCCCCAGCGACCGTCTCGGCGGCCACGTGGTACAGGGCCACGTCGACGGGGTCGGCTCGATCGCCGAGCTGGTCGATGATGGCTTCGCTGTGCGGGTGAAGGTGAGCGCACCGCCCGAGGTGCTGCGCTACGTGGTCGAAAAAGGGTCGATCGCCGTCGACGGCGTGTCGCTCACCGTCGCGGCGGTCGACGACCGATCGTTTACCGTTTCCCTGATACCCGAGACGCTGGAACGGACGAACCTCGGCGGCGCCGAGCCCGGAACGGCGGTGAACCTGGAGGTCGACGTGTTCGCCAAGTACGTGGAGAAGCTGCTTCGATGAGCGCGCTGCGCACGCCGTTCGCCACGATCGAGGATGCCATCGAGGACATCCGTCAGGGCAAGATGGTGATCGTCTGCGACGACGAGAACCGGGAGAACGAGGGCGATTTGACGATGGCCGCCCAGTTCGTCACCCCCGAGGCGATCAACTTCATGGCCAAGGAAGGCCGTGGGCTCATCTGCCTGGCGCTCACGCCCGAGCGGTGCGACGAGCTCGGGCTGGATCTGATGGCCGCGAAGAACGAGTCGGCGTTCAAGACTGCCTTCACCGTCTCGATCGAAGCTCGCTCAGGAGTCAGCACGGGCATCTCGGCCGCCGACCGCGCGCACACGATCCAGGTCGCGATCGACCCGAGCACGTCGCCCCGCGAGCTCGTCCAGCCCGGACACGTGTTCCCGCTCAAGGCGCGGGAGGGTGGCGTGCTCGAGCGGGTGGGGCAGACCGAAGCGGCGGTCGACCTGGCCCGGATCGCCGGGCTCAACCCGGCGGGGGTGATCTGCGAGATCATGAACGACGACGGGACGATGGCTCGAGTGGACGACCTCGTCGGCTATTGCGAGCGCCACGGCCTGAAGATGATCACGGTCGCTGACCTGGTCGCGTACCGGCGGCGGACCGAGAAGCTTGTGGAACGGGTCGTCGCCACCGCGCTGCCGACCGAGTTCGGCGATTTCATCGCGGTCGGCTACCGCTCGCTGATCGACGACAAGCACCACGTCGCGCTGGTCAAAGGCGACGTTGACGGTGTCGAGGACGTGCTCGTCCGTGTCCACTCGGAATGCCTCACCGGCGACGTCTTCCACTCGCTCCGCTGCGACTGCGGCGAGCAGCTCGAGTCGGCGCTGTCGATGATCGAGCGCGAGGGACGGGGCGTGCTGCTCTATCTCTCCCAGGAGGGGCGCGGGATCGGGTTGCTCAACAAGCTGCGCGCGTACAAGCTCCAGGAGGAGGGGCTCGACACGGTCGACGCGAACGTGGCCCTCGGGCTTCCGGCGGATCTGCGCGACTACGGAATCGGGGCCCAGATCCTGACCGACCTGGGACTGAGCTCGATCCGGATTCTCACCAACAACCCGAAGAAGATCTCCGGTCTTTCGGGCTACGGGCTGTCGGTCAGCGACCAGGTCCCGATCGAGCAGCTGCCCAACCCGCACAACGCCGCGTACCTGCGGGCCAAACGCGATCGGATGGGCCACATCCTCCACCACCAAGGTCTGGCGCTCGACGAGGAGATGCTCCGCGAGGAGGCCGAAACCGACCGCACCCGGAACGACGAGTGACCGACGCGCCGCGCGTCGCGCTGTGCGCGGCGCGGTTCTACGAGGAACTGGCCGAGCGGCTGGTGGCCGGGGCGCGCGAGGCGCTGACCGAGGCGGGGGTGAACGAGATCGCCGAGTTCGACGTCCCCGGCGCCTTCGAGCTGCCGCTGGTCGCCTCCTACGCGGCCCGCTCCGGCCGGTATGACGCGGTCGTGTGCCTCGGCGCGGTGATCCGCGGCGAGACCGACCACTACGACCACGTTTGCCGGGCGGCCGCCAGCGGGATCCAGGACGTACAGCTGGTGACCGGCGTCCCGTGCGGGTTTGGTGTGCTCACCGTCGACACCATGGAGCAGGCGCTGGCTCGGGTCGCGGGCGGCTCGGAGCGGGACACCGGCCGTCAGGCCGCGGAGGCGGCGCTGGCCTCGCTGGAGGTCCGCCGGGCGCTCGAGGGCCGGCGGGGGTCCGCCGGATTCGCGTAGGTCCGGCGCGAGCGCCAGCCCTAAGCGATTCGCTCCTCGACCGATTCGGGCGGTGTTGCATCCTCGGTCTCGCCCTCGGCGGCCGCTGCCTGCTGCCACGGGCGGGCACTGACCAGCCACAGCACGCCCGCGCCGAGCAGCGTCGCGCACAGCGCCCACCCGAGCGCCGTGGTCGGCAATCCCACGTACTTCAGCCCGGAGGCGAAGATCACGAAGGCGATCGCGGGGCGCACGTAGCGATCCGGGACGGTCGAGGAGAGCAGCGAGCCGACGAACACGGCGGGGACGCTCCCGATAATCAGCGAGCCCGTGACCGAGAACTCGACGTGCCCGAAGGCCAGGGCGCCGATCGCCGCCGCGAGGGTCAGAGGAACCGCCTGGGTGAGGTCGGTCCCGACCAGCTGCTTGGCGCCGATCATCGGGTAGACGAAGAGCAGCAGCACGATCATCAGCGACCCCGAGCCGACGGACGTCATCCCGACAATGACCCCGCCGATGACGCCGATCGCGAGCGTCGGCAGCGGACGTGCCGCCAGCTGCTTGATCGACGCGGTCCGCTCAAGGCCACCCCGGCGGTCGAGGTACATCCGCCACACCATGGCCAGCGAGCCGGCCAGCAGCGCGCCGCCGAGCACGACCTCGATGTTGTTCTGCGCCGACTTGGAGTTCCCCATCAAGTGCAGCACGTAGGCACCGAGGATCGCCGCCGGGACCGATCCGATCACCATCCACTTGACCAGCCGGAGGTTCACGGTGCCGGCCCGGAGGTGGACGCCGGCGCCGATGGGGCGCATCACGACGGCTGCGACCAGGTCTGAGGAGATCGCCGTCGACGGCTTCACGCTGAACAGCAGGATCAGCATGGGCGTCATCAGAGCGCCCCCGCCTGCGCCCGTCATCCCCACCAGCAGTCCGATCACTGCGCTGCCCAGCACGATGTACGGGTCGATGTGCAAGCGGCGCAGTATGCCGTGGCCGTGGCTCAGGCGGCCGACCGCTCGCCGTGTGCGAGCGGAGCCGCGGGACCCCCGCGCGCGACATGGTCAGCGGGGGTCGGTCAGTCTCCTCCGCCGCCCTGTCCACCGCCGGGGCCGCCGTGGCCTGGGCCGCCGTTGGCGGACCCATGGCCGTGACCCTTCCCGGGGGGGCCGGCCGGCGCCACTCCCGCCGCGCGCTCGGCCAGCTTCAGCTCCACCTGCACGACCGCCGTCTGGTTCGGGTACTGAAGCCGTTGCTCGAGGATCGGGATCGCTGCCTGCGGGTCGCCGGCCAGCCGCAGAGACCGGCCGAGGTCGAACAGCGCGTACGCGTGCAGCAGGCTGTTTGCCGGGGTGTCCGCCAGCACCTGGCGCATCGCCGCGATCGCGCCCGTGTAGTTGCCCTGGACCATCATCTCGTGGCCCTGGGTGTCGAGCGTCTGGGGTGTCGGTGGCGCCGGGGCAGCCGCCGCCGCGCTCGTAGTGGTTGCCGGTGTGCGGCTCACGTGGTGGCGTGGTGCCCTGACGGCGGCCACCGTGCTCCGTGCCCGAGGCTTATGCGTGCGCACCTCCGCCACGGTCCGGCCCCGGTGGGTCCCGGAGCCCGGCGAGTTGCCCGCCCCGGTGGCAATCCCGACGCCGAGGGCAATGACCGCGAGCGCCACGAGCGCGGCGATCCACGCGGCCGGGCCGCGGCCGCGGGCACCGTAGGAGACGATGGGGGCGACCGCCGTGGGCGCGGTTGCGAACTCCACCGGCGCTGGCTTTGAGGAAGCGAGTGCGCGCTCCACGGCCCCCGCGAACTCTGCCGCCGACGCGAAACGCCGGTCGGGGGCATCCGCGAGCCCGCGTGCGAGCACCGGATCGATCGTTCTCGGCAGCGCGGGGTTGCGCTCGCTGGCCCGGATCGGCTCCGGCGCACGAGCGGCGCCGCGGCGCGCCAATACGGCCTCCGCCTCGAACGGGCGGGACCCGGTGAGCATCTCGTACGCGGTCACTGCAAGCGAATAGCGGTCGCTGGCCGGCGTGGTCGGCTCGCCCCGGGCCTGCTCGGGGGAGAGGTACGCCGCCGTCCCGAGCACCTCGCCGATGTTCGTGATCGTCGCCTCGGACATCAGCCGGGCGATCCCGAAATCGGCGACCCGCACGCGTTCGGCCTCGTCGAGCAGCAGGTTGCCGGGCTTGACGTCGCGATGGACAACATCCAGCGAATGGGCGTAGTCGAGCGCGGCGGCCGCGTCCTGAAGCCAGCGAGCCACGAGCGCGGGGTCAAGCCCGGTGCCGCCGGCACGCTTCAAAGCTCCGGCGACCGAGCCGCCGGCGAGGTACTCCATGACGATGAACGGCGCGCCTAACCCGCCGCCGGCCGCAGCGGCGCGATCCGCCGCGGGCGCCACACCGATGTCGTACACGGTGGCCACGTTGGGGTGACCGGAGACCCGGGCCGCGGCGCGAGCTTCGCGCTCGAACCTGCGGACGCCGACCTCGTCCTCGGCGTAGGCCTCGGCCAGCAGCTTGATCGCGACCGTGCGATCGAGCAGCTCGTCGCGGGCGCACCAAATCGACGACATGCCGCCGTTGGCGACATGACTGAGGATCACGTAGCGGTCGGGGAGCGCGACTCGGTCCAAGGGGCTCCCGCCGGCAATGGCTGTGATTCCCATCCGTCGTTGCGTACCCGCGCAGCCTCCGTACGTAACGCCAGACGCGACCGGAAACGGGCTACCCGCCCCGGCCTGCGTATACTCGCCCGGCGATGTCAAAGGTTTGTCACGTTTGCTCGAAGGGACCCTCGTTCGGCCACAGCCGGAGCCATTCGATGGTCGCCACCAACCGCCGGTTCGAGCCGAATCTGCAACGCGTCCGCATCGACGACGGGGGAACCCCGCGGCGCGTCTACGTCTGCACGCGCTGCCTGAAGGCCGGCAAGGTCACCAAGGCCCGCTAAGCGCGGAGCCCGGGACCCGCCCGCCCGTGTCCGACCCGAGCCTCGTCCGCTTCCGCGTAATCGTTCAGGCCGGTCTGGCCGCGCTCGAGTCGCGCCGCGAGGAGGTCAACGACCTGAACGTGTTCCCCGTCGCCGACGGCGACACGGGGGACAACATGGTGCTGACCCTGCGGGCCGTGCTGCAAGAGCTCGACCGGCTCGCGACGGCTTCGCAGGAGCGGACGATCGACGACATCGGCCGCGATGAGATCGTCGCCTCGGTGGCCCGCGCCGCGCTGCTCGGCGCTCGCGGCAACTCGGGGGTCATCCTCTCGCAGCTGATCCGCGGTGCCGCCGAGGAGCTCGCCTCACGGCCGGGGGAGCTCGTCGATCCGGTCCTGATCGGCGCGGCGCTCGCACGCGCGGCGGACCAGGCGTACGGATCGGTTCGCGATCCGGCCGAGGGGACGATCCTCACGGTCGTGCGCGAGATGGCGGCGCGGGTCGCGTCCGAGATCGCCCACATGTCGAACGGGCGGCTCGGCGAGGAGGCCTCCGACGATGAGCAGGACGCGGTGATAGCGGAGGTCATCGAGCGCGCGCTCGAGGCCGGCCAGGACTCGGTCAAGCGCGGTCCCGATCTGCTCCCGGTACTCCGCGACGCCGGCGTCGTCGACGCGGGCGGCTACGGGCTGACCGTGCTGCTGGCGGGGATCGTCGGCGCCCTGCGGGGCTCCGAGCCCCCGGCCCTCGACCATCACGAGGCGGCACGCGTGACCCACCCCCAGCACGCCTCCAGCACGTACCGGTATTGCACCAACTTCGCCGTCACCGGCAGCGGGCTCGAGCCGCGCGAGTTTGCGGTGGCCCTCGAGGACCTCGGCGACTCGGTGCTTGTCGTAGGCGATGCCACCACCTTGAAGGTCCACGTCCACACCGATGATCCGAACGCGGCTACGGCGCTGTTCGCCGATGCCGGGACGATCTCCCACCTGGATGTTGCCGATATGCGCGAGCAGGTGCGCGAGCGCGACGCTCGCCTGACCGAGCGGCTCGACGACGGTGCCGAGGGCGCCGGCCGTGGCGGAGTGCCGGCGGAGCCTTCAGTGTGCGGGGCGGTCGCGGTCGCGACCGGCGCCGGAATGACGCGGCTGTTCGAGAGCCTCGGTGTGCGCGTCCTGGACGGCGGACCGACGCTCAACCCCTCCACCTACGACCTGCTCGCCGCGATCCACGCGATCGACTCCGAGCAGGTGGTCGTGCTGCCCAACAGCGCGAACGTGCTGATGGCCGCCGAACGGGCCGCCGAGCTCTCGGACAAGACGGTCGCCGTCGTCCCCTCCCGGTCCCAGCAAGCCGGCCTCGCGGCCGCGGTCAGCCTCGACCCGGCCCGCCCGGCCTCCGCGAATGCGGTGGCGATGCAGGCGACGCTCGATCGGGTCCGGACGGGCGCGGTTGCGCGCGCCGCGCGCGATGACGCGCAGGGCCGGTTCCGCGAGGGGGACGCGATCGGCTTCGTCGAGGAGGAGCTGATCGCCTGGGGCCGTCCGCGGGAGACCCTCCGCGGCGTGCTCGAGCAGCTGGCCGAGAATGCCGAGCTGATCACCTGCCTGCGCGGCGCCGACGCGCCGCTTGACGACGAAACGGTTCAGGCGCTCGCCGCCGGCGAGGTCGAGTTCGAGCTGTCCGATGGCGGCCAGTCGAGCTACTGGTGGCTGCTGAGCGCCGAGTAGCGGAGGCTGGAACGACCGCCATCGCGGTCATCATCTGACCGTGCCGGTCACCGGATTTGCCACCGCCCGCCCGCTCGAACCGGACGAGCTCGACGGGGCGCCGGTTCGCGCTCCACGTCCCTCTAGGCTCACGGAGCCGCTGCAGCTCCCGGGTCAGAAGGCGGCGAAAGCCGCCGAGACACTCGGACTGCACACCGTCGGCGACCTGCTCGAGCACTTGCCGCGGGACCGTCGCGAGGCCCGCGCGATCGCCGAGCTCGTCCGGGGAGAGCGGGCCACGGTCGTCGTCGAGGTACGCTCGATCTCGTCCCGCTCGGTCCGCCGGCGCGGGATGCGCCCGCTGGTCGAGGCGACGGTCGCAGACGAGACAGGATCGATGAAGGTGGCGTTCTTCAACCAGCCGTGGCTCGTCAGCCGCTATCCGCCTGGGACGCGACTCGTGCTGCACGGTAAGTTCGAGGGGCGCAACCGGTTCGGCGTACAGGCGCACGCCGTCACCAACGAGGCGACGGCTTCGGATGGCGCCGTCGCCCACTATCCGGCCACCGAGGGGCTGACCTCGACCGAGATCCTGGCGCTCGTCCGCCGCCATGCGGCCGCGATCGCCGACGAGGTCGAGCCGCTACCCGCCGCGCTCCGGGTCCACGAGCAGCTCCCCGACCGCGCCGCGGCGCTCGCCGCCTCGCACTTTCCCGGCGCGAGCGAAGAGACCGAGGCGGCCCGCCGGCGGCTGGCGTTCGAGGAGCTGCTGCTGGCCCAGCTCGCGCTCCTCCGACGGCGGCGGCTCCGCCGCGCGTCCACGTCGGCGCCGGCGCTCGACGAGGAGCGCGCGTTCACGGCGCGGTGGCTCTCGACCATGCTCCCGTTCGCGCTGACCGGCGACCAGGAGCGGGCGTTGCAGGCGCTCGACGACGACCTCGCGCGCGCGGTGCCGATGCAGCGGCTGCTGATGGGGGAGGTCGGCTCGGGCAAGACCGTGGTCGCGCTGTACGCGATGCTCCGCGCGGTCGAGCACGGCTACCAGGGGGCGCTGATGGCGCCGACCGAGACGCTTGCCGAGCAGCACTTCGCGAACGATCGACTCGCTGCTCGCCGCCGAACTGCCGGTCGCGCTGCTGACCGGCTCGACCCCTGGCGCGCCGGCGCGCGGAGGTGCTGGCGAAGCTCGCGAGCGGCGAGCTCAGCTTGATCGTCGGGACGCACGCGCTGATCGAGGAGGCGGTCGAGTTCGCGCGGCTCGGCGTCGCCGTCGTCGACGAGCAGCATCGGTTCGGGGTCCGCCAGCGCGCGGCGCTCGACAGCAAGGGAGCGGACGGGTCCCAGCCGCACGTGCTGCACATGACCGCGACACCGATTCCGCGGACGCTCGCGCTGTCCCACTACGGCGACCTCGACTTCACCGTGCTGCGCGAGCTCCCGCGTGGACGCCAGCCGATCCAGACGTTCGTGTGCACGACCGAGTCCGAGCGCGCCCGTGCCTACGAGCGAATCCGCGAGGAGCTTCGCGCCGGCCGCCAGGCCTTCGTCGTGTGCCCGCTGGTCGAGGAGTCCGAGCTGCTGGCAGGCGCGCGCCGCGACGGCCGAGTTCGAGCGGCTGCGCGGCGGCGAGCTCCGTGGCTTCAAGGTCGTACTGCTGCACGGTCAGATGCGGCCGGCGGCCAAGCACGAGGCGATGGCCGCGTTCGCCGCCGGCGAGGCGCGACGTACTCGTCGCGACTTCGGTGATCGAGGTCGGGATCGACGTCCCGAACGCAACCGTGATGCTCGTCGAGGACGCCGACCGCTACGGGATCTCGCAGCTGCACCAGCTCCGCGGGCGGATCGGCCGCGGCCAGCACGAGTCGCTGTGCTTGCTGTTCGGTGCCAAGGACTCGGCGCGACTGCGGGCGCTGGCCGCCCACGGCGACGGCTTCGAGCTGGCGGAGATCGATCTCGCGGCTGCGCGGCGAAGGCGAACTGGTCGGCGTCCGCCAGCATGGTCAGGCGCAGTTCCGAATCGCCGAGCTGCCGCGCGACGCCGAGCTGCTCGAGCGCGCCCGCTGGCACGCGGAGCGTCTGCTGGCCGACGAGCTCGACCCGCTGCTGGCCGAGCGCGCTGCATCGCCGCCTACGGCGTCGAGGCGGAGGCGCCGATCAGGTTGTGAGGGTCATCGCCGGCTCCTATCGCGGGCGTCCGCTGGTGGCGCCGCGCGGCCAGGCGACTCGACCCACCTCGGACCGCGTACGTGAGGCGTTGTTCTCGATCCTGGGGTCCGTCGAGGGGTCGCGGGTGCTCGACCTGTTCGCGGGATCGGGCGCGCTGGCGATCGAGGCGCTCTCGCGGGGGGCCGCGGCGGCCACGCTGGTCGACTCCTCGCCGGCGGCGATCGCCGCCGCGCGGCGCAACCTCGAGTCGTTGGGCGTGCAGGCCGAGACCCGCCGCCAGGATGCGCTTCGCCTTCCTGCGCAACGCACGCGCCGAGGCCCGCGATTACGATCTCGTATTCCTGGATCCCCCATATCGCCGCGCGAGCCGCCTCGGAGCGCGGCTCGCTGAGGCGCTCGCCGCCGGTGCTCTCGCCCGGGCGCGCGCGTGGTCAGCGAGAGCGACAGGCGGGCCCCGCTCCAGCTTCCACTGGCCGTGGCGGGCGAGCCGCTCGAGCGCCTTTACGGCGACACTCTGATTTCCATCTATGACACCTGATAACCGCGTCGCAATCTGTCCCGGGACCTACGATCCGGTCACCTTCGGCCACCTCGACATCATCGGCCGCGCGTCGGCGATGTACGACCAGGTGATCGTCGCCGTGGTGAACATGCCGTGGCGGAAGGGCTCGACGCTGTTCACCGCCGAGGAGCGGGTTGCGTTCCTCGAGCAGGCCACGCGCGACCTGGGCAACGTCACCGCGGAGCCGTTTTCGACGCTCGTCGTCGAGTTCGCCCACGCGCGCGGGGCGATGGCGATCGTCAAGGGACTACGCGCGATCTCCGATTTCGAGTACGAGCTGGAGATGAACCAGCTGAACCGCCGGCAGGCTCCGGACGTCGAGTCCGTTTACCTGATGGCCTCGCCCAAGTACTCTTTTGTCAGGTCCAGCGGAGTAAAGGAACTTGCGACGTTTGGAGGCGACATCGATGATCTCGTTCCCGAGCACGTTGCGGTCGCGTTGAAGGAACGAATCAGCCGCTGACGAAACAGAGGATCGCGTAATGGATGTCCTGGTACTGATCGACAAGCTGGACGACCTCGTCCACAACGCCAAGCCGGTCCCGCTGACCGACCAGGTCCGCGTGGACAAGGAGGAGATCTACGACATCCTCGACCAGATGCGCGCGACGATCCCCGAGGAGATCAAGCAGGCGCGCTGGATCGTCAAGGAGCGCCAGGAGATGCTCGCCGAGGCCAAGCGCGAGGCCGAGCGGATCGTCAAGGAGGCGCGCGAGCGCCAGGAGCGGCTGGTCTCCGACGAGGAGATCACCAAGCAGGCGGAACGCGCGGCCGAGGAGATCATCGAGGACGCTCGCGGCCGCGAGCGGGAGATCCGGCTCGGCGCTGAGGATTACGCCGACGAGATCCTCAACACGCTCGAGGTGAACCTGTCGAAGTTCATCGCGGCCGTCCAGCGCGGCCGGGATCGGCTCGCCGGCAAGGACGAGCCGGCCGAAGTTTCCTGATCTTGGCCGCATCGGTCGAGGTCCTCGAAACCGACATCACGGCGCTCGCGGTCGACGCGATCGCCAATGCGGCCAACACGCGGCTGTTGCACGGTGGAGGGGTCGCCGGCGCGATCTCGCGCGCGGGTGGGCCGGACGTTGATCTGGAGAGCCGCGCCGTCGCTCCGATCGGGCTCGGCGACGCCGTCGAGACGAGCGGTGGGTCGATGCCCTGCAAGTGGGTGATTCACGCCGCGACGATGGAGCTGGGGGGTCCGACCTCGGCGGAGATCATCCGCCGCGCCACCGCGTCGACGCTGCGGCGGGCAGACGAGGTCGGCGCTCGCTCGCTCGCGCTGGTGGCGTTCGGGACCGGCGTCGGCGGGTTTCCGCTGGACGAGGCAGCGCGGATCGAGGTCGAGGAGGTGCGCCGCCACCTCGAGGGTCCCTCCGGGCTGACGCGGATCGTGTTCGCGGTGCGCGGCGCTGCGGCGCGCGAAGCGTTCGAGCGCGCGCTCGACGCCTAGCGGGTCCCGCCACCCAGAACCTTGGAGCGAAACGGCACGTATTTCATCGCTACGGTCCAAGGTTGGCGCGTCAGTAGATCTCGAAGCCGGTGATACCTTCCGGCGGCTCCTCGGTCACCTCGAGGCGATCGACGCGCGCACGGGGCGGACCGGAGCGGAGCTCGTGCAACATTTCTTGCACCGCGTCGGACCCGCCCTCGATCACGGTCTCGACCGTGCCGTCGTTGCGGTTGCGGACCCACCCCGCCAGCCCGAGGTCCCTCGCTTTCTGGCGGGCGGCGTCCCGGAAGAAGACTCCCTGGACATGACCGTGAACGATCGCGCGGCGGCGGACCAGTTCTCCGGGCATGCCACCGATTGTTCCCGGCGACGGTTCCGTCCGCACATCTCGCCATGCTCGATCTCGAGATGACCGGACTGTGGCTGCTCTTGGGTCTGCTGCTCGGCGCAGCGGCAATGTGGCTGATGATGCGTGTGCGCATCAACCACGAGCGCGTGCTCGCGCACGAGCGGCTGGCCACGGTGACCGACGCCCAGGAGCAGCTGGCGGCGACGTTCAAGTCGCTCAGCGCCGAGGCGCTGCAGACGAACATGGCCCAGCTCGCAGAGCTGGCCCGGGGCCAGTTGCAGTCCGCACAGCAGGAGGCGAAGGGCGACCTCGAGCAGCGCCAGCAGGCGGTCGAGCGACTGGTCACGCCGCTGAAGGAGCAGCTCGGGCGGGTCGACGCTCAGCTGGTGGCCCTCGATCAGGAGCGCCGTGAGTCACGCGGCCGGCTCGAGGCGCAGTTGCGAACCCTTGCCGAGACCGGTGAGAAGCTTCGGACCGAGACCGGCGCGCTGGTGACCGCCTTGCGCAAGCCAAACGCCCGCGGCCAGTGGGGGCAGATGCAGCTCCGCAATGTGGTTGAGCTGTCCGGGATGGTGGAGCACTGCGACTTCCTCGAGCAGCAGGCGCTGGGCGGGACCGACGGCGGCTCACTGCGGCCTGACCTGATCGTTCGCGTCCCTGGCGGCAAGCACGTGATCGTCGACGCCAAGGCCCCGCTTCAGGGCGTGCTCGACGCCTATCAGGCTCGTGATGAGGCCGAGCGCGAGCGGTTCCTGGCCGACCACGCGCGCCTACTGCGCAAGCACGTCCGGCAGCTCGCCGACAAGCAGTACTGGGCGGGGCTCGACTCGGCGCCGGACTTTGTCGTCATGTTCCTGCCCGGTGAGCACCTGTACGGCGCCGCGCTCGAAGCCGACCCGACGCTGATCGAGGACGCCATGTCGCGCCGGGTCCTGATCGCGACACCCACAACCCTGGTCGCGATGCTGCGCGCCGTGGCCTACGGCTGGCAGCAGGAGCGGGTGGCCGAATCGGCGCAGGCCGTGTCGGAATTGGGGCGCGAGCTGCACGGGCGCCTGGTCAAGCTGTCGGAGCTGCTGTCGACGCTCGGAACGCGACTCAACAGCGCGGTGCGCGCGTACAACGACACGATCGGCTCATATGAGGCGCGGATACTTCCCGGCGCGCGCAAGTTCGCCGACCACGGCGCGGCGGCCGGCGGCCGAGAGCTTCCAGAGCTCGAGCAGGTCACGCTCAACGCCCGCCGCGTCCACGCGCCCGAGCTCGAGGCCGACGCTCCAGCCGTGGTGGAGGAACTGGCCTCCCGCCGCCTATTCGGCGGCTAAGCCTCCCGCGCAAGGAGCGACGTCTGCTCTGCGGACGAGCGACTGAGGACGCCGCTCGGCGAAGCTCATCGGGCGGGAGCGCGTTCGTGCCACCACCAGGCGAGGTCGTCCCACTGGTGCGGAAGGGGTTCGGCGCTCGGCTTGCGCTGTTGGACGATGGCCAGCGCCTCCTCGATCTCGACGCCCTCGCGGATCGCGACCACGCCGGCGGCAACTGAGGCTGAGCGCTGCCTGCCGGCGCGGCAATGGAGGTACACGCGGTGACCGTCGTCGAGCCACTCGAGGGCTTGGCGCACGGCCGCCTCGATATCGATCGACGGCAACCCCGCATGGTCGATCATGGGGATACGCGCCTCCTCGATCTCTGCATTGGCCAGCGCGTCCGCCACAACTTCGCGGACGCCTGGCTCGTATTCGGAGTCTTCGACCAGGTTGATGATCCGGTCCACTTGGAGCCGTTTCAGCATCGCCACGTCATCGCGGTCGAGTGGGAACGCGCCGACGAGCAGATCGTCGCCGACGTCCGCGAACCCGTACATCAGAAACCAGATGGACATCCACGACAATCATCGCTTGTCCCATGTGGTCGTTGCGGTCCCCTTGACCGGATCTTAAGCCAGGCCACCGGCCTGGATCGATCCGAATCAGAGCCCGCGGCGCCGACGCTAACCTGAATTCGTGACGCTCCGCACCGACACCGTGGACCTCGGCGGCCTGCACCTGACCTCCGGCGAGGGCCGCCGGCTCGACCTTGGCGTCGGCCTCGAACCGTTCGAGTTCGGCGGCGAGCGTTATGCGGTCGAGCCGGCGACGATCCCTGTCCGGCTCGACGTTTCGCGCACGACCGGCGACGGCTACGCCCTGAGGCTGCGGTTCGAGGCGACGCTGTCTGGACCGTGCATGCGCTGCCTGGAGCCGGCGGCGCCGGCTTTCGAGGTCGACACGCGCGAAGTGTCGCAACCGGGGGCGGGGGAGGAGCTCGAGTCGCCGTACGTCGAGCACGGCCTGCTCGAGCTGGGTGCGTGGGCCCGTGACGCGCTCGCGCTCGCGCTTCCGGCGCAGATGCTCTGTCGGTCAGACTGTCAGGGACTGTGCGCCGTGTGTGGCGTCTCGCTCAACGAAGCGGGGCCCGACCATCACCACGACCGCCCGCCCGATTCGCGCTGGGCGAAGCTCTCGGAGCTCAAATTCGATTGAGCGGCGCCCTGCTAGCCTCCACGGCCCATGGCTGTCCCCAAGCAGAAGCAGTCGCACGCGCGCACCGCGCAGCGCCGCGCCCAGCATAAGGTCGCGACGCCGGCGTACAACCAGTGCCCGCAGTGTCACAGTCCGCGCCTTCCCCACCGCGTGTGCCCGACGTGCGGCACGTACAAGGGACGGGAAGTCGTGCTCGCCGATGACGGCGAGACCAGCTGACGCCCGCACGATGATCACGGTTGCCGTGGATGCGTGCGGGGCGGATCTTGGCCCCGGAGAGGTAGCCGCGGGCGCGGCGCACGCGGCGGCCGCCGGAGTCGGCGTGATCCTGTTCGGGCCGGCATCGGAGATCGGCACCCCGCCCGCCGGGGTCGAGGTCGTGGACGCACCGGTCTCGATCGCCAAGGCGCCCGATCCGGCGTTCGCGGTCAAGTCGACGCCGGAAGCATCGATCGTCCAAGCGGCCCGCGCGGTCGCGGACGGGCGGGCCCAAGCGCTCGTTTCCGGAGGCTCGACCGGCTCGGCGCTCGCCGCTGCGCTGTTCAACATGAAGCGCGATCGCGGCATCCACCGTCCGGCGCTCGCCTTGCCGGTGCCGATGCCCGGAGCGCCTCCGGTGTTGCTGCTCGACGTCGGCGCCAATGTCACCTGCCGCCCCGAGTTTTTGGTCCAGTTCGCGCACATGGGCTCGGCGTTCGCGCAGGCGGTGATGGGGATCGACCAGCCCAGAGTGGCGCTGCTGTCCAACGGCGAGGAGCCTGTCAAAGGCACGCCCGAACTGCTGGAGGTGCACGAGCGGCTCGCGGGCGAGGGCGGCACGGGCCTGAACTTCATCGGCAACATCGAGGGGACCCAGCTTCCCGAAGGGGCCGCCGACGTAGTCGTGATGGACGGTTTCACGGGCAACATCGCGCTGAAGCTGATCGAGGGAGTCTCGGGGCGCACGATGCGCGCGATCCGCGATACCGCCTTGAGCTCCCCGCGCGCGAAGCTCGGAGGGCTGCTACTGGCGCCGGCCGTCAGACGGCTGCGGGCCGAGATCGACCCCGAGACCCCGGGCGGCGCGTACATGCTCGGCCTGCGCCAAGTCGGGGTGGTGGCCCACGGACGGTTCACGCGCCGGGGGTTCGCACGTGCCATCGAGGTCGCCGCCCACGCCGTCGAGGAGGATGTGATCGGCCGCACCCGCGAAGCGCTGCAGCGGGCCGGCGCGCTCCGGTCACCCCCGGGCGCCGATCGATCCGCTGGGCGTGGGCAAACCGGCTCGTCCGAACACGCCGCTACGGTCTCCGGCTGATGAATCGCGAGCAGGTCTTCGCATTGATTCAGGCCCACCTGGCCGACGAGCTCGAGATCGATCCGGCGTCGATCAGCGAGTCGACTCGGTTTCGGGAGGACCTCGAGGCCGATTCGCTCGACCTCTACACGCTCGTCCAGGAGCTCGAAGACACCTACGGCGTGAAGATCTCGGACGAGCAGGCCGCGAAGATCCTGACCGTCGGCCAAGCCGTCGAGTTCGTGCTCGCAAGTGGGGTCGCCTTGCCGGCGGCCAGTCGAGCTCCCGAGACTGAGTGAGCCCAGAGCGCGCCTCGCCAGCGACGCTGCACGAGCTCCTTGAAGAGGTCGCCGACGATGTCGCCGCGCAAGTCTTCACCCATTCATCGTGGTCATCACGCCGCGCGGATTCGTACGAGCGGCTCGCGTTCCTGGGGGACAGCGTGCTCGCGCTAGCGGTGACCACCCATCTGTACCCACGGCTCGAGGCCGACCGATATGGCGCCGGCAACCTGACCAAGATCCGCGCCCAGGCGGTCTCCGGGCGGTCTTGCCGTGCGGTCGCCGAGCGGCTCGGGATCCCAGAGCGACTGCGCGCCGCCGCGCCGCCGGAGGCCGCGGGCACGATCGCGGCGCTGGTGTCGACCGAGCGCGTGCTGGCATCGGTGATCGAGGCGGTGATCGGAGCCTGCTACCTCCAGTTCGGCTACGAGACGACCGCGTCGGCGGTGATCGACGCGTTCGAACCCGAAATCGAGGCGGCCCTCGAGCACCCGGTCGATTTCAAGTCCGCCCTGCAGGAGCGGCTTGCTCGCCGCGGCGAGCTGGTCAGCTATGAGGTGATCGAGCAGAGCGGGCCGCCCCACGACCGGACATTCACGGTGAGCGCGATGATCGGAGACGTCGAGGTGGGACACGGAACCGGACGCAGCAAGAAGGACGCCGAGCAGGAGGCCGCGCAGGCGGCGCTCGGAGCGATCAAGTAATGCCTTACCTCAAGTCGATCACCCTGAAGGGGTTCAAGTCGTTCCCGGACCGGACAAAGCTCGAATTCGGGCCGGGGGTGAGCGTGATCGTCGGCCCCAACGGCTCGGGCAAGTCGAACGTCACCGACGCGGTCCTGTGGGCGCTGGGCGAGCAGTCGCCGATCAACGTCCGCGGCCAGTCGATGCAGGACGTGATCTTCGGCGGCGCGCCCGGCCGCCAAGCCGCCAAGGGAGCTGAGGTCGAGCTCGTGCTCGACGACAGCGAGGGGTCGCTCGGGCTGGGTGTGCCCGAGCTCTCGATCGTCCGCCGCCTCGATCGCAATGGCGAAGGGGAATACCGGCTCGCCGGCGCCCGGTGCCGGCTCGTCGACGTGATCGAAGTGCTGTCCGACACCGGCCTGGGCAAGGAGATGCACTCGGTGATCTCGCAGGGCCGGGTCGAGTCGATCGTGACCTCCAAGCCACGCGACCGACGCCTCCTGATCGAGGAGGCGGCGGGCCTCGGCAAGCACCGCAAGCGCCGTCGGCGGGCGCAGCTGAAGCTGCTGCGGACCCAGGACAACCTCGACCGCGCCCTCGACGTCGAGCGGGAAGCGCGCGCGCGGCTGCGGCCGCTCAAGCGCCAAGCTGAGGCGGCGGAGCTGCACGCCCGGATCGAGCGCCAGGCGCTCGAGGTGCGCTGGGAGCTGACCCGAGACGATCTGCGCGCGCGGCGCGCTGCGCTCGAGGACGCCACCCGCGCGGTGGCCGCGGCGCGGGCCGCCCGGACCGAGGTCGAGACCGAGCTCGAGCAGGTGTCCCGGCGGCGCGAGCAGGCCGAGGAAGCACTCGCCGCACGCAGCGCCGAGCGCGAAGAGCTCTCGCGCCGATGCTTCGCCGCCCGGTCTGCCGGCGAGCGCCTCGAATATCGGATGGAGTCGGTCAAACGCGGGATGGAATCGATCGACGCTCGCCTGGCCGGGGCCCGCCAGGCGCTCTCCTCGGCACAAGCCGAGCTCGACCCGGAACTCGCCGATCCCGACGCGGCGCAGCGAATCGCCGCGCTCGAGCAATCGCTGGCCGAGCTGGATCGCGACCGCGAAGCCGAACTCGCGCGACAGCTCGCCCAGCTCGAACGCGACCGGGAAGCCGCGGCGGACGAAGTCGCGCGGCTCGACAGCGCGGTGATCGCCGCGCAGGACGCTCGGATCTCCACCGACAAGCGCCTACAAGAGACCCGCGCCGCCGTGCGCGAAGCCGAACTCGGCACGGAATCCGCCCGCCGCGAGGCGGCCCGCGTCGGCGGCGAGCTGGCCGCCGCCAACCAGTTTCTACGGGCCCACACCGCGGTCCGGGCCGGCTCGACCGCGCTGGCTGACGAGCTGGACGTGGACCCGGGCTTCGAGCTTGCGCTCGCCGCGGCGCTGGACGGCCGGCTGGGGGCGGCGATCGTCGCTGACCGCGCGAGTGCGGACGAGCTGCTCGACCGCGCAGGCTCCGACGGCGCCCGTGCGCTGGTCTCCGGCGGCGAGGGCCCACGTGATCGCGGGACGCCGCCGGCGGCCGACGCGACGCCCCTGCTCGACCACCTCCGCGGTCCGGAGCCCGCGGTCGCGCTGGCCGCCGTGCTGCTCGCCGACGCTTGGGTGGTGCCCGATATCGGCGATCTGCCCGATCAGTTCGCCGGTCTCGCCGTCACCCCCGCGGGCCGTGTGTGGTCCCCGTCGACCCGCGAGCTTCGGCAAGCGCCGGCGGTGGGTGAGGAGCGCGTGCTCGCCGAGCGCAATCGGCGGGATCAGCTTGTCCGCGCGAGCGAAGCCGCCGCCCAGGGCGAGCTCGACGCCGCCGCCGTCCTGCAACGCGCCACGGAGGCTCTTGCCGTCGCCGACGCTGCGCGCGAGGAGGCGCTTGGAGCCCACCGAACAGCCATCGCCGAGCGCGACGAGGCGGCCGAGGCGGAGCGCCGACTCGGCGCCTCGATCGACCGCCGCCGGAGTGCTCCCGATGACGGCCCGCAGGGCGAACGTCGAGCGCGGCTGACGGCGGAGCTGGCCGGAGAGCGCGACAAGCTTCAGCGGGCCGAGCGTGAGCGGACCGAACGCGCGGCCCGGGTCACCCGGCTGCAAGCGGCGATCGAGCGCGACCAGGAGCTCGGTCCGGTCGTGGCCTCGCTGCTCGACGCTCTCGTCGATGCCCAGGCGGCGATCGCCACCCGGGTCGAGACGTTCGAGGCGGCGCTTGCCGCCGACCGGGAGGCCGGCGAGCACATCGCCACCGAGCTGCGCTCGTGCGCCCAGGCCGAGGCCGGGCTGCAAGCGCGGCTCCATGCCGCCAACGAAACGCTGACCGAGGCCGAGGTCCGCACCCAGCGTGCGCGCGACCAAGCGGGCGACGCGGAGGGCGCGCTGACCGAGGTGGCCGGGGGACTGGGCCTTGAGCCCGAGCCGGCCACAGAGGCGCTGTCCGAGGACGACCGGGAGGCATTGGGCTCGCGTCTGGAGCGGCTGGCCCGCCGCCGCGAGCAGATCGGTCCCGTCAACCCGCTGGCGCAGGAGGAGTACGCCGACGCGCTGGAGCACGTCGAAGAACTCGAGCGCCAGCGCGCGGACCTGGAGACGGCGCTGCGCGAGCTCGAGAAGCTGATCGCCGACACCGACCGCGAGATCCGCGAGCGGTTCGAGCAGACGTTTGACGCGGCAGCGCGCAATTTCGAGGAGCTGGCTGCACAGCTGTTCCCGGGCGGCCGCGGCCGGCTGCGCCTGGTCACCGAGCACGAGGGACCGGCGAGGGTCCTCGGTGGTGTCTCCGCCCCGGACGGATCAGGCGACGGTGCCGACGGCGCCGAGGCCGAGGCGGATGCCGAGGACGAGCGCGAAGACGAGGACCTGCACGGGGTCGAGATCGAGATCACGCCGGCCGGCAAGGCAATGAAGCGGCTGTCGCTGCTGTCCGGCGGCGAGAAGTCGATGACCGCGCTCGCCTTCATGTTCGCTGTTTTCCTGGCCAGCCCGTGTCCCTTCTACATCCTCGACGAGGTCGAGGCGGCGCTGGATGACCTCAATATCGACCGTTTCCTCGGGCTCCTGCGCGAGTATTCAGCGCGCGCCCAGTTCATCGTGGTCACCCATCAGAAGCGGACGATGGAAGCGGCCGACTCGCTCTACGGCGTGTCGATGGGCGGCGACGGGATCTCGAAGGTGATCTCGCGCAAGCTGCCCGCTGAGACCGTCGCGGCGTAGGGCGCCACGTGAAGCCTTAGTCTGCCCGTCGTGCCTCACGACCCGGCCGAGCTGCTCCAGCGGCTGATCCGCTTCGACACGACCAACCCGCCGGGGAACGAGCGGGAGTGTGTCGCGTGGGTTCAGCGACTGTGCGCGGATGCCGGCTTGGAGACCCGCGTGGTCGCCAAGGACGATGAGCGACCGAATCTGCTCGTCCGCGTGCCCGGTCGCGGCGAGGCGCCGCCGCTGCTGCTCCAGGGCCACGTCGACGTGGTCACGGCGGCCGGTCAGGACTGGCGACATAACCCGTTCGGGGGCGAGCTGGTCGACGGTGAGATCTGGGGGCGCGGCGCGCTCGACATGAAGGGCGGGGTCGCGATGATGCTCGGAGCGACCCTGGCCCTCGCGCAGGGCGGAAATCCACCGCCCGGCGACGTGCTTCTGTGCGTGCTCGCTGACGAGGAGAACCTCAGCGGGTACGGGGCGCGGTATCTGGTCGAGGAGCACAGCGAACTGTTCGGAGGGATCAGGCATGCGATCGGTGAGTTCGGTGGCGCGCTCACCCACATGGCAGGGCTGCGGGCGTATCCGATTCAGGTCTCCGAGAAGCAGATCTGCTGGACGCGCGTGACGATCCGTGGACCGGGTGGCCATGGTTCCCTGCGGATGCGCGGTGGCGCCATGGCGAGGCTCGGCCGGTTGCTGACGACGCTCGACTCAGAGCGGCTGCCGGTGCATGTCACCGACGTGCCCCGTCGGATGATCGAGACACTTGCGGGCGCCCTGCCAGAAGGCGGCCGAGAGCTCGCGGATGCACTATTGGACCCCGCCCGGACAGACGCCACGCTCGACGCGCTGGGCGACCAGGGCGCGTTGTTCGATCCGGTGCTCCACAACACGGTCAATGCGACCATCGTCCAGGGTGGCGAGAAGGTCAACGTGATCCCCTCCGAGCTCCACCTCGACCTCGACGGGCGGCTGCTGCCCGGGCAGACACCCGACGATCTGTTCAATGAGCTTCGCGCCCTGGCCGGCGACGACGGGCTCGAGTTCGAGGCGAACTTCGAGCCCGGCTCCGACCACGCCGACCTGTCCCTGCTGCCGCTGCTGAGCGACGTTCTGACGACGGCCGATCCGGGCGCCGTCGCGTTGCCGATGCTGCTCCCGGGCGTCACCGACGGTCGTTTCTTTGCTCGGATCGGAATCCAGACGTACGGCTTCCTGCCGATGCGTCTGCGGCCGGAAATGCGGTTCATGAGCCTGATCCATGCCGCCGACGAGCGCGTTCCGGCCGAAGAAGTCCGCTGGGGGGCGGAGCGGATCGGCGAGGCGATCGCGAGGTACCGAGGCTGATGGCGCGCGACTGGGAGGACGTGTTCATCGTCGACGGCGAACTCGCCGGCTCAGCCGCCGCGGAAGCGCCTGAGTCCGAAGAGCGACGGGTCGGCCGCTTCCGCCGATTGCGCGACAGCCTGCGCCGGACGCGCCAAGCGCTGGCGGAGGAGATCCAGGCGACCCTTTTCGAGGATCTGTCCGACGAGACCTGGGAGCGACTCGAGGAAGCGCTGATCTACGCCGACGTCGGTGCGAGCACGACGGCCAAGGTCGTCGGCGAGCTCGAGCGCGAGGCGACGAGCGGATCGATCTCGGGCGGCGAAGCGCTGTCGAACCGGCTGACCGAGTTGCTGGCCGAGATCGCACAGGTCGGTGACGGTCGGATCGACCTCCGTCCCGAGCCGACCGTGATCCTCGTCGCCGGCGTCAACGGGACGGGCAAGACGACCTCGGTCGGCAAGCTCGCCTGGCATATCTCCCAGCAGGCGGGCCGCAAGCGTGGTGTTGGCGGCCGCCGACACGTTCCGCGCGGCCGGGGTCGAGCAGCTAGAGCAGTGGGCCTCTCGAGCGGGCGCCGCGTTCGTCCACGGACCGGACGGCGGCGATCCGGGCTCGGTGGCCTTTGAGGCCATCGCGACCGCTCGCCGTGAAGGCGCCGACGTGGTGATCGTCGACACAGCCGGGCGCCTGCACACCCAGGACGACCTTATGGGCGAGCTCGCGAAGGTGCGGCGGGTGATCGCCAAGCAGACCCCCGGGGCGCCGCACGAGACGCTGCTGACCGTAGACGCCACAACGGGCCAGAACGGCCTGCGCCAGGCGAAGCTGTTCGGCGAGGCGGTCGAGGTGTCCGGGCTCGTGCTGACCAAGCTCGACGGCACCGCCAAGGGCGGAATTGCTCTGGCCATCGCGTCAGAGCTCGGCATTCCGGTCAAGCTGATCGGCGTCGGCGAGCAGCTCGAGGACCTGCGCCCGTTCGACGCGACCGAGTTCGCCCGCGCGCTCGTGGGCTAGGGATACAGGCAGTCGGCGTTGGCCGTCGTCTGATGGCCGGCGGTGACGGTTGCGCTCCCCGTGCACGCTCCGGCCCGCAACGTGTAGGAGCCGGCGGGTAGCGGCGCCAGCGTGTAGCTGTGGCCGCCGGCGACGGTCTCAGTGGCGGCGATCAGGCCGGCCGGGTTCGTCGCGGTGACCGTGTACTGCTCCTGGATGCACTGGTCGAGGCCGGGATACGGTCCGCCGATTCCGTAGGCGCCCCCCACGATCCAGCCGTCGCCGACCGGGATGTTCACCGCAGGCGGCACCGGTGGCGTGCAGGGCACGGCCGCAGGCCCGATGGCCAACTGCGCCGGCGCGGTTGCGGCCAGCAGCTGTGCCGGTGAACGAGTCCGACCCGCAGACTGCGCCGGTCCGGCAGCATCGCTGCGCGGGACGCGCCAGCGGATCCTGAACCGACCAAGCCTTCCCGGCAGCGCGTCGGCTACCGCAACCCAGCCGGCGTCCAGCCGCCTGAGCTCGAGCACGACCCGCTCGCCGCGACGGCCATCTCGCACCCTTCCGGCGATGGTGACTCGGCTCCCTGCCGGGCGATCGGGGGCAATGGCGTGGCCAGCCGCACCGAGGCAGGCCCCGATACGGCAGCCAGCACGACCGTCGCAGCTGCGGAAACGGACGCCAGCATTGGCCGATTATTCCGCCGTCGGAGTAAGCTCGGACGCATGCCCGGGTGGGTGCTGTGGGTGGTGGCAGTGTGCGTTTTCGGGATCGGCGAGATGCTGACGACGGGGTTCTTCCTTGCGCCGTTCGCGCTCGGTGCCGGGGCAGCCGCGGTCGTCGATGGTGCCGGTGCGCCTGAGCTCGCAGCTGCGCTGGTGTTCGTGTTCGTGTCGATCGCGACTCTCGGCCTCCTGCGCCCGATCGCGCTTCGGCACATGAAGGTGCCCCCGGCGATCCGCACCGGCGCCGCTGCGCTGGTGGGTAAGCAGGCGATCGTGCTCGAACGGATTGCCAATCACGAGGGCCTGGGATGCGTCAGAATCGACGGCGAAGTGTGGACCGCGCGATCGCTCGACGACGACGTCGAGATCGAGCCGGGCAGGCGCGTGGATGTTGTCCAGATCAAGGGCGCGACCGCGCTCGTGGCCGAATAAAAGGGGCCGTTCAAATGGTGGGAATCATCGTCGGAGCAGTGGTGGTCGTCTTCCTGTTGATCATGTTCGCGCGGACGATCCGGATCGTCCCGCAGGCGAAAGCTGGGATCGTGGAACGGCTCGGGCGCTACAGCCGCACGCTGACTCCCGGCCTCACGGTGCTGGTGCCGTTCGTCGACCGGCTGAAGCCGCTGATCGACCTGCGTGAGCAGGTGGTCTCGTTCCCGCCCTCGCCGGTGATCACCTCGGACAACCTCGTCGTCCAGATCGACACCGTCCTTTACTTCACCGTCAACGACGCGAAGTCGGCGACCTACGAGGTGGCAAACCCGCTGCAGGCGATCGAGCAGATCACGGCCACGACGCTCCGCAACGTGATCGGGTCGCTGTCGCTCGAGCAGGCACTGACCTCGCGCGACCACATCAACGCTCAGCTGCGCGGTGTGCTCGACGAGGCGACCGGAAGGTGGGGGATCCGCATCAACCGGGTCGAGATCAAGTCGATCGACCCGCCGGGATCGATCCAGGAGGCGATGGAGAAGCAGATGCGCGCCGACCGTGACAAGCGCGCGGCCATCCTGAATGCCGAGGGGATCCAGCAGTCGCAGATTCTCACCGCCGAAGGCCAGAAGCAGGCCGCCGTGCTCACGGCCGAGGGCCAGAAGCAGTCCGCAATCCTGAAAGCCGAGGGCGAGGCCAAGGCGATCGCGACGGTGTTCGAGGCGATCCACGCCGGCAACGTCGACCAGAAGCTGCTCAGCTACCAGTACCTGCAGATGCTCCCGCAGCTCGCCCGGGGCGATGCGAACAAGGTGTTCGTGATCCCGTCCGAGTTCGCCGAGGCGTTCGGCGGGATCTCGAGGGCGTTCGCGTCGAGCAAGGCCTCCGTGTCAGAGAACGCCGGCGGACCGCACGCGTCGTAAGCTCAACCCCGAGTGTTCGATTCCCTAGCTGAGAAGCTCCAGGCGACGCTGTCCGACGTTCGCGGCCGCGGCACGCTCACCGAGGCTGACGTCACCGCCGCGATGCGCGAGATCCGGCTCGCGCTGCTCGAGGCCGACGTCAACTTCCAGGTAGTCAAGACCTTCACCAACGCGGTCAAGGAACGCGCGCTCGGCGCGGACGTGGTCGGCCAGCTCAACCCGGGCCAGCAGGTGGTCAAGATCGTGTCCGACGAGCTGACCGACCTGATGGGCGGCGCCGCCGCGGAGCTTGCCTTCTCCCCGCGGCCGCCGACCGTGATCGTCATGGCTGGTCTGCAGGGCTCGGGCAAGACGACGGCCACCGGCAAGCTCGCGCGCTGGTTGCGGGTCGAGCGGGGCTCGTCCGTGGCGGTCGCCGCTTGCGACGTCTACCGGCCCGCGGCCGTCGACCAGCTCGTCAAGGTCGGCGCCCAGGCCGGCGTCGACGTGTACGAGCAGGGCGTCGACCGCAATCCGGTCGAGATCGCGACGTGGGCGCGCGACCGCGCGACCGCCGAGGGCAAGGACGTGCTGATCGTCGACACGAGCGGTCGCCTCCACGTGGACGCCGAGCTGATGAAGGAGCTGGCGGAGATCAAGAAGGCGGTCAAGCCGACCGACGTGCTCCTGGTCGTCGATGCCATGACCGGCCAGGACGCCGTCAACGTCGCCGAGCAGTTCGCCGAGACCGCCCAGTTCGACGGCGTGATCATGACCAAGCTCGATGGCGACGCCCGTGGCGGCGCGGCGCTATCGGTCAAGGCGATCACCGGGAAGCCGATCATGTTCGCCTCCACAGGCGAGAAGCTCGACCAGTTCGAGCGCTTCCACCCGGACCGGATGTCCCAGCGGATCCTCGGGATGGGCGACGTGATGACGCTGATCGAGAAGGCCGAGTCGGCCTTCGACGAAGAGCAGAGCGCGGAGCTCGAGCGCAAGTTGAGGCGGTCCGAGTTCGGGCTCGACGACTTTCTCGAGCAGCTCCGCCAGATCCGCCGGCTCGGTCCCCTGCAGTCGCTGCTCTCGATGATCCCCGGCGTCGGCAAGGAGCTCCGCGGCGTCAAGGTCGACGAGCGTGACTTCGACCGGATCCAGGCGATCATCCTCTCGATGACCCCAGAGGAGCGGCGCCGTCCCGAGCTGATCAAGGGCTCGCGCCGGTTGCGGATCGCGCAGGGCTCCGGGACCAACGTGCAGGCTGTCAAGGCCTTGCTCAAGCAGTTCGATCAGATGCGCAAGATCATGCGCCAGGTCGCCCAGGGACGGATGCCGGACCTGGGCGCGATGATGCGCCAGGGCGGGCGCTGAGCAGTCCATGCGTGCCCCGCCGCGGTACCTGAGAGCGTCCGTCGATCGACCCCTCTATACCAGGAAAATCGACGGACCCGTTCTGGCGCCAGCGCCGGCGGGGCGCACCCGCTACCCTCATCGGTCCCAATGGCCGTGAGAATGAGATTGACCCGCATCGGCGGGCGGAAGAACCCGATCTGGCGGGTCGTGGTAGCCGACCAGCGCTCAAAGCGCGACGGCCGCGTGATCGAAACCGTCGGTCACTACAACGCCCAGACCGAGCCGTCGACGATCGTGCTCAATGAGGAGCGCGTCCGTGACTGGCTCGCCCGTGGGGCGCAGCCGAGCGATCAGGTTCGCAAGCTGCTGCAGGTCCAGGGCATCGAATCCCGTTGAAGGACCTGCTCGAGTACCTCACTCGCGGCCTCGTCGAGAATCCTGACGACGTCCAGATCGACGAGGTAGAAGAGTCCGATGGCACGATCGTGCTCGAGCTCTCGGTGGCCGAAGGCGACTACGGCAACGTGATCGGCCGTGGTGGCCGGACCGCGTCGGCGTTGCGCGCAGTCCTCAAGGCCGCGGCGGTGAAGGACAAGCGCCGCGTGTTCATTGACATCATCGACGATTAAGTGGGCGCCACCAACTGGCTGTCCGCCGGCGTCGTCGGCAGCCCTCATGGACTCGACGGAAGCGTCCATGTCCTCCGGCCCCGGGCCGAGCTACTGACGCTGGGAGGCGCGGTCCTCGCCGCCGGCGTCGAGCGGGAGATCGTGCGACGCGCCGGTACCGATGCCCGGCCGATCATCCGGCTGGCGGGATTCGAGGACCGGACGGCGGCGGAGGGCCTTCGCGGGACGGAACTGATGGTCGAGCGCGAGCGGGCCCCGGAGCTCGAGCCGGACGAATGGTGGGCCGAGGACCTCGAAGGGTGCGCCGTTCGCGATGGCGAGCGCGAGGTGGGCACGGTGAGCCGGTTGCTGGCGCTGCCCTCGTGCGAGGTGCTCGAGGTCTTGCGGCCGGACGGCGCGGGGCCTCTGCTGGTTCCGCTCGTGGCCGACGCGGTCCGTTCCGTCGACGTCGTAGCCCGTTCGATCGACGTCGACCTTCGCTTCCTCGGGGAGCTGTGATGGAGATCGACGTCTTCACCCTGTTCCCTGACGCGTTCGAGTGGTTCGGACGCCAGCGGCACGTCGGCAACGCGATCGCCGCCGGGTCGTCGCTCGGCTATGTGAACTACCGCGACCACACGCCGCTCAGCGCCGGTCAAGTCGACGACACCCCGTTTGGCGGCGGGGCCGGAATGGTTCTCCGCGTCGACGTGATCGAGGCCGCGCTACGCGCGCGCTACGGGCGCGATCCAGTCGGGCTGCGAGGTGATCGCCGCGTGGTCGCACTCACTCCCGGCGGGCGGCTGCTCGATGATCCGCTCGTCGACGAGCTCGCGCGGGAGCCGGCGCTCACGCTGCTGTCGGGCCGCTACGAGGGATTCGACGAGCGGGTGCTCGAGCACTTCGTCTCCGATCAGGTGTCGATCGGGCGGTACGTGCTCGCCGGCGGCGAGCTTGCCGCGATGGTCGTGTGCGACGCCGTGCTGCGCAAGCTGCCCGGCGCGCTCGGCGACGAGGGGTCCGCAATCGAGGAGTCATTCAGCGCGGCGCTCGAGGGCGCGCCCGAGTATCCGCACTACACGCGCCCGGCGGAATGGCGGGGGTGGACCGTGCCCGAGGTGCTCCTCTCAGGCCATCACGCACGGATCCACGAGTGGCGTCGCGAGCAGAGCCGGTCGCGAGCGGCTCGTCCGCTACCATAGGCCGCCCGCGTGGGCCGGGCTCCCAGCACCATGCGCGCCAACTCCCAGATGGCGGCCAGCCCGAACGCAGTTTTCACGCATTGACATGAGTACCGTGATCGACAGCCTTGAGCGCGCTCAGCTCCGCCGCGTCCCGAAGTTCGACGCCGGCGATCGCCTGCGCGTCCACTTCCAGGTGATCGAGGGCACGCGCCGCCGGACCCAGGTGTTCGAGGGCGTCGTAATCAAGCGCCAAGGCCACGGCGCGCGCGAGACGTTCACCGTTCGCAAGCAATCGTTCGGGGTCGGCGTTGAGCGGACGTTCCCGCTCCATTCGCCCAAGATCGAGCGGATCGAGGTCGCCGCCCGCGGCGACGTCAGGCGGGCGAAGCTGTACTACCTTCGCGAGCGTGTCGGCAAGCGCGCCCGCGTGCGCGAGCGCCGGAACACGGGACCCGAGGAGCAGATCGAGCGCGAGCTGCTGTACGCGGAGACCGAGCCGGTGGACGCCGAGGGCGCGACCGTCGACGAAGTCGAGCACGCAGACGTGGCCGAGTCGCCGGCAGAGGCGCCGGCTGTAGAGCCCGAGGCGCCGGCGGCCGAGGCACCGGCTGCGGAGCCCGAGGCACCGGCTGCGGAGCCCGAGGCACCGGCTGCGGAGCCCGAGGCACCGGCTGCGGAGCCCGAGGCACCGGCGGTCGAGGAGCCGGCTGCGGCCGAGGCCACACAGGCCGAGGCAGCGGGCGATGCGCCGGAGACCAGTTCCGGCGAGCCTGCGAGCGAGGCTCAGGAGCCGGACTCGGCGCCCGCCGAGTCGTAGTGGCGTTTGCGCAGAAGCGGACCGCAGGCTTCGTCGTCGAGCTCGTGGTCGTCGTCGCGGTCGCGGTCGGGCTGGCAGTTGTGATTCAGGCCTTCTTGTTCAAGCCCTATCGCATACCGAGCGGCTCGATGTTGCCTACTCTCCACATCAATCAGCGAGTGCTCGTCGACCGGATCGGAAACGATTTCTCCTCACCGGCGCTCGGGAACATCTATGTGTTTCATCCGCCGCGGAACTACGCCCAGGGCTGTGCCAACCCCAGAGAAGGGCAGACGCAATCTGGCCAGGACCTGCCTCGGCCGTGCGCAGTGGCACAGCGCGGCCCGTCCTCGCAGACCTTCATCAAACGGGTCGTTGGCTTGCCCGGTGACCGGATCTCGATTCGCGGAGGCGACGTGTACCGCGACGGGAAGCGCGAGCGGGCTCCGTACATCGCCCCGTGTTCCCTCGGCTCCGGGGAATGCAACTTTCCCGGGACGATCACGGTGCCCGCCGGCGACTACTACATGATGGGGGACAACCGCGGAGAGTCGGACGACAGCCGTTTCTGGGGCCCGGTGCCACGGTCCTGGCTGATCGGCCGAGCCTTTTTCACCTACTGGCCCCCGGACCGGGTGGGCACGCTATGAGCGCGCTCCGCGGTCGATTCAGACGCTCGAGCGGGTCAAAGCCCCCGGCCGAGCCGAAGTCAGGCGTCAAGCAGCTGATCGAGCTCGTGATCACCGTCGCGGTCGCGGTCGGGCTGGCCTTGCTGATCCAGGCGTTCATCGTCAAGCCGTACCGGATCCCCAGCGGCTCGATGGAGCCGACGCTCCACGTGGGCCAGCGGATCCTGGCCAACCGGCTGATCAGCCACCCGAGCGTCGGCGACATCGTCGTGTTTCACCCGCCGGCGGGCGCCGATCCGATCAATGCCACCTGCGGAGATAGCAACCAGGGCACTGGCCACAGCCAAGCGTGCGACCAATCGACCGCCGGCGAGTCGACCCAGACGTTCATCAAACGCGTCGTGGCCGGCCCGGGGGACACGATCAGGATCGTCGATGGGCATGTCATCCGCAACGGAGTGCGCGAGAAGGACGCCTACATCAACCAGTGCGGCGGTGGTCCAGACTGCAATTTCCGGACTCCGATCAAGATTCCGCCCGGCGATTACTTCATGATGGGTGACAACCGTGGACTCTCCGACGACAGTCGTTTCTGGGGACCAGTCCCCGACAAATGGGTCATCGGCGTCGCCTTCTTCACCTACTGGCCGCCGGACCGGATCGGGTTCCTCTAAGCGGTCGCGCGCCCACCGGCGCCTGTTCGCCTTCGACCGCGCCCTAGGCGTCCGGTTCGTGGCGGGTGCCGACGAGGCCGGGCGGGGCTGCCTGGCCGGACCGCTCGTCGCGGCGGCCGTGCTGTGGGATCTCGATCGGATATCCCCGCCCGTGATCCGGGCCTTGGGCGGCCTCAACGACTCCAAGCAGCAGACGCCCGAGGCTCGGGCCCAGCTGTTCCCGGTGATCCTCCGCTACGCCGCCCGGGTGGCCGTGGTGACCCGCTGCGCGCCGGGGATCGATGCCCGCGGGCTCCACGTGACGAACCTGGCGGCGCTGCGCGACGCGCTGAACCTCGTCGCGTGCCCGGGCTGCATCTGCTTGAGCGACGGATTCCCCGTGGCCAGGCTCGGCCACGAGCAGAGGGCCGTGATCGGTGGCGACGCGCGCAGTGCCGCGATCGCCGCGGCGTCGGTGATCGCCAAGGAGACACGCGACCGGTACATGCGACGCGCCGACGCCGAGCATCCGGGCTGGGAGTTCGCGCAGCACGTCGGCTACGCGACCCCGGAGCACCGTGCGGCGATCCGCAGGCTCGGAGTCTCGCCGTTGCACAGACTGTCGTTCCAGTCTGCGGCCTATCAGCAGCTCGCGTTGGCGGACTGAGCCCAGCGCGCCGTCAGCGCTCGAGCGCGGGTGCTAGAACGCGCCCTCTAGGTGCTCGAGCGCGAGTAGCCGTCCGCCGAGGTCGAAGCTCACTCCGATCGCGTCGAACCGCATCACCTTCGCGAATGGCCGCGCCCCGCGGCGGTCGATCAACCAGCTGCGGGCCATCCGGCGCACCTGGGCGCGCTTGTTGGGCCGGATCGCCTCGAACGGGCTGACGCCGTCGCCACCGCGCCGGGTCTTGACCTCGACGAAAGCCATCACCCGTCCATTGAAGGCGACGATGTCGAGCTCGCCCCAGCGGGTCCGGTAGTTGCGCTCGAGGATCGTGAATCCGAGGCGCTCGAGGTGCTCTGAGGCGAGTTGCTCACCGAGCATCCCGAGCCGGTGGCGGCGGTCTTGGCTCACCCCGACGACGCTACGTCGGAACGCGTGCCGCGTGTTTCGCGAACTGTGTCAACTCTCAGCAACCGCTCGGCTCGGGGCTGCGGAGAGTTGGCACACGCCGTGCACCACGCGTGAGACGCTCGCCCGTACGGTCGAGCGATGCTCGCCCGCGTCTCGACTTTCGCGATCGACGGCGTCGATCCCCGTCAGGTGTGGGTCGAAGTCGATATCCGTTCGGGGCTGCCCGCGTTCACGATCGTCGGACTTGGCGACGTAGCCGTGCGGGAGTCGCGGGAGCGTGCTCGGGCGGCGATTCTGAACTCCGGGTTCAAGTTCCCCGAGGGTCGCGTCACAGCGAACCTGGCGCCGGCGTTCCTGCGCAAGGTTGGGCCCGGGTTCGACGCCGCGCTGGCGCTCGCCGTGCTCGCCGCCTCGGGCCAGATCCCGACCGAAGAGCTCGAGGCGTACGCCGTGTTCGGGGAACTGTCGCTGGGCGGGGAGATCCGGGATTCGCCGGGCGCCCTGGCCGTCGCGGAGGGAGCGCGGCGAGCGGGCTTCGCGCGGCTGATCGTCCCGCGCGACCGTGCCCGCGAAGCGTCGCTCGTCGAGGGCATCGCCGTCGTCGGCGTCGCGGATCTGCGCGAGGCGGCGGAGATCGTGATGGGCGCCGATCCGCGTCCGCTGCCCAGCGGTGTGGTGACAACCACACCGCTTGCTCGCTCGGAGCCGGATCTGGCCGACATCCGCGGCCAGGCGGCTGCGGTGTTCGCGCTCCAGGTGGCGGCGGCAGGCGCGCACAACCTGCTGCTCGAAGGCGCTCCCGGGACCGGCAAGACGATGCTCGCCCGCCGGCTGCCATCGATCCTGCCCAGCATGACCCAGACCGAGTCGCTCGAGGTAACGCGGATCCACAGCATCGCCGGATCTCACTGCGGCGGGCTGATCACGCGCCCGGCCGTTCCGAGCGCCGCACCACACGATCTCACCGGCGGGCCTGGTCGGCGGCGGCACCCCACCGCGGCCCGGTGAGGCCTCGCTCGCAACCCACGGCGTCCTGTTTCTCGACGAGCTGTCGGAGTTTCAGCGGCCGACTCTCGACGCGCTGCGCCAGCCGCTCGAGGATGGCTGCGTGGCGATTGTCCGGGGCCAGCGGGCGCTGACCTTCCCGACGCGGTTCATGCTGATCGCCGCGACCAACCCCTGTCCGTGCGGATTCGCCGGCGTGGACGGCCGGTGCGCGTGCGGCGAGGCCGACCTCAAGCGCCACCAGCGGAAGCTGAGCGGACCGCTGCTCGACCGGCTCGACCTGCTGATCGATGTCAAGCGCATCGCTGGGCACGAGCTGACCGGGCCGGCCTCGATCACTTCCGCGGAGGCGCGCGCCGTGGTGCGCGAGGCTCGGGAACGGCAGCGCTCACGATTCGCCGGGACCGGCGCGAGCTGCAACGGCGAGATGGACGTGCGGCTGGCCCGCCGGCATGCGCGCCTCGATTCCGGTGCGGAGGCGGCGTTGAACGACGCCTACCAGTCCGGGATGCTCAGCGCGCGCGGGCGCCACCGGGTGCTGCGGGTGGCGCGGACGATCGCCGACCTCGAGCACCACGACCGAGTTACCCGCCTGGACGTGCTGACGGCGCTCGGAATGCGGCAGCGCTCGGGGGCGGCAGCGGAGCTCGCGGCTTGACGCTCTGCGACGGATGCGTGCGGCGCGTGTGGCTACTCGGCCGGCTGGCCGGGCATCTGGAGCCGGCGCGGGCCCGGATCAATGAGGTGCTGGCGCTCGGCGACGAGGAGCTGATCGCAGCCGTCGGCGGGAGGCGCACCGAGACGCTGATGCGGGAGTGGTCTTCGGTCGAGCCCGCGCAGCAGCGTCGTCGCTACGCCGCCACCGGGCTCTTCGCGCTGTGTCGCTGCGATCGGCGCTTCCCGGCACAGCTACTCGATCTCGCTGCTCCGCCGGCGGTGCTCCACATTGCCGGCGACCATGCAGCGCTGCTCCGCGGGCTCGCCGAGCCGATCGTCGCCATCGTCGGCGCCCGCCGCGCGTCCAGGTACGGAGTCGAGGTCGCCCGTTCGCTGGCGCGTGGCCTCACCAGCGCCGGGGTGACCGTGGTCAGCGGGATGGCGTCCGGGATCGACTCAGCCGCGCACGACGGCGCCCTGGCTGCCGGCGCGACGGTCGCCGTGCTGCCCGGTGGCGCTGATCGCCCGTACCCGGCTGCCCGCCGGGCGCTGTACCGGCGGATCGTCGCCACCGGCGGCGCGCTGTCCGAGCTTGCGCCCGGTACCTCGGTACGCCGCTGGATGTTCCCGGCGCGCAACCGGATCACGGCGGCGCTCGCGGCGATGACTGTGGTGGTCGAGGCGGGGGAGAGGTCTGGGTCGCTGATGACGGCGGCGGTGGCGCGGGAGCTCGGCCGGCCACTCGGCGCGGTGCCGGGCCAGGTCACCTCGCCGCTGGCCAAGGGGCCGCATCGGCTGCTCGCGGCCGGCGCAACCTTGATCCGCGGCCCGGAGGACGTGCTCGACCGGCTGTTCGGCGCCGAAGCGGCCGGGATGCTCCCTGCCCACTCCCGGCCACCGCTCGAACCGAGGCTCACGGCGCTCCTGGATGGGCTGCGCACCGGACGGACGACCGCCGAGGCGCTGTCCAGCGCAGGGCTCGGCGCCGGCGACGGGCTGGCCGCCCTGTCCTCGCTCGAGCTGGACGGGTATGTCCGGCGCGAGCCCGGTGGACGGTTCACCGTGCTGCCGTGAATGAGCTGAGCACCGAGCAGCACTGAGTACCCTCGGCGGCGATGGGCCCGATCCCGCGCGTGCTGTCAATCGCCGGCTCGGATTCCGGCGGCGGCGCCGGGATCCAGGCCGACCTCAAGGCGTTCGCGGCCTGCGGCGCGCACGGGATGACCGCGATCACCGCGATCACGGCTCAGAACACGGTTGGCGTGAGCTCCGTGGAGGCCGTCTCGCCGGAGATGATCGTCGCCCAGGTCCGCGCCGTCGTGCAGGACATCGGTGTCGATGCCGTGAAGATCGGGATGCTGGGGACGGTCGGAACGATCGAGGCGGTGCGGCAGGCGCTCGATTTCCTGCCCGAAGGCACGCCGGTGGTACTCGATCCCGTGATGGTCGCCGAGTCGGGGGCAGCGTTGCTCGAGCCGTCGGCCCGCCAGGCCCTGGTCGACCGGCTGCTCGGACGCGCGACGGTCGTGACCCCGAACGTCCCGGAGGCGGCGGTGCTGACGGGGCTGCGCGACGCCGATTCACCGACACTTGCGCGAGCGGTCGTCGAGCTCGGCGCCGGGGCGGTGGTGGTCACCGGCGGCCACCGCGAGATCGTCACCGACGTCTTCTACGACGGCCACACGCTGGCCGAGCTCGAGGGCGAGCGGTTTCCCGGCGGCGCCGCCCACGGTTCCGGCTGCACTCATTCCTCCGCGCTCGCCGCACGCCTCGCCTGGGGGGACACTCCGCTACAAGCGGCCAGGCACGCGAAGCGGATCGCGGGCGCAGCAGTCAGGGACGGGCTCCGTCAGATCGGGGGCGGTGCCGGTCCGGTGAACGTGCTCGGCATCGGCCTCGTGCCGGCGATCACCGGCTCGGAGTAGACCGCCGTTTTGACATAATCGCCCGGTGCGCTTTCTGAGGATGAGCCCGGGGCACGGAGAGGTGTTGATCGCCGAAGGCGACGTCCAGCAGTCGGAGGACGAACAGCGCCTGATCGAGGAATTCCGGCGCCAGCTCGACGCGGGTTTGTGGGCAGCGGTTCCGGTCACGGACTTGGCGGGAGACCGCCAGGCGCGGATGGTGCGCACCTTCGACGACGTCCCGCGCGACGCTGACCGCGTGATCTTCTTCCCGCGGGCGGCGGGCGGAGCGTAGGGGCGGCGGAGGAGCGCCGGTGCTGCTCGCGCTCGCCGTCACCGCGATCGTCACTCTCGCGCTGCTGTCCGAGGAGCTGTTGCCACGGATCACCGAGGGGTGGGCGCGCTTCCGGGCGGCGCGGCGCCGGGCGCCGCTGGTCGATTACGACCCGGGTCGGGAGCTCCGCGCCGAGCAACGTGCCCGGACGCTGCTGCGGTCGTGCGTCAACGAGGAGGAGTGGGCCATGTACCGCGACCTCGGGTTCATCCGCGTCTGGGGCAGACAGTCCGACGGCCCAGACGACACCGGCGGCACCGGCGGCGCACCGTACGCGTACCTGATTTACCCGCACCGGGCGATCGTCGCCTACCTGGCCCAAACCCACCGCCTGCTGAACGAGTACTGCGTCGCCTTCCCGGACGAGACCCGCCCGTACGGCAGCGCGATGCTCCCCGAGTCCGACGACGTGCTGGCCAAGTGGATGGCGTTGACTGGCGACGAGCGCCGGCTGATCGCCACCGCGAACATGCACATGCCCGGCCGCCAGCTCGATCCGGCCCGAGTCAAGCGGGACCTGTGGCGCCTGGCGCAGTGGGAGCGGGCACGGATGCGCGCTGCGGCCGCCGAGCAATCGGACGGCGCCGCCACCGCGGACATCCGGCCGCGCCCCGCTCACTGAGCGCCCCGCCGGCGTCGCGCGCATCAATAACCCCGCAGCCGTCGGGCCGGTGGCGGAGATGGCGGACTTACTGACGCTCACTGCGCATAAACCCGCGCTCATGGCTGCGACCCCCGAGATCGCGGACTTATTGATCCGGCCGTTAGCTACAGTGCCGGACCCGATGAGCACGGAGAACCAAGACCTCAAGCACCGCAGCCGGGCGCTCACCGAAGGCCCCGAGCGCGCGGCCGCGCGCGCCTACCTGAAGGGGATCGGCTACGACGACGAGGCGCTGGCCAAGCCGCTGATCGCGGTCGCGAACACGTGGATCGAGACGATGCCGTGCAACTTCCATCTGCGCGCGCTCGCGGCCAAGGTCAAGGAGGGAATCCGGGCCGCCGGCGGCACCCCGATGGAGCTGAACACGATCGCCATCTCCGACGGGATCACGATGGGCACGCCGGGGATGCGGGCGTCGCTGCCCAGCCGTGAGGTGATCGCCGACTCGATCGAGCTCGTCGTCGACGCGCACATGTTCGACGCGGTGATCGCGATCTCCGGCTGCGACAAGACGATCCCGGCGACCGTGATGGCGCTCGCCCGGCTGAACATTCCCGGCCTGATGCTCTACGGCGGCTCGATCAACCCCGGCCACTATCAGGGCGAGCAGGTGACGATCCAGGAGGTGTTCGAGGCCGTCGGCAAGCACGCCGCCGGCACGATCACCGAGGAGGAGCTCCACGAGCTCGAGAGCGTCGCTTCGCCGGGCGCCGGCGCATGCGGCGGCCAGTTCACCGCGAACACGATGGCGATGGCGTTCGAGGTACTGGGGATCTCGCCGTCGGGCTTCAGCATGGTGCCGGCGACGCACGAGGACAAGCCGAACAAGGCGGTGGAGGCCGGGAAGCTCGTGCTCGACGTGCTCAAACGCGGCCAGAGGCCCAGCGACATCATCACGAAGGGGTCGCTCGAGAACGCGATCGCCGCGATCGCATCCAGTGGCGGCTCGACCAACGGCGTGCTCCATCTGCTCGCGGTAGCCAACGAGGCCGGCGTGCCGCTGGACATCGACGACTTCGACCGGATCAGCGAGCGCTCGCCGCTGCTGTGCGACCTGAAGCCGGGTGGCCGTTTTGTGGCGCCCGACCTGTACGCGGCCGGCGGCGTGCCGCTGCTGATGAAGCGGTTGAAGGACGCAAACCTCATCCACGAGAACGAACAGACGGTCACCGGGGAGACGATTGGCGAGATCGCCGACAAGGCGACGGAGACGCCCGGCCAGCAGGTGGTGCGACCGCTCAGCGACCCGATCAAGCCGACCGGCGGGCTGGCGATCTTGAAGGGCAACCTCGCGCCCGAGGGATGCGTCGTGAAGCTCGCCGGCCACGAGCGCATCCTCCATACCGGCCCGGCGCGCGTATTCGAATCCGAAGAAGAGGCGATGGCGGCGGTGACCGCGCGGGACATCAAACCCGGGGACATTCTCGTGATCCGCAACGAGGGCCCGGCCGGCGGTCCCGGGATGCGCGAGATGCTCGGCGTCACCGCGGCGCTCGTGGGCTTGGGGCTCGGGGAGGAAGTGGCGCTGCTGACGGATGGCCGCTTCAGCGGCGCCACCCATGGGTTCATGGCCGGCCACGTGGCCCCCGAGTCTGTAAAGGGGGGGCCCATCGGGCTGGTCCAGGACGGCGATGAGATCACGCTCGACGTCAACGCCCGGCGACTGGACGTGAACCTTTCCGACGAGGAGCTCGAGCAGCGACGAGAGGCTTACCAGCCGCCGGAGAAGCCGTACCCGGGCAGAGCGCTGGCCAAGTACGCGAAGCTGGTCTCGAGCGCCTCACAAGGCGCAATCGCCGGTTAAGCGGATTTTTACGGGTTTCTCTGCTCAGGCGCGGGTATCGTGGCCCGAGAGAGAGCGGCGTCGGGTCGGGACGCCGGACCAACACAAGGAGGAACAGATGAGCCGATTCACACGCTCGGCTGCGCTCGCAGCGGCCGTCGCGGCCTGCGCGGCAGCTGCGATCGCGACCACGGCCACCGCGGCCGGCAAGGGCAAGGCGACCAGCGGCGTCGTGTACGCCGGCCTCACGCACACCGTCGGCAAGACGGAGTTCGCGGCCGGCAACGTCAGCGACAAGGTGCTGGGGAACGGCGCGGTGACGTTCGCCCTGACCCTTGGCACCGGCACCAAGCCCGGCAGTCTCACCGCTAAGGGCACCGTCGCCGTGTTCACGAAGACCGGTGAGCTGTCCGGGACCGACTCGGTCACGCTGACCACGTCGTCGACCGGCGCGGTGACGTTCAGCAACGGGAAGCTGAACCTGACGAAGGGTTTCGGCCTGCAGACGGGTCATTCGTTCGTCGGCACGTTCACCGGCTCGGCCAAGTCGATCGCCGGCCCCTTCACGTTCCACGACAAGGGGACGTACAGGTAGGGACGGTCGCGCGGGCGGGGCGATCGCGCTCCGCCCGCGTACACATCCGCCTGCGAGAATCGCCGCATGGCCGATCTCCAAGACGGCGACCCGTATGGGCAGGCGACGGCAGAGCTGACGTTGAGCGAGCCCCGCGCCGCCCTGCCCGCGCGCCCCGAAGACCTGCGCGACGCGCTGCCCGGCTTAGAGCCCGAGCGCCAGGTCACCGACTGGGGCCGCTCCGAGCGCGTCGAGCGCCTGCTCGACAAGACGCTGTTCGGGTTCCTGTACCACTACTGGTTCCGGGTCGAGGTCGAGGGCATCGAGAACGTCCCGGCGCGTGGCGGGGCGCTACTGGTCGCCAACCGCGGCGGCGCCCTTCCACCTGACGGCGCGATGATCGGGAAGGCGATAAGCGAGGCGCACCAGCGACCGCGTCCGCTGCACCTGGCAGCCGGCCCGACGTTCGCGAACCTTCCCGGGCTGGGAATGCTGCAGACGAAGCTCGGAGTCGTCGGCCCGCATCCGGCGGACGTTCACCGGTTGCTGTTCGACGAGCAGGAGCTCGTGCTCACCTTCCCCGAACCGGCGACGCGCAAAGCGCTGTCCGAGCGCTACCGGCTCGGAGGGTTCCAGAGTCCGGGGTTCGTCGAGGCCGCGATGCGCGCGCGGGTGCCGATCGTGCCAGTCGCCGTGCTCGGGGCCGAAGAGTCGACGCCGGTGTTCGCGCGGCTGCCACGATTGCCGATCAGCACCCCGCTGCCGCTGCCCGCGAAGTTCCGGATCAGGTTCCTCGAGCCTGTCCGCACCGACGAGGAGGGCCCTGCTCCGTGGGAGGACGCGGGCCTCGTGCAGACACTCAGCCACGACATCCGAGCGCTGATTCAGGAGAACCTGCTCGAACTGGTCGCGCAGCGCAGAAGCGTCTGGCTCGGTTAGCCATGCCTTCGCGCAGGATCCTCATCACCGGGCTCGCCTCCCAGTGGGGAGGACGGCTCGCGCAGGCGCTCGAACACGAGCCTTCGGTCGACGCGATCATCGGGGTCGACACCGTCGATCCACGTCACGAGCTGGATCGGACGGAGTTCGTTCGCGTCGATGCCGAGCATGCTCGGCTACGACGGATCATCCGGGCGGCCGCCGTCGACACGGTCGTCGACACCCGCCTGGAAACCGATCCGCTCGGCTCCGGCCTGCGCGAGGCGCACGAGATCAACGTCCTCGGGACGAGCAACGTCCTCGCTGCCTGCGCCGGGCCCGACTCGCCGGTCCGCAAGGTCGTCTTCAAGTCCTCGGCCGAGGCCTACGGCTGCTCGAGCGCCGACCCCGCGTTCTTCACCGAGGAGCTCTCCCGCGTCCAGCCGCCGAGCACGGCGATCGAGCGCGACATCGCCAATGCCGAGCAGGCCGTGGCCGAGTTCGCCGCGCGCAGCCGCGGGACCACAGTCACAGTGCTGCGATTCGCGGACGCGGTCGGGCCTGAGATTCGCAGCTCCTTCCTGGCGCTGCTCAACCTCGCGGTCGTCCCCGGCATATTCGGATTCGACCCGCGCTGGCAGCTCATCCACGAGGACGACGTCGTCGGCGTCCTTGAGCACGCGGTCCGCAACGAGCTGCCGGGAACGTACAACGCCGCCGCCGACGGGGTGCTCGTGCTCTCCGAGATCGTCTCGTTGCTCGGCAAGCCGCTGCTCCCGATCCTGCCGCCGTGGGGAACCGCGTTCGCTGCCGCGCAGCTGCGCCGGCTTGGGTTGCGCACCCCGGTCGAGTTGCTGCGAGCGCTCAAGCACGGCCGCGGCCTGGACAACAGGCGACTGAAGGCGGCCGGTTACGCGTACCGGTACACGACCCGCGAGGCCGTGCTCAAGCTCCGCGCCCATCAGCGGCTGGCGCCGCTGCTGCGAAGCGGGGGCGACTCCTACCGGTACGAACGCGAGGTCGAGGAGTTCCTGCGTTGGAGTCCCAGCGTTCAGACCGTGCGTGCGCGCGGCGAAGCTGAGTCTCAGGCGCCGGCCCCACCGCTCAGTGGCTACGACCGGCTCACCGCGGACGAACTGGTGGGGATCATCGCCTCTCTCGAGGCCCCGGCGCTGCACGTACTCCGTGAGTACGAGGCGTCAAACCGTGCCCGCGCGGCCGTTCTGGACGCCCTGGACCGCGGGCTGTCGCGCAAGGGGTCCAGCGTCGATGCAAATTGAAAGAGTTCTTGCACGCAGGCAAATCCGGTCTGGACCGCGGTTGGATGACGCCGCCGAGCGGTACCATCAATCGACACCGATGACTTCGTCCACCATCTGAGGGCGCGATGGCGATCTCCTACCTTCGCTCTGACGACGCATCCGGGCGATCGGCTACGCGGGCGCACCGCCGATTGACCGGATCTCCGCGCCGCCCGAAGCCGTGGCACTACGGCGTCGGCGCACTGCTGGTCGTGATCGCCGCGCTGTCGGTCGCCGCGGTCAGGTTCGCGTCGTCCAGCGCCTCGCTGGCCGCCGACTCGAGCGCGCTGGCGAAGGTCGGGCTCCCGCTCGGTGGCGGCAAGATCGTGAGCGTCTCCGTGACCGGCCCGAACGGCGGCATCATCCCCGTCAGCGTCACGGGCGACCCCCGGATCTGGCCGCAACAGACGCTGATCCCTGCCCACGAGCGCCTGCGGATCACGGTCGTCGTCAAGCGGCCGGGATGGATCTCGTGGCTGACCGGCTCCAAGCAGACGCTGCACATGACGGTCGTCACGCCCAGCGCCAGTCTGCGCGCCCACTTCATCACCGTCCGCCACGGGCAGCCGCTGAAGCTCCGCTTCAAGCAGCCGGTTGCCGTCGTCGCGTACGGGCAGCCGGGCCACCTGCAGCGACATGTGCTCGCCACCCCGCAGAGCGTCATCAACCTCGGCCACCAGCCGCCCGCCGGGACGTTGACGGTGGAGGCAGCGCTCCGCCGCTGGGAGCGCGCCAAGCCCGCCGTGGTGAGCTGGTTCCCCGCGGGCGCCTCGACCGCGAGCGCGGTCGCGACGCCGGCGGCCGGCACCACGATCACGCCGACCACGCCGATCACCCTGACCTTTTCGAAGCCCGTCGCCAAGGCGCTCGGCAGTTCACGGCCCGCGGTCACGCCGGCCACGAGCGGCACGTGGACGACGCTGAACTCGCACACGATTCGCTTCGTGCCGACCGGATACGGATACGGGCTCGCGACGCCCGTTTCGATCGGGCTCCCGAACGGGATCCGGCTCGTCGGCGGCCAGGCCTCGACCGGCGCCTCGAGCGGCACGTGGACCGTCCCGGCGGGTTCGACGGAGCGTCTCCAGCAGATGCTGTCGATGCTTGGCTACCTGCCTCTGACCTTCAACTACTCGGGCTCTGGGGTCGCGCTCACCCCCGCGGCCCAGGAACTGGCGGCGGTCAAGCCTCCGGCCGGCAACTTCAGCTTCCGCTGGTCGAACACACCCTCTGAGCTCCGGGGCGAGTGGAAGCCGGGGGTCGGCGGGCGTGATGACGCAGGGCGCGCTGATGGCGTTCGAGAACAACGAAGGGCTGACGGCCGATGGGGTCGCCGGCAACTCGGTGTGGAAAGCGTTGATGGCCGCTGTGATCGCCGGCCACAAGTCGACGTTTGGGTACACGTTCGTGCACGTCAGCGAAGGCAGCCCGGAGACAGAGTCGACGTGGCACAACGGCAAGACGGTGGTTTCGGGGCTCGTCAACACCGGGATCGCGTCGAGGCCGACGGCAACCGGCATCTACCCCGTGTTCGAACACGCCCCGTCGGTGACGATGTCGGGCACCAACCCCGACGGAAGCCACTACAGCGATCCAGGCGTCCCCTATGTGAGCTACTTCAACGGCGGTGACGCGCTGCACGGGTTCATCCGGCCCGGCTACGGCTATCCGCAGAGCCTCGGGTGCGTCGAGATGCCGTACTCGGAGGCCTCGCAGGTGTACCCGTATACGCCGATCGGCACGCTCGTAGATGTCACCTAGCGACGCCGTCGCGTAGCCGCCGCGCCTGAACCCATGTTCCCCGCCGCCCTGGAGCGCGTGCTGGCGCTGCCCGAGGAGGCGCGGGTACTCGACGTAGGCGGCTGGGCGGCCCCGGTCAACCGCGCCGACTGGGTGATCGACGCGATGCCCTACGAGACCCGTGGGGTGATGCTGCCCGGCGGCTTCGGGCCGCCGCCCGAACGGTTCCGCGCGGAGACCTGGGTGATCGCCGATCTGTGCGGCAGCGACCCCTGGCCGTTCGAGGACAACTTCTTCGACTTTGCCATCTGCACCTTCACGCTCGAGGACCTGCGCGACCCGATACGGACCTGCGAGGAGATGTCGCGCGTGGCGGCAGCCGGCTACATCGAGGTTCCCACCGTGCTCGACGAACTGGTGTGGATGAACCCCGAGGCGGGCGGCGGCCGGTGGCTGGGCCACTCCCACCACCGCTGGTTGTGCTCGCTCCAGGACGGCGTCCTGACCTTCCTGCCCAAGCACCACTCGATCCACGCCCACCGAGAGGTCAGGGTCTCCGCGCGGTGGGGTCTCAGCGAAGAGGACCGTGTGCTCTCCCATTTCTGGGAGGGTTCGCTGCCGGCGCGCGAACGGATGGCCATCGACGACTACCCGTTCGCAGAGCTCGAACGGATCGTGCGCGACCGCTTCGGGCCGATGCCCGCGCCGTGGCGAGCACTGGTGTTCGCTGACCGCGCGCGAGCGTATTTCCGCTGGCGGCTCGCGTCGATCCGAGGCCGGCGTCGCGCACCGGCGGGAAGGCGTGACGGCGCCGATGCCGAATAGCCCGTTCGTGATCGACACCCCGGCGAGCGAACCGTGGCGGGCCGCGCTCGAGATGTTCGAGGCGGACCTGCGTCGGCGGGCGGTGTCCGAGAAGACCCGCCGGGCCTACGCGATCGACAGCGCACAGCTGGCGTCGTGGGCATCGGGGCGTGGACTCGAACCTGCGGCGATCGACTTCCGGGCCTTGCGCCGCTACGCGGCAAGCCTGTCCGAGGACGGGCAGGCGCCGGCGACGGTGGCCCGCAAGCTGGCGTCGCTTCGCGGCCTGTTCCGGTCGCAGGTCGAACTCGGCCTACGCGACGAGAACCCGGCCGACCTGCTGTCCGCACCCAAGCGTGCGCAGCGCCTCCCGCGGGTGTTAAAGCCCTCCGAGGTGGCTGAGCTGCTCGACCGGATCCCGGCCACGACGCCCCTGGAGATCCGTGACCGGGCACTGTTCGAGCTCGCGTACGCGTCGGGCCTGCGGGCCGAGGAGCTGGTCTCGCTCGACATCCACTCGCTCGACTTCGACGCGGAGTCGGTCCGCGTCGAGGGCAAGGGCGGCAAGACGCGCGTCGTTCCGGTCGGCGAGTACGCCCGCGACGCGCTCGAGCGCTACCTGGCGCGCGCCAGACCGGCGCTGATCGTCGAGCGCTCGACTCAGGCCCTGTTCCTCTCGCGGTCGGGGCGGCGGCTGTCCACCTCGGACATACGCCGCCGGCTGCGCACTTGGTCGCGCAAGGGCGGCACCCATCCGCACGCGCTCAGGCACTCGTTCGCGACCCATCTGCTGGAAGGGGGCGCCGACGTGCGCACGATTCAGGAGCTGCTCGGACACGCGAGCGTGTCGACAACCCAGGTCTACACTCGGGTAGAGTCGCGACGCTTGAGATCAGCTTACGCACGGGCTCACCCACGGGCGTAAGGGGAAGTCCTGGATACCAACGTCAAAGCGATCGAGTTGCAGGACCTGTGGAGGAGGTACAAGACCTCCTCTGACGAGCGCGCCCGCGAGCGCCTCGTGGTCGCCTACTCGCCGCTGGTCAAGTACGTCGCCGGGAGAATGAGCTCGGGTCTGCCGGCGCATGTCGAGGAGGCCGATCTGATCTCCTACGGGCTCGGCGGGTTGATCTCGGCCATCGAGCGGTTCGACCTCAGCCGTGAGATCAAGTTCGAGACGTACGCGATCACCCGGATCCGCGGAGCGATCATCGACGAGCTCCGCACACTCGACTGGGTGCCGCGCTCGGTGCGCGCACGGGCCCGCGAGTTCGAGCGGGCCAACATGAAGCTCGAGGCAAAGCTGCAGCGGGCGCCGACCGACGACGAGATGGCGCAGGAGCTCGGGATCGGACTCGAGGAGTTTCACGACGCGCTGCTGCAGATCTCGAACTCCACCATCGTGGCGCTCGACGAACTGTGGAGCGTGTCCGATGCGAGCGGCGACCAGGTATCGCTGCTCGACACGCTGCCCGATCAGGGCGCTCCCGATCCCCAGCAGGTCGTCGACCAGTCTGAGGTCCGCGACCGGATCGCCGACGCGATCGCGGCGCTGCCCGAGCGCGAGAAGCTGGTGATCGCGCTCTACTACTACGAGAACCTGACGTTGCGCGAGATCGGCGAGGTCCTCGGCGTGACCGAGTCGCGCGTCTCCCAGCTCCACACGAAAGCTGTGCTGCGGCTGCGATCCAAGCTTCAGGGCGAGCTGGAGTAGGGAGGGCGGGGTGCATGCACCCCGCCCCCGACTGGTGCATGCACCAGTCGGCCGGCCGGTGCATGCACCGGCCGGGGCACAGCGATAAGGTCCGCAGACCGCGCGTAGCAAGAGAGAGGAGCAGGCATGCACAAGGCCGCGGATCGGATCCGCAACGTGGCCCTCGTCGGCCACCGGGGCAGTGGCAAGACTTCACTGCACGAGGCGCTGCTGTTCCAGGCTGGCGTCGTCAACCGCCTCGGATCCGTGGTCGACGGGACGACCGTTTCCGACGCTGACACCGACGAGAAGGCGCGACAGATGTCGATCTCTGCCGCGTTGTCCGCGTTCGAGTGGCAGAACCGCAAGGTCAACCTGCTGGATACGCCCGGCGACTCGAGCTTCATCGCCGACGCGCTGGGCGCGTTGCGCGTGTGCGAGTCCAGTGTCTTCGTAGTCAACGCCGTGATGGGCGTCGAGGTCCAGACGAGCCGGCTGTGGCAGCGCGCCGCCGAGCTCGATCTCGCGCGCCTGGTGTTCGTCAACATGCTCGACCGCGAGCGGGCCGACTTCTTTCGCGCGCTCGAATCTTTGCAGGCCGCGTTTGGCCAGCACGTGGTCGCGACCGAGATCCCGATCGGGTCAGAGCACGAGGTCTCCGGCCTGATCGACCTCGTCGACATGAAGGCCTATGAGTACTCCGGAGCCGGCCGGGACAACTGCAAGGAGATCCCGATCCCGGACGCGCTCGCCGACCAGGCGCAGGAGTACCGCGAGAAGCTGATGGACGAGGTCTCCGAGTCCTCGGACGCGTTGATGGAGCGGTACTTGGAGGGCGAGGAGATCTCCCACGAGGAGATCGTCACCGCCTTGAAGGACGGGACCAATCACGGCGCGCTGTTCCCAGTCACGTGCGGAGTCGCCACGGCCAACATCGGCACCAACCGGCTGCTCGACGCGATCGTCGACGACCTGCCCTCGCCGGTCAAGCACGGCGGGCTCGACGTCGGCGAGCTGACGCTCGAGGCCGACGAGGACAAGGAGCTATTCGCCTACGTGTTCAAGACGCGCGCCGATCCGTTTGCGGGCCGGATCAATCTGTTCCGGGTCTACCAGGGCGTGGTGACGCAGGACACCCAGGTGCTGAACACGCGCGCCCATGTGAAAGAGAGGATCGGGCAGCTGCTCACGTTCGAGGGCAGCAGCACCGGGCACGCGACCGAGTTCGGCCCGGGCGACATCGGTGCCGTGGCGAAGCTCAAGGAGACGCGCGCCGGCGACTGGCTGGCCGCCCGCGACGAGCCGATCGAGATGCCGAGCATCAAGCTGCCGGCACCGGTCATGGCGTTCGCAATCGAGCCGAGGAACAAGGGCGACGAGGACAAGGTGTTCACCGCGTTGCGCCGTCTTCAGGAGGAAGATCCGACGATCGACCTGCACCGCGACGCCCAGACGGGCGAGCAGATCGTCGCCGGGCTCAGCCAGGTCCACGTCGAGGTGATCATCGGGCGACTGAAGGACCGCTTCGGCGTCGAGGTCAACCTGAAGCCGCCTCGAGTCCCGTATCAGGAGACGATCCGCAAGCCGGCCAAGGCGCACGGGCGCCACAAGAAGCAGTCGGGCGGTCGGGGGCAGTTCGGCGACTGCCACATCGAGATCGAGCCGCTCGAGGCCGGCGAAGGCTTCGACTTCGTCAACGCGATCAAGGGCGGGGTGATCCCCACGAGCTTCATCCCCGCGGTCGAGAAGGGGGTGCTCGAGGCGATGGGCGAGGGGGTAGTCGCGGGATACCCGGTCAAGGACGTTCGGGTCAGGGTGTACGACGGCTCCTACCACACCGTTGACTCCTCGGAGATGGCGTTCAAGATCGCCGGCTCGCTGGCCATGAAACAGGCGATGGAGCAGGCCGGACCCGTGCTGCTCGAGCCGATCATGCTGGTGACCGTCTCGGTGCCCGAGGACGCGGTCGGCGACGTGATCGGCGATCTCAACTCGCGCCGCGGCCGTCCGCTGGGGATGGAGCCTTCGGGCGGCGGCATGACCGAGGTCAAGGCCGAGGTCCCGATGTCGGAGATGCTCTCCTACGCGCCCGACCTGCGCTCGATCACCGGCGGGCGCGGCGAGTTCGGGATGGAGTTCCTGCGCTACGAGGAGGTCCCCGGTCACCTTGCAGGAAAAGTTGTAGAGGACGCTCGAGCCGAGCGGGAGGCCGTGAAGGCATAGGCGGGCGTAGTACGCTCGGAGCCGTGAATACCAGGGACATTCGCACCGGGGATGCTCACCTGAGCTGCGATGTGTGCGGGCGGACACTGCTGCGCGGCGAGCGAGCCGAGCCGTTTCTGGCCAGCGGGACGCGCAAGACCGTGTGCGAGCTGTGCACCAAGCGCGCGATCAATGAGGGCTGGGTACGAGAGGGCAGCGCACCGGCGTTCGACGGCCGCGAATCCTCTGGCGACCGGCGGCGGTCGCTGCTGAGCAGGCTCCGAGCGCGGCGCGAGGCGGCGATCGCGTCGGGCAACGGAGGGCCTGAGATCGAGGCGCCCGCGCGGGACCGAGTCACGGCGCCGGCGCGCGAACTCGGCGCAGCGTTGCGACCCCGCCGTGAGATTCGCGAACCGCGCCACGTGCGCGCCGTCCCGACGTCCGGCGAGCAGCGGGTCGCGGCCGCGGTCGAGATGTTCAACGGCTCAGAGCACCCCCGGACGGTGGCCGGCGTCGCCCGCTCGCTGGGCGCGCCCACCATCTCCGTGCTGCCTTCGTCCAGCCGTCCGAGCGTGGTCAACGTGACCGCCTCGTGGGAGCTGTGTTGGTATCGCTACGAGGTCGACCTCTCCGACGAGCTCCCGAGCGTGCGCTTGGCCGGACAGGGCTACGAGCTCGACGAGCTGCCGGCCGAGGAGCGGGCGGCGAATGCGGTCGCCGATCAGCACGGCGCGCTCGCGCTCGGCTAGTTAGGCTTCTCGGGGCATGATCTACTGCGTCGTCCCCGAACCGCTGGCCGACGAGCTGTTCGACAAGCTCACGGAGTACTACGCCGACGATCCCAACGTGAGCGTGATCGTGGACCGGCGGCGAAGCTCGCGGCGGGAGGCCGGCACGTCGGGCGGCGGTAAGCGCGAGGTGCGCGACCGCCGGCGCCCGCGGGTCCCCGGCGAGCTGCCGGATCTCGCTAACGAGAATTAACCGAGCATGGACGGCGAGGAACTGGGTCAGCACGCGGGGCTGGATGCCCCGCGGAGGACTCTCTTCGTCCACGTGGACGGCGGCGCACGGGGAAACCCGGGGCCTGCCGCGATCGGCGTCGTGGTCTCCGATCCTGACGGCGTCGTTGTGCGGGAGGTCGCGGAGCGGATCGGGGTGGCGACCAACAACGTTGCGGAGTACCGGGCGTTGCTGCGGGGGGCGGAGGAAGCCCGCGCGCTGGGCGCCTCCGAGGTCGAGTTCGTCAACGACTCGGAGCTGGTGGCCAAACAGCTGACGGGTGCCTACAAGGTCAAACACCCGGCGATGAAGGAGCTGTTCCTGGAGGCCCTGGCCGCCCTGCGCGGCTTTGACCGCTGGTCGATCCGTTCCGTGCCTCGGGCTCAGAACGCGGGCGCCGACGCGCTCGTCAACCAGGCCCTCGACGGCAACTCAGGAGATTAACCCCGGCCTGGCCGGGGTTTTTCGCGCGAGTTCAAGCTAAGCCGCGCTCGGCGAGTTCGGCGCGGGCCGCGTCCGTCTTCCCTAGCCCCTCCACGCCCATAGCCTGGGCCACGCTCGTGGCCTTCGTGAACTGGATGTCGCGGTAGTCCACGACCTGGACATGGTTACCCCACGGGTCGCGGAAGTCGAGCGACCTCGAGGCCCCGACCGCCACGCCCTCGCGCGTGAGCGCGGCGCGCACCGCCTCCTTGTCGTCCACGACGAGTCCGAAGTGGCGCGAGTCGTCGGGCGGCTGCGTTCGTCCTGCGGACAGCGCGAGGAACTGGTCGCCCATGTCGATGAACGCCATCCGGTCGCCGTGACGTCCCCGTAGCGAGAAGGCAAAGAACCGCCCGTACCAGTCGAGCGCCTCGTCGATGTCGCCGACCTCGAGCGCGACGTGGTTGATCCCGACTAGCCGCGTCACGCGGCCGTGAAGCGGTCGTAGTTCAGGCGCATCATCGCGATCACGTCGTCGACGTCCGCCTGGCTCTCGATCCGTCGCGCGGCGGGACCGACCTTGCCCGGGAACACCGGGTGCTCCTTGATCCGGCCCTGCTCGGACAGCTCGTGCCACAGCTCCTGCGAGAAGAAGAAATGCGCGGAGCGATCGCCGTGGAGGTGTCCGACCTCGCGCCGGCCGACCTTGAAGGCGAACTCGCCACGCCGCCCCGGGCCGGCTTCGATGCCCGGCCACGAGGTGACCTCGGCGGTGATCTGGGTGCTGGGTGATGTGGTTGTGGTCATGGCTTCGATGATCGCGCGGCCGTTGCCCGTTTCCCAGGGGCAATTGGTCCTAGGACCCGAACATCTCAGGCAACTTGACCGCGAGCGCGAAGTCGCCCTCGACTGAGGCGCGGCCGGCGAGCAGTGGCTCGGCCGGGTCGATCGCTCCGGCGGCGATCCGCACGAAGTCGGCGAGCGTGAAGCGGATCTTCAGCTTGGCGCCGTTGTCGGCGCCCTGATGGGCGCTGGCCCGGCCGTTGTGCACGTGGACCGTCCACCGCGCGGCGGGCTGTTCCGTGGCCGGACGGGCGAGCTCGTACACGAGCCGACCCTGGAACTCGGGCACCGCCTCCGGCACATAGGAGCGGGCCATGCCTGTGAACAGCGCCCGCTGTGCCAAGGGGGAGGAGAATCGGCGCTCCACCTGTTCATCGCTGGCGCCGTCCACCAGCCTCCCCAGTAGCTGCGTGGCGCCGCGTCGCCCGGCCCGCTGGACGCCGTCGAGCACCGCGGACCGCAGCTCATCGCGGGCCGGTAACGCCGGCCCGCGCCCGCGCCGCGTCGGGGCCAGTTCCCCCTCCTCGTCGATCGCGTACGGCGTGCTGAGCACCGAGGGCGGCTGGCGCCGGGCGAGCGCCGCCTCCACAGCCGGCGCCAGCCGCTCGGCCTTGGCGGCCTCGCGCGCCTCGCGGCCCGCGGCGAATGCGGGCATGACCTCGCGCGCGAACAGCTCGAGCGACTCGCAGATGTGCTCGTGGCGGTTGCGACCGGCCTGCAGGATGAAGACGATCTGATCGACGCCGGCTTCCTCGTAACGGCGGATCAGGTCGGCGACCTCGCCCGGCGCGCCGATCGCCTCCGGCAGCCACGAAGGCTCCCGCCGGCCCTCGAAGGCGCTCCAGACATCGGTCACGCCGGCCTCGTGGTCCCCGCCGGCGTAGAAATGGGCCAGGGCGTAGCTGAAGAAGGCCGCGCCGTCAGCCCCGCGTTCAGCGGCCGCAGACGCATCCGGAGCGAGCATCATCGGGAGCACGATGGCGACCGCCGGATTGACGGCGAACCCGGCCGGAACGCACTCCTCAGAGCTGAGCAGCGCGTAGTAATCGTCGACCCATTTGCGTGCATCCTCGGGCTCGACGAACGAGAACGAGAGGGCGCCGATTCCCATCCGGGCGGCCAGCTGGATGGTCTCGCGTCGGGTGCAGGCGACCCACAACGGCGGGTGGGGATGCTGCAGGGGCTTCGGGACCACGTTGCGGGGCGGCATCTGGATGAATTCGCCGTCAAATCCGGCGAACGGCTGCTCGACCAGCATCCGCGTCACCGCGTCGATCGCCTCGTGCCACATCGGGCGCTTGTTTTCGCGCTCGACCAAGAACCCGCCCAGCTCCGCCGCCGACGAGGACTCGCCGGTACCGAACTCGACCCTGCCGCCGGAGATCAGATCAAGAGTGGCGATCCGCTCGGCGATCCTTGCCGGATGGTTGACCGCGGGCAGCACGTTGACGATTCCGTGGCCGAGGCGGATCCGCTCCGTCCGCTGCGACGCCGCGGCCAGGAACACCTCCGGCGCGGAGGAGTGCGAGTACTCCTCCAGGAAGTGGTGCTCGACCGCCCATACGTAGTCGAAGCCGAGCCGATCCGCCAGCTCGACCTGCTCGAGCGAGTCACGGACCAGCTGCGCCTCGCTGTCAGGCCCCCACGGGCGTGGCAGCTGGAGCTCGTAGAAGATCCCGAACCGCACGCCGAGAGTATGGCTCGCTACCCTGTTCGCCGTGAGCGACGATCTGATCGAGCTCAGCGTGCGCCTGCGGGAGATAGCCGAGCGCCTGCGAACCGGAGAGCTGGAGCCGGCAGAGGCCCTCGGACTTGTCGAGGAGTGCGCCCAGCTCGCCGCTGAGGCGAGCGCGCGCGTGGACCAGCGAGCCCGCGCCGCGCTCGAGCCGCTGCCGGACTTCCCCGGCCAGCTGCCGCTGCCGGCCGCGTAGGCCGCGTTGACGGCGCGGTACCCCGACCACCTTCGCGACGAGATCGAGCAGTATCTCGAGGGCCTGTCCTTCTCGACCGAGGCCGCGACGGCCGGCCTGGAGGAGGCGATGCGGTACTCGCTGCTCGGGGGCGGGAAGCGAATCCGCCCCGTGCTGGCCCTGGCCACCGCTGAGGCGGTCGGGCTTGACCACGCCACTGTGCTGCCGCTCGCCGGCGCGATTGAGCTCATTCACACGTACTCGCTGATCCACGACGACCTGCCGGCGATGGACGACGACGACCTCCGGCGCGGTCGCCCGACGTGCCACAAGGCCTACGGCGAGGACGTCGCGATCCTCGCCGGAGACGGGCTGTACGCGGAGGCGTTTCACCTGTTGTTGAGCGAGCAGCATGGCGCGGCGGAGAACGTGCTGGCCGCCGCGGCGCGGCTGGCGGCGGCTACGGGCGTACAGGGGATGGTCGGCGGGCAGTACGTCGATGTGGCGGCAACGGCGGCATCGACGGCGGAGGGGCTGCGCCACCTCCATGAGCTGAAAACCGGTCAGCTGATCGCTTCCAGCATCGAGTGCGTGCTGCTCCTCGGCGGCTCGCACAAACGTGCCACAATCTCATCGTTTCGCACCTTTGCCAGCGAGCTCGGCGTGCTGTTCCAGATTGTCGACGACATCCTCGATGTGACCGGCTCAGACGCCACGCTGGGTAAGCCGCAGGGCAGCGATGAGCGGCTGGGTAAGCGGACGTACGTGACCGAGTTCGGCCTCGACGGAGCGCGCGAGCTGGCCGCCGAGTCGCACCGCCGCGCCCGCGAGGCACTGGCTCAGGCGGCGCCCGGCGATCCGACCGCACTTGAGCAGATAACCGACTTCATCGCCAACCGCAGCTACTGATGATCCAGCTCCTGAACTCGATCGACCGTCCGCAGGACCTCCACGCGCTTACCGACGAGCAGCTCCAGCTCCTCGCGCAGGAGGTGCGCGAGCACATCATCGACACCGTCGGCGAGATCGGCGGCCATTTCGGCGCCAACCTCGGGACGTGCGAGATCGCCGTGGCGCTGCACTCTCTGCTCGATTCCCCGCGCGACAAGATCCTCTGGGACGTCGGCCATCAGGCCTATCCCCACAAGATCCTGACCGGGCGCCGAGACCAGCTGCAGACGATTCGCCAGTACGAGGGGCTGGCGCCGTTCTGCGCGATCCACGAGTCCGAGCACGACATCATGGGTGCCGGCCACGCCTCGACCGCGATCGGCTACGCGGTCGGGATCAAGGAGGCGATGCGTCGCGGCTACGGTGAAGAAGGCAAGGTCGTCGCGGTCATCGGCGACGGCGCCATGACCGGAGGCGTCGCCTTTGAGGCGGTCCATCAGGCGGGCGGCGAGGGGACCCCGATCGTCGTGCTGCTGAACGACAACGGGATGTCGATCGCGCCGAACGTTGGCGCGCTGTCCAGGTACTTCAACCGCGTGCGGCTGAACCCGAAGCTGTGGCACGCGCGCGAGGGCGTCGAGGGCGGGCTGACGAAGCTGCCGGTGGGTATCGGTTCGGCGTTCGAGCGCCTGGGTCCCCACGTGAAGGAGTCGCTCAAGGCCTTCTGGGCGCCCGGGCTCTGGTGGGAGGAGCTCGACTGGGCCTACATGGGCGTGATCGACGGTCACGACGTGCGCGAGCTACGGCGCGCGCTCCGCGAGGCCCTCGCCGCCGAGCGACCCGTCGTCGTCCATTGCGCGACGGTCAAGGGCAAGGGGTTCGCGGCCGCCGAGGAGGGCGGGCTGGAGGGGATGGAGCAGTGGCACGCCGCGAAACCGAAGTCGATCGCCAACGGCGCCCCCGCCGCCAAGCCCGCCTCGGCGCCGGCCGCGGCGGCTCCGGCGCCGCAGTACACGACCGTGTTCGGCAACGCGCTCGTGGACGAGTGCCGCCGCGACGAGCGGGTGATCGGGATCACGGCCGCGATGAACTCCGGCACCGGCTTGAACATCCTCCAGCGCGAATTGCCAGAGCGCTACTACGACGTCGGCATTGCCGAGCAGCAGGCGGTGTTGTTTGCCGCCGGGCTGGCGCTGCAGGGGTGCAAACCGGTGGCGGCGATCTACTCGACCTTCCTCCAGCGCGCGTTTGACCAGATCGTCCACGACGTCTGCCTGCAGAAGCTCAACGTCGTGTTCGCGATGGACCGGGCCGGGCTGGTCGGCGACGACGGACCGACCCACCACGGGATGTTCGACATCGCCTACCTGCGGTGCTTGCCGAACATCGTGCTGATGGCTCCGCGTGACGAGGCGATGCTGGTGCACATGCTGCGCACCGCCCTCGCCCACGACGACGGCCCTGTCGGCCTGCGCTATCCGCGTGGCGCCGGCATCGGCATCGAGCTGCCGACCGCTCCGCGCGAGCTCCCCATCGGTACCGGTGAGATCCTCCGCGAGGGCGATCGGGTCGCGTTGCTCGGGTATGGAACCGGCGTCGGCAAGGCGCTGGAGGCTGCGTCACTGCTGGCGGACCGCGGGATCGAAGCAACCGTGGCCGACGCCCGCTTCGCCAAACCGATCGACGTGGGCCTGGCGGCGCAGCTCGCAGCCGAGCACGAGCTGCTCGTGACGGTGGAGGAGGGGGTACTCGCCGGCGGGTTCGGCTCCGCCGTCTGGGAGACGCTCTCCGACGCCGGTGTGACACCGCCGAGGATTCTCCGCGTCGGCCTGCCGGACCGGTATGTCACGCACGGAACGCCGAAGCTGTTGCACGAAGAGGTTGGTTTCACCGGCGAGCGAATTGCCGAGCGGGTCGAGGCTGCGGTCTCCGAGTTCACCGGTCACGCGGTCTGAGTCTTCGACTTAAGTGGAACGACCCGCTAAAAGCGGGCCGTTCCAGGGAGGAGAGATGTATCTGCGTTAGATCGCTGGGAGGAAGTTCTGTGGGCCTGTCAGCCCGAGCCCGCCGCGACGTAGCGGGTGGTGAAGCTCAGCAGCGCCTGGATCACAACCAGTGCGGCCAGGAACGCGGCGGCGCCACGATCCCCGGCGATCGCCAGTCCGAGCGCGGCCAGCGCGGTCAGGATGAGCAGTGCGCTGTCGAAGCCGCCGTGCCAGGCGACGCCGGGACCGAGTTGCCCCTGCAGGGACATGCCCATTCCCATCAGCAGCGCTCCGAGCACGACCGAGACGACGATTCCGGCCGCGCCGAAGCCGAAGATGACGGGCGCGGCGAGCGCCGCCAGTCCCGCGATCAACTCGACCGTGCCGTGGGCCGGAAGGCTTACACCTCTGGTTCTCATGATGGATTAAGCGTGGCTCGAAACCCTCGTTTTGACTGTGATGTCGATCACGTACCGTTCGGGATGTGAAAACGGCCAAAGTGAGACTTGACCACCTGCTGTTCGAGCGCGGCCTGTTCGAGTCGCGCAGCCGCGCCGCGGCCTCGGTGCTCGCCGGCGATGTGCTGCTCGGCGCCGAGCGGCGTCGGGCCGAGAAGGCCGGGCAGCTGGTGCCCTCGGACATCGAGGTGGACGTGGTCGCGCCGGCGCGGTTCGCCTCGCGAGGCGGGATCAAGCTGGCCAACGCGCTCGACGCGCTCGGGGTTACGGTGGCCGGCGCCCAGGCACTCGACATCGGCGCCTCGACCGGCGGGTTCACTGACTGTCTGCTCCAGCGCGGGGCCTCGCATGTGGTGGCCCTGGACGTCGCCTACGGCGAGCTGCATTGGCGGCTGCGCAACGATCCGCGCGTCACCGTGCTCGAGCGGTGCAATGCCCGCGCGCTCACGCCGGCACGGCTACCGTACGCTCCCGCCCTGATCGTGATCGACGTCTCCTTCATCTCCGTATCGAAGGTGCTTCCGGCGGTGCTGGCGTGCGCGGCGCCCCGGTTCGACTGCCTGGCCATGGTCAAGCCCCAGTTCGAGGTCGGACGCGAAGCCGTCGGTAAGGGAGGGGTCGTGCGCGACCGAGCCGCGCGTCGCGGCGCGCTGATCGCCGTGGGGCGCGAGGCAGCGCACGGGGGTGCATCGGTGCTCGGCTACGCGAGCTCGGGGCTCCCCGGCCCGAAGGGCAATCTCGAAACGTTCGTCTGGCTGGCGGAGGGCGGCCGCCCGGGCGCGTTGGACGCCGGCGGCATCGAGCGGTCCGCGGCAGCGGTGGAGTCGTGATGGCGGGGCCGATCCGTACTGCGACCCTGTTCACTCACCGTCGCCCGGAGGAGACGGCGCCGGCCATCGCCCGGCTGCTCGAACTCGCCCGCGCGTCCGGCGCGGAGCTACGGCTCGATACGGCGGAGTCCGAGAAGCACAAGCTCGCCCCGGCGCCCGGATTGGAGCTGTACGCCCCTGTCGAGGAGGGCGTCGATATCTGCTTCGCACTTGGCGGCGACGGCACGATCCTGAACGCGCTGCGGACCTACGCCGGAACCGGGGTGCCCGTGTTCGCCGTCAACTACGGCGAGATCGGGTTCCTCGCCACGGTCGAGCGGGAGGACGCGGAGAAGGGATTCGAGCGCGCGTTCGCCGGGGATTTCGAGGTGCTGGCGCTGCCCGCGATCGAGGTCGCCGGGGACCGCGGCCGATGGTTGGCGATCAACGACGTGTCTATGCACCGCCAGCCCGGCAAGCGGGTGGCCGACCTCGCGTACGCGGTCGGCAAGGACGAGGTCGGGCGCGTGCGCTGCGACGGGCTCGTGGTCGCCACGCCGGCCGGCTCAACCGGATACAACCTGGCCAACGGCGGGCCGGTGATGGCGTGGGGCGTGGCCGGGATCGTCGTCTCGTTCATCGCCCCGCACTCGCTGACCGCGCGGGCGCTCGTGGTCGCGCCCACCGATGTTCTGTCGGTCCTCAATCGCTCCCAGGAGGAGGACGTCGACGTGACGATCGATGGTCGTCCGGTCTGCACGCTCCCGCCCCACGAGGAGATCAGCGTTCGCTTCGTCGAAGGCCAGGGGTGCCTGGCGCAGCTACCGGGAACGAGCTTCTACGAGCGGTTGCGGGAGAAGTTCGGCCGCCTGGCCAGCGCGCCGTAGAGATCCGTCTTCCCGCGCTGGTAGACCGTGGCGCGTGCTTCACGAGCTGCGAGTCGAGAATCTTTTGCTGATGGAGCACGCTGAGCTGCGGCTGGCGCCGGGGCTAAACGTGCTGACCGGCGAGACCGGCGCCGGCAAGACGCTGCTCGCCCACGCCCTCGATCTGTTGCTCGGCGGCAAGGCCCGGAGCGGGATCGTCCGGCCCGGCGCCGCGGAGGCTTACGTCGAGGGCGTGTTCTCGCTCCCGCCGGGGGTCGACGCCGCCACCGACGAGCGGATCCCGACCGATGGCCAGGAGCTCGTGCTGGCCCGGCGGGTGTGGCCGGACGGGCGCACGCGCGCGTACGTGTGCGGACGCTCGGGTACCGTCGCAGACCTGCGCGAGCTGGGCGGCCGGGCTCTGGCGTTCTATGGCCAGCACGAGCACCGCAAGCTGATGCTCTCAGGCGCGCAGCTGGAGATCCTTGACGCCTACTGCGGCCGCCGGCAGCTGGAGCTGCGCGATCGAGTGCGCGAAGGCCACGGCCGGGTCCGGGAGCTGACCGCACGGGTGCAAGAGCTGCGGGGCCTCGCCGGAGCCCGGGAGCGCGAGCTCGACCTGTTGGCGTTCGAGCTCGACGAGATCGAGGCGGCAGACCCGAGCGTCGAGGAGGCCGAGACACTGATCCGGGACCGCGATCGTCTGCGCAACCTCGAGGCGCTGCGGGGCGGCGTAGCCGGAGCATCCGAGCTGCTCGCTCCCGAGGAGGGCGGGGGAGCGGTGGAAAGACTGGCCGACGCCGCGGCCGCGCTGGAGGCCGCGGCGGCGCTCGACGCCTCGCTCTCGGTGCTGGCGGAGCGGCTCGCAGCGCTTCGCTACGAGGCCGAGGACGCCGGCGGCGAGCTCCGCGGCTACCTGCTGTCGCTGGAGGGCGGCGGCCCGGGAATGCTCGAACAGACCGAAGAGAGACTGGCGCTGTTGGCGCGGCTCGAGCGCAAGCACGGCGGAACGATCGCCGAGGTGCTGGCCCATGCCGAGCGGTGCCGGGCGCGGCGGGCGGAGCTCGAGCGGGCGGAGGTGTCGCTCGAGGAGGCGGAGCTCTGGCTCGCCGCCGCCCAGCGCGACCTCGACGTCCTCGCCGGGGACCTGCACTCGGCGCGGGCCGCGGCGGCCCCGAAGCTCGCGGTCGCGGTGCGCAAGCGACTGGCCGACCTGGCGATGGCGGACGCCTCGTTCGAGGTGGAGCTGGCCCCGCGCCCGGAGGGCTGCGGTCCGACTGGCGCCGATACGGTCGAGTTGCTGATCGCGCCGAATGCCGGCGTGCCGGCGGCACCGCTGCGCGAGACCGCCTCGGGCGGCGAGCTGTCGCGGGTGATGCTGGCGCTGCTCAGCGTCGCGCACTCAGGCCCGGCCGCCCAGGCCGGATCGCTGCTCGTGTTCGATGAGATCGACGCTGGGATCGGCGGCCACACTGCTCGCGCCGTCGGCGAGCACCTGCGGGCGCTGGCGGCGGGACGGCAGATCCTGTGCATCACCCACTTGCCGCAGGTGGCCTCGCTCGCCGAGCGCCACTTCCGGATTGTCAAGGAGGGGCGCGGGAAGGTGTCGACCACCGCCGTCGAGCCGCTCGCCGGCGAGGAGATCGTTTCCGAGCTGGTGCGGATGTTGGGGGCCGGCGGCGACGATCAGGCTGCGGGCGAGCACGCGCGCTCGCTGCTTCGGGCTGCTTAGAGTCTGGGCAGAAGCGCTTAAACCCGCTCAATGCGCGATGGCGACCCCAGGCTGTCCGCGACTCCCGCTAACTTGGACACACCCCGCTAATACACTCGCAAGACGGACGAATTCATGGCCCAAGACTCCCGCTCAGAGACGCGCTTCATCTTCATCACCGGCGGGGTTGTCTCCTCGCTCGGCAAGGGTATCGCGGCCGCCTCGATCGGCCGCCTGCTCGTCGCCCGTGGCCTCGACGTGCAGCTGCAGAAGTTCGATCCGTACATCAACGTCGATCCGGGGACGATGTCGCCGTATCAGCACGGCGAGGTGTTCGTCACTGAGGACGGCGCCGAAACGGATCTCGATCTCGGTCACTACGAGCGGTTCACCGATGCGAACACGAGCCGCGCGTCAAACGTCACGGCCGGCGGCATTTACAACACCGTGATCCGCCGCGAGCGGCGCGGCGACTATCTGGGCGCGACCGTCCAGGTAGTCCCGCACATCACCGATGAGATCAAGCAGCGGATCAAGTTGATGGCCGAGTCCAGCGAGGTCGACTTCGTCATCACCGAGATCGGCGGCACCGTGGGCGACATCGAGTCGCTGCCGTTCCTCGAGGCGATCCGGCAGTTCCCGGTCGACGTCGGTCGCCGCCGGTGCATGTTCATCCACCTCACGCTGGTTCCGTACATCGGACACGCCGGGGAGTTGAAGACCAAGCCGACGCAGCACTCCGTGAACGAACTGCGCCGCATCGGGATCGCGCCGGACATGGTCGTGTGCCGATCCGAGTCGGCGCTGTCACAGGACATCCGACGCAAGATCGCCCTGTTCGCCAGCCTCCCGGTCGAGGCAGTCGTCTCCGGGCGCGACGTCCCCGACATCTATGGCGTGCCGCTCGTGTTCAACCACGAGGGCGTCGATGACTTCATTCTTCGCGAGCACTTCGGGATCGACGCTCCCGCGCCGGACCTGACCGGCTGGGAGGCGTGGGTCAACCGCGCCGCCGCCGCTGAGCGAACGGTCAAGATCGCCCTCGTCGGCAAGTACGTCCAGCTCGAGGATGCTTACCTCTCGGTTGCCGAGGCGCTCCGTCACGCGGCGATCCACCATGGGGCAAGGGTCGAGATCGACTGGGTTGACTCCGAGACCGTCGCCGAGCCGGAGGTCGCCGCGCAGCTCAAGCAGGCGGCCGGAATCCTGATCCCCGGTGGCTTTGGCGGACGCGGGTGGGAGGGGAAGATCCGGGCCGCGCAGATTGCCCGCGAGTCGAAGATCCCGTACCTCGGCATTTGCTTGGGCATGCACGTGGCGGTGTCCGAGTTCGCCCGTCACGTCGCGGGCATGGATGGCGCGAACTCGACCGAGATGGACATCGAGACTCCGTTCCCCGTGATCGACCTGCTGCCCGAGCAGAAGGAGATCGCCGACATGGGGGGGACGATGCGGCTCGGGGCGGATCCGGTCAAGCTTCACGAGGGCACCGTCGCGCGGGAGCTGTACACCGAGCCGGTCGTCTACGAGCGCCACCGGCATCGCTATGAGGTCAACAACCATCTGCGCCGCAGGCTCGAGGCGGTGGGCCTCGTGTGCAGCGGGACCTCGCCGGATGAGCGGCTGGTCGAGGTGATCGAGCTCGAGCGCGACGCCCATCCGTTCTACGTCGCTTCGCAGTTCCATCCTGAGTTCAAGTCCCGTCCCCAGCGGCCGGCGCCCCTGTTCCGCGAGTTCGTCGGCGCCGCGCTTGAGCACGCGGAGAGCGGTTCTGCGGCCGCGCCGCCCGCCGAGGGTGACGTGGCTCGCACTCCGCGGTGAGGCGCGCCACCGACGGCGAGCGCGAGCAGCTCCACGAGACATTCGCCGCGCTCTGCGCGATCGAGAGCCCGACCGGCGACGAGCGAAGGCTCGCGGACCGGGTGCGCTCCGAGCTCGATACGATCGGCCTGGCGTCAGACGAGGACGATGCGGGCCGGCTCGTGGGGTCCAGCGCCGGGAATGTGTTCACCCGGATCCGGGGCGAGAGCGAGAACGAGGGGGAGGGGGCCGGAGCGATTCTGCTCTGCGCGCACATGGACACGGTTCCGCCGCTCGCCCCGATCGAGCCGATCCGAGTCGACGGAGGGTGGACGAACGCGAACGAGGGGATCCTCGGCGCCGACGACAAGGCTGCGGTCGCGGTCCTGCTTGGGCTCGCGCGCCGGTACGGCGCCGCCGGGGTCCTGCCACCGCCGGTGGGCATCGAGCTGCTGTTCACGATCTCGGAGGAAACCGGCCTGCATGGGGCCAAAGCCTTCGACCTAGGTCGGCTGCAGAGCCGGTTCGGGTATGTGTTCGACCATGCGACCCCAATCGGCGAGATCGTGACCGCTTCTCCGACCTACCACCGGATCGAGGCGATCGTCCGGGGCCGTGCCGCCCACGCCGGCGTGCGCCCGGAGGAGGGGAGAAGCGCGATCGTGGCCGCCGGCCGCGCGATCGCCGCGATGGAGCTCGGCCGCCTTGATTCGGAGACGACCGCCAACGTGGGCACGATCGCCGGGGGCACCGCGGCCAACGTCGTGCCCGAGCGCTGCCGGATCGAGGCCGAGGTGCGCGGCCACGACAGCGGTCGCGTGCAGGGACAGACCACGAAGATGGTCGACGCGCTCCAGGACGCGGTCAACGCGCAGGAGTGCGACCTCGACGTGATCGTCACGACGATGTTCGAGGGTTACCGGGTCGCCTCACGGGCTCCCGAACTCGAGCTCGCGCAGCGCGCGTTACGGGCCTGCGGCTATGAGCCCAAGCCGATCGTCAGTGGCGGCGGGTCGGACGCGAACGCGTTCAGAGCCCGCGGCTTTCCCTGTCTCAACCTTGCCGACGGGACCGAGCGCAACCACGAGCCCGAGGAGCGCGTCAGCGCCGACGCCCTCGAGGGTCTCCTCGAGGTCGCGATCGCCCTGGTTGAGCAGGCTGGGAGGGGGCCGGCGTGAGCGCGATGGAATTCCAGCCGCTGGGCGGCGAGCTCAAGTACGAGGGCAAGATCGCCACCGTGTCCGTCGAGCGCTACCGCTTTGCCGACGGGGCCGAGGTGACGCGCGAGAAGATCTCCCATCCCGGGGCCGTGGGCGTGCTGGCGGTTGACGACCAGTTCGTGTGGCTGACCCGCCAGCCGCGCGAGGTGGTTGACGACACCGCGTCGCTCGAAGTTCCGGCCGGCAAGCTCGATGTGGCCGGCGAGTCCCCGCTGCAGACCGCCAAGCGCGAGCTCGCCGAGGAGATCGGCAAGCAAGCGTCTCAGTGGGAGGAGATCAACTCCTTCTGGACCAGCCCGGGATTCACCAACGAGCGGGTGTGGCTGTTCCTGGCCACCGATCTGTCGGACTGCGCCGGCGAGGCCGACGAGGACGAGCGGATCGAGGTCGTGCCCTGGCCGCTGCAGGAGCTCGATCGCGCGATCGAGCAGTGCGAGGATTCGAAGTCGCTCATCGCTTTGCTCTGGCTGCTGCGCCGCCGCGGGTAGAGGAGGGTCGCCCCGCGGCGCGAATACGTGCCCATGGCGACGACCGACGCAGCCGCTCCCGCTCGCCGGCTGACCGACCTGACGCTCGACTTCCTCGCCTATCTCGAGCTCGAGCGTGGCCTGTCGCGCAACACGCTCGAGGCGTACCGCTCGGACCTCCAGCAGTTTGGTGAGTTCCTCACCCGGGCGGGCGTCGACCCGCTCGAAGTCACTCCGGTGGTGCTGGCTTCGTTCGTCTCGGAGATGGCGGACGGCCGCGAGGGCAAGCCGCCCGTTGCCGCGGCCACGCTCCAGCGAAAGATCGCCTGCCTGCGCTCCTTCTACCGTCACCTGCGCCGCGAGCAGATCCTCGAACACGACCCGACCAGCGAGCTGCGCCCACCGCGGTCGCGCGCCCGGCTGCCGAAGGTGCTCTCGCGAGATGAGGTCGCGCGCCTGCTCGCCCAGCCGCAGGGCAGCGATCCCGCCGGGCTTCGCGACCGAGCGCTCCTCGAGACGATGTACGCCTGCGGCCTGCGCGCTTCGGAGGCGACGGCGCTCGAGCTGGCGGAGCTCGATCTCGAGGATGGGATCCTCCGCGCCCGCGGCAAGGGCTCGAAGGAACGGATCGTGCCGATCGGGCGGACGGCGGTCGACGCGCTGAAGGCGTATCTCGAGCGAGGACGGCCGCGGCTCGTAGGGTTGCGCGACGAGCCCCACGTGTTTGTCAACCAGCGCGGGCAGGGTCTCTCTCGCCAAGGGCTCTACAAGATCGTCCAGCGCCACGCGCAGAGCGCCGGCCTGGAGCACCGGATGAGCCCGCACACGCTCCGCCACACGTTCGCGACCCACCTGCTGGCCGGGGGCTGCGACCTGCGATCGCTCCAGGAGATGCTCGGGCACGCCGACATCGGCACCACGCAGATCTACACCCACCTCTCGGCCGGCCGGCTGCGCGAGGTGTATTTCGAGGCCCATCCCCGAGCCCAGCTCGAGCGGTAGGCCAGGGCGCCGCGGCTAGCCCGGTACGCTGGGCCGATGGGCCTGACGCACTTCGACGAGGCGAAGACCCACGCGTTCGAGGTCGGCCACATCCGCGGGACGTGGTCATATCTCGGCGAGTCGGCTGGCTGTCAGACGGTCGGCGTACGCCGGATCCAGCTTCCTGAGGGCGCGTGGTCGACTCCTGCCCACGAGCACGGCCGCCAGGAGGAGATCTTCTATGTGCTGGCCGGCCGCGGGTTGTCGTGGCAGGCCGGCAAGACGGCGGAGATCCGGGCCGGGGACTGCGTCGTGTATCTCGCCCGCCGCGGCGCCCACACGATTCACGCCCTCGAGGGAGGCATCGATCTGCTCGCGTTCGGGCCTAGGGAGTACGACGAGAGTGTGCGTTTCCCGCGGTTGGAGATGTCGCTGGTCGGCAGCCGCTTCGTCGAGAGCGTCTCGGGCGCGATCGACGGCATGCCACTCCAGTTTGTCCGGGAATCGGAGCTCGGGCCGCCCGAGCTGTCCTCGGAGCCCGGGCCGCGGCCATCGACGGTCGTCAATCTCGACGCGGTCGAGCCCAAGCTCATGGATCGCCCCCGAATTGGCCGCACCCGCCGCAATCTCGGGGTCGCCGCGGGATCGGTCACGACCGGCCTCCAGCATGTCGAAGTGCTACCAGGCAAGCTGTCGGCGCCGCGGCATTGCCACTCGCTCGAGGAGGAGATCTTCGTGGTGCTGGGAGGCGGCGGCGTCGCGCTGATCGGCGACGACGAGGTGGCGGTGAGGCCGGGGCACGTGGTCTCGCGCCCAGCGGCCAGCGGTGTGGCCCACGCGTTTCGCGCTGATCAGGGCGGGTTGACCTACCTGGCGTATGGGCCGCGGTTCCCGAATGACATCTGTTACTACCCCGACTCGAACAAGATCCTGTTCGGCGGGGTGGGGCTGATCGCGCGGCTCGAGCCGCTCGACTATTGGGACGGCGAGGACTGAGCCAGCCCGGATACGGACAAAGGCCGCGCGGGATCCGCGGCGTGGGTAGAGGTGGGCTGGCCATCGCCGGCGCGGCGCTGGCGCTCATGCTCGCCGGCTGCGGCGAGTCGAGAGCGCCCGTCCCGAACGTCAGCGTGCCTGCCCCCCCGCGATCGTATGTCCGGCTCTCGTTCCGCGATATCGGCGTGAGCTTCTTCGCGCCGAAGAACTGGACCCGGGTGAACGGCCCGCGGTTCGACGCGATCGCCTCGGCGTCGGCGGGGATCACCTTGCGGACGTACCGGTCGAGTGGATCCCTGGCGAGCACCGTGCCATCGCTCGCAGGGGCACGCGGTCGTCTGATCGCTGCCGCGCGCAGCCGCGATAGAACGCTGCAGGTGATCCGCTCCAAGCTGACGCGCGTCGGCGGGGTCAACGCAGTCGTGCTCGACGCTCTGGAATCACTCGCCGGCGCGCGCCGCCGAGTTCGCTCGCTCCACCTGTTCACGGCCGGCAAGGAGATCGTGATCGAGGAGTACGCGCCGCTGGCGCTCTTCCGTATCGCCGACCACTACGTCTTCTCACCGCTCAACCATTCACTGAGGCTGTTGGCGTCCGGAGCGTGATCGGATGCCCGAGCTCCCAGAGGTAGAGACGATCCGCCGACAGCTCGCGCCGGCCGTGGAGGGGCTCAGGATCGTCCGCGCGTCGATCTTGGATTGGCGCTGGACCCGGCCGGACCCGCCTGAGCCGGTGGAAGGCGCGCTGGCGGGGGCCGGCATCGACCGTTTGCGGCGCTACGGCAAATATCTGATCTGGGAGCTCTCCGAGGACCGTTTCTTGATCACCCACCTGCGGATGACCGGCTCGTTCTTGTTCGATCCCCCCGCCGATCCGGTCCATACGAGGGTGATATTCGAGCTCAACGCGGGCCACCGGGTCGTGTACGCGGACCCGCGCCGGTTCGGGACCGGGCATCTCGTCTTCGGCGCGCGGGCGCGCGATGCGTACCTGGCGGCGCGGCTCGGCGTGGAGCCCTTCTCGCCCGAGTTCACCCCTGAGCATCTGCGCTCGATGGCCCGGGGCCGCCATGCACCGATCAAGGCCTTCGTACTCGACCAGCGGCGGATCGCCGGGGTCGGAAACATCTACGCCGACGAGGCGCTGTTTCGCGCGCGGATCCATCCGCTGCGCGAAGCGGGCAAGCTGACTGGGCCGCAGTGGGTGGCGCTCCACGAGGGGATCGAGGAGGCGCTGCAGGCGGGCATCGACGCCAAGGGCGCCTCAATCGACGACTTTCGCCACATCGACGGCGCCCGGGGGTCCTTCCAGGACCGGTTTTTGGTCCACACCCGCGCCGGGGAGCCGTGTGGGCACTGCGGCACTCCGATCCGCAAGATCGTCGTTGGGGGGAGGGGAACCTACGTGTGCGAGCGCTGCCAGCCGCGGCCGCGTCTTACGCGGAGTCGGCTCCGACCAGTGCCTTGAGCCGGCCGTCGCGGTCGGCGGCGATCAGCTCGTCGAGCCCCCCGATCGTCTGCTCGTCGACCACGATCTGCGGGAACGTGATCATCCCGGTCCGGCGCGCAAGCTCATCGCGACCGTCCGGGTCCTTTGCCAGATTGATCTCATCGAAGGTCACGCCACGCTTGGTCAAAAGCGCTTTGGCCGTGACGCAACGCGAGCAGTGCTCCGTCGTGTAGACGGTGACCGACGCCATAACTTCATTATATATAGCCCTATTTTGCAAGCGCTTGTAGAGACCGAGGCGATTGTCCTGAGATCGATCCGTTACGGAGAGGCGGACCGGATCCTCCATCTGTACACGCCACGGCACGGCCGGATCGGTGCGATCGCCAAGGGTGCACGGCGCGCCAAGAGCCGCTTCGGGGCGCGGCTGGAGCCGTTCTTCCGAGTGCGGCTCGTGCTGCGCGAAGGCCGCGGTGAGCTGTACTCGATCACCGGCGCGGACACCGTCGCCGCGCACGCCGGGATCAGGGAGTCGGCAGCGACGCTCGACGCCGCGTCGCGGGCGTGCGATGCGGTCGCGCGCCTGTTCGAGACGGACGATCCCCATCCCGAGGTGTTCACGCTGCTTGCCAACGAGCTCGCGCTGCTCGCCGGCGACCCTGGTCACGGACGGCCCGGCAACGGTCTCGCGTTCCGGCTGAAGCTGTTGCTCGTCGCGGGGATCGTGCCTCAGCTCGCCGCCTGTGCCGCCTGTGGCGAGGCCGAACACCTGGGCGGATTCTCCGCGGCCGCCGGCGGGGTCGTCTGCAGTGCCTGCGAGGCCGCCGCTTTCCCGCTCGATGAGGAGTCCTACCTGTTCCTGGTCGCGGCGTTGGGGCAATCGCTCGCCGACGCCCCCGACGGCTCAGAGCGGACGCTCCGTCAGGTCGAGCGCGCGATCACGGAAACGGCTGAGCATCATGCCCAGGTGAGGCTGCGGCCAGTACTTAGCTAGCTGAAGCTCGCGAGGAACCGCCGCGCACGGGCGCGCCCCGCGGTCAAGGCCTTGTTGGCCACCCCGATCTCCTGGATCTGGCCGTGGCGAGTCTTGAGGATCCCGCGGCTGGGACCGTTGCCGATCAGATACCAGGTGTTGAGCCCGACCTTGAACGGCTTGCCCAGGCGGCGGCTGACCCGCGACCCGAGCCGGATGCCGCGCAGGGTGAAGTGGCGGTTGGCGGTGAGGATCAGGACGGCCCGGCCGCTGTAGCGGACCCGCTGTGAGCGCTTCAGCGTCTTCAGCAGCTTGGGCGACGGGTATCCGATCCGGATGCCGCTCCTCGACAGGCAGAAGAAGTCCATATAGCGGCGCCCGCGGTTTGAGCTGAATCGCAATGCGTTGCGGGCTTGTGTCCGTGTGTCGCCGAGCTTCACCGGGCCCAGCTGCGTTCCGGCTAGCCGTCCGGTCGGTGCGGGACAGCCGAGCGCAGTTCTGGTCGCGGTCGTGAACGACGCCGGTTGCGCCAGCGGCAGCTCGACACTCGATGGGTATGCCGCCGAGTGCTCGAGGTTGTAGATGCCGCCGACCAGGTGGGGGATCTGGAGCACCGTGGGCAGCGCGTGCGGGAAGTCCGAGGTGGCGATCGTCACGCGCAGCCGATGGCCCGGCCCGAGGGTGTCGAACGTCGGGAACACCTCGACGTCGTAGCGCGTCACCTTGCCCGGAATCACCGGGGCCGCCGAGGCCTTCGTGTAGGCGTGAAACGGGAGCAGCGGATCGCCGTTGGCGCCGTACCACGTCTGGCTCGGATCGATCGCCCGCTGGTCACCCTCGAGCAGCCCGGAGGTCAACGGTTTGGAGCTCCCGTCCGGAGCGACGTCTGAGATCTGCACGACCCATTCGGTGTCCGTCGTCGTCGCGGTCGCATACAGCGTCGCGCCGATCGGCCCGGCGAGTGTCGTTGCGGTCTTGAACGGAGCGGTGGTGTAGGTCTGCGTGCCCGGCCCGAGTTGGGAGAGGATGTCGTTGGTCGTGCAGGGATCGGTGATGCCGAAGACCGACAGCGCCAGCACGCCGAGGCCGGCGGCCCACTGCTCGGTCGCGTTCGTGCACGGGATCTGGGTGCCGGTGAACACCAGTTGATCGGGTTTCGGGGCGCCGGCGGGGGCGGCCGTGTCGAGCCCGGCGTGCGGCTGCAGGTAATACGTGGTTGGCGTTGCCTGGTTGAGCGGATAACGAGACGCATCGGCGTACTTGCCGGTGGCGAGATCCTCGAGGTGCAACGGCGTCGTGGTGTCCGTGATCCCGGTGTCGATCCCTTTGAGCCAGTGGTCGAACCACGCCAGCTCGACGCCGTCCATATTCAGCCCGTGGTAGTCGAGGCCGGTCCCCGCGGTGACGTGGTACCACGGTCCCTGGATCAGCTGGTAGCGGGAAGTGACGGGCTGGTTCGGAGCCATCTGCGCCAGCACAGGCCGGTGGTCCCAGGCGTTCTGGAAGCTCGAGTAGTTGAGCGGCTCTCCCCGCTGGAACAGGTCGTACCAGCCCCCTACGAGGAAGGCCGGGATGTTGTCCTTGACGATCTGCGCGATGTCGTTGACCGGGCTGCGGTCCTGCCAGTAGCTGCCGTCGTACGCCTGGTCGCCACCCGTTTCGATGTTCGCCACCAGCGAGGCGTCGAAGTCGGACAGGTCTTTGACGTGCTGTGTGAGTGCCGTGACCAGGTCGGAGTTCCCCTCGCCGGCGGGGAGCAGCAGGTTGAGGCTGCCGGTCAGTGCGAGGTAGAAGCTTGAGAACTCGATGTCCGGAAAGCCACCCGCGAACGCCGTGTCCTTGTAGATGTCGTTGCCCGAGATGATCGGAAACATCGCCTTGACGTGTGCCGGGCCCGCGTCAACAGCGGTCGCGAACTGGTCTATCCCGAGATAGGACGCGCCGAGCAGGCCGACCTTGCCGTCAGAGTGAGGGAGGGCGGCCGACCAGTTCACGAGCGTCGCCCCGTCGGTCCCCTGGACCGGATCGAACAGGCCCCATTCGCCCTCGGAGCCGCCCGTGCCTCGGACGTCGGCGACCACCTGGATGTAACCGCGCTGGATCAGGTAGTTGCTCTGGCCCGCGAGCTCTGAGAGCGCACTCCCACCGGCGTACTTGGCGTCGTCCTTGCCGTAGGGCGTCTGGGTGAGGATCACCGGGAACGGCCCGGCGGCCTCCTGACCCGTCTTCGGGTCCGTGGGGTAGTAGACGTTGGCGCTGAGGACCGTACCGTCGCTCATCTTCACCGACTGGTTCGTGAGCTCGCCGACACCGTAGGGCGCGCTTTCGGGCTGCCACGCCTGCGCGGGGGACGCCGTGAACGCGAGCCCGCCGACCAGCGCGACGAAGAACGTCCATGCCCAACGAGTCGGTTTCACAGCCGCAGACGCCATCCCTTTGCTGTCGGCCCAGTCTAATTGCTACAGAGGTGTCACGTATCAGTGACAACGCGACTGCCAGTGTCGCCTGGCGCTGTCAGAATCGTGGTTATGTCGACCATCGCCTCACATCCGAGCGGGCCTGTGGCCGAGGCCTTTGCCGCGCGAGTGCGCGAGCACGAGTCTGCGGCGCTGTCGGGCCTGGCGACACGGTCGTATCCGGCCGAGCGCGTCGTCCCCGAGCTGGACTGTGGGCTGCGCACGCCGTTCCAGCGGGACCGCGACCGGATCGTTCATTCCAAGGCGTTCAGGCGGCTCAAGCACAAGACGCAGGTGTTCGTGGCCCCGACGGGCGACCACTATCGGACCCGACTGACGCACACGCTCGAGGTCACCCAGGTCGCCCGTACCGCCGCACGGGCCTTGCGGCTCAACGAGGATCTGGTGGAGGCGATCGGCCTCGGCCACGACCTCGGCCATCCCCCGTTCGGCCATCTCGGCGAGGATGTGCTCGACCGGTGCATGAGCGCGCGGTTCGGCTCGGGTTTTCGTCACAACGAGCAGTCGCTGCGGGTCGTCGAGGTGCTCGAGCCGCTGAACCTGACCGCGCCGGTGCGCGATGGGATCGTCAACCACTCCTGGCGGGCTGACCGGCCCTCCACCCTGGAGGGGATGATCGTGCGGATCGTCGACCGGGTCGCGTACATCAACCACGACATCGACGACGCGGTGCGGGCCGGCGTGATCTCGCTCGATGATCTGCCGGCGGAGGCGATCGGTGTGCTGGGTGACACGGGCTCTCACCGAATCGACGCGCTGGTTCACGACCTGGTCGAGCATTCGGAGCGGGCGGGGGAGATAGTCCAGGGCGACCAGGCCGCCGCGGCGATGGACGAGCTCCGCAACTTCATGTTCGAGCGCGTCTATCTCAGCCTCGAGGCCCGCCGAGAGCACGTCAAGATAGAGCGGATGATGCGAACCCTGTTCGATTACTACTGCGGCGCACCGGAGACGATTCCCTCGTCGATCCCCGCGGGGGAGGTCGGGCGACGCGTCACCGACTACATCGCCGGGATGACCGACCGGTTCTGCATCCGGGCGTTCGAGGAGCTGAACGTGCCGGTCTCGTTCGCGCCGTGAGCCGGTACACGCCCGACTCGAAGGACCGCGTCCGCGAGGCGGTCGACATGGTGGCGCTGGTGTCGGCGCGGGTGGGGGAGCTGCGGCGCGCGGGAGTCGACAGCTATTTCGGCCTGTGCCCGTTCCACGACGAGCGGTCCGGCTCCTTCCACGTCCGCCCCCACGAGAAGCACTACCACTGCTTCGGCTGCGGCGTCTCGGGCGACCCGTTCGACTTCGTGATGGAGACCGAGGGCCTCGACTTCCGCGGCGCGTTGGAGTCGCTGGCCGACCGTTTCGGCGTGAAGCTCGAGACGCTCGACGAGGATCCCGCCGCCGCGGCCCGACGGGCCCGGTACGACCGGCTGCACAAGCTGCTCGACCGCGCTGCGACCTACTACGCCCGGTATCTGTGGGAGGCGCGCGAGGCCGCTGATGCGCGCACGTATCTGCTCGGGCGCGGGCTTTCGGAGGGGACCCTGCGCGACTTCCGAGTCGGCTATGCGCCGAGCGCCTGGGATCGGATGCTGCTCGCTTCCCGTCAGGCCGGGTTCAGCGAGGAGGAGCTCCTCGCCTGCGGGCTCGCGCAGCGCTCGCAGTCTCGCCCGGGGAGCGTGTATGACCGCTTCCGCAGCCGGATCATGTTCCCGTCGGCCGACGTCCGCGGCCGTGTGTGCGGCTTTGGCGCGCGAGCGATGAGCGCCAACGAGCGGGCGAAATACATCAACTCGCCCGAGAGCGACGTCTACCACAAGCGGGAGCAGCTGTTCGGGATCGATCGCGCGCGGAGCGCCGCCAGCCGCGCCGACCGGGCCGTCCTGGCCGAGGGCTACACGGACGTGCTCGCGCTCCATCAAGCCGGCGTGACGAACGCGGTGGGGATCATGGGCACGTCGTTCACCGAGGAGCAGCTGCGCGTACTCGAGAAGCACGCCCACGTGCTCGAGCTGTGCCTCGACGCCGACTCCGCGGGCCAGAACGCGATGCTGCGCGCGTCAGAGCTCGCCTCCGGTCATCAGCTGGAGCTGCGCGTCGTGGGGCTGCCGGAAGGACTCGATCCGGCCGATCTGCTTGCCCGCGACGGCCCCCGGGCGCTGTCAGGGCTCGTCGAGCGCTCGGTGCCGTTCGCCGTGTTCCACGTCGAGCGGATCCTGAGCGGGGCGGCGCTCGGGAGCGCCGAGGGACGCGACCGTGCCGCCGCCGAGCTCGGTCCAGTGCTCGCGGACGTCCCTCCGAGCGCGCTCCGGGAGGACCTCTTGCGACGGGTGGCAGGACGGCTCGAGCTGTCCGAGGCCCGGCTGGCCGCGCTGATGGCCGGGCGGAAGGCGGTGGCTCAGACCGCGCCCGAGCGGGCGCCAGACCCCGCGTCGACGCTCCCCGCGCTTGACCCCGATGGGCGGGCTGAGCGCACGTTCCTCGTCCAGTGCATCGCCGTTCCCGGCGCGGGCCGGCGCGTGCTCGAGGAGATCGACGTCGACGAGCTGCTAACCAGCGAGCCGATGCGTCGTGCCGCCCGCCACATCATGTCCCGCCCTGAGGCTCCGATGATCGATCTGCCCGACGGCGACGAGCAGCTGGCGCGGATCATCGCTGACCTGGTCGCCCGCGCAGGGCGCACCCCGGACGTCGGGCCGGGGCGGGTCGAGCACGCGCGGTTGGTGCTCGAGCGCAGCCGACTAGATCGGGCGATCCGCCGCGCGCGTGTGAATGGGTCGATGGACATCGCCCGGCTCGCGCGCGAGCGAGAGCAGGTGATGGCAAAGATCCACGATGTCGTCGTGAGCCTCGAGCACACGGTCTAGTGTCGGTTCTACCGACGGTTTCTGACTCGCGACGCTGGGAGGTTTGAGATGGATCAGGTGCAGCTCGGCCGGACCGGGATGCGCGTCTCGCGCGTTTGCCTGGGGATGATGAGCTTCGGCAAGGCGCCGGACCGCGAATGGACGCTGGACGAGGAGGGCGCAGAGCCGATCGTGCGCTGCGCGGTCGAGGGCGGGGTCACGTTCTTCGATACCGCCGACGTCTACAACGGCGGCCAGAGCGAGGTGATCACCGGGCGGCTGCTGAAGCGGCTGTTCGACACCCGCGACCAGTACGTCGTCGCGACCAAGGTGTGGGGCAAGACGATGGAGGGCGAGAACGGCTGGGGACTGTCGCGCAAGCACATCCTCGCCTCGATCGACGCGTCACTGAACCGGCTTGAGCTCGACTACGTCGACCTGTACCAGATCCACCGCTGGGACCCGACCACTCCGATCGAGGAGACGATGGACGCCCTGCACGACGTCGTCCGCGCCGGCAAGGCCCGCTACATCGGCGCCAGCAGCATGTATGCGTGGCAGTTCGCCAAGGCCCAGCGTGTCGCCGCGACACCTTTTGTCTCGATGCAGAACCACTACAACCTGATCTACCGCGAGGAGGAGCGCGAGATGATCCCCCAGTGCATCGACCTGGGTGTCGGGGTCATCCCGTGGTCACCCCTCGCGCGTGGCGTGCTCGCCGGCAACCGGGCGCGCGGCGGAGAGAAGCGCACCACGCGCGCGAACACCGACGCGTTCGCCGACCACCTGTACTCGGATGCCGATTTCGACATCGTCGATCGCGTCGTCGAGGTCGCCGGCGAGCGGGGGGTGCCACCGGCCCAGGTCGCGCTCGCCTGGCTGCTGCGCAAGCCCGGGGTCACCGCCCCGATCATCGGCGCCACCAAGGCCGAGCACGTCGAGGACGCGCTGGCCGCCGAGCAGCTGTCGCTCTCAGACGAGGAGACGGCGCGGCTGGAAGAGCCGTATGTGCCGCATGGCGTGCGCGGGCATTGACACACTTCTGACGCATTTTCCCCTGGAAATCCGGGGTTCTCCGTCCGGTCGGGATGCAAACATACGTTCCGTCATAACTGCCGGAGCAAGGGAATCGACGTGGACAAGGAATCGCTGGAGCTGCTGCTCGCCAGAGGGCTGAGCGTGGCGGAGATTGCGAGGCGGTTCGGCCGCCACCCGTCGACCGTGGCCTATTGGATGAAGAAGTACGGGCTAGTTGCGAACCACGCCGAAAGGCATTCGGCGCGGGGCCCAATCGCTCGGGAGCGCCTGGCAGAGCTCGTGGACGCTGGCATGTCGATCACCGATATTGCGCTTGCGGTGGATCGGAGTAAGGCCACTGTGCGCCATTGGCTCGGACGGTACGAGCTGCGCACGGTGAACGCCGAAGCGCGACGTGAGTTTCGAGGGGCGAAGGAGGCGGGGCTCGCAGCCGTGACTATGCGCTGCCGTCGCCACGGGGAAACGGAGTTCGGGATCGAAGGCAGCGGCTATTACCGATGCAAGCGATGCCGATCGGAATCGGTCGCTCGGCATCGCCGGCGGTTGAAAGAGATGCTCGTGGCCGAAGCTGGAGGATCCTGCGCCGTGTGCGGCTATGGCCGGTACCTGGGTGCGCTCGAGTTCCATCACCTCGATCCCGATGAGAAGCGGCTGACTATCAGTCAGAACGGCGCCGCGTTGTCGTTGGAGGCGCTGCGCGACGAGGCTCGCAAATGCGTGCTGGTGTGCTCCAATTGTCACGCCGAGATCGAGAGCGGCGTGATCGCGATTCCCGCTAGAGTTGGCGACGACGCACGGCAACACGAGATCCATTGACCAGAAAGCAGTGGATCCTTACACCATAATCCGGGGTAGCTCAATCAGGCAGAGCATTCGGCTGTTAACCGAAGGGTTGTGGGTTCGAGTCCCACCCCCGGAGCTCCCTACAACCGGCCGGGAGGCGTGATGAAGCTCTACATCTGTTATGGCCTTTTCCCGTCGCCGCGGCCCGGTGGTCATCCGTGCAAGAACGCCGCGGCAGCGCTCCGTGAAGCCGGACATGAGCCGGAGATCATCAAGTCGTACGGCCTCGGCCTCCTGCCCGGAGTGTTCAACCAGACTCGCGGCCGGCGAGAGGTCAAGAAGCTGACCGGGAACTATTGGGTCCCGGTGCTCGTAACCGACGACGGATCCGTGGTCCAGGGCTCGCATGAGATCGCCGACTGGGCACGCGCGCATCCGCCCGGCGCCGCGGGAACTGGCGCGGCCGCGGGCGCAGCGGCGTCGTCCTGAGCGGTCGGACCGGTCAGATGGAGCGCCGGCCATCAATCACCGTCGAGGACCTCGAGCGGTGGACCGATCACGGCGCGCAGTGGCGCACGCTCGAGCTCACCGACGAGCACGCGGTAGTCGAGCTCTGCACGTGCTACGGCGAGGCGGTCGACGTGGTCGAGAGCGGGACGGCTGAAGTGATCGCGTACGTGCGCGATCACGCCGACGACGACTGACCCGCGGCTAGTTTCTCGACCAGCTCAGCCGCCGTCGTTGCGCCATCGTGCGTGGAGCCCCAGATCGCCAGCTCCTGAGCGGCCGCGCGCCGGCGCGGGTCGGCCAGCGCGCGGCGCGCCGCGAGTCGCAACGTCGCCGGTGACAGCAGGCGCCACGGCAGTCTGACGCCGACGCCGGCCCAGTCAGCCCGAGCTGCGTTCTCTGCCATGTCCCCCGAGTGCGGTACGGCCAGCACCGGCGCCCCAGACGCCAGCGCACGGGCGAGCGTCCCGTGGCCGGCATGGCTGATGACGAGTGCGCAGCGCGGCATCGTCCGGGAGTACGACACCCACTCGACGAGACGCGTGTTCGCGGGAACGGCCAGTGGGCCGCCGAGCGCCCGGCGGTTCCATGTGGCCAGCACCCGCACGCGCTCGCGACGCAGTCCCTCGACCGCCGCGCGGAGGAGCCGGTGGTGCGGATCCTGCGCGGTCGAGGGCGCCACCAGCACCAGCGGGTCATCACCGGGCGGCGGCTCCACCTCACCGAAGGGAGGCTCCCACAACAGCGGGCCGACGATGTGAATGTGGGCCGGCCACGTGCGGGGGTACTCAAGCTGGGGAAACGTGCCGACGATGCACAGACGGTCGCTGATCCCGCCGTAGAGTCGCTCGACGGGCGCCAGCCCCAGCTTCGCGCGCGTTTCGTTCAGCTCGTCGCGCCCCCGTCGCAGCCCGAGCTCGACCGGCCGCTCCATCACGCGCCACACCGCGGCACCGAAGGCAGTGCGTGGCGGCCGGGCACCGATCGCGTAGGGCGGGAGACCGTGCGCGGCGCTGGGGAAGGGGTGAGGGATCAGCGTTGCCGCCGGAACTGACTCGAGTTCCGCCGCCAGCGCCGGGGCCAGCGTGAGGATGTCATGGACGACGACGTCCGCTCCAAATGCGGCCAGGGCACGGCGCGTGACCGGCGCCGCTTCGACCACCGCCTCGTATGGCTGCAGCGGCCGCTCGCGAGTGGGGAACACCGGATACTCCGGGGCGGCGACGAAGCCCATCCCAGCCGCCTCGGCGTCTTCGCGCCACCGCGTCCATGTTTCGCACAACACCTCGTGACCGCGCTCGACCAGCCGCGACCCCAGGGCGATCATCGGGAAGGCGTGTCCAGGATCCCCGAACGCACCGAGGAAGATCCGCACGGGTGACCGCGATCAGCCGGCGAGCTCGGCGAGCTCCCGCAGCTGGGCGACGCGGTCATCGACGGTGAACGCCATCGGCATGACCGTGAGCGTGCCGACACCCGCCGCGCGGAATGCCGAGATCCGCTCACGGACGAACTCCCGCGGTCCGCAGAGCGAAACCATGTCGATGAGCTCGGCCGGGATCGCCTCACACGCCTCCGCCTGCTGGCCGTCCAGGTACAGATCGCGGATCCGGTCCGCCTCCTCCTCGAAGCCGTAGCGCTTCACGAGGTTGTTGTAGAAGTTCTGCTTGCGCGAGCCCATCCCCCCGATGTACAGGCCGAGCATCGGTCGCATCAGGTTGCGGGCAAGCTCGCGATCCTCCGAGACGTACGCGCTCACGTTCGGCGCGATGTCGAAGCCGTCGAGCGAGCGGCCGGAGCGAGCGGCGCCCTCCTCGAGCAACTTGCGGAACTCGCCGACGTGATCAGGTGAGAAGAGCGTCGGCAACCAGCCGTCGGCGATCTCCCCGGCCAACGCGGTGTTCTTCGGCCCGATCGCCGCCAGGTAGATGGGAATCCGCTCCTGCACCGGAGCGATCATCAGCTTGAGCGCCTTGCCCGGACCGTCAGGCAGCGGCAGCTCGAGCGTCTCCCCGTGGTACTCGAGGCGTTCGCGGGCCAGGGCCTTACGGACGACCTCGACGTACTCGCGGGTCCGCTGTAGCTGGTTGGCGAACCGCTGGCCGTGCCACCCCTCGGCGACCTGCGGTCCGGAGGAGCCGATCCCGAGGCGCACGCGGCCAGCCGACAGCTCGTCGAGGGTCGCCGCGGTCATCGCCGTCATCGCTGGGCTGCGGGCCGGCATCTGAAAGATCGCCGAGCCGAGCTTGATCTTGGTCGTCCCGGCAGCGAGCCACGCGAGTACGGTGGCCGCGTCCGAGCCGTACGCCTCGGCGGCCCACACCGTGTCGTAGTCCAACCGCTCGGCCTCCTGGACGACCTGTAGCTGCTCGTCCGGTCCGATCCCCATTCCCCAGTAGCCGACGTTCAGTCCCAGCTTCATTCTGCAACGTTCCTTTCACGTCGAGGAGATCGCTTGAGGGCCGCGACGACCGCGACTAAGGTGGCGATTCGCCTCTTTAGAAGGCCCCGAACCCTATGCGAACACCGCGTCGAGCGACGATCAGAGACCTGCGGCTGGCGATCGACTGTCTGCCGCCCTCGACTCGAATGGCGATGCTCGATGGCCTTCGCTCGAACGACATCATCGTCGGCGCGTACTCCGACGCAGGCGGCGTCTGCCCGATGCTGGCGGCACACCGAGCCGGCGGCCGGACGAGCTTCATTTCTTTTGCGCGGGCGTGGGATCGGTTCGCCTTCCGGGATGCCCGCGGGAGCGGCGCGCGGCGGGCCACCGAACGGGAGCTGTTGATCCTCCGCACGCACCTCGAGGCGAGCCTGCTGGAGGAGGACGGGTCCGCTCAGGAACTGGCGGCCGCCGTCGCCGAACACCGCGCGTTTCTCGCGCGGCGTGGGCCGCGCGCCGATCAGCCGGAGCCCGCCCGAGCGAACACGTCGGTCGCAGAGCGCCCTGGGGACCCCGATCGCAGCCGCGAGCTGCGCCGCCGTCACGGTTGGGCGTGGATGCGCGTCTTCCGCCGCTACGACGAGTACGAACGTGCGCTCGAGCGGCTGTACGCGGCGCGCGACGCACGCGACCGCGACGAAGACCACGAGCTCGTCGGCTAGGCCGGCCGCAGGCGGACCTTTGCCATCGGCCTCACACCAGGCCGGCTGCGCGCAGATCAGAGCGCAGCCTGGCGTGGCTCCGCACCTCGGTACGCGTCACCGCAGCCACGAAGCGGATGCGGCCGCCGCGCATCCCGTACACGTAACGGCCGCCGCGGGCGATCCAGACCGAGCCGAACACGCGCCGGCCCGCCGCTTGAGCTCGAGAGCCGACCCGGAGCGTTCCGGCCCGCTCCCCGCTTGCCGTGCTCGCAATCAGCGCGATCCGCCCGCGCGAGTTGAACACCGCCACTGCCGCCGTGCCCCGACCCGCGACGCAGTAGCGGTATGAGCGGCCCGGCCGAGCCACCGGCTGACCGGCGGCGTAGAGCGACTTCGCCGTCGTCTGCCCGAGCCTGAGCGGTCCGACACCGTTGCCCGTGAACCGCCCGCCCGCCCGCAGGCACGTGGTGGCGGGAACCCCGGAGGCCCGCTCCCACATCTCGAGGTAGCCCTCGGCGCCTCCGAACATGTCGTTCATCAGCGGGCGCCCGCCGAGCCGCTGGAGCTCCTGCAGGTAGTCGGCGTACATCCCGTAGTTCGCCAGGCCGTCGGTGTTCAGGTCAAACGTCCGTTCTCCCCACTGCTCGCGGGAGAACGTCACCCGTCCGTCGTAGCTCTTGAACGGGTACGTGATTGGGGTCGAGGGCGAGGGCCCCGGCTGGTCGGCGAGCCCGTTCATGTCCGATCCCCAGCCAAAGCCGAAGTGATAACGCGGGCTGCTCTGTGCCTTGTCCGCCTGCTCGGTGGCGATGAACCCGCCGGCCGGCCCGACCGGCTCGGTGACGAACCCGCCCGTGCCGTAGATGCGCCGGAACAGCTGCGGGGATCCGCAGCAGTGGGCGGAGACCACGCCCGAGTAGTGCTGGCTTTCGGCGATCGAGAGCGCGGCGGTCGCGGTCGCCGAGTCCATGTGATCGAGCTGGATGATGTAGTGGTCTTTGACCATCTGCTGGATCAGATAAGAACCGAGAGCGGTCAGCCCGCGCGTGTTGCACTGCGGTCCCGAGGCGTACACCGGCAGGGCAGTGCTCCCGATCAGCTTCGCCACCGTCCCGTTCAACAGGTTCGCCAGCGGGCCCGCCGCCGGGACGGTGACCTGCTCGGCATCCTGCGTAGCCGCGGCGCAGGGCTGCAGATTCCAGAAGCTGCCGGTCTCGAGGCGATTGCCGGCGTTGACCACGAGGCCGAGGTCGCCGGCGATCCCCTTGGTGCCGCCGAACGCGTTGTCGAACTCGTGGATCGGGAAGAACGTGCGGACGCCGAGTGCGTGGAACTCGCGCAGTCCGGCATCAACCTGCGCGTCATTGCATTGCGGGGCGCCATTGACCTCGCCGCATCCGAAGATCCGCGACATCTCGACTCCCTCGATCACCGCGAGCTTTCCCTGGTTGATCACGCGCCGGGCCTCGAACGGATCGGTGACGATCCGGAACCAGCCCTTTCCCGGGCCCCCAGATTGGGCATCGATGTAGTTCTGGAGCGCGTAGAGGTCGGCGCTCTGCACCCTGACCGAGGCCATGTCGTTGCACTGGCTGTGCCGCGTGGTCATTAGCGAGCACAGCGCCTCGTTGTCGACCAGTTGGGTCACCATCAGGCGCAGCCCCGCCTTCCACGCCCGCTCGATGCCCGTGTAGTAGTCGCCCTCCTCGGCCAGCGCGGTCGGGCTCGGCCAGCCTGCGAAGGTCGGCCACCCACGCAGGGTCTCGGGCCGCAACGGGCTGCCGAAATCGACGAAGGACTCGAACGCGCCGTTGGTTCCCTGCTCGTCTGTAGCGCAGCTCGCGGGCAGGGCGTACGGAGCCCCATATGGGCTCCACGGCCGGCCGCAGTGCCAGTCGCCGCCCAGGAACTCGAATGCTGTGACGTGGGCATGGCCCTCGACTGTCCCCTGCACGGAGGCCTCTGGACTCGTGCCGGCGGCGGGGCTTCCCGTCGCATCGACGCCAGCCTCGGGGTAGGGGGCGCAGCCGGTTGCCGCCACGAAGCGCACGGGGATCCGCGTGTGCGTGGCGAGATTCGTGATCGTGAACCCGGGAGGCGCGGTTCCGTCGAGCTCCCATTCGGACGCCGCGCTCGGACTAGCGTCGGCGACGGGCTGGCCGTTTCCGTTGTCGCTCAGATAGCTGCCATCGCGCCCGTAGAGCAGATAGATCCCGAGCGCCGCCGCCTGCATCGTGAACGGGCCTGCGGATGCGGCTACGGGCGCGCCGTTGGAGGAGGAACTAAGGGAGTAACAGCCGTGGACGAGCGAGTAGCGGCTTAGCGGGCGGGGATGCGTAGCGGCCCGGCTGGTGACGGTGCCCGCCGCGGAGCTTCCCAGCAGAATTGCCAAGACCACCGCGAATGCGACCAGCGGCGCGCCTCGCGAGGCGATCCTCATCACACTTCACGACCGGATCCGCCCGGCGACGCGGTGTCGCTGCTCGCTCCCATCGCGCGGGATGCTCGCACGCTGCCCTGACGCATGCAAAGTTCGACGAGTCCGCCAGACTTGGGCCGATGAGCAGCCACACGCTCAACCACCTGATCCACGAGTACGGATGCGCGCTCGTTTTCGGGGTCGTCGGCCTTCAGGCGCTCGGTCTTCCGCTACCGGGGACCACCGCGCTGATCGCCGCAGCGCTGTATGCCGCTACGAGCCACGGCCTGCCGATCTGGGGCGTGATCGCGGCCGCTGCCGGCGGCGCACTGGTGGGCGCGTGTGCTGCGTTCTGGCTCGGTCGTTGGGGCGGCGAGCCACTACTGATTCGGATCGGTCGCAGGCTCAACCGTGAGCCCAAGCGCGTGCAGCAACTCCGCCGCGAGTTCGCGGCCCACGGAGGCGCGTGGCTGATTTTCGGCCGCTGGGTCACCGGCGTGCGCAACGTCACCGGCCTCGTGGCCGGAGCGAGCGGCATGCCGGTCAACCGGTTCCTCCGCTACAGCGTGATCGCGGCGGTGCTTTGGGCCCTCGTCGAGGGTCTCAAGTACTACTGGTTCGGCCGGGCTCTGGAGGGAGCGGACACGTGGGTGCAGGTGGTCTTGATCGCGGCGGGTCTTGGGTGGACCGTCGGATCGTTCGTCATCCTGCGCCGCCGCGCGCTGCGACGCCTCCGCCGCGCCTCCGAGTCACCCGTGGCCTGAATCGGCGCGCTGCCCGTCAGTCCGGGAGCTCTGGACCAACTCGCGCATCGCACGCCATTCGTGTTCCAGCATCGCGAAGTCGATCTCGTCACTCCAGCGGCCCTTGAACCATTCGTTCTCGACGAGGTGAGCCTCCTGGCGCATTCCGAGCCGAAGCGCGAGCCGAGCCGAGCTGTGATTCTCGGCGTCGATCCTGGCGACGATACGGTGGAGGCCAAGCTCCCCGAATCCGAGGTCGAGCAGCCGGTGCGCCGCCTCGGTCGCGTACCCGTGACCCGAGCGAGCGGGTCCGAACACGTAGCCGATCTCGCCGCACCGATGCTCCTCCGAGGCCCATCTGAACATCACGTCGCCGACCAGCTCGCCGGTTGCCGTCAGCGCGACGCCCAAGATCAACGCGTCGCCTTCGGCCTCGAGGCTCCGGCGTCGCCAAAGGCCGTTCACCCGCTCGCGCACCGCGGCGGCGTCCATGGGCTCAAACGGCACGTAACGGCACACCTCCGGGATCGCGCGGTACGCCGCGACCGCCTCGATGTCAGCCTCGGTCATCGGCCGCAGAGACAGCCGGGCCGATCGGAGGGGATAACTCGGGGTAAACGGCAACCTGCGGTGAAGGATGCCGAACTCCGGCACCGCGCGTCCGAGCCGGCGTGACGCGGTGGGATCAAGATGAGACTCGGCTGGCACTGACGAGCAGTCGGCCCGCATGTAGCTTCGCGTACCGATGTCAGGGATAACGCCAACCCTTCCCGGGATTCCCGGAAGCGCGCCGGAACCGAGTCGCCGACCGACCCTGGATGTCCCAATGATCGCGGGGGCCTTGCTCCTATTCCTCGGCCTGGGCATGTTGGGGCTGGGCGGCTATCACGCCTTCCAGCACGGCACGTGCTCGACGACGGGGTACTCGGCCCACTACGGCCCGGTGCCGCACTGCGCGAAGGGCATCGGCTGGTGGGCCGGGATGCTCGTGCTGGGCATTTTCGTTGCGCTCGCTGGAGGCGTGTTCATCGCCAACCGCAGCGATGCAAACCCGCCCGGCTCGGCCGTGGCCGCGGTGCTCGCCGCGGCGGTCGGAGTCGGCGGCGCGTTCGGCCTGTCCTCCGGGGTCACGAGCATCATCGGCAAGACGACGACGGCTTCGACTTCGATCGGCAACGGTTCCGGCGTGACCATCCTGTCGCCGCAGCAGGTGCGAGCGAACAAGGTCATGATCTGCAAGGACCTCGTGGTTGGGCAGCGCTTGCTGTCGGCATCAGTCAAGGGCTCGCTCACCGCGCAATGTCAGGCCAACCCGGCCGCGGCGCAGAGGCGACTTGCGGTCGTGAGCAAGGCGGCCCTGCTGGCCTACTCCGCCGCGCAATGCCGCAAGGGGGTCAGCGGCGCGTCTGGACTTCCCGCCTCGGCACAAGCGACCCTCGCCGCGCAGTGCGGCAAGTCGGTCAAGAGCGGGGGCACCGCCTCGACCGCCGCGACCGCGGCAAAACTGTGCCGGCAAATAGTGAAGGCCCAAGTGCCGGTAGACGCGCAGGCAGCGGCGCTCGCCGCCTGCCCGAAGCCGTAGCTCCTGATCAGTTGATCAGCTTGGCCTTTTGCTCGGCGAACTCGGCGTCCGTGAGCGCCCCCTTGCGGTGCAGCTCGGCCAACCGGGCGAGGTCGTCGACTTCCTGGTTGGGGTCTCGCGTCGGGTTGAACAGCTGGTCCGCGGCGCGGAGGTGCCGAAGCCCTGCTTCGATCGCCCACTTGGCCTTCTGGAACTGGTACGGGTCATCGGCATCCTTCAGCCGCCGCTCGGCTGCTTCATAGCAACCGATCGCGTGACGGTATTCGTCCTTCCCCTCAGGGCTGGCGTTCGCCAGTGAGCTGTCGATGTCGAGTCTCGTGATCTCCTCGCCGAGCTTGATGAAGTCGCTATGCACCTGGGCGCGCGCATCCGCGTCCTTCTCGCGGCGCAGATGGGAGGCACGCTTCACCTTCCGGGCGTACGTTCCGCCGACCAAGGCGCATAGAAGCAGCGCCATCACGGCCGTGATCACCACGGCGGCGGTCATGGCGTCACCCGAGACCTGCCGCGCGGCCCGGGCACGCAGGAGCCTCGTGGTGCCCAACGGGCTCCCTTCGCCCACCAGCGACGGATTAGTTGCAGTACGAGCATGCCCAGTCCCTTTGCGCCCTTGGTAGGCGACCACGATACAGCGGCCCGCGCCCGACTCGCCACTCGTCCTTGACCGATATGGGGTCAAGCTGCCAGGCTGACCGGGCTCGCGAACCGGGAGCTTGCACGCCAGACGATCGGAGGGACTGATGCCGGGACTCGGAGGCCGAATCGAGACGCTGACCAAAGCGAAGATCTCGCATCTGCTTGATCGCGCAGAGGATCCGGCTGAGACGCTGGACTATGCCTACAACCAGCAGATGGAAGACCTGCAGAAGGTCAAGCAGGGCATCGCCGACGTCGTCACCGCAAAGAAGCGCCTTCAGATCCAGGAGGACCAGCTCAAGCAGCAGGTCGAAAAGCTCGACGGACAGGCGCGCGCCGCGATGTCCGCCGGCCAGGAGGACCTGGCACGAGCAGCCCTCGAGCGCAAGCAGGTGATCGTTGGAGAGACGAGCTCACTCGATCAGCAGGTGGCCGATCTGGAGTCCCAGCAACAGAAGCTGATCGATGCCGAGCGCAATCTCCAGACGAAGGTCGAGCAGTTCCGGAGCAAGAAGGAGGTCATCAAGGCGCAGTACTCGGCGTCCGAGGCGCAAGTTCAGATCTCGGAGGCGGCGACGGGCATCGGGGACCACATGGCGGACCTCGGCGAGGCAATGCAGCGGGCGATCGACAAGAGCGACCAGATGCAGGCGCGGGCGTCCGCGGTGGAGGAGCTGCAGGCTGCCGGCACGTTCGACGATCTCACCGCTCTCAGCCCGCCCCAAGACGACATCGACAAACAGCTCGACCAGCTCGGCACCAAGAGCGCCGTCGACGACGAACTGGCTCAGCTGAAGGGGGAGCTGGGCGCCGGTTCGACGCCGGCTTCGCCCCAGATAGGGGCCGGGGAGGAGTCGGGTTCGTGACGGCCCGGGATCCGTGACCGTCAGTTACCAGCGTGCTGCGACGCGGCGGGTAGTCGCGTCGTGACGCACAGCCCGCCGGCGGTTCGGGGGGCGAGGGTGAGGGTGCCGTCGTGGGCTTGGGTAATGCGTTTGGCGATGGCCAGGCCAAGGCCGACGCCTGCGTGGTCAGTGCGTATACGTTCGGTACCGCGCTGAAACGGCTCGGCGAGCGTGGAGACCAACTGAGGGGCGAGCTCCTCGCCAGTGTTCTCGACGGTGAGGACCACAGAGTCGGGATAGGGGCTGGTCGTGATCCACACGGTGCCGCCGTCGGGCAGGTTGTGAACGATCGCGTTGTGTATGAGGTTCGTAGTCAACTGCCGCAGGAGGGCGCGTGAGCCGGTGGTGAGGGTCTCCTCGCCGGACGTTTCGATGGTGACGCCGTGTTGTTCTGCGAATGGGAGGAGCGTTTCGAGGGCTTCTTCGGCCACCAGGGAGAGGTCGACGGGTTCTCGGATGAAGGCCTGCTGATCGACGCGGCTGAGCAGCAGCAACGCCTCGGTGAGGTCGATCGCTCGGCTGTTGACGACGTGGAGGCGGTCGACGATCTCCCCGTTGTCGCGGTTCGGATCGTTGCGGGCAACGTCGAGTAGCGTCTGGGTGAGCGCCAGTGGGGTGCGCAGCTCGTGGGACGCGTTGGCTGCGAATCTCTGCTGTTCGGCGACGTGTGTCTCGAGCCGGGCCAGGAGACCGTCGATGGTGTCGGCGAGGTCCTTCAGCTCGTCGCGGGGCCCGGAGAGCGCGAGGCGCTCGTTCAAGTTGCGCTCTGAGATGTGCTGGGTGGTCGCCGTCATCGACCGCAGCGGGCGGAGGACGCGGCCCGCGACCAGCCAACCGAGCGCGATCGAGAGCCCGGTCATGATCGCCAGCGCGATCCCGGACTCGATGAGCCCTTGGTGAAGACCGTGCGTGTGGCGTGCGAGGGCCCCGGCGAACATCCGGCGCACCTGGCTGAGGTCTACCGGGTTGGGCGACCGATGCGAACCGCCACTCGGGACGATCAGGTCGACCCCGGTCACGCCGCGAAAGAGGAGGTAAGTAGTCGCGAGCAGCGCGAGCCCAGAGGCCAGGAATAAGCCGCTGTAGAGCAGAGTCAGCCGCAGGCGAACGGTCGGGGCGGGCAGGTAGCGCATCCGACGCGGGGTGAGCCTGGCGAGCGAGACGCGAGCCATCGTCAGATCCGAAAGCCGCCCATGATCAACACCCGCATGCTCTAGATGCTGTCAGCCCCGACATATCGTCGGCGTATCGGAAAACGCATACGTGCTGGCAACACGACGCTGCCTTAAATCGTGGCGTGAGGTCCCGGCCCGGCACGAACAGCAGCGACACGTGGCTGCTCCCCGCGTCGGCCGACGGCGCCATGCAGCTGGCCGGGGCCGATCCAGCTCCGCGCAGCCCTTGATGTCAACCCGATCACGACCGCAGGAGACCACATTGAGCCGAAAAGGACGTCCGCTGGCCGCGCTTGCCCTGATCGCGATGGTCGGGCTGCTCAGCGCATGCGGCTCGAGCACAACGACCACGAACGCCGACAGCAGCGGCGCAAACAACACCACCACAAATCACGACAAGGCGGTGAAGTTCGCGGGGTGCATGCGACGCAACGGCGTCAGCGGTTTCCCGGACCCGCCCGCGTCGGGCGGGTTGACGATCGACGGGATCGCGAACGGCTCGTCTCTGGACACAAACAGCCCGGCGTTCCAGCAGGCCATGAGTGCGTGCAAGGCGCTGGAGCCGCCGGGGTTCACGGGCACGAAGGCGACTCCCCAGCAGGCGGACGCACGCCTCAAGTTCGCCGAGTGCATGCGCGCCAATGGCGTGCCTGACTTCCCTGACCCCACCCCCAGTGGGCCGCTGATCGATACGAATCGAATCCCATCCCTCGCGGGGAAGGATCCTCGGACCGATCAGCCGTTTACCGCCGCGACCCACAAATGCGGCAACTTCGCGGCGGCGGCGGGGGTGGTCCGCCAGTGAAGCGGATGCGACTGCTGCTGGCCGCGGCCGTCCTGGTGGCTGCAATCGCCGCCGGCACCGTGGCCGTCACGTCCGGCGCGAAGCAACAAGCTCTGGCCGCACGGCACCTGCGGGCCGGAACCGCGGAGGTCGAGAGGAGGACGCTCTCGGCAACCGTCTCCCAGGCGGGGACCCTGACCTACCGAGCGCGATCGGACGGCTCTCCGTACTCAGTGCTCAACCAGGCCTCCGGGACATACACGAAGCTGCCTGCTCCCGGCCAGGTGATCGCGCCTGGTCACGTGCTCTACCGGGTGAACAACCGCCCGGTGGTGTTGCTGCATGGCTCGACGCCCGCGTATCGGACCCTGTCCGCGGGGGCGAGCGGACCCGACGTGGCCGAGCTCAACGCGGACCTGATCTCGCTCGGCGAGGCCACCCGAGCTCAGCTGGGCCCGAAGTCCGCCTACTACGGCCCCGCCACCATCGCTGCCGTGATCAAGCTGCAGGCCTCCCTGGGCGAGACGGCGAACGGCAGGCTGACGCTTGGCCAGGCGGTATTCGAACCCTCCGCCCTGCGAGTGACGACTCTGCCGGCACAGCTGGGGAGCCGAGCCCAGGCTGGCCAGACGGTGATTCAGGCAACCTCGACCACCCGCCAGGTGCAGGTGGCGCTCGACGCCACGCAACAGACCAGCATGGCGGTCGGGGACAAGGTGAGCATCACGCTCCCCAACAACCGGACCACACGAGGCGTCGTCTCCTCGGTGGGAGCGGTCGCCACCTGCCCGTCGAGCTCGGGCTCGGGCGGATCGAACTCCGGCTCAGCTGCGCCGGGGTCGGATACCTGCTCGGGGGTCGGCTCGGGGGGCAGCTCCGCGCCGACCATCAGTGTGGGCGTGACCCCGTCCGATCCTGCCGCTACCCGCCGGTGGGATCAGGCCCCGGTCCAGGTGGGCATCACCACCGCCACGGTGCGGAACGCCCTGGTCGTGCCGGTTACCGCGCTGCTGGCTCGGTCCGCCGGAGGTTACGCCGTAGAGGTCGTCGGATCAGGTGGGAGGAACCATCTCGTGCCGGTCGCGCTCGGACTGTTCGACGACGCCAAGGGGCTGGTGCAGGTGTCCGGCTCGGCGCTGGCCGCCGGTCAAACGGTGGTGGTCCCGACGACATGACCTCGGCTCCGCTGCCACCAGCAAACAGCAGTGCGGTCACGGTCGGCGATGACATTGCGATCGAACGGGCACGGGTGCCTGTGCTCAACCTGGACCACGTGAGCAAGAGCTACCCTGGCGAGCCGCCCGTCCAGGCTCTGCACGAGGTGAACCTCGCGATTGGCCCGGGCGAGCTGGTCGGGATCGTCGGCCCCTCGGGATCTGGCAAGACGACCCTGTTGCAACTGATGGGAACCCTGGACCGGCCTACCAGCGGCCGGGTGCGCGTCACGGGCCTCGATGTGGCGGCGCTGGCCGACGAGGACGTGGCCTACCTGCGGGCTACTCGGATCGGGTTCATCTTCCAGCAGTTCTTTCTGGCCGAGCACGCAACCCTGTTGGACAACGTCGCAGACGGGCTCCTCTACGCGGGCATTCCACTCAAGCAGCGCCGCGAGCGCGCCTTGGAAGCTCTTGAGCTCGTCGATTTGGCCCAGCGCCGCGATGCACGGCCCACCCAGCTCTCGGGCGGCCAACGCCAACGGGTGGCGATCGCCCGAGCCCTGGTGGGCCACCCGGCGATCGTGCTCGCTGACGAGCCGACCGGGAACCTCGACCAGGCAACCGGCCAGTCGATCCTGGCCCTGGTCGACCAGCTGCATCAGGCCGGCTCGACCATCGTCGTCATCACCCACGACCACGCCGTCGCCGCGCGGATGTACCGCAAGGTCGAGATCCTGGACGGTCGCATCGTCGCCGACAGCGGGGCGTCGTGACCGCCGCCGCCGATCTGCGTCGGAGACCGTTACAGCTGTCCGACCTGAGCCGACTGGCGACAGTGGGAATCCGCACGCGGAAGCTGCGGAGCGGCCTTTCCGCTCTCGGTATCGCCATCGGTGTAGCCGCGATCGTCGCCGTGCTGGGCCTGGCCGCCTCCTCGCAGAGCGGCCTGCTCAACGAGATCAACCAGCTCGGCACCAATCTGCTGACCGCCAGCAACGGCCAGAGCTTGACTGGCGGCATCGCCGAGCTGCCGGGCACGGCACCGGGCATGATCGGCCGTATCAGCGGTGTGCAACAGGTGCAGAGCACCGGGACAGTCAACGGCGCCGCCGCCTACCGCACGCCATACATCCCCTCGGTCAACACCAACGGCCTGACCGTCCAAGCCGCGTCGGTCGGCCTCCTTCCCGTCCTCGCTACCACCGTCGCACAAGGTCACTACCTCAACGCTGCTACCGCCCGAGAACCCGTCGCCGTGTTGGGCGCCGCCGCGGCCCAACTGCTCGGCATCGACCACATCTATGCCAACCAGCGCGTCTGGGTCGGCGGCCAATGGTTCTACCTCGCGGGCATTCTCAAACCGGCCGTGCTTGCCTCCGCCATCGACTCCTCCGTACTCGTCGGCTACCCCGCGGCGGAGAAGTATCTGGGCTTCGACGGCCATCCGTCCACGATCTACCTCCGCGCCGATAACGACCAGGTCAACGCCATCGACAACCTCCTCGCCGCCACCGCGAACCCGGAGAACCCGAGCGGAGTCGGCGTCAGCCAGCCCTCTTCGGCACTCGTCGCTCGGGCCGATGCCAAAAGCGCCCTTAACGGCCTCTTTCTCGGCCTAGGGGCCGTCGCCCTCCTCGTCGGAGCGGTCGGCGTCGCCAACATCATGATCATCTCCGTTCTCGAACGCCGCTCCGAGATTGGACTGCGTCGCGCCCTTGGCGCCACCAAAGGCCAGATCCGGATCCAGTTTCTCTCCGAAGCCATCCTGCTCGGCCTGCTCGGCGGAGCCCTCGGCGTCGCCCTCGGCGCTGTGTCCACCGCCATCTACGCCCACGCCAAACACTGGGCCACGATCGTCCCCGGCCAAGCCTGGGCGGGTGGCATCGCCGCGTCCGTCATCATCGGCGCGGTCGCCGGGCTCATCCCAGCCCTGCGCGCCGCACGCCTCTCGCCGACCCAGGCCCTGTGGTCCGTTTAGCGCGCCGGCCGGCGGACGGGCACGGATTCGCGATCCGGAGTCAGTGGCCGCGTCGTGGGGCCTTGAGCGCCCGCTGCATGCGCTCGAAGAGCGACGGTCGGTAGTCCGGAGCTTTTCGAGCCTCCGCGAGCTCTCGCTTGGATAGCCGGTGCGGGAATACACCAGGCCCGGCGTCGCCGCCTACGTGGCCCGCGGAGTGGACGCCTCGGAATGACCACCTCCGGGGTGGCCGCCTCCACCACCATGTCCACCACCGTCCATGGCTCTCAGGCTAACACCGTGTCACTGCGTGTCTCGAACGAGCGGAATGACGTGCCAGTTCGGTCCGAACCGGTCAGCCGCGGTGGTGCGACCGCGTTTCGCTGCGCCAGCCGGCGTTCGATCGCCAGGCTGGCGCGCCTGATGGCCTCGCCGTAGGCTCTGCGCGCGGCGTCGGGCAGCGGTAGCTGTGAGCGGGCACTCGACGGGGCGCGTCCGCTCCTCGCGGCCCGTCCCCCCGGGCCATCGCGGCCACCGCCGCGTCGTCCCCGGCCGAGGTCTTTCCTGCGGAGACCCAGGCGAAGCGAAAGGCCAGGCCGGCCGCGAGGTACATGATGCTCGCGAGGTCGTGCTCGCGGGCGCCCGTCCGTCGCGCGACCAACCGGAGCGAGAGCCCGAGCGCGACGAGGGTCTTGGCGGTGCGGAAGAAGACGCCGGGGCGTCCGCGGCGGAGCGCCTCGGCGGTGTCGCCCAGCCGCCGCTCGCCGAGCGCCGAGAGCGACAGTTCGGCGAGCATCGAGCCGGTCTCGATCGTGCCGAGCGCCCTCCGCGTCGGGTGGCCCTCGGGCAGGCCACTGGCGACGAGCGTGAGGCGGGTCGCGGCTGCGCCGGTGGCGGTCGCGGTGGCGATGAATGCCGGCCCGAGGATCGTGCGGCTGCGAGCCCACACCGGGACCGCGGTGCAGGCGAGCAGCACGCCCGTGTAGGAGCCGAGATAGCTTCCGAGCAGTGAGGTGAGCGCGCCGAGGCGCGCGGGCGGCCTTCGGCCGGCGGCGAGGTCGGCGCCACCGCCAGCGCACTCGAGCCGCTGAATGCGAGCAGGCACCAAGCGCCGGTGTTCATCGGCGAGCGCGGCTTGAAGATCCGCATCATGTTCAGGAACCGCTCGGGGCGGCCCAGATCGGCGACCAGGAGAAGCGGCGCGGGCGCGACGGCGCCCAGGGCGACCTTGCGGGCGATCGCGGCGGACCGGTGATCGCCCGCCGCGTCGCAGCCCAGCGCGACAAACGCCGCGCCGGAGGCGATGCCACCGAACCAGAAGTAGAGCGGGACCTCCCACGACCACACCGGTGCATGGATGAACGGCCCGCGGACTGCTCCGGCAGCGGCGCGCCCCGCATCCGCCGGTTTGCCGCCGCGACCTGGCCCGGGAGCCGGCTCGGTCGCCGCATAATCGGTGTCGCGCGCTTTGTAGAGAAACGACCACTGGGCGTCACCAAAGCCCGGGCGCGCGAGCGCGACCTGCGCTCCCGGCTCGGCCGCGGTCCACGGCCGGGCCGCCGCGCGTCCCGAGCGCCGGGCGGATGTCGCGGGTTTCGGTGTCGTGGTCGGCCACCCACTCGGTCTGGCGTCCGCTCGATGTCTCGGGAGGCTCGTCCTTGGGGGCAAGTTCCGGCGGCTCGCCGCTGTCCTCGAGCGTCCCTCCCAGCGGTGCTCGGTGCTCACCAGGGCTCCGCCGGGCGCGCGGGCGCGGCGGGCGGCCGCGACGAAGGCGACGCCGGCCCGCCGCTCGCGAGCAAGCCGGCAGCCGACCGCGGCGAGCGTCGCCGGGACCACGTTCTCCTGCACCGGCGAGTCCGCGTGGGCGGGCAGCCCATAGCGCTCCGGCGGCTCGGTCAGCAGGAAGAACGCGCCGAGACCGCCGGCGAGCTGGTCCTCGGGCTCGTCGCCGGCGCCGTACAGGTATGCGCCCTCGATGCCGCGCTCGTGCAGTTCGGCGACCCGGCGCGAGGCGAGCTCGACCAGCTCTTCATGGGGCCCGAACTGGATCGAGTCGGTCGGGCAGGACTTCGCGCAGGCCGGCTCGAGCCCGTCCTCGAGACGGTCGTAGCAGAGCGTGCACTTGCCGGCCCGCCCATCCTCGGGGTCGCGGTCGACCACGCCGAACGGACAGGCCGGCACGCAGTAGCCGCAGCCGTTGCAGACGTCCGGCTGGAGGACGACGGTCTCGTGCTCGGTGCGGATCAGCGCGCCCGTGGGGCACGCGTCGAGGCAGCCCGCGTTGGTGCAGTGCTTGCAGACATCGGACATGAACACCCACTCGCCCATCTTGCTGACCGCGTCGGCGACGTCGACGACGCCGGCGGTGGACTGCGCTACGTCGACGATGTCGATCGCCCCAGCGGCGGGGATCGACGGCAACTTACCCCCCGCCCCGGCCTCCAGCGCTCGCTCCGCCTCTTCCCTGAGCTCCGGCGAGGGCTCGAACAGCTCGACGAACCGAACGTGACGCCAGGTCGAGGCAGAGAGACCCCCCGTGTAGTCGTACGAGGCGCCCTTGCCGGGCCGCGAGCCGTCCGCCGGTAGGTCGTTCCACTGCTTACACGCGACCTCGCAGGCCTTGCAGCCGATGCACACCGTCGTGTCGGTGAAGAACCCCATGCGCTGGGCGCCGGCGCGATGGATCGCGATCTCGGTCTGCGGGCACGCTGGTGCTCATCCGCTCGGCTCCTTCGGGTTCTCGGCCACCGGGTCATCCTCGCTGGGCTGCGATATGATGGTCCGCCAGCGCGGCGCCGGCCAGCCGCGCGGTGCTCGCGCCCTGCCTGCGGCCAGCCCGGACGTCGCAGGTGAACGCCTTGGACTCCTGAATCGAGACATTGGGGTCGCCCGAGAGAACGCCGAGCTCGTTGGCCGTGTCGCCGCGCGAGAGCCCGCTGTAGCCCCAGTGCCAGGGCAGCCCGATCTGGTGGATCACGCCGGCCGTCGACGCGCAGCGGCCGGATGCGGTCGGTGACCTTGGCGCGCGCCTCGATCTCCGCCCGCTCGGTGATGATCGTCATCCAGCCGCCGTCCTCGATCCCGCGGTCGGCGGCGAGCTGCGGATCGATCTCGGCGAACATCTCGGGCTGTAGCTCCACCAGCCACGGGGACGGTGCGGCTCATCCCGCCGGCGGTGTGGTGCTCGGTCAGCCGGAAGGTCGTCGCCACCATCGGGTAGCGGGGGTCGCCGGTCGGCGTGGTACGGGTTCTCGGGCCGCTCCCAGCGGATCGCGGCTGGGTTGGCGTGCATCTTCGGGTAGAGCAGGTTCGGCATCGGCGACTCGACCGGCTCGTAATAGGTCGGCAGGGGCCCGTCGAGGAGACCGCTGGGCGCGTACAGCCAGGCGCGGCCGTCGGCCATCATGATGAACGGATCCGTGCCGCCGATCGCGTCCATCGCCCGAGCGTCCGGCGCCGGGCCGGTAATCGGGGCGCTTGTCGACGCGGGAAGTCGGGTACGTCGTAGCCCGCCCAGCGACCCTGCTGCTCGTCCCACCACACGTAGCGCTTGCGCTCAGACCACGGCTTGCCCTGCGGATCGGCGCTGGCGCGGTTGTAGAGGATCCGTCGGTTGGCCGGCCACGCCCACGCCCACTCCGGCGAGACGATCGCCGCCCTCGGCGCTGAGGTCACCCGGCTGGCGCCGGCGGGCCTGGTTGACGCCGTCCTCATAGATGCCGGAGTAGATCCAGCAGCCGCAGGCGGTCGAGCCGTCGTTGCGCAGCTCGGTGAACGAGCTCGAGCGGCGCGCCCGTCGCCACCTCGTAGCCGTTGATCTCCTTGATCACCGCCTCGACGTCAGGCTCGCGCTCCTCGCCGCACTCCGGGTAGTCCCAGGTCAGGTTCAGGATCGGCCAGTCTCGCTCGCGCTCGGAGCCCGCGTAGTGAGCCTTGACCCGCTTGGCCAGGTGGTGCATGAACCACAGCTCCGAGCGCGCGTCGCCCGGCGGGTTCGAGCGCCTTGTCGCGGAACTGCACCAGGCGCTGGGTATTCGTGAACGTCCCCTCCTTCTCGACGTGCGAGGCGGCGGGCATCAGGAACACCTCGGTCTGGATCGTCCTCGGGGCGCAGCTCGCCCGACTGCACCTCCGGGGAGTCACGCCAGAACGTCGCGGTCTCGATCTCGGCCATATCGCGCACGACCAGCCACTTCAGCTTGGCCAGCGCGCGCCGCTGAAGCCCCGCGTGCTGGGAGCCGACCGCCGGGTTCTGCCCCATCACGAAGAGGCCGTCGAGCCCCCCGTCGAGCGCGCGGAGCATCGTCGCGAAATGCGAGTGGTTGCCGGTGAGCTTCGGAACGTGCGCGAAGCCGTAGTCGTTCTCCGCCGTCGCAGCGTCGCCGAACCACGCTTTCAGCAGGGAGATGATGTAGGGGTCGAAGAACGACCACCAGCCGCGGTCCGCGCCGCCGGCGTCGATGTAGTCCTCCAGCGTCAGGTGCCCCTCGCGCGCCTTCGGCATGTGCAGGTAGCCCGGCAGCAGGTCGTACAGGGTCGGGATATCGGTCGAGCCCTGGATCGAGGCGTGCCCGCGCAGCGCCATGATCGCCGCCGCCGGGCCGGCCGATGTTGCCGAGCAGCAGCTGGAGAATCGAGGCGGTGCGGATCATCTGCACAGCCTCGGTGTGCTGCGTCCACCCGTTCGCGTAACAGAACGCGCTGGTGCGCTCGCGCCCCGAGTTGGAGATCAGCGCCTCCGCCACCGCCATGAAGTCGCTCGCGCGAGATCCCGCAGATGCGCTGCACCATCTCGGGCGTGTAGCGGGCGAAGTGCCGGCGCAGGATCTGAAATACGCAACGCGGGTGCTGGAGCGTCTCGTCGCGCTCGACCTCGCCGACCAGCATGCCCGCGCCGGTGCTGCTCGCTGAACGCCTGCGTCGAGTGCTCGCGGACCCCGCCGCGGAGGCGATCTCTCCGCCTTCGTACATCCACGAGGATCGGTCGTACATCCCCGTCTCCGGGTCAAAGCCCGAGAACACCCCGTCGAGGTCCTCGGTGTCCTGGAACTTCTCGTTGATGATCGTGGAGGCGTTGGTGTAGTGGACGACGTAGTCGCGGAAGTAGGACTCGGTCTCGATCACGTGGCGGATGATTCCGCCGAGGAACGCGATGTCCGTCCCGGCGCGGATCGGCACGTGCAGGTCAGCCAGCTGGCTGGTGCGCGAGAACCGCGGGTCGACGTGGATGATCCTGCGCGCCGCGCTCCTTGGCCTTCATCACCCACCGGAACCCAACCGGGTGCGCCTCGGCCATCTGCGAGCCCTCGATCACGATGCAGTCCGAGTTCTGCAGATCCTGCTGGAAGTTGGTGGCGCCGCCGCGCCCGAACGAGGTCCCCAGACCGGGGACCGTGGAGCTGTGTCATATCCGCGCCTGGTTCTCGATCTGGATCGCCCCCATCGCCGTGAACAGCTTCTTGATCAGGTAGTTCTCCTCGTTGTCGAGCGTCGCCCCGCCCAGGTGCGCGAACCCCAGCGTGCGGTCGACCCGCCAGCCGTGGCGGTCGGTGTCCTGCCAGCCGTTCTCGCGAGCGGCGATCACCCGCTCGGCGATCATGTCCATCGCCTGCTCGAGCTCGAGCTCCTCCCACTCGGTTCCGCCCGGCCGGCGGTATTTGACCTTCGTCAGCCGTCCCGGCTGCTGCACGAGCTGGCGCGAGGACGCGCCCTTCGGGCACAGCGTCCCTTGATTGATCGGCGAGCGCGGGTTGCCCTCGATGTCGACCAGCTCGCCGCCTCGCGTGTACACCAGCTGGCCGCAACCCACGGCGCAGAACGGGCACACCGACTCGGTCACCTTCATGCCCGGCGATCCTCGCTGCGGCCCCACGCGTGTGATCAGAGGCGGCGCCCGCGCCCAGGCCCCAGTCCATCGCGCGCCCGACGACCGGCAGCCGCCGCAGCGACTCAAACGACCGAGGTCGATACCCGGATGCGCTCATCGCCGAGGCACCATAGCTCCGCGGGCGTTTCGCCAGGGGAAATGGACGTGTAGCGACTTGCCACTATTTTGAACGGCGGCCGGAGACGAGGTAGTGGATCTCGCCGCCACCGGTGTGGAGCCGATTAGCAGTGAGGTCCCCGGCGGCTTGTCGGGCCTCGTCGAGTCGGCGTTGCCAGCGTGGCTCGAACTCTGCGTCGTTGCCGCCGCCTGCGCGGAAGTAGCGTTGCGTGTCCTCTCGCGACCAGATCCACCGGGCGCTCTCGGCGCTCGAGATGATCGCGTCTCGTAGCGCTTGTTGGTCGTCCGGCTCGTACGGTGGTGTCAGCGTGTCGGGTTTGTCGTTGAGCATGCACCTGATGTCGCTCAGCCCGGCGTGGGCCAGGAGGCCGGGGAGGAGGTCCCCGATGGAGTTGTTGCCCTCGCCTAACGCGGCTTTGCCGCGTTCGCAGATCAGTGCGAACTCGATCCGCTCGACCCACTCTGAGGTCGGCTTGCGGACGGTCGTGCTGTCGGCGACCAGCATTCCGGCGAGATTGTTGGGTTCGGAGAGCAACAGCTGACCGCCGGGTCGGACGACCCGTCGCATTTCGTTTATCACGGCGGTCGGGTCTGCGACATGGATCAGCAATGTCTGGCAGCTCACCAGATCAAAGCTCTCATCCTCGAACGGCAGCGCCTCGGCGACGCCCTGGACAAAACGGCAGCGGGCCGCCAGACCAAGGTGGCCGGCGCGCTCTGTGGCGTTCGCAACCCAACGAGGATCGCGCTCGACACCCACGACCGTCGCATGAGCGGGAAGTATCCCCAGAAGCGTCGCGGTCCAATGTCCGAGCCCAGCGCCGACATCGAGCGCCGACTGGACCCGCTCCAGTTCAAGGCGGGATGCCGCGAGCCTCAAGAAATCCAGGTTCCACCAGAAGCTGCGCTGCTCGTTGAAATAGGCCGCCGAATGCGGCTCGCCAGTCGGATCCATGCTCAGCGGGGATCAAAGCATCCCGCTGAGCACACAGCAGACGACGACTACGATCACGCGGTGCCGGAGCTCGCCACGACACGTCTCCTCCTCAGACAGTGGCGGCAAGCTGATCTCGATCCGTTCGCAGCCCTCAACGCGGATCCTGAGGTCATGCGCTACTTCCCGGCGCCGCTGACCAAGACGCAGAGCGACCGGCTCGCCGCCCGTGCTCAGGCGACGATCGTCCGCGAGGGCTGGGGACTGTGGGCCGTGGAGGTCCTCGATACCGGTGGGTTCATCGGCTTTGTCGGGCTCAATCAGCCGCCGTTCCAAGCGCACTTCACACCAGCAGTCGAGGTTGGATGGCGGCTGGCCCGGGGCGCTTGGGGCCAGGGCTACGCAACCGAGGCGGCCCGAGCGTCGCTGACCTTCGGCTTTGATCATCTCGACTGCGACGAGATTGTCTCGTTCACCGCCGCGGTCAACGACCGATCTCGCCGAGTGATGTCAAGGCTGGGAATGAGCCACGATCCCTACGACGACTTCGACCACCCGTCCCTTCCTGCTGGTCCACTACAGCGCCATGTCCTGTATCGGATGTCCCGCGAGAGCTGGCGAAACGAACCCTCCGCCAGCCAATAGCTCTATACGACACGTTTGCGAGGCTGGTGCCACGCGCAGAGCGGTCGGCGCGAGTGTCCGATCAACCTTGGGACTGAGACGGTGGCCATCGAGTTCCACCACCTCGTCTTGCTCGCGCCGGTGTTCGTTCAACCTTGCGTGCTGAGACGCTGGGCTCGTTGCCTTACGCTGGGCAGTCGGCGGGCAGCGCGACGATCCAGCAGCGTGGGCGCGCGATCACCGCTGAGCAGGTCGATTATGCGATCGGCGGCTTCGGAGACGATAATCCTGGGGTGGTCCCGGAGGCTCCTTTGCAGTCCGTCGACGGAGGTCTCGTCCCGCAGGGCGAGGGCTGGTTCGTCGTGAACGCGCGTGACGCGCGCTGGCTGGAGGGCCACTTCGGGGCCTATACGCGATTCGAGGGCGACGCGCGGTTCCCCAAGCTTGGCGTCAATATCGGTGTGCTCGCGCCCGGTCAACCAGCGTGCATGTACCACGGCGAGGACGAGCAGGAGGACTTCCTCGTCCTCTCAGGCGAGTGCCTGCTCCTGATCGAGGGCCGCGAGCGGCGGCTCAAGGCTTGGGACTTCGTGCACTGCCCGGCGTGGACCGAGCACGTGTTCGTCGGGGCCGGCGAGGGGCCATGCGCGATCCTGGCCGTCGGGACGCGGCTGACCGACGATGTTGTGTATCCGGAGTCGGAGTTGGCGCTGCGCCACGGCGCCGGCGTGCAGGGCGAGACGCAAGACCCCAAGCAGGCGTACGCGGGCATACCCGCGGACACGGCCGTCAGCTACCGCGACGGTTGGCTCCCAGGCTGAGTGCCTCCGGGCGGCCGGCAACGACACGGCCTTCCAGGGCGCAGGCTCCACGAGCAGCGAGCTCCGTCGATCGTGCGAGTCGCGTTGATCGGCGCTCGATACACACCTTGCAGTCCGCTCGACCTTGGCTGGCAGACGCTCCGGTAACGAGGAACAAGCGAACATCGGTAGCCGTGCCTATGCCACGAAGGCAAGCGCTAGGACCACAAGGATCGCGATCAGCACGCCCGCGCCGAGCAGGCGCCGAAACCGGTTCCCGCCGCTGACCAGCTCTCCGTACGCCCAGAATGTCAGCGCCGTCACGTGCACTGTCACAAGGGCGATTCGTATTGGCCCGTTCACGAACTCCGCGGCCGCGCCCGCGGCCAACGCGACGATTAACGACCCATGCGGGACCCGAGCGATGGTCATGCGTGAGCGCAGCTGGGTCATGCACCGTTAGACGCCGAAGGCGGACCGAACGTTCCTGCGCTCCTGAGCGCGGCGGACCTAATCGGCGGAGCGCCGCGGCGGTCGAGTCGGTCTCGCCAATAGATCCTGGTAGGACGCTGCTCGGGTACTTCGCGGCTGCTGCTGTAGTCCGGGTTGATCGACGAGCGGCAGTCGATCGGCTCGACACTTCGTCTACGGTTGCGCCATGGCAACCAACGAGAAGCCAGAAGTCACGGTGCCCTCGCATCAGCCGCCGTCGTACCAGCTCGAGGTCGAAGATCTCGTTGTCGGCGATGGCGACGAGGCGGCATCGGGCCGCATTGTTGAGGTGCATTATGTTGGCGTCTCTTGGCAGACCGGCCGGCAATTTGACGCATCGTGGGATCGCGGCAGCACTTTCAAGTTCGCGCTCGGAAAAGGCCAGGTGATCTCCGGTTGGGATCAGGGCGTGAGCGGTATGAAGGTCGGGGGCCGACGCCGGATCACGATTCCGCCGATGCTTGCCTATGGGAAGCGCGGCGCCGGTGGCGTGATCGGGCCCGATGAGACGCTGGTCTTCGTGGTTGATCTGATCGCCGTCCACTGACCTGCGGACGCCCAGCTCGGATCGGCCGCTAGGTCACCTTGTACGGCTTGGTCGCGCGCAGCTGCCTGCCGCCGGGCTTCGCCGCGTCGTACAGCCAGGCGCAGGCAATGTAGTTGCCCTTAGCGTTGTTGTGGGTCGTCTCTCCGACCGGTTCCGTGACCTGGTAGGAGAAGTTGCGGTGCTTTTTGACGGTCTTCTTCAGCCCCACCGTCGCCCCGATGGACCTAGCCATCGCGGCCTCCGTCTTCTGGCACTTGGTCGATGGCGGAAAGGCGAAATACAGCGCCACGGTGTCGTAAGCACCCGAATATCCCTTGGCAGTGGTGGTGAACACCCCGTCCGTTGTCTTCACCTGTGCAGGCACGACCTTTAGCGTCAGGCTTGCGTTCTGCGCCGCACCCGCCTCGGCCAGGCCGATACTCAGAGTTGCCAGCGCGGACGCAAGGAACACCGTCAAAGTCCGGTAGCTCGATCGGTGGGTCCTTCGCGAGTCAGTCATACGCCCTGCTCCCCTGCTTCGCATGAGGGTTGATCCTCTGCCGGCAAGCCGTCCCCGGCGGGGCGATCATCGCAGACACGCGCCGCGTGATCGTGTCCGCAGGGGGCCTTTGAGACGGCCGCGGAGGCCGACGAGCTTTGCGCGACGTCGTCGGCGCTGACGAGTCGCGTTCGCCGCCGGGTCAATCGGATGCGCTCACACCGGGGACCATGCGAGGCGACTGGCAGCACCGCGCCCGTGGATCATCCGATGCATCCCAGAACTCGAGCGCCGAGCCGAAGCGGGGGGGAGCCCTCCGCATCCGTATGGATGCTCCCCAAACGAAAAGCCCCCGATTACCGGGGCTTTCGAATGGCCCGGGGAGGATTCGAACCTCCGCGCGACGGATTATGAGTCCGCTGCTCTGACCGCTGAGCTACCGGGCCACGACCGCGTGGCGAAAGTACCACCGGGCGCGGCGCGGGGCCGGAGGAGCCGGGAATTCGGGTAGTCTCCCAGGCGTGGCGCTTGCCCTGATCCACTTCTCGCATTCCGTCGGCCAGACGCTCGCGCTGCTGGCGACCTTCCTCGGAATCGGGGTGCTGGTCAACGTGCTGATCGTCTACATCGTGCTCCAGGTGATGGCCGAGCGCAAGCAGAACCAGGAGCGGCAGCAGCTCAACCGCTGAGCCGTTCCCGGGGTCGGTGAAGGAACGCCGCAGGCGGGCGTCGAATAAGCCGCCTGCCGATGAAGCACGTTGCCTCAACCAGCGCCACCGCGGAACAACCGCACGGGCATCAGACCCTTTCGGCCTACATCCGGGCCCGGTTCGATGAGTTCTCGCGCTCCCAGAAGGACGTCGCCCAGTACATCGTCGACCATCTCGACGAGGCCGCTTTCCAGACCGCCGAGGAGCTCGCCCGGCGCGCCAGCACCTCGTCGAGCACGGTGGTGCGCTTCTCGCAGGCACTTGGGTTCGAGGGCTTCCCCGAACTTCAGCAGGCCGCGCGCGATGAGTACCGCCGCCGGCCGCCGGGCGCCGTCAACGGCGAGTCCCACGGCGCCGTCACGCCGCTCTTCAGCCTCGACCACACGGAGTTTGAGGCCGCGCTGGCCGCCGACCACGTGAACGTCGAGGACACGGCGCACAAGCTTTCGCGCTCCGATTTCGAGGCCGCCATCGATGCGATCGTTTCGGCCGAGAAGGTGCTGATCGCCGGCACAGACCAGATGGCGTTCTTCGCCAGCTACCTGCGCCACCTGCTGATGCTGCTCGATCTCCGCGCCGAGATCGTCGCGAGCCCATCGCAGGAGGCCTTGGGGCGGCTCAGCCGCATCGATGATCGGACGCTCGTGATCGGGCTCTCCGCCGGGCGGCCGCATCCGCTGATCAGCCGCACCATGAAGCTCGCGCGCCACCGCAAGGCGCCGACGATGGCGATCACCGACGCGACGCTATCCGAGGTCGCGCGGCTTGCGCGCATCCGGCTGTACTACTCGTCGAACACCCCCGCGTTCGTCCGCTCGCACACCGCGCTCTTGTCGCTCGTGCAGGCGCTGGCCTACGGCGTCTATAGCCGTGACGCGCAGCAGTACGACGTGCGCATCAAGGCCTTCAGGCTCAAGTAGCCGCCTCAGCGCCGCGCCACATACAGCGATTGCAGGGACCGTCCGACGCGGCCCTGCGAGTCGTAGAGCACGGCCTCGGAGAATCCGGCGCCGCCGCTGGCGACGCGCATCCGCGCGTCCAGGCAGATCCACTCGCCGACGGGCTCGCGCTCGACATACACGGTCAGATCGGGATTGATGAACACGTACTCGTCCCAGGGGAGTTCGCTCGCGATCCCGTTGGGGAAGTCCGCGGCCGCCGCGAGCCGCTGCAGTCCGGAAGGGTCCTCGCCCTCAACCATGGGAACGCGCAGGCGGAACCAGGCCGTGGCAGGCCCCATTTCGTAGAACGCGCCGGCGACGAACCTGATTTCCATCGCGTCGACCGGGAACAGCTCCCCTTCGCCACGCGCGTAGTCGTTGGGCCGGCCCTGCTCAGGCCCCGGGGGCGGGGGCATCGGCTCGCCGGCTTCGGCCTCGGCGCGGGCGACGCGCAGCGCCCGAGCTCGGACGACCTCGGTTCCCTCGGGCGTCACCATCGAGCCTTCGAGCAGCTGCACCCGCCGGCCGGGGCGAGTGAGCGAAGCCGAGACGTGCAGCTCGCCGAGCGGGACCGGACGCAGCAGCTCGTACGTGACCCGAGCGATCTGCAGCGATGGCTGGGGGTCACAGGCCTCGAACGCCCGCATCAGCACGGCCGCGGGGGCGCCGCCGTGCTGAGCATTCGGGTCCCAGGGTCCCCGCGCGAGCCCGGTCGCGAACAGCCCGACGTCCTTTTTCTCGTACACCGCCTCAGCCACGGCGGCAGAGACTAACGCCCAGGTACACTCAGCCCAGATGGCGCAGACGAACGGCGACACCCCGCGCGAGGAGGCGACCTTCACGGTCAAAGCCGGCCTCGCTGAGATGCTCAAGGGCGGCGTGATCATGGATGTCGTCACGCCCGAGCAAGCCAAGATCGCCGAGGATGCCGGTGCCGCCGCCGTGATGGCGCTCGAGCGCGTGCCAGCCGACATCCGCCGCGACGGTGGCGTGGCCCGGATGTCGGACCCGGAGATGATCAAGGGGATCCAGGAGACCGTCACCATCCCGGTGATGGCGAAGGCCCGAATCGGTCATTTCGCCGAGGCGCAGGTGCTCGAGGCGCTCGAGGTCGACTACATCGACGAGTCCGAGGTGCTGACCCCGGCCGATGAGGCCAACCACATCGACAAATGGCCGTTCAAGGTTCCGTTCGTGTGCGGCGCCACCAATCTCGGCGAGGCGCTGCGGCGGATCGGCGAGGGGGCGGCGATGATCCGCTCCAAGGGCGAGGCCGGGACCGGCGACATCGTGGAAGCGGTTCGCCATCTGCGCAAGATCAATGGCGAGATCCGCAGGCTGGCCACGCTCGACCAATCCGAGCTCGCCACGGCCGGTAAGGAGCTCGGAGCGCCACTCCATCTCGTCCGTCACGTCGCCGCCGAGGGCAAGCTCCCCGTCGTGCTGTTCTGCGCGGGTGGGATCGCAACCCCGGCCGATGCCGCGCTCGTGATGCAGCTGGGCGCCGAAGGGGTGTTCGTCGGCTCGGGCATCTTCAAGTCTCAGGAGCCGGAGCGCCGCGCGCGCGCGATCGTCGAGGCGACGACCCACTTCAACGATCCGGCGCGGGTCGCGGCCGCCTCCACCGGACTCGGGCAGCCGATGGTCAGCCTCGAGACGTCGAAGCTCGAGTCCGAGCAGCTGCTCGCGCCGCGCGGCTGGTAGCACCCGGGTGCAGCCGACGGTCGGGATCCTTGCCCTGCAAGGGGACTTCGAAGCACATGCAAAGCTGGTTGAGCGTGTCGGCGGCAGTCCGCGCGAGGTCCGCACGGTCGCCGATCTCGAGGGGATCGACGCGCTGATCATCCCGGGGGGCGAGTCGTCGGTGATGGCGCTCGGGATCGAGCGCGAGGGGCTCTCCGGGCCGCTGACCGAACTGATCAAAGGCGGGCTCCCGACGCTTGGGACGTGCGCCGGGATGATCATGCTTGACCGGCACCATCTGGACCTGCTCGACATCACCGCCCAGCGCAACGCATTCGGCCGTCAGCTGAGATCCTTCGAAGCCGATGTCGAGCTCGACGGGCTCGATGGCGGCCCGATCCATGCCGTGTTCATCCGCGCGCCGTGGGTGGCGGAGCATGGGGAGGACGTAGAGGTCCTCGGGACCGTCGACAGCCATCCGGTGGCGGTCAGGCAGGGCAACATCGTCGCGATCGCGTTTCATCCCGAGTTGGCCGGGGACGCCCGTCTACACGAGCTGCTGCTTCTTCAGACGCGAGCGGAATCGCGGTCCGAGTAGGCGCGGAACGCCCGTTCGAACTCGCCCCAATCGAATTCGGGGACTCCATCCGGGGAGGGGGGCGGACGTTCGTCGCTCGGCTCCTCGCCGCCGCGCGGCGGGTCTTCGGGGTCAGTCCCGCGGGAGAGCCACAGCGCCACCGAGCAGACAAAGATCCCGGCCGCATATACGAGCCCGGCGAGGATTGGGTGGTGGGTGAGCGACGCGACCGCACCGACGACGTAGAGGAGAAGCGCCGAAAGCATCAGCCGGCGGAGATCGTCCTTCGGGACCGCGTGGCGGGGCGCGTGTCCGTATGCGCTCATGACGATTGTGGCGCCCAGCGCGAGCGCCAAGGCAATTTTCCACGTGGCGGGCGTGCCGAACATCTTTCCCTCTCGATGATCGGCCGCAACGTGGAATTAATCAAGCGAAATTCCGTGGCGCATCGTATTTTCGGTCAGAGCGCGGGGTTCGACGAATGAGAGCACGTAGTCGGGGCCTCCGGCTTTGGTGCCGGTGCCCGATAGGCGGTTGCCTCCGAACGGCTGGCGGCCCACCATCGCGCCGGTGGTTCCGCGGTTGACGTAGAGGTTTCCGACTGGGGTGCGGTCGCGTACGAGCCGTACGGTGTCCGGATCGCGAGAGAACAGTCCACCGGTGAGGGCATACGGGAGCGAATCGACGATGTCGCAGGCTTCCTCCATCGACCCGACGCGATCGATCGCCAGCAGCGGGCCGAACACCTCCTCGCGGACGACCGGCGAGTCGGCCGGCAGATCGGTCGCCACGGTTGGCGCGCAGAACCATCCGCGGCCCGGCACCTCGCCGTCCCGGACGACCACCCGTCCGTCGCGCGCCGCCAGCGCGGCATAACGCTGCACCCGTTCTTGTGCCGAGCGCTCGATCACCGGCGGCACGTCGGTCCCGAGCTCACCCGCCTGGCCCACGACGAGCGTCCTGACCGAACCCGTCACTCGTTCGATCAGCTGATCGGCGATTGCCTCGTGGACGAGCACCCGCGCCGCGGCCGAGCATTTCTGACCCGCGTAGACGAACGCGGAGGAGACGATCGCCGGCACGGCCTCGTCGAGGTCGGCATCTGAGTCGACCAGCACACAGTTCTTGCCGCCGAGCTCGGCGACGACCCGCTTGATGTGCGCCTGGCCCTCGGCCGGCTCCGCCGCCGCGCGCACGATCTCGAGCCCGACCGGAAGCGAGCCGGTGAACGCGATGGTGGTGACCTCGGGATGCGCGACCAGCGCGGCGCCGACGTCGCCCTCACCCGGTAACAGCGAGATCGCGGCGGGGGGGACCCCTCCCGCGTGCAGCGCCTGCACGAGCGCGAAGGCGCAACCCGGAGACTGCTCGGCCGGCTTCAACACCACGGGATTCCCGGTGGCCAGTGCCGCTGCGGTCATCCCGCAGGGAATGGCGAGTGGGAAGTTCCAGGGGCTGATCACCGCGGTCACCCCCCGCGCGACGTAGCGGAGCTCGTTGTGCTCCCCCGGCACCTGGAGTAGCGCGCGGCCTTCCGCCAGGGCCAGTGCGGCGCGCGCGTAGTACTCGAGGAAATCAATCGCCTCGCATACGTCGCCATCGGCCTCGGGCCACGGCTTCGCGCATTCGCGAACCTCCAGCGCGGCAAGCTCGAGCCGGCGCTCTCGCATCCACGCCGCGGCCCGGAGCAGGGTGTCGGCGCGGTCCGAAGCGCTGGTCCGAGACCAGGTCCCGACCGCCTCGGCGGCAACCTCCACCGCGGCGTCGGCCTCGTCGGGTCGCGCGGACGCGGCTTGTGCCACGACCCGGTCCGGATCGCCCGGATCGGTCGAGGACATCTCCATGCCGGCCCGGTGGTCGGCGCCGACAATCACGGGAACCGATACGGGCAGGCGCGCATCGAACGCAGCCAGCGCATCCGCCAGCTGCGAGCGGACCGCCGCCCGTCGCAGTTCGAGCACCGGCTCGTTGGCGAACGCGGGAAGTGCCGACACCGGAACCGACCATAACATTGGCCGCGATGCTCGAAGACGAACGGTGTGCGGCGTGCGGGGCCGCCTCGCTGATGGCGCACCTCGCCGTCGCCGGCGAAGTCGGGCCCGATGGCCTGATTCCCAGCACCGACCGGTTCGGTACGGCGCTCGCGGACATCGCACGCTGCCGAAGCTGCGGTCATATGCAGCTGTCGCCGATGCCGTCCGTGGAGCTGCTCGCTCACGGTTACGAGACGGCCGCATCGGAGGAGTACGTCGAAGAGGAGGCCGGACAGCGCGAGACCGCCCGCCGAACGCTCGAGCTGATCGAGCGTCATGCCTCCGGCAGGAGTGCGTTGCTCGACCTCGGCAGCTGGGTCGGGTTCCTGCTCGCCGAGGCGCGCGAGCGAGGTTGGCGGCGGGCGGTCGGCGTCGAGCCGAGCAAGTTCGCCTCCGACTACGCACGGGACGAACTCGGGCTCGAAGTGATCACCGGAGACCTGTTCGCCGTCGACCTGCCCGCGAGCCTGTTCGACGCGGTCACGATGGGCGACGTGATCGAGCATCTAATCGAGCCGGCCGACGCACTCGGGCGCGTGCGCGAGTTGCTCGCGCCGGGAGGCGTCTTGTGGCTGGCGCTGCCCGACGCCGGCAGCCGGGCCGCTCGGACGCTCGGCAAGCGCTGGTGGTCGGTGCTGCCGACCCACGTTCAGTACTTCACGCGCTCCTCGATCCGGACCCTTCTCGAGCGCTCAGGGTTCGAGCTCGTGCAGGTGACGACGGCGCCCAAGGCGTTCACTGTCGGTTACTACCTGGGCCGGATCGGTGGCTACTCGCCGGCGATCGGGCGCTCACTCGTCGGCGCAGCCGCCCGGGCGCGCATCGGCGACCGGATGTGGGCGCCTGACTTCCGTGACCGGATGGCGGTGATCGCGCGCCCGCGATGAGCGAGCCGTCGCCACTGATCTCGGTCGTGGTCTCGACCTATAACCGGCCCGAGCATCTACGGGTCGTGCTTGCTGCCCTTCGCGAACAGACGCTCGAGCGGCGGGCGTTCGAGGTGGTCGTCGTCGACAACGGCTCCGCCGGTTCGAGCACGCAGGCCGCGCTGGCAGAGGAGCAATCGCGCCACGAGCTGCGCCTCAGATCGATCCGTCACGAGGTGACGCGGGGCCCGGCCGGCGGCCGCAACAGTGGCTGGCGTCTCACCGAAGCCCCGATTGTGGCGTTCACCGACGACGACTGCGCGCCGGATCCCCACTGGCTCGAGCGGGCGCTCGAAGTAGCCACCGAGAACCCGGGCGCCATCGTCCAGGGCCGTACCGAGCCGGTCCGTCAGGATTTCGGCCTGCTCGAACGTAGCGTCGCGGTCCGGTCACTCGGTCCGCAGTACGAGACGTGCAACATCGTCTATCCGCGGGCGCTGCTCGAAGAGCTGGGGGGCTTCGACGAGACGTTCGGATTCGTCCCCGCGGGGGAGGACACCGACCTGGCCTGGCGGGCGATCGAGCAGGGGGTGCCGGTCGTGTTCGCGCCCGACGCCGTCGTCTTCCATGCCATTCACCGGCTCGGGGTCACCGGAGCGTTGCGCGAGGCCGCCCGGTGGACCGACGCCCCGAGGCTGTTCCGTCGCCATCCCGGCTCGCGCGCGATCCTCAACCGCGGTCTGTTCTGGAATGGGTGGCACTACCTCGTGCTCCGCTCCGTGATCGCCATGGCCCTGCCCGGCCCGATTCGACGCTTCCTGCTCACCCGGCACATGCTCCAGCTCGCCGAACGGGCGCGCGAGCGAGGCGCCGGGGCGTGGGCGGTCCCGCTTCTGCTCGCTTGCGATGTGATCGAGGTCGCCTCAGTCATCCGCGGCGGGATCCGATACCGCACGCTGGTGCTCTAGGCAACCTCTAGTGGGAGTACGGCGCGCGCCGGCCGAGCGCAATCCGCACGCCGGGAATCGTGACGAGCGCCCGAAGCAGCCGGTCGCGGGCGGACAACGGCCCGAGCGACGCTGCGTCGCGGAGGGCCGAGGAGGCATCCTCCCACCGCCGCTCGCGCACGAAGCCCCGGGCCAGGGCCACGAGATCGGCCGCGCGAACGCGGCGGCGGACGGCCTCGTTCACCAGGGCCGCGTGGGATTCGTGGACGAGCAGCGACGACTCGGCAAGCGCTGTCACGTTGGCGGTTAGGCCACCCGGGTGGCGCCGGTAGGAGATCACCGCGTCGGGGGCGCACACGAACGATCCGCCACGCTCGATCAGCCGCAGCCACAGCGACCAGTCCTCGCACAGCGGTGGCCCTCTGAATCCGCCGGCGGCGACGATCGCCGCCCGACGGGCGATCACGCTGGAGGTGGGGATCGGGTTGCGCTCATACAGCGCGGGTCCCAAGAAGGGGGGTTCGAGCACCCCGGCCGGGAGCGTCGGCCACCGCTCGCCGGTGGGGCGCCCATCGGCGCCGACGATCTCCGCCCTGCCAAAGCACAGGACGGCAGCTGGAGTCTCCTCCAGCGCCCGCAGCTGGGCTGCGAGTTTCCCGGGACGCCAGATGTCGTCGGCGTCCGCGCAGGCGATCCAGTCCGTGGATAGGGCCGCAAGACCGGTGTCGCGGGCCGGACCGGGTCCCCCACGCAGATCACGCCGCAGAACCCGACAGCGCGACGCGAACGGTCCCGGCACTCGAACCGCCGACGTGGAGCCGTCGTCGACGACGACCACCTCGTCGGGCGCCGGCGACTGCCCGAAAACGCCGGCCAGGGCATCCTCGAGGTACGGTGCCCCTCCGTGGACGGGCACGATCACTCCGACGGTCATCCGCCGAGAGTCTGGCAGTCCGAAGTCGCTGAGCCGCTAGAGACCGCGCCGGGCGAGCACGTGGACCGAAGGTCCGCATCAGGATCTTGATGTCGGTCCAGAGCGACCAGTTCGCCGCATACAGGTAGTCGGTCTTGACCATCTCCGATAGCGGTGGGCGGCTGGGGCCGAGCACCTGCCACGGGCCAGTCATCCCCGGCGGCAGCTGCAGCCGGCTGCGGTGACGTCCCTCGACGAGGCGGTCCTCGTCGACCACCAGCGGCCGCGGGCCGACCAGGCTCATATCACCGAGCAGAACGTTGATCAGCTGGGGCAGCTCGTCGATCGAGGTCTTGCGCAGCAGCCGTCCGACCCGGGTGACGCGCGGATCTTGTGTGACCTTGAACAGCCCGTCGGTCTCATTCAGCGCTTCGAGCGCGGCGCGCTGCGCTTCGGCACCGTCGTACATGCTGCGGAACTTGAACATCATGAACGTGTTACCTCCGCGACCCACACGAAGCTGGCGGAAGAACACCGGGCCTTTGGAGCTCGCCTTGATGGCAATCGCGATGACCAGCCCGAGGGGGGCGAGCAGCAGCAGACCGATGCCCGAGCCGACGATGTCCATCGCTCGCTTCAGCGCCCACGAGGACCGTCCTAGCCCGGGCCGGCGGACGCCGAGGACGGTGACGCCCCCGATCGTGTCGAACTCCACCGCCGAGCCAACGACTTCGAACAACCGGGGGACGATCGACAGCTTCACGCCGAGACTCGTCGTGCGGCCCACCGCGTCGAGCATCGTCTCGGAGTCGGCCGAAGCCGGGATTAGGAACACACGGTCGACTTCGAGCTCGCCCACGACCTCTTCGAGGTCAGCAAAGGTTCGCGGCTGGGTGCGGCGACACTCGGCCCCGCGGTCGGCGTTCACCCGCCTCTCGTCCTCGAGCGGAAGGAATCCGACGACCTCAATGTGGGCGCCCGGATCGCACGAGAACGATTGAGCGAGTCGCGTTCGGGCGACCGAGTCGCCGACGATCAGTACGCGCTCCGGGGGCGCGGACAGCTGGCCAAGGGCTCGCGCGCTCGCCCTTCCGGCGATCAGCAAGAAACCGGTGGTCGCCCACAGTCCGGCGACCCCCGCGCCTCCCAGGTCAAGATGGATCCTGGCCAGGAAGGCGACGAACGACCATGTCAGCGCGAACGCGGCGGCCAGCATCATCAGTGCTGGAGCTTCGTCGAGAGTTGACTTGCGCAGCACCGTCTCATCGTGGTCGTAGCGGCCCGACACCTTGGCCAGCAGGACGATCAGCGGGACTGTCGCGAGACTGGCGAGGGCAACCTTGTGGCCAGTCGCCACTGAGATCGCAACCAGGCTGCCGGCGGCGGCGGCCAAGTCGGCGACGGCGAGCATGCGCCGGAACACGGCATCGCGGAACAGCGGCGGCCTGGCCAGCCTGCCGATCGGGATCGGACGCCGCTGGCGGCGGGCACGGATCGACTCGGCAGTCCCGGCCGGGACCGCGCCCCCGTTGGGGGCGGCGACCAGCCCGCTGCGCTTGCCGTTCGTCGGAGCGACGTGGCGGCTTCGCGCGCTACCGGCCATGCGGCCGTTGCGGTTCGGGGCGCGACGCCATCGATCAGGATGCCCCTGCCGTTGATGGTCGTCTTCACATCCTCCACCGTCGCGATTGAGGCGGTGGTCGCCCCTTGCTCCCGGAACTCTCCGTCGTTCACCGGCTCTCCTCCAAACAGCGCTCAGCCCTCAAACACAAATACTGGCTCAAAAGGCACTCGAGCGCGCCACCTGTTTTGTTGCGTTGGTTGTCCTTGACCGGGTGTCGCATCCCTGCCGAACGACATCCGCGGCACGTCCCCCTTGGAGGCCAAAACTATCGCGTCCAGCAGGAATCGGCAAATCGAAAGTCCAGAATCTTGTGGTTTAGCGGCAGAAACTTCACATGAGCTTTCTGCCGAGCGGGGCGATCTCAACTCAGCTTCGTCTGCGGCGGGCGGCAACCTGAGTAACGGACGTGCGGGGGGACGCCCAGTCATAGCTGCAAACGTCTGCGCGGGCAAAACCTTTCGGAAATTGCCGCCGTTTTCGCTAGGGCGCTGCGAGCAGCTGTTCCAGCGAGGCCCCGCGTGCCTGCTCGGAGAGAAACGACTCGTTGCTCGTGTTCTCGAGCAGCCGCCGGACGAGATAGGCCATTCCGGCGACCAAGTCGCCGATCGGGCAGTAGGTCCGAACGCGGAAGCCGCGCGCCGCGAGCGCGTCCTGCAACTCGTCACCCAGCCCGCGGAGCACCTGGAGCTCAAGCTCCCGATCCGCGCCTCCGGCCTCGCGGTTGGCGACGATCGCGTGCGCTACGGAGCGGAGATTGTGGGAGGCGACCGCTACGCGGACCAGCGGGCGGGCGGCGAGCAGCTGGCGGGTCAGCGTCTCGAAATTGCGGTCGCAGTCGGCCTTGATCTCGAACACGGGCGTCGGCCACCCGTGCTGTCGCGCCTGGACCAGCTCATGGTCCCAGTACGCCCCCTTGACCAGCCTCACCGTCAGCGGCGGCGTTCGCGGCGCGCGACGGGCCCAGTCGAGAATCACGCCAAGCTGCTCGGGCGAGTCTCGGAGGTAGGCCTGCAGCACGACCCCCACCGACGGGCCGGAGGCGAACTCGGGATCCGAGAGCACCGAGAGCACCAGCTCGAGCACCGCCTCGCGCGAGTCGAGCGACTCCATATCGATGTGAATGTGAGCGCCCAGCTCCCGGGCCTGGCGCAGCAGCGGGATGAGGCGGCCCTCGGCGTCGCGCCGCCCGAGTTCAGGCGCGTCGGGCCGCAGCAGCGGCGTCAGCGCCGAGACCTTGACCGAGACGTTGGCGCGGGGGAGCGGACCCGACGCGTCGGACTCCAGTACCGGGCGAGCGGGCCACTGACGAGCCGCCGCGGCCAGGCGGGCGAGGGCATCCGAGCAGCGCAGGGCGTACGCGTCTGCCTCCGCCGCGGTGACGGTGGCCTCGCCGAGCAGGTCGACGGAGCTCGAGACGCCGTGGGTCCACAGGCCTCGCAACACTCCGAGCGCGGCGTCGGGGGTCTCGCCCACGATGAAGCGGTGCGCCATGTGGCGGACGCCGCCGGCGGCTGCCGCGCCGAGCGCGGCACGTCCGGCCTTGGATCCCGAGATCTTCATCGCGGTGGCGAGCGGCGGCGGCGGCCCGTCGGGCAGATCGCGCAGGAATGTCGCCAGATGTCTGGCCAGGTCATCGAGCGAGCGGCAGGCCGGGACCACATCGACGAACCTGAACAGCGCGGCACGCAGTTCGCGATCCCGGGAGGCGAGCTCCATCGCCCGGGCGTCGAAGGTGCGCATGGGATGGCGCGCGGCCGACGGGAAGGCAGCAGCCAGCTCGGCGCCCACGCGGTGGATCTCTCGTTCTGAGTCCTCGCCGTCCACTACGAGAGAATGTTGACGGCCCGGGCCACGACCAGCCCGATCGTGACGAGCGCCGCGAGCGACTGCATGGCCATCAGCAGCTTGGCGACTCGAGACAGGGGCATGGCATCGGTCGGGCTGAAGGCGGTTGCGTTCGTGAAGGACACGTACAGGTAGTCGATCAGGTTTGGCTCCCAGCCTCCGAACCGTTCCGGGTCGTTCATCTGAGGAAACAGGAAGTCAGGTGGTTCGGGCTCGCGCTGGCGCGCGACCGGGCCGCCGCGATCGAGCTGCCAGAACCACAATCCGAACAGGAGCACGTTGGTGACCCAGAGGACCATCCCCGCGACGATCAGGCGGTGACCGGTGGCGTTGTGGTTGCCGCCCTTTAGTAGATGGTGGACCAGCAGCACGAGCGAGACGATGTTGACCAGGCTGACGAGCCCGATCAGTCCAAGCACGACGGTTCGATGGGCGGGCGACCATCGAACACCCGGTATCCGAAGGCTGACCGTCAGACCGACCAGCAGCAGCCCCTCGACGCTCGGCAGCAGCCATGCGGGGCCGATCGTCAGCTTGTTGGGAAGCGAGACGTCCAGCAAGATAGCCCCCAGAACCACGAGCTGGGAGCCGATGTACGGGTCCCGGCGGACGAACCTCGCGGCCAGGCCGTCCACAGCCGTGTGACGGTCGGACGGCGGGTCGGTAGGTGTCTCGGTGGTGGACATCAGGAAGGATTTGACGACAGCATGGCCGAAAGTCAAGCGATGAAGCGTCTACTGGCGACAGCCATGGCTTTGACGGTCGGCGCGGGCATCGGCGCCTGCGGCGGCTCCAGCTCCAGTTCGAGTCTGTCCGGCAGCACGGGCCCGGCGTCCTCGACAACGACGGCGGCCACCGGGACGGCGCCCACAACCGGGTCGGCAACCACCACATCCGCGGGCCCGCCGGCTTGTGTCGCCGGCGATCTCACGCTGTCTTATCTAGGTGGCCAGGGTGCAACCGGGCACGGGGAGCTCGGGTTCGAGTTGCGGAACACCAGCCCGCACCCGTGTCACACGTATGGCTACCCCGGCATCCTGTTTCTGAGGACGGGCGGTCAGGGGCTGGCCACCGCGACGTCGCGAACGACACACGATTTCTTCGGCCCCGCGCCGTTGACGGCGATCACGCTCGCGCCCGGTCAGGCGGCCTCGTTCCGGCTCGGGGTCACGCACGGCGCGGCTTCGTCGTCCGGCTGCGTCACCGCCGCGGGGCTGCAGGTGATCCCGCCGGACGACACGGCGACGTTGAAGACCACGATTCCCAACGGTGGTGCGTTCGAATGCGGGACCGCAACGGTCTCGCCGCTCGAGCCGGGCACCTCGGCTTACCGGTAACCATCACCCGTTCCGCACGAACACGGCGAAGAAGTCGCGATCGTCGGGGGTCAGATAGCGGGTCGCGTCGCGCGTCATGTCGGGAAGCAGTTTTGTCGGCTGGTTGGCCCCGAGCGCACCGAAGAAGTTGAACGTGACCCACTCGGCGTTGATGTCAAGCTCCATCGCTCTGACCGCGCCGGCTCGCTGCAGGATCTGCGCGAGGCTCGCCGCCGTCTGCTGGTCGGCGGCGGCGTAGATCAGGTTGCCGCGGGCGTCGATCCCGACCCCGGAGCGCCACACCCGCACGGCGTTGCCCAGCGTCGCGCCCCACTGAGAGCCGTCGTTGATGTTCGGGTTGAGCCGGCCGTTGGAAATGATCAGCGGAAGGTTCTGGCGCGCTAACTCCACCTGTGGGCCGGGGTCGGCGCCACCCGTCCAGCTGACGACATTCGGCTGACCGTTGCGGTAGCGCAACAGCGTGGCCATGCCGTCGTGCATTGGCGCGTACACATGGCCGGCGGCGGCGAATCCGCCATTGTCGTCCTCCAGCTTGAAGCCGCTGTTGAAGGTGGCCAGCAGGGCGCCGCGGAGCGGCTGCGGCACCACCGCCGCCGGACTTCCCGCATTCGGTGGCTCGTACAGCCCCGGATAGAGCTGGAGCCACGCCCGCGAGCTGTCGATCCAAGCGACACCTGCGACCATTTGGGGGTAGTTCGGGTCCGGGCGGAAAGTCGTCACGAGTATCGGCGGAGCGCCCCGCACGAGCGGCCCGGTGCCGTGCCAGACCCCCTCGCCCGGCAGCGCCGGCGAGATCACCGGCTGGATCGGGGGCGGCACGTACGAGGGGGCGCTCCTAACCGCGCCGCCGCCGACCTTGGGCAGTTGCCGCAGCGCAGGGCCACCGGTCGAGGGTGCATTGACCGAGTACCAGATCGACTCGATCTTCGAGACGATTCCGGCCCCCCCGTTGTCCCGGACCCACTCGACGAACCGCACGCCGACACTGACGGCCGAGCGCTGCGACAGCGCCCCCGCGAGGGAGACGACGCTGAGTGCCAGCAGCAACAGCGCCGTCACCACGACGATGCGGCGGATGCGGTAGCGCGCGGCCGCGACGGGATGGCGTTGCCTCGAGCGGCGCGCCGGCTGTGTCCTCGGCCGTGCCGGCCGCGGGGCAGGTCGCCCGTAATCGACGAGGCGCCGCTCGTAGCTCTCGAGCGTCCGTCGGTTAGGGACCGCCATACAGACCGCCCATGAACAGGCACGCCCACGCGGCAGCGAGAACGAGCAGCGTTCGGTCGGCGAACACCAGCTCGTCAGGCGCTTCCCCCGCGCCGGCGCGCAACAGCGTTGCGTAGCGCACGAGGCATAGCGTCAACGGCAGCGCGGACAGCTCCACGAGCGGATTCAGGCCGGATTCAGAGAACGCCCAGCGGCAGTAGGCGGATAGCGCTACGGCCGCCGCGCACGTCAGCAGCCTGCGCAGCAACCGTTTCGAGTACCGGCCCAGCGTTGAGCGGGTAGCCCCCCGCGAGCCGCGGGCGAGCAGTTCCGCGTGCCGCTTCCCCGCGACCAGGAACAGCGCGAGCGCGACCGCGACCGCGAACAACGCTCCCGGAAGCGACTGGCCGGCCGCTTGCGCACCGGCGATCGCCCGTAGGCCGAATCCGAGCGACACCGCAAGTAGATCGGCGACCACGATCCGCCGCCACAAGAGCGAATAGCTCGAAGTCAGCACCAGATAGCAGACCCCCGTGAGCGCGACCGCTCCGCCGACCGCGGCGCTCAGCGCCAGGCCGGTCACGGCGAGTGCCATGGCAACTCGGATCGCCGCCGTGGGGGAGATCAACCCCGCCGCGACCGGCCGCAGGCGTTTGCGCGGATGAACCCGGTCCTGCTCGCGGTCACGGACGTCATTGACCAGATACGTCGCGCTCGACAGCAGACAAAACGCGATGCCCGTGGCCAGGAGCCGACCCGCCACCCCTGGCTCTCCGAGCTGGCCGCCGGCGGCGGGCCCGAATCCGACCACCGCATTCTTGACCCACTGCCGCGGGCGGCACGCTCGCACCATCGGCGCGAGCGGCACGCGCAACGCGCCGGTGATCGGGGACGGTCGTAGTGGGGGGTGCGGCTGGGGCATGCGAACCGGTGGTATTGGCGTTCCACAAGCAGCGCACTGCTCCTACCGCACGACGCCGAAATTTAGAGATTTCTAATCGAGCGCTTCGAACCGCACGACGCCGTCGTGCTCGCGCTCTGCGACGTGCCCGTCACGGACCAGCAGGTCGAGGTGCCCGAGCACCTCTGAGATCGTCAGGAACGCCTGGGTGACCGCGATGTTGCCCCACATCTGGACTGCCAGCTCGTATGCGCTCAACGGAGCCGGCTCAAGCAGCTTCAGCAGTTTGCGGGCCCGCCGCTCGTGCATCCGGAAGCGCTCGTCGATCAGCGGGACGTGATCGGTAATCGCCTCGCCGTGGCCCGGCAGGACGAGGTCGAGCGCCAGCGCGCGGGTCTTCTCCATCGACTCCAGATAGGTCAGCAGGGCGTGGGGGCGGCGGCCATCGTCGGCCTCACCGTCGAGCGGACGCGACACCAGGGGGTTGGACGAGATGTGGGCGAGCAGATGGTCGCCGCCGATCATCATCTGCTGCTGCTCTTCCCAGAACAACGTGTCCGTGGGGCTGTGGCCGGGGCGGTGCAGCACCCGTAGCGTCCGGTCGCGGAAGCTCAGCTCGTCGCCCTCGGCCAGCAGCCGTGTCGACCGGGCCACCGGAGCCGAAGGCGCGAAACGCGGCGCCGACCGCCCCGAGCACGGTGGCGAGCTCGGTCGGCGTGCCGTGGCGACGCATTGTCTGTTGCGCGAACTCATCGTCGGCCGCGGCGCTCGCGCTCCAGTCCGCGAGATACGGGCCGAGCGGCGCCAAAGCGGCAACCTCCGCGCCCGACCGGCGCGTGAGGATCTCCAGCAGACCTACGTGATCCATGTGCTGGTGGGTCAGCACGATCAGTTCGAGCTCCTCGACAGATCGGCCGTGCGCCGCGAGCGCTTGCTCGAGCTCGTCGAGCGACTTTCCCGAGTTCGGTCCCGTGTCGACCAGCGTCAGGGGCTCGTCGTCGATCAGGTAGCAGTTGACACGCCCGACCAGGAAGGGCGTCGGGATCGGGAGGCAGTGGATACCGGCCGCGGCCGCGGCCTCGAACGTCGCAGGCGCGGAGCCCGCTGTCACGAACGGATCACCGCCAGCACCTCGTCCCGCCGGCGCTCCATGTCCTCCCGGGACACCAGCGATTCGAGGCACAGCCGGAGCAGCGGCTCGGTGTTCGACGGCCGCACGTTGAAGTGCCAGTCGTCGTAATCAATCGAGACGCCGTCGAGCCGACTCTGGCGGGCATCGGCGTACCGGCCGGCAAGCTCCTCCAGCTTCGCGTGGGGGTCATCGACCTCGGAGTTGATCTCGCCCGAGATGAAGTACTTGGAGCGGAGCGGTCCGAGCAGCTCGGACATGGTCGCTTCGGCGCCCGAGAGCAGTTCCAGCACGAGCAGGGCCGGGAGGGTTCCCGAGTCCGCGCAGTAGAAGTCGCGGAAGTAATAGTGGCCCGATACCTCGCCGCCGAACACGGCGCCCTCGTCGCGCATCCGCGTCTTGAAGAACGCGTGGCCGACTCGGTTGATCAACGGCGTGCCGCCGGCCGCGCGCACCGTGTCGGGGACGGCCCAGCTGGCGCGGACGTCGTAGAGGATCTTCGCGCCTGGGTTCTTGGCCAGCATCGAGCCCGACAGCAGGGCCGAGAGGAAGTCGCCGTCCACGAACGCGCCCTGGTCGTCGATGAAGAAGCACCGATCGGCGTCGCCGTCCCACGCGATCCCGAGGTCGGCGCCGCTGCGGACGACCTCGTCCATGATGAACTCGCGGTTCTCGGGCAGCAGCGGGTTTGGCTCGTGGTCCGGGAACTCGCCGTCCGGCGTCCAGTACGCGGTTTGAAGATCGAGGCCCAGTTGCTCGAGCAGCGGGCCCACCATCGGGCCTGCCATCCCGTTGCCGCCGTCGACGACGACCTTCAGCGGCTTGATCGCGCCGGCGTCGATGAACTTCAGCGCCGCTTCCTGGAACTCGCCATCCAGTTGGATCTTCTCGACGGACCCGCCGCCGGCTGGATCGCCGAGGCCCTGCTCGATCACCCGCCGCACATCACCGATCCCGGCCTCGCCGGAGAGCGCGATCGCGCCTCGCTTGACGAGCTTCGCCCCGGTGTAGGGCTTCGGGTTGTGCGAGGCGGTGCACATCAAGCCGCCGTCCAGTCCGCGCGAGCCGACGAGGTAGTAGAGCATCTCGGTCGCGACCTGGCCGGCGTCGATCACGGTCGCGCCCTCGGCGACCATGCCTTCGCGGTAGGCGGCCGCCATCGCAGGCGCCGAGAGACGCATATCCCGCCCGAGCCCGAGCCGCAGGTCCCCGACGGGCTTGTCCTCCAGCGACGCGATCACCTGGGCGAACGCGCGGCCGATCAGCAGCGCGGCCTCCTCGTCCAGCTCGGAGCCGTGCAGGCCGCGGATGTCGTAGGCCTTGAAGATCTCCGGTGCGATCGCGCTCATCGGCGCGGAAGCGTAGTGCTATGCCCGTTCTTGGCGGCGGCACCTGCCGGAGCCCCGTGGACATCGAGGCCCTGCTGGGAAAGCAGTGTTGCCGCGGCATCCCACCCGAGCCGGACGCTGTAGTTGGTACCGCGGTCCTCGGGATAGATCTGGGTCGTATTGGCCAGCACCAGGCCGGGCACCCCGGTGTCGAGGGCCGGCATCCGGTCGCGATAGCCGATCGTGACGATCGGTTGTGCGTGGGGCTCGCGGAACAGCCACCGCTCGCGGACCCAATCGCGCGAGAAGTCCGGGTTGATCTTTCGCAGCCCCGGCTCATAGGCGGTCAACAGCTCGTCGGCGTCGAGCTCGAGCAGATGGTCGTCGGGCGCGACGTAGTTGGCCACGTAGGCAAACCGGCGTCCGTTGTAGCGCTCGGGCTCGACGAAGTTGGTGTGCTCGACCAGCCCGCAGAACGGCAACTCGGGGTCGATGATGTTCGTCCAGTAGTAGCTGGTCACCGGACGCTCGACCTCGATCACGAGGCACACCGCGGTGTGGTACTCGCTGGCTCGAACGCGGCGCAGGTAGTCAGCCCGCAGACGGCGCTCGAGCCGCTCGTCCAGCATCTGCACAAACACGTCCGAGGGCACCGTCGCGACGACGGCGTCGTACCGCTCCGGCTCGCCGGCGCGCTCGAAGGACCGCGGGTCCAGGCCGCGCCGGAAGGATTCAGGTGCGCCGGGGTGGACGAGGAACCCGTCGGCGTCCCGTTCGAGCACGGCCACGGGACGGTCGATCAGCACGCGACCGCCCGACGCCTCGATCGCGCGCGCCTGCGCGGCGAAGATCGATTCGAAGCTGCTCCGCGGATACCCGAGGAGCTCCTTGCGCGCCTCGGGTCCCTTGAGCTCGCGCCGGAGCGTCAGCTTGCTCCACAGCCAGGCCATCGCGATCGCATCCGCGCGCTCGCCAAATTTCGCCCGCAGCAGCGGACCCCAGACCTTCTCCCAAACCTCGCGGCCCATCACCCGTTCGATCCACGCTCGGGCGGTTATCAGCTCGAACGGCTCAACCTTGTGCCGGCGCTGGAGCGCCAGTACCGCGGCGCCCATGCGCAGCCGAGAGCGCAGCGACAGGGGCGAATAGCGCAGCAGGTCAATCGGGGTCGTGAATCCGCGGGATTGGCCCTCGGAGAACATCGCCACCGACGACGGGCGCCATTCGAGCTCGTCATCGAGCCCCAGCTGGCGGCATAGCGCCTTGATATGGCGGTCGGTCATGAACAGGTGGTGGTAGTAGCGCTCGATCCTCGCTCCGCCGCCGACGTCGAGGGTCGCCGCCTGACCGCCGAGACCCGGCCACCGCTCGTACACGTCGCAGCTGTGCCCGCTTTGGGACAGCCGGTGTGCCGCCGCCAGGCCGGCGACGCCGGCGCCGATGATTGCGACCTTCATACCTTCTGGAGCGTATCGGTGGCCAGTCGGACCCGCGGGCAGCGGACTGCGGCCACCAGCCAGAGCACGGCACAGGCCCCGGCGAACAAGGCGGCAATGGATAATCAACCGCCGTGAGCACGGTGACGGCCCCGGTGGCGATTCTGTGTGGGGGGCGCGGGACGCGCCTGCAGGAGCACACGCAGTCGATCCCGAAGGCGCTGGTCGAGATCGGCGGCCGGCCGATCCTGTGGCATGTGATCCAGATCTATCTCGCTCAGGGATTCAGGAACTTCCTCCTGCTGACCGGCTACCGAGGCGAGCAGGTGCAGGAGTTCGCGCAGAGATCGGAGTGGCCCGCGGATGCCAGCGTCCGCTGCCTGGACACCGGGCTTGACACCCCGACCGGCGGGCGCATCCACCTGGCGGGGGCGGAACTGTCACGCGGCCAGTTCTGCGTCACGTACGCCGATGGGGTCGCCGACATCGACCTCAGCGCGCTGACCGCGTTTCACGCCGGCCATGGCGCGGCGGGCACGGTGACCGTTGTGCGGCCCGAGCTGCAGTTCGGCGTCGCGGAGTTCAACGGCGACGGCGTCGTCCGGCGCTTCGTCGAGAAGCCCCGCTCCGAGCACTGGGTCAACGGCGGTTTCTTCTGCTTCGAGCCGGCATTCCTCTCCTACATGGACCAGAACAGCGTGCTGGAGCGCGAGCCGCTGCAGCGGCTCGCGGCCGAGGGCGGCCTGCACGCCTACCGGCACGAAGGCTTCTGGGACTGCATGGACACCTACAAGGACGCGGTGGTGCTCAACGACTTGTGGAAGCAGGGTCGCGCGCCGTGGAAGCTGTGGAACAACTGAGCGGGCAATCGGTTCTGGTGACCGGGGCCTACGGGCTGCTCGGGAGCTGGCTCGTCAAGGCGCTGCTCGACGGCGGCGCCCAGGTGGTCGTGATCCGGCGCGACGAGCCGGCCCTGTCCGCGCTTGAGCTCCAGGGGCTGAACACGCGCGTCGACGTCGTTCACGGGGACATTTGCGCCGAGGGCCTCGTCGCCCGCGCGATCAACGAGTACGACGTGCGGAGCGTTTTCCACCTCGCCGCGCAAACGCTCGTCGGGACCGCGAACCACGCGCCGCTGTCGACCTTTGAGACCAACGTCCGCGGGACCTGGCTGGTGCTCGAGGCGTGCCGCCTGCACGAGGTGGAGCGGGTGATCGTCGCATCCTCGGACAAGGCCTACGGCCGCCAGCCCGAGCTTCCGTACACGGAGACGATGCCACTGAACGCGACGTACCCCTACGACGCCTCAAAGGCGGCCGCCGACATCCTCGCGCGCTCCTACTGGCATACGTTCGGGGTTCCGGTCGCCGTGACTCGGTTCGCGAACCTGTACGGCGGCGGTGACACGAACCGGTCGCGCCTGATTCCCGAGGCGGTGTGCGCAGCGTTGGCTGGGCGAGCTCCGATCGTCCGCTCCGATGGCTCGCCCGAGCGGGACTTCCTGTACGTCGAGGATGCCATCCGCGCATACTTGGCGATCTTCGAGGCCCTGGCCGACCCGACGGCAGGAGCGCGCGGAGAGGCGTTCAATGCCGGCGGCGGCGAGCCCCATCGCGTCGGCGACGTGGTCGCGCTGATCTGCCGGTTGGCCGGCAGTGATGTGGTCCCGGAGATTCGCGGCACCGGCACGCCCGCGGGCGAGATCGACCGCCAGTACGTCGACGCCACGAAGCTGGCCCGAGCGACCGGCTGGAAGCCGGAGGTCGGCCTCGAAGAGGGGCTCACGCGGACGATCGACTGGTACCGCGGCCATCAACAGCTTTGGCGGGCCGCCGGCTCCTAAACTAAAGGCCGTATGTCCGGACATTCCAAATGGGCCTCGATCAAGCACAAGAAGGCCGTGGTCGACGCGCGCAAGGGCCAGCACTTCACGAAGCTCACCCGGGCGATCACGGTCGCCGCGCGTGAGGGCGGGGGAGACCCCGAAGGCAACCCGTCGCTGGCGCTGGCGATCCAGAAGGCGCGGGACGCGTCGATGCCCAAGGACAACATCGAACGCGCGATCGCCAAGGGAACGGGCGAGGGCGCGGATGCCGACGCGATCGAGACCGTGCTGTACGAGGGCTACGGGCCGGGCGGCGTCGCCCTGCTGATCGAGGCCCTGACCGACAACCGCAACCGCACCGGTGCGGATATGCGGCACATCCTCTCCAAACACGGCGGTAGCCTGGGGGAGCCTGGCTCGGTGGCGTACCTGTTCGAGAAGCGCGGGGTGATCGTCGTCGACGCCGGCCGCTACGACGAGGACGACCTGATGCCGGCGATCGACGCCGGCGCACTGGACATCGCGCCCGACGAGGACGTCTACGAGGTGGTCACTGAACCGGGCGATCTGGCGGCCGTCCGCGAGGCCCTGAGCGTCGCCGGGATCGACTTCGAAAGCGCCGATGTGACCCAACGCCCCACGGTCCGCGTGCCCGTGGACGAGGGTGATGCGGCGAAGCTGTTGAAGCTGATCGATGCGCTCGAGGAGTCCGACGACGTTTCCTCGGTCGACGCGAACTTCGACGTCGACGCCGCCGTGCTCGAGCGGATCGCCTCATAAGTCGTTCTCAAACTCGTTCGCTACCCTGTCGCGCTCGATGTCCCCCAAGAGGTTGTTCATAGCCCCTGTCGCCGTCGCCCTGGGCGTCGGCCTCGCCGCGTGCGGCTCGAGCTCGAACTCGATCCAGCTCGCCCCGTCGGCCGGGCTGACCGTCGCTCCCACGATTGCGCCGCCCAAGATCCCGGCGGATCTATCGACCGAGCCGAAGATCACGCCCAGCGACTGTGGCACGAAGAAACTGATCACCCACGACCTGGTCCCCGGCACCGGCCAGACCGTCACCGCGGGCCAGACGATCACCGTCAACTACGTCGGCATCGTGTGCAAGACCGGGAAGATCTTCGACGCCTCGTGGACGCGCCACCAGACGTTCACCACCCCCCTCGCGCCCAGCAGCGCCAGCGGGTCAGGCGTGATCGAGGGGTGGGTACAGGGCATCTCTGGGATGAAGGTCGGCGGCCGGCGCGAGCTGATCATCCCGGCGAGCCTCGCCTACAAACAGGCCGGCTCGCCGCCGACGATCCCGCCGAACGCGACGCTCATCTTCGACGTCGACCTCCTTTCGGTTTCCTAGCACCGTCGCCGTCGTCCCCGAGCCGATGAGCTCGGTACAGCGGCGAGGGCTCGTGCACGCCCTTGAGGCGGAACCGCCCGGCGAATGACCAGTCGAACGTGTCCGGCGCGGCGTCGTGGACGTCCTTCGTGCACAGGACGCTGTCGGGTCGTGCTACGCCGGTCACTCGGCTGGCCAAATTGACCGAGTGGCCATAGAAGTCGCCTGAGCGCAGGTACGCCGGCCCGAGCGCGATTCCCGCGCGCAGGCTCGGCAGCTCCGCCTGCTCGACCGCCTCGACGAGCGACAGCGCCGTCGCAACCAGTTTCGCGGGCTCGGGGGACACGAACATCGCCGCGTCGCCGATCGTCTTCACCAGCCGCACCGGCGGCGCGGCCACCTCGGCCGCCAGCCGCGCCAGCTGTTGCGCGACCCCGCCGAGCTCCTGTACCTCGACCTCCCCGCCGAGACGCGTGAAACCAACCAGGTCGGCGAAGCACACGGCGACCTCTTGGGCGCCGGCGAGCTGACCGCTCGCGCGCTCCTCGCGCCCGATCATCCCCCGGCCGACGCTCTCGCGCAGGTGAGCGCCGTAGGCCGCGGCGAGTACTGGATTCAGCGCCGGCATCAGCTGCTTGGCCAGCGCCTCGAACCGTTGTGCGACGTCCTGCTCGGAATCGCCCGGCTGCAGGAACGCCTCTGCGAAGGCGGCGGTCGTGGTCGCCGCCAGCCGCGCCATCGACTCGCCCAGCACACGCGTGATCTCGACGATCGCCTCTTCGCTCAGCCCCGAGGCGAGGAACATCTCGGTCGAGCGAGCGGCGGCGACGTCCTCGTCGGAGAACAGCCGCTCATCCGGCGCCGGCTCGGGCAGCCCCAGCAGCCGGTGGAAGCGAACGAGCAGCTCGACCGGCACACCGGCTCGCTCGGCGGCCTCCGCGGCCGTGTAGCGCGCACCCAGGACCCGCTCGAGGGGCAGCAGCGCGAGCCGGTCCTCCGCGACCGCAGCGGCGAGCTGCTCGAGCGTGTAGCCCTCGTCGGCGAGCTTCGTCAGCAGCTCCTCCCGGGAGGCCCGCTCCTCGCCTTCCAACCCGTCGAGTAGTCCCGAAGCGGCGAAATCCATGGCGGCATGTTTTCATGCCACATCCGTGCAGCTCTCGATCCTGATGCCCGTCTACAACGAGCGCGAGCGCGTCGAGGCGGCGATCGCCCAGGTGCTGGCGACCGAGCTGCCGGTTGAGTTCGAGCTGCTCGTCGTCGACGACGGCTCGACGGACGGCACGCGCGAGCTTCTCCGCAAGGGCGACTGGGACGGACGCGTGCGGCGGTACGAGCATGAGCACAACCGGGGGAAGGGCGCCGCCATTCAGACCGCGCTGACCCACGCTGCCGGGGAGCTGTGCGCGATCATGGACGCCGACCTCGAGTACGACCCCAAGGATCTCCGGTTGCTATTGGGACCGCTGCTCGAGGGCCGCACCAACGCATGCTTCGGAGTGCGGGCATTTGACGGATACACGAGCCACTCGTTCCTTTATGTGCTCGGCAACAAAGGGGTGACGCTGGCCTGCAACGTCCTTTTCAACGTCTACCTGCACGACATCATGACCGGCCAGAAACTGCTCCGAACCGAGCTGTTCCGGAGCCTGAGGCTGACTTCGCCGGGGTTCGCGATCGAGCCGGAGATCGCCGCTCGGCTCGTCCAGCGCGGTGAGCGGATCTACGAGGTCCCGATCTCCTACCACGCCCGGCTGACTGAGGAGGGCAAGAAGCTGACCGCGGCCGATGGGTTCCGGGTGCTGGCGACGCTGCTGCGCTGCCGGCTGAGCGCACCACCGCGGTGAGGGTCGTCCTTTCGGGCCCGATTGCGCGCGGCGGATCAATAACCCCGGCGGCCGTGAGGCACGACCGGGAGAGGGCGGGCTTAGTGATCGTAGGCGTCAATAAGTCCGCTCGAGCGGCGTTACCCGCGCGGAGTGCGGACTTTTCGTCACACGTGGCCAGGACAGAGTGAGCCCGCCTGCCCATACTTCGAGCTGGCACGTCTAGACACCGCGTACACCCTCCATGCGCCGGAGGTCGCGACCAAGCGGACATTGTCGACGTGCGCGGCCAGGATCGGGGGAGGGTGGCCGAGGTCGGACACGTGCGGGCCGACGAATACGTAGCCCTGGCTGACCATCGCCGGCCGGACCTTGAACAAGTCGACCTTGAGTTTCCACGCCAGCATGCTCGCCGCCGTGTGGTTGATGGCGACGTAGCTGAGCGGGCAGACAAACAGCTTCGACTTGCCGCCAAGCCGGTCGACGGCGACGAACAGGTCGTGTTGGTAGGTCCCGGAGGCGGTTGCCTGCCGTACCTGGGTGGCGATCATTTTGCCGCGGTCGATCGACCACGGCAGCGTCAGCGCGACCAGTGCGGCGCCGACGGCCACCGCGACGGCCGTCCGCGCCGCGCCCGGGCCGGCCCGCAGCAGCGAAGCCGCCATCTCGGCCAGCCAGACCACGGTGAGCGCCGCGAACACGCACGCGATCACGGCAGCGGGAAGCAGGTACCGGGGCAGGCCGTAGAAGAACTGCGTGATCAACGCCACCATCACCGCCCACAGGATCGCCGCGGCGCCGAGCCCGATCAGCGTCCGGTTCCGTCGCAGCCACGCCAGCCCGAATCCGACGGCGGCGAGCAGCAGGATCCCATCGGTGAGCTGGCCGGCGCTCGATTTGAGCTCCGCGAACGCGTTGCCCGGGCGAGCCCTTACCGCCCGCCGCGGCGTTCTTGGCCTGGAGGAAGTCGCCGTTGACGATCCCGGGCGGGAACGTCCACAGGATGGGGACCAGCACGAGCAGCACGACCGCGTAGGTGCGCGTGCGGGTGTCCGGCTCGGTGACCCACAGCCAGACTCCGTAGAGGAACAGGATCGGCGTGAACTCGGGCCGGTTCAGAGCGCCCAGGAACAGCAGGAAGTAGGCGGCGCGCTTTGCCCCGTCCAGATGGCGATCGATCGCCCACACGGTCACTGCGGCGACGACCGGCTCCGAGGTCCCGCGTGCCATGTAGAACACCGCGTCCTGGGTGAAGCACAGCGCGACCGCGGCGAGAATCCCCGCCGGCGCGCCGCCGAACCGTTTGCCGAGCCTGAAGATGCCGACCAGGGCGAGGAGGCTCGCGGTGCGGCTGACGACCAGCCACAGGCCAGGCCCGGCTCCGCCGAACAGCCCGAAGACCGACGTGAAGATCACCGGGAATGGCTTGAACGATGGGCCGCCGTGGTAGCTGAGAGCGATCTTCGTGCCGACGATGTGACTGGCGAACTCCTGACCCCAGCTGATCCAGGCGTACGGATCGGAGCTCGGGACCCACGGCAGCACGAGCACGCTGACGATCCCGAGGATCAGGCAGACGATGAAGATGGACGTCAGCGGCCGATCGCGGAGGACCCGGACGGCCCTGGCGGAGGGACCTTCGGTCGGTCCAGCCGTGTCCGCTGCGGCCCGCTCGGCAACGGGCTCCGAACCGATCATGCGAGCGGCCACAGTAGCAATCACCGTGGCGGTCCGTGATGCGGCACAAGACGAGCTGGAGGCGGCGATTGCTAGCCTCGGCGCCTCAGAGGTTTGATGGAAACCTACACAGAAGAGACGCCGCCCCAGACGGGGTCTACTCACGACGCGCGCACCCATCGCCCGGAGGGCATGGTCGTGACGATCGTGATGCCCTGCCTGAACGAGGCCGAGTCACTCGAGCCGTGCATCCGTAAGGCACAGAAGGCGATCGCCGACCTCGGGATCGAGGGCGAGGTGCTGATCGCCGACAACGGCTCCACCGACGGCTCGATCGAGCTCGCCGAGTCCCTCGGCGCGCGCGTCGAGCACGTCGAGGCGAAGGGCTACGGCTCTGCGCTGCAGGGCGGCTTCGCCGCGGCTCGCGGCAAGTACATCCTGATGGGCGACGCTGACGGCAGCTACGACTTCTCCCACCTGCCCCGGTTCATCGAGGCGCTCGACAATGGCGCCCAGCTCGTGATGGGCAACCGCTTCGCGGGTGGGATCGCTCCGGGAGCGATGCCCCCGCTCCACCAGTACTTCGGAAACCCCGGGCTGAGCTGGCTCGGGCGCCTGTTCTTCAAGGCTCCGGTCGGCGATTTCTACTGCGGGCTGCGCGCCTTCCGCCGGGACGTGCTGCCGGTGCTCGACCTGCAGAGCCCGGGAATGGAGTGCGGGGTCGAGATGGTCGCCAAGGCGGCGCTCTACGGCCTGCGGATCGCCGAGGTCCCGACGACGCTTTCGCCTGACCTGCGCAGCCGCGCGCCGCACCTGCGGACATGGCGAGACGGCTGGCGGACACTCCGGTTCTTCCTGCTGTTCAGCCCGCGCTGGCTGTTCTTCTATCCCGGACTGGCGCTGATGCTGATCGGGCTCGTGCTGGCGATCGCGGTGCTTCCGGGCGCGGTCAACGTGTTCGGAGCGCGGCTCGACGTGCACACGCTGCTTTACGCCGGCGCCGCGATCGTCGTTGGCTTTCAGGGGGTCGCCTTCTCGGTTCTCGCGCGCGTGTACGCAGCCGGCGAGGGCTTCCTACCTGACACCGACCTCGTGCACCGGGCCCGCAGGCTGTTCTCGCTCGAGCGGGGGCTGCTCGTCGGCGGCGTGCTCGTGCTCGCCGCGGTGGTGCTGACGATCATCGCGCTCGTGCGCTGGGACAACGCGTCGTTCAAGCACCTCGACTACCCCTCGACGCTACGGCTAGCCATCCCCGCCGCGGTGATGCTGATGCTCGGTGTGCAGGTGATGTTCTCGAGCTTCTTTTTGAGCGTGCTCGGGATCAAGCGCGACAAGTAGCTGCGCTCAAGAGACCGCCACCAGGCCGGCTTGGCGCTGCCCGTAGAGGTGGCCGATCAGCGCTTGCGTGACATGCGGGTCGAACTGCGATCCAGCGCAGCGGGAAAGCTCCTCGATCGCCTCAGAGTGCGACCGCGCCGCCCGATACGGTCGGTCCGACGTGATTGCGTGGTACGTGTCGGCCGCGATGATGATCCGGCTTCCGAGCGGGATCTCCTCGCCGGCCAAACCGTCCGGATAGCCGCCGCCATCCCACCGCTCGTGTTCGTGGCGAACGATCCGCGCCACGTTGCCGAGCCCGGGCAGCACCCGGAGGATCCGCTCGCCGATCACCGGGTGCTCCCGCATCAGCTTCCACTCGTGGTCGGTCAGGGGGCCCGGTTTGTGCAGGATCTCATCGGGGATCGCGACCTTGCCGATGTCGTGCAGCAGCGCTGCCGACTTGACGCGATCGACCTCGGCCGCGCCCATGCCGAGGTTGCGGGCCACAGCGCCGGACATCTCGATGACGGCCTCGGAATGCTCGCCCGTGTAGCGGTCGCGCTCGAGCAGCGCCACCGCGAGCGCCTCGATCGCATCCCGTTGCGGGGTCGCCGAGTCGTGGTCGGAAACGTCGGGCCTTTCGGCCAGCACCGCTCGGCCTCCGCCCGAGGTCTGGGCCAGCTGGCAAGCCAACCACGCAGAGGTCAGCAGCCCCTCCGCGCTCATTCCACGCTCGAGCTGGGCGATCCCCATCGAAGCGCCGGCAGCCCGTATCGACCCTTCGCCGACGACCTCGAGCTCGACCAGCAGCCGCTCGAGTGACGGCAACGCCTCCTCAGCTCCGGTGTCCGGTATGAGCAGGCCGAACTCGGCGGCCGCAATCCGCCCGATCAGATCATGCGACCGGGTCGAGCTCGCGAGACGCCGGCCGACCTGGGCCAGTAGCGCGTCGCCGGCCTTGAACCCGTGGTGCAGCTCGAGCGTCTGGAAGTCGTCGATCGAGATGACCACCACTGACAGCAGTCGCTGGTAGCGCCTGGCCCGTTCGACCTCGTCGCTGAGACGGCCCCGGAAGGCCCGGGCGCTGAGCAGCCCGGTCACGCCGTCGAGCCGTACCCCGCGGGCCTTATCCGCTTCCAGCTCAGCGACCCGCTGACGCAGGAACGTGAGCTCGTGCAGCAGAGACTCGTGCTGGGTCTTGCCGAACATCCAGATGGGATATCGGCATTAGCGGCGGGTCTCGTTACTCATACCCCTGTCCAGGGCACCCGGGGAGGCGTCCGGGCGGCTACGCAGAATGTGTGTTCGTATGGTCGTCCTTGGCATTGATCCCGGCACCGCCTCGACCGGCTACGGCGTCGTTGAGAGCTCTGGATCCAGCCTGCGTGCGCTCGATGGGGGGGTGATCGCGACCACGCCGGGCGTTCCGCTCGAGCGCCGGCTGGCCGACATCCATGGCCGCGTATGCGAGCTGCTGGACCGGTTCTCGCCGGACGGGCTGGCGGTCGAGGAGCTCTACTTCGGCGCGAACGTTCGCACCGCGTTCGCGGTCGGTCAGGCCCGCGGGGTGGTGCTGCTGGCTGCCGGCGCGCGGGCGGTGCCGGCGCGCTCGTACACGCCGCAGCAGGTAAAGAGCGCCGTGTGCGGATCGGGACGGGCCGACAAGGGGCAGGTCGCGCGGATGGTCGCCCAGTTGCTGCGGCTGGAAGCCGTGCCCACGCCGGACCACGCCGCCGATGCGCTCGCGGTGGCGATCTGCGACCTCAACCGAGCGCCCCTCGCGACGGCCTTGGTGCGAGCGTGATCGCGCTCGTCTCCGGGACGGTCGCGGTCCGCCGCTCGGACCACGTCGTGATCGAGTGCGGCGGCGTCGGCTACAAGCTGGCGGTCTCCGCGCACACCTTGCGTCAGGTGCCGGCGGTCGGCTCGCAGGTCCTCCTGCACACCCACCTCGTGGTCCGGGACGACGCGCTCGCGTTGTACGGGTTCGCCTCCGAGGACGAGCGCGAGCTCTTCCTGATGCTGCTGGGGGTCCAATCGGTCGGGCCAAAGGTCGCGCTTGCGGTGCTCTCCGGCGGCTCGCCGCGAGACCTGCTGGCCGCGCTCGCGGCCGGCGACGCCGCACGCTTCCAGGCCGTCCCGGGGATCGGCAAACGGACGGCCGAGCGGATCATCGTCGAGCTCCGAGAGAAGGTCGGCGTCTCGCTCCCGGAGCACGCAATCTCGGTCAGCCGCGGCGACGACCCACTGTCGCTCGCCCGGGACGGGCTGCTCGGGCTCGGGTATTCGCTGTCCGAGGTGGACGAGCTGCTCGACGGGGCGGCGGGGGAGACGGCCGAGGAGATGATCGCCAATGCGCTGCGGAGTGCCCGTAGATGAGCTCGGTCCGGATCCAGACGCCGGAGGAGCTCCCGGACGACGAGCTCGACCGCTCGCTGCGCCCGCGCCGGCTCGAGGACTTCGTCGGGCAGGAGCCGCTCAAGGAGCAGCTGTCCGTGTCGATCGCCGCTGCGTCATCGCGTGGCGAGGCCCTCGACCACGTACTGCTCGCCGGGCCACCGGGCCTGGGGAAGACGTCGCTCGCCCAGATCGTCGCGGCCGAGCTCGGCGTCCCGTTTGTCCAGACGGCGGGGCCGGCCCTCGAGCGCAAGGGTGACGTGGCCGCGTTCCTGACTGCGCTTGAGCCCCGGGCCGTGTTCTTTGTCGACGAGATCCACCGGCTGCCACGCGCGCTCGAGGAAACGTTCTATCCCGCGATGGAGGACGGGGTGCTGCCAATCACCGTCGGCCAGGGCGCCGGCGCGCGGGTGGTGACGCTCGACCTGCCGCCGTTCACCCTCGTCGGCGCGACTACCCGCACCGGGCTGCTAACGACGCCGTTGCGCGACCGGTTCGGGATCCAGCACCGCCTCGAGCACTACGGCGCGCGGGAGCTCGGAATGATCGTCCGCCGCAGCGCGCGCCTGCTCGATGTCTCGATCGACGAGGCCGGCGCTTGCGCAATCGCCGAGCGCAGCCGCGGCACGCCGAGGGTGGCCAATCGGCTGCTGAAGCGGGTCCGCGACTATGCCGAGGTCCGGGGCGGGGGGGTCGTCACCGAGGCGATCGCGGCGGCGGCGCTGGACCTGCTCGAGGTGGACCATGAGGGGCTCGACCGGCTCGACCGAGAGATCCTGCGCGCCGTGTGCGAGAAGTTCGGGGGCGGACCGGTTGGGCTGTCGACGCTGGCGGTGGCGGTCGGGGAGGAGCAGGACACGGTCGAGGACGTCTACGAGCCGTATCTGCTCCAGCGCGGGCTGCTCGAGCGCACGCCGCGCGGTCGCGCGGCTACGCGCCGCGCGTACGTCCACCTGGGACTAGAGCCCCCCGGCCCGCTGCAGTTGCTTTGAGCTGCGTTTGATCGGCGCCAGCTGAGTCATCGCGTGGTACGCCGAGGCCACGACTGATTCGACTGGCTTGGGATCGCCGAACAGGTCGAACAATCCCTTTTGGTTGTACGGCGTGGTCGGCAGCGGATTGCCGCCGCTGTAGGCCGGGAACGAGACGAAGTCCTGCAGCACGAAGTACAGCGCGCCGGAGAGCCATGGGCGCGCCTTGAACACGCCAAGGTCGAAGGCCGCCGTATTGGCCTGGAACGCATAGGTGCCGCGCTCGTCGGAGGGACCGTTGCGATTTCCGTCGACGCCCCACTCGGTGATCATGATCGCCTTGCCGCTCAGGCACGTGTGCGCCGAGTCGAGGAATGGCCCCAGCGCGTCGCGATCGTCGGTCACGCCGCCACCGACGTCGAACCAGCCGAAGTACTCGTTGATTCCGACCACATCCAGCGGCGCGTACTGGGCGGCTTGGCACGGCAGTCCGGGCCAATCCTTGATCGCCATCCCGACCGGGCGCGTCGGGTCCAGTCGGTGGGCGAGCGCGGCGGCGGTCGCGATGTAACGTGCCTCACCTGGGTCGACGGTCTGCGGCAGTTCGTTGCCGATGCTCCAGATGGCGATCGACGGGTGATTCTGGTTGTCCAGGATGTTGGCGCGCAACAGCGCGTGCGCTTTGGCAAGCCAGCTCGGCTGGCTCAGTAGCTGATCGGCGGTCTGGTACACCGGCACTTCTGACCACAGCAGGATCCCGGCCCGGTCGGCCATCTCCTCGAGCTGCGGGTTGAGCGGGTAGTGCGCGCGGACCATCGTCGCGCCGACCTCCTTGGCGTAACCGAACAGCCGCTGCAGCTGGGCCGGGGACATTGCGGAGCCGTCGGTGATGTTCTGTTCGTGCAGGTTGACGCCGCGGATGTGCAGCAGGCGGCCGTTGAGCGTCAGATGCCCGTTGACCACCGTGATCAGCCGGATGCCGCTGTAGGTCAGATATCCGCCGAGCCGTCTGCCCGCCTTGTCGGTGAGCGTCAGCGTCGCCTTGTACATGTACCCGTGGCCCAGCGACCATAGGTGTGGCTTGGCGATCGTGACGCTGGTACTGGCGCTCCAGCTGGCGCCGGCCCCCAGCTTGTGCTCGCCAAAGAACAGCTTCTGCGAGCCGTACGTGCCCGTCAGCCGTACGGTCTGGGCAGACGTCGTGACGTTGTGCACGACAGCCGTTTCCTCGACGGTCGAGGCACACGTGGCGCAGGGCAGCACCGGACGGACGAGTACCTGTTGGAGATCGGCTCGCGCGGCCGCCCGGAGGTAGACCTCGCGGAGGATCCCGCCCCAGTTGAACCACAGCCCTTCGGGTCCGGGCGGGAAGTCGGCAGCGGTGCGGATGTTGTCGACCCGGACGATCAGCCGGTTGATGCCGGGCTGTAGGTACCGACGCAGGTCGAATTCGAAGGGCAGGAACCCGACGCTGTGGGCCCCGAGCTGATGACCGTTCAACCAAACGGTCGCGTGGTAGTTGACCGACTCGAAGCGCAGGATCCAGTCCTGGTCGCGCTTGGGCACCCACGTGCCGAACGCGTTCGCGGGCAACGTGAAGTCGCGCCGGTACCAGCCGACCATCCCGTTCATCCCCTGGTTGGTGTAGTTGCCGACGTTGAACGCGTTCGGGACCGTGATCGGGCTCCACCCCGTGGTGCTCGGGTTGTTCTGCCACCAGCCGTCGGTGATGCCGAGGTTGGCGGGGTCGGCCTGATAGAGCCATTCGCCGCCGAGCAGGTAGCGGCCAGTCTGGCCGTCCTGGTAGAGGGGGTGGGGGGTCGGTGGGGTGGCGGCGTACACCGCAGGCTGTGCGCTTGCCCCGGTGGCGCACGCACCCAGGCAGGCGGCGGCGACCATCGCCATAGTCAGGAGCCGGCGCGTCATTTCTTCTTGTGCTTGCGCTTCGAGGGTTTCGTGATCCGCACCGCCTGCGTCTGCTGGGTCACATTCCCGGCGCGGTCGGTGACCTTGATCGTCAGCCGGTACCGGCCCGCCACCTTGTACGCGTGGTACTTCCCGTGGGTGATCGTGTCCTTCGTGCCGTCGCCCCAGTCCACGGTCACGAGGTTTACGCCGGAGCCGTCGGTGGCGGGCAACCCAGGTGGCGCATCCGAGTATGTGACGGAGAGGTGGAGCTCGCTGTCGGCATGCAGCCGGCCCGAGAGCTTGTACGAGACTGTTGGCGGGACCGTGTCGACGAACACGGTGGCGGGCTTGGTCGTGCTCGTCAGCCCCCCGCCGTTGACCGCCTCGACGCTCCAGCTGTGCGGGCCCTGCGCCAGCGGCGCGGGCGGCCGTGCCGCGGTGGCAGCTGTGTGCGCTACCACGGCACCATCCACGATCAACTCATATTGCGGTCCCCAGAGCTCGTGCGGGGGCGGGTTCCACTGGAGCGTCGGCAGCGTGCTGCGGACGTAGCGGAACTGGGGCGTATTGGTGAAGCCGCCGGGCGGCTGGTAGAGCTGGTCGACGACGATCGCGCGCGCTCCGGCGGCACCCTGAACCCATCCGATCGCCACGTCGACGTTGAAGTCGGCGCCGGTGTACAGGCCGAGCGACGCATCGGTAGGCCCGAGGTTCTGAGGGGAGATCACCTGCTCGGGACCGAAGCTCGAGCCGTCGTAGAACCGCGCGACGATGTTCGGGGCACCGAGCGGAACAGGAGTGTCCTCCCAGGCCACCAGCCCGGACTTGAAACCGCTGTCCACGGGGGCGGCGTACGGCGGCCCGTAGTTAGGAGACTGGTCAAGCTGCTGCGCGCCGCCGAACCCACCGTTGTTGGTGAGCGTCGCCGCCCACAGCTGGTTCGTGTCGCTCTGGGCCGCGGTGACGATTCCGATCCCGTCATCGGTCGCCGAGATCGCCGGATCGCCCCCCGGGGCGCCGCTGGGGGGTGCGAGCACGTCGACGAGATTCACCGGATCCCACACAGACGCCCGTAGCCGGCGCAGCAGGACCGCGGATTCTTGCTGGGAGCCATTCGTGAACGTCTCCCGGAACGTGACGTCAACGTATGAAGAGTCGCCACCGGTCGCAACCTGCGGCTGGTCGGCGCTGACCTCGCTCAAGCCGTTGAGCGAGGGCACGTCGGCCTGATAGATCGCGCCGCTCGCCGCCAAACCCCACACGCGCCGTAGGTAAACGTGGCCGGCTTCGCCCCAGGTGACGATCCCCACGCCGTCGCCTGACGCCGCCACGGCCGGGGCGCCCGAGCCCAGGCCGGCATTCGCGGCCGCGTTCGCATTCAGCGGCGAAGGCTCGACGCCCCATTGGCCAGCGAAGTAGTACGCGGCGCGCACCTGGTCGGCTCCGCCTGCCGTCGCCGTGAATGCGACATACGCCTTACCCAGCGCCGTGACGGCGACGGCTGGGTTGACCGCGCCCGCGAACAGGGCCCGCGGAGCACCGAAGCGGGCCGGCTCGGTCGTGCCCGTCACCTCGTACAGCTGCCCGCCGTTGATGAACGCGACCACGAGCAGGCCGCCCGGACCGGCCCCGATCACCGGCTGCGAGGATGGGCCCGGAAGCTGGGAGTCGACCTCCACCGGCCTCTGGAAGGATCCGAAGGCCAGCTGTGAGACGAACGCGTGCGCGACTCCGTTGACGGTCTTGAGGTAGACGAGGCCGCCGCTGCCGTCGCGGGCAACGGACAGCCCGGTGAGGGCCTGGATGGCTGGGCTCGGGCCGTCGAGGAGCGCCGGCGGGCCGTACGCCCAACCCTGAGCTTGGGCGGAGGCCGCAGCCGCGCATGTCGCGACAGCGACTCCGAGCAGCGTGAGAAGTCGGGTGCTGATGACCGATACAACAGCAAACTCCTCTCAGGGTTGCGCGTTAGGGTTTTGTGGCGGAGGGGGTGGTGTCAGCGTGCGCCCGGGGCGCTGTCTATCCTCAGGCCCGATGTCCCACGAGCACTACTTCATCTGCCCGCATTGCGGCAATCGGTCGATGGGGACCGACCGCAACGCCGGCTTCCGGCGCGAGGCGCGCGGCTGTGAGCGGTGCGGCTTCGCCTATCTATTCGAGCTGCTCGAGGACTACTACCCGGCCCCGAACGCCGCCTTCTTCGCCCTCGACCGCGACGGCAGGATCGTCGATTGCGGCAAGGGCGCGTTCGAGCTCACCGGCCTGCGCACCGAGCAGGCAATCGGCCAGCCCGCGCGTGAGGCGCTCGGCCTGCAGTTCGAAGACGGCACGGACCACGTCGGGACCGCGCTCGAGTGGGAAGTCCGCGTCCAGGGCAAGGCCGCTCGCGTGCATGCCCATGGCGAGCAGACCGCGACAGCGGTCGCAGACCTGTTCCCCGCCTACGACGATGACGAGGGCGGCCTGCTCGTCGTGCTGACACCGACCAATCACCACAACGGATGAGCGATCGCCAGCGCAACATCTTCGTCTTGCTGCTCGTCGCCGGGCTGATCGCGGCGTCGGCGGTCGTCCTGGCGACGAAGAAGACGTTCCTCGGCCTCGACCTCAAGGGCGGCACAGAGCTCGTGTACAAGGGCGAGCCGACGCCGAAGTCGCCCGTCAACGCTACCTCGCTCAGCCGCGCCGTGGACATCATGCGCCAGCGCGTCGACCAGCTCGGCGTCTCCCAGCCGAGCATCTCGACGCAGGGCAACGGCGCCAGCGGGCAGATCGTGGTGCAGCTGCCCGACGTCCAGGACACCGCGCGTGCGGAGGCAACGGTCGGAAAGACCGCCCAGCTGTTCTTCTACGACTGGGAGGCGAACGCGCTCACGCCGAACGGCAAGACGGTCGCCAGCCAGCTGCTGGCCCAGGACCCGTCCGCGGTGGCGATCAGCGCCGGCACTTCGACTCCTGGCCAGGCGGGGGTCGGCAGCATGTCGCTCTACAACGCCGTCAAGTTGGCGTCGAAGCAGCCGTTCGTCCCCGCATCCCCCGGCAATCATCTCAGCCGCTTCGGCAACGTCTACTACCTGTTCGGGAAGGGCGGCACGCCGGCCTGCGCAGCGGCGGCAAAGCTCTACGGCGTCGTCGAGACTGCGGCACCCAACCACTGTTTGCTCAACGGCCCGGTCACCCTCCCGCCGAACGCTTCTCAGAGTCAGATCCAGGCCGCGCTCACGCCCGGCCTACCCGCGGGGGTCAACGTCAGCCAGGGTCAGACCCTGGAGGTTCCCCAGGGCACGGTCGTCGTCCAGGCAGTGCCGCCGAGCTTCTCGAATCCGCCCAAGGCGGCGGCCCCGAACAGCCAGTTCTTCGTATTGAAGGACGATGTCGCGCTCAGTGGCACGGACATCACGAACCCGCAGCAGTCCACGGACACGGGCGGCAATCCCGACGTTTCCTTCGGGTTCACCTCGAAGGGCCAGAGCGAGTTCCAGAACGTCACCGCGACGATCGCCAGACGTGGCCAGCTTGACCAGCCCGCCGGTCAAAGCCAGTCGAACCAGCATTTCGCGGTCGCCCTGGACAACCTGCTGATCACCGTCCCGTCGATCGACTACAAGACCTATCCGGCGGGCATCCCGGCCGGCCAGGGCGCCGACATCACCGGCGGGTTCACGATCCAGTCCGCGCAGGACCTCGCGACGCAGCTGCGCCTCGGCGCGCTGCCGATCAAGCTCGTGCTGATCTCCTCGCAGCAGGTCTCGGCGACGCTCGGCAAGCAATCGCTGCACCAGGGGCTCGTTGCGGGCGCGGTCGGTCTGCTGGTCGTGGCGCTGTTCCTGCTCCTGTACTACCGCCTGCTGGGGCTGATCGCAGTCGCAGGTCTGGCCGTCTACGGCCTCTACTTCTACGCGCTGATCAAGCTGATCCCGATCACGATGACGCTCGCCGGGATCGCCGGCATGATCCTCACGATCGGGGTCGCGGCGGATGCGAACATCGTCATCTTCGAGCGGGTCAAGGAGGAGATTCGCGCCGGCCGGAACATCCGCCAGGGGATCGCGATCGGGTACCGGAAGGGCCTGACGGCGATCATCGACGCGAACGTCGTCACGATCATGACTGCGTTCATCCTGTTCGTGCTGGCGACGGCGGACGTCAAGGGGTTCGCCTTCACGCTCGGCATCGGTGTCTTCGTATCGCTGTTCACCGCGGTGATGGCCACGCAGGCCATCCTCGGCACGATGGGCGGGTCCAAGCACCTGGGTCGCCCGTCGATGCTCGGCGCCGGCAAGCGCCGGCGGTTCTGGCGCTATGACTTCATGGGCGCCTCGAAGTACTTCTTCACGATGTCCGGGGTGATCCTGCTCGTCGGCGCGCTGGCGGTCGGCGGGCGGGGGCTCAACCTCGGCATCGACTTCACCTCCGGCACCCGAGTCACCACCGGGCTCGTGGCGAGCCCGACGGCGCAGCAGGTTTCGGCTGTCGTCACTTCGGTGGCGCCGAAGAGCAGTCCGACGGTGCAGGTGCTGAGCGGCGACAAGGCGATCGGCGGCCGGGGGTACCAGATCTCCTCTAAGAATCTCGGTCCAAGCCAGGTTCAGGCGGTCAAGAGCGCCCTGATCCAGCGCTACGGGGTCCGCAACAACGACTCTGACTTCAGCTCGACCTCCGTGGGCCCCACCTTCGGGACCACTGTCACAAACAGCGCCATCACCGCGATCATCGCGTCGCTGATCGTGATCTCGCTGTACGTGGCGCTGCGGTTCGAATGGAAGTTCGCGGTGCCGGTGCTGATCGCGTTGATGCACGACCTGCTGATCACGAGCGGCGTTTACGCCTTGACCGGAAAGGAGGTGACGGCGGACACGGTCGCCGCCTTGCTGACCATTCTCGGCTACTCCTTATACGACACGATCATCGTGTTCGACCGCGTCCGGGAGAACATCCCGCGGATGCCTCGAGCCGCCTTCTCCCAGATCGTCAACCGCTCGATGAGCGAGGTGCTGACGCGATCGCTCGCGACGACGTCGTGCACCCTGTTGCCGGTCATCGCCCTACTGCTGCTCGGTGGCTCGACGCTCAAGGACTTCGCGTTCGCACTGTTGATCGGCGTCGCGTCCGGCGCCTACTCCTCGATCTTCATCGCGTCGCCGGTGCTCACACATTGGAAGGAGCGGGAGCACGTGTACCGTGCCCGCCGTCACCGGATCGAGGGTGAGGTCGGCCGCGTACCGGCATTCGCCGATGCGGCGGCGGACGTAGAGCCGGCGGCGCCGAAGACCGCGCGGCGCACGGGGCGGATCACCGAGCCCGAGCCCGAGACCGTGTCGGCAGCCGACTTCGAGCGGATGAAGCGCGACCTCGATATCGAGCGAGGTCAGCCCTCGCACCACACATCGACGCTGACCAAGCGCCTCGCCCGTGCGGAGGAGGACGAGGCGGCGGTGCCACCGAACCGGGCTGCCCGCCGTCGCGCGGCCGCCAGGCCGGACAGCCGGGCGAGACCGGCAAGCCGACCCGACACCCCTGCCAGCCCCACGCCGGCGGCACCCTCCACACCGGCGCCCGCGGTTCCCGAGCCGACGGCCGACCAACACGACGGGGCACCGGTGGGTGAGGAGCCGGTCGCACCGGCGCCCGACATCGCCGAGAACGAGGGCATGGTTCCGGAGTCCAAGCCCAAACCGAGATCGAAGTCACGCAATCGCCGACACGGGAGGCGCAGGTAATGGCCCGTGCCCCCAGGGAGGGTCACTAGATGGGATTGCTCGCCTGGGTGATGATGGGTCTTGCCCTATGGCACTTCACGATCTGGCTCCCGGACCGCTATTGGGGCGGGATCGTCGGTGCGTTCGTCGGCGCGATCGTCGGCGCTGCCGTCGTCGGCCTGGCCATCCATGGGTTCTCGATCCCCGGTCGCCACGCAACGCACATCTCGACCGCACTCGAAGGGATCCCCGGCGCTTTGATCGGAATCGCGCTGACATACGTCGAAGGGGCTCGGCGTGAACGCGCGGGCAGGCAGCAGTCGATCGGCCTGACCTGATGTTCGATTTCGTGAGGTCTGCGCTTCGGTCGGCGATCGGCGCCGCCGGGCAGGTCTCCGAGGAGGCCGGGCGCCACTCACCGTTGCATGAGACTCATCAGCTTGAGGCGGCCCTGAGCGAGGCCGTCAGAGCAGCCCATCGATCGTGCGACTCGCTCGAGCGCCACGTCGCCGTGATCGAGGCACTGGCGGATTCGTTGCCGCCGCTGACCGAGTCGGTCACTCGGCTGACGGACGAGCTCGCGCCGTTGCTCCGAGTCGCGGCGCCGCTCGGCGCCGCTCAGCGTGAGGTGGCGAAAGCTGAGCAGGAGGTGGCGAAGGTCGAGCACTTCTGGCAGCGGCGCCACCCCCACGACGCACCCGCTGAGGGCATGCCGGAAGGCGAGCTGCCGGACGCCTCCTAGTGACGTTTGGGGCCGTCGTTGTCGGCGCGCTGTACTTTCTCACGTCGGTCGGGTTGTCGCTGGCCGCCTGCGCAATCGTTGTTCGTCGCCGATTAAGGGGGCTGACGGGATCGACCGCAGCTACGGCCTATGTGCTGCTCGCGACCGCGGCCGTGGTCCTGGTGCACCTCATCCCGGCGATGCTCGGGATCCTGTCGCGCCCTGCTGTCCTGGGCGCGGCGGTGCTGCTACTTCTGGCTGCCACCCGCGTCCGTCCGTCCGTTGCCAGCCCACCACGCCCGGCGCCGCCGCCGGTGGGCCCCAGCGGCAGATTGATGTGGGGGGTGGCGTCTGCGGCCGCGCTCGCGGCTGCGGTGTGGGCCGCGGCGGGCGCGTACTCACTGACGCGGGTGCCGCTGACCGACTTCGACATGCTCACCTTCAAGCTGCCGATTCTGGCCCGCTGGATCCAGTCTGGCTCGTTGTGGCACGCCAACGAGTTCGCTGCATTCTTCGGGCAGGGCGCTTACCCGAACAACGGCGACGTGATTCTGCTGGCGGGGATTCTTCCGTGGCGGGCAACCTTCATGGTCCGGCCGGTCGCGGAGCTGTACTTGCTGCTCGGCGGTCTATCCGTTTACGCGCTCGCGCGCGAGCTGCGCGCGCCGCGTGCCCACGCGCTGCTGGTCGCCGCGGTGGGCGTCACCCTGCCGATCGCGGCCGCGACCGCGGCAGTCGACGGGCTTCCCGATGCCGTTGCCGTGGTCACGCTCGTCGGTGGCGTCACGTTCCTCGTTCGCTACGCGCGCACTGGCGCGCGGGCCGATCTTCTGCTCGCCGGCCTCGGCCTCGGCCTCGCGTTCGGTGTCAAGTGGTACGGCGTCGCGTACGTCGCTGCGGCGATCGCGCTATGGGCGGTGGTCGGCGTCGCCACCCGTCTACCCGTCCGCCGCCTGGCCCGCGACGCCGGGATCCTCTGCGGGATGGTCGCGCTCGCCGGCGGCTTCTGGCTGTTACGAAACGCAATCGTCTACGGCGACCCGCTGTACCCAGCGTCGGTGCTGTTCTTCCCAGGCGCTCCCCATCTCGCCACCGAGTACAGCTACGGACCGTCGATCTTCGATGCGGCTAGGGCGGGCGCCTTCGGCACGGCCGTGTGGCCGGTGTGGAGGTACGTGTACGGCGTCGCCGGCGCGCTCTCGCTCGCCGCGATGGGACTGGTCGTTGGGCCCGCGCTGGCGGCTGCTCTGCCCCGGCGCCGGCGCGAGGACCTGAGCTCACCGGCGCCGTTCGTCGTGGCGCTGTTCGGGCTGATCTGCGCGGCGATTTACGTCTTGCTCCCGTTCACCGCGCAGGAGAGCGCGGTGGGCCGCTTCGACAACGTGTCGGCCGACACGCGGTACATGACGGCCCCGCTGATGCTCGGACTCGCTGTGGCCGCCTTCCTGGCAGCGCGGTTCCGCGCGCTCCGGCCCGTCCTGGCCATCGCGGGCGCTGTCGCGGTCGAGCAGGGAATCGACCGTGTCTGGGGCCAGGTCTCGGCCCGGGATGTCCTGATCGCGGCGCTGGGTGTCGGGGTCGCTGGGCTGGTCGTGATGATCGTCAGGATCATGCCTCGCCGGCTCTCGATGGCCGCGGGGGTCACCTGCGGCGTGGCGCTGGTGACCGTCGGCGCGTGGGGGCTCGAGCGCCGCCAGAGCAAGCCGGCGACTTATGCGTCTGACCCCGTCTTCGCGTGGATTAGCGCGCATCTGCCCGCGGACGCGCGAGTCGCGCTGGCCGGCCCAGTCCACGGGAGCGGAGTGCAGCCAACGCTCCCCTTGTTCGGTCCCAGGTTGACTCGCCAGGTCCAATTCCTTGGCCCGTCCACCCGGCACGAACTCGGCTACTGGGTTGATCCATCGGCCTGGTGGCGGGCGCTCGTCGACGGCCGCTATGACGCTTTGGTCGTCGACGAGGCCCGAGAGTTCGCGCTGCTGCCGCAGTCACGGGACCTTCGGTACGCATTGGCCGCCCACCTCCGGTTGCTCGCAATCAGCCCCGAGCTCGCGGTCTTCCGTGCACCGAGACCTGGGACCGCCGAGCCGGGCTCGCTCGCCGCTCTGGCTACGCGCTGAAGCTGTACCGCAGGATCAGGGAGCCGGAGTCGAGCGTGCGCGCCTCGTCGAGCTTCCACGTGCGCGCGTCCGCGTGCTCTCCGAACAGCCGCTTGCCACTGCCGAGCACGATCGGGTGGACCATCAGGCGCAACTCATCGACCAGGTCGGCGTCGAGCAGCCCGTTCACAAGGCTGATGCTGCCGTGTACCACGATCTCGCCACCCGGCTGCTCCTTCAGCGCGGCGACCTGATCGAGCGACACCAGGGTCGAGTTGTTCCACGTCAGGTCTTTGAGCGTCGAGCTCACCACGTACTTGGGCATCGAGTTGAACTTGTCCGCGAAGCCGATGTCGTCCTGGCGCTCCGGCCACGCCGCCGCGAAACCTTCGTACGTGACCCGGCCCAGCAGCAGCGCGTCGCTGGCGAGGGCCTCATCGAGCTTGAACTTCATCCCCTCAGGGTCGTTGAACTTGAAGCTCCAGCCGCCGTGCTTGTAGCCCTCGGCGCCGCCGGGATCCTCAACCACTCCGTCGAGCGACATGAACTCGGTGACAACGATCTTGCTCATCTCAAGCCTCCTTCTCGTTTGTGTGTGCTGGTTTCACCCGAGCGTCGAACGATCGTCACGGAAATCGACACGCCGCATCGATCCGTCCCCGGCGCGACCTACATTGCGTCCATGTCGCAGGCACCGCTGCCGATCCCCGCGTCGGACATCTCGCCCGCTCCGCCGCCTCCGCAGCTCGAGCTGATTCAAGGATCGGCGGTGGGCGCGCGGCGGCCCCCGGTCCGGCGCTTTGCCATCGCCCCATATGACCTCAGCGCGGCGCTCAGGCTCGCGCGCGAGCTGTCAGTGAGCCATACACTCGCCCAGATCCTGGTTCGTCGCGGCCTCGGTGACGCGTCCGCCGCGCGGGCCTTTCTGGCCGCCGAGGCCCAGCACGATCCGTCGGCGTTTGCCGGGATCGAGCCGGCGGTCGCATCCATCCGCGACCACATAGAGCGCCGCTCGCGGATCGTCGTCCACGGCGATTACGACGTCGATGGCGTGTGCGCGACGGCGATCCTCGTCCGGGCGCTCCGCGCCCTCGGTGCCGACGTCGGCTGGTTTTTACCGAGCCGGCTCGAGGATGGCTACGGCATCTCGGACGCGACAGTGACGAAGTTCGTCGCCCGCGGAGTGGGGCTGATGATCACCGTCGACTGCGGAATCACCGCTGTCGAAGAGGTCGCGCGCGCGACTGCGGCAGGACTCGACGTCGTCGTCTCGGACCACCATTCGCCGCGGTCGGACGGTGCGCTTCCCGCGTGCCCAATCGTCCATCCGGTGATCGGGGCGTACCCCTGCCCGGAGTTGTGCGGCACGGCGGTCTCCTACAAGCTCGCGCAGGCATTGGGTGCGGCCTCGGCGGACGACGACCTCGAGCTCGTCGCGCTCGCGACCGTCGCTGATCTCGTTCCCCTGATCGGTGAAAACCGGCGCCTCGTGCGCGCCGGGTTGGCGGCGCTCGCGAACACGGTACGGCCGGGCCTGCGCGCCCTGATGGAGGTCTCACGCGTCGATCCGAGCGCGCTGGACACCCAGGCGCTCGGATTCCGGCTCGCGCCGCGCATCAACGCGGCGGGGAGGATGCGCCGGGCGGACGCTGGACTCGAACTGCTCCTGACCAATGATCCCGTGCGCGCTCGCGAGATCGCACTCGAGCTCGACCTGGTCAACGCCGAGCGCCGCGCGGTCGAGCAGCGGATGGGCTGGGAGGCAGATGAGGAGGTCGCGGCGCTCGGAGACCGCAAGGCCTACGTGCTCGCGCGCGAAGGATGGCACCCGGGGGTGGTCGGGATCGTCGCCTCGCGGGTCGTCGAGCGCTACCACCGGCCTGCGATCCTGATCGCACTTGACGGCGATCAGCCGGGCCACGGCTCCGGCCGCAGCATTCCCGGCTTCGACCTCCTCGGCGCACTGCACGCCGCCGCTGGAACGCTCGAGTCATACGGGGGCCACCGTGCGGCCGCCGGCCTCACGATCGCGCCCGACCAAATCGAGGCGCTGCGCGATGCGGTCGAGCGTCACGCCGAACGCGTGCTGACCCCCGAATTGCTCGAACCGGCCGAGCGGATCGACGCGATCGTCTCCGGCTCGGAGCTCGGGCTCGCGCTGGCCGAGGAGCTCCAGCTGCTCGAACCCTGCGGGATGGGCAACCCCGCACCGCACGTGCTTCTTCCCGGTGCCCGATTCGCTGAGGTGCGGCGCATGGGGGAGGAGGGACGACACGCCCGCTTCTCGGTGATCTCGGGCGGAGCCAGCGCCAGAGCGGTCGCGTTCGGGTGTGAGGAGGAGCTGACCGGCAATCCGCCGATGGCGCTCGACGCCTCGTTCAGACTCGAGCGCAACGTCTGGAACGGGACCGTCGAGCCGCGGCTCGTGCTCCGGCACAGCCGGCCCTGCAGCCCCGGGCAGATCGAGGTGGTGGGGGAGCCGGCCGCCGGTGGGTACGTGGCGGCGGCCCTCGCCGAAGCCGACCGAACGGTGCCGGAGGCACCCGAGCCACCCGAAGCCGGCCGACCGGTGCCGGACGGGCACGAGCCGCCCGGCGCGAGCCGGCTCGTGCTCGACCGCCGCGGCGATAGCCCGCTCACGGTACTCGCGGATGCAGTCTCGGGTTCGGAGTCGGTGCTGGCTGTGTGCGCCGATGTCCCACGGCGGCTGCGCGGACTGGCCGAGCGGACGGGCGGCTTCACGCTCGTCTCCTATCACTCGCTCCAGCGCGACCCCACATTGGCCTGCGCGTGCCCCTCGATAGTGGCGCTCGACCCGCCATCGAGCCCGGCGTTTGCCGCTCTGCTGCGCGCAGGTAGCGGGTTCGTGCAGCTGGCATGGGGCGAGCCTGAGCTACGCTTTGCTGAACAGATGCACGAGTTGGAGTACGGTCTCCGCGCTTCGCTCGTCCCCTTCTACCGAAGCCTCAGGCAGCGGGAGAAGGTGACCGGTGAGGAGCTCGAGCAAGTGCTCCGCGGCGACGGTCCACACGGACGCCCGGCACGTTTGGCCGGCCGGCTGGTGAGGGTGCTAGCGGAGCTTGAGCTCGTCAGCCTCGACCGGGATCTGCCGGCCCTGACCCTGGCGGGCGTCGCTCCCACTGCGCTCGAGCGCTCGCCGTCCTTCAGGGTCTACGCACAGAGATACGAGGACGGACAGCGATACCTGAACAGCACAAATCTGCGGCAAAGCGTCTGACGCGCGGATCCCGCGCGGGGCGCAGTGCTGGGGCCAAGGCGGCCGGAAACGGTGATCGTCAGGTGGGTAACGGTGACGGTCAGGCGGCCGGCACGACCGCTGCCGACGCGGCTGTGAGCGCGCCCAGCGGCGCGGAGCACGCCGGCCAGGCGACCACGATCATCGCGACGACGCGGCCGCCGATCGACCGCGTCGCGCACCCGGGCGGGCACACTGCGGTCAAGCGCGCCGAGCTCACCGCCGCCGAGCGGAGGCTGCTCGGCGATCTGTTCGCGATCGTCGAAGAGCACTCGAATCAGGCGGCAATCGAGGTCGACCGCGATCGCGTCGAGGAGGCGTTCGTGTACGCGTGCGTCCACCACGCCGACCAGGTCCGGAAATCCGGCGAGGACTTCATCATCCACCCGGTCGGCGTCGCGAAGATCTGCGCCGGGATGCGGCTCGACACCGAGACGCTGTGCGCCGCCCTGCTGCACGACACCGTCGAGGACACGAGCGCGTCGCTGGAGGAGGTACAGGCCGCCTTCGGCGAGGAGATCGCGGGTCTGGTCGACGGCGTCACGAAGCTCACCGGCCTCACGTTCCAGTCCCGGGACGAGCGCCAAGCCGAGAACTACCGCAAGATGATGATCGCGATGGCGACCGACATCAGGGTGATCCTGATCAAGCTCGCCGATCGCCTCCACAACATGCGCACGATCGGGGCGATGCCGAAGCAGAAGCAGATCGACAAGGCGCGCGAGACGCTCGACATCTACGCCCCGATCGCGCATCGGCTCGGGATCCACGCGATCAAGTGGGAGCTCGAGGACCTGGCCTTCCAGACGTTGCACCCGCGCAAATACAACGAGATCAAGGGGCTTGTCGCCCAGCAGCGCGCCGAGCGTGAGCGGTACGTCGACGCAGGCGGGCGAGTACCTCTCCAAGGAGCTTGATGAGCTCGGGATCCAGGCCGAGATCTCCGGCCGCGCGAAGCACTTCTACTCGATCTACTCGAAGATGACGAAGAAGGGGCGCGAGTTCAACGAGATCTACGACCTCACCGCGATGCGGGTGATCGTCGGCTCGGTCAAGGACACCTACGGCGCGGTCGGGGTGATCCACTCGCTTTGGAAGCCGCTTCCGGGGCGGTTCAAGGACTTCATCGCGATGCCGAAGTTCAACATGTATCAGTCGCTGCACACGACGGTGATCGGGCCTGAGGGCAGGCCGCTGGAAATCCAGATCCGGACTCGCGAGATGCACGACCTGGCCGAGTTCGGAATCGCCGCGCACTGGATGTACAAGGAGGACGGCTCCGGCCGGGGCGGCGGCGCTGCCGGCGTGCGCAACTCCGACGGGAAGATGAAGTGGCTCCGCTCGCTGCTCGATTGGCAGCAGGATCTGTCCGACCCGCGCGAGTTCGTCGAGACATTGAAGGTCGACCTGTTCGAGGACGAGGTGTTCGTGTTCACCCCCAAGGGCGAGGTGAAGTCGCTCGCCGCGGGCGCGACCCCCTCGACTTCGCGTACGAGATCCACACCGACGTCGGCCATCGCTGCGTCGGCGCGAAGGTCAATGGCAAGATCGTTCCGCTGTCCTACCAGCTGCGCTCGGGCGACATCGTCGAGGTGCTGACCTCCAAGCGCGACCGCGGGCCCTCACGCGACTGGCTCGCGCTGGTCAAGACGACCCGCGCGCGGAACAAGATCAAGGCGTGGTTCAAGGCGGAGTCGCGCAAGGACACCGAGCACGCCGGTCGCGAGCTGCTGCAGGAGCATCTCAAGCGACAGGGTCTTCCGGCCCAGAAGATCGTCGGCTCGCCACTGCTGGCAGATGTGATCCGCGAGATGGGCTTCCGCAAGGGTGACGACTTCTACATCGCGCTCGGAGGCGCCAAGATCTCGCCCCGGATCGTCGTCAACAAGGTGATGCAGCGGCTCAAGGAAGGCGAGACGGCCGAGTCCGAGCCGACCGCGGCCGACGACCTCCTGCAGACCAACCGCCGCCGCGCGCGCCCGACCACCTCATCGTCTCGCTACGGCATCCGGGTCGAGGGGATCGACGAGGTGATGTTGCGGCTGGCCAAATGCTGCCGCCCGGTTCCCGGGGATCCGATCGTCGGCTACATCTCGCTCGGCCGCGGGATCACAATCCACCGAGACGACTGCCCGAACGTGGCGGTGCTCAAGCGCGACCCCGAGCGGTTCACGCCGGTCAGCTGGGACGGCGACGCCGAGACCTCATTCAGGGTCGAGATCGAGGTCCAGGGCTGGGATCGCCACCGCCTGCTCGAGGACATGTCGCGGACCTTCTCCGAGGCTGGGATCAACATCCTCGACTTCCAAGGGACGGTCAACCACCCGATGGTGAAGAACCGGTTCGTCGTCGAGGTGGGGGACACTCGTACGCTTGATCAGGCGATCAGTCGCCTGCGCAATATCGACGCCGTGTTCGATGCCTACCGCGTGACCCCGGGCGGCGCCGGCTAGCGCCGGTGGCCTACCGTTCGAGCCCCCGCTCGCGCGGCGCCGGCATAACCCGGACCGTCCGCGCCCGCGCCTCGGGCACCTTGGTGATCACGACGGCGTGCCCGGTCGGCAGGGACTTGATCTCGTTGGGATCGATGACGAACCGCTCGACCTGCCGCTGGGTCGCATGTCCCGACGGGCGAGCGCCGAACAGCGGGTGGCGCTGCAGACTGACGGTGCTCTCCCAGACCCGGCGCGTACCGGCCATCTCGGCGATCATCCGCGCCGACGAGGGGACATCCTGGCGGTGGGCGATCTTCAGCGCGGTGACACCCGATACCTGATCGCGGACCCCGCGGCCCGCGCGCTCGAGGTCCGCGAACTCCTGGGTCGCCAGGAGCACCGGTACGCCCGACTCGCGCCCTCGGGCCAGCAGCGCGACGACGTTGTCGGAGTCCAGCGCGGAAAACTCGTCGATCCCGATGATCGCCTGCCCGGGCACGCCCCGGGCCAGCCGATCTCCGGCGGCTGACACGAGATCCTGCACGACGAGCGTTCCCACCTGCGCTGACAGCCGCGCATAGCTGCTGGAGTTGAGGCTGAACAGGACCACCTCTGGTCCTGCCAGCGCCCGCCGCAGGTCGATGGCGCCCTCGCCCCCTGTCAGGTATGGACCGACATGCGACTCGCTCAGCAATGACAGTCGCGTCGCCAGTCCATGGACCGCGCTCAGCTGATCGTGGCCGAGCGACTCGAGGTAGTCCTGGACCCGTTCGGTGAACGGATCGGCCGAGCCACGCAGCATCCGCGCCAGCCGCCGCGGATCCATCGCAAAGACCACATCGTCCAGCGTGGGGGGCCGTTGCGGATGGGCCCGTTCGAGGACCTGAATCGCCGTCTGGAGGTATCGCTCAGCGGCTCGCTGGTAGTGGGGCTCGGAGAACCGCTCGGTGGCGATCAGCTTGTCCTTCAGCTCGGTCGCATTGCCGTGCGCGAGCGGATTCCAGCGGCCCGGCCCGTCGAGCGTCCAGAGCTGGAACGGCCGACCTGCTGCCACCGCTGCATCCCGAAGTGCGCTGGCGAACTCGGGCGATCCTTTCATGTCGATTGCCACCACAGAGCCGCCGCGGGCCACACGGTCAGCGAGGATCGCGAGCAAAGTGGTCGACTTACCCGCTCCCGCAGCGCCGAGGATCAGCCCGTGCGCCGACAGCTGGCGATCCGTGAGGACGACCCGCTCACCGCCGCTGTCGATCCCGAGCACCACGCCGTCGCCCGGCGCCGGGCCGCTTGCCCCCAGGCGTCGCCAGCGCGCCTCCAGCGAAGCTTGCATGGTAAGCCCGGCGATGCCGACCGCGACCAGCGCGGCGGTTGCCGCCGGCGACTGCCACACGAGCATCCCGACCAGGATCAACAGCAGCCAGTAGGGACGATGCGTGAGGCGGTGGGAATGGTTCGCGCGCTTCACCGGCCTGCCTCGGCCGCGGCGCGCGCCGGCGGGCGCTGCCGGCTGCGGATCGCCGCCCTGTCGCTCGTCGCCGGTGGCGCGCCTTTGCCCCAGCGCACGGGTTGGACGTAGACGAGATCCGATATCCCGACGCGCCGGGCCGACGCCCTGATTGCCGCGGCCACCGCCGGACGGTCCGCCAGGTAGAGAATGCCATCGATCCGGGCGTCGGCCGCATAGCCGGCGAGGATCTTCTCGCGTCTGGGCCGGTCCTTGGCCGACAGCTCGAGCTCCACGGCGATCCGCTGGCCGGCACGATCGACGAGCAGGAGGTCCGGATAGTGCAATCGCGGGCGACCGTTTGGTCCGTAACCGCCGAGCCGGACCCCGAATCGCTCCGGCGCGGTGGTGCTCGGCAGATGCTGTGCGGCGCCGTCGCGAGAGCGCATCGTCCGCTCGCTCACCACCTCAGCGAGCTCGCCCCACACGCCGGCACGGGCGGCCAGCCACAACCAGCCGACGCCGACATCGTGGCGGTAGTGCTGGCGGTCGACCGGCTTTGGTGCGCTGAGCGGGCTGCCGACTACCCGCAGTCCTCGCCCCGTCGCCTGGTAGCAGGGAGGACGCCCCTCGTACGGCCGGTCCCGGATCAGCAGCCGTTCGGCCCCCAGCCCGCGCAGACGCCGGGCGGCTGCCTCCTCGCTGTTCGCGAGCAGCACCGCGACCTGCGCGGCGAGCACGAGCTTGTGCTCGGCGGCGAACTCGAGCGCGGTTCGGTCGCGATCGGTCAGCGTCACCCTATCCACACCACTACTGAGCCTCGACCGGCCGGGTTTCACCCCCCGGAGGCGTCGATCAGGCGATCACGGCGATTCCACGGGGTTTGACCGTGAACACGGCCTCGTCGGCCTCGCCGATGTAGTCGCCGTCGACCTGCAGCGGCAGCGCTCGCTCGTCGAGCGAGCGGATCCGCAGTTCCCCCCGGCCGGTGAAGCCCTCTACGCGACGGTGGTCTGACACCCGCGCACGGGAAGCGAGCGCTCGAAATAGGACCGTCGGCACATCGATCGGGCTCGCGCGGCGCAGGATCACGCCGGCCAGATCGCCGCTGTCGAGCGTCGCACCGTCGCCGATGTCGACGCGGCGGTTGCCGAAGTACGTGTACGGGGCGGCGTTCTGGACGATCGCGGTGACTCCCTGCACCCGCTCCTCACCGAGCTGTGCCTCCAACCTGGGCGGCGAGAACAGGTACCGGCGGTTGAACACCGACACCGCGGTGGCCGTGTAGTACCACTCTCCGACCCGCGCCTTCAGTCGCGGATGGGCGTCCACGCGCTCGACGACGCTGGCGTCGAGACCGACGCCGGCGGAGAACGTAAACCACCGCTCGTTGATCCGCGCGAGGTCTACCCGCCGCGGCCGCCAATCGTCGGCGAGGCGCAGCAGGTGCTCGGTTGCATCGACGACGTCGGTCGGGATCCCGAGCAGGCGGCAGTAGACATTCGTGCGGCCGCCCGGCAGGCAGGTCAGCGGGGTGTCGGAGCCGGCGAGTCCGTTCGCAGCCTCGTTGATCGTGCCGTCGCCGCCGAAGGCGACGACGACGTCGTAGCCGTCGAGTGCAGCCTGCCGGCTCAGCTCGGTGGCGTGGTCGCGAGCCTCGGTATCGATCGCGTCCACGTGGTAGCTACCCCGCAACGCATAGACGACGAGGTTCTTCAACCGGTCCGAGACCGTCGTCGCGTACGGGTTGACGATGATCAGCATCCTTTTGCTCGGGACGGTCGTCCCGAGACCAAGCGCGGCCTCGAGACGGGCGAGCGGATCGGAGGAGGTGGCAGCCATGCCGTTGTGCTGAACACCGCCGTTTGGCGGTCGTTACGCGACATGTATACTGCCCATCCACATAGCAGTACGCATCCAGAGGGGTGGAGGGATATGGCCCTACGAGACCCCGGCAACCTCCCGCAAGGGAACGGTGCCAATTCCATCAGGCTCCAACTACAAAGGCCTGGGAGATGTGGATAGGGCGGTTTCCTCGACCTCCGACCACAGACCCCGGCGGAGGTTTTTTCACATATGCCGCCAGAGTCGCTTCGCTGCAAAGAATGTAAGACCACTTACCCGCTCGACGCGCGATACGTCTGCGAGCAGTGCTTCGGACCCCTCGAAGTCGCCTACGGGGCCCGCGAGGAGGCCGATCCGGCCGCCCTGCGCAGGCGCATCCAGGCCGGCCCACACTCGCTGTGGCGCTACGGCGACTTCCTGCCCGTCAGCTCGCCGCCCAAGGGCACGCTTCCCGCCGGTTGGACGCCCCTGCTCCGCGTCGACCGCCTCGCCGAGCGCCTCGGGCTCAACGAGGTGTGGATCAAGAACGACGCCGCCAACCCGACCCACTCGTTCAAGGATCGGGTCGTGTCGGTCGCCATCGCTCGCGCACGGGAGCTCGGGTTCCACACCGTCGCCTGCGCGTCGACCGGCAACCTCGCGAATGCCGTGGCGGCCCATGCGGCCGCAGCCGGGCTCGAGTCGTTCGTCTTCGTGCCCCACGACCTCGAGGAGCAGAAGATCCTCGCGACCGGTGTGTATGGCACGAACCTGGTGTCGGTACGCGGCAACTACGACGATGTCAACCGGCTGTGCACCGAGCTGTCGGGCGAGCACGAGTGGGCGTTCGTCAACATCAACATGCGGCCGTACTACGCGGAGGGCTCGAAGACACTCGCTTTCGAGACCTGCGAGCAGCTCGGGTTCGAGCTGCCCGACCGCGTCGTGGCGCCGATCGCGTCGGGCTCACTGTTCACCAAGATCGCACGCGGATTTGAGGAATGGCTCGAGCTCGGCCTAGTCGAGGGCTCTCTCCCGACGTTCAACGGCGCTCAGGCTGCGGGTTGCTCGCCGGTCGCCACCGCGTTCGACGCGGGCCAGGACTTCTGCAAGCCGGTCAAGCCTGAGACGATCGCCAAGTCGCTCGCCATCGGGAATCCGGCCGACGGTCCGTACGCGCTCGACCTCGCCCGTCGTTCGTCCGGGTCGATCGACTCGGTCACCGATGATGAGATCCGCTCGGGCATCCGGCTGCTGGCTGAGACGACCGGGATCTTCACCGAGACCGCCGGCGGGGTGACCGTCGCGGTTCTGCGCAAGCTCGCCGAGCGCGGCGACATCGACCCAGACGAGCGGGTCGTCGCGTACATCACGGGCGAGGGCCTGAAGACCCTCGACGCCATTCGCGGCACCTTCGAGGCGTGGGAGATCGAACCGACAGCATCGTCCTTCGAGCAGGCGGCAGCGCGCGCCGTCGTCGCGGCTTGATATGACTAAAGCCGCGATGTCCGTCAACGTCAAAATCCCCACTCAGCTGCGGGCCGCGACCGATGGTGAGTCGATGGCGGAAGTCTCCGGTTCCACCGTCGGAGAGGTCCTCGACGCCCTCTACAACCGGTATGGCGAGCTTCGCTCGAGGATCGCCGAGGACGGCGGTTTGCGCCGGTTCGTGAACGTCTACGTCGGCGGCGAGGACATCCGCTTTCTCGACGGCCTGGACACCCCCGTGTCCGACGGGGACGAGGTCACGATCCTGCCGGCGGTGGCCGGCGGCTGACATCTCGCCGGCGCAACTATGTAAGAGATTCCGGTCCCCACGACCGGTATCTCTGTCAGAGACACGGGATCCGCCGCGCCGCTGACGAAAAGTCGCAGGATCCGCCCCGGTACGTTGCGCTGAGCGTCGGTTGACGCCGGCGTGCTCAGGCCGACGCGGGTGGAGCTGCCTGCACCTGCGGGACGTTCAGACCGATCGGACACGACACGCCGGTTCCGTGGTCCGGACAATAACCCCAGGGGTTCTTGTGCAGGTACTGCTGGTGGTAGTCCTCGGCGTAGTAGAACGGACCCGCGGGTGCGATCTCGGTCGTGATCTCCCCGTACCCTGCGGCTCGGAGCTTCTCGGCATAGGCATCACGTGAGGCTTCGGCTGCAACGCGCTGCGCGTCGTCCGAGAAGTAGATCGCCGAGCGGTACTGGGTGCCCAGGTCGTTGCCCTGGCGCATCCCCTGAGTCGGGTCGTGGTTCTCCCAGAACAGCTTGAGGATCGCCTCGAGCGAGGTCTTCGTGGGGTCGAACACCACCAGGACGGCCTCGGTGTGGCCGGTGGACGCGCTGCAGACTTCCTCGTAGGTCGGGTTGGGCGTGAAGCCACCCGCGTAGCCGACCGCGGTCGTGTACACGCCGGACGCCTGCCAGAACAGCTTCTCAGCACCCCAGAAGCAGCCCATGCCGACCACGAGGCGCTCCATCCCCTCCGGGAACGGGGGCTTCAGGGGCGCGCCCAGCACCGCGTGGCGGTCGGGCACCGGCGTCTCGGCCTCGCGGCCGGCCAGCGCGCGCTCAGGGTCGACGAGCTTTGCCTTGTCGCGGAAACCGAGCATCTACACAAAGGGTACTCACCGACGGAAGCGGCCCCTCGTGACAAAAACCCGGGGCTCGCCGCGAATCTCAAGACGGTTGCGGGGTTGTTGATCGTGACGATCACTAACCCCGCAGGGAGTCCCGGGCGCGACCGCGAAGCTCGGGTTTTTGATGCCCCGGCGACGACTGCCGCAGGTTCGCCATCGCGGCGGCCCCGGAAGCCCGCTCCCCGGAACCCGCCGGCGGGAGCCCCCCGGCGGGGCCTTGTCGGGGGCGCGACGGCGCCGGGGCCGTGCTCATAGGCTTGCCGGGATGGCCCGAACGCGTGCGGCGGTACCCGCGATCATCCTCGCCGGAACGATTGTCAGGCTCGTCGTCGCCTTCGCGACGCACGGCCTGCCCTACGACGTGCAGTCGTGGTCGATCGTCCGAACTGCGTTCAGCCAGCATCCGTTGCACGTCTACGGGCTCGTGAACCAGGGGGGGAACTTCCACTGGCCGTATCCGCCGGGCTTTTTTCCGCTGATGCTCGTGGCAAGTGGAGCCGCCGACGTCTTCGGCGGCTTCACGCATCTGGTCAGGGTTCCGTCCGTGTTGGCGGACGCCGCGCTGGCCTGGCTGGTCGCCTACGGCCTGGCCGGACGGGTCAGCGAACGGGCGCGCCTCGCGGCCACCGCATTGGTGGCGTTCGGGCCGGTGTTCATCGTCGTCTCGGGCTATGCCGCGCAGATCGACGAGGTCGCGATCCTCCCCGCGGTAATCGCGCTGCTGGTCTGGGAGCGCGCTCCGGAAGGACGCCGGGCGGTGTATGCCGGCGTTCTGATCGGGCTCGCCGGCTCGATCAAGACCGTTCCGCTCGCCATGGTGCTCGCGCTCGCCCCGAGCGCCCGCTCCAGACGCGAACTGCTGCTGCTGTTCGGCTCGGCCGCGGCCGTGTTCGCGGTTTCGCTCGCGCCGTTCCTGATCGCAGATTCCTCCGCGGTGCTCGAGCTGCGCCACTACCAGGGGGCCCCCGGGATGGGAGGGCTCACGCTGGTGCTACAGCCCGACCTCGCGCAGATCTGGCTGAGCAAGTTCGTCACCGTCAACCCGGTGGTCAAATGGCTGTCGATCACCCATGGGGGCCCGTACAACGTCGCGATCCTGGCCGCGTACGCGCTCTACGCATGGCGCTACCGGCCCGAACCTCGAACCGCGGCAGCGCTGCTGTGGCTGGTCGTGTTCGCGTTCGGAGCCGGCTTCTTTTTCCAGTACCTCGTCTGGGGGCTGCCGTTCTTCCTCCTCGGCGGCTATCTGCTGGCCACAGCGGTACTCCAGCTAGTCGTCACGATCCCGATGATCATCTACTACACGGGCCCGCGGCCGGGAAGCGACTCGGTGGCGTACTTCTACGTTCCACCGATGCTGGTCGTATGGGCGATGTGGGTCGCCGGTGCCGGGGTGCTCGTCCGGCGCAGGCGCAGGATCACGAGCAGGACGGCGTGACGGGCCTCACCACACGCCTCACCCGCCTCACCGCACCAAGCTCGGCATTGCTCCGCGCGGGGGTGTACGCGCTGCTCGTCGTGCTCGCGCTGTGGACGCTCGTGCCGATCGTGGTGATCGCGGTTCACGCGCTCGCTACGCACCAGCGGCTCACCGGCGCCGACGGGATCCTCGGCGCTGATCAGCTCCAGTACCTCTCCTGGGCCCGGGACGCCGGACTTCACGGCCTCGCATCCGATCTGTTCGAACTCAAGCCCAGCGGCCACGTGTACCTGGAGCCGATATTCGCGATCACCGGGTGGCTCTGGCGGCTGGGGGTGCCGCTGGCGGTGGCGTACTGGGTGTGGAAGCCGATCGCCATCGCGGTGCTGTTCGTTGGCACCCGGGCCTGGACCCGACGGCTGCTGCCCGGCGGCGGCCGGGACCAGATCGCGGCGCTGACCCTCGCGCTGTTCATGCTGACGCCCATCGCCTCGCTCACCGTGTGGGTGGCGGTGGGCTCGGGACCGTTCCGGAGCGCGGTCGGCACGGTGGGCTCCGAGCTGCAGCCGGCGGTGCTGCTCTGGGGGTATCTCCCGAGCGCGATCGCCATCGGGTTGATGCCCATCGCGATCCTCGCGTGCGAGCGCGCGCTCACTGCCTCCCGGCTCGGGCAGGCACGCGGGTCGTTAGGCCTCGCGTGTGGTTGCGGATTAGTCGCGTCATGGGTTCACCCGTGGCAGGGCGCAGTGTTGTTGCTCGTGATGGCTGGGCTCGCGGCCTGGGAGGGGTGGCGCGCAGTGCGCGCGCTCGCGCTCCCGGCGGTGGCGACGGCACTTCCGCTCGCCTATTACGAGCTGCTGCCCCACATCGACGCGGCTTGGAAGCTCGCGTCGCACAACGAGATCGTCGCGCACCCGGAGTTTCTCGGTCTGGTGGCCGGGCTGGCGCCCTTGCTGATCCTGGCTGCGCTCGGGGTTCGGCGGCAGGTGAGCGAGCCGGCGGAGCGGGCGTTGCTGCTGTGGATCGTGGCCAGCCTGATCGTGTACTTCGCCCTCAATACGTTCCCCTCCCACGCACTCGGTGGACTCAGCCTGCCGCTCGCGGTTCTGATCGTGCGCGGGTGGCGGCGGCTCCGTTTGCCGGCGCTGGTCGGCGCCGCGGCGATCGCTCTCGTGACGGTGCCGGGCCTCGTGTATTGGGCGCGCGAGCTCCATCGCGTCGGGTCGAGCCCCGTTCAGGAGTACTACCTAAACCGGTCGGAGTCGCGCGCGCTTGATTGGGTGCGCCGGGACGGGCCACCCGGGGGCGTACTCGCCCCGGTGCTGCTGGCGGTGGCAATCCCTTCCCAGACCGACCGCCCGGTGTGGGTCGGCCACGAGTTCTGGAGCCGCGACTACGGCGGCCGGCTGGCCCTCACCGATGGCCTGTTCAACGGCACCCTCCCCGCCCCTGAAGCCCGTGCGCTGGTCGCTGTCAGCGGGGCACGGCTGATCGTCTCGAGCTGTGCCCAGAATGCCAATCTGAGCCCCGCGCTGGGCGGACTGATCGCGAGCGTGCGCAAGTTCGGCTGCGCGACCGTGTACGTAGTCAGGTGAGGACTCCTCGCGCACTTGCCGGCGCGTCCGGGCTGCGGATCGCGGCCATCGCGGTCGCTCTCGGCTGGTCATTCGTGCCAATCGCGTTACTCGCGTATCACACGCTCGCGCACGGTGGCGTGCTGACGGGCTCCGACGGCCCGCTCGCCGGCGCCGACCAGCTGTTCTACATGGATTCGATCAGGCAGAGCGCGCAGCATCTGCTGATCACAGACCATTTCGGGCTCTCGATCGGGCAGCCGGTGTTCCTCAACCCGCTGTACCTGCTCGGGGGCCTCGTGTGGCTGATCGGCGTACCCATCCAGGCCGCTTTCTGGTCTTTGAACCTGGTCGCCGCCCCCGCCCTGGCGCTCGGGGCCGTCGCGGTCGCGAACCGGGCCCTGCCCCCGGGCGCAGGGCGGATCGCAGCCGTCGCTATCGCCCTCTTCTACTTCTCTCCCGTCCTCCCGTTTCTGCGATGGACCGGCACGGGCTCGGCGGGGACGCACTACGCGCTGCTCCTACCGACCGGGGAGACCACACCCGCCTGGCAGTTGTGGGGCTACCCCCACGCCGGGGTGACCACGGGCGCGCTCGCGGGGGCACTGCTGGGGATGGTGACACTGTCGGCGAGGCTCCGAACCGCGGGAATCGGCGACTCGAGCCGGCTGATCGCCGGGATCGCGTTCGCTGGCTGCCTGGTCGGGTGGCTTCACCCGTGGCAGGGGGCGACCCTGATCGCGGTCGCCATCGTGCTGGCGATCGACGGAAGGTCGGTCCGGCTGGCCCTCGGCCTGCTCGGGCCGGTGCTCGCCACCGGCGCCCCGATGCTCTACGAATACATCCTCTCGCGCACTGACGCCGCGTGGCATGTCGACTCGGTCCAGAACGCCGCCGTCCACGACCCGCTGTGGATGCTGCTCGCAGCGCTCCTGCCGCTGGCCATCCCGGCCGCGATGGGGATCCGGTCGATCCGGCCCGGCCCACTGCGCACGATGCTGATCGCGTGGCCGGTGATCGGCGTCGTCATCTACTACGCCACGAACCAGTTTCCCTACCACGCACTCCAAGGGATCTCGCTTCCGCTGTCCGTACTCGCCGTCGCAGCGTGGCAGCGCCACGGCCGGGGTCGACCGCTCGCCCACCCGCTCGTCGCCGCGCTGGCCATCGCAGTGATCACCGTGCCAGGCATCGTCTACGAGCTTCAGACGTTCCGCGACAGCGAACGATCCGGCGCGGCGCCGTATTGGTTGGCGCCCGGCGAGCGCGAGGCACTCGCGTACCTCGATCGCAGCAGCGCGTCCGGCGGCGTGCTCGCGCGCCAGTACATCGCGATGGCGGTCCCGGCGTTCACCGGCCGTCGGACCTGGGTGGGCGACTACACGTGGACCCCGCAATTCACCTTCCGCGCGACCTTGGTCGAGGAGCTGATGGGTGGTCGGCTGCCCGCGGCGGCGGCACGGCGGATACTCGAGGCGGTGGGCGCGCGGTTCGTATTGACGGACTGCGCCAAGCCCGCACCAATCGAGACCTGGCTCGGCCCGCTCGTCCTGTCGAAGCGCACGTTCGGGTGTGCGGCGGTCTACGAGCTGCGACAAACCGCCAACAGTTCGCGCTCGAGCGCCGCGTGGAATCGCGCATCGGTGAAGCGGGCGGCCGTTTCGGCGCCCCCGGCTCGCACGGCCTCGCGCAGCGTGGCCTCGTCCGCCAGCCGCCGGACGACGGCGGCCAAGCCCGCGGCATCGCCGGGCTCGAACTGCAGGCAGTTGACGCCGTCCTCGAGGTATTCGGCGGCGCCGCCGCCGGCCCGGCTGGCCAGGACCGGCCGGCCCACCGCCATCGCCTCGAGCGGAACGAGGCCCCATGGCTCCTGCCAGATGACTGGGAAGGCCACCGCGTCGGCCGCTGCGTAGGCGCTGGCCACTCCGTCCCGGGTGTACGGCTCGAACGCCACGCGGTCGGCGACGTCGAGCCGCTCCGCGAGCGCGTGCAGCTCCGACACATAGGCGGGGTCGCCGTCACCGCGAACGGCGAGCGTCGACTCCTGGGGCAGCAGCGCCAGCGCCTCGATCGCCGTATCGACGCCTTTGCGCCGGTCGAGCCGGCCCGGGCATAGGAGCCGCCAACCCCATGGCCCGGGTTCGCGCCGGGCAAACCGCACGGCGTCGATGCCCGCATGCTCGACCAGTGCCGTCGGCAGCCGCCAGCCCTGGGCCCGAGCCACTTGCAACGTGTGAGCCGAGATGAACAACCACCGGTCCACCCGGTCGAGCTCGAGCTGGACCGGCAGGCCGTAGAGCCGGGAGGCCAGGGGCGCGGCGAGCCGGCCGAAACCACGCCAGCGGGCCGCCCATTGATCCACCCGGGGGCCGTAGGCCACCCAGTCATCGCAGACCACGGCGACCGCGGGGATGCCGGCACGGCGTACGTGCGAGACCAGCGAGAGCGACATGCCGCCCATCGACCAGAAGCACACCACCTGCGGTGAAAACGAGCTCAGGTGGCGAATCAAGATCCTCGCGTTGCGACGTTCGATGCCCGCCGCCTCGCGCAACGAGCGCTTGGGAAACCGGTGGTCGTGCCAGTACCACTCAAGATCGCGGTGGACATCAACATCGGCCGGCGAGGCAGGATCGACGGCCGTCGTCAGCACCCGCACGTCGTGTCCACTTGATCTGAGCGCGCCCACGGCGCCGGCCCAGATCACTTCGTAGCCCCCCTCTGCCGCCGACGGCGGGTAGCGGTTGCCGATGCACAGGACGCGCATTGCTCGCCGATCAGTCGCGGCTCAGCCGGCTTGAACGGCAGCGGGCTTGGGCCGCAGGTAGGCCGCGGCCTCGTGCAGCAGACTCGACTCGAGCAGCCACGTACCGGCGATCGTCACGACCACAAATGCGGCGAGCTCGCACAGCGCCTCCACCACGGTCCGATGCCCGCTCTCCACCGCGCGGGCAAGCAGCACGGTGGCGGTCGCGGGAACTGTCGGCAAGAACGATCGAGCCGCGTGAGCAAAGAAGCCGAAGCCGGGGAACAGCTGCTGGAGGTAATAGGCACGGAAGGCGAGCGCGGCGAGCGCCTGGATCACGATTCCGAGCGCGAACCCCCGGAGCCCGAAAGCCAGCAGAAGGGGGATCCCCGCGACCAGGAACGCGACCGTCGCCGCGACCGACACGACCGCGATGGGGCGCGTCCGGTTGATCGCGCGGAAGTACGCCGTCCAGTTGAAACCGATGTGGTTCAGCGCCGCGGTGACGCCGTAGAGCTGCAACAGCGTCACCGCCGGGCGCCAGCGCTCGCCGATCCCGAAGTGGACGAGGTCTCCGCAGAAGAGCGTGATCCCGATCCCGAACGGGACCGCCCACATCAGCGCGAGGCGGTTCGACTTCACGAGCGACTCGTAGAGCAGCGCCAGCCGGTCTGTGACCGCGCAGATTGCGGGGTACAGCGCGCCCGTGACGACGTCGTCCACCCGCTCGCTCATCGCCGCGATGTTGTCGGCCAGCGCGATCGCGCCGACGGCGGCGATCCCGAGCGAGAGCTTGGCCGTGATGATCGCGCTCCAGGCCATCACGAATCCGGCACCGCCGGCCACGAGCAGTGGTGCGGAGAATGACCAGTAGCTCCGCAGGGCACCCGGCTCGTAGCGGAGCCGGATCTTGAACGGCGACCGCAGCACGGCGACGAGCGAGGCCGCCGTCACGCCGGCCGCGAGTCCGCCTACGAACGACCAATAGCCGGCGCCGGCGATCGCGAGCCCGATCGAGACGACGAATTCGACGATCGGGTCGACCGCCGCCAGCATCCGCTGGCGCCGGAACTCCATTCGGCGGTAGTACACCCACAGCGGCGCCTGGAACACGGAGATCATCAGCGCGGCCATGATCACCACGCCGGGCAGGACGAGCTGCGGCAGGTTGTAGATCAGCACGAGCACCGGGAGCGCAATCGCGACGACGACCACCCCGGCGCCCGTGAGTATCAGTTCAAGCGTGAATGCGAGCTGGAATGCCCGCTCCTGGTCCGATTCGTCCTGCTGAACGAACTTGTCGCCGATGCCGGCCTGCTTGAGCCACAGCAGCGTCGACAGCGACACCACCAAAACGCCCCAGATGCCATACGCGGATCGCGACACGAAGCCGGCGAGGATGAAGCCCTTCAACAGGCTCAACACCCCGAGCCCGACCGTGAACATGGCGTAGATCGCCGCGCCGCGCGCCGCCTCCGAGCGAACGGAGGTCGTAAACGAGAACCGCGACTCGCCCGGGGACCGCGGCGCCGTCGGCTGCTCCGGCGCCGTCTGCATCATGCGGGTGATGGTAGCCGCGCGGGGGCGCTAGCCGTGACGCACGGACCACTCATACGGGATCCGCTCGGCGAACGGGTCGAGCCGCTCGATCTCCTGCGAATCGTGTGGCTCCGTGGAGCAGTTGGCGACCAGAGCGGGGCGGTCGCCCTCGGCCTTGAACCCGTTCCAGACCAGCGGGGGAATCGTCACGAGCGCGTAGTTGAGCTCTCCGATGTGCAGCTCCTGCAGTGTGCCGCGCGTCGCGGAGTCCGGCCGATCGTCGTAACACACGAGCTTCACCATCCCGATCGGGACCGCGTAGTTCAGGGTCATCCGCTGGTGCAAATGCCACCCCTTGATCACGCCCGGATAGATCAGTGAGAAGTAGATCTCGCCGAACCGCTCGAACGCCTCATCGTCCTCACGGAGCATGTGCATCACCGCGCCGCGCTCGTCCGGAATCCGTCGCAGGGGGGTGACGCGAAGGCCTTCAATGTCGCCCAACTACAGCTCCTCCCGATGGTCGAGGCAAAAGCGCACCGTGTCCGCCACCGCGTCTGCCAGCGGCGAGTCGAAGCGTAGCCCGTACCGCGCCGCGAGCTCGACTGAGACGCGGTGGCTCCCCGGAGGATCGGCTTCTGGAGCGGGCGCGCGGAGCTCGGGTCGCCGGCCGGTCTGGCGCCCGAACTCGTCCTGGATCATCTCCGCCAGCGCGCGCACGGTCGTAGGCCGGCCGGATCCCAGGTTGTAGGTGCCCGGCGCCAGCACCGGGTCGGTGGCGCGGCTGGCCGCGACGATCCCGTCGCACACGGCGCTCAGCGAGACGAAATCGCGCCACTGCATGCCGCTCGAGCGGAGTTCGAGCCGCCCCTCCAGAACCCCTTGGCGGCACAGGTCGTTGGCCACGAGCGTCCACCGGTTGACGCTCGGGTCGTCGGGCGCGCCGACCGCGTTCGTCAGTCGCAGGACCACCACCTCATATGCGGATCCGGCGAGCGCTGCCGCCACGTGCTCGGAAGCGAGCCGCGCGATCGCGTACGCCGAACGGGGTTCGAGCCGCATGTCCTCGGTCAAGATCGCGCCGGGGACCGTTCGCGCGCCGTAGACGTGAACGGTGGACATGTACACAAGCCGTCGAACACCGGCCGCGGCGCAGGCCTCGGCGACGTGTTCGCTTGCCACGACGGTGGCCGCGAGCGCCTTTGCGGGCTCCCGCGTGGCCAGCACCTCGTCCTCACCGGCCAGATGGACGACGGTCTCGGCCCCGTCCGCAGCCGCCGCGAGCACCTCGGGCGAGACCTCGTCGATGTTGCACACCGTCTGGGGGATCCCGAGCCGTGGCGCCGGATCGCGGACGACGGCGCCGACCTCCCACCCGGCCTCGGAGAACGTGGGAACCAGACGGCCCCCGATGTAGCCGCCCGCGCCCGTGATCAGCACCTTTTGCACCGCGGGAAAGCTAGCGCCCGGTCTCGTACAGGCGCTCGCACAGGGGCGCCAGACCGCGGTCCCAGTCGAACGCGGACGCCGCTTCACGACACGCGGCCATGGTCGCCGGCAGGCGCGCCAGCTCGAAGCCGCGAAGGCAAGCGTCGGCGAGGCTGGCCGGATCGTCCGGCCGGCACAGCTCTCCGGTTATGTGCTCGCGCACGAGCTCCTGGGGCGCGCCGTTGGTGGTGACCACCAGCGGTGTGCCGCAGGCGAGCGACTCGATCAGCGACATCCCGAACGAGTCGTTGACCGACGGCAGGCAGGTCACCCAGGCGCGGCCATAACGCTCGTGCTGCCCGGCGGCGTCGCCCAGTCCGAGCGCCCGCACCCGGTCCCTGACTTCGGCCGGCGCCGCGGCGAGCATCTGGGAGGCGTCGCCGGGGCCGCTCAGCCACAGTTCGACGTCTGGATGCCTGGCGGCGATCGCCGGCAGCGCCTCGAGCAGCACCGGCACCCCCTTGCGCGGCTCAGTGATCGCGCCGGAGAAGAGGATTACCGGAGCGGGGGTGCGGGTGGCGGCGGGACGGAATCGGGCCGTGTCCACGCCTCCCGGAACCACCACCCCGTCGGCTCGCCCGTACCCGGAGGCGAGCCGGTCCACAGCCGTTCGCGACATCGCGCTGTACACGTCGACGCTCCTCACCACCCTCGCGGCCGCCCACGCTTGCAGCCGCCCCTGCTGGCGCCACCACACTGGATCGGGCAGCCCGAGGTCCGTAATCACGGTGCGGCGACCGTCGCGCCGCAGGCGCGCCGCCGTGATCGACGCCAGCGCGTCCCACCGGCCGAGCGAGTGGACCGCGTCGAACCGCTCGCGCAGCAAATGCGGGAGGAGCCGCACGGCGAAGTCGGTTTCGTGAGCATACGTCGGCTCGCGGCGCCGGCGCAGGCGCACCGTCCGGACCCCGTCCTCCACCGTCTCCGACGGCTCCCAAGCGGCCGAGAAGTGGACGACCTCGTGGCCGCGTCGCGCGAGCGCCGCCCCGAGCGAAGGGACGAACCGCTCGGCTCCGCGCCGCACCTCCGGCCAGCAGAACGCGTGGGTCAGAGCTATCCGCATCGTCTCGCAGCGTAAATTGCGGGCCGTGGAAGCAGCGATCTCGCCGACCGGGTCGCCGCCTCGCGTGAGCGTGATCGTGCCCGCGCGGAACGCTGCCCCGACGCTCCCGCGGACGCTCGCCGCGCTGCTCGACCAACGGCTCGACGGGGCCTTCGAGGTCATCGTCGTGGACGACGGGTCGACCGACGGGACCGCCGAGATCGCCGGATCGAATCCCGGGGTGAGGTTGCTCAGGCAGCCACCGCTCGGCCCCGGCGCGGCTCGAAACCGTGGTGTGGAGCAGGCCCGGGCCGGGGCGCTGGCCTTCTGTGACGCCGATGTATTCCCCGAGCCCGGCTGGCTGGAGGCGGGCCTCGATGCACTCAGAACCGCGGAGATCGTGCAGGGCCAAGTGCTGCCCGATGAACAGGCCGAGCTCGGTCCGTTCGACCGCACGATCTGGGTCACCTCGGCGCACGGGCTGTGGGAGACCGCCAGCCTGTTTGTGACGCGCGACCTGTTCGAACGGGTGGGGGGGTTCGAGGAGTGGTTGCGACCGCGCTCGGGCAAGGCACTGGCCGAGGACGTGTGGTTCGGATACCGCGCCAAGCGGCTTGGCGCGCGCTCGGCCTTCTGCGAGCGAGCCGTGGCCCGCCACGCCGTGTTCGCGCGCGGCTGGCGCGGATACGCGTCCGAGCGCCGGAGGCTTCAGTACTTCCCGGCCATGGTGGCGAAGATGCCCGAGCTGCGCGGCACCTTCCTGTACCGCCGGCTGTTTCTCAGCGGTCGCAGCGCCCGGTTCGACGTGGCGCTCGCCGCGCTCGCCACGGCGGGGGCCCGGCGGCGATCCTGGCCGCTGCTCGGGATCGGGCCCTACCTCGCTGCGCTGGCGCTGAACGCGCGTTACCGCGCCACGCCCCGCACGGCTTCGCGTACGGCCGCGATCGCGGTGGCCGACGTGGTCGCGGACGCCGTCGGCACGATCGCGCTCCTGGCCGGCAGCCTGCGCTATCGCACGCCGGTGCTCTAGCCGGCGACGGACAGACCGCCCGGAGCGGGCGCCGACCGTAGCATGTGGTCGTGGCGCATCCGCTTCTCTACGGGGTGGTCTCCGACCTCGTCGCTCAGACCTCGCTCGCCGACCCGATCGTCGAGTTCGGCTCGATGCAAGTCGAAGCCGGCCAGCCGAACGATCTGCGGCCGCTGTTCGCCGGGCGCAAGTTCATCGGCACCGACTTCCGTGACGGGCCTGGCGTCGACCGGATCGAGGATCTGCGGAAGCTGAGCTTCTCCGATGGCGAGGTCGGCACCGCGCTCTGTCTCGACACGCTCGAGCATTGCGCTGACCCGCTCACGGCCGCCCGCGAGCTGCGGCGCGTCGTCTCGCCAGATGGCGGCGTCTGCCTGATCACCTCGGTGATGCTGATCGGGATCCATGGTTACCCGAACGACTACTGGCGGTTCACGCCTGAGGGCATCAGATTGCTGCTCGAGGGGTTCGACGAGGTCGACGTCGCGTCGATGGGGGATCCCGAGGCGCCGTTCTGGGTGTTCGGGATCGGCTCCCGCGGGCGGGAACTCGGCGTTCGGCTGTCCGAGCTGCCCTCGATTGCGCACAGCCAGGCCGAGTACGAGCGGGCCGAGGGGAAGCTGAGGCTCGGGCCGTTCCGGTACTCGCTGGGACAGCTGGCTCGGGAGCTGGGCGGCGAGCTTCCACGCGTTGTCCGCGAACGCGCCGTGGCGCGGCTGCGCCGGGACTGAGCTCAGGCGCAGTCGCGCAGGACCGCCAGCCAGCCCGCGGCGGTGCGGGCCCAGCTGAACTCCGCGGCCCGCTCGATGGCGGCTCGGCGCATCCTCTCGGCCAGCTCGGGCTCTGCGATCACGCGGGCGACCTCAGCTGACACCGCGGCGGCGTCAGGCGAACAGATGATGCCGGCGTCGCCCACCACCTCGGGCAGCGCGCCGCGATCGGAAACGATCACCGGGGCTCCGCACGCCATCGCCTCCAGAGCCGGTAGGCCGAAGCCCTCGAACACGCTCGGCAGGCAGAACACGTCGGCTCCGCCCATCAGTGCGGCGAGGTCCCGGGGCGGTATGCCGCGTAGCGACCGCAGGCGATCCGGATGTTCCGGGAGCTCGGCCTGCGCGGCTCGCTCGAACTCCGGCGCGTCCGGAAGCGGCGCCAGTCCGCCGACGATCACGAGCTTGTGCGGCAGTCCGCGAGCCGCCAGATCGGCCACGGCTTGACGGACGGCTTCGAAGTTCTTGCGGGGATGCAGCACCCCGACGAACAGCACGTACGGGCCGCCGGCAAGCTCTCGACCCCCGTCCAGGCCAGGCCGGAACAGCTGATGATCCACGCCATGGTGGACGGTGTGGACACGCTCGAGCGGGAACGAGTACGCATCCGAGATCTGGGCCCGGGAGGCATTCGAGGGTGCGATCACGGCAGCCGCCTGCGCCAGCGTGGCGCCGGTCACGGTGTCGAGAGCGGCGGCGAACTCGGGGTGGAGGATGGCTCGCAGTTCTGGCTCACGCCACGCTGCCTCGTGCGCCTGGACGACCAGCGGCCTGCCGTCCGGCGGGGGCTCGTGGGCGCTGGCCAGCCACACATCGGCTCGGCCGCGCTCGACGAGCGTCACCCGTCCGATCTTGTGGAGTTCGGCGAGTACCGAGCTCCACACCTTGCCGTGCCCGGTGCCCGGATCGAGCTGTCTGAGTCCTGGAGCGAGCCCGACCCTGAGCCGCTTGCCATGCATAGACTCCTGCGCGATGTCCCTAGGTGAGCGGTTGCGGTGGAAGCTGCGCGGGATCAGAGAGGAATTGTTCTTGTGGCGCTGGCGCAGGAAGGTGGGCGCGAAGCGGTTCGCGAAGTTCGGCAAGCGTAGCCTGATCGTGCAGCCGCGAGGGATCCTTGCCCCGCATCGGATCGAGATCGGCGACGGCGTCCTCATCCACGAGCGGGCGATGTTCTCGGTGGTCGAGAACTACAATGGCCGCCGCCACGAGCCGCACCTGCGGATCGGCAGCGGAACCAACATCGGGGCAGGCATCTGGTTCAGCTGCGTGGGCACGATCGAGATCGGCGAGAACAATCTGATGGGCCACAACATCCTGATCGCCGACAGCTACCACGAGTATCAAGATCCCGACACCCCGATCATCCAGCAGCCGATGGCGGAGCCGGAGCCGGTGATGATCGGGCCGGGGTGCATCGTCGGCCCGCATGCGGCGATCCTGGCCGGGGTCACGATCGGAGCCAACACCTTCATCGCGGCAAACGCGGTGGTCACCAAGTCCGTGCCTGCGAACTCAGTCGTCGTCGGCAACCCCGCGCGCGTCATCAGGTATTACGACCGCGAGCGGGCGGAGTGGATCGACGGCGCTCCACCCGGTCATGGCTGAGCTCGCCGACGCTCACCGCGTGACGTCCGAGCATCCATTGCGGGTGCATCCGGTCCAGGAGTGCCCAACCTGCAGGGGACGCGCGTTCGGGGAGTTCGACCTCGGTGCCGGCAACCTGTTGCAGCGGTGCGTGGCCTGCGGCACGGTGTCGGCGCGGGAGTACGCCGATCCGGCCGACATCTACGTGGACGGCTATCTATTCGGACAGGTGGGGAACTTCGGCGTCGATGTTCGGAACCCGCTCTTTCAGCGCTACCTGATGCGCGTCGCGCACCGGCGGATGGAGATCATCGAGCGCGCCACCGGGAGAGCAACCGGTTCGCTGCTCGACGTCGGCTGCGGTAGCGGCGAGGTCCTGCTAGCGGCCCGTGAGCGCGGCTGGGACACGTGCGGCGTCGAGCCCGAGCGAACGGGCGCCGAGATGGCACAGGGGCGCGGACTCGACGTGCGGATCGCCCCGCTCGCGGAGTCGGGACTGCCCGAGCGCAGCTACGACGTAGTAAGCGCGTTTCACGTGCTCGAGCACATCGCCCACGGCCGCCCGTTTCTCGAAGCGCTGATGCGGTGGGCACGCCCCGGTGGCCACCTCGTGATCGAGGTTCCCAACTGGCGCAGCGTGCAACGCCGCCGTCTCCGCGAGCACTGGTCTGGACTGCGCCCGCTGGAGCACATCGTTCACCACACCCCCCAGACGCTCGATCGGCTGATGCGCTCGGTCGGGCTCGAGCCGGTCCTGGTGCGTTCGCCGAGCTACCTCGGGCCGCCGCAGAACCTCCAGCACGCGCTGAACGATCTCGTCCGGCACGGCCGTTACCGCAGGCTGCTCGAGCGGTTGAGCTCCCCCAGGCGCCCGACGGGGAGTCGGCGCTGTATCCAACGAAGGCCGGGTGGGCCGTGCTGAGGGCGACCGAAGCGATCTACGACCGAGCCGGGGTCGGCGCGGTCGTGCTGGCCGTCGGTGCCGTCCCCTAGGGAGCGCCGCCGCGCCGCCCCGGTGACGGTCGCGGTGGTTTCCTGGAACACCCGCGAGCTGCTGCTCCGCTGCCTGGACTCGCTGGCTGCCGACGTCCACGACGGCCGCGCGGATGTCTGGGTCGTGGACAATGGCTCGGACGACGGCTCAGGGCAGGCTGCCCGTGAGCGGGCGCCATGGGCGGAGATCGTGGAGGCGGGCGAGAACCTCGGCTTCGGACCCGCGGTGAATCTGGTCGCGCGCCGGACCGCGAGCGAATGGCTGGTCTGCGCCAACGCCGATGTCGCGCTCGAGCCGGATGCGCTGGCGGCGATGCTGGCCAGCGGTGCGCCGGCCGGCACCGGCTGCGTGGCCCCTCGGCTCGTGCTCCCGGACGGGACGGCTCAGCACTCGGTCTTTCCGCTGCCGACGCTCCCGTTCACGATCGCGTTCAATCTCGGCCTGCAGCGGCTGGCGCCGTCCCTCGGCGACCGCATGTGCCTCGAGGGGTACTGGAATCCGGCCCGTCCGCGAACGGTCCCCTGGGCAATCGGTGCGTTTCTGCTGCTGCGGCGCGAAGCCTTTGCCCAGGTCGGCGGGTTTGACGAGCGCCAGTGGATGTACGCGGAGGACCTGGACCTCGGCTGGCGGCTGCACGACGCTGGCTGGGCGACGCGATACGCACCACGGGCGCGCGTCCTCCATCAGGGCGGAGCAGCGACCGAGCTGGCGTTTGGGGATCGCCGTGTCGAGCGCTACATGCGCGCGACCTACGCCGTTGTCCTCCGGCGCCAAGGTCCGTCGAGGACCCGCCTGATCGCCGCGGTCAACGTGGCCGGAGCCGCCGCACGGATCGCCTGGATGGCGCCGCTGGCGGCGGTCTGGGGTCGCTGGCGGGCACCGCTCGGCGGGGCTCGGATGTGGCTCCGGATCCATCTCCAGGCGCTCCGCGCTGCCGACGGCCGTGCTGCGAGCCAGGAGTCGCGGTAGATGCCGCGAAATCGCGTCGCGAACATCGACGCCCTCCGTGCGTTTGCGGCTCTGCTGGTGCTCGGAATCCATGCCTACGCGCTCGGCGGGCGCGTGGCACCAATCAAGGCGGTCCATTGGTACGACGTCCCGCTGATCGCGATGGCGAGCGGCGTATGGCTGTTCTTCGCCATCAGCGGCTACGTGATCAGCCGTCCGTTCGTCGACCGGCTGCTCGGCTCCCATCCGCTCCCCGACCTCGGTCGCTACGCGCTCCGGCGTGGCCTGCGGATCTTCCCGCTCTACTGGATCGCGCTGACCGTGTTCATCGCCATCGAGGGGACCGCGGGCACACGGCCGTGGCAGCTGGTCGTCCACTACGCACTGCTCAACAATCTCGTGCCGGGCCGAGAGGAGGCGCTGCTCGCGCCCGCCTGGACGCTTACGCTCGAGCTCCTGTTCTACATCGCGGTGCCGCTCCTGGCGATCGCCGTCCACCGGACCTTCCGCAATGGCATCAGCGCCGAGCGCCTGGCGGCGATCGTGGTCGTTTCGTGGATCGCCAGCATCGTCTTCGCGGCGCTCGCGGACCTGCGCGGCGACGACCAGACGGGGATCTGGCTGCGGTTCCTGTTCCCGGGGATGTGGCAGGCGTTCTGTCCCGGGATCCTGCTCGCGATCGCACCGCACCTACGATTGCGCAGCTGGAGGCGGGCGCTGGTTGACTTCCCGATGTCGCGCGCGGCGGCGCTGGTCGCGGTGCTGGCGCTGATCGCGGCGGCGCTGCTGTCCTCGATCTCGCCGCTGCGGTTCGGGATCGTTCCCTACCAGCTGTTCAGCGACGCTTCGCGCCCGCTGTTCTCGATTGGATACGGGCTGCTTGTCGCGGTCGCGCTCAGAGCGCCCCCGTGGGCCGACGCCCGGCCGTGGGTCCTCCAGCTCGGGCTCGCGTCCTACGGCATCTATCTGCTCCATCCCGTGATCGAGGCGTTCATGCTCGACCACGGGCTGCGGCCGGTCGACAGCGAGTCGGTTCCGGCATATCTCGTCAACCTCTGCTGCCTGCTGGCGTTGACGGTTCCGCTGGCCATCGCGAGCTGGCATTGGCTGGAGCGGCCGGCCCTCGCGCTCGCCCGTCGCTCCGGGAGCCGGCGCCAGTAGGTCGTCTACGATGGCCGCGGTGCGCGAAGGCGAGATGAGACGGTTCTGGAACGACCGCGCGCGGGAAGACGCGTTCTACTTCGTGGACACCAGGCAGCGCTACCGGGCGCCCGAACACGCGGGCTTCTGGGAGTCCGCCGACGTGATCGACCACCTGCTCGACGGGCTAGGGGTTGGCCTGGAGCGCAGCGACGTTGTGCTCGAGATCGGCTGCGGCATCGGTCGCATGACCCGCGGGCTGGCGGAGCGCGCCGGCCGCGTGATCGCGCTCGACGTCTCAGACGAGATGCTGGCCCGCGCCGCTGAGCTCAATTCCGACCTGACCAACGTCAGGTGGCTGCTCGGCGACGGCCACACCCTGGCGGGGATCGACGACGCGACCGTCGATGCGTGCGTGTCGCTCGTCGTGCTACAGCACGTTCCTGACCCGGAGATCACTCTCGGCTACGTCCGCGAGCTCGGGCGGGTGCTCCGGCCGGGAGGCTGGGCCGCGCTGCAGGTATCCAACGATCCCGCGATCCACCGCCCCCGCGACCAGCTGGCGCAACGTGCGAAATCGCTGATCGGGCGCGCCCCGAAAGGCCAGCGTCACCCGGCTTGGCTTGGCTCTCACGTCGAGCTGGGGGCAGTCCACGAGGTGGCGCGGGCAAGCGGTACCCAGCTGGACCGGGTGTGGGGGGAGGGCAGCCAGTACTGCCAGCTGCTGCTCCGCTCCGGCGGCGTCGCCACCGGATGACCACGGTCGCGACGCGGGCACGGACGTGGCCGCTCAGCTGGCGCGCCAGCGTGGCCGCCATTGTCGCCCTGGCGCTCGCCGTGAGGGTGATCGCGATCGTCGCCTCACCGCATTTTCGGCCGATCAACGACGCCGCGGACTTCGATCGGTACGCCGTGTCGCTGGTCACCCACGGGACGTTTCCAAAATCGCAGCTCGTTCTAGGCCCGACCGCCTTCCGCGCGCCGCTATTCCCGCTATCGCTGGCGGCCGTATACGAGCTTGTCGGCGTCGGCGACGCAAGCACTCGCTGGGAGGCGGCGCGGATATTCGAAGCGATTCTGGGAGCGGTGACGGTCGCGTTGATCGTGGCGATTGCCGTGCGGCTGTGGAGCCGGCGGGTGGCGCTGACGGCCGGCGGGATCGCGGCCGTCTACCCGCCGCTCGTGCTGGTCGGCTCTTCGCTGATGAGCGAGTCGCTGTACATCCCGCTGGGTCTCGGCGCCGTGCTCGTGGCGCTCCACGCACGTGAACCGGGCATCCGATGGGGGTGGGCGGTCGGCAGCGGCGTGCTCGTCGGGCTCGCCGCGCTGGCCCGCTCGACTGACCTTATCCTGGTCATCCCGGTCGCCTGGCTGCTGTGGACCGAGCGGCCACGCTGGTCTTGGCGCGCACTTCGGGCGCCGGCCATCGCCACGCTGGCCGCGGCGTTGACCCTGGTCCCGTGGACGGTCCGCAACCAGGCCGTGATGCACACGTTCGTCCCGATCACCGACGAGAGCGGCTACGCGCTGATCGGCACCTACAACACCTTCGCGCAGGCCCGCACCGACTACCCGGCGCTGTACACCCCGCCGTTGCTCGAGGCGGCAAAGCTCCTACCCCTGGCGCGGGGGCGCAACGAGGCGCAGTATTCGTCACAGCTGACCAGCCGGTCGCTCGATTACATCGGGAACCACCCCGGCTCGGTGCTGAAGACCGGCTTCTGGAGCGCGGTGCGGCTGCTGAACCTGTCGGGGCCGGGCCTCGAGCGGTACATCGAGCCAACGTGGGGATACGCCTCGGGGCTGGCCGTCGCGAGCGTGTACGGCTTCTGGGTCGTTCTTGCGCTGGCGCTCGCGGGGATGCTCAGCCGGGCGGCGCGGAGGGCACCGCCGGCGTTCTGGCTGTGCCCGCTCGCCTTGCTGGTGACGACGGTGTTCGTCGTCGGCGCCACCCGTTACCGCGTGCAGGCCGACCCATGGGTCGTGATGCTCGCCGCGCTGGGCGCTTTCGAGCTCGGGCGTCGGCTGCGGCGGCGTGGCGGACGCGCGACAATTGCGGCCACACGGTGAGCGCGACGACGATCGACGAGGCGCGAGCAGTGCATCGCCAGGCGTCGGCCTCCGGCCGGCTCGGCGGCCGTGCCCTCGTCGCGATTGTCGCCCTGGCGCTCGTGTTGCGGGTGATCGTGGTCGTGACGATCCCGCACTATGTGCCCCGGACCGATGCCGCCGACTACGACCGGATTGCCGTCTCGCTGGTCCAGCACGGGAACTTTCCGGTCTCGGTGCTGGCCCCGACCGGCGGGCCGACCGCTTACCGCGGTCCGCTGTTTCCGGCTGTGCTCGCCGCCGTCTACAAGGTCGTGGGGGTGGGCAGCGCCAGCACGCGGTGGGAGGCCGGGCTGCTGTTCGAGGCGGTGCTCGGGACGATCACCGTCGCACTGATCTACCTGATCGCGATCCGCCTGTGGCGTCGCCGCGTCGCGCTCGTGGCGGCGGGGCTCGCGGCGATCTACCCGCCGCTCATGCTCGTCACCTCGGCGCTGCTCAGCGAGTCACTGTTCATCCCGCTGGCTCTGGGGGCAACGCTGAGCGCGCTCGTCCACCGCGAATCCGACCGCCGGTGGAGATGGCTGGTGGTGACCGGAGTGCTGCTCGGCCTAGGGGCGCTCACGCGCGCCAACGGAATCATCCTGCTCATTCCCATCGCGTTCCTGGTCTGGACCGGGCGACCACGGTGGTCCATCCGCTCGGTTGCCGCCCCACTGGCGGTGATCGCCACCACGGCGGCCGTCATCGCCCCATGGATGATCCGCGATGCTCACGTGCTCCACACGTTCGTGCCGATCACCGATGAGGGCGGGTATGCGCTGGCCGGGACCTACAACTCCACCTCCGCGCACCTGACCAACTACCCGGCGCTGTGGATTCCGCCGGTGCTCACGGAGGTCCAGGTTCTCCGCGGCCACCTGGGGCTGAACGAGGCACAGCTCTCCGATCGGCTCGATACTGCCGCGTTCAACTACATCGGTGACCACCCGGGATACGTGGCCAAGGCGTTCCTGTGGAACACGCTGCGTATGTTCAACCTGACCGGCACCGGGTTCGAGCGCTACGTCGGGTACTGGCTGTCGAACCCAGACTGGCTTGCCATTGCCAGCGTGTACTCGTTCTGGCTGCTCGGGCTGCTGGCGCTGGGCGGGTGCTTTGTCGCGGCCGCGCGCGCGGCGCCGTGGGCCTTATGGGGATGCCCGCTGGCGATTTTCTTCTCGGCCTTGATCGTCATCGGCGCCAGCCGCTACCGCACGCCCGCTGATCCGTTCCTGATCCTGCTCGCCGCCCTCGGGCTGGTCGCCATGGCCGATCGCTGGCACGAGCGACGGCGGCCGGGGCGCCCGCCGGTACCATCGTCAGCCGCATGAATCAGCGTGTCGTCGTCCTGGGGGGTGGACTGGCCGGCCTTGCGTGCGCCTATGAGCTCGCGAAGGCAGGGGTCGAGGTGACCGTGCTCGAGCGCGAGGATCACGCCGGCGGCATGGCCTCCTCGTTCGTCGACCTCGACGCCAACGGCGAGTACTGGTCATACGACTTCGGGCCGCACCGCTTCCACACCCACGACCAGGCGCTGATCGCGCACGTTCGCGAGATCCTCGCCGGCAACCATCGCCAGGCGGAGAGGCTGTCGCGGATCGTGCTTTACAACCGCTTCTTCGACTATCCCTTGAAGACCGGCAATGTATTGCGAAACCTCCCGCCGCTCGTGCTGATTCGCTCGTTCGTCGACTACTTCTGGGTCCGTTTCACCGAGCGCACCGGCCTCACCCATCTCGACGAGGAGAACTTCGAAGGCTGGGTCACCAAGCGATTTGGGAGGACTCTGTACGACCTGTTCTTCGGCCGCTATACCGGCAAGGCATGGAAGATGGCTCCCGAGGAGATCTCGGCCGACTGGGCGAGCCAGCGGATCTCGCAGCTGAGCCTCGCTGACGCGGTCAGGAAGACGCTGTTCAAGCCCCGTAACGCGCCGAGGTCTCTGGTGACGAGCTTCATCTACCCCCGGCGGGGCGGGATCGGCGAGATCGCCCGGGGCTACGTCCGCGAGTTGGAGGCGATGGGGGCAACGGTGATCTGCGGAGCACCGGTTACCCGCGTCCACCGGGACGGCGACCGCGTCACAGCGGTCGACTACGGCGGGGCGGAGCCGGGCACGCTCGAGGCGGATCATTTCGTCTCGACGATCCCGATCACGGCTCTCGCCCGTGCCGTCCGTCCGGCCGCTCCTCGGCCCGTGCTCGACGCGATCTCGAGCTTGAAGTACGTGTCGATCATCTTTGTCTACCTCAAGCTGGCCAAGCCGAGCGTGTCGCCCGACAGCTGGCTGTACCTGCCCGAGCATCACCTCACCGTCCACCGAATCTCGGAGTTCAAGAACTTCAGCCCGGAGTGCGCGCCGGCGGACAAGACGCTGGTGTGTGCCGAGATCACCTGCCGGATCGGGGATGAGCACTGGCGGGCGGCCGACGCCGAGCTGATTGAGACTGCGGTCAGCGACCTGACCGCCATCGGCTTCATCGAGCCCCACGAGCTGCTCGAGGGCTTCGTCAAGAAGATCCCGCATGCCTACCCGGTCTACGACCTCGAGTACAAGCACTACCTGGCGCCGGTGCTCGAGTTCGTCCATGGCCTGGACAACATCAACACCGGTGGACGCCAGGGGCTGTTCCGTTACAACAACATGGACCAGTCGATCGAGATGGGCCGGAAGATGGCGGCGACGGTGGTTTCCGAGCACGACCAGGGCCACGAGGCGGTCGCGACCAAGAGCGAGTACTTCGGCTGATGTCCGTCGCGACGCAGGCCGGTCTTCAGGCGGTCGACGCCTGTCCGTTGTGCGGCTCGGAGCAGTTCCGGACGCAGTTCGAGGAGCCGCCATACGCGGTGCGCCGCTGCCAGCGGTGCGGGCTTGGATGGGTCAGCCCCAGGTTTGATCAGACGGGGCTGGAAGAGATCTACAAATCCGACCGCTACTGGCGTTCTCCGTCGCCGAAGACGCAGGGCTACACGGACTACCGGGGCGATGAGGGGCTGTATCTCGACACGTTCCGCAATCGGCTGCGCTACGTGCTGCGGGACGGTCCGCGGACCGGGCGCGCTCTCGACGTCGGTTGCGCCGCCGGCTTCTGCATGGCGGGGATGCGGGAGCTCGGCTTCGAGACCTACGGGCTCGAGATCTCAGCGACCATCGCCGCGCATGCACGTGAGCGGTTCGGCTTCGAGAACATCCACATCGGGACGCTCGAGCAGTCGCCCTACCCGGACGGGTTCTTCGATCTGATCACGATGTGGGACGTCGTCGAGCACGTGGTCGACCCCGTCTTGCTGCTGAGTCGCGCCCGCGAGCTGCTGGCGCCCGGGGGCCTACTCGTGATCGAGACCCAGGACATCGACAGCCGCTTCGCTCGCGCGCTCGGACCGAAGTGGCACCACTACAAGCACGAGGAGCACATCTACCACTTCACCCCGGCCACGATCCAGACGCTGCTCGAACAGGCCGGATTCCGCGTGGAGAAGCTGACCCACAGGTTCGGGGGGAAATACGTCTCGCTCCATTTCATCGCCGAGCGAGCGGCCCGGCTCCATCCGGCGCTGACTAAGTTGCTGATGCCGCTGGCGAGATTCAGGCGGGCGCGGGTGTACCTGAACTTCAGGGACGAGATGATCGTGCTCGCGCGACCGTCGGACTGAGTTGGAGGAGACGGCCAACAGGCAGTTCGTCGAGCTGGAGCGAACGCACTTCTGGTTCGTCGGCCGCCGGCGCATCTTCTTCTCGCTGCTCGACGACCTACTGGATGGCCGCGGCCCGGTCCAGATCCTCGATGTCGGATGCGGCGCCGGCGGGATGCTCGAACCGCTTTCGCGATATGGCACCGCGACCGGAGTTGATATGTCCCCCGAGCTGGTCGAGTTCTGTCACCAGCGTGGATTCCCGAATGTCGTGGTCGGATCCGCCTACGAGCTTCCGGCCGCCGACGGATCGATCGACCTCGTCACCCTGTTCGACACCATCGAGCACGTCCCCGATGACGATCGGGCGCTTTGCGAGGCCAGACGGGTCCTGGCGCCTGGCGGGCTCGTCTTCATCTCCACGCCCGCGTACCAGTTTCTGTACGCGAACAACGATCGAGTGGCCCACCATGAGCGGCGCTACACCGCTCGGAAGCTCCGTCAGAAGCTGCTCGCCGCGGACTTCGAGCCGATCAAGATCACCTATTTCAACACTCTCCTGTTCCCGGCGATCCTGCCGGCCGTGCTGGCCAAGAAGGTCAGCGAGCGACTCAGCGACCCGGGCGACCGGACGAACCTCTCGCATCCCGTTCGCCCCCGGTTGAACCGGGGACTGGCGGCGATCATGGGCTCCGAGCGCCATCTGCTCGGCCACGCCAGCCTGCCGTTCGGTCATTCGCTGATCGCTGTCGGCACCCCCGCCCGCCGCGACCAGGAATGACCTCCTGGCGGCGGTGGCTGCTCGCGATCGCGGTGCTGGCCACCGTGACGCGGGTCGCGATCGTGATTGCCACACCGCACTTCGCCCCGATCGGAGACCCGGCCGACTACCAGCGACATGCCGTGTCGATCGCTTCGGGCCACGGTTACCCGACGACCGAGATCGCGACCTCGGGGACGCCCACGGCGTTCCGCCCGCCCGGGTATCCGTACCTGCTCGGCGGCGTGTACGCGGCCGTGGGTGACCATCTCCTCGCCGGACGCCTGCTCGGACTGGTGCTGGGGGTGCTCACGGTGGTGCTGCTCGCCTACCTCGGCCGGGAGATCTGGAGCGAGCGGGTGGGGCTGATCGCGGCTGGGCTGGCGGCTGTGTTCCTGCCGCTGATCGCGCTCAACGCGACGCTGCTGTCCGAGTCGCTGCTGCTACCGCTCGAGCTGGCGTTCGGGCTGTGCCTGGTCCGCTGCTGGCGAGACCCCGGCAAGTTCAGATGGCTGTTGCTGGCGGGCGCGCTGTGTGGTCTGTCGGCGCTGACCCGGTCGGTCGCGGACATCTGGTTGCTTCCGGCCCTCGCGGTCGTCGCCTTCGGCCCGGCCCCCCGCCGGGTCAAATGGCGCGGAGCGCTCGCCGTGATCGGAGCGTTCTGCGTCGTGGTTGCTCCATGGACGATCCGCAACGCGATCGAGTTTCACGCGCTCGTCCCGATCTCGACCGAGGACTGGTATTCGGCGGCCGGCCAGTACAACGACCTCGCCGCCGACACGCCGGCGCTGCCGTCGGTGTGGCGGGTGCCCTCGACCGCGCCGACGCTGGACCCGTTCTTCGACCAGTTGCGCCGGCGACGTAACGGCTTCAACGAGGTTGAGCTCGACGGAGTGATGCGGCACGCGACCTTGCACTACGTGGTCCGCCATCCCGCGCACGTGGTCGTCGCGTCGGCCCTTGACACACTGCGGCTGTTCAACCTCGGACCTGCACACTGGTTCACCACGGGCCTCTCCTACCAGGAGTTGGGGCTGCCTCGATCGCTCTGGACGCCAACCTCAATCAGCGCGGAACTGATCGCGGCACTGGCGCTTCTCGTGGTGCTCGCTCGCGCCGCCGACGGCCGCGTCGGGGGGTGGCGGGTGGCGCTCGGTCCGTGGTGGCTCTGGGCGATTCCCCTGCTGACCCTGGCGGTAACTGTCCCGTTCGTCGGCACCCCGCGCAAGCGGGCGCCGCTCGATCCGTTCCTGCTGCTGCTGGCTTCGCTAGCAGTCGACGCGGCCATCGAGGCGGTCCGGGGTCCACTGGCCCGACGCAAAGCGGTGCTCGCGGGCGTCGCACGTGAGATCATCTGACCGGCGTGAGCGGAAGCGCAGGGGATAAGCGGCATCTCAGATGGCTGGTGGTCGGGATCGCGGTCCTGGTGCCGGTGGTGCCAATCGTGCTGGGCATCGCGCTCACCTCGGGCGGCGGCGCGCGCGCGTCCGCCGGAACGATCTACACGCCGGTGGCGCAGGCCAGGACCGCGTCGACGGTCTCACGGCTGACGCCGACCCCCGAGCGGAGAACCACGATCCCGCCCGGAAAAGGCGCGCTGGTCGCGCAGATCCTCAAGCCGACGCCGATGCTGTCCTCGCCGGGGGGTGGACAGATCGCCAGAGCCGGGACGCGGACCGGGTTCGGATCGCCCGACTTTGTGCTCGTGGCGAGGACCTCCGGCTCGTGGCTGGGGGTCGTGAGCACGCTGGCCGGCAACAACCGGCTCGGGTGGATCCCGCGGTCGGCGGCGAGGCTCAGCCGGGTGACCTACGAGATCAAGGTCTCACTGTCGGCGCGTCGGCTGACCGTGCTCGACTCAGGGCGCCCGGTCAAGCACTACACGGTCGCGGTCGGCCGCCCGAGCGCACCGACGCCTACCGGGAGGTTCGCGGTCACCGACAGGCTCGCCACGGGCGACCCCACCGGACCGTATGGATGCTGCATCCTGGCGCTGTCGGCGGTCTCCCCGCACGCCATCCAGGGCTGGACGGGCGGCAACCGGATAGCGATCCACTCCACGCCGGATACCTCCTCGATCGGACTCCCGGTCAGCCACGGGTGCATGCGGCTCACACTCCCCGAAGGTCGCTGGCTGCTGTACCACATCCCGCTAGGCACGCCGACCGTCATAACCGGTTAGCCTTCGCCGCGGCGATGGGGTTCGCCGCGGCGCGAGTCGCCGGAACCGCCTACCACGGCTGATGGCTCCTACGGACGTTTAGGAGCTAAATGTGTTTCGTGCGGATCAGCGTGAACTGCTAGCGATCTTCGCCGGGGGGGCGATTGGGGGGGGCGTCCGGACGTGGCTGTCGAATGCGGCTCCGGTCCACCCGGGCCAGTGGCCCTGGGTGACATTCGGGGTGAACGTCGTGGGGTGCCTGCTGCTCGGCTACCTCGTCACGCGGCTCGCCGAACGGCTGCCGATCACGGCGTACCGACGGCCGCTCCTGGGCACGGGCCTGTGCGGCGGGCTGACCACGTTCTCGACGTTCCAGCTCGAGCTGGTGCGGATGCTCGATCGCGGCGACATCGGGCTGGCGGTGGCTTACGGCGGAGCCAGCGCTGTCGCCGGCTTTGCCGGAGTCTGGCTCGGGACTGCGGCGGTCAGGAGGGCGAGGCTTACGTGGTGACGGTCGTGCTGGTCGTGGCCTGCGCGGGGTTCGGAGCCATCGCTCGGTTCGTCGTCGACGGGGTCGTGCAGTCACGGCGGCTCGGCGAGTTCCCGCTCGGCACGTTCGTCGTCAACGTGACCGGTTCGCTCCTGCTCGGCCTGCTCACAGGCTTGGGCCTGGCTCACGACTCGTCGCTTGTGCTGGGCACGGCCGCCATCGGCTCCTACACGACGTTCTCGACCTGGATGCTTGAGAGTCACCGTCCCGCGCAGGACGGCGAGGGCCGATTGGCGTTGGTGAACGTGTCCGTGAGCTTCATCGTGGGCCTGGGAGCCATCGCGTTCGGACGTGCCGTCGGAGGTTGGCTGTGAGCGAGGCCGGGATCAAGCTCACGTCGTACTTCTCCGAGCGCGACCGCAGCGGCGAGCGGTTCCAGGCCGACGCGCTGTTCGATGTATATGAGCGCCATCGGCTGCGGACGAGCGTGCTGCTCCGAGGCGTCGGCGGGTTCGGCGAGCGCCATCGGCTGCAGACCGACAGCCTGCTCACGCTGTCCGAGGACCTGCCGGCCGTGTCCGTCGCGGTCGACACGGCCGAACGGATCGAAAGGGCGCTGTCCGACGTGCTGGCGGTGACCCGCCACGGACTGGTGAGCCTCGAACGGGCGCAGCTGTGGACCGGCGGGGTCCCCGCCCCCGAGCATGCGGATGCGCTGAAGGTGACCCTCTACGGAGGCCGCGGCGTCCGCTCGGCCGGTTCGGCCGGATACGTCGCCGCGGTGCAGGTCCTCCGGGAAGCCGGAGTGGCCGGAGCCTCGGTGCTGCTCGCGGTCGACGGGACGCTGCACGGGGAACGGCGGCGGGCCCGCTTCTTGGCGCGCAACGCTCCGGTGCCGCTGATGTTGATCGCGGTCGGAAGCGCCGGGGCCTTCGCCAAGGCCCTGCCGGCCGTGGCCGGGCTCGTGGCCGATCCGGTGGTGACCGTCGAGCGGGTCCAGCTGTGCAAGCTCGCGGGCGAGACTCGTTCGGCGCCGTCTGCCATCGCCGCGCACGACGACTCAGGTCTGCCCGTGTGGCAGAAGCTGATGGTCCACGCCTCCGAACTCGCCCGCCTCGACGGCCATCCGCTGCACCGCGCGCTCGTCGCGCGGCTGTGGCGGGCCGGTGCGAGCGGTGTCACGGTGCTACGCGGCGTCCGTGGCTTTTATGCCGGCGGTCAGGTGCTGTCCGACCGAGTGGTGTCGTTGCGGCGCGACGTGCCGGTGCACGTCATCCTGGTCGAGCGCCCGGAGCGCGTCCAGGAGCTCTGGCCGCTGATCGACGAACTGACGGCGGGGGCGGGGATGGTCACGAGCGAGCTCGTTCCGGCCGCCGGTCAGCGACTGTGGAAGAACCCGCCCTTGCAGGCCCGGTAGGCCTCGATCGCGTTCAGCCCTGCGATCACCGGATGATGGTGGCGGAGGTCTACGAGCACCCGGTGACCGTGGTAGAGGCAGAACAGCTTGTTTGCGTTGCGCTTCCCGAGCACGTGGTTCAGCGCGTGGTGGGCGAGGACGCCGCCGATCAGGTGACCCGTGGAGCCGCAACCGGCGGCCCCCAGCGCGGTGCCGCCGATGCTCAGCACGGCAAGCATGATCGCGATCGTGCGCCTGATCGACCTCATCCGGCGCTGAGCTTAGCTCACTCGGCCGCGCCGTCCGGACGCTGTACGCGGTTCCACTCGACCCACCCGCTGCCCCCGCGGCCGTCGCCTGCCGCGATCTCGCACATCGCGCGGGGGAAGAGCGAGACACGGCCGTCGGGCGCCTCGAGTCGCAGCGCTCCGAAGGCCAGCGGGGTGACCGTAAGGGCAAGCTCCGGAGGGCCGAGCTCGATCGCCGCTTGCTCGATCAACCCGTTGTCGCCGATCGTCTCGGTCGCGGTGACCGATTCGATCTCGGTTAGTTCCGCCTCGCGTTGGTTGTAGCCAACGCCGTATCCGGGCATCTGCGGCACGCCAACCGCGTGGAGGTGGGTCCCGTCGCTCAGATGGAGCCCGCTCCACATCCAGTCGACCGCCCACCAGTCGCGCGACCCCCACGAGTGGTCGCGCTGCCCCGGCCCGCTGAAATCGACCGTGTCATCCCCGACCCGTACCCTCCCTGACACGCGGCACGGGATCTCGTAGCGCGTCGACTGGCGCCAGGCGTACGGGATCCCGTCCGTGCTCCAGGTCAGGTCGAGCTCGATCTCGACCGGCTCCCCCGGCTCATTGCGGAGTGGGGCGGAATGGTCCTCGTGAGCCTGAGCGGTCCCCTGGAGCGTGACCGTGAACCGCTCGAGGGGCATCTCGCAGTGCTGCTCGGCCTGCAGCGTGGCCGTTTGGATCCGCTGCGCGTCGTCGTCCGCGGCGGGCAGGGGCGCATCCGGGTCGACGAGCATCACCGAGGCGCGGCCCGGCCCGCAGACGCACGCCGTGTACAGCGAGACGTCCTGATTGGGCAATCGGCCGAGCCGAACGTACACGCCGAGCGTTTGGTCGTCGCTGACCGCGTCGAAGTACCAGCTCTCGTTCCACAGCGGTTCGGGACCGGGCTCGTGGCACCCCTCGTCCGCGGGGTCTGGCTTCAGCGGCGCCGGCTTGCCGACGCCGGGGGCGGGGAGGAGGTCGACCGAGTCGAGATCGATGGCCTGCTGCGCCGAGCGCTCGACCGAAGCCATGAACATGTCGTCGCCGCGGTCGGTTCGCTGGACGATCATCGACGCGCAGATGGCCATCACCAGGTTGTGGAAGACCTGACGGCGGTACTCCTCCCAGCAGGTGTCCCAGCCGAACGACGTCACGCCGTTTGCCCTGAGCTCGTCGTAGTAGGTCCGCAGCAGGTCTTGCTCGTGCGCGCGACGGTCCTCGACAGTCAGGCCGTTGCCGAGAAAGTAGGAGGCGTCGAGCAGAGCCGGGCCCCAGCCGACCGTCTGCCAGTCGACGACATGGCAGGCGTCCGTCTCCGAACAGCAGATTGTCGAGCCGATAGTCGCCGTGGCTGAGACCGAGCGGCGGCCGGCGATCCTCATACCACCCGTCGACGCTGGGGATCAGCCGTTCGCAGACCTTGATGTGCTCGGGGTCCAGCCGCTCACCGTAGCGCTCCAGGAAGCCCCCGAAGACCGCCCTCAACAGCGCCTCGTTCAGCGGATTGGGCTGGTTCAGCCACGGCGCCGAGCCGACCGCGAGATCGCCGAGCACCGGAGCGTGCACCTGGGCGAGCGCTCGCATCGCGGTGTGGGCTTGCCCTGGCGAGCAACCCTTGATCTGGTCGCCCTGGACCGCTGGCGACACGTCGTCTAGAACGAGCGTGAACCACCCTTCGGCGTCGTCGTAGAGCGCGAGGTGGCAGGCCGGGATCGGGCCGCCGATCCGCGGCGCGAGCTGCTGGTAGAAGGTGATCTCTCGCAGGTAGGCGCCAAGCCCCACGCCGGTGGCGCGGCTGGTGGCGTCGTCGGAGGCGAGCTTGACCACGACTGTGCGCTCGGCGCCGTCCTCCCCGCGGAACGCGACGCGGTGGTTCTGGCTCATCTGCCCGGTCCCGATCCGCTCGACCGATGTGATCTCGAGCGCCCCATCGCCAAGGGCAGCCGACAGCCAGGCGGCCGTGATCTCGTCGGGTGTGCGGACGAGAGTGCTCATCCCTCAGGTACGCCCGGCAGGATTTGAACCTGCGACCTCTCGCTCCGGAGGCGAGCGCTCTATCCACTGAGCTACGGGCGCGATGCGTGGAGACAGATTACCTGGGTGTTCGACCTGCGACAGACTCCCGTTGGATGGCCATACGGATCCCGCCTGCGCTGGCGAGGCGGCGGTCGACGAGGACGAGCTTCCCGGACGCCGCGCATGGCTTGCCGCGCTGCCCGGCGTGGTCGAGGAGATTGCGCGCGAGTGGGGGGTGAGGGTCGGTGACCCGTACGAGCCAGGTGGGGTCTGCGCCTGGGTCGCCCCGGCCGACGACGATCTCGTGCTGAAGGTTTCCTGGCGGCACACCGAGGCCGAGCATGAGGCGGACGCGCTGCGGTTCTGGGACGGGGACGGCGCGGTCCGCTGCTTCGCGGCGCGGTCGGTTGACCCCGATACCAGCGCGCTGCTGCTCGAACGGTGTGTTCCCGGCGTTCAGCTCCACACGCTGCCCGAGCCCGAGCAGGATCTGGTGATCGCGGAACTCGCCCGCCGACTGCACCGGCGCCGGCCGGCCGATCCCCACCCCTTCCGCACGCTGACCGAGATGTGCGACGTCTGGGCCGACTCACTCCCCGACCATGGGCTGGCGGGCGCGGGGGCGAAGCTGCTCCGTGAGCTGCCCCGGACCGCGGACTCCGAGGGCTGTTGTGCACGGACCTCCACGCGGGCAACGTGCTCGCCGCCGAGCGCGAGCCGTGGCTGGTGATCGATCCCAAGCCGTTCCTCGGCGACCCGGCCTTCGACGTGGTCCAGCACATGCTCAACTGTGACGAGCGCCTGGCCATTGACCCGCTCGGGCTGGTGACCCGGATGGCGGCGCTGCTCGACGTCGACCCCGAGCGCGTGCGGCTGTGGCTGTTTGCCCGCTGCGCACAGGAGTCCGTCACCGATCCGGCGATGCTCGAGCTGGCCGAACGCATCGCGCGCTAAGCGACCGCGTCAAGCATGCACACTTCCAGCGACCCCTCCGCTGGAAGTGCGCTCAGCCGAGCGGGAGCGAGAACTCGAGCTCGTCGTGGACGGGAATTCCGTGGTCGCCAACGACCGGGATCGAAGGCTTCAACCGGCGCGCGTCGTCGACGGCGCCGGCGTGCACGGCAACCAGCCGGAAACCGCGGCGCTGGTAGAAGCGGATCGCGTCGAGGTTGTCGTTGGAGGTGATCAGCCACACCCGCCGGCACGCGCGCGCGCGAGCCTCGCTCACCACCCGCTCGAGCAGGGCGGAGCCGATACCCCGCCACTGGACCAGCGCATCTAGCGTCACCACCTCACACGATCCGTCCGCCACCCGGTACGTCGCCAAGCCAACCACCGCTCCGCCCTCCCAAGCCAGGAACGCCGGCAGCTGCAATGCGTCCATCGACAGCCCGTGGCTGACCACCACGGTCGACCCCCACGAACCCACCAGCGTCCGTTCGATCCACGCACGATCATCAGGACCCGCCGAACGTATCTCCACGCCCGCGAACTATCCACCACTGGCACACTGGACCAAATGGATTTCTCCGTGTTCTTCGCCGGCACCGCCGGCTCGGTGCCGACGGCCCGTCGCGGGCTGCCGGCGCTGCTCGTGCGCCGCGGCGCTGACCGGATCCTGTTCGACTGCGGCGAGGGGACGCAGCGCCAGCTGGTCTCCTCGGTCGGGTTGATCGATCTGACCGAAGTGTTCATCACGCATTTCCACGCCGACCACTGGCTCGGGCTGCCCGGCCTGCTCAAGACGTTCGACCTGCGCGGGCGCGACAAGCCTCTGACCGTGCATGGCCCGCGCGGGGTGCGCGAGTTCCTGACGCTCGGGCAGCGGGCCGCGGGCCGCGTCCGCTTCGAGCTGACGCTCTCCGAGCTCGAGCCCGGCCAGGTGCTCGAACGCGATGGTTACAGGATCGCCGCGGTGCCGGTCCAGCACCGCAGCCCAGCGTTCGGGTACGTCCTGTTCGAGCCCGAACGGCCCGGAACCTTCGACCCTGCCGCCGCGCAGGCGCTCGGGCTCACGCCAGGGCCCGAGTTCGGGCGCGTCCAGCGGGGCGAGACCGTCAACGGCGTTACGCCGGCGCAGGTCCTTGGCCCCGCGCGCCCGGGACGCAAGCTCGTGCTGTCCGGCGACACAGGGCCGTGCGAGGCGCTCAGAATCGCCGCGCACCAGGCAGACGTGCTGGTCCACGAGTCGACGTTCGCCCAGGACGAACGTGAGCGCGCTGCCGAGACCGGCCACTCGACCGCCGAGCAGGCGGCGGCGGTCGCCCGCGACGCAGACGTGCGACTGCTCGCGCTGACCCACGTCTCGACCCGCTATCCGGTCGGGGTGCTCCGCGACGAAGCGCGCGCCGTGTTCGCCCGCACGGAGCTGCCGCGAGACTTCGACACGGTCGAGATCCCGTTCGCCGAACGCGGTGAGCCGGAGCTCGTCCGATGGCAGCCGGACCGCCCGACGACGGGCGCCGATCGCTCCGCGCCGGCAGACGTCGACCGCACCGCGCCGGTCGAGGAGGACGGTGTCGCGCCGGTGGAGGCGAGCGGGACGGCGAGGGGGGCGTGAGCGCGACCGCGAATGTCGAACGGATCGAGACGGTACGGCTGGTGTGCGTCCGCCCGACCGCGGACACCGACCCACTGATCGTTCGACACCTCCGCGATCCGCGAATCGCCCGGACGATGTCGCCAACGGGCGAGCCGCTGAGCGAGCTGGAGCTGGCCGCGGCCCTGCTGGTCAAACATGCACACTGGCGGCGCCATGGGTTCGGGCTGTGGGCGCTGCTCGATCGGGCCACCGGCGCGTTCCTCGGGCGCGGCGGCCTGCAACACACGAGCGTCACGGGACGGGACGAGATCGAGGTGGGGTGGTCGATCGTTCCCGAGCGATGGGGGGAAGGACTTGCCACCGAGCTGGCCCACACGTCGGTCAAGGCTGCCTTCCAGACGCTGGGCCTCGACGAACTGATCGCCTATACACGGGGCGACAACCTGGCTTCGCGCCGGGTGATGGAGAAGTCAGGATTCCGCTACGAGCGGGAACTTGAACACGCCGGCGGTCCGCACGTGTTGTACCGCCTCGCCCGCTGCTAGGCTGCGGCACGCAGTCACCTTTAACCCGGTCCCGTGAGGCCAGGAAGGAGCACAGTGCCAGACTCGACGGTCGTCCTCGACCGCGACGATATTCGCCGCACGCTGGTGCGCATCGCTCACGAGATCGTCGAGAAGAACCCGCCCAATGGGTCCGCCGACGCGCCCGATCGCGGCGTGGCACTAGTCGGCATCCACCGCCGCGGCGCGATCCTCGCCCAGCGGTTGCACGTGCTCACCAGCGAGCTGCTCGACACCAGCGTCCCCCTCGGGGACGTTGACATCTCCTTCTACCGCGACGACCTGGCGATCCGAAAGAGCACGCCGGTCGTGCTCTCCTCGCATCTCGACTTCCGGATCGACGGCCGCACGATCGTGATCGTCGACGACGTGCTGTACACGGGCCGCACCGTTCGCGCCGCGATCGACGCCGTGTTCGACTACGGGCGGCCGGCGAAGGTCCAGCTCGCCGTGCTCGTCGACCGCGGCCACCGCGAGCTCCCGATCCGCCCCGACTACATCGGCAAGAACCTTCCCACCTCGCAACAGCAGCGCGTATACGTGCACGTGGAGGACCTCGACGGCCGCGACGAGGTAACGATCGAACCGGCGACGACGGCAAGGCGGCAGGCCGCATGAAACATCTGATCAGCATCGACGAGCTCGACCGCGCCGCGATCGAGCGGATCCTCGACCGCGCGGAATCGTTCGCCGAGGTCTCCGGACGCCAGATCAAGAAGGTCCCCGCGCTCCGCGGCCGGACCGTCGTCAACCTGTTCTACGAGGCCAGCACGCGGACGAGCTCGAGCTTCGAGCTCGCGGCCAAGCGCCTGTCCGCGGACGTCGTCAGCGTCCGCAGCGCCGGCTCGTCGGTCGACAAGGGGGAGTCGCTCAAGGACACCGTGCAGACGCTGAGCGCGTACGACCCAGCGGCGATCGTGATCCGCTCGCCGCACGTGGGCGCGGCGCAGATGGTCGCCGCCTGGACGCCGGCCTCGGTGATCAACGCCGGCGACGGCAAGCACGAGCACCCGACCCAGGCGCTGCTCGACGTGTTCACGCTGCGCCGCCGCCTCGGCGAGCTCGACGGCAAGCGAATCTGGATCATCGGCGACGTGATGCACTCGCGCGTCGCCCGGTCGAACATCCTCGCGTTCACGCGGATGGGCGCAGAGGTGACCGTTTGTGGGCCGCCGACACTGATTCCCCGCGATATCGAGGCACTCGGCTGCACGGCGGCGACGACGATCGCCGACCTGGCGGAGGCCGACGTCGTGTACGTGCTGCGGATGCAGCTCGAGCGGATGCGCGAGTCCTACGTCCCCTCGCTCCGTGAGTACGCAGCGCGCTACCAGGTGACCGCGGGCCGCCTGAACCCGAACCAGCTGCTCATGCATCCCGGCCCCGTCAACCGCGGCGTCGAGCTGTCCGCGGACGCCATCGACTCGCCTCAGGCGCTGATCGGCGAGCAGGTCAAGGCCGGCGTCGCCGTACGGATGGCAGTCCTCTACGAGCTGCTGGTCGGCTCGCCGATCCTCCAGGTGGCCGCATGACCGAACGGCTCTACAACGCCCCGAGCGACCCGGCCGAGCTGGTGATCCGCGACGCCCACGTGCTCGATCCCGGCGCGGGCATCGATGAGCGGCGCGACATCGTGATCCGCGACGGGAAGATCGCCGAGCTCGCGCCCGCCGGGGGAGCGGCGGTACCGGACGGCGCCGAGGTGATTGACGCCGGCGGCAAGCACGCCTTTCCCGCCTTCGTCGACCCTCACGTCCATCTCCGAACCCCCGGACAGGAGTACAAGGAGGACATCGCGAGCGGCACGGCCGCGGCGGCCGTCGGCGGCTTCTGCGCGGTGATCGCGATGCCGAACACCGACCCGGTCGTCGACGACGCCTCGGTGTTGCGATCGCTGACCGAGACAGCGAGGCGCCAAGCGCGGGTCCCGGTCGGGTTCCTGGCCTCGATCACCCGCGGCCTGGCGGGCGACGAGCTGACCGAAATGGCCGAGCTGCGGGACACCGGCGCGCTCGGCTTCACCGATGACGGCAAGCCGGTCACCTCCGCGGGAATGCTCCGCAAGGCGCTGCAGTATCAGCGGCTGAGCGGCGGCGTGATCGCCCTACACGAAGAGGACCCGGCGCTCTCCGGGGACGGAGTGATGCACGAGGGGGCGGTATCGGCACTGCTCGGACTCGCCGGGATCCCGCCGATCTCGGAGTCGACGATGATCGCCCGCGACGCCGCGCTCGCTCGTTACGAGCAGGCCCGCGTCCACTTTCAGCACCTCTCGTGCGCCGAATCGATTGATGCTCTGGCCGCGGCGAAGCAGGCCGGCGCGCGCACGACCGGCGAGGTCACCCCGCATCATCTGACACTGACCGACGATCTCGTGCGCACGCTCGACACGCGCTTCAAGATGAACCCGCCGCTGCGCACCGAGACGGACCGGCGCGCGCTCGTCGAGGCGCTCCGATCGGGCGTGATCGACTGCATCGCGACCGACCACGCGCCCCACGCCCACCACGAGAAGGAGGTGCCGTTCGAGCAGGCGCCGATGGGCACGACGGGGCTCGAGACGGCATTCGCCGCGATCTACACCGAGCTCGTCTTATCGCGCGAGCTCGAGCTCGACACCGTGATCCAGCGAATGACTGCCGGCGCGGCGCTGTATGAGCTGCCGACGCCGCTGATCGCGCCCGGAGAGCCGGCCAACGTGACCCTGGTCGACCTCGACGCAACCTGGGAGGTCGGTGCGCACGGTTACGCAAGCCGCTCGCACAACTGCTGCTTCCACGGCCGCTCCCTGCACGGGCGAGTGCTGCTGACGATCGCCGCCGGCGCCGTCGCGCACAAGGCGCCGATGCTCGTCGAGGCGAGCCTGAGCCGATGAGCGACGCGACGGCCTACGTCCTGCTCGAGGACGGAACGCGGTTCGACGGGCTCGCCTGCGGCGCGGACTCCCACGCGGTGGGAGAGATCGTGTTCACAACCTCGATGTCCGGCTACCAAGAGGCGATGACCGATCCGAGCTACGCCGGCCAGCTGATCGCCTTCACATATCCGCAGATCGGCAACTACGGCGTCTCCGCTGAGGCGATGGAATCAGACCGGATCCACGCTCGCGCCGCGATCATGCGCGCCGGCGTCGACCGCGATGACGCTCCCAGCGCTCGACAGGGCTGGCTCAGCTGGCTGCGCGAGGGCGGGATCCCGGCCATCACGGACCTCGATACCCGCGCGCTCGTGCGCCACATCCGTGACGAGGGCGCGATGCGCGGCGGCGTCTTCCCGGCGTCGGTTGCGGAGGCTCGCGCGCGGGAGTTGATCGCGGCTGAGCCGTCGATGAGCGGGCGCGACCTCGCGCGAGAGGTGACGCCGGCCGAGCTGCGTAGCGCCGGCGCCGGAGACGGCCCTCGGATCGCGATGATCGACACCGGCGTCAAGCTCTCGATCGTCAACAACCTCCGTCAGCGCGGCGCGACGGTGGAGCTGCACCCGTGCACAACCCCCTCGAGCGAGCTGCTGGCCAACGACCCGGACGCGATCTTCCTGGCCAACGGGCCCGGCGACCCGGCCGCGCTCGACTACGTCGTCGAGACGGTCCGCGAGCTCGTCGGCAAGCTGCCCGTGTACGGAATCTGCCTCGGCCACCAGTTGCTGTGTCGCGCGGTCGGTCTGCAGACCTACAAGCTTCCGTTCGGTCACCACGGCGCCAACCACCCAGTCAAGGACCTGACCACCGGGCGGACGGAGATCACCAGCCAGAACCACGGATTCGCCGTGCTCGGTCCGAACGGCGCCAAGACGATCGACGACGATGACGCAGTCCGCTGGGAGACCGACTTCGGCGCCGCCGAGCTGACCCACGTCAACCTGTACGACCGCACCGTCGAGGGACTCGTCCTGCTCGACGTCCCTGGCGCGACCGTCCAATACCACCCCGAGGCGGGACCGGGTCCGCACGACTCGCTGTACCTGTTCGACAGGTTCATCCAGGCGATCGAGGCGCCTGCCAATGCCCCGACGGGATGACCTCCACAAGATCCTGCTGATCGGCTCCGGGCCGATCGTGATCGGGCAGGCCGCCGAGTTCGACTACTCGGGGACCCAGGCCTGCCGCGTGCTGATGGACGAGGGCTACGAGGTCGTGCTCGTCAACTCGAACCCCGCGACGATCATGACCGACCCCGAGGTGGCGACGACGACGTACATCGAGCCGCTGTTGCCGCGCACCGTCGCGCAGGTGATCGAGCGCGAGCAGCCCGATGCCTTGCTGCCGACGCTCGGCGGCCAGACGGCGCTCAACCTCGCCAAGGCCCTGAGCGAGGACGGGACGCTCGACCGGCACGGGGTGGAGCTGATCGGCGCCAACTACGACGCGATCGATCGAGCCGAGGACCGCGAGCGGTTCCGCGACACGATGACCGCGGCCGGCCTCCGAGTTCCGAAATCCGCGATCGCGCACACGCTCGAGGACGCCCGCACCGCAGTGACGGAGCTCGGCCTTCCGTTCATCGTGCGGCCCGCGTTCACCCTCGGGGGCACCGGCGGTGGCGTCGTGCACACCGAGGCGGACATCGACCGGGTCGTCGGGGCCGGGCTGGCGGCCTCGCCGATCGGTCAGGTGCTGCTCGAGGAGTCGGTGCTCGGGTGGGGCGAGTTCGAGCTCGAGGTGATGCGCGACCACTCCGACAACGTGGTGATCGTGTGCTCGATCGAGAACCTCGACCCGATGGGGGTGCACACCGGCGACAGTGTCTGCGTCGCCCCCCAGCAGACGCTCACGGACAAGCAGTACCAGGCGCTGAGAGACCAGGCGATCGCCGTGATCCGTGCCGTCGGGGTCGAGACGGGCGGCTCGAACGTTCAGTTCGCCGTCAACTCGGCGACCGACGAGATCGTGGTGATCGAGATGAACCCGCGGGTCTCCAGGTCATCGGCGCTGGCCAGCAAGGCGACCGGGTTCCCGATCGCGAAGATCGCCGCCCGCCTCGCCGTCGGCTACACGCTCCAGGAGATCCCCAACGACATCACCAAGGCCACGCCGGCGAGCTTCGAGCCGGCGATCGACTACTGCGTCGTCAAGTGGCCGCGGTTCGCCTTCGAGAAGTTCCCCGGCGCGGATGACGTTCTCACGACCCATATGAAGTCCGTCGGCGAGGCGATGTCGATCGGCCGTACCTTCAAGCAGGCCTTCGCCAAGGCGCTCCGCTCGCGCGAGCTCGACTCCCAGGCCAAGCACCCCGACGACAACCATCAGCTGCTGGATCTGGCGGCCACTCCAGGCCCGGGGCGGTTCGATCACGTACTGGAGGCGCTCCGGCGCGGCGTCTCGGTCGAGGAGCTCAACGCCCGCACGAGCATCGATCGATGGTTCCTGAGCGAATTCTCCGAGCTGGTTTCCGACCCGGACGCCCCGTTCAGCGGTGAGCGGACGTTCAAGTCGGTCGACACGTGCGCCGCCGAGTTCGCCGCGCAGACGCCGTACTACTACTCGGGCTGGGAGCGCGCCCCCGGCCACAGCGAGGTCGCCCGCGGCGACAAACCGAGCGTGGTCATCCTCGGCTCGGGCCCGAACCGGATCGGCCAGGGGATCGAGTTCGACTACTGCTGCGTTCACGCCGCCCAGACGGTGCGCGCGTCCGGGCGCGATGCGGTGATGGTCAACTGCAATCCGGAAACCGTCTCGACCGACTACGACACCTCGGACCGGCTGTACTTCGAGCCGCTGACGCTCGAGGACGTGCTCGGGGTGTGCGGGGTGGAGAACGCCGAAGGAGTGATCGTTCAGTTCGGCGGGCAGACGCCGCTGAAGCTCGCGGCTGGGCTCGACCAAGCGGGGGTCAGGATCCTCGGCACCGACATTGACGCGATCGACCTAGCCGAGGACCGGTCGCGCTTTGGCCCGCTGCTCGACGAGCTGGGCTACAAGGCGCCCCCATACGCCGCGGCAGGCTCGGCGCAGGAGGCGATCGACCGATCGCCGGAGGTCGGCTTCCCGCTGCTCGTGCGCCCCAGCTACGTGCTCGGCGGCCGCGCGATGGAAATCGTGTACGACGTCGACGGACTGCGCGACTATCTCGAACGCACCGGCGTCCACAACGGGACCCAGACCCAGAAGATCTACCTCGACCGGTTCCTCGAGGACTCAATCGAGGTCGACGTCGACGCGCTGTGCGACGGCGAGGACGTGTGGATCGCGGGCATCATGCAGCACGTCGAGGAGGCTGGGATCCACTCCGGCGACTCCGCCTGCGTGCTGCCGCCACACGCGCTCGGGGCGGAGATGCTCGACCAGATCCGCGAGCAGACGATCGGGATCGCGAAGGCACTGGGGGTGGTCGGACTGCTCAACGTCCAGTTCGCCATCCACGGGGACGAGGGACTGCACGTGATCGAGGCCAATCCGCGCGCTTCGCGCACGGTGCCCTTCGTGTCCAAGGCAATCGGCTTGCCGGTGGCAAAGCTTGCCTGCCGGTTACTGCTCGGCGAGCGGCTCAAGGACTTGGATCTGCCCGGCGACACCAGCAACGGTCATGTGTGCGTGAAGGAGGTCGTGCTGCCGTTCGACCGGTTCGCCGGCGCGGACTCGCTGCTCGGGCCCGAGATGCGCTCGACCGGCGAGGTGATGGGGATAGCGCACGACTTCCCGACCGCCTTCGCCAAGGCGCAGGCCGCTGCGGGCTCGAAGCTCCCGGAGACGGGCACCGTGTTCATCACCGTCGCCGACGGCGACAAGCCGGCGGCCGTACGGCATCGCCACGACGCTCCACGATCTCGGCTTCGAGATCGTCGCGACCCGGGGGACCGCCGGGGCGTTCCGCCGGATGGGGATCCCGGCCACCGCGATCAACAAGATCGGCGAGGGGTCGCCGCATGTCGTCGACTGGATCGAGCAGGGCAAGGTGGACCTCGTGATCAACACCCCGATCGGTACTGGAGCGCGGACCGACGGATGGGAGATCCGGGCCGCGGCCGTGCAGCGGCGGATCCCCTGCATCACGACGATGGCGGGCGGGATGGCCGCTGCCCGTGCGATCGCCGCCGCGCGGCGCGCGGAGCCCGGGGTGGTCAGCCTGCAGGAGATCCACGCTCACTGATGGATCGCGTTCTGGCCCCGCTCGGGCGGCGCCCGACGACGGTCCTGGCGCGGGAGACCTACGGCGCGTACGTCGTGCTGCGGACTGCGGACCTCGACGGCCCGCACCCCGATCCGGGTCAGTTCTACATGCTGAGCGCCGGCGAGAGGTGGGGAGGGGGAGACGGCGAACGGCCGTTCCTGCCGCGTGCCTTCAGCGTGCTCAGGGCTCCGGCGGCTAGCCATGAGCTCCAGTTCCTGATCGAGGACGTTGGCCCCGGCACCCGCCGCCTCAGCCAGCTGGATGCCGGCGACGAGTTGCTGCTGGTCGGGCCGCTCGGGGTCGGCTTCAGAGCCCCGCGCGCCGGCCGCCGGCCGCTGCTGGTGGGCGGCGGCGTCGGGATCGCCCCGCTCGCGATCTGGCAGGACGAGCTGGCCGCGCAGACCACACCCCTACTCGGATTCAGAGATGAGCGCCACGCGCACGGGGCGAGGTTGCTGGCCAATGCTCAAATCGCGACCGACGACGGAAGCGTTGGCCGCCACGGCCTCGTCACCGAGCTGCTGAGGAACGAGCTCGACGACGACCCCTCCGCCGAGATCTACGCATGCGGTCCGCCGGCGATGCTCGAAGCGGTCAGGGCGATCGCCGCGGCGACGGCCACGCCGGCCCAGCTCGCGCTCGAGTCGGGCATGGCCTGCGGATTCGGGGCGTGCTTCGGCTGCGTCGTCCCCACCAGATCCGGCTACGTCAGGTTGTGCGTCGACGGTCCCGTGCTCGAGGCCGACGAACTGGAGTGCGTCAGGTGACCGTCGACTTTTGTGGAATCGAGCTCGAGCACCCGATCATCAACGGCTCGGGGACGTTCGACGCGATCGCCGCGCACCGGGCCTTCGGAGACGAGCTGCTGCACCGCTTTCCCTTCGCGGCGTTCGTATCGAAGACGGTGACGCGTGCAGCCGCGCCAAGGCAATCCACCGCCCCGATTGTGGGAGGTGGCCGGGGGCTTGATCAATTCGATCGGACTGCCGAACAAGGGGCTCGACGGCTTCCTCTCCCGCGATCTCCCCGAGCTCGCCCAGCTACCCGTGCCGCTGATCGTCAACGTGATGGGGACGAGCACCGAGGAGTTCGCGAAGCTGATCACCGCGCTGGCTGGGCGCGACGAGGTCGCGGCGCTGGAGCTGAACGTGTCGTGTCCGAACGTCAAGACCGGGCTCGACATCGGCGCCGATCCTGAGGCGACGGCAGAGCTGGTTGACGCCGTCCGGCCGCTGACCGCGAAACCGCTGATCGTCAAGCTGACCCCGAACGCGACCGACGTCCCCGCGGTGGCCAGCGCCGCCGAGCAAGCCGGCGCCAGCGCCGTGTCGCTGATCAACACACTGAAGGGCATGGCACGCGATCCGAGCACCGGAGGGCCGTGGCTGGGGGGAACGACCGGCGGCGTCTCCGGCGCCGCGATCCGCCCGATCGCCGTCGCTCAGGTCAGCGCCGTGGCGGCCGCCGTCACCATCCCGATCGTCGGAATGGGCGGCGTTCAGCGCGGTCGGGACGCGCTCGATCTGATCCGCGCCGGCGCGACCCTTGTCGGCGTCGGAACCGAGAGCTTCCGGGACCCTCTGGCGGGCATCCGCGTGGCTCAGGAGCTCGATGCAGCGCGCCACATTTCGGAAACTGCTGGATTTCCAGCGATAGTTGCTAACGGCACGTAAAAGACCCTGCAAAGACACCCTATTCCCGTAACTATCCTCGACATCGCTAAACCTCAGGTTGAGGTGTAGTCGGATTTGCCGATTTGGTCTTGATCGCCCCGCCCCAAGATGTATAGTCGCCGCCCATGCCGCCGGTCAGCGAACCTCTGTCTAAGCCTATCGCTGCCCCGGAACGCTCGCTACATCAGCGCATGGAGGCTCTGGCTCGGGCGAACGACGTTCGCAGCCGCCGCGCCCAGCTCAAGCGCGATCTGAAGGCCGGCCGCCAGCCGATCCACGAGCTGTTGCTCGACCCCCCGGAGTACCTGGAGACGGCGAAGGTCTTCGACCTGCTGCTCGCGGTCCCGAAGTACGGCCGCGTGAAGGTCAACAAGATTCTCGGGCAGTGCAAGGTCTCTCCGAGCAAGACGGTCGGCGGCCTCTCTCAGCGCCAGCGAGGCGAGCTCGTGACGCTGATGCGCCGCCGCTGACGCTTCGGCTCGGAGTCGCACCGGCCGCCCCTGAAGTTACCTTCTCCGTCATGGCGAAGGTGTTCGTGATCACAGGACCCTCAGGGGTCGGCAAGGGAACACTGATCCGCGGGCTGCGCGAGCGGCTCCCGGAAATCGAGCTGTCGGTCTCGGCCACGACGCGCCCGCCCCGGCCGGGGGAGCAGGACGGGGTCGATTACCACTTCCTGACCCCCGATCAGTTCGAGCGCCGCGTCGAGAGCGGCGATTTCGTCGAGCACGCCGAGTACTCGGGCAATCGGTACGGAACGCTCCGCCAAGAGCTAGACCGGCGGCTCGCCGAGGGCCTTCCGGTCGTGCTCGAGATCGAGGTCCAGGGCGCGCGTCAGATCCGCGAGTCGATGCCCGAGGCGGTCCAGGTGTTCATCGCGCCACCTTCCACGGAGGCGCTACGGGCGCGCCTCGTCGGCCGCGGCACCGACGCCCCCGAGCAGGTCGCCGATCGGCTCCGCACCGCCGAGCGAGAGCTCGAGGCCCAGCCCGAGTTTGGCCACGTGGTCGTCAACGACCGGCTCGAGCAGGCGACCGGTGAGCTGGTGGCAATCGTGCAGCAGGCGCTCTCCTGACCGGCGGACGCTACCCTGTGGGCACCGTCAACTCAGAGGACTAGCTTTGATCTCACCCCGCATTGACAAGCTGCTCGACCACGTCGACTCCGACTACGCGAGCGTGATCGTCGCCGCCAAGCGCGCGCGCCAGATCAACTCCTACTACCACAACCTCGGCGAAGGCACGTTCGACGAGTTCCCGCCGCCGATGGTCGACACCCGGTCGAAGAACTACCTGACGATCGCTCTGGAAGAGGTCGCTCAGGGCAAACTCAAGTACCACTACCGGTAGGAAGCCGGCCCCACGACAATGGCGCGCTTGCTGCTCGGGGTTAGCGGCGGGATCGCGGCCTACAAGGCGGTCGAGACCGCCCGCCTCGCGATCAAGGCGGGCCATGCCGTGCGGGTCATCCAGACGCCGGCGAGCGCCAACTTCGTGGGCGCGGCGACGTTCGAAGGGATCACGGGCGCGCCAGTCCTGACCAGTGAATTCGAGCCGGACCCCGCGCGCGGCGCGTACCCGGGGGAGCCGGTACCGGAGCGCGCGCCGATCAGCCATCTCGCGCTGGTCGAGCGGGCGGAGGTCTTCCTGATCGCTCCAGCGAGCGCGAATTCGATCGCCAAGCTCGCGCACGGCCAGGCCGACAACCTGCTGACCACGGCGGCCCTCGCCGCCGCGTGCCCGGTGGCCGTCGCGCCGGCGATGAACAACCGCATGTATCTGCACCCCGCGACGATGGAGAACCTGGCCACGCTGGAGCGCCGCGGCGTGACGATCATCCCGCCCGGCGAGGGCGAGCTCGCGTCGCACGGCGAGCGTGGAGTCGGCCGGCTGGCCGAGCCCCCAGACCTGTTGGCCGCCTGCGAGGCGCTGCTATTCGGCCGTCGCACTTGGGACGGCGTCCGCGTGCTTATCACGGCCGGCGGGACGCGCGAGCCGATCGACAGCGTCCGTTACATCGGCAACCGCTCCTCGGGGCGGATGGGGTATGCGCTCGCGGCGGCGGCCGCGGGCCGCGGGGCCGAGGTGACGGTGGTCGCAGCCAACGTCGCGCTCGAGCCGCCGGGCGGCGTGCGGGTGCTCACGGTGGGGACGGCCGCCGACCTGAAGGCGGTATGCGACGAGTGGTTCGATCAATGCGACGTTCTGCTGATGTCCGCCGCCGTGGCTGACTTCCGTCCGGCGGCTCCGGTGGACCACAAGATCAAGAAGACGAACCCACCCGCCCCGCCGGTGATCGAGCTCGAGCCAACTGCCGACGTGCTCACGGCGCTCGCGGCGCGACGCCGGCCGAACCAGATCCTCGTCGGCTTCGCGGCCGAGCACGGCGACGGGGCGGTCGAGTACGGGCAGGGCAAGCTGACTCGCAAGCAGCTCGATGCCGTCGTCGTGAACGACATCTCCGAGCCGGGCATCGGCTTCGACGCCGTCGAGAACGAGGTCACGATCCTCACCCGCGAGGGGAGGATCCGGCACGTGGAGCGAACCGGGAAGGATGCCGTCGCCCAGGCGATCCTGGACGAGGTCGAACGCCTGCGCCACGCTCCTCAGGAGTTGCATGGAGCCGCCTGAGCACGCCTCTGTGCCGCCTCAGCAGGCCGCCGTGCCGCCGGCCCCGCCCGGCTCGCCGACCGTCGCCCAGCGGCTCGCCGACAACATCACGGCCGCGGTGCAGATCAGTCCCGAGACGCTCGAGCACGTCCTGGTCGCGCTGCTGGCCGAGGGCCACGTACTGGTCGAGGACTATCCGGGCGTCGGCAAGACCGCGCTGGCGCGCGCCTTGGCTCGCTCGATCGACTGCCAGTTCGCGCGGATCCAATGCACGTCGGATCTGCTCCCGGCGGACGTCGTGGGAACCAGCGTCTACGACCAGCGCGAGCAACGGTTCGAGTTCCGCCCAGGCCCGGTGTTCGCCAACGTGGTGCTGGTCGACGAGATCAACCGCGCCACCCCGAAGACGCAGTCCGGGCTGCTCGAATGCATGCAGGAGCGCAGCGTCACGGTCGACGTCAACACGCACGAGCTGGCGCGGCCCTTCCTCGTGCTCGCGACACAGAACCCGATCGAGTACGAGGGCACCTACCCGCTGCCCGAGGCCCAGGTCGACCGCTTCATGATCCGCGTCTCCCTGGGTTACCCCTCACCCGAGGCCGAGGCGGGGATGCTCGCCGACCACGAGGCCGGTGACCGAGTGCTCGAGCTGACCCCGGTGGTGACCGCCGCGGAGATCCTTGACGAACAGCTGGCCGCCACACGCGTAACCGCCACGCAGCCCCTGCGCGATTACGTGGTCAGGCTGCTGTGGCGAACGCGTGAAGATCCCCGCGTTGATTTGGGCGCGAGTCCTCGGGCGGGACTGATGCTGCTCCGCGCCGCGAAGGCGAGGGCGATGATGCACGGCCGCGACCACGCTCTGCCCGACGATGTCCAGGCGCTTGCGGTCCCGGTGCTCGCGCACCGGATCGTGCTGGCCCCGGAGGCTTCGCGCACGCGCCCGCGCGACGTCGTCACCGACGCGGTATCGGCCGTTCCGGCCCTCTGAGACCCGCGCCGCCGCCGCTCCGAGCTGAGACAATCCACGCCTCGATGCGCATGCTCGCCGGATCGTCGCGGGCCGTCGGCGTCCTCCTCGCGGGGCTCGTGCTGATGCTGATAGCGCTCGCCTTCGACGCCTCCCAACTGATGGTGCCGGCGATTGCCTTCGTCCTGCTGGGCGCCGGCACGATCGCGTCGGTGGCGGCGATCGTCTATGGCCTGACCGTCACGCGCCGGCTTGACGCCGAGCGGGTGCTCGAGGACGAGCCGCTTGAGGCGACTGTCGATGTGCGCGGCGGCGCGCTCGGCGTCCGCGGCGCCGAGCTCCACGACCCGATCGCCGGCGAGCCGCTGCGCCTGCGGGCAAAGGCCCGCTCGGCGACGATCCGGCTCGTCGCCCGGTTCGAGCGCCGTGGCCTGTACACCGTGGCGGCGCCCGAGCTGGAGGTGAGCGATCCGTTTGGGTTGTGCCGCATGACCGTTCGGGGCGCGAGCCCCTCGCAGCAGGTGCTCGTGCTGCCGCGGACCGAGCGGGTGCGGTGGCTCGGCGCCGGCGGCGGCCACCAGCTCGATGGCCCGGCGAGCGCGCGGGCCCAGGCGCTGTTCGCGGTTGAAGTCGACGGCCTGCGCGGCTACCAGCCCGGGACACCGGCGTCGCGGATCCACTGGCCGGCCTTGGCCCGCGGTGCGGGACTGCTCGAGCGCCGGATGCGCGCCGATGAGGATCGCCGTCCGCTCGTCGTGCTCGATGCGCGCGGCGAACTTCCCGCCGGCCAGCTTGACGCTGCGGTCCGTGCCGCTGCGTCGCTGACGGTGGAGCTCGCGCGGGCCGGCGGCTGCCTGCTCCTGTTGCCCTGGGAGCGGCGGCCCGTGGCCATCGAGCCCGACCTGATCGCCTGGGCCGGGGCCCATGCGCGGCTCGCGCTAGTGGGCGGCGGCCCGCGGACCCCACCGCCGATGCTCGCCTCCGCGCGCCAGCGGCCGGGCCCGCTGATCTACGTCTCGGCCGCCCCGCGCGAGCGGCTCCCGGCCGCTTTCGGGCTGGCCCAGGCGATGCTCGTGGTGCCGACGGAGGTCGCGCCGCCGTCGGTGCGCCCTAGCTTGTACGTCTCCGGTTGCGTCGGCGGGTTCGTCGGCCACCGCGCCCGTCCGCGGGAGGCGGTGGCGTGAGCACGGGGACCCTCGCCGAGCGTTGGGGCCCGGTCGCGCCGAGTCGCGCGGTGCGCGCGGCGCGGCCGGGGATGCGGCTGGCCACGTTCTCCGCCTTGGCGCTGTACGGAATGCTGCGCTGGGAGACGCTGCTGACGCCGGCCCCGGATGGGCGGATGCTGGCGCTGCTGGGGCTGGCGATCGTGGTTGCCGCGTTCGGTTGGGTGCCGCCCGAGCACCGCCGCTGGATCGCCGTCGCTGTGACGGTCGTCGCGGTGATCGCGATGTTCCCGATCGCGGGTGTCCCGTTGGCTTGGGTTCGCCACGTCCGGCTCGAGGTGACCGCGAACGCGATCGGGCAGGGGTTGAGCGCGCTTCCGAACGTGCTCGTCCCGTACCTGGGGATCAACCATTGGGTCCGTGTAGTGATCGTGCTCGGAGCAGCGGTGCTGCTGCTTGACGCGGCCCTGTTGATGGCGTTCACCGGCGCCCGGACGGGGGAGCTGCGACGGGCCGCGACGGCGTTGCCGCTGATCGCGCTCGCGGTCGTGCCCTCGACGATCGTCAAGCCGCAGTTCCCATACCTCCAGGGGCTTGTGCTGTTCGCGCTCCTGGCCGCCTTCATGTGGGCTGATCGAGCGCCGGCCCGCGAGGGGGCGAGCACGATTCTCGTGCTGGCAATCGCGGGGGTGGGCGGCGTCCTCATCGCGCCCCGGATCGACTCGCACCGGGCGTGGTTCGACTATCGCGCGATCGCGACCACGCTCGCGCCGTCGCACGTGGCGCGCTTTGACTGGTCGCAGACCTATGGGCCGCTGGTGTGGCCCCACCGTGGCCTTACCGTGTTCGCCGTCCAAGCGGACCGGCCCGAATATTGGAAGACCGAGAACCTCGACGATTTCAACGGCCGAGCGTGGTCGGACGCAGGACCGGGACCGCTCGTGCCCTCGCGGTACGTCTCCCAGAACGCCGTCGCCCAGTGGACGCAGACGATCCAGGTGACGATCCGGGCGATGCGGACGAACAACGTGATCGCGGCGGGCCAGGCGCAGACGCCGGCCGACGTCCCGGGAGGCGCCACCCCGGGCACCAGCCTCGGCACCTGGGTGGCGGGATCGACGCTCGCGCCGGGATCCAGCTACCGCGTGCGCATCTACGATCCGAGTCCCAGCGCCGCCCAGATGGCCTCTGCCGGTACGAGCTACGCCCCGGAGCTCACGCCGTACCTGACGCTGTCGCTGCCCGTCACGTTCTCGAACCTGACCATCGATCAGCAGATCACTTTCCCGGCCTTCACGGGGGCCAACGCGATCACGGTGGCCCAGAACCAGGCGCTGATCCGCCGCTCGCCGTATGCGCGGGCCGACGCCCTCGCGCTCAGGCTCAAGCGGGGCGCCGCGACGCCATACGCATTCGCCCGGCGGGTGCTGGCCTATTTCCATACCGGCTACACGTACTCCATCGATCCGCGCTCCGGCCTGCGGTACCCATTGGAAACCTTCCTGTTCAAGACGCGGGTCGGCTACTGCCAGCAGTTCGCCGGCGCCATGGCGATGCTCCTGCGCATGGGCGGTGTGCCGGCCCGAGTCGCCGTCGGCTTTACGCCGGGCAAACGCGACTCGGCCACGCACGACTGGGTCGTCACCGACACCGAGGCGCACGCGTGGGTCGAGGCCTGGTTCCCGGGTTACGGCTGGGTCACCTTCGATCCGACGCCTCCGGCGAACGCCACCACCAGCAGCACCCCGGCGCTCCCGGGTGGCTCGAACAACCGTTCGGGGGTCGGCTCAGCCGCCGCCGGGAAGAACCGCGCCAGGCCGTCGCAGGCCGCACACGGGCGGCACGGCGGTCCGCTCTCGGCGTGGGTCGTAATCGCGCCCGTGGCGCTCGTGCTCGCGGCGCTGCTCGGGCTCCTGTGGCTGCGGCGGTTTGCCACCGGGTCGAGCGACGATCTGCTCGTCGAGCTCGAGCGGGCGCTGCGGCGCTCGGGACGCCCGGTCGCGGACGGTGTCACGCTCGCGGCGCTCGAGCGGCAGCTCTACGGCTCACCGGATGCCAGCGCGTACATCCGCACCCTTCGCCTGCGCCGATACGGCGACGCACGGGCTGTGCCCACAGGCAGTCAACGCCGCGCACTTCGGGCCGCGCTGGCCGGCGGACGGGGGGCGTTCCGGCGGCTGCGCGCGTGGTGGGCGTTGCCACCGCGGCGGTACGATCGGAGTAGCAATGGATGACCTTTATGACCTGTACCGCAAGGGCACGGAGCTGCTCGAGGCCGGCCACCACCACCAGGCGGTGATCCCGCTCACGCGCGCGCGAGATCTGGCTCCGGACAAGTCGTCAATCCGTGAGGCCCTCGGCCGCGCCCTGTTCGGCGCGCAACGCTACGAGCAGGCCGCGCGCGAGTTCGAGGCCGTTTGCGAGCACGCCCCGACCAACGACTACGCCCAGTTCTGTCTGGGCCGCTCGTTGCAGCTGCTGGGCCGCCACGCGGAGGCCCGCGGGCCGCTGGCGCTGGCGGCGAACCTGCAGCCGACGCGGCGCGACTACCGCGTCTACCGCGACAGGGCCCGCGCCGCCGCGGCCAAGTCCTAGTCCCGCCGGGGCCACATGTGGCCCCGGCCCGGCGGCGCATGCGCCGCCGGCGGGTGCCTGCATGCAGGCACCCGTTCCCATTACCCACCTGGCAAATCTGGTGCTAACCTGGGCCTACAACTTTCGCGCCGGGAAGTGCCCGGCGGCAGTACCGAAAGTGGGCGCCCGCCCGCTTTTTTTATTGACCAGATGCAAGGTGTGTCGTGACCGCAATCCAGACTGAAATCGAGGACCGACTGCAGGCCGTCGAGCCGGACGTCGAGGTGTTGCTCGTCGAGATCGTCAATCGCTCGACCTTGCGGCTGTTCATCGACCATCCGGATGGCGTCACCCTCGCTCTCTGTGAGCGGGTGTCCGGGCACCTGAACGACTACCGCGACAGCTACTCGCTCGAGGTGTCCTCACCAGGGGTGGATCGCCCGCTGACCAAGCCCCAGCACTACAGCCGGTTCCTCGGCCGCCGCGCTCGCGTGCGCTTGCGCGACGCCGACCACAAGCAACTCACCGGCGAGCTCGTCGGGGCCTCCGAGCAGGACGTGACGATCGCCGCGCAGGACGGCGTCGTGACGATCCGGTACGAGCAGATCGTCCGCTCCAACCTCGTCCCAGGAGACTGAGCACATGTCGAAGGAGATCGTCGAGGCCGTCAGAGGCCTCGCCGCGGAAAAGAACATCTCTTCAGAGAAGCTGATGGAGGCGCTCGAAGATGCGCTGCTGTCGGCCTACAAGAAAACCCCTGGGTCGGCGCCGTACGCGAAGGTCGAGATGGACCGCGACTCGGGTGACTTCATCGTCTGGGAGCTGAAGATCCCGCCAGAGCTCGAGGAGCAGCTGCTCGTCGAGGCGACGGTTGACCAGGAGCCGTCGGTCGACCCCGAGACGGGGGAGATGCGCGAGCCGCCGGATCCCGAAATCGATCTGGAAAAGCTCAAGGAGTACGAGGACCAAATCGAGATCGAGGACGTGACCCCGCACGACTTCGGCCGCATCGCCGCGCAGACCGCCAAGCAGGTGATCCTCCAGCGGATTCGCGAGGCCGAGCGCGACATGATGTTCGAGGAGTACCGCGACCGCGTCGGCGAGCTGATCACCGGCATCGTGCAGCAGTCCGACTCGCGGTACACGCTGGTGCAGCTACGCGAGCGCGTCGAGGCGCTGCTCCCCAAGTCCGAGCAGGTCGACGGTGAGCGCTATGACCACTCGCAGCGGATCAAGGCCGTGATCAAGGACGTCTCGAATTCGACCAAGGGGCCTTCGATCATCGTCTCCCGGCGCGACCCCGAGCTGATCAAGTCGCTGTTCGAGCTGGAGGTGCCGGAGATCGCCGACGGACTCGTCGAGATCACCGGCGTGGCGCGCGAGCCGGGCTACCGCTCGAAGATTGCGGTCGTCTCGCACGTCGACGGCGTCGATCCGGTCGGCGCGTGCGTCGGTCCGCGTGGCTCGCGCGTGCGGATGGTCGTCTCCGAGCTCAGGGGCGAGAAGATCGACATCATCCCTTACAACGACGAGCCCGCCCGGTTCGTGGCCAAGGCGCTCTCGCCGGCCCGCGTGCGCGAAGTGCTGGTCGACGATGACGGCAAGCAGGCCACGGTGATCGTGCCCGACGATCAGCTGTCGCTGGCGATCGGGCGCGAGGGGCAGAACGCGCGCCTGGCGGCGCGGCTCACCGGCTGGCGGATCGACATCCGCTCAGAGACCGAGTTCGCGGCCGAGGAGGCCGAGCACGGCTACGAGCAGGAGGATCTCGGGGGTCGCTGCGCGGCGATCCTCTCGAACGGCCGCCGCTGCCCGAACGCCGCCCTCCCCGGCTCGCGCTACTGCGGCATCGAGGCCCATCAGGCGCTCGCCCACTCCGATACCGACGAGGTCGCTCCGTCCGCGCAGGATTCACCCGCCCAAGCGCCAGCCGCCGATCAGGTGGCTCCGGAGCAGTCCCTCGAGGCCCACAACGGAGCCGCGGACCTCGCCACCGACGAGTCGGCGGCGGCCGAGAACGCGACTCCGTAGGCGACGTACACTGGCAGGCATATGAACAAACGCGTCCACGAGATCGCCAAGGAGCAGGGACTCCCGGCGAAAGAGCTGCTCGCCAAGCTGCGTGCCGCCGGCATCGAGGTGAAGGCCGTGTCCTCGAGCGTCGATGAGGCGGTGGCGCTGAAGGCGCTCGGCAACGGCGGCCCACCGGCGGCGCAGGACGGCAACGGCAATGCGCCGGCGCCCCAGCAGGCAGCCCCGGTCGCGCCCAAGGAATCCCCAACCCCGCCAGCGCCCAAGCCGCAGAGCTCGGATGGTGCTCCGCCGGAGGCCGGCCAGGAGCAATCCGCGCAGGGTGGCAAGCCCGAGGGTAGGCGCGAGCGTCCGACACGCGACTCCCTGCAGGGCGAGCGCGCCCCCGGCAACGCCGGCGGGCGGCGCCGCGTAGTGATCGACTCGCAGGCCTCGCGCCGCGCCGCGGGCGGTGGTCCGCAACAGAACCAGCCGCCGCGCCGTCAGCGCCGCGGCCGACGGCGCCGGGCCGTGTACGACGAGGAAGCTGCCTCGCGGCCCGCGCATACTGCGCTCGCCGAGCCCGACGTGATCCGCGTAAATTCGGGCTCGACCGTCAAGGACGTGGCCGAGTACCTCGACGTGCGGATCCCCGAGGTGATCGCCAAGCTGATGGCTCTCGGCGAGCCGGCGATCCAGACCCAGACGCTGTCCGACGAGACGATCACCGTGCTCGCATCGGAGCTCGGCAAGCAGGTCGAGATCGTGCACACCGAGGATGAGACGGTCTCCGAGCCGGTGTTCGCGGACTCCGAGGAGGATCTCGTCGAGCGGGCGCCCGTGGTCACGATCATGGGCCACGTCGACCACGGCAAGACTTCACTGCTCGACGCGATCCGCGAGACCGAGGTGGCGGCCGGCGAGGCGGGCGGGATTACCCAGCACATCGGGGCCTACCAGGTCCACCACGGCAACCGGCTAGTGACGTTCCTTGACACGCCCGGCCACGAGGCGTTCACGGCGATGCGCGCCCGCGGCGCCAAGGCGACCGACATCGCCGTGATCGTGGTCGCGGCCGATGACGGCGTCAAGCCGCAGACCCAGGAGGCCGTCGACCACGCCAAGGAAGCCGACGTGCCGATGATCGTGGCGATCAACAAGATCGACAAGGAGGGCGCCGACCCCAACCGAGTCCGGGGCGAGATGGCGGCCATCGGGCTGCAGCCGGCTGACTGGGGCGGGGACACCGAGTTCGTAGATGTCTCGGCCAAGACCCAGGAGGGGCTCGACAACCTGCTCGACACGATCACCACGATGGCCGAGCTGCTCGAGCTCCGCGCTAACCCCGACGCGGCCGCGTCCGGGACGGTCGTCGAGTCAAAGCTCGACCCGGGGCGGGGTCCGGTCGTCACGATCCTGGTTTCACGCGGCACGCTCGAGGTCGGCGACGCGCTCGTCGCCGGCGCGAGCTGGGGCCGCGTCCGGGCGATGCACGACTTCCTCGGCAACCGCGTCGGTCAGGCATTGCCGGGCGAGCCCGTGGAGGTGCTCGGCTTCAACGGTGTGCCCGAGGCTGGCGAGCGCGTCCGCGTGGTCGAGCACGAGCGCCGGGCCAGGCAGCTGGCCGGAGAGCGCGAGACGCGGCTGAAGACGGAGTCGCTGGCGCGGCGCAGCGGCAAGCGGATCTCGCTCGAGAGCATTTTCTCCAGCGACCTGGCCGAGCTGAACCTGGTGCTCAAGGCCGACGTCGCCGGTTCGCTCGAGGCGATCGGGGACGAGATCGCGAAGCTGCCGCAGGACGAGGTCTCGGTCAACGTGATCCGCGGCGCCGTGGGTGGCGTCACCGAGTCTGACGTCATGCTGGCCGCGGCCTCGGACGCGATCATCCTGGCCTTCAACGTCCGGCCGGTGGGCGATGCGCGCTCGGTGGCCGATCGGGAGGGGGTCGAGATCCGCCACTACTCCGTGATCTACAGAGTGATCGAGGAGCTGCGCTCGGCCATGCAGGGGATGCTCGCGCCCGAGGAGGTCGAGGAGACACTCGGCCAGGCCGAGGTCCGCCAGCTGTTCCGCGCGTCGCGCGTCGGCACGATCGCCGGCTCGCATGTGACCGAGGGCAAGATCACGCGCGGCTCGAAGGTCCGCCTGATCCGGGACGGCCTGGTCGTCTGGGACGGTGAGATCGCCAGCCTGCGCCGGTTCAACGACGACGCACGCGAGGTCGCGGCGGGATTTGAGTGCGGGATCGTGCTGAAGGACTTCGCCGACGTGAAGGAAGGCGACGTGGTCGAGACGTACGCGACGCGCCAGGTCGAGCGCGAGCTCGCCTGACCCGGCGCCCGTGGCTGGAAGCGGCTTCGTCGCCGTGCTCGTGATCGACCTGCACTTCCCCGAAGCGGGGTCGCTGAAGGCCAAGCGCAAGGACCTGTCCTCGGTCAAGGCCCAGCTCCACGGCCGGCTCGGCGCAGCCGTGTCCGAGATCGACCACCACGACACGTGGCAGCGGGCGACGCTGGCTGCGTCGCTCACCGGCGGTTCGCTGAGAGCGCTGTCCGCCCACACCGAACGGATTGAGCGGTGGCTGATCGGCCGTTTTCCAGACGGAATCTCAATCCGCCGCATCTTCGCGTCGATCGAGGACCTGGAGGGATAGGATGGATCGCGGCCGAATACGGCGCGTCAACGAGGCCGTGCGAGCCGTGCTGAGCGACGCGATCGCAAAAGATCTGAAGGACCCTCGGGTGGGATTCGTGACCGTGACAGCTGTCAAGACAAGTCCAGACCTGCGACACGCGCGCGTCTACGTGAGCGTGCTGGGCGACGAGGACGCGCGGGCGGCCTCGCTCGACGGCCTCCGCTCAGCGCACGGCTACCTGCAGGGTGCGCTGGCCTCGCAGCTGACTCTCAAGCACACGCCGACGCTGACCTTCCAGTACGACGACTCGGTCGATAAGGGGATGCGGATCACCGAGCTGCTCGCCTCCCACGACCGCGAAGATGACGACGCCCATGGCGGGGTGCCGCGATGACGACGAACGGCGATCGCGCGGACCGCCAGCTCGTGCTCGACGCGCTGCGCGCGTCCGGCAAGCTCGTCGTGGTCACGCACGAGAACCCCGACGGCGACGCGCTCGGGTCGCTGATCGCGATGCAAGAGATCCTGACCGCGCTCGGCAAAGACAGCGTGATGTTCATCGCCGCCGCCGAGTTCCCGCTGCCCTACGAGTACCGGTTCTTGCCCCTGTCGGGCCTGGTCACCGAGCCGCCGGCCGACCTCGCCGAGCGGACGATCGTGTTCCTCGACTGCGGCAACATCGAGCGCAATCCCGCCGAGGCGTTCCGGTCCGGAAACCCACCGAGCCAGCAGATCCTGAACATCGACCACCACCACGACAACACCTTGTTCGGGACCGTCAACCTGGTCGTGGCGGATGCCTCGTGCACTGCCGAGATCGTGTTCGACCTGATGGAGTCGCTGGCCATCGAACCGACCTCGACGATCGCCAACGCGCTGTACGTCGGGCTGATCACCGACACCGGCCGGTTCATGTACCAGAACACCGGCGCCGGCGCCCACCTGATGGCGGCAAAGCTGATCGAAGCGGGCGTCGATGTGCACGAGATCTACCGCCACGTGTACGAGGAGCTGCCATACGGCAAGCTGGTGCTGCTCGCCCGGGGGCTGGCGAACGTCCGCCGCTTCGACGGAGGCCGGCTGACCGTCACGTTGCTCTCACAGAGCGATTTCCAGGCCTCGGACGCCGAGGAGAGCTACTCCGAAGGTCTGATCGACCATCTCCGTGCCGTCAAGGGGACCGCGGTCGCGGCGCTGATCCGCGACCGGATCGGCGAGGCCGACGGGATGCGAAAGGTTTCGCTGCGCGCCAGCGACGAGCGCGTCGACGTCTCCCGGATCGCGCGGGCGCAGGGGGGAGGCGGCCACCGTCAGGCCGCCGGATTCAGCACGTCCCTGGAGTGGGACGACCTGGTCGACTTCCTCCGCGACCAGGTTGCCGCGCAGCTCGGTTGAGGGCGCCTTGGCTTCGGACGGGGTGATCCTGTTCGACAAGCCGGCCGGGGTGACCTCTCACGACGTGGTCGCGTCGGTGCGCCGGGATTTTGGGCGCGGCGTCAAGGTGGGCCACGCGGGCACGCTGGACCCGTTCGCCACCGGGCTGCTGCTCGTCCTCGTCGGCCGGGCGACTCGCGTGCAACGGTGGCTGATGGCGCTGCCCAAGCGCTACGAGGCCGGCGCGCGGTTCGGGTTCGTCTCCACGACCGGCGATCCGGAGGGTGAGATCGCCTCGACCGGCGTGGTTCCCGACGGGGACCTGGTCCTCCCGGTGGGTGTGCTGCGCCAGCGCCCGCCGCCGTATTCGGCGGTCAAGGTGGGGGGGCGGCGCGCGTACGCGCTGGCCCGCGCTGGCGTCGAGGTTTCGCTCGCTGAGCGCGAGGTGTCGGTCTACCGGTTCGAGGAGGTGTGGCGGTCCGGGTCGGCTGATCGCCGGCGCTTCGCGATCGAATGCTCGAGCGGGACATACGTCCGCTCGCTGATCGCGGATCTCGGGGACGCGTACTGCGATGAGCTGCGGCGGACGCGGATCGGTCCGTTCGAGGTGGCCGACGCCGATCCCACGCGGGTGATCCCGCTGCGTGACTCCTTGTCCTTCCTCCCTGAGGTGGCGCTCGACCCCGAGGACGCACGGCGCGCCGGCCACGGCGTCGCGGTCCCTGGGGCCCAAACCGGCGGTGGAACCGGAACGGGCGGTGGGACCGTCCGCCTCGTCGACGAGGACGGCCTGATCGCGCTCGCGGAGCCCCTGGCTGACGGGTTGCTCAAGCCGGTCGTCGGGTTCCGCTGAGGGCACACTAGGCTTCCGCGCCGATGCGGGTCACGAATCTGTTCGACGCCGAGCCCCGCCCGCGCCGCGTGGCCGTGGGCGAGTTCGACGGCGTCCACCTCGGCCACCGCGAGGTGATCCGCGGCAGCGACACGGTTTTGACCTTTGAGCCCCACCCCCTCCAGGTGGTGCGGCCCGCGGCAGCGCCGAAACTGCTCACGACCCTCGAGGCCAAGGCCGAGCTGATCGCGTCGCTCGGAGTGGACGAACTCGTGCTGATCCCGTTCGACGACGGCTTCGCACACCAGAGCCCGCAGGCGTTCATCGAGCACGTTCTCATCGAGCGGCTGCAGGCGACCAGCGTCTCCGTCGGCGAGAACTTCCGCTTCGGCCACCGGGCCGCGGGCGACCCCTCGATGCTCGCGGCCGACGGCCGGTTCGAAACCCGTGTCGTCCCGCTCGTCGAGGTCGACGGCGAGGTCGTTTCCTCGAGCCACATCCGGGCGCTCGTGTCGGCGGGCGAGGTCGATGTGGCCGCGCACTTCCTCGGCGCCCCCTTCCAAATGCGCGGAGAGGTCGTGACCGGCGACCGCCGCGGTCGCACGCTTGGGTTCCCCACCGCCAACCTCGTCCCCGACGAGGCGTTCGTGTGCCCGGGCCACGGGGTCTACGCGGCTCGGGCCGGCGTCGACGGCGTTGTCGATGCCTGCGCCGCGGTCAACGTCGGCGTGCGCCCGACCTTCGGCACCGGTCGCGCCGTGCTCGTGGAGGCGTACCTGCTCGATACGGACGCCGACCTCTACGGCAAGACCCTGAAGATCGAGTTCCTGGCCCGCCTGCGGGGAGAGCGGCGGTTCGACACCGTCGAGGCGCTGGTCGAGCAGATGCACCGCGACGTCTCTGAGACCCGCGCGCGCTGCCCCTAGGTTTCACACACCTGGCACTGGTTGCGCCTTGTTCGGTGACACCTTCCGCGCCACCGTGGGGGTAAACGGGGCGGCCGGCCGCTCGCCGCGTGTAGCGCCTCCAAATCGCTCTGCTACGCTCACCGACCGCATGACGATGACCCAGGAACGCAAGCAGGAGCTGGTCACCAAGTTCGGCGACGGCCCGGCCGATACCGGCAAGGCCGAAGTCCAGATCGCGCTGATGACCGAGCGGATCAACGAGCTCACCCAACACCTGCGCACCCACCGCAAGGACCACCACTCGCGCCGCGGGCTGCTGATGCTCGTCGGCCGCCGGCGCCGGTTCCTCAACTATCTCCAGCGCACGGACCTCGAGCGGTATCGCGCCCTCGTGCGCGAGCTCGGCCTGCGCAAGTGATCTCAGCGGGAGAGCCCGCGCCTCAGTTCACGCTCGCCCGGGCGGACGGCTCACAATTCACCAACGCCGACCTCGAGGGCCAGACGACGGTGTTCGTCTTCTACCCGTTCGCGTTCAGTCCGGTGTGCACAGACCAGCTCAACCTCTACCAGGAGGTGCTGGACGACTTTGCCGCGCACGGCGCGACGCTGTATGGAGTCTCGTGCGACGCCACCTGGTCGCAGACGGCGTTCAGGGACGCGCTCGGGGTAAGCATCGAACAGCTCTCTGACTTCGAGCCCAAGGGGGAGACGTGCCGTGCGTTCGGCGTCTACCACGCCGGCGGCTTTCCGCAGCGCGCGCTGGTGATCATCGGCCCGGACGGGATCGTCAAGTGGTCGTACGAGGCCGACTCTCCCGGCGACTTGCCGGGCGCCAACCTGATCTTCGACGGCCTGGCCACCGTCTGAGCGCCGCTGATGGGGGCGGTTGATCTCGGGTCGGCGCCGGTCCCGCCGCCCTCGCCGGACGATCACACCCGCGGACCGGAGGGCGCCCCGCTGCTGATCGAGTACGCCGATTTCGAGTGCCCGTTCTGCGCAGCGCTCACCGTGCGCCTCGCGGGGCGCGGGTTGCGCCGCGTGTTCAGGCACTTCCCGGTGCGCTCGTCGCATCCGCGCGCTTGGGCGGCGGCCTGCGCGGCCGAAGCCGCCGGCCTTACAGGGGCGCTTCTGGGAGATGCACGACTCGCTGTTCGAAGACCAGGGTCGGCTGGAGGATCCGCATCTGTGGGAACGGGCCCGGAGGCTGGGCCTGGACCTCGAGCGATTTGACCACGACCGCCGCAGCGACGCGGTCCACGCCCGGGTCAAGGCTGATTTTCAGTCGGGGGTGCGCGCCGGCGTGGTCACGACCCCGACGGTGTTCTGCTCGGCCGGGATGCACGCGGGGCAGATCGACGAGCGTGTGCTCGACCGTCTGGCCGAACTCTGTAATCAGGCCGTCTTCTGCGCGGAGGTCAACGACGCCCGCTCGAAGTCCTGAATCGTCGGCGCCCGCCCCCGGAGCGGCTGCTGGGACGCGGCCACGCTGATCGCCGCACGGACCAGGTCGAGCTGACGCTGGGCGATCTGCGGGTCGACGTGGTGAAGCGCCACCGCCGCCTCGCAGGCGCCCTTGATCATCATCAGCAGGTCAACCGCGCCGACGTCGGTACGGATCGTGCCCGCCTCCTGCGCGCGCGCCACGAGCTGCTCGATCACGCCGACCAGGTCCTCGTAAGCCTTGAGGATCTCCGGGTTGGCCAGGAACGTGTCGTGAACGGCCTCGAACAGCGCGCGGTCGGTCTGCTGGCGGCCCACCATCTCCTGCATCAGCTCAAACAGAGCGTCTTCGGGGTCGGGCGCCGCCAGCAGCACCCGGCCCCGCTCGGTCACCTCGCGCATCTTCTCCGAGACGATCGCCGCGATCAGGTCCTCTTTGGTGGCGAAGTTCCGGAACAGCGTCCCGCGCCCGACCCCGGCCTGCGCGGCGATCTCGGCCACGCCGACATCCAAGCCGCGCTCTGAGAACACGTCCTGTGCCGCGTCGAGCAGCCGCCGGCGGTTTCGCTCGGCGTCCGCCCGGAGGGGCCTTGTCTCTCCCATCGCATCCATATTCTCCTACGCCGCGGCGGTAAGCGCGCTGACATCCAGATCGAGGTGCTCGATGTGCCGCCGCCGCAGCATCACGACCAGCAGCGCACCGCCGGCGATGAGCATCCCGGCCGCGATCGTGAACGCGAGCTGGAAGCCGCCCACGCGGGCCGCCGCAGCCGCCGCGCCGCCGTGCAGCAGGCTGGTCGTGCGGCTCGCAGCGAACGTCGACATCAGCGCCAGTCCGAGCGAGCCACCGACCTGCTGGGAGGTGTTGAACAGGCCGGACGCCAGGCCGGCATCGTCGGACTCGACGCCACCGGTCGCCAGCAGCGTGATCGGGACGAAGGTCAGCCCGATGCCGATGCTGAGCGGCAGCAGCCCGCTGAGCAGATCGCCCGCATAGCTGCCGTGGACGCTGACACCGGTCAGCAGCACCATGCCGACGGCCGCGAGCATGAACCCAGCGACCGCAACGGCGCGGGCGCCGAACCGCTTGATCAGCTGCTGGGAGAGGACCGAGCCGATGATGATGCCGACGGTCGCCGGCAGGAACGCGAACCCGGCCCGCAGCGGGCTGTAGCCGAGGATGTCCTGCACGTACAGCGAGGCGAAGAAGAACATCCCGAACATCGCCGAGGCGAGCAGCAGCAGCGCGCCGTCGGCCATCGCCAGCGAGCGCACGCGGAAGATCCCGAGCCGGATCAGCGGCGCGACGCTGCGGCGCTCGATCACGACGAACAGTCCCAGCACGGCGAGGCCACCGGCCAGCAGCCCGATCGTCCGCGGCGAGCCCCAGCCCCAGGGCTGGGCCTGAATGATCGCGAACACGATCATGACGAGGCCACCGGTGACGGTGATCGCCCCGGCCAGGTCAAACGCACGGTGGGCGTTCTGAGCGCGGGACTCCGGGACGAAGCGGGTCGCGAGCATCACGGTCAGTACCCCGACCGGGACGTTGACGATGAAGATCCACGGCCACGAGACGAGGTCGGTCAGGACGCCACCGAGGAGCAGCCCGGCCGCGGCGCCGCCGGCGGCGATCGCGCTCCAGACGCCGAGCGCGCGCGTGCGCTCGCTGTTATCGGTGAACGTGGTCGTGATGATCGACATCGCGGCCGGCGAGACGAGCGCGCCGCCGAGACCCTGGAGCGCCCGACCGGCGATCAGCATCCCGGAGGACTGCGCGAGGCCGTTGAGCAAGGAGGCGGCCGAGAACAGCGCGACGCCGATGATGAACAGCCGCCGGCGGCCGAGGAGGTCGGCGGCGCGCCCGCCGAGCATCAAAAAGCCGCCGAAGAAGAGCGTGTATCCGTTGATCACCCAGGGCAGCGATGACGCGGAGAAATGAAGCCCGCGCTGGATCGAGGGCAGCGCAACGTTCACGATCGTCGAGTCGAGCACGACCATGAACTGCGCCAGGCAAGCGATAACCAGGACCAACCAGCGGTTCGACGGGGGTGATTCTGGGTGCATTCGAGGCTCCTTAACCCTGGGGGTGTGTAAACTGGACCATCCGGTCCGGTTACCGTACCACATAACCGGACCGTGCGGTCCGTTTGTGTGGGCGGTTGCACACGACCCGGCGAAAGGCCGGTCCTAGGGCAGCCCGCTACCATCCCGTGGGTTCGGAACGAAACGAAGAAACGAAGCACTCTGCCGACCGAAGGGCGGAGCAAGAAGGGAACTGAATATGTCTGACGCCGTTACGCGCGTGTCCGTCGAGATCGCGGGCAAGGAGATCTCGTTCGAGACCGGCAAGCTGGCCAAACAGGCCTCCGGCGCCGTTGTCGTCCAAACGGGCGACACGATGGTCCTCTGTACCGCCACTGCGGGCAACCTCCGCGATGTGGATTTTCTGCCCTTGACGGTTGACGTCGAGGAGCGCATGTATGCCGCCGGGAAGATCCCCGGCTCGTTCTTTAAGCGCGAGGGTCGCGCGGGGGAGAAGGCGACGCTCACTGCGCGCCTGATCGACCGGCCGATCCGGCCGCTGTTCCCCAAGGGCTGGCGTTATGAGACCCAGCTCGTGGCACTGCCCATGTCGGTTGACCACGTCAACCCGTACGACATGCTGGCGATGAACGGCGCCTCCGCTGCGCTGATGGTCTCCAACGTGCCGTTCCCCGCGCCGGTCGGCGCGGTCCGGATCGGCAAGGTCGACGGCAACTTCGTCGTCAACCCCGACGAGGAAGACCTAGTCGACGACACCGACCTCGATCTGATTGTCGCTGGCACCGAAGACGCGATCCTGATGGTCGAGGCGGGGGCCAACGAGATTCCCGAGGCCGAGATCCTCGACGCACTTGACATCGCCCACGACGCGATCAAGAAGCTGTGCGCCGCCCAGCGCGAGCTCCAGGAGAAGGCCGGTAAGGAGAAGACCGCGGTCGAAGTTCCGCAGGTTGACGAGAACCTCTACGAGCAGATCAAGGCCTCCCATGGCGAGGCGCTCGACGCCGCGACCCAGGTCGAGGACAAGCTCGAGCGCCAGGATGCGACCAAGGCGGTCGAGGAACAGGTGCTCGCGCAGTACTCGGGCGAGCCTGAGACCGAGACCTACGCGGAGTACCGCGCGAACGCGCAGCGCGCGTTCGACAAGCTCGAGAAGACGCTCGTCCGCGAGCGGATCGCCGTGCACAAGAAGCGTCCGGACGGCCGCTCGACCGATGAGATCCGTCCGATCTCGATCGAGGTCAGCGTCGCCCCGCGGACGCACGGCTCGGCGCTGTTCACGCGTGGTCAGACCCAGGCGTTCAGCGTCGCCGCGCTCGGCACGACGCGCGAGGAGATGCGGCTCGACACGCTCGGGCTGGAGACCACCAAGCGGTACTTCCACCACTACAACTTCCCGCCGTTCAGCGTCGGAGAGGCCGGCTTCATGCGCGGGCCCAAGCGCCGCGACATCGGCCACGGCGCGCTCGCCGAGCGGGCGCTCGTCCCGATGATCCCGAGTCAGGAGGAGTTCCCGTACACGATCCGGGTCGTCTCGGACATTCTCGAGTCCAACGGATCGTCGTCGATGGCCAGCGTGTGTGGCTCGACGCTCTCGCTGATGGACGCCGGGGTACCGATCAAGGCGCCGGTGGCGGGGATCGCCATGGGCCTGATTAAGGAGGGTGACGAGTACGTCATCCTCACCGACATCGCCGGCGTCGAGGACCACCTCGGCGACATGGACTTCAAGGTCGCCGGCACCCGCGACGGGATCACCGCGTTGCAGATGGACATCAAGATCACGGGCGTTACGTTCGAGATCATGCGCGACGCGCTCTCGCAGGCGAAGGTCGCGCGCGAATTCATCCTCGGCGAGATGACGAAGGTGATCGACGCGCCGCGCTCGGAGCTGTCTAAGTACGCCCCGGGAATCGCCAGTGTCCAGATCGACCCCGAGAAGATCGGCTTGCTGATCGGCAAGGGCGGCGAGACGATCCGCTCGCTCCAAGAGGAGTTCGAGTCCCAGATCGACGTCAACGACGAGGGCATGGTGCTCGTCTACGCCGCCGACCGCGAGCGGGGCGACGCGCTGGTCGAGCGGATCCGCTCGATGACCAAGGAGGTCGAGGTCGGCGACTCGTTCAGCGGAAAGGTGGTCAAGACGACCACGTTCGGCGCGTTCGTGGAGCTCTCGAAGGGCACCGACGGCCTGCTGCACATCTCGAACGTGGCCCCGGGACGCCGGATCGACACCGTCGAGGAGGTCCTCAACAAGGGCGACGAGATCGAGGTTCGCGTCGTCGAGGTCGACCGCGAGCGGGGCCGGATCGGCCTGCGGCTGGCGGACGACCCGGAGGTCGCCGGAAAGAGCGTCGAGGAGCTCTCGACGGTCGGTAGCGGCGGCTCGGGCCCCCCGCGGCGCGATCGCGGGGGTGACCGCGACCGCGGCCGCAATGGCCGCGGCGACCGCGGGGGTCGTGGCGACCGTGGCGATCGAGGGGACCGCGGTGACCGCGGCGGTGACCGCGAGGGCGGTCGCGTGCGCGACCGCGATCCGGACCGCCCGCGCTACTAGAGCTCGGCCGTGGCCGCAGAGCATCGGCTGACCACGCTCCCATCCGGCGTTCGGATCGTGACGGAGGAGATGTCCTCCGTCCGATCCGTCTCGCTCGGGTTCTGGGTGGGGACCGGATCGAGGGCTGAGACCGATGAGCAGGCCGGGCTTTCGCACCTGCTCGAACACCTGCTGTTCAAGGGAACGGCCAGATACAGCTCGCTCGAGATCGATCAGATCTTCGATGCGATGGGCGCCGAGCTGAACGCTGGGACCGGCAAGGAGACGACGTCGGTTTACGCCCGCGTGATCGAGTCACATCTGCCCGAGGCGTTCGACGTCATGGCGGACATGGTCTTCCGGCCGGCCCTGTCGGATATCGACTCCGAGCGGGAGGTGATCCTCGAGGAGATCGCGATGTATGAGGACGACCCGCAGGAGAAGGTGTTCGACGTGCTCGGCGAGGCAGTGTTCGGCGAGCACCCCCTGGGGCGGGCGATCATCGGCCGGGCGCCAGTGATCGCGCAGACGCCGGCCGATCAGATCGCGTCGTTCCATCACGGTCGGTATGCGCCTGCCAACGTGGTGATCGCAGCCGCCGGGGCGATCGACCACGACGCTTTCGTCGCGCTGGCAGCCGAGCGGGTCGGCGAGGTCGCCGGCGACCCGCCTGCATCTCCGTGGGGGCCGCCGGCGCCGGAATTCTCCGCCGCGCGCCGCCGCTTCGAGCGCAAGGACACCGAGCAGTACCACGTGTGCGTCGGCGGGCTTGGCCTCTCACGGCATGACGACCGGCGGTTCGCGCTCCGCGTGCTCGACACGATCTTCGGCGGCACGAGCTCATCGCGCCTGTTCCAGCAGGTGCGCGAACAACGCGGGCTCGCGTACGCGGTGTACTCGTTCACCGCGGGGTACCAGGACTCGGGGCAGGTGGGGCTTTACGTCGGCACGCGGGGCGACAACCTCGCAGAGGCGATGACCGTCGTCGATGCCGAGCTCGCCCACGCGCTGTCCGAGCCGGCCACCGGGGAAGAGCTCGACCGGGCCAAGGAGAACCTCAAGGGACGTGTCGTGCTCGCGCTGGAGTCGACCGGCGCACGGATGAACCGGCTCGGATCAGAACTGCTCGCCGGCGCGCCGTTGCAGTCGATCGACGAGGTCGTGGCGCGGATAGACGCGGTCACGATCGACGACCTCCGCCAGCTGGTGGAAGAGCTGTGGGCTCCCGAGCGGCTTTCGGTGGCGGGGATCGGCCCCGACGAGGACCGGTTCGACGAGGCGGTGGCGGGAATCGCCGGCGCCCGCGCAGTGGCGTGATCCGCGTAGCCGTCGCCGGCGCCGCCGGGAGGATGGGGGAGACCGTCTGCCGCGCCGTGCAGGACGCCGAGGACATGCAGTGCGTCGCACGCGCCGACCCCGCGCTGGGCACGTCGCTGGCGGATGCCCTCCAGAGCTCGCCGGACGTGCTCGTCGACTTCACCGTTCCGGACACCGCCATCGCGAACGCCCGCGACGCCGTGGCAGCGGGCGTCCATGTCGTGGTGGGAACGACCGGCTTCGACGTCGATCAGCTGCGGGGACTGACCGGGGCGAACATCTTCATCGCGCCGAACTTCGCGATCGGCGCCGTGCTGATGACCAAGTTCGCCGTCGAGGCGTTCGAGCACATGGCAAAGGCGGAGATCATCGAGCTCCACCATGACCGCAAGGTCGACGCCCCCAGCGGCACCGCCGCACGGACCGCCGCGCTGATGGCGGCGGCGGCTCCGGACAAACCCGTGCCGCCGATCCACTCCGTCCGCCTCCCGGGGCTGGTGGCCCACCAGGAGGTGATCCTCGGCGACGTCGGCCAGACGTTGACGATCCGTCACGACTCCATCGACCGCCAGTCGTTCATGCCCGGTGTGCTGCTGGCCATCCGCAAGGTTGGATCGCTGACCGAGTCGCCGGTGATCGGGCTCGAGCGCCTGCTCTAGCGGCTAAGGCCTTATCCAGCTCAGGCCTGGCGCCCGGTCTGAGACGCCGCGGCGGCCACGGCCGCCTGAACTAGGCTCACGTACCAGTCGACGACCATCTCCCTGGGTACTGACGGCTGCTCGAGCCACCAGTTGGCCAGCGATTCGCCCGCCCCGACGATCGCGTGCGCGATCCCATCGCTGGCGTGCGGGGCCATCTCGAAGCCCGCGGCGCTGGCCTCCTCGATCATCCGGCAGACCGCTGCGGCGATCCGCCGGCGCAGGTCGGCGACCTCCTCCGCGAGCGGCCGGTTCGAGGCGGCCTCGGCGAACAGTACGCGCCATCCGTCTCGGTGCTCGTCGACGAACTCGAGGAACTCCGTGATCCTGGCCCGCAGCCGCTCGAGCGGAGGGTCCTCAGGGCGCCCCGAGCGCTCGAGCCGGTCGAGCAGCTGGCGCCCGGTCCGCTCGATATACGCGAGGTACAGCTGCTCCTTGGAGCCGAAATACGCGTATACCACCGGCTTTGAGACCTCTGCGCCGGCGGCGATCTCGTCCATCGAAGCCGAGTGGTAGCCATCGCGCGCGAACGCGCCGCCGGCCACATCGAGGATCAGCTGCTCGCGTGCCGCTCTGGGCATCCCGTGCGTCCCCCGCTTGGGGGACGTGCGCCGGCGGGCTCGGCTCGCGGCCTTTGATCGCATCTTGTTTTTCGAATGGTCCTTGTGGGAAGTTACTCTTGAGTAGATGCCCGAACGTGGCGCGCCCCCAAACGTTCATCCGATCCAGCGGCGATTGTTGCGAGCGCTTTCAGCGTTCAGCTCACCGCTGCTTCCGGATGACTACCTCGAACTGATCAATCCGCTGTGGTCCACAAGGGAACTCCGTGGACGGGTCGAGGAGATCAGACACGAGACACCGGAAGCGGCGACCGTCATGATCAAACCCGGCTACCGGTGGATGGGCCACAAGGCGGGCCAGTATCTGCGGATCGGCGTCGACATCAACGGCGTCCGCCACTGGCGCGCGTACTCGCTCACCTCCGATCCGTATCGCTCGGACGGCATGATCAGCATCACCGTCAAGAGCGTCGACGAGGGCAAGGTCTCGTCTTATTTGGTGCGGCGAGGCGAGCCCGGGACGATCGTCGGACTCGGTGGTGTCGAGGGCGATTTCGTCCTGCCCGATCCGCCACCGCCGAAGCTGCTGTTCATCAGCGCCGGAAGCGGAATCACCCCGATCATGAGCATGCTCCGCCATCTCGACGGCGACGACGAGTTGAAGGACGCGGTGCTCCTTCATTCGGCGCGCCGCACCGATCTCGTGATCTTCGGCGACGAGCTGCGCGAGCTCGAGCGTCGGGTTGAGGGGTTCAAGCTGCATCTGCAGCTGACCGGTGAGTCCGGCCGGATGACGCCCGCCGACCTCGACCAGCTGTGTCCCGGATTGGCGGGAGCGCGAAACGTACATCTCGGGCCCGAGCGACATGCTCGATGCGTTCGACCGCCACTACGACGAGTGCGGCGACTGCGATCGGCTCCACATGGAGCGCTTCCAGCCGCTAGCTTGGTCTCGGCGAGGCCGGGGAGGGGCGAAGGTGGCACGATCAAGTTCTGCAAGTCCAAGGCGGAGGCCGAGTCCGACGGCCACAAGCCGATTCTCGTGGCCGGCGAGGAGGCCGGGCTCGACCTGCCGTATGGGTGCCGGGAAGGGATCTGTCACACGTGCGTGGGCGAGCTCCGGACCGGCCGGGTGAGAGACCTGCGCAACGGCGAGGTTTACGGGCAGGAGGGCGAAGTGATCAGGACGTGCATCAGCGCGCCGGAGGGACCGATCGAGATCGATCTGTTAACCACCAGTAGGGGAGACCGATGACTACAGCCAGCGTAAACGGACACCAGACGAACGGCCACGTGGCGGCCAGTGAGCGGGAGAACCCCCTGCACACCCTGACCCCGGAGCAGATCGAGGAGATCGGAAAGGAGCTCGACGAGCTCCACGAGCAGGTCAAGGCGAGCCTCGGCGAGCGGGATGCGACCTACATCCGCTCGGTGATCGCGATGCAGCGAAAACTCGCGTTGATCGGCCGGTTCTCGCTGATCTTCTCCCGCTGGCGGATCCCGTGGGCGATCGGCGCAGGCTCGCTGGGGCTGGCGAAGATCCTCGAGAACATGGAGATCGGCCACAACGTCCTGCACGGTCAGTGGGACTGGATGAACGACCCGGTGATCAACTCGCGCGCGTGGGATTGGGATACCGCGTCGACCGCCGAAGCGTGGCGGCACTCCCATAACTTCATCCACCACACCTACACGAACATCCTCGGCAAGGATCGCGACCTCGGCTACGAGATCATGCGGATCGACCCGCAGCAGCCCTGGCATCCGGTCTACCTGTTCCAGCCCTTCTACAACATCCTGCTGTCGCTGTTGTTCGAATGGGGGGTCGCGGTCCACGACCTGGACCTCACGGCGATCCGCGCCGGCGAGAAGGACCTCAAGGAGGTGGGCAAGGAGCTCAAGGGGATCGCCGGCAAGGCGCGCACCCAGATCGTCAAGGACTACATCGCGTGGCCCGCGATCAGCGGCGCGGTGATGACCGGCGCCGAGCTCGCGGCGATCGTGGCGCGGAGCAGAACCGGCGGCCGTCAACCGCGGCGCGGAGCCAAGTTGAAGCGCAAGGTCGCCAAGCAGGTGCTGCTCAATTCGCCCGCCGCGCGCCGGGCGGTGATCCGCTCACCGATGGACGCGGCGCGCGCTCAAGGAGCTGGTCGCTCGCCGCTCCTTCCGCGAGCCGTTCAAGCGGACGCTGATCGCCGACGCGACCGCAAACGTGATCCGCAACGTGTGGTCGTACGCGATCATCTTCTGCGGCCACTTCCCCGACCAGACGTACACCTTCACCGAGGAGGAGACCGCCGACGAGACCCGCGGTGGGTGGTATGTCCGCCAGCTGACGGGTGCCGCGAACATCGACGGCGGCCCGATGTTCCACGTGATGAGCGGAAACCTCGGCTACCAGGTCGAGCATCACCTCTTCCCCGACATGCCGAGCACGCGCTACGGCGAGATCGCGCCGCGGGTGCGCGAGCTGTGCCAGCGCTACGGCCTGCCGTACAACACCGGGCCGTTCAGCCAGCAGCTCGGGATGGTGCAGCGCACGATCCTGCGGCTCGCCCTTCCCGGCGGCAGCCAGCGGCCCGAAGCCGGGTCCATACGACGGTCCGCTCGTCCGGGGCAGCGGCGAGCGTGCGGATGCCGTGCCGGCGCTGAAATAACCCGTGCCCGGGCGCGCGTGTGCCAGCGCGCGCCCGGCCATGGCTCGCGGCGCCTGCGATAATCGCCCGCGATGACCCTCGAGCTCGGCGCAATCCTGACCGCGATGGTGACCCCGTTCGACGCGCGGGGACAGCTCGACGAGGAGGCGATGGTGCGGCTGATGCACCACCTGATCGAGCACGGCTCGGACGGGCTGGTGGTCTGCGGCACCACCGGCGAAGCGGCGACCATGAACGACGACGAGCACCTCCGCGTGATCGAGCTCGCGGTGCAGGAGATGGGCGGCCGTTGCCCGATCGTTGCCGGCGTGGGCTCGAACGACACCCGCCACGCCGTGCACCTGACCGAGCGCGCGACCGCGCTGCGCCCAGACGCGCTGCTGTCGGTGAACCCTTATTACAACCGACCGTCGCCAGCTGGTCTCATCCGTCATTACGAGGAGATCGACCGCGCTACCGACCTGCCGATCCTGCTCTACAACATCCCGCAGCGGACCGGTCAGGATCTGTCGAACGAGTTCCTGGCCGAACTTGCGCAGATCGAGCACATCGTCGGGGTCAAGCAGGCCAACCCCGCGAACCTGGCGAAGATCGACGGCTTGCAGATCTATGCCGGTAACGACGACATGGTGGCCGACGTGCTCGATCTCGGCGAACCGGGCGGCATCTGTACGAGCACGCACGTGTTCGGCGACGTGTTTCACCGGATGGTCGACGAGGCCGAACGCCGCCGCGAGATCCACGAGTCGCTGGCCGACGTGTTCCGCGACATGGCGATCGCGCCGGCTGCATGTTCGAACAAGGCGGCGCTGAACCTGATCGGCGTCTCGGTCGGCGCGCCCAGGTTGCCGTACGTCGAGCTCGACGAGCAGGAGATCGATGTCATCCGCGCCATGCTCGAGCGCCACGGAATGCTCGCCTCGACGGCGGCGTGAGTCACCCGCGTGAGTGAGTCAATGCGGGTCCTGCCGCTCGGCGGGCTGGGCGAGATCGGCAAGAACATGACGGTCCTCGAGCAGGACGGCCGGATCGTGGTCGTCGACACGGGCTTGCGCTTCCCGACAACCGACATGCTCGGGATCGACCTCGTGCTGCCCGACTTCAGCTACCTGCGCGACCGGGCCGACGACATCGAAGGGATCGTGATCACCCACGGTCACGAGGACCACCTGGGCGCGCTCCCGTGGGTCCTGCGCGAGCTCGGCCACTCGCACCGACAGGCTCCCGCCCGTATACGGCGGCCGGCTGACGATCGCCATGGCGCGCTCGAAGCTCGACGAGCACAATCTCCGCGATGCGCCGCTGGAGGATCTCGCGCCGGGCGACGATGTATCGCTCGGCCCGTTCACCGTCGAGCTGATCCACATGACGCACTCGATCCCGGATTCGTGCGCCGTCGCGCTCACCACGGGCCTCGGGACGGTGCTGGTGACCGGCGACTACAAGTTTGACCAGACTCCGGTCGGCGGCGTGCCCGCCGACGTGTCGCGGCTCGCTGAGCTGGGACGGGAGGGGGTTCTGTTGCTGTGCGGCGATTCGACCAATGCCGACCGGCCGGGGTTCTCGCCGTCCGAGCGGGTGGTCGGGCCCCATTTGGAGGAGGTGTTCGCGCGGGCGGAGGGGAGGATCGTGGTCACGAGCTTCGCCTCGAATATTCACCGCGTCCAGCAGGTGGTCGATGGCGCCGCGGCCCTCGGTCGCAAGGTCGCCCTGGTCGGACGCTCGATGCGCAAGAACGTCAACATCGGAAGGTCGCTCGGCCATATCGAGATTCCCGACGGCATGCTGATCCAGCCCCAGGAGGTCGAGGACTGGCCTGAGCACAAGGTCGTCGTGATCTCCACTGGATCACAGGGCGAGCCATTGTCCGCGCTGCGACGGATGGCGCACAACGACCATCGGCTGATCAAATTGCACAAGGGCGACACGGTGGTGTTCTCGGCCACGCCGATCCCAGGCAACGAGCGGGCCGTCAACGAGACCGTCGACCGGCTCTACCACATCGGCTGCAACGTGATCACGCCGCGCGACGCACCGATTCACGCCTCGGGGCATGGCTACGTCGAGGAGCTGAAGCTGATGCTCAACTTGGTCAAACCGCGCTACGTGATGCCGATCCACGGCGACCACAAGCGGATCCAGCTGCACGCCGAGCTCGCCGATGCGGTCGGGATCGACCCGGATGACGTGTTCCGCTCCGAGAACGGGCTGCCGCTCGAGATCGACGGCAGCCGCGCGCGGTTCGGCGAACCTGAGCAGTCGGGGATGATCTTCGTCGACGGGGTCGACGTCGGTGACCCGGCGGACGCCGCGCTACGCGACCGGCGAATGCTTTCCGCCGACGGCATCTTCATCGTCGTTGCGACGGTCTCGGAGCAGAGCGGCGAGTCGGTCGCCCCGCCTGAGGTGATCTTCCGCGGCGTGCCCTTCATCGAGCAGGCCGACGAGCTCGTCGAGGACATCCGCGACGAGGTCGAACGGTCACTGAACCGCGCCGCGCAGGACGGGGTACGCGCGATCGACCTGCTCCAGCAGGAGCTCCACGACGACCTCGCGGCGTTCGTCTATGACCGGCTTCGCCGTCGGCCGATGGTGCTTCCGGTAGTCGTCGAGGTGTGACCGTTCGCCGCCGTCCCGCTGGCCGCAACCGCGGCTGGGTCGGCCGGGATGCGGATCACGAATCGCGTACCGATGCGGCCGGGCGCCGATGGCGGCGCCAGCGTGACCGTCCCCCCGTGGGACTCCGCGACCGCGCGGACGATTGAAAGCCCGAGCCCGGAGCCGCGCGCCCCCGTCGGGGCCACTGCGAACGAACCGGTCAAACAGCGTGTTGCGGAGCTCCTCCGGGATCCCGGGGCCATCGTCTTCGACGACCAGCATCGCGTCGTGATCCTCGAGTGACGTCGTCGCATGGATGTGCGTGCCCGGGGGGGTGTGACGGACGGCGTTCTCGAGCAGGTTGAGCGCCAGCCGGTGGAGATCGTCCGGCACACCTGCCACGACGGCCGGATGCACATCGATGGTCAGCTCGTATTCATCCGCCACCGGCCCGAGTTCCGCGGCCGCTTCGATCACGACGTCCGCGAGGTCGGTCGGGCGGCGCGGCTGCTCGCGCTCGGCGTCGGCGCGAGCCAGCAGCAGCAGGTCGCCGACCAGCCGCCGCATGCGACGCGTCGAGCGGAGCGCCGCCTGCGCCGTCTCCGCCTGCTCGCCGTGGAGCTCTTCGGCCAGCAGCTCGAGGTTCGCGAGCACGCTGGTCAGCGGCGTGCGCAGCTCGTGCGACGCATCGGCGACGAACTCCCGCTGGCGGGCGAGCATCGCCTCGGTGTGGTTGCGCTCGGACGCCAGCGCCGCGAGCATCCTCGCCAGCGTGCGCGCCAACTCGGCGACTTCGTCGTCGGCCTCGGGATGGGGCAGGCGGCGGCTGGGATCGCGTGTCCGCTCGATCTCGCCGGCGACCGCCGTCAGCTCCCTAACCGGGCGCATCGCGCGCTGCGCGGTGGCCAGGCCGGCGAGCAGGGCCAGGAAGGTGCCGGCGAGAACGCCGAGGATCAGGAAGAACCGGACCTTGCTCAGCGTGTGGTCGACGTCGGACAAGGGCCGGGCGTAGAGCAGCACGTAGTCGCCTTCCGGCTCGATCCGGAGCCGGCGGACAACGGCGCGGTAGCCGAGCTCGGTGAACGTCCCGGTCCGCAAGGGCAGCGAGAAGTTCGGCCCGGCTGCCGTCGGCCGGTTGGCGCCCGCGAGGACCTGTGACTGGTTGCAGAGAACCTCGCCGCTGCCAAGGTCGTAGACCCGGATCTGGGCGTGCTCCGGAGTCGCATAGTCGGCCAGATGAACGGTCTTGTTGCAGTCGAGCAACAGGGTGCTGGGATTCAGCTGCAGGTGCAGCTCCTGCTGGAGCTGCGTCGCGGCGGAGTCGACCTCGTTGTTGAACTGCGTCCTCACCTGCCGCGTCGTCAGCACGCCGACGATGGCCGCGAAGCCGGCCAGGATCACGAACGTCAGCACCGCCGAGCCGCCGGCCAGACCGCCAGCGAATCGGAACGCGCCTATACGCGGAGTACGTAGCCCGCGCCGCGGATCGTGTGTAGGAGCCGAGGCTCACCATCGGCTTCGAGCTTTCTCCGTAGGTTGGACACGAACACCTCGATCGTGTTCGTCATCGAGAACGGGTCGTATCCCCAGACCTCATCGAGCAGGCGCTGGCGCGAGACGACGATCCGCTCGTTGCGCATCAGGTACTCGAGCAGTTCGAACTCGCGTTGCGTGAGCTCGATCTGCCGACCGGCGCGCGACACCTCATGCGTGTCGGGGTTCAGCTGCAGGTCGCCGACCGCGAGTGCCGCCTGCCCGCGGGGCGGACGGCGCCGGAGTAGGGCCCGGAGTCGCGCGAGCAGCTCCTGGCGCTCGAACGGCTTGACCAGATAGTCGTCGGCGCCGGCGTCCAGCCCCTCGACGCGCGACTCGACCGCGTCTCGCGCCGTCAACACCAGGATCGGCACATCGTCGGTCTCGCGCAGGGTGCGCGCGACATCGACGCCATCCAGCCGGGGTAGACCGAGGTCAAGGATCACCAGGTCGGGGAGGTAGGCATGCGCGAGGTCGAGCGCGCTGACACCGTCCCCGGCGACCTTGACCTCGTATCCCTCCATCCGCAGCGAGCGCTGAAGCACCTGCGCGATCGCGTCGTCGTCTTCGACGACCAGGACGCGGGGTGGGCGCTCGTGGTCCGGCATAGCTGTCTGAAAATGGTACGGCGGGTGCCCAGGACGCGCCGCCCATCTTTACTCGGGCTTGATGCGCGGATTTCCCGGAGATACGGGCGGGGAGGAGCCAGACCACTGCCGTCGAAGCAGGTTCCTCGCAGATGGCCACCGCAAAGAAGAAGCGCAAGCCGCCGCCCAAGCGCGCGCAACGCTCGCTGTTCGCGAGCCGTCCAACGCTGCCGAACTTTGAGCCGGCCCCCCATCAGGTCGACATCATCGGCCTCGCGCTGGTCGCGATTGGAGCCTTCCTGGCGGCGGTCGGCTACTTCCACATCGCCGGTGGAACGCTCGGCAACGGAGCGGTCAAGTCGATGCGATTCGTATTCGGCGTGCTCGGATATGCCCTGCCGGTGGTGCTGGGCCTGGCCGGTGGCCTGATCCTGATGCGCGAACTGCGCCCGCCGGCCCGCCCGATGCGGACCGGCGTGCTCTGCCTGACCGCGGCGCTGACCCTCGCCTGGGCCGCGGGGACGCTCGGGCTCGGCCCCGGCGAGGCCCGCACCGCCGTGTTCTGGCACGCCTCGGTGTTCGAGGCCAGGGGCGGAGTAATCGGTCAGGCCGAGCTTTGGGCCACTTCACATCTGTTCTCGACGGTCGGCTCGGACTTCATCGCTGTGTTCCTGTTCATCGCCGGACTGATCCTGGTCAGTGGCGCGACCCTGGCCGGTGTGATCCGAGCCACCGGCGCCGGCGTCGCCGGGACCCATCGGGCGCTGCGGCGCTCCACCGAGGATTTCGCGTCGAACGTCGGGCGGCGGCCCCGGGCGGCGACCGCCGCCGGACGGTCCGAAGCCGTCTTTGACCCCTACGAGCCCGAGCCATTGCTTCCGCCCGAGCCCGACACCGCCGAGCTGGTGGTGCGCGCGACGCACGTCGAAGCGCCACCGATCGAGGGCGAGGTTCTCGAGCCGGAGGCGGAAGAGGAGTTCGTCGCGCAAGCGCCGGAGCAGACCGTCGCGGCGGGGATCCCGGTTGTCGGGCCCGAGGACCTGACGCCGCAGGGTCGCTACCGCGACTCGGTCACCGACGATCCGGACTTCATCTGGCGCGTTCCCTCCGGCCGTTTCCTGACCCGGTCCACGGGTGACGCGGCCAAGCCCGACACCGCCGGCCAGGAACAGGTGGCCGCGACGCTGGTCGAGACGCTCGGACACTTCGGGATCGAGGCCAAGGTGGTCGGCCGGGTCACCGGACCACACATCACTCGCTACGAGCTACGGCTCGCTCCGGGAATCAAGGTCGGGAAGGTGGCCGCCCTAAAGGACGACCTGGCGTACGCACTGGCCGCGACCGACATCCGGATCCTCGCCCCGATTCCGGGCAAGCATGCCGTCGGCGTCGAGGTTCCGAACGCGCGGCGGCGGATCGTCCATCTCGGCGACGTCTTCCAGGAGCCGCCGGCAGAGTGGTCGCCGCTCACGGTGTGGCTCGGCAAGGACATCTCCGGGCACGCGATCGGCGCCGACCTCGCGAAGATGCCGCACCTGCTCGTTGCCGGCACTACCGGCGCCGGAAAATCCGCGTGCGTCAACGCAATGCTCTCCTCGATCCTGTTGCGGGCGACACCGCACGACGTTCGCCTCGTGCTGGTCGACCCCAAACAGGTCGAGCTCAACCACTACGAGGGGATCCCGCACCTGCTCACGCCGGTGATCACGAGCCCGCGGATGGCAGCGAACGCCCTGCAGAACCTCGTCAAGGAGATGGAGCAGCGCTACGGCATCATGTCGCTGGCGCGGACGCGGTCGCTCCCGGAACTCAATCGTGCGCGCGAGAAACGCGGCGAACCGGCGCTGCCCTACATCCTGTGTGTGATCGACGAGCTCGCGGATCTAATGATGGTCGCTCCCGCCGACGTGGAAGACTCGATCATCCGGCTCGCGCAGAAGGCGCGGGCGGTGGGCATCCATCTCGTGCTGGCCACGCAGTCGCCGCGCGTCGACGTGATCACCGGGATGATCAAGGCAAATGTCCCGTCGCGGATCGCGTTCGCGGTCTCCTCACAGACCGACTCGCGCGTCATCCTGGATCAGAACGGCGCTGAGTCACTGCTCGGCCAAGGCGACATGCTGTTCTCGCCCGTCGGCTCGTCGAAGCTGCAGCGGATCCAGGGCGCGTACATTGACGAAGAGCAGATCCTCACACTGACCGATTCCTGGCGCAAGCAGGGCGAGCCCGAGTTCCACGAAGAGCTGCTCGAAGAGGTCGCATCCTCCGACGACGGCGGCTCCGACGGCGATGGCGAGCTGTCGGCCGACGAGGATCCGCTGCTCGAGGAGGCGATCTCGCTCGTCGCGCAGATGGGCACGGCGTCCACGTCGATGCTGCAGCGCCGTTTGCGGCTCGGCTACACACGCGCGGGACGTCTGATCGACATGCTCGAGCGGCGGGGGATCATTTCCGGTTACGAGGGGTCCAAGCCACGCCAGGTACTGATCACAGAGGCGGACGTCCCGCGGATCCTCTCGCACCTAGCCGAAGCCGAAGCTGGCCATGCGCCGGTCGGCGCGCGCCCGGGACCGCCCGCGGGCGAGCCAGACGAGCTGTAGGCGGGGGGTAGCCTTCCGGACCGATGGCTGACATCGGCTCGACATTGCGAGAGGCGCGCATGCGCGCGCGCATCGACATCTCCGAGGTCGAGGCGCGCACGAAGATCCGGGCCAAGTACCTGCGCGCGATCGAGAACGAGGAGTGGGACCTGCTGCCCGGCCCCGTGTACGTCAAGAGCTTCCTGCGCACCTACGGGGAGTACCTGGGGCTCGACTGGCGGATGCTCACGGACGAGTACAAGCGCCAGTACGAGCGTCCGAGCGACCACGAGCTGCGGCCGGTTGCGTCGCTCGGACGTGAGCGCGGCCCTCGCCGGCCAACTGTGCCGCCCTGGATCGTGATCGCGGGCGTGTTCGTGGTGATCATCGTGGTCCTGATCGTGGTCGGTTTGGGCAACGGCAGCAAGCCGACACCGACCATCGGCGCTCGGACACGGCCGCTCCCCAAGCACCACCGGCACCGGCCCCATCGGGCGATCACGCTGCCGGCCAAGCCGAAGACGGTGAAGCTGGAGCTCACCGCGACGGGAACGGTTTACGTCTGCCTCGTCAACGCCGCGGGAACAAAGTTGATCCCCGGGCAGATCTTCGCCGCCGGCCAGGCGATCCCCACAGAGACCGCATCAAAGCTGCTGCTGACGCTGGGCAACGCATCGGTGACGATGAAGGTCAACGGGGCGCCAGTCACCGTGAGCCCGTCCGGGAGCTCGATCGGCTTTCTGATCCAGCCGAGCGGCACCACGCCGCTCTCGGCGGCCAAGCAACCGCGCTGCGCATGAACCCGCGCGCAGGAATCCTGATCACCGGGACCGAGGTCCTGACCGGAATCATCGCCGACCGCAATGGTCCGTGGCTGTCGGAGCGGCTGCGCGACGTCGGTGTCGATGTCGCCGTAATCGAGATCGTCGGGGACCGGCCAGACGACCTGCTCTCGGCGCTGGCCCACATGGCAGAGGAAGGGTTTGCCGTGATCGTGACGAGCGGCGGGCTCGGACCGACGGCGGACGATCTGACCGCCGCGATCGTCGGGCGCTTCAGCGGTCGCGAGATGGTCCTCGACCGCCGACTCGAGCAGCGGATCGGCGAGATCCTCGCGCCGATGATCAGCCGATGGCCGGGACTCGACCTCGACGCGATCAAAGCTTCGAACCGCAAGCAGGCGTTGATCCCGGAGGGCGCGACTGTGCTCGATCCGGTCGGGACTGCGCCCGGCTTGGTCGTGCCTCCGCTTTCCGGCCCGGGACCAACCGTGGTCGTCCTGCCGGGACCGCCGCGCGAGCTGCGGCCGATGTGGGAGACGGCGATCAAAACCGATCCGTTCAGGGCGGCTATCGCCGGCGCCCCCACTTACCGGCGCAAGATTATGCGCCTGTTCGGCATTCCCGAATCCGAGATCGCGAACACGCTGCGGGCCGCCGAGGAGGAGAACGGTCTCTCGCTCCAGGGGCTTGAGATCACGACCTGCCTGCGCCGCGGCGAGATCGAGATCGCGACGACGTTCGAGCCGACCGCCGCCGACGCGTACGAGGCCTTCGCCGCCGTGGTCCGCGCTCGCCACAGCGAGACTCTGTTCTCGGAGGACGGATCGACGGTCGACGAGCAGATCGCGACGTTGACGGCCGGCAGGACGATCGCGGTCGCGGAATCTTGCACCGGCGGTCTGATGTCGGCGCGGCTGACCGACCGTGCAGGATCATCGGCGTACTTCGCTGGCGGGATAGTCGCTTATTCGAACGAGGCGAAGGTGTCTCTGGTCGGCGTCGATCCCGCGCTGATCGAGCGCGTGGGCGCGGTCTCCACCGAGGTGGCCGAGGCGCTGGCCGAGGGCGCTATGCGCCGTCTGGGCGCTGATATAGGCGTCGGGATCACGGGGATCGCAGGCCCGGACGGGGGCACGGTGTCCAAGCCGGTGGGGCTCGTGTGCTTCTCGGTCGCGTCGGTGGCCGGGGAGCGCATCACCCGCGCGTTGCGACTGCCCGGGGACCGCGCCGACGTCCGGGACCGCTCGACGACTGTCGCAATGCATCTGGTGCGGAGGCTGTTGCTCGGCCAGGCTGGACAGCCGGTGCGGGGGCCGGGTGGCGACACGGTCGCCGAAGCCGTGAACCGATGATCGGCGAACGGGCGCGACTGTTCGTCGCGCTCGAGTTGCCCCACGGCCCAGTCGAGGCGCTCGTCCGGTGGCGCCAACGCGCCGTCGCCGGGATCGACGGGCTGCGACTGGTGGCGCCGGAATCGCTACATGTGACGCTCTGCTTTCTCGGATCGCTCCCCGGCGCCGAAATCTCCGCGATCGCGGGGGCGGTGGATGGAGCTGGTCCGCTTGAGGTCGCCCTGTCGCTCGGAGCGCCCGTGTGGCTGCCGCGGCGCCGGCCTGCGGTCCTGGCGGTCGAGATCGAGGATCTCTCGGGTGCGCTGGCCCGCATGCAGGCGTCGGTTGCCGCCGCCCTTGTCGCCGGTGGCTGGTATGAGCCCGAACGGCGGCGGTTCCTGGCCCATGTAACGGCGGCCCGGGTGGCTCGTGGCGCGCGCATCCGCGCTGTCGAGCTCCCGGCCCCTGAGCCGTTCGAATTCACCGGGACGGCGGTGACGTTGTTTCGTTCCCGGCCGGGGCCGGGCGGCACGCGCTACGAGCGGCTCAGTGACCGACAAGGGCAATGAGGTCTCGTGCCATCACCGCAACGTCCGGCGAGCCAAGGCCGTCGACGTAGTTCCAGCCCGGAGTCACGCTGAACCTCCGGTTGCCGCCGCGGACGGGCTTGTGGAACGCGTCCGCGGTCGCCGGGTTAGCTGCCAGGCGGTAGAGCAGCGGTGCGATGAAGCCGAGGTCGCGGGCTCCGTGGCGCTGTGCGTACTCGCGCATCAGCGCCAGCGAGCCCGCCCAGAACGGCGCCGCCGCGCTCGTCCCGCCGATCTCGGCCGTCCGGCCGCGCGTGAACACGACCATCCCGCTGGTCGGATCGGCCGGCCCGGCAACGTCGGGGAGCTGGCGGTGGCCGTTCGACTCCGCGTTGTCTACCCCGGGTCCTTGCTGCCACGGCGGCCGCGGCGTCACCGAGGCCAGACCGCCACCGCTGCCATCCCCCTGGAGTACGTCCTCCCAGCCGTACTCGGCGAGATATGACCCATCCGCGCGGACCGCGAGGCGCGTGCCCCCCACGGCGACGACACTGTCGCTCGCCGCCGGCCAGTCCACGGACGGTCGTTGGTCTGACACGTCCGCGCTCTGGCAGTCATAGGCACCCTGATCCCCGCTCGCGGCGAAGATGGTGATCCCCGCGGCGCGCGCCGCCGCCAGCGCGTTCTGCTCGGCGAGACGAATCGCGGGCGGCACGAGCAGATCGCACACACCCCAGGAGGTGCTGATCACGCGCGCCCGGTGATCGGCGACGATCTGGTTGATGACGTCCGCATCGCCGGCGACTCCCGCCGGCGCCTCATAGTCGAGGATCTGCGCGCCGGGGGCGAGCCCCCGGAGGGTCTCGAGGTCCAGGTCGACCTCCGGCTCCTGGGAGCCGGGATGGGTACCACCGCTCACGAGCTCGCGGCGGATCTGCGGCCCGCGGATGGAGAACTTCGATGCAAACGCCTCCAGGTCGCTCGGTAGGTAGCTGTCGTACGAGACGACCGCGATCGTCTGACCCGCCCCGTCGATCCCGGCCGCCCGCAGCGGCTGGATGTCGTAGGCCCGCGTCAGCGTCGACGGAGTCAGCCCGGCGGCCGGCACGTCGGCCGCGACCATCACCGGTCTCGTGTCCAGGCCGGCGACACCGGCGACATCGACCCCGAGCCAGGCCGGCACTCGCGGCGCGCCCGTCGGTGCGAACCAGCGCCGGCCAGCGCTGTCGCCGCGGTTCTGCAACTCCGTTCCGAACGCACGCTCGAACGCGGCCGCGCTGCCGGCGACCCGGAGCGCAGTCCGCTGCGGATAGGTTTCGATGACGCTCAGGCCGTGCCTGCGCAGCGCGTCGGTGATCGTCGCGATCCGCGCCAGCGGCAGGCCGAAGCGGGCGCCGAATTGTCTGGGCGTCAGCCTGACCCCGGAGGCCGGGGACCCGCCGGCGGCGCTGGTGGCAAGAAAGCGCGACAGTTCGCGCCGATGCTCGAGGGCCAGAACCAGTGACGCTTCAATGCGCAGGCTCGGGTTCGTCGGCCCGAGCGCGCGCCAGGGAGTCGTCGGCGGGGGCGACGAGCGCAACGCCAGAACGGTGATCACCGCGGCCGCACAGGCCGTCAGCGCGCGACCGCGCCTCACGACTGTCCCGGCCAGGTGATCGTGTTGACGACGCCGTCGGCGAGGCCGTACACCGCTCGCCTGACCCCGGCGTGCGTCTCATCCGTCAACGTGGTCGCGACAATCCCGACCCGCCCCACCGACGCCGCCTGAACGGTCGCGAGCACCTGATCGGTGACCCCCTCCGGGGTGTCCACGGCGCCGACGTAGGCTCCGCCCGCTCCGTAGCGGTATCCGACCTCGGGGCCGAGGATCGTGTCCGCCGCAGAGGAGTCGGCCGTCAACCCGAGGATGTTCGATCGCAGCGAGGAGACCTTGTCGGCCACGAGCTGCGGCGGTGCCGCAGCGTTCGCGCCCTGCACGACGAGGTCGACCGGTGCGACCGTGCTCTTGAGCTCCACCCCGGCCGGGCCTTGCTGTGCGATCCGCCATTCCGCAGGCGAGTACTCGAGCGCGAATCCGAACGCCGAGCTCCGCCACACAGCCTCGCTGCGTAGCGGAGCCGCAAGGAGCGGCGGGGCGCCGCAGGGCTTTGTCGGGGAGCACCGGGCCTGCAGCCGGGGCGGGGCGATCGCGCCGATCAGGGCGGTCGCCACGACCAGCGCGGCGACGAACGCGACGAACGCGCGCACGCGCCCGCGGGTCAGCAGACGCGCACGGCGTGGATGGAGCGGACTGGGGGCGGCCGGCCCCGTCGCCGTCGCCGGAGCCTGGGGCCGCTTGGGAACGGCCCGCAGCGACACCCCGCACTCCGCGCAGTAGGACTGACGCGAAGTCTGAGCGTGGCAGTTCGGGCACTCGATATCGGGCCCGACCTCCAACTCGGCCGCCTCTTGGCGCAGACCGAGCTGCAGCATCAGCCGCAGCCATACGAGCGCGAGCGCGTCGAGCACGAGCAGCATCGCGAGCCAAGCCCCGATCGGCAACCACCGTTGGCCCGCAGCGGCGAGCATCAGCAGCCCGGCGCGGAGGGTCAGCGCGACGAGCGGATGTCCGAGCGGACCGAGCGCGCCACGCTCATCAGGCGGGCCGCGGAACCGCAGCCAGAGGGCGCCGCACGCCGCCCCGGTGGCGGCCATTGCGAGGATCGGCAATGCGACACGGATCGTCAGCAGCCGCAAGATCCACGGCAGCACGGCGCCGCCGGGGGCAAGTCCGTGCTCGAACAGCTGGTAGCCGTTGACGATCACTTCGGTCGCCGACAGCGCCGCCGCGGTTGCCGCCCCGAAAGTCACGCCGTCCAGCACATCGTTGAAGCGCCGATGGGGGAGGAGCACGAGCGCGGGCCCGGCGACGGCGAGCAGGAGCTCGAGCCCAGGCAGCAGCACGATCGTCACCAGCGCGGTGGAGCGATGCCCGGAGGCGAGCTGATCGATCGAGGAGGACTCGAGGGCATGCCCGAGCACGGCGATGACAGCGCCGGCGATCGCACCCCAGGCGAGCGTGAACGCGATCACCAGGAGCGGCTCCTGCTCGTAGACGTTGACGTCGTGCAGATACAGCGCCGCGATGATCGGGACCAGTAGCGCCGCCGCGGTGAGCGCGACAGGGAAGAGACCGGCCGCGCCGAGGCCGAGCACGATCGCGGTCCCGATCGCCATTGCCCAGCGGTAGTGACGCATGTCGGCGCGGGGGAGGTGCGGGAAGAGGCTCGAGACGATAGACGGCAGCAGCCGATGCTCGTGGGGCGCGGCAGCAAACCCGCGCTCGGCGGCCGCCTGCTGGGCCCGGGCTGGGTCGTGCGTCTCGACCTGAGCGCGCAGCGGCGCTCCACAGCGGACGCAGAACGGGCGCTCCGGAACCTCCTGGCCACACTCGGGGCATTTCACGATCAGCTCACCCCGGGATCAGTGGCCCAATCGAAACGACCAAGCCGCGTTGCGCTCATCCGCTGAGCGAAGGTGTAGCGCGCGAGAAACCTGGCCCATGGAAGCGACAACCGTAGCCTCGGTCCCCGACGGTTAAGCGGGATCGACCGCGAGCGGTGTACCCGGACCCGCCCACGCCGGTAGCCTCGGCCGGGTGTTCGACCACGTCGGGATAGCGGTCTCGGACCTCGCGGCGTCCGAGCGGTTCTACCGCACGGTCCTCGCCGTGCTCGGCCTGCAGCCCAGCCATGCGGACGCCGAGCTGGTCGAGTGGGAGGATTGGGACATCGGGCCAACAGATCGCGAGCACGGGCTGACCCGTGGGCTCCACATCGGATTCCGCGCCTGCGACCGCGCCCAGGTCGATGCGTTCTGGCAGGCGGGTCGCGACGCGGGGTATCGCGACGACGGCGAGCCGGGCCCGCGCACGCAATACAGCCAGACGTACTACGGAGGGTTCCTGCTCGATCCCGACGGCAACAGCGTCGAGGCGGTCCACAGCGACCGCGACAACCCAGTGCCCGCCGGCTGCATCGACCACCTGTGGATCCGCGTACGCGACCTCGAGGCCTCTCGGCGCTTTTACACGACGATCGCGCCCCAGGCCGGGCTCCGCGTGGTCCACGACGGGCCTGACCGCGTACAGCTGGCCGGCCCGGACAACAGCTTCTCGCTCGTCCGGGACCAGCGGCCGGTCACCGAGAACGTCCACCTCGCGTTCCCCGCGCGCGAGGACGCCACGGTGCGCGCGTTCCACGCCGCCGCGCTCGCCGCGGGCTACGAGGATCACGGCGCGCCGGGCGAGCGTGCGATCTACCACCCGGGCTACTACGGCGCGTTCGTGCTCGACCCGGACGGCCACAACGTCGAAGTGGTCAACCACAACCGGGACCCGGATTGAGCTCGCTCGACTCGGCCTTCGCGGAGCTCGTCGCTCAGGCTGACTACTCGCTCTACATCGTGACCGCGGCCCATGATGGCCAGCGCGCAGGCTGCCTGATCGGCTTCGCCACTCAGGTGTCGATTCGCCCGCCCCGGTTCCTCGCGTGTCTATCGGTGAAGAATCGCACCTATCGGGTTGCCCGCGAAGCCGAGATCCTCATCGTCCACCCCGTCCCGGACGACGCAGAACAGCTCGCGGAGCTGTTCGGCGGCGAAACCGGCGATGACATCGACAAATTCGCCCGCTGCGCGTGGAAGCCTGGACCAGGGGAGGGGCCTGTCCTGACAGACCTCGGCAGTTGGTTCGCTGGTCGGGTGCACGACCGCGTCGCATTCGGTGATCACGTCGGTTTCGTGCTTGAGCCGATCGAGGTCCACGGCGGCGACCTGGCCGAGGCGCTCAGTTTCCGGCGCGGCCGCTGGATCGATCCCGGGCACGAGCCCTAACCACCGTTCGTGGGCCGACATGCCCCACCACGGGCTGGCGCATCCGGGTAGGCTCGCCTCCACATCAAGGTTGAGGAGGCCAGCTGTGCAGCTCGAGAAGAAGAATTTCGCTTCACCGGATGAGGTACGACCGATGGCCGACCGAGGCCGAGTCGAGCTGGTCAAACTCGGCGACGGTGTAGTCGGCAAGGCCACGTTCGAACCAGGCTGGCGCTGGTCTGAGCACGTCAAGCCGATCGCTGGGACCGACAGTTGCCAGGCAGCGCATCTCGGCTACGTGATCTCGGGTCATCAGGCTGTGGCGATGGACGACGGGACCGAACTCGAATTCGGGCCTGGCGATGTGATGGCGATTCCTCCCGGCCACGACGGATGGGTGGTGGGCGATGAGCCCTGCGTGATGCTCGATTTCGCCGGGATGGAGCATTACGCCGAACCGCGCTAGCTCGAGCGTCTGACCCCGAACTGCTCGAGGATGCGTTCGGCGTACCACTGGGGCCAGGGAACCTCCGGGCCTGCCGTCGCGTAGTCCTTGTCGAGATCCACGATGCGATAAACGAGGTGGTGGGTTTCGCCGGCCTCATGGAGCAGCGCGGCGACACGGGAGGAATGGTCGGTCATGCGGGAGAGTGTCGCGAATCCACCCGTCATCGCTCGGAGCCGCATCCGCAGCATCCGCAGCGGGCGGTTTTTTCAGTCTCGGCACGCATTTGTCCGGCTTGCGTGAAGAATGTGTCTTGTTCCGTTACAGCACCTCGTCGTACGGTCTCCATTCCGTCCGCCGCCCGCCCTACCGTGAGTGGTTCAAAGAGAGCACAGACAAGGAGCCGACGCGAGATGACCGATCAAGATGCCAAGGCAGACGCCAAGCGCCAGGCGGCGCTGCAGGGCGCGCTAACGCAGATCGAGCGCCAGTTCGGCAAAGGCAGTGTGATGAGGATGGGCGATCCGGGTGCCCGCGTCGCGGTCGACGCGATCCCCACCGGCGCGCTGTCGCTCGACATTGCGCTCGGGATCGGGGGCGTGCCCCGCGGCCGGATCATCGAGATCTTCGGCCCCGAGTCGTCCGGCAAGACGACGCTCGTCTACCACATTCTCGCCGAGGCGCAGAAGCTCGGCGGCGTGTGCGCGTTCGTCGACGCCGAGCACGCGATGGACCCGATCTACGCGCAGAGGATCGGCGTCGACATCGACGAGCTGCTCGTCTCGCAACCGGACTTCGGCGAGCAGGCGCTCGAGATCGTCGACATGCTGATCCGCTCGGGCGCGGTCGACGTGATCGCCATCGACTCGGTGGCCGCACTCACGCCGCGCGCCGAGCTCGAGGGCCAGATGGGCGATCAGAGCGTCGGGCTGCAGGCACGCATGATGTCCCAGGCGATGCGCAAGCTGACCGGCAACCTCAACCGGACCCAGACGCTGTGCGTGTTCACGAACCAGATCCGCGAGAAGGTCGGCGTGATGTTCGGCTCGCCCGAGACGCAGCCGGGCGGTCGCGCGCTGAAGTTTTATTCCTCCCAGCGGCTCGACATCCGCCGGATCGAGACGCTCAAGGACGGAACCGAGGCGGTCGGCAATCGCGTCCGGGTCAAGGTAGTCAAGAACAAGGTGGCAGCCCCGTTCAAGCAGGCCGAGTTCGATATCGAGTTCGGTAAGGGGATCTCGACCTCGGGCTGCCTGATCGACTTCGGCATCGAGCACAACATCATCACGAAGTCGGGCTCGTTCTTCTCGTATGGCGATGAGCGCCTCGGACAAGGACGCGGCAACGCGAAGGCGTTCCTCGATGAACATCAGGAGCTGGCCAAGGAGATCGAGGCGAAGGTCTACGCCACGCTCGGCATCGGACGCGACCTCGTCAAGCCGATCGAGCCGCGGGATGGCCAGGCCGACGGCGACATCGCCGAGGAGGTCGACACCATCTCGAACGGCGCTGCGCCTGTCGAGGCGCAGGCCGCCTGAGGTGGACGACCGTCCGGAAGCGCCGCCGCGCGAGGCGGGCACCGAGGATCCGCTCCAGCACGCGCTGGGGATCGCGCTCAAGTACCTCAATCGCCGCGACCGGACGGTGCACGAGGTGCGGGTCAGGCTCGAGCGCTCGGCGGTGGATGAGAGCGTCGCCCGCGAGGTGATAGCTCAACTGACCGATCAGAGATTTCTCGACGACGCCCGCTTCGCGCGCCTGTTCGCCGAGGACAAGCGGACGCTCGAGGCCTGGGGCAACGAGAGGATCGAGCGTGGCCTGCGCGCGCGCGGCATCTCTGCCGAGCTCGTCCAGGAGGCGATCGGCCTTGCCTGCGGAGAGTCCGAGCTCGACCGCGCGCTGACTTTGCTGCGCCGGCGGTTCCCGGCCGCGCCCGAGAATCGCCGCGACCGCGACCGCGCTCTGGGCGTGCTGCTCCGCAAGGGGTACGACTCGGAGCTCGCGCTGGACGCGCTCGCGGCCCACCGCCGCGAGGCACAGGCGGCCTGACCGACTGCCCGCTGTTTGCGCCGACCGGCCCCCGGTACTACGATTCCGGGAGCGAACGAATGGCCCACGGGCCACGAAAGACCAGCAAATTTCATCAATCTTGGATCCCGGACTTAGAAACTTGGCGTTGATGGCAAACGACGACGGGCACCCCAGACCGCCCAGCTCACCACCCGACACCGCCAGCTAGCCGTCGCCTGAACCGGCCCCCTGTGGTCGCGATGCCGGGCATCCGTTCGTGAGTCCCGAACGGGCCAGTCGGTCGCTCCCAAATCACATAGCAGTGGAAAGGCCCGGACTCCCGGACCTTCAGGAGAGGAACGACCATGGAAATCATCGGAGCCGCAGCGCTGATCGCGGTCGCGCTGGTACTGGCCGCGATCGTCTACGCGCGCGGGCACAGCGGCGGCGCTCGGCCTCCCGTCGCGAACCGTGACGCACCGAACGGTTCCAACCTGCACGCGGAGCTGTCCGAACGCGAAGCGGCGCTCGTACGCCGTGAGGAGGCGCTGGCCCGCAAGGAAGCCGAGCTCAACCAGGGTCGGGAAGCTCTGTCGGCCGACCGCGGTGAGCTCGAGCGGTCGCTGGAGCGCGTGTCGGGACTGTCCGCCGCCAAGGCCAAGCAGCTCCTGCTCAAAGAGATCGAGGACCAGGCCCGCCACGACGCGGCCCGGCTGATCCGCCAGATCGAGGAGGAGACCAAGCGCGACGCCGAGCGGCGCGTACGGAACATCCTCTCGGTCTGCATGCAGCGCCTCGCCGCGGGCCACGCCGCGGAGACGACCGTATCGGTCGTGCAGCTGTCCGCCGACGAGATGAAGGGGCGGATCATCGGCCGCGAGGGTCGCAACATCCGCGCCCTGGAGAACCTCACAGGGGTTGACTTCATCATCGACGACACCCCGGGCGCGGTCGTGCTCTCGGGGTTCGACGGTGTCCGCCGGGAGATCGCGCGACTCACGCTCGAGAAGCTCCTCCAGGACGGCCGCATCCACCCGGCCCGGATCGAAGAGATGTACTACCAGGCGAAGTCTGAGCTCGAAAACCACATCATCGAGGTCGGCGAGCAGGGAGTGTTCGACGCCGGGGTCCAGGGGCTGAACCCGGAACTGGTCAAGCTGCTCGGCCGGCTTCAGTTCCGAACCAGCTACGGACAGAACGTGCTGGCCCACTCGATCGAAGTTTCGCGGCTCGCAGCGATGATGGCCGACGAGCTGGGCGCCAGCGCCAAGACCGCCCGCCGCGCGGCGCTGCTCCACGACATCGGCAAGGCGGTCACACACGAGATCGAAGGCCCGCACGCGCTCGTCGGCGGGGAGCTGGCGCGCAAGTACGGGGAGCCTGAGGCCGTCGCGCACGCGATGGAGGCTCACCACAACGAGGTCGAACCGCAGACGATCGAAGCGGTAATCGTCCAGGCGGCCGACGCGCTCTCCGGAGCGCGTCCCGGGGCGCGCGGCGAGTCGCTTGACCAGTACGTCAAGCGGCTACGTGACCTGGAGCAGATCGCCACCCGTCATGTGGGCGTAGACAAGGTCTACGCCATGCAGGCTGGGCGCGAGATCCGCGTGATGGTCTCGCCGGGCGCGATCGACGACGACGCAGCGACGCTGCTCTCCTACGAGATCGCCCGCGAGATCGAGAAGGAGCTCGACTACCCCGGCCAAATCAAGGTGACCGTGATCAGGGAGTCACGGGCGGTCGAGTACGCGCGCTGAGCGCCATCAATGGTGGTGGAAGTGGTGTGGGAGCGCGCCCGGCGCTGTCCAGGAATGGAAATCCGGGATCAGCACGATGGCCAGCACGAGACCCGCGACTAGCGCGCCGGCGAGCGTGATCCAGCGGCCCGAGTCTCCCGGAGTCCCGCCCGTTCCGTAACGACGCACAGACGCGCTCAGCATCCTCGGCATCTCCAGCAGGTGACCGAGGAAGTGGATCGCGAACATGGCCCCCCAGACGATGAACGTGATCTTGTGGATCTCGACCCAGTTGCCGCGGTCCACGGGCCCAAGGAACAGCAACACCACCCCGGTCCCAAATACCGCCACCGTCGTCACGACGAGAACCGGGGCCGACAGGCGGAGGTACAGGTCAGGTGGGCCCCGGCGGACGTACTCGGGGTTGCGCATGTAGTAGCGGATGAATCGGTAGCCGGTGCTCCCGAGCTTCGCCACCACCGGACCGATCAGCAGGAGGCCGATGAACAGGTGCAGCCAGGTCAGCTGTCCGATCCGGATGATCGTGACTCCGATCACTAGGAGCAGAACCGTCAGCACGACGGCGACGATCGCGGTCAGCTGCTCGTTGCCGTCGGTGCCACCACCGAGCAGCCGCAGCCTGCGCGACTCATCCGCGGTTTGATGCATCGGGCGATCGTGCAACGGATGGATCAACTCTCGCTCAGCACGTGATGAGAAACCTCTTCGCGATCTCGCTGACCGGTCGAGACGCACCATATGATCGGCGCATGGAACGGATCCTGGTGGTCGAGGATGAAGCTGGAATCGTCGACTTTCTCGAACGCGGCCTCAGCGCCGAAGGGTTCAGCGTCGTCTCCGCCGCAGATGGCAACGAGGGGCTGGAGCTCGCACTGCGCGACGATATCGACCTGGTCGTCCTCGACCTCATGCTCCCCGAGCGGAGCGGCATGGAGGTGCTCGCCGCGCTGCGCGAGTCCAAGCCGGCGCTACCGGTGATCGTGCTGACGGCGAGGGGGGAGATCGAGGATCGAGTGGCCGGTCTCGACGCCGGCGCTGTTGACTATCTCGTCAAGCCGTTCTCGCTCTCGGAGCTGGCGGCGAGGATCAGGGCGCAGCTCAGGGTCGCCGCCCAGACGCCCGCGACGACGCTGGCGGCGGCCGGCATCGCGGTCAACCTGCTGAGCCGAGAGGTCCACCGCAACGAACAGCTGGTCCGGCTCTCGACCACCGAGTTCGAGCTGCTGGTGTACCTGATGCGCAACCGCGGGCGGGTCGTCTCCCGAGAGCAGATCCTGCGCGCCGTGTGGGGCTACGGCTATGACCCGGGTACAAACGTAGTCGACGTGTACGTCGGCTATCTGCGTCGCAAGCTGGGCGATGGCGGCAAGTCCCCGATCGTCACGGTCCGCTCGGTCGGCTACATCTTCGACGGTGACAGCTAAGCGTGCCGACCGGCGCTTCCGTCCGATCGGACTCCGGTGGCGCCTCACAGCGTGGGTGGCAAGCGTGCTGTTGTTCTCCGCCGCAGTGGTCTTCCTGGTCGTTTACAAGAGCACCGGGTCGCAGCTGACAGGACAGATCAACCGGGCGGTCACGGTCGACACGAACCAGCTGGCGCAGGCGCTCCGTACACGCGCCGGCGCCACGCCACGGGAGCTCGCCGCCCGCGCTGACCGATACCTCGCGGCGCAGCCATTCAGCGCCACATCGACGTTGCTGTTCGTGATCATCCCGGGAGCTGCCACCGTCAGCAACCATCCCGAGCTGTTCTCCGCGGCGAGGACCGACACCGACGAGTCTCCGCATGACCAGGTGACCGAGGCCCAGCAGACAGAGCGGCTGGGGACCCCGCGGCTCGGCCTGTCCACCCAGTACGTCCCTGACCTCGGACACGTCCGGATCCACGAACGCGCGGTGACCGTCGGCGGGATGCGCGTCGTCGCCGGCGCCGGCCAGCCGCTCGCGCAAGTGGAATCCGCCCAGCACAGCGTCGGGCGTGCGTTCCTGATCGCCGGGGCGGCAGCGATCGTGATCGTGCTGCTGGCCTCCTACCTCGCCGGCGTGCGCGTGTCGGCGCCGCTGCGGCGGATGGCCGCGGTGGCCTCGCGCGTCGACGCCGGCGACCTGAACCCCCGGATGGACGTCAACTCGAGCCGCGGCGACGAGGTCCAAGTGCTCGGCGATGCGTTCAACCACATGCTCGACCGGCTCGCGGAGGCGTTCGCGCGCCAGCGCGAATTCGTCGCCGACGCCTCGCACGAGCTCCGGACGCCGATCACCGTGATCCGCGGCCAGCTCGAGGTGCTCGCAGCGCAGAGCGATCCCTCCGCCGGAGAGGTCGAACGGGTCAACCGGCTGGTCCAGGCCGAGATCGCGCGCACCACGCGCTTGATCGACGACCTGCTCGTGCTCGCCCAAGCGGATCGGCTCGGCTTCCTACGAACCGCACCGGTCGAAGTTCCCCCGTTCGTGGAGGAGCTGTGGGACGGGGTCAGTCTGACGGCCGATCGCCACTTCGAACTCGGCCCTCTGCCCACCGGCGTCCTGATCGCTGATCCGGATCGACTGGCGCAGGCGCTCCGTAACCTGGCGCGCAACGCGATCGAGCACACCAGTCCTCATTCGGGCCTCGTCCGCCTGGAGGTCGCCCGCGGCGCCGGCGAGCGAATTCGGTTCGCCATCATCGACGACGGACCCGGGATCCCGGAGTCAGAGCGGGAGTTGATCTTCGAGCGTTTCCACCGCACCGATCCGGCGCGCTCGCGCGCCAACGGCGGCGCTGGGCTGGGCCTGGCGATCGTCCGCGCGATCGCGATCGCCCACGGCGGGGAGGTCAGCGCCACTGATGGCCCCCGCGGCCGGGGTGCGCAGGTCGAGCTCGTGCTGCCGCGCTTTATCACCGCGTGAGCGGAAAACCGCGCCGGTACAGTTGGCCCCGATGAAGCGTTACCACGTGACCACGTTCGGATGCCAGATGAACGAGCACGACTCCGAGCGGATGAAGGGGATGCTCGAGTCGCTCGGATACAGCGAGGCGCCGTCCCGTGACGCCGCCGATCTGATCCTGTTCAACACGTGCTCGATCCGCGAAGCCGCTGACAGCCGTTTCATTGCCCATCTCGGCGAGGCCAAGCGGGTCAAGCGCGAGCGACCGGGCACAGTGGTGGGGGTGGGGGGATGCTGGGCGCAGTCGGTGAAGGAAGAGGTCTTTGCGCGGTTCCCGTTCGTCGACGTCGCCTTCGGCCCCGGCCAGGTCCACCGACTGGCCGAGTTCCTGACCAGCGACTCGCTCACGGCCCAGGGGTACTTCGAGTTCGAGGGCTTCACGGGACACCTGCCGGCCAAACGTGCCCGCGATTTTCAGGGCTGGGTGCAAATCAGCGTCGGCTGCAACTCCGTGTGCTCGTACTGCATCGTGCCCTCGACCCGTGGGCGCGAGGTGAGCCGGGCCCCGGACGAGCTGATCGCCGAAGTCGCCGCGCTCGCGCAGGACGGGGTGACGGAGGTCACGCTGCTGGGACAGAACGTCAACTCATACGGACGTGACCTGCCGCGCGAACGGCGGATCACCTTCGCACACCTGCTGGCCGAGCTTGATGCGATCGACGGGATCCGCCGGATCCGCTACACGAGCCCCCATCCGAAGGACATGCGCGAGGACGTGATCCGCGCGCACGCCGAGCTCGAGTCGCTGTGCGAGCACATCCACCTGCCGCTGCAGTCTGGATCTTCGACGGTGCTCAAGCGGATGCGCCGGACCTACACGCGCGAGCGCTATCTCGACCGCGTGGCGATGATCCGCGAACACGTACCGGACTGCGCGCTGACGACCGACATCATCGTCGGCTTCCCGGGCGAAACCGAGGCCGATTTCGAGCAGACGCTGGAGCTGGCCGAGCAGGTCGGCTACGACGGCGCGTTCACGTTCGTGTTCTCCCCGCGTCGTGGGACGGAGGCGGCGAGGTTGCCCGGGGCCATCGAGCATGCGGTCAAGGTCGAGCGGATGGAGCGGCTCGTGGAGGTGGTCCAGCGGCGCGCGCGCGAGCGGGCGCAGCGGTTCGTCGGCCGCTCGCTCGAGGTGCTGGTGGAGGGCCCGTCGCGGACCGATCCGAGCCGTCTGCGCGGGCGCTCGCGTCACAACAAGGTGGTCAATTTCGCCGGCCTGGGGTCGCCCGGCGAGTTCGTCTCGGTGGAGATCACGGCCGCCAGCAGCCAGACGTTGGCGGGCCACGAGTCGATCCTCAGCCGCGCCTCGGCCTAGCTTTTCGGCGGACCCACCGTGGACGCGCGGCCGGCGCCGGCGGTTCCGTCCGCGCCCTCTGCGAACATACGTTCGATGCGATGGAATAATCTCACCACCGAGGCGGAGGACCGGACCCGGCTACCGGGCTATCGGGATGGAGCGGTCGTCCGCCACTTTGAAGCTCCTGGCTCGATCAGCACCAGGTTCTACGAAGTCCAGGCCAAGTCGATCCTGAACCGAGTGCCGGAGGCGTCGCGGATGCCCTTCCGGTGGACGATCAACACGTACCGGGGGTGTACGCACGCCTGCAAATTTCTGCTTTGCCAGGCCGACACATAAGTACCTCGAGTTCGATGCGGACCGTGATTTCGAGCGGGAGATCGTCGTCAAGGTCAACGCGCCGGAGTTGCTCCGACTCGAGCTCGCGCGGCCCTCGTGGAAGGGGGAGCACGTAGCGCTCGGGACCAATACGGACCCGTATCAGTGGGTCGAGGGCAGGTACAAGCTGATGCCGGAGATCTGGGCGGCGATGCGCGACGCGTCCAACCCGTGCTCAGTATTGACGAAATCCCCGCTGTTGCTGCGCGATCTGGAGTTGATGAAGGAGATCGCGGCCGTCACCGAGTTCGGCGCCGCGCTTTCGGTGCCCACGCTCGATGAGCGGGCGTGGCGGGCGACCGAGCCCCATACGCCACACCCCCGGGCGCGTCTCGAGGCGGTCAAGGAGCTGACGCGGGCGGGGATCCGCACCGGCGTGCTGATCGCGCCGCTGATGCCCGGAATCAACGACGCGCCCGAGCAGGTCGAGCCGATTCTGGAGCTCGCCGCCGAGGCCGGCGCCGCCTACGTGACGGGCATCCCGCTGCATCTCCGTGGCGAGGTGAAGGATGTGTTCTTCGCGTGGATGCGGGAGCACCAGCCGGATCTGATCGAGCGCTATCAGGCCATGTACAAGCGTGGCGCCTACCTCGGCCCAGCGGAGCGTGAGCGCCTGTCAGCGCTGGTTAAAGACGCTGATATCGATCCCGCTCGCTGGAGGCGCGGCCGCTGGATTTCGGCCGCTCCGCGCAAGGAGACGGCCAAAAAGACAGAGCAGCAGCGTCTATTCTGAGAGCCCGATGCCATCGCCATGGCGACATCGCAGAGACCTCCGCGACTTGCGCGACCTGAAGCTCGACCGCATGTTCGAGACCCGCAGCGCGGAGTGGGAACGGGTCGGACTCGCGGTCGAGGCGAGCGACAGGCAGGTCAAGCGCGCCCAGCGGCAGTCACTGGTACTGCTGCCGCTCTTGATCGCGGTGATCGTCGGCTACGAGGACTACCGCCAGCAGCTGTTCACCGGGCGTCATCCTCGGCTGTTCCACATCGATCCGACGGCGGTGCAGGTTGTCACGGTCGTGCTGATGATCGTGCTCGGAGTCGGTTTCGCGCAGGCGATCGGCCGCGCGTTCGGGCCGACGTTCCTGCGGCGGATGGATCCGGGAACCGCGGGCACCGTGGGCTTCCTGATCCGGCTGGCCACTGTGATCGTGTCGGTCGCGTTCGCGCTCCGGGTGAGCGGCGTCTCGACCAAGACGCTGGCCGTGGGCGGCGCGTTTACCGCCGTCGTCATCGGTCTCGCCGCCCAGCAGACGCTCGGCAACCTCTTCGCGGGGCTCGTGCTGCTGAGCGCGCGCCCGTTCAAGGTGGGCGTCCGCGTACGGCTGCAGGCGGGCGCGCTCGGCGGTCAGCTGGAAGGGACCGTCAGCTCGCTGGGGCTGATGTACACAACCCTGGCCAGCGGCGATGACCGGGTGATGATCCCCAACACACAGGTGCTGGGTGCGGTCGTCGTGCCGATCATTGAGCCGGACAAGATCGACGTGAAGGTGCGCGTGCCGGCCGGTATTCGGCCCAGTCACGCGCAGGCGATCCTCGACGAGAGCACCACCACCCCAACGCGGTCGGCGCCGCGGGTACTGCTGGAGGAGATCGACGGCCAGGAGGTCGTGCTCAGGATTCAGGCGGTCCCCGAGCGTGCGGAAGACGGCGCCCAACTCGCCGACGAGATCATCGCCGCCCTGGCCACGGTCACGGACGAGCACGCGACGATGGCCGACCCCGACCGGCGCCCGTAGCTCGCCGGCACCCGTAGCTCGGCGGCGCTCGTAGCTCGCCCAGGCCGATGTCGGAGAGCTAGCGCTTGTCCGCCTGCGCGGCGGCGAACTCGTCGGCGATCTTGTAGGAGCCCATCCAGCGGCTGACGGTGGCCGCGATCTGTGGGGCCACGCTCGCGAACGACACCCCGAACCGCACTTGCGCGGGGGCGACGACGATCTCGGCGCGATTGCGTTCGATCGCCTGGAGCACCGCGCGGGCGACGTCGTCCGGCTTGCTGGTGCCGACCACGAACGGAAGCTTGACGCCGGCGTCGGCGTACATACCGGCTTCGCGGATGAAGCCCGGCGCGACGTTCGAGACGCCGACGCCGTGCGGTCGCAGGTCCTCCCGCAACCCGAGCGCGAACCCGCGCAGGCCGAACTTGGTAGCCGAATACAGCGACGAGGCCGGGGCAGCGGCCATGCCGGCGATCGAGGAGATGAACACGATGTGACCGCTGCCGCGGGCGACCATCGCCGGGGCGATCGAGTGCGCGAGCGCGATCGGGGCCCGCAGGTTGACCTCGAGCATGCGGTCCGCCTGCTCGAGCGTCAACTCCGTCAACAGCCCGGATGCGGGCATCGCGGCATTCGCGACGACCACGTCGACCCCACCGACATCGGCGGCCAGTCGCGCGACGTCGGCGCGATCACTCAGATCGCAGGCCACCGCCCGTGCGCCGAGCTCCGCGGCGAGCGGCTCGAGCACGTCGACCCGCCGACCGGTGAGGATCAGGTCCGAGCCGCGAGCCGCGAAAGCCCGGGCGATCGCATGGCCGAGCCCGCCGGTGGCGCCGGTCACGAGCACGCTGCCGCTGACAATCCCGCCGCTCACGATCGCTGCACGATACTGCGCCGATGGCGCAAGCCCCGGAGGTGATCGCTCTGTTCGGGCCGACCGGCGTCGGTAAGACCAGCGTCGCGATTGCGCTCGCCAGGCTGCTGCGTGAACGCGGGGAATCGCCGGTCGCCGTATCGGCCGACGCGCTCCAGGTCTACTCCGGGCTCGAAATCCTCACCGGGACCGCGACCGCCGCCGAGCGCGCACAGCTCGAGCACCGGCTGATCTCGTTTCTGCCCGTCGACGCCACCTTCAGCGCCGGACAGTACGCCGACCTCGCCCACGCCGAGATCGACGAGCTGCTGGGCGCAGGGCAGCGGCCGATCGTGGTTGGCGGCACCGGCCTGTACCTGCGCGCGGCGCTGACCGAGTTGAACCTTCGCCCGCCGCCGCCCGAGGGGGTCCGAGAGCGGTGGACCGCCGAGCTCGAGCGCCAGGGCCCGGCCGCGCTGCACGCGACGCTCGCGGCACGGGCGCCGTGGGCGGCGGCCGAGATCGAGCCGGGCGACCGGCAGCGGCTCGTGCGCGCGCTCGAGCTGCTCGACGCCGGCGAGCTCGAGCCGCCGGTCGGCGAGTCCCAGCTGTGGACCGACGCGGTGCGCCACCCGACGCTGCTGGCCGGGCTGGTGGCCGAACGCGAGCGCTTGTACGAGCGGATCGACGCGCGCGTCGACGAGATGCTGGCGCTAGGAGCCCAGGACGAGGTCCGCCGCGCCAGCGCTCAGGGCGCGTCGATCACGGCTCGCAAGGCGCTCGGCTTCGACGAGCTGCTCAGCGGCGACATCGATGCCATGAAGCGGCGTACCCGCAACTACGCCCGCCGTCAGCTGACGTGGATGCGCAAACTCGCTGGCGTCAACGAGCTCGACACGACCGGCCGCGCCCCCGAGCAGACGGCGGCCCAGATCCTGGCGCTGCTTCAGGCGAACAGCGGACGGAGGTGATCGTTGAGGAAGACGCCTTCGGGGTCGAGCTCGCGTCGCAGCTCGATGAACTTCTGCGCCTCCGGATACAGCGCCTCCAGCCGCTGGCGGTCGAGGAAGTGGAGCTTGCCCCAGTGAACCCGAGCCGAGAACTGCTGGAGCAGCGCGTCGACCGACCGCAGGTAGCCCCAGTAGTCGGTACCCGGCTTGCCCGAGACGCTGATCACGGTCGTCGCTGTTTGGTAGTTCGGTGACAGGTAGGCGTCATCGGGGCCGACTGTTCGGACCTCGAGCGGGAACACGGAGTCGGGCAGGCTCGCGAGCATCAGCTCGCGCATCGCCGCCAGCGCCTCCGGGCCGCGCTCGAGCGGCACGAAGTACTCGAGCTCGTGGAAGTTCGGGCTGTAGAGCATCGGATAGATCCGGTAGCAGCGGTCGACGCGCCGGCCCTCGACCGCGCTGTCGGGCACGTCGTCCGAGGGTTCGTCGTAGATCTTCACGTAGCACTGGTCAGCCATCTCACGGCCGTGACCAGACAGGTTGTAGAGCGCCGCCGACTCCTCGGTCGGTAGCCAGAAGAAGCCGAAATGACGGTGCTCGTGGACGAGCTCCTCCCACCGCTCGAGCACTTCGTCCCACGGCATGAGGTCGATCTGCTCGCTGAGCCGGTAATGCTTGGTGACCTCGAGCTCGAGCTGGGTCATCACGCCGAGCATCCCGACCGACACCTGGGCGGCGCGCAGCAGCTCGGGCTCGTCCTCGCCGATATCGCGCACCTGGCCGGCGGCTGTGATCAGCCGCACGCGGCGAACGACGCCCGAGAGGCACGTGTTGCGGATCCCCGAGCCGTGCGTGGCAGTCGCCACCGCGCCGGCGATCTGCTGGTCGTCGATATCGCCCTGGTTCTTCAGCGCCAGCCCGGCGCTCCACAACGGCTCGTAGAAGTCGTGGATCGGGGTGCCGGCCCAGGCGGTGGCGCGCATTCGCGCCGCATCGGCCGCGACAATGCCGTTCAGCGACGAGAGATCGAGCAGCAGGCCATCGGTCTGCACGATCGGCGTGAACGAGTGGCGTGCGGCCGCGACCCGCACCCCGGCGCCCAGCTCCGCGGCGCGGCGCACCAGTGAGGCCACCTCATCCTCGTCACGGGGCACCGCGGCGTATCGGGGCGTGAACGTCTGATTGCCGACCCAGTTGGTCCACTCCGTCCCCGGTTGCAGCTCGACCGCCACGGCTCCGGAGGTTAATCCTGGGGAGGCCCGGCTTCGATCGCTTCGCGCACGGCGGCGGCTCGAGGTACGTGGTCGAAGCCGGTGAACACCCAAGTCGCGCCCGCCTGTATCCACGGCCGCGCGGCCTGACCGGCGCCGATCTCCGCCACGAGGTCGAATGGGCGATCGCCACGACCGGCCTGCTCGCGCAACGTCTGGAGCTCCGATCTCAGGGTGGCGAGATCTTCGGGGGCGGTCAGCTCGATCGGGAACAGGCCGTCCCATCGCGCGGCCCGTTGCAGCGGTCGGCGCCGGGGCCACCGGGCCGCGACCCACACCGGGATCCGGGGCTGCTGGACGGGTTTGGGCAGGAACTGACCGCTCCAGAACTCGGCCAGCTGCGCCAGCCCGTCGTCGAGCAGTTTGGCGCGGGCCCGCGGGTCGAGCTCCTCTCCAAACGTGCTCAGCTCCCGGCTGCGGTCAGAGCCCAGGCCGACGCCCAAGGTCAGGCGGCCACCGCTGAGCAGATCGAGCGTCACGGTCTCCCGCGCCAGGTTCTGCACGCGCCGCCGGGCGATCGGCGTCACCATCGGGCCGATGCGGAGCCGCTCGGTGGCGGCCGCGATCGCGGCGAGCACAACCCACGGATCCGCGACGGCTTGAACCGGCTCGCGGTACCGGATGTGATCCCACACGAAGAACCCATCCCAGCCGCGCTGCTCGGCCAGCGCCGAGAGCTCCGCCAGCAGCCTCGGGTCCACGAGCTCATCGAACGGCGCCACGAAGATCGCGTGTTTGGCTTCCATCGACCACGAAACCTACTCAGATGGGCGTCAGCGGGTACATCCCGATCAACGCCAATACGACGAGCACGGCCCAGCCGGCGACGATCCAGCGGCGCGGGCGCCAGCGCGCGAACAGCTCGACCGCGGCCACATACAGCCCCGGCATGACGATCACCATGTAGTAGAGGTAGCTCGTGCGCTGATCGAACAGGCTGAGCAGTTCGAACGGAAGCCACGTCCCCACGAACCACGCGACCCCGAGCAGCGGCAGCCCGACCGCGGTGCCGCTCGAGCGCGGACCGCCCGGCCGCGCCACAGCGACCATGCCGCCAGCCCGACGCCAGGGACGGCGGCGAGCATGATCGGCGGGCTGATCATCCCGAGGAAGTGGACCGCCGGATGGATGTGCTTGAGCCCGCGCGACGGGTGGGCCGGGTCGATGTTCAGGTACACGATCGGCTTGTAGTCGCCGAGCCACTCCCAGGGGTAGGAGGCGATCCCCCGCGGGCCGTGCGGGCTCGTCTGCTTGGCCGCGTAGCTGAGCATGTGGCCGAGGTGGCCGAAGGCGCCGCCGCCGAGGCGCCGGCGGCGTTCGGGTCATACGGCGGCGCGATCCATCCCAGCACCTCGAGCAGCGCGAAGAACACCGCGATACCTGCCGCCGCGCACGCGCCCAACCGCCGGGCGGCCGCCTTGGGACCGTTCTTGACCGCAACGCTCGGTACGCCTCGATCAGCACCAGCACGAGCAGCGCATATGGCGCCACGAGCTTCGTGCACGCACCGACCCCGAGCACCACCCCGGCCCACACGGGCCTCCCGCGCAGGTACAGCGCCACTCCCCAGACCATCGCCGCCAGCACGTAGATGTCGAGCGTCCCGATCCGCCCGTGGACGAGCACCAGGTTGTCCGACGCCATCAGCGCGGCCGCGGCGAGCGCTGTCCACCGGTTCCCGCCGGCGGCGCGGACGAGCGCGAACATCCCGAGGATCGCGACCGAGCCGAGCAGGATGCTGCCGATCCGCCACGCGAACGGGCCGTCGCCGAACAGCTCGATCGCGCCGGCGATCACCAGCTTGGCGAGCTGCGGGTGCTCGGCGTTCGGATCGACGCCCGCGGGCGAGCCCGCGTACGGGGCGCCCGCCGGCGGCTGCAGACCCGGCGATCACACGAGCCGCGTTGACGTAGTAGATCTCGTCGAACACCAGCGTGTGGTCGGTGGCGGTCGTGCACGGTGCCCGGCACGGGTCGTCGATCCACGCGATCCGCAGCGCCGAACGACAGCACGGAGACGACCGCGAGCAGCAGCGAGCCGGGGTGTCTGAGGCGCGCTGCCATCGCGGGCCGCGACGGTACACTAGGGCACATACACTCGCCGCGTGGACTTCGAGAAGTGGCACGCGCTCGGCAACGACTACCTGATCGTCGAGCGACGCGAGCTTCCGTTCGAGCTGACGCCGGCGCGGATCGGCGCGATCTGCGCGCCGCACACCGGGTGTCGGCGCGGACGGAATCCTGCTCCTGTCAGAGCCCCGCGAGAGCGACGCGGTCGCGCGGCTGCAGATCTTCAACCCCGACGGCTCGGAGGCGGAGCTGTCAGGAAACGGCGCGCGCGAGGCGGTGCTGTACCTGCGCCGCCGTGGCTGGACCGACCGCGACACGTTCTGGGTCGAGACGGCCGCCGGCCCGATTCGCCCGACGATCACCTCGCCGACCACGTGCACCGTCGAAATGGGCCGGGCACGCCTGCGGAGCCCGGACTTTCCGTCGGGCGACGACAGCGGAATCGCAACGCTCACCGCCGCCGGTCGCCAATGGCGTTTCCAGCACGTGCAGGTCGGCAACCCCCAGTGCGCGATCGCGGTCGATGCCGAAGCCGAGCTCGACGCGCTCGATCTCTGGACGTTCGGCCCGCCGATCGAGCACCACGAGCTGTTTCCCGAACCGAACGAACGTCTCGTGGTTCACAGCCCGCGACGCCGAGCACGATCCGCGCGCGGATCTTCGAGCGCGGAGTAGGGGAGACGTCGGCGAGCGGGACGGGGGCGAGCGGCGCCGCGGTCGCGCACGTGATCAGCGGCGGTTCCTCGCCGGTCACCGTCAACCTCGATGGCGGAGAGCTCGACGGTCGAGGTCGACTCCGATCTGCACATCACGCTGACGGGTTGGGCCGTGCCCGTGTTTACTGGGACGCTCGCGGATGACTTCATCAAGGAGCTGCATGAGACCGAGTAGGCGCCTGGACCGGATCCCGCCGTATCTGTTCGCCGAGCTGGAGCGGAAGATCGCCGCCAAGCGCGCGGCCGGCGTGGACGTGATCAGCCTCGGGATCGGAGATCCCGACACGCCGACGTATGCGCCCGATCGTCGCCGCCGCGCGCGACGCGGTCGGCGACCCGAGCACGCACACCTACCCCTCGAACCGCGGCCGGCCCGAGTTCCGCCAGGCGGTCGCGGAGTTCTACGCTCGCCGCTTCGGGGTGACGCTCGATCCGGACACGGAGGTGATGCCGGCGATCGGCGCCAAGGAGTGCATCTTCAACCTCAACCTCGCATTCCTCGACCCGGGCGACGTGGCGCTCGCGGCCGACCCCGGCTACCCGGTGTACACCGGCGGCCCGCTGCTCGCCGGCGCCGAGGCGGCGCTGATGCCGCTGCTCGCCGAGCGCGGCTTCGCGCCCGACCTGACGGCGATCGACGACGCCGACCTCGACCGCGCGCGGCTGATGTTCCTCAACTACCCGAACAACCCGACCGGCGCCGTCGTCCCCGACGGGCTGTTCGAAGCGGCGATCGAGCTCGCGCGCCGAGCGCGACATCCTGATCGTCCACGACAACGCCTACAGCGAGACGACTTACGACGGCTACGTCGCTCCGTCGTTCCTCGCGACGCCCGGTGCCAAGGACGTCGGCGTCGAGGTGTTCTCGCTCTCGAAGGGCTACAACATGACCGGATGGCGGTGCGCGGCGATCGTCGGCAACGCCGACGCGATCGCGCAGTACTGGCGGCTGAAGTCGAACATCGACTCGGGGCTGTTCGACGCCGTGCAGCTCGCCGGGGCGAAGGCCCTGTCGCCCGAGCTTGACGGGGAGGTCAAGGCGATGAACGGGGTCTACGCCCGGCGGCGCGACCTCGTCTGCGACGCGCTCGCGGCAGGCCGGCGTCGAGGTCAGACGACCGCAGGCGACGATCTACGTCTGGGCGCCGGTGCCGACCGGTTTTGCGAGCTCCGCCGAGTACTGCGAGCACGTGCTCGAGCATGCAGGGGTCGTGATCTCGCCCGGCGGCGCGTACGGCCCTAACGGCGAGGGGTTCTTCCGGATCTCGCTGACCACGCCCGACGAGCGGCTGCTCGAGGCCGTGGAGCGGATCCGCAGGCTCTGAGACGCTCCGCCGCGCGGCTACCATGCGCCTGAGTGCAACGTAGCCGCCACGGACGCACGGAAACCCCACAGCACAACGGTGGCCCGCCCAAGTCGGGCCGCGCCCGACAGCGTGCCTTCCTGATCGCTGCGCTGCCCGACCACCACGAGCAGAGCCTCGACGAGCTCCGAGAGCTGCTGCGCACAGCGGGGGTGGCGAGCGTCGGTGAACTCGTGCAACAGCGCGAGCAGCCGCACCCGAACACGTACCTCGGGCCGGGCAAGCTCGAGGAGCTGAAGGCCGAGCTGGCCTCCTCGGACGCGAACCTCGTCGCGTGCGATGACGAGCTGTCGCCACGCCAGGAGCGCAACCTCGAGTCCGCGCTCGGGATACCGGTCATCGACCGCACCGCGATCATCCTCGACATCTTCGCGGCCCACGCCCACACGGCCGAGGGAAAGCTGCAGGTCGAGCTCGCGCAGCTTGAGTACAACCTTGCGCGCATGCGCGGCCTGTGGTCGCATCTCGAGCGGCTCGGCGCGGGCCGGATCGACGGCGGTATCGGCACCCGCGGACCGGGGGAGACGCAGATCGAGACCGACCGCCGCCTCGCCCGTGACCGGATATCGGCGCTCCGGCGCAAGCTCACGCGGGTCGGCTCGAACCGGTCGGTGATGCGGGCCGAGCGCGAGCGCGCGCATCTGCCGTCGGTCGCCCTCGCCGGGTACACCAACGCCGGGAAGTCGACGCTGCTGAACGCGCTGACCGGGTCGGAGGTCGGGGTCGGCGACCGTCTCTTCCACACGCTGGACCCGACCACGCGTGTGCTGCGCGCGGGCGGACGTGACTACCTCGTGACCGACACCGTCGGTTTCATCCGCAAGCTCCCGCACCAGCTCGTCGATGCGTTCGGCGCCACGCTCGAGGAGACGCGGCTGGCGGACCTGATCCTGCACGTCGTCGATGCCTCCGCCCCCGAGGAGGAGCTGATCGACATGACGACCGCGGTCGAGGATGTGCTGACCGAGATCGGCGCACTCGACGCGCCGCGGGTGCTCGTGCTCGCCAAGGCGGACCTGATCGATTCTGACCGTCGCGCCGAGCTTGAGCGCCGCCATCCTGATGCGGTGCTGATCTCGGCCCGCACGGGGGAGGGGATCGAGCCACTGATCGAGCGGGTCATCACCGAGTTCGCCGCCCGTCTCCTGGACGTCGAGCTGCTACTGCCCTACAGCGAAGGCGGGAGGCTCGCCGAACTGCACGAGCTCGCCGGAGATCTCGAACGCGAGGACACGCCGGAAGGGGTTCGCGTCAACGTCCGTCTGCCGGCGGGCGTCGCCGCCCGCTTTGCGCGGTTCGCCCCAAGCGGCGGAGCCGTGTGAGCCTGCGGGTCAGGCGGCTCGATCCGCGGGCGAGGCTTCCGACCCGCGCCTACGACGGCGATGCAGGACTCGATCTGTACGCGCTCGAGGCGGTAACCCTCGGGCCGGGAGACCGCGCCGCCGTGCCAACCGGGATCGCCGTCGAGATCCCCACCGGCTGGGCCGGCCTCGTGCTGCCCCGCTCCGGGCTGGCGGCCAGGCACGGCATCGCGCTCGTCAACGCGCCCGGGCTGATCGACTCCGGCTATCGCGGTGAAGTCCGCGTGCTGCTGCTCAACACCGACCGCACCGCCGGCTACGAGGTTCAGGCGGATGACCGCATCGCGCAGCTGCTGCTCGTCCGCTACGAGGCGCCCGAAGTCCTAGAGGTGGAGGCTCTGGCCGAGTCAGAGCGGAGTGGGGCGGGGTTCGGCTCCAGCGGCCAGGGTCATCGCCGCCGCTAGCTCGCGCCGGGCGGGATCACGCCGTGGGTCTCGAGAAACTCGCGTGCGACCCCGGCCGGGTCGCGGTGGGCGACATCGACCTGTCCGTTCAGCCAGCGGATCACGTTCGTCGTCAGCAGCGCGGTCACGTCGTTGATCGTCGCGGCGAACGCCGGCCCCTCGGCCGCCAGAACCTTCGTCGGGACTACCGGGACCGCCTGACCCCAGCCGAACACGTTGCGCGGGTCAGACAGCGCTACGTAGTCGCCGCTGGCCAGCTCGCCGTCTGTCGTGTTTACCGCGGCGGCCTGGACCGTCCCATTCACCAGGCTCTGGTACTGCGAGCCGATGTCTAGTGGCTGGTAGGAAGCCGGGCTGATCCCGTACACGCGCTCCACCAGCGGCAGGTAGTTGCGCCCCAGCTTGAATTGGGGCGGCCCGCCCATCACCAGGGTGCTCGCGACGGTGCCCAGGTCGGCGATCGTGCGCAGCCCGTGCTCCTGCGCATACGCCAGGGTCACGGCGATCGCACTGGTGTCGCTGAACGGCGTCGGATCCAGCAACGCGAGCCCGCGCGAGGTCGCGTAGCGACGTCCGGCGATCAAGGCCGCGGCGGCGCTCCGGAACCCTCCCTTGTGATGTGCGACGACGTAGTCCCATTCGCCAACGTACTCGGGATACATCGAAAGCCGGCCGCTCAAAAGCGCCGGGATCGTCACCTCCACTGGACCGATGTCCTGGTTGATTTGAACCGTGTAGCCCTGAGCGGTCAGCGCCTCGGCGTACAGCTCTCCCAGCACGAACTGCTCGGTGAAGTTCTTATCGCCGATGACCACCGGCGGCTTGCCGTTCCCCGGCAGCGGTGCCGTCGTGGTCGTGGTGGTGGTGGTGTTCGAAGGGCCGCTAGGCGCCGTTGTCGCGCTCGACGCGGTACCGCCGCACCCCGTGACGAGCAGCGCGGACAGCACCCCTACGATCGGGGCCACGAAGGCGGCACGATGGAGTGGGACAGGCACGAAAAGCGTGGGCCATCGTAGGGCTTCACACACCGGCGGCGCGACGAGCCTCGGCGTGCGCCGCCCGCTCGAGCTCGTCATCGAGCCGGGCCAGCGGGCCGTCGAGAGCCAGCGCCGTGGCGATCAGCCGGTCGGCGAACCAGGCATTCTTGGGGAGCAGCGGACCGTGCATATAGGTCCCGAACACGGTCCCCTTGCGGACGCCCTCGAAGCCGTCGGTGCCGTTGTTGCCGTACCCGTTCAGCACACGACCAAGCGGGGACTCGGCCGCCCCGAGCCGGGTGCGGCCGCCGTGGTTCTCGAACCCCGCGAGCACGGGCCCGGCGCCAGCCGGGTCGAGCGGATCGGGCTCGATCTCGATCGCGACGTTTCCGATCAGCCGGCCGGCGCGATCGTCGGCCCTGACCGTGGTGAGATCGACGAGTCCGACGCCTGGGAGCGATTCGTCGCCCAGTTCGTAGGAGTGGCCTAGGAGCTGGTACCCGCCGCACACCGCGAGGATCACGGCGCCGCGGGCGGCTGCGGCGTGCAGCGCGTCACGCTTGACCTCCGCGAGGTCGAACGCGCACAGCCGCTGGTCGCGGTCCTGGCCACCGCCGATGTAGTAAAGGTCGGCGCCATCGGGATCGAGCTCGTCGCCGAGCCCGCTGGCGCTCACCTCGAAATCGATCCCCCGCCAGCGGCACCGGCGCTCGAGCAGGAGGATGTTGCCGCGGTCGGCGTAGATGTTCATCAGGTCCGGGTACAGGGCGCACACGCGCAAGCGGAGGTCAGGCACGAAGTACCACCACCTCGCTGCCGACGTACTCTTCGGTCGCCTCGACGCGCCTGCGCCCGGCTGGATGCAGGCCGGCCGCCGCCGCCTCGCGTTCTAGCTCGACCGCGGCCAGGCGATCCAGCCGGATGGTGTTCTCGCAACACGATCTCGTGCCGTCGGTGCTGACCGTCTCTCGCCGGCGCTCGAGTACGAATCCATCGCCATCCTCCAGCACGGCCACCGGGGTGCTCGAGTAGACGACGCCGTCGATCTCGCACATGTCCGGCAGCGGCGCGGGCAGGTCCGGCCCGGTTTCGAACGGCTCCATACCATCGGCGAGCGCGGCGGCGAGAATCCCACCGTCCCTCAGGTGCGTTCGCGCGCGGCTCAGGAACCGAGCCCGGCCTGATACTCCGCCGAGCAGTTGGATCGTCTGCATCGGCACGAGACACAGTGCGAACGCACCGTCCAGCTCGAACGATCGGGCGTCAGCGCGGACCGTACGCACGTCGAGGCCGGCCGCGCGCTGCTCGAGCGCGGCCAGCAATTCGCCGTCACTGTCGAGCGCGGTGACGTTGTGGCCGGCCTGCGCCAGCTCGAGCGCGACGCGGCCAGTGCCGGCGCCGACCTCGAGGATCGGATCGCCGCGCTCGGCGGCCAGATCGCGCCACAGTCGCAGATCCTCCGTATAGCGGCCGCACTCGAGGTCGTGCCAGATCACCTCGCTCACGACAGCGCCCCCTGTCGCTCCCAGAACGGGTGCACGTGGCCGCGGCTTTGGAGCTCCTCGCGCAACTCCAGCAAAGCGGTGTACGTGGGCAGGGCGTACAGGCGTTCCGACTCGGCCTGAGTGACCGTGTCGTCCAGTGCCGCCCCAACGGCGGGAACGACGTGGAGTCGCTCGGGCTCGAGTCCGGCGTACTTGAGTCGTAGCGCGAGCTCGGCGGCACGGGTCCCAGCGCAGGTGACGCGACGGACCCGTCCGGCGAGCAGTTCGAAGTCGGCGTCCCAGATCCAAGACACATCCCGGCCGTCTGCGGTGCGGTCGTTGAGGATTCCGAGCAGTTCGAGCTCGCCCGCCTCGAGCGCGAGCGTGCGGATGATCTCGTTCGCCCCGGCGGGGTTCTTGATCAGCAGAATCGATAGTTCCTTGTCGCCCACGGCGACCGATTCGGCACGGCCGAACGCGGCCCGCACCGCTTGCAGGCCGGAGACGATCGGTTCGAGCGGCACCCCGAGGGACAGGCACAGCGCCGCCGCGCCGAGCGCGTTGTAGACGTTGTAGAGGCCGGGGAGCGGGAGCTCGACGGTGGCCGTCCCGGCCGGAGTGCGCAGGTCAAAGCGTGCGCGGCGGGTGCCTTCGAGCCGGATGTTCTCGGCGGCCACGGTCGGGTCCGGGCGGCGCTGGCCACAGGACGGGCAGTGGTAGCGGCCGAGGTGGCCGAGGTAGATCGTGTCGTAAACGTAGGCCGCCCCACACCGGCGGCAGTGCTTGGAGTCGGAGGCGTGTTGCATCTCCGGCAGCGCCATCGCCAGGTCCTCGACGCCGAAGAAAGTGACTGCGGGGGCGGCGTCGCGGCCGAGATCGGCCACCAGCGGATCGTCCGCGTTGAGTACGAGCTGGGTCTGTGAGCCGAGGGTCGAGACCACGGTGGCCCAGCGGTCGGCGATCGTCTCCAGCTCGCCGTAGCGGTCGAGCTGATCTCTGAACAGGTTTGAGAGCAGCACCGCGCGGGGATGGAGCTCGGGAATCAACCGGTCGAGCCAGAACTCGTCGACCTCGAACAGGCCGAGCTCCCCGTCGATCCCCCCGCCCCGCCGCGCTGCGGCGAGCAACGTCGATGCGACGCCGCTGGCCAGGTTGGCGCCGGCGCGATTGTGGACGAGCCGGACCCCTGAGCGCTCGAGCACGGAGGCGGCCATCGCCGCCGTCGTCGTCTTGCCGTTCGTCGCCGACAGCACGACCGTGCCGCGCGTGAGGCGCTCGGTCAGCTCCGCGATCGCCCTGGGCTCGAGTCGCATCAACACCTTTCCCGGCAGGCTGGTGCCCCCGCCGCGCCGCGCGCGCCGAGCGAGCTCGCCAACGGCACGCGCCGCGACGATCTTCGCGCCGAGCCCGCTCACCGGGCCGGCCCCGCGGGGACCAGCACCTTGACTGCGCCGGGCCGGATCCGGATCGTCGCCGGAAGCTGGGCGATCGGGTCGCCATCGGCGTAGACAGTGAACGGGCGGTCGGCCTCCACCGTGATCTCGGCGGCGCGGACCACCTCGACTCCCGGCTGCTTGACGTGCTCGCCCTTGAACACGGTTGGCAGCAGCCGCAGGAAGCGGAGCTTCGGAACATCGCCGACGAGCACCACGTCGAGCCGCCCGTCGGTCAGCGATGCGTCCGGGGCGATCACCATCCCGCCGCCGTATGACTTGGAGTTCGCCGCCGCCACCGTGTAGCCCGTGAATGTCCGTGCGCTGTCACCGTCAAAGCGAAGGGTGAACCTGGCGGGGCGCCATCCGAGCAGCGCTCGCAGCGCGCCGTAGGCGTACACCAGGTTCCCGCGCACGACCTTCGTCTCGTTCGCGATCCGGTTGGCGTCTGAGTCGAAGCCGCAGCTGGCGATCCCGATGAACGTGTTGCCGTTGACCTCGCCGAGATCGAGCGCTCGCGCCACGCCCTCGGTCAGTATCCGACACGCCTGCACCGGCTCGAGCGGGATCCCGAGGGCGCGGGCGAAGTCGTTGCCGCGGCCGCCGGGCAGGACGCCGAGGATGCCTTGGCCGGGCCCGCCGGTGGCCAGCGCGCCTGCGACCGCGCCGATCAGACCGTCGCCGCCGAACGCGACAGCGACTTCGCCGGCCGCGGCCGCCTCGCGCGCCAGTTCGCGCGCATGATCGAGGCTCGTGGTCAGCTCGACGCGGTGATCGGTCGTCTGCAGTCTCGCCCGAACGGCGTCGAGCTCTCGGGCGGCCCGGCCGCCGCCAGAGTGCGGGTTGACGATCAGCGCAAGCTTCACCGCGCCACGACCAGCGACTTCAGATCGTCCGCGATCGCCACCGGTTTTGGATCGGTGGCGGCCTCGGCCACCGATCGCTCCGTGACGCCGGTCAGCACGATCGCACCATCGAGCCCGGCCGCAGCGGCGCCGGCCAGATCGGAGTCGATCCGGTCGCCGACGACGAGCGCCTTTCCCGGGCCGAGCCGGTCGAGGGCGGTGGCGAACATCTGCACGTCCGGTTTGCCGACCAACCGTGCGCTCTGCTCGGTCGCGTACTCGAGCGCGGCAACGATCGCGCCCGTCCCGGGCCAGAGCCCATCCTGTCTCGGGAAGGTCCGGTCCCGCCCGGCCGCGAGCATCTCGGCGCCGGCGAGCACGGCCTGAGTCGCCTCGCGCAACTCCGTAAAGCTGAAGCCGTCGTGGCCGGCGACCACGACCACGTCGGCGGTGCTCGGCGGTTCGGTGTGATTGACGATCCGCGCGCCAGCATCACCGACGTGGCGGAACATCGCCTCCGCGCCGATCACGTACGCGTTTGCGCGCGGCTGGCGCTCGGCGAGCACATGCTGGATCGCGGCGCCAACCGTCACGACCTCCTCGACGGACGCCTGCACCCCCAGCGACCAGAGCTTGCGGACGTACTCCTCGGGCGAGCGGCAGGGGTCGTTGGTCAGAAATGCCACCGACTTGCCGCCGGCTCGCAGCGCCGCTACGGCCTCGGGCGCCCCCGGGATGATCTCGTCGCCGATCCACACGCAGCCGTCGAGATCGAGCAGCACGTGATCGTAACGCCGGAGGAGGGGGGAGAGGGCCATCGGCGAAGCGGGATTATCGCGAGGCGTTGTGCTTTCCTGGAGCGCCATGCGCCGTGCCCTGGGACCGCTGCTCGCCGCGATCGCGCTCACCGGGTGCGGGGGTAGCGGCTCGAGCCACACGGCGACGGCCAGCCACCCACCCGGAGCCACTGCGACCGCTGCCGCGCCCGGCCACTGCACGGCCGTGCCGAGGCCACCATCGAAAGGCCAGCCCCAGCTCAAGCCGCCCTCGTCCAAGCTCGATCCTCGTCGCACCTACACCGTCACGGTCGTCACGAACTGCGGGACATTCGCGTTCACGCTCGACGTGAAGGACTCGCCGAAGACCTCGGCGTCCTTCTACTCGCTCGTCAGGCGCGGCTTCTTCGACCGCACGATCTTCCACCGAGTCGTGCCGGGCTTCGTGATCCAGGGCGGCGACCCTACCGGGACCGGCGCCGGCGGCCCGGGCTACACGGTCGTGGAGCCCCCGCCGCACACCACCCAATACGTGTTCGGCGACGTCGCGATGGCGCGGGCTCAGAACCAGCCGTCCGGAGCGTCGGGCAGCCAGTTCTTCATCGTGACGGCCGCGAACGCCACGCAATCGGCCGGACTTCCCCCGACCTACGCTCTGCTCGGGAAGCTCGTCTCGGGCCAAAGCGTTGTCAAGACGATCGGGAAGCTGCCGACGAACGCCGAGCAGATGCCGACCCCCGCGGTCGTCATGTCGAAGGTGACCGTCGCCGTCTCTGGCTGAGAGCACTGTCAGAACAGGCTCGTCTGGAGCTCGACCGGCGGCGCGAGGCATTCGGGTCCGTCGTAGCGCGCATCGTTGACCGCCGGACCGACCGGCTGGAGCGCTGTCTGGGCCGGCGCAAGCCCCGCGAGGATCTCGTCGAGCTCGCCGCGCGAGGTGCCTGCGTCGAGCCACGCAGCCTCGGCATCGCGCTCGAGGATGACCGGCATCCGGTCGTGCAAGGACGCGACGGCCGAGTTGGCGGCGGTCGTCACGATCGTGCACGAGCGGATCGTGCGCTCGTCCTCGCCATGCCAGATCGACCACAACCCGGCGAACGAAAACAGCTGCCCATCGCCTCGGGTGATGTGGAACGCCTGCTTAGGGCCGTCAGGGTTGCGCCGCCACTCATAGAACCCATCCGCGATGATCAAGCACCGGAAGCGCTCGAACGCTCCCCGGTACGCGGGTTTCTCGGCCACCGTCTCGACGCGCGCGTTGATCATCTTCAGCCCGGTGTCGGGCGACTTCGCCCACGAGGGCACGAAACCCCAGCGCAGCAGTTCTCCGCGCGGCTCGCCCTCGCGGCTGGTTGTCACTGCGAGGACCTCGTCGCCGGGTGCGACGTTGTAGCGCTGCTCGATTGCGACCGCCTCACCGACCGGGAATCGCGCCCGGATGTCGGCGGCGGTCGGAGTCGCCAGCGTGTAGCGGCCGCACACGGCGCGCTCGATTCGCCGGTCAGCCAGAGCGCGCGGCAATCTGCTCCGCGCGCTCGGCCTGCATCCGTTTCTGGCGCCGCCGTCCGAAGTATGCGAGCGCTCCGAGCGCGACGACCACAACGGCCAGGCCGTAGAAGATCGATAGGTCGAGCGACAACCCACCGAATGGCAGCGCGACTAGCTTCACGATCCCGAACCCGATCGCGAGGATCGCGATGATCAGGACGATGATCAGCACCACGCCGCGGACCCGCGCAATCGTGCCCGCGTTCTTCGGCGGCATGATCAGGCCCATGAACCGCAGCCCGCGCAGCGCGCGGGTGCTCGGCGCCTCGACCCCGAGCCGCTCGGTCGCCTTCTTCAGATCGTCCGCGCGGCGTTCCGCCAGGGCCAGCGAGGCGTCGGCCATCCGGCGAAGCTGCAGCCGCTCCTGCGGACGCGCGGCGGCGAGGGCGCGCTGGAAGTGGGCGCGGGCCGCCTTCGCGTCGTAGCGCTCAGCCGCGCGGGCACCCAGGAGCGCCTGGGCGGCTGCCTTGTACTTGGTCTCTGACTCGAGCTCTTCGTCGGAGCGCGACTCGAGCTGTTGCATCGCCGCCAGCTGGCTGCGTTGCTCCATCCGAATCGTCCGCTGCTGCTTGGCCATCGCGGCCTGGAGTGTAGTAGGCGGTTGGTCGCTATCCGTGCTTCGGACGGATGACGAACACCCGCTGCGAGGTCGCGAACCGGCCGCTGTCCGTTTGGCTCGCCGGCGGGGATCGGTACACGTCGATGTGGCGCCCGGCGATCGCGCCCCCGGTGTCCTGAGCAACGAACCAGCCGCCGTGCCCGTCGCGCCGGTAAGCCGGTATGTAGACGCGGCTGCCAAGCGGTATCACGCTCGGGTCGACCGCAATCGACTGGTAGAACCGCAGCGGCAGCGACGCCCCCACCGCGAAGCTGACGTTGTGCAGGGGGATGTAGCGCCGGCCGCGGCCCGCAGACCAGCCGCCCCGCTGGAGGGGGTAAGTAACCCCGCCCGAGTGGTTCGACCAGTAACCGCCGGCACGCCAGAACGGCGCTCCTGCCGACCACCCGTCGGCTCCTGACGTCGGCACGCCTGCCGCGGTCACCCACCCACCGCTCCCGAGCTGGGCGATGTGGTAGATCCGCCCGTCGGTCCCGAGCCCCTCGCCCTGCATCGAGATCCCGGTGGCGGAGTAGAGCCAGTCGATCGGGTAGAGCCCAGTGAGACCGGGCGCGTGGACGAGCCGGCCGACAAACCATGCCTCGGGTGCCGGCCAGTACTCGGTGAGCGTGAAGCCTGAGGTCCAGCGGCCCTTCGCGTGCTTGGACGGCGGAGCGGGAATCTTGGTCGTCGGCGGCCCGGTCGGCGCAGGCCCGAACCCGGCCCCGCCACTGGGGTTGCCGCGTGCCCCGGCCGTGGCCGGTACCGCGAGCATGGCCGCCACGCCCGCCCCGGCGAGCGCGCGCCTGAAGTGCTTTGACGGCTTGTCAGCGGGTCCCATCGCAATCAGTTCTGCGCCTACACCGCCCACCCTGTGGCTGACAGCGCGGGTGCATGGTCTATCAGGAAGCGCCGGCCCGCAGGGGGCCGCCCTGACGCTCATCGCGGCGCGAGCAGAGCGTCCAGCGTGCGCGTGTTGAGGACGTCGGCGGCCGTCGCCCAGCCACGGCGGGCCGTCGCGACAGAGAGCGTCATGTAGTCGAGCCGTTCCGGCCCGTGGGCATCGGTTGAGCAGACGATCCGCACGCCGGCGCGCAACGCGTCGCGCACGTGCTCACCACTGAGGTCGAGCCGGGCGGGAAGGCCGTTGACCTCCATGGCAACGTCCTGCTTCCGCGCGAGCTCGAAGATCCGATCCAGGTCCAAAGCATTCTCCGGCCGGCGGTTGATCAGGCGGCCAGTGGGGTGACTCAGGCAGCTCACGGCCGGGTGCAGAAGAGCCTCTTCCACCCGCTTTGTCATCTCTGCGCGGGCCATTCGCTGTCCGCCGTGGACGCTGGCCTGAACCCAGTCGAGTTCGGCGAGAACGTCGTCGGCCAGGTCGAGCCGGCCGTCGGGGAGGATGTCGCATTCGATCCCACGTAATACGCGAAACGGCGCCAGCTCTACGTTGGCGGCTGCGATCTCCTCACCCTGGCGGCGGACGTCGTCCGCCGAGAGGCCTCGAACGGCGCCGACGGCGGGGGTGTGGTCGCAGATCGCCAGGTAGTCATAACCCCGCGATAGGGCGGCCCGCGCCATCTCGAGGACGCTCGCCCGGCCGTCCGACCAAGTCGTGTGACAGTGCAGATCGCCGCGGATCTGATCGACCTCGACCAGTGCCGGCGGCTCGCCGCGGAACGGATCCTCACGGAGCTCCGGCGGGCACCAAGGCACGTTCAGCGCCGCGTACACGGCGTCCTCGTCGGGGCCCTCGGGCAGCGGCTCGAGTGCCTGCACGTATTCGGCCGAACCGGTGGCGCGGAGCAGCGCGGTCCCGAACGAGCCGGGCTCGGGGACTGTCAGCTCCACGGGAAGCCCGTCGACGGTCACGCCGACGGCGTGGCGTTCGCCTTGCTCGATCACCGCGACGATCTGGGGCAGCTCCGCGAACTTCGCCAGCACAGGTTCGGGTTGTGTCACCGCGCGCACGACTGCGAGCCGCTGGCATGAGTCCCGCCAGCGCCGCAGGTCCCCGGCGATTTCGGCCTCGAGCGCGCCGGCGATCCCACCGAGCAGCTCGAGCGCGCGGTTGATCCACAGGCCTCGAGCCGGACGGTCGTCGGCTTCACGCGCGAGCGCCGAGACGATCTGGGCCTCGATCTTGGGGCCGATCCCGGGCACCTCGCGCAGCCGGCCCGCCGCCGCGGCCTCCCGCAGCTCCTCACCGGTACGGATACCCAGCGCTCGGGCGATGTCGATCGTGCGCCGGGCGCTCAGCCCGAGATACCGTCCGAGGCCCACCAGCTCTGGCACAAGTTCGCGCTCGAGCTCGGCCAGCTCGGCGATCTGGCCGGTCTCCACAAGCTCCCGCAGCCGGCCTTCGATCCCGGCGCCGATGCCGCGGAGTTCCCGGCCGCGCCCAGCCGCCACGAGCTCGCCGACCGGCACGGGAGTTCCGCGGACGGTTTCCGCGGCGCGGTGGTAGGCCCGAATCGTGTACGGGTTGGCGTCCGCGAGCTCCAGCACCGCCGCGAACGCGTCAAGCCGGTCGGCGATCTCGGCGTTGTTCATCTGCGAAGACGTCACGGCTTTGTGAACTCTCGCAATTTGCGCCGGGACAGCCGGCCTTTCTGGCCAGAGTTCAGCCGACCGCCCACCTGATCTCGGCTATTTCGCCTATGCGGGTTACATAAGCTCGATTATCGAGCGTACATTGCAACCTAGAGGGTGGGTTGAGAGGCTGCCCCCCGGATGGCCAATTGGGCGCGGGTCAAACACAACTGGGCTAGAGCGGCGTCCGACCTGACGCGGGGTGAGCGTCGCACGTTCTACTTCTTGCTGGCGCTGGTGTCGATCCTGCCACCGGCGGGCTTCGCGTTGCTCATCCTTGGTCGCGGCGCGGCGCGGGCGGTGGGCATTGGCTTGCTAATCGCAGTGCTCCTCATGAACGCGGTCCCAGTTGGCCCGCTCTTCAAGGCACACGTGCGACGACGGCAGCAACGGAACAGAGACTCCTCGCGGCGTTCGTGAGGCAGCAGCGGACCGCTCGATCCCCTGCGAGCCCGTTGCGCCGGCAAAAAGCTGCAACCTCCTGCCTGACACCTGTTTCGTGGCTGCCGTTCTTCGGTTCGTCAGCGTGATTCTCCGCAGATGCACCGCCTGAGGCGTTATGTAACCCGCGCGGGGTGCCCCCGGCGCCGACGAAGCTGGACGCGCCGGCTCGGATATCCGTCCGATGCGTCAAGACGCCGACCCGATATGCCGATTTACGGGCCTATGCCGACCCATCGCGACCTCCCGGACGAATTCGACGCCGCCGCCGCCCGCCGGCGTGCGGAGGTCGACGACGCCGAGCGTCGCGCTCGCGAGCAGCGCCGGAGCGCGGCCCAGGCCGAGCTTCGATCACCGGCAGAGCTTCAGGCGATCGATGCCGAGCGTCGCTCGACGTCGGTGCCGCCCCCCGGGTGGGCTAGCGCCGCGTAATTCCCCAGCGGGCAACCAAAACCCGACCCGATCCACCCCCACGCGGGTCGACTACGGGGAAATTGATCGTAGAGAGCAGTAACCCGTAGCTCGACGGGCGGCGGCGGTCGCGACCCGGGTTTTGGTCACGGGCGCGCTGAAAGCGCGCCTGAGCGCCGCGAACAACAAGCCGGAACGCGCAACTTCGCGGCTCCCAGGGCATTAAGGTGATTAGAGACCCGTCCAGGAGGTAGCTGCATGTCCCGCCGCACGAAGTCGCTCGTCACGCCGTTGGTCGTTGCCGCCATCGCCGCAGTCGCCGCCGCCAGCGCCTGGGCCGGCGCGTCGCCCACCGTGGCGACCGGACCAGCGAACTCGATCAAGGACTCGAGCGCCGTGCTCACGGGAGCTGTCAACCCGCAGGGCAGCTCGACCACGTACTACTTCCAGTACGGCCTCACCGCGGCGTACGGCATCACGACGAAGACGCGCCCAGCCGGCCACGGAACCAAGGCTGTGCCCGCGAGCACGACGGTCGCCGGGCTGACCCCGGGGACGAGATATCACTACCGCCTGGTGGCCACGAGCAAGTTCGGGACGTCGACCGGCGCCGACCGCACGTTCACGACCACCGGCCATCCGCCGGCGATCGCCGTCACCGGTTCGCCGGTGGCCGTGGGCCCGACGACGGCCACCTTGACCGGCACGATCTATCCCAACGGCGCGGCCACGGCCTGGATGTTCCAGTACGGGCCCACGACGACGTACGGTCAGCAGTCCAGCGGCGGCTTTCTGAAGGCGTCCAACGCGCCCCAGATCGTCGTTTCGAGTCTGGCCGGGCTCGCGCCGGGCACGCTGTTCCACTACCGACTGGTCGCGCTGCACGGCTCGAGTGTCATCTCTACCGGGACCGACCAGACGTTCTTCACCGAGCCGAGCCCGAGGCCCGTCCCGCGGGTCAGCGCGCGCACCTCGCCCGGGCGCGATCGCCACCGGCCGTACGTGTTCACGACGCGGGTCTCGATCAGCCACCCGTCTTACATTCCGGCCGCGCTGACCTGCAGAGGCGACGCGTTCGTCGAGTTCTTTCTCGGCACCCACGTGATCTCCTACCAGGTCGTCGCTGTGCAGCCGGACTGCACGTTCAGCTCAACCACAAGGTTCAGGCGGGTTCCGGGGCGCCATCACCGGGGCCACCACCTCCGCGTGGTGGCGCACTTCGACGGCAACGGCTACCTGGCGCCGAAGTTCTCGTCCACCCAGAACGTGACCGCCGGCTAACCGCGGTCGCGTAACCGGTAGACGAACCGAAGGCCCGACCACACCTCGTCGATCGCGCAGATCTTGTTGTCCACGAGCCCGGCGGCGAGGCCGAGCTCGCGGACGGCGCCCTCGCCCAGGTCCGTCTCGACGCCCGACGCCCGCTTCGGCCACGCGATCCACAGCCCGCCAGCCGCATCGAGCGCGCCGCGCAACGCCGGCAGGCGCCGCTCGAGCGCGCCCCGCGCGACGGAGAAGGCGACGATCACATCCAGCCGTCCGCGCAACGACGACCGGACGCTGACATCCTCCGGGAGGGCGGTCAACGAGAACCCGTCCGGAGCATCGATCAGCGCTACCCGGCACCCCGGCTTGATCCCGAGCTTTCGCACGAGCGGCGTGCCCGAGTAGCCCGCCTCGGGGCTCACCATGCCGCCCGCTCGGCGACGTCAGCGATCACAGCCGACAGCTGGCTCCCCTGCCACGCGATCGGTGACCGGCCAGGCTCGTCCAGCACCAGCCGGGCACCGGGAATCGCGGCTGCGTACGCCTCACCCAGCGCCTGCGGGTGTTCGGGGTCCGGCTCGTCAGCGCTCGCGACCACCGAGGCGGGCACACCCTCGAGCGCGCCGAGCTCCGATAACTCCCCGAACGGCGCCGACGCGGGCACGACGCGCAGCGCATCGGCGAGTGCGCCAAGGTCGGCGTGCAGCGCCAATCGCTGGCGGATCACCTTCTCCACCGTGTCTCGAAACCCCGCCGGGACTGCTTCGAGGTCGTAGGCGGACACGAACCCGTCGATCCCGCCGCTTCGCAACCCATCCGAAAGCGCGGCCCAGTGAGCCAGGCGCGCCGGATCGGAGTACGACGCCGGGTCGTAGCCGGGCGTTATGACCACCATTCCCGCCACCCTCTCCGGATCTGACAAAGCTAGTCGCAGCAGCGTGTGGGCCCCCATCGAGGCGCCGGCGAGCACGGCGCGGTCGATTGCCAGCTCATCGAGGACAGCCGCCAGATCGCCCGCCAGATCGGTGTACGAGTAACCATCGGGCGACGAAGCCGGCGACGAGCGGCCGTGGCCCCGGGCGTCGTACGCGACGACCCGGTGGCCGCTGCGTTCCAGGGCCCGGGACCCCATGACCACATAGCGCCGCGTCGCCGTGAGGCCATGCAACAGCACGACCGGGGCGCCCTCACCATCGTCGGAGACCGACAACGACACGCCATCGCGCTGGACGACCAGTTCGGCCACGCGCGCGTTCTACCATCAAACACATGGACGTCACCGAGTCGACTTTCCAGACCGCGGTCCTCGACCGCTCCCAACAGGTGCCAGTCGTCGTCGACTTCTGGGCCGAATGGTGCGGGCCATGCCGCCAGCTCGGCCCCGTCCTCGAGAAGGCCGTAGCGAACCGAGCCGGCAAGGTCGAGCTCGTCAAGGTCGACACCGACGCCAACCAGAACCTGGCTCGCCAGTTCCGGATCCAGAGCATCCCGGCGGTGATGGCGTTCAAGGACGGCAAGGTCGCGGCCGAGTTCATCGGCGCCCAGCCGCCACTGCAGATCGAGCGGTTCCTGGACCAGCTCGTCCCGTCCGAAGCCGAGGAGCTGGCGAAGCAGGGCGACGAGCCGTCGCTGCGCAAGGCGCTCGAGCTCGAGCCCACCCGCGCCGACGCCGCCGTGCCGCTGGCCAAGATCCTGCTGGAGCGGGGCGACAAGGACGAGGCGCTCGAGTTGCTCAAGCGCATTCCTGGCAGCTTCGCGGCCGACGGCCTCCGGGCGCGCATCGAACTTGAGACGGCCGCTCCCGACTTGGACCCCGCGTTCACGGCGCTGGATGAAGGCGATACCGAGCAGGGACTCGACCTGCTGCTGAACGCGCTCCCCTCGGCCGACGGATCCAAGGACGACATTCGCCGGGTGATCGTCGGGATCCTCGACGAGCTCGGCGTCGATCACCCGCTGGCGCGCGAATCGCGCCGCCGGCTCGCCTCAGCCCTGTACTGACAGCCCCTGCACAAACTTCGCCTCGCGCGCGGAACCGAGTGCAATAACCCGGCGCAGAGCCGGGCTGCTGCACAGGATCGAGGCCGACGCCCAAAGTGAGTGACATCGTGCGGCGGGATGGCGGGGGCCGCGCCCCAGCGGAGGCCGCGCCCCAGTGGGGCCGCGGCGCTACACCGCCAGCGTTAGCTGCGACTCGGATGCCGGCTCGAGCCCGGCGACCCGCACCCCGAGCAGCCGCAGCGGCCGCGGCACCCCGAACTCGCGCAGCAGCGACAACGCCACCGGCCCGACTCGGTCCGCGGAGGCCACCGGCTCGGACAGCGTTCGCGCGCGCGTGTGGGTGGAGAAGTCGTCCAGCCGGACCTTAATCCCGATCGTGCGCCCGCACCGCGCCTGCGACACGAGCGTCTCGCACAGCCGCGCCACCAAACCGTCCAACACCTCCTCGAGCCGACCAAGGTCGCCGATGTCCACATCGAACGTCGTCTCACGCGATTCGGAGATCACCTTGCGCTCCTGTGTGACTGGCGAATCGTCCTCGAACCGCGCCCGGCGGATCAGCTCGGCGCCGTGACGGGGCCCGAACCGCCCGCCAACCACCTCGAGCGGCGCCGCCGCGAGCGCCGACAAGGTCAAGATCCCCATTGCCCTCAGCCGCTCGGCGGTCTTTGGCCCGATCCCCGGTACCAGCCCGGGCGGCGACCCGGCGAACCGGACCCGCGCCTGCTCGGCGGTCAGGACGACGAACCCCCGCGGCTTCTCGGCGTCCGAGGCGACCTTCGCCACCAGCTTGTTCGGGCCGATCCCGACCGAGCAGTGCAGCCCGGTCTGCGCCTCGATCGACCCCGTCAGACCACGCATCAACGCATGTGGCGCCGGCAACCCGCTGAGGTCCAGGTACGCCTCATCGAGGCCCACGACCTCGACCACGCCGACGGCATCGCGCACGAGCGCCATCACCGCGCGCGAGGCTTCCCGGTAGTAGGGGAAGTCGGGGGCCAGAAACACCCCCGAGGGACACAGCCGCCGCGCCCGCGAGGCTGGGATCGCCGAGCCGACCCCGAACCGCCGCGCCTCATATGAAGCGGTGGTGACCACCGCGCGCGGCCCGCTGCCCGCGACGATCACCGGCTGGCCACGCAGCTCCGGGCGCCGGCGCAGCTCGACCGACACGTAGAACGCGTCCATATCGAGATGGGCGACGCACCGGGCAGCCATGGGCAAAGCCCAGGCTACGGCCCGGTTCAGACGTCGCCGCGCGGGAGCGTCTGCAGCACCGGCGGCAGATCGCCACCGCCGGGACCGTGCAGACCGTCGAGCACGAACTCCAGTATCCGCCGCCAGTTGGAGTAGCCCTTGGGGCTGATCTGCAGCGCGCCGAGCGAGCACATGATCGCGGGGACATCCGAGAGCTCGAAGTCCGGGCGGAGCTCGCCGGCGGCCTGCGCGCGCTGGATCACCTCCTCGACCTTGCCAAAGAACCCGCGTGATAGATCGGCCTCCTGGGCCGCGCTCTGCATCAGCTCGGGACGATCCGCGGAGACCTGTGCCAGCGCGCGGTTGTTCGCCATCTGCTCAGCCCCGTGGCGGATGAAGGTGTCAAACCCGCGCCATGGGGCGTCCTGCGCGAGCGCCTGTTCGGCGATGGCCGTCAATTCCGCGAAGTGGTCGGCCGCCATGGCCTGGAGCAGCGCGTCCTTGGTCTCGAAGTGGCGATAGACGGTGCCCACCCCCACGCCGGCGCTGGCGGCGATCTCGTCCATCTGCGCGTCGAGCCCGTCGCGGCCGAGCAGTTCGCGCGCAGCGTCGAGCACGCGGGCGCGATTGCGGACTGCATCTGACCGCATTGGCCGGGAAGCTTTGTCGAGTCGCGTGGAGCTCATTCGTCTTAGGACCAAAGTCGTACTGGAACCGGAGTTACGGTTCCGCTAATATTATGCGGAACCTGAACTCCGCTTCCGAAACAAGTATAGACCGCCCAAACCAAGAGGTACGCATGTCTTCACCAGCCACAGAAAAACGCAAAGGAATCATCCTGGCGCTGCTGGCGATCGCGCAGTTCGTGGTCGTCCTCGACGCCTCGATCGTCAATGTCGCGCTGCCCTCGATCGGCCGCGGCCTGCACTTCAGCCAGGACTCCCTGTCCTGGGTCGTCAACGCGTACGTGCTCACCTTCGGCGGCTTCCTGCTGCTGGGCGGTCGCGTCGCCGACCTGCTGGGCCGGCGCAAGGTGTTCATGCTCGGTCTGGTCATCTTTGCCATCGCGTCGCTGTTCGGCGGGCTGGCGCAGAGCCCCGGTTGGCTGATCGCGGCGCGTGCCGTACAGGGCTTCGGCGCCGCGCTGCTCTCCCCTGCCGCGCTGTCCATCGTCACGACGACGTTCACCGAAGGCGCTGAGCGCAACCGAGCGCTGGGCGTGTGGGGCGCGGTGGCCGGCTCGGGCGGCGCCGCGGGCGTGCTACTCGGGGGGATCCTCACCAGCGGTCTGGGCTGGCAGTGGGTGCTGTTCGTCAACACCCCGATCGGGATCGCAGCGGCGATCGTGGCTCCCCGCCTGATCGCGGAAACCACGGCCGACGCAGAGCACCGCCGGTTCGACTTCGCCGGCGCGGCAACCGTAACGGCGGGGCTGTCGCTGCTCGTCTACGCGCTGGTCGACGCGCACAGCGCCGGCTGGGGCTCGCTGCAAACGGTCGGGATGCTCGCCGGAGCGATCGCGCTCCTGGCCGCGTTCGTGGTGATCGAGCTGCGCTCGAAGGCGCCGCTGATGCCGTTCCGGATTTTCCGGCTGCCGACGGTCACCGGGGCGAACGTCACCGGTCTCTTGATCGGCGCGTCGCTGTTCTCGATGTTCTTCTTCATCTCGCTGTACATGCAGCAGGTGCTCGGGTACAGCGCGATCCACGCCGGGCTCTCCTACCTGCCGCTGGCCGTCTCGATCATCATCACGGCCGGCGTCGCGTCGCAGCTGGTGACCCGGATCGGCTTCAAGCCGGTGCTGCTGGCGGGACTGCTGCTGGTCGCGGCCGGGCTCGTGTGGTTCTCGCAGGTGCCGACCCACGGGGCGTACCTGTCCGACATCCTCGGGCCCTCGCTGCTGGCCGGTATCGGCCTCGGCGCCTCATTCGTTCCGGTCACGATCGCGGCCGTCACGGGCGTGAAGGATCATGAGGCCGGCCTGGCCAGCGGGCTGATCAACACCGCGCAGCAGATCGGCGGGGCGCTCGGGCTCGCGGTGCTGGCGACGATCGCCGACAGCCGCACGTCGAACCTGCTCTCGACACACCACGGCCCGCTCAAGTACGCGCTGACCCAGGGATTCCACACGGCATTCCTGACCGGCGCCGGGTTCGCGGTGCTCGGGTTCGCGCTGTGCCTGATCCTGATCCGCTCCCGCGACTCGCGCCAGCAGGTCGAGGTGGCGGTTCAGGCCGCTTAGAGGTGTTCCCGGGGGGTGCATGCACCCCCCGGCCGGGCCGCGCATGCGCGGCCCGGGCCCCCGGCGCATGCGCCGGGGGCTTCCCCACTTCTTTACCTACTCGACCAGACCGTGGCCACGCCGCCGAAGCCGAGCGCGCCCGCCGTGTTCTGGTTGAGGTCCCACTCGCGGCCGGCGACGAACGGACCGCGGTCATCGACCGTCGCGGTGACCGTGCGCCCGCCGTAGGAGAAGGTCACCTTGGTGCCGCACGGCAGCGTCTTGTTGGCGACGCCGTAGTAGGCGTGAAACCCGCAGGCGGTTGAGCCGCCGTCCGAGTACCACGAGGCGACGCTCTGCGTGAACGAGCCGACGCTGCCGGCCAGGGCCGACGCGTGCGAGTTCAGGCGGTCGCCGGCGAACCGGACCCGCAGCGGACGATCGCCGGCCGCGCGGGGCGTGTAGCGCAGGTCAAAGCCGCCGCGGCTGCCGGTCCGGCCGGTGGCGACGGTCCGCCACGCGGCGCCGGAGCGCACCTGCAGCTCGATGTGGCGCCCCGCGACCCAGGGCTCAAGCTGGCCGCGCACGTGCACGGCCTGGCCGCCCAGGGCGTTGTATGGGCGCCGCGGTACCGAGAACCGCGCGCGAACGCGGACCCACCGCGGTCCACTGGCCGCAATCGCCGCCTGGGTAGTGCCGGCGCTGGCGGCGGTTTGCACGCCGCCTCCGGCCACCCGCAGCAGCCCCGAATGCCGGAGCTGGGCCGAGAATCGGAAACCCCCGGCGTGTCCGACGGTCGTCGTGGCGAGCGAGTGCCAGGAGCGGCCCGCTCTCGAGAACTGGAGCGCGATCCGCTTCCCGACGTCGGCGGCTGGCGCATGGCCGGTGACCTGCACCCGGTGGCCGTATTGCACCTGGCTCGGGATCGTGGTTTTCGGCGCACCAGGCGCCGCTTTGGCCGCACCCGTCGCCGCCACAGCGTACGCGGATGCGGGAACCATCAGTGTCAGCGCGCCGACGGCCATCTGGACGCGACGCGTTCGTTGCAGCGTGAAGCTGGGCCTCATCGTGAGGTCCTCCTTTGTGAACCGGCCAGTTGCCTACGGGGTTAGCTGACGGGCTCGCGGCCTTCCGGCAGCGCGCAGGCGCGCTGTCTTCGGGTCGCTACAACTGCAGTCGGGCGTGCGCCACGGCAGTCGATTCGCCCCGGCCGGACGGCACCTCGGTGCTGGGTCCGGCAGCGGGTCCCCCGTTCGTCCCACATGGGCAGGACGATTCGGCAGGCCGAATGAAACGACGCGCTCAGGCTAGCTGGCACCACCCGGGATTGTGTGCGCCCGCTCACACTCGTTCGGCAACTAACGAACGCCCAATGTGCGGTCCCCTGCAAGAATCCCCGCGTGGCCAATCCCGATCGCCTGACGGGCCTCGACAGCTCGTTTCTGCACCTCGAGCGCGATTCCGCGCACATGCATGTCGCTGCCGTGACGGTTTTCGAGGGCCCGGTCCCAGCTCACGAGGAGCTCGTCTCCGAGATCGTCTCGCGGCTCCATCTCGTACCGCGCTACCGCCAACGGCTCGCCTTCGTGCCGCTCGAACAGGGCCGTCCGGTATGGGTCGACGACCCGCACTTCAACGCCGCCTATCACGTCCGCCACACCGCGCTGCCGAAGCCCGGGGGCGATGAGGAGCTCAAACGGCTGGCCGGGCGGGTGTTCTCGCAGGCGCTGGACCGCAACCGCCCGCTGTGGGAGCTGTGGCTCGTCGACGGGCTCGACGGTGGTCGCTTTGCGCTGCTCTCGAAGACCCACCACGCGCTGGTCGACGGGGTCTCCGGCGTCGACATCGCCACGGTGCTGTTCGACACCTCGCCCGACCCGGCGCCCGTTGCGCCGGCCGACCACGAGTGGCACCCCCGCCCGCTGCCCAGCAACGCCCAGCTGCTGGCTGACGCGCTGCTCGAGCGCGCCACCGTCCCGACCGAGATCGTGCGCGGGGCCCGAGCCCTGTTCCGCGGACCGCGCCAAGTCGCCGAACGGGTGGCGACCGGGCTGGTCGGCCTCGGCGCGATGGCGTGGGCGGGACTCAACGCCGCGCCGGCGAGCCCGTTCAACGTCCGCATCGGCCCGCACCGGAGGTTCGTCTGGGTCGATGGCGACCTGAGCCAGTTCAAGGCGATCAAGAATGCGCTCGGCGGGACCGTCAACGATGTCGTGCTGACCGCGGTCGCGGGTGCGCTGGGGAACTACATGCGCAGCCACGGCCACGACACCGACGAGCTGACGCTGAAGGCGATGGTGCCGGTCTCCGTGCGCGCCGACGTCGAACGCGGTGCGCTCGGCAACAAGGTCGCCGCGATGTGGGCACCGCTGCCGGTCGGGATCACCGACCCGGTTCAGCGGCTGCTCACGATCCGCCGCGCGATGGACGGCATCAAGGATTCCGGGCAAGCCGTCGGCGCACAGGTGCTGACCGAGCTCACGGGGTTCGCCCCACCGACGATCATGGCCCAGGCGGCGCGCCTGCAGGCCCGCCAGCGGCTGTTCAACCTGGTTGTCACGAACGTTCCGGGTCCGCAGTTCCCGCTGTACGTGCTCGGTCGCGAGCTCGAGCGGATCTACCCGATGGTGCCGCTGGCCGAGAACACCGCACTCGGGATCGCGATCATGAGCTACAACGGCCAGCTCAACTTCGGCCTGACGGCCGATTACGACGCTCTGGCCGACGTCGAATCGCTGGCCGGGGAGCTCCGTGGCGCGATCGCGGAGCTCGCGGACGTCGCCGGCGTCGCCCAAAGCAACGGCTCGGGCCCGCGGCGCGCCACCGTCCCGACCACGTAGTTGGATTGGGACTCGCGCACGGGGCGCCTGATCGAGCGCGTGGCGATCGTGGTCGCGTCGCTGATCCTCTCGATCGGGGCGATCGCGCTGCTCTCCGGGTACTTCGCGGGCAACGACGCGGCCGGCGTGGGCGGCGGGCAGGTCGGTCCCGGCACCGCGTACAAGGATCTGGGCGACGCGTACCTGCCCACCGGGCGGCTACAACCGCCCTACAGCTCGGATCCGCCGACCAGCGGCGCCCACGTTCCCGAACCGGTCACCCAGGATCAGCGGCCGCTGGATGACAACCAGCTGTTGCAGGCCCTCTCGCTGGGCAACGTGGTGATCATGTACGGGACCAAGGCGCCGCCGCCCGGCCTGAAGACACTCGCGGCGGAGCTCGGGGCCGCGTTCACCCCCGCGCTGAGCGCGACCGGCCAAGCCGTGATCCTCGCCCCGCGGCCGGGAACCAGCGGCCTGATCGCGCTCGCCTGGACCCGGATGCTGCGCGTCGCCTCGCCGGCTGATCCACTGCTGAGGACGTTCGTCCAGTTTTGGCTCGGCAAGGGAGCTCCGCAGCCCGCAAGCCGGCGCGCACTGCCGGTGTCCTGACATTCTGTGTACATGCGCGAACCGCTGCGACTGGCCCTCTGCCAGATGAACCCTACGGTCGGCGACATCGCCGGCAACGAGGCGAAGATCGTCGAGTGGCTCGGGCGCGCGCGTGAGGCAGGCGCGCAGCTCGTGCTGTTCCCCGAGCTGATCCTGACCGGCTATCCACCCGAGGATCTGCTGCTCAAGGAGCACTTCCTGGCCGACGCGCGCGCGGCGCTCGAGCGAATCGCGACTCACGTGGGCGACGCCGTCGCGCTGGTCGGGTTCCCCGAGCGGGCCGACGACGTCTACAACGCGTGCGCGGTGCTCGCCGAGGGCCGCGTCAGCGCGATCTACCGCAAGGTGTATCTGCCGAACTACGGCGTGTTCGACGAGCAGCGCTACTTCCAGTCGGGCCCTGGCGGCGCGCTCGTCGATCTCGGAGACCTCACGGCGGGCCTCACCGTCTGCGAGGACATCTGGGAGCCGGGGCCGCCCGCGTCCGAGGAGGCGCTCGCCGGCGCCACGCTGCTCGTGAACATCTCGGCCTCGCCCTACCACGCCGGCAAGGGGCTCGAGCGTGAGCGGATGCTCGTCCAGCGCGCGCGGGATAGCCTCGCCGTGGTCGCGTTCTGCGCGCTCGTCGGGGGCCAGGACGAGCTCGTGTTCGACGGCCACTCGGTGGTGATCGACCACGAAGGCACGGTGATCGCTCGCGCCCGGCAGTTCGAGGAGGAGCTGCTGGTGGTGAACGTCGACTCCGAGGGAGCGCGCAGCGCGCGCCTGCGCGATCCCCGCCACCGTCCGGCGATGCGCCGCGCCGACCCGCATTGCCGGGTGATCGCGAAGCTGCCCCTTCCGCCGGCGGGCGGCGAAGAGCACACCGTCGGCGGTCCGGTCGCGGAGCTCCTTGACCCGACCGCCGAGGTGTACGCCGCGCTCGAGCTCGGGCTGCGCGACTACGTGGCCAAGAACGGCTTCCGCCACGTGGTTCTCGGCCTGTCGGGCGGGATCGACTCGGCGCTCGTCGCGACGATCGCGGTCGATGCGCTCGGGCCGGAGTTCGTCACCGCCGTCGTGATGCCCTCGCCGTACTCGTCGTCCGACACCCAGGGCGACGCACGCAAGCTCGCGGCGGACCTCGGCGTCGAGTTGCTCGAGCTTCCGATCGCGTCCGCGATGGAGGGCTACGACCAGATGCTCAAGGACGTGTTCGGGGACCGCGAGCCGGACCTGACCGAGGAGAACCTGCAGGCCCGGATCCGCGGGAACCTGCTGATGGCGCTCTCGAACAAGTTCGGCTGGCTGGTGCTGACCACCGGCAACAAGTCGGAGATGGCGGTCGGCTACTCGACGCTGTACGGGGACAGCGCCGGCGGGTTCGCCGTGATCAAGGATTGTCCGAAGACGCTCGTCTACGAGCTCGCGCGGTATCGCAGCGCCGGCGGCGACGGCGATGGGCCGATTCCGGAGTCGATCATCGACCGGGCGCCGAGCGCGGAGCTCAGGCCCGACCAGCGCGACGAGGACTCACTGCCCCCCTACCCCCTGCTCGACCCGATTCTCGAGGGGTACGTGGCCGACGACTTCGGTCGCGATCAGCTGATCCTGCGCGGCTTCGACGCCCACGACGTCGACCGCGTGATCGCGCTCGTCGACCGCTCGGAGTACAAGCGCCGGCAGGCGCCGCCCGGGATCAAGATCACAACCAAGGCGTTCGGGCGCGACCGGCGGATGCCGATCACGAACCGCTACGGGGGATGACCTCCACGTCAGGCGGGCGATCGCGGACCGCGACGGTCATGCGCGTCAGCACGCATAGCCGGCCCTGATCGTCGGTGATCTCGACCTCCCACACCCACGTGGTCCGGCCGCGGTGCTTGACCACCGCCGTCGCGTGCACGGTCCCCTCGGTGATCGGCCGCAGGAAGCTCGTCTGGTTCGACAGCCCCATCGCCATCTGGCCGTCGGCCGAGACGCCGAACGCGGTTCCCAGCGACGCGATGCTCTCGGCGATCGACGCGTACACGCCGCCATGCACCAGCCCGGCGGGCTGCTTGAGCTCGTCGCGGACCTCGACCTCGGCCGAGATCCGGTCCTCCGCGACCTCCGTGAGCACCAGCCCGTAGAGGCCGTCGAAGCCGCGTCCGTGGCGGTACGGGAGCTCGAAGGCCATGGCCGCGGCACAATAGCGCCCCCGCAATCCGGCGCCCGGATTACGCATTCGGAACCCGGCTTCTCTACGCTACAGCCTCTTCATGGCCTCCTTAGACAGCCTGCCGCCGGACCAGCGGGCCGTGCTGCAGCTCGTAATGCAGCGCGGCCGCAGCTACGACGACATCGCCAAGCTGCTGTCGATCGATCGGGCCGGCGTACGCGATCGAGCGTTGCAAGCGTTGGACGCGCTCGGACCCCAGACTCGGGTGGCCGACGATCGCCGCGGGCTGATCACCGACTACCTGCTGGGACAGCTGGCGCCACTCGAGGCCGACGACGTCCACGCGCAGCTCGGTGAGTCCGCTTCGGAGCGAGCGTGGGCGCGCGTGGTCGCCTCCGAGTTGCGACCGCTGGCCAGCACGGGCCTGCCCGACATCCCCGCCGACGCGGGTGCCGCGAGCCGACCGGCGGCCTCGGAGCCTTCTGAGCCGCCGCTGGCCGAGCCGATCGCGGCTGCGGGCGCTGCGGAGGCCGCCGAGCGCGCCCCACGCAGGCGCCCGCCCGAGCCCGAGCGCGAGCTGGGACGTACCGGCATTCCGCTCGGCGGTCCGTCCGGCGACGATGCCGCACGACGGTCGCGCACCGGCGGCGCCGTCCTGATCGGCCTCGGCGTGGCGGTCGTGGTCGCGGTCGTGGTGATCCTGATCGCGACGAGCGGTGGCAGCTCGAACAAGCCCAAGCAGGCCTCGACTCCGGCGGCCCCGCCGACCACGACGGGCGCGACGACGACCGGCACCGGGACGTCGACCACGGGCAAGGCCAAGGTGATCGCCCAGGTGAACATGAAACCACCGGGCAACAGCAGCTCCGGCTCGACGTCGCCCGCGGGCGTCGCCGAGGTGCTCCAGAGCGGCTCCAGCACCGGCGTGGCGCTGCTGGCCCAGCACATGCCGGCGAACACGAAGCACAATGCTTACGCGGTGTGGCTGTACAACTCCGGCGCTGACGCGAAGCTGCTCGGGTTCGTCAGTCCCGGCGTCGGCAGCAACGGCAGGCTGTCAACCGAGGGACCACTGCCGAGCAACGCGTCGCATTTCCGGAACCTCGTGGTGACGCTCGAGACCCAGGCCAAGCCCAAGGCTCCCGGCCAGATCGTCTTGGTCGGCGCGCCTCAGGCCGGCCAGACCCTGTAGCCCTAGTCAAACAGCTGGGCGAGCGTCGCGAGCGCCTCGTCAAGCCGCTTGTTGGTGGCCCGGCGAAGCATCAACCCACCGGTCCGGCTGTAGCCCTTGAGCTTCTGCTGCTGCTCGACCGTCACCACCGTCCCGCCATCCGCGGGCTCGAGTTTCACGTGTGTGACCGACTCGGTCAGGACCCGCTCGAACGGCGTGCCGGCGATCTCCTGCTCCCACACGCGGTAAAGCGGCTCCTCGGACTCGAGCACCCGGAAGTCCACCCGTACGGCGCGGCCCTTCTTGGTCGTGAACACCTGGGTGAACACGTTCGGGCCGACCCCCTCCACCCTCCCGACCCCCGGCCACCAGCGAGGAAAGTGGTGCGGATCGCCGACCACCTCCCAGACGCGCTCCGGAGACGCCGCGATCGTGCGGCTCTTTCGAGCAGTCGCCACCGCTACTCAGATTCGAAGTTGATCAGCGCGTGCACAGGCCGCGGCTCGAGCCGCTCGCGGCCGCCGAGGAAGCTCAGCTCGATCACGAACGCGCAGGCGACAACGATGCTGCCGAGCCGCTCGACCAGCTCGCACAGCGCCGTGGCGGTGCCGCCCGTCGCCAGCAGGTCGTCGTGGACGAGAACGCGGTGACCGCCGGCGAGCGCGTCGGCGTGGACCTCGAGGGCGTCGACTCCGTACTCGAGCACGTACTCGGCGCTGACCGTCTCGGACGGCAGCTTCCCCGGCTTGCGCGCCGGCACAAAGCCCGCCCCCAACTGGCGGGCGATCGCCGCCCCGAGAATGAACCCACGCGCCTCGGCGGCAACCACGAAGTCGACGGCGAGCGGCTGCGCGAACGCCGACAGCCGCGCGATTGCTGCGTCGAGCGCGCTCGGGTTCAAGAGCATCGGGGTGATGTCCTTGAACACGATCCCCGGCTTGGGAAAGTCGGGGATATCGCGGATGTGGTCGCGCAGATCGACGGTGTCGGCGCTCACGGGCGTGCCGTCTAGGTGGCGATTTTCCGCAGGTCGCGGATCAGCAGCAGGTGCTTGAGGTGGGTGGTCACCGAGGCGAGGTTCTCAAGCGCCTCGATTGCCTCCTTGCGGCGCTCCGGATTGCGCGAGCGCAGCGCCGGGGCGAGGATCGACTGCAGCAGCTGGGCCTCCCGATCCGCCGAGCTCCTGAATACGCGCAGGTTGCGGCCGCCGACGCCGTACCGCGCGAGCTCCGAGACCGCGCGGATGATCTCGCGCTCGGTCTCGTCGAAGTAGCGAACGGCGCCGCGGTTCTCGCCCTTGATCACCCCGAACTCGACCAGCTCGCGCACCAGCTTCGGGTCCGCGCCGGTCTCTTCGACGACGTCCTCGAGCGAGTACAACGAGCCGGGATCGCGCACCGTCACCGAGGCGGCGCGGCGGAGCGCGCGCGTTTCCCCGGGCGCTGCGACCTCGCTGTCCGAGCGGCCGCCGGCGAGTTCCTGGCGGATTACGCGAAGGGGCAGGAACTCGTCGCGCTGAAGCCGGAGGATCGTCCGCAGCCGCTGCACGTCTGACTGGGTGTACAGCCGGTAGCCCCCTTGCGTGCGGCGCGGCGAGAGCAGCTTCTGGTCTTCCAGGTAACGGATCTTGGAGATCGAGATGTCCGGGAACTCCTGGTGCAGTGCCTTGCACACCATCCCGATGGTGACCGCCTTCTGGCGTGGACGGTCGGTTTCCGCACCGGGCGGCGTCGCGGGCTCGGGAAGCTCGACGTCGGGGGCTTGGGTGTCGGTACTCGGTGGCATCAGCGGCTCAGGTAGGCGAGCTTGTACTTGCCGATCTGCAGCTCGTCACCGTCGGACAGGTGGTGGGACTCGATCCGGCGGCGGTTGACGTAGGTTCCGTTGAGCGAGCCGCAGTCGTCGAGGTAGAACTCCTCGCCGCGGCGCACGAGAATCGCGTGGTCGCGTGAGACGGTGACGTCGTCGAGGAAGATGTCGGCATCAGGCCGCCGGCCTACCGTCAGTCGGTCCTGCTCGAGCGGGAAGATCTCTCCGGCCCGGCCGCCTCCAGTCCGGATCACGAGCGCGCGCCCGCGGGCCGGCAGGTCGCGCATGTCCATCGGTTCCAGCTCGTCGCCTTCTCCCACTTTGTAGCTCGCGGTGGTGGCGCCTGGAGGCGCCTCTGTTTGCACTAGAAAAGCGCCGCAGCGCTGGCAGTAGTTGGCGCCATCGCCGTTGGCAAAGCCGCACTCAGGGCAGTGCTGGGCCACGGCGGTTGACCCCCGCTACTCAGAGTCCACGGCCGGAACACGGCCGGCGAGGATGTCTGTCAGCTGCTGGATGTCCGCGCCGGAGATGACGTTCTCTCCCCCCTCTTGCTTTTTGCGCAGCCGGTTGACCAGCTCGGCGCGAAGAATGTCGATCTTGCCGTGCAGGATGCGGCGCGTATAAGAGATCTCCATCTCCTCGGTCGTCAAGTCCTTGATCAAGTCCTTGAGCTCCTGGTCCGTCAGTGAGCCCAGGTCGGGGAACGTGTCCATACAGAAAAGGCCTCCCGTACTGCGGATTTCGGTGTGGCTGCAGGGCGAGTATATCCGCCGTTTCCAGAGGGTCAAGCTTAGGTTGAGAGTTTGCGCTGCCCCAGCTCCAAGACCCCACTGCGAACGTACATAACCGTGGCCGACAAGGCAAGCGCCATGCCGACGTAGAGCAGCACGACGGCGAGCCAGTGGACTTCCGCGATGGCGAAGAACGGCGCTCCCATGATCGGCGCGACGCCGAGCCGCCCCAGCCAGTTGATCTTGATCTCGACCCCCCGGCGCATCGCGAAGCGGCTCAGCGCGAGCATGAACACCTCGCGCGCGACGACCACGACGATGGCCCATCGGGGCAGGAGGCCGAAGTGCCAGCAGATCACCATCCCGGAGATCACCAGCAGCCGGTCGACGATCGGATCGAGCAACGCGCCGAGCCGGCTGTATTGGCCGGTCAGACGGGCGGCGAACCCGTCCAAGTAGTCCGCCCAGCCGATGCAGCCGAACATCACCGCGGCCAGCGTCGAGTGGCCGTAGCGGCTGCTCAGGCCCACCGCCAAGAAGGCCGGGATCGCCGCGAGCCGGATGTATCCGATCGCGTTCGGGATCGTCCACGGGTTCAGCGGCTGGTCGGACAGGGTCTGGCGGGGAGGCGGTCCGGAGCGATCGATCCCGAACAACCTGCGCTTGGAGATCGGTGCCATCGCGGTCCTAGGGCAAGGTGCGGAACAGCGCCCCGATCGCCCCGGCGGCGCCGGCGATCGGAACGCTCCGCGGCTCGCGGCCGCGGCGGACCTGAACTTCGATCTCGCCGCTCTCGCGCGTCTTGCGCCCAACCGTGACCCGGGCCGGGCAGCCGAGCAGCTCGGCGTCGGCGAACTTCTCGCCCGGTCCGGCGGCGCGATCGTCGTAGAGCACAGTCAGTCCACTGCCGGTCAGCTCGCCGTAGAGCTCGTCGGCCAGCGCCCGCGGTTCCGACCCTTCGTCGCCGATCACGACGAGCTCTACGTCGAACGGGGCGATCGCCTTCGGCCACGAGATTCCCTTCTCGTCCGCGAACTGCTCGACCGTCGCGGCGGCGGCGCGCGCCGGCCCGAACCCGTAGGAGCCCATCCAGATCGGCTGGCTGTGCCCGTGCTCGTCGAGGTAGGTGGCGCCGAGCGGGACCGAGTAGCGCAGCCCCAGCTTGAAGATGTTGCCGACCTCGATCGCGGGCTCGATCCGGACCGCGCCGCCGTTGATCGTGTCGCCCACCTGGACCGTGCGGACATCAACGGTCTCGAAGGCGAAATCCCGGCCCGGCTGGACGCCCTTGAGGTGCGTGTCGGGCCGGTTGGCCCCGGTGACGTAATTTGCGCCGGCAGCGGTGGCCACTGCGGCGTCGAGGTAGATCGACACTCCGTGGTCGCCGACCGGGCCGATCGACCCCGGTGGTCCAAGCCGCTCCTCGACCTCCTGGGCGGTAGCGGGCCGCGAGCGCTGCTTGAGCGCCAGCCCGAGCTTGATCTCGTTGACCCGATGGTCGCCGCGGAGCATCACCAGCTTCATCTCGCCGTCATCGGCGATCACCGGGAAGGCCTTCAGCAGCGCGCCGGCAGGCAGTTGCAGGTGCGTGGCGACCGCGTCGATCGTGGTCAGGTTCGGCGTGTCGACCGGTTCGGGTGAATCGAGCGGCCCGGGGAGCTGCACCGGCTGGGCGTCGGCGGTCGCGACCTCGATGTTGGCGGCATACCCCGGCGCGAGCACAACATCGTTCTCGCCGGCGGCGCACGGCGCCATGTACTCGTGCGCGCCCGTGCCCCCCATCATCCCCACGTCGGCCTCGACGCGGTACCACTCGAAGCCGATCCGGTCGCACATCCGGTCGTAGGCCCGAACGTGCTTCTCATACGCCACGTCGAGGCCCTCCTCGTCGCGGTCAAACGTGTAGGCGTCCTTCATGATGAACTCGCGCGTGCGCAGGACACCGGCGCGGGGACGCGCCTCGTCGCGCTCCTTGACCTGGAAGTGGTAGAGGATCAGCGGCAGGTCGCGATAGGACTTGACAGCCGCCGCGATATGACCGGTGACGATCTCCTCATGCGTCAAGGCCAGCACCATCTCTGCGCCGCGGCGATCGTTCAGCTTGAACACCTCGGTGATGTCGTAGCGCCCGGTCTTGCGCCACGGCTCGGCGGGGTGCAGGACCGGCATCAGCATCTCGCCCCCGCCGATCGCGTCCATCTCCTCGCGCACGATCTGCACGATCTTCTCGTGCACCCGCCAGCCCGCGGGCAGCCACGACCACAACCCGGAGCCGACCTGGCGGATCAGGCCGGCGCGGACCATCAGCTTGTGGCTGATCGCCTCTGCGTCCGCCGGCGGCTCGCGCTCGGTGGGCAGGAAGTAGGTCGATAGGCGCGTCATCGGGTCGCAGAAGCGTAATGGCCGCGACGAGAAGCGCACGAGCCGGCTGACGGGCGCTGAGCCGGACGCTGAGCGAGACCCCAAGAACGTCACGCCGTCCGCGGGTGCAAGCGAAGTGTGGGCAACCGGGTGGCTCAGAGCCAGGCCCTTGCACAGTGTTCGGGGCCCAGCCGGAAGCGGGTGATGTTTCGTGGGCACTTACGCCGGGCGCCCGCAGTGAGCAGAAACCGTGAGGCGGCGCCCGCTCTGATAGAAGTCGATAGCTCGGAAATTCCGCCCAAGGAGCTTGCCCAATGGCCTTCGAAGTCCCGCCCCTCCCCTACGACTACAACGCACTCGAGCCGCACATTGACGAAGAGACGATGCACCTGCATCACGACAAGCATCACCAGGCGTACGTGACCAACGCGAACGCAGCGCTCGAGGGCACCGAGTGGGCCGACAAGCCCGTAGAGGAGGTGCTCCGGAATCTCGACTCGATTCCCTCGGACAAGCAGGCGGCGGTCCGCAACAACGCCGGCGGCCACTACAACCACTCGTTGTTCTGGGAGTGGATGAGCCCCGACGGCGGCGGCGAGCCCGACGGCGCCCTGCGCGAGGCGCTCGACTCCGCGTTCGGCTCCTTCGACGAGTTCAAGGCGGCGCTCAAGGACGCCGGCATCAAGCGCTTTGGTTCAGGTTGGGCGTGGCTGGTCCATGACTCCTCGGGGCTGACCGTCGTCTCGACCCCGAACCAGGACAGCCCGATCTCCGACGGCAAGACGCCACTGCTGGGCGTCGACGTGTGGGAGCACGCCTACTACCTCTACTATCAGAACCGTCGTCCGGACTATCTCGACGCGTGGTGGGACACGGTGAACTGGTCGAAGGTCTCCGAAGGGTTTTCAGCCGTCAGCGGCTGACCGACGGGCCGGGCGGGCGCTTGTCGCCACGTGGCGCCCGCTCCCGGCACCGTCAACCGCTCTTCGCGGCGGCGATCGCCGCATCCGCCGCCGCGATGTCGTTCCCAATCGACGGCGCGCTCGGGTCCAGTAGCCGGGCATGCCGGAGCTCGCCCAGCGCGGCCGCGGGGCGGTGGAGCGTCAGTAGGTCGTACTCGCCGAGCTGGACCCACACCTGCGGGTTCGCCGGCTGGAGCGAGGCGGCCCGGAGCAGCTCGATTCGGCCCAGCTGACGGAGGCCGACCTGCACGTACAGCGAGCTCAGCTGGTCGAGTGGCTCGACCGACTCCGGATCCTGCGCCACGGCCGCCCGCGCATCGGCGAATGCGGCGCGGGTGTTTCCGCTGATGCTGTCCGTGACGGCCGCGGCGTCGGCATTTGCGGCGCGCAGGGGCTGCCAGACGAACCACGCGCAGGTCAGCCCGACCGCCGCGATCAACGTCACGCCCGCGTACGCCGCCGGCGCGCTGCCCACCCCACGCAGTCGCGTGAGCCGCGACGCGGGTTCGCCCAGAGGACCGCGGCCGGCCAGCCAGCCCGCGCAGATCAGCGCGGGCAGCGCAACGCCCGGTACGAACCATGTCCAGTCGATCGCGGAATGCACGCCGAAGATGACCACAACGGCGAGCAAGGTGAACATCCCGGTCCGCTCGGCACCGTGCTCGGGCCCGGCGCGGGGCGCGCGGATGCTGAGGGCGCGTGCGGCGGCCAGCCCCCAGGCGACGAGCACGGCCAGGCTCACGGCCAGCCCGATCACCCCGAGGTCGGCAAAGGTCTGAAAGAGGTAGCTGTGCGCGTGCGCTGCGACCGCCCACTTGCTCTTCACGTATCTCAAGCTCGCGGTCTGGAAGCTCCCGGCGCCCGCTCCCACGAACGGGTGGTGCGCACCCACGAGCAGCCCCTCGTGCCAGTAGAGCGGTCGGCTCGAGCCGAGTTGCACGAGCCTGCTCGGATTGCTGCCGACATGGGAGGAGGACGTCGTCAGCTGGTTCCACACGTGCGAGATCTCTCCGGTCAACCCGCGGCGCGATGCTGCCACCGCTGCGATCCCGCCCACAGCCAGCAGCCCGACCGCAGCCAGCAGCGCGAAACCCACCCGCCGGCGCGCCGGCGCCGGTACCGTCGCGCGCTCGCTGAGCACTGCCGCGGCATAGCCCGCGGCGGTCACCACGAGCAGACCGACGACGAGCACGAGCCCGAACGTGTGCCCGGTAGAAACCCGCGCCGACAGCGCGGCGTTGTCGTGCGTCAGCGGATCCGAGTTCAGCGCCCAGATCAATACGCCACCGGCTCCGGCCACGCCAAGGGCCAGCACCAGCGCCGCGCGCAACCTGAAGGGCACCGCGGCAAACCAGATGGCAAGACCGACCACCGCCGCCGCGAGCGCACCGCGACCGTAGGACATCACGAGCGCGACCACCAGCACCGTGATCGCCGGCACGGCGACCGTCCGCGCAAGCCTCCCGGCCCGCTCGCGAGCGCCGGCCCACAGACAGCCCGGGAGCCCGATCGCGGCGGCCAGGCCGATCGCGTTCCAGTAGCCGAACGGCGCATTCAGGCGCCCGAGCGTGTCGCTCGCGTCCAGCCCGGAGGGAAACACCTTCGTCAGCAGCGCCCACGCACTCAGCGCCAGCGAAGCTATCGCCACCCCGCCGATCAGAGCCCGCCAGCCGTTCGGCGCGAGTCGCGAGAGCGCGATCGCCCCCCCGAAGGCGGCCAGGTAGGCCAGGGTTCGGTTGCCCTCGAGCCACGAGTTGTCGGGCTGCACCGACCAGCCGATCGAGGCATACGTCAGTGCCGCCAGCACCGCGAACAGGGCGAGCGCCGAGAGCCCGTGGAACCGGCCGGGGCCGCCGAGCAGGGCGACCGCGCCGAACAGACCCGCTCCGACCACGACGAGCACGATCTCGGTCCACGTGTTGGCGCCGAGGTTCGCGCCCGCGAACGAGGCCTTGGTGAGAAAGGCGATCGCGACCAGGGCGGCGGCCAGCGCCCCGGCGGCGACGAGCTCGCGGTCGAAGGTAACCCGTGACCGGTGCCCACGGCTGCCGCCGCCGGCGGCGGCCGGTTGCGGGTCGGCGGCCTCAGGCCTCGTGACGACGGGCGACACGGGGCGAGGCTACCAACCGGCGGGCCGGGCTCATGGCAGTCGGGGCTCGGCTGCGGGGAGTCGATTCGTGTGCGGAGTAGTCGGCGGCGTAGGCGACGAACGCGGCCGCCAGCACCGCGGCGCCGGCAAAGTTCCGCCACGGCCCGAACTCGGCTGGCCGCGCAGTCAGCAGCAACAGAAGCACGGCGACCGGATCGACGTATTTCTGCCACGGGTAGTGGATGGCCACGGCGGAGATCAGGATGCATGCGGCGAACACGGCGGGCAGCCAGGGCCGGGCAGCGACGCGTAGACGTACCACCAGCACCGCGCCCGCGAGCGGCACCAGCACCCAGAAGAGCAGCGAGCTGCCGTCGATCGTCGGCAGATGCGACGCAACCTTCCAGAAGTCCCCGGCGGCGTGGGGGCCGGGGGTGGCGTGGAATACGAGCAGCAGGATCGCTCCGGCGAGCGCGGCGAGCAGCGGGCCGCGGACGGCCGCGCGCCCCTGTGTGCGGCGACCATCGCGCAGCCAGGGGATCAGCTGCGGCGCGAACAGCACGACCCCGTACAGCCCGATCGTCGCCAGCAGCAGTTCCATCGTCTGGACCTCAAGCCCGCTCGTGCTCAACCCGGACCCCTGAGCGCACAGCCCGCACGAGCTCGGATCTCCGCCTACCGGTACGAGTCCGTGCCAGTTCAAGAACAGCAGACCGGTCGGGACGCAGGCCAGGGTGACCGCCGCGACAGCCGCCACCCGTGCCCCTACCGACACCCGCGCCGCCGGGCGGAGCGCGTAAGCGCCGGCCACTGCGACCAGGAACAGCGTGCTCTGCCGCGTCAGCATGGCCAGCGCGGCGCACCCGCACCCGACGACGAATGGGCCGAGCCGATCCGACTCGCGGAACGCCTCGAACCGCTCGATCGCCAGCACGACGAACAGCAGTGCGAGATTGTCGGTGCCGAGGCGGAACGCCTGGCCGAACACATACGGAGAGATCACGAACAGCAACGTCAGGGCCAGCGCGAGCTGCCGGCTCAGTCGCAGACGCGCGTGCAGCAGGCGGAAGACCGCGAGCGCCAGCAGGTAGGAGATCAGGACTCCCAGCAGCCGGAGCGTCCACAGCTGGTAGCCGACCACCTTGCCCGCGTAGGCCATCAGCAGACCAAACAACGGCGTCTGCGCGGCCGGATAGGCATGCAGGTCCGGAAACGGAAGCTCGTGCGAGAACCGCAGGATCGTCGGATAGTGGTAGACGAGCTCGTCCGAGCCGTGGAAGATCGGCAGCGCGACCGTCATGCCGCGTAAGGCGGCAATCATCACCAGGAAGGGCACCGCGAGCAGGACCGGTGCGAGCGCCGGGTGCGCGGTCCAGGCCTTCGCTTTCTCAGCGACGGCGGTCAGTTCAGGCGCGGGTGAACCGCCGCCCGGCGACCGGAGAGACGTCCTCGTCGAGCCGCACGGCCGCCCCGTTGTCGTCCTGCGCGTCCGCCGCGGCCGCCTCCATGGCCGCCAGCCGCTCGGGCGTCATCGCGGTCGCGTCCTCGTTCTCGGCCAGCCACTGCGCGGCGGCCTCGGCGTCCCGCTGATCGCGCTCAACTTTCTTGCCGGCGGCGTAATACCGGTCGATCTCATTGAACAGCTCGTCCACGAGGCGCTCGGTGGGGACCTTGCGCAGCGGCTCGCCCTTCGAGTAGATCATCCCCATGTCCTTGGCGCCGGTGATCCCGAAGTCGGCGTGGCGGGCCTCGCCGATCCCGTTTACGGCGCAGCCGAGAACGGACACTTCGATTGGGTCCTCGTAAGCCTCGAGTCGTCGCTCGACCTCGGCCACCACCGAATCCATGTCGAACTGCAGCCGGCCGCAAGTCGGGCATGCGATCAGCACGGGGCCGCGCTCGCGCAGCTTCAGCGCCTTGAGTATCTCCCACGCGACCTTGACTTCTTCCTCAGCGTGGAAGGTGGAAAGCGAGATCCGAATCGTGTCGCCGATCCCATCCGCGAGCAGCGTGCCGAGGCCGACCGCCGACTTCAGCGACCCCGACCACTTCGTGCCCGCCTCGGTGACGCCGAGATGTAGCGGGTACGGGATCCGCTCGGAGAGCATCCGGTTCGACGCGATCGTGTTTGGGACAGACGTCGATTTCATCGACACCTTGAAGTTGGTGAAGTCGAGCCGCTCCATCAGCTCGACGGTCTCGACCGCGGCGGTCACGAGCGCTTGCACCGGGTTGTCGTACTCGAGCTGGCGCAAGTGCGCCGGCAGCGACCCGGAGTTCACCCCGACTCGCAAGGGCGTCCCGCGGCGTTTCGCCACCTCGATCACCTCGGCCACCTTGTCCGGCCCGCCGATGTTTCCCGGGTTGAGCCGCACGCAGTGCGCGCCCGCCTCGATCGCCTTGATGGCCAGGGTGTGGTTGAAGTGGATGTCGGCGATGATCGGGACCGGCGACTCCGCCACGATCGTCTTCAGTGCCTCCACGTCCTTGTCGCGCGGCACGGCGACGCGGACGATGTCCGCCCCCGCCTCGGCGGCACGCTTGATCTGATCTAGCGTCGCCTTCAGGTCGGCGGTTTCGGTCTTCGTCATCGTCTGGACGGCGACCGGCGCGCCGCCGCCGATCGGAACCGAGCCAACCTGAATCTGCCGTTCGGAGGCCATGCCGCCAGTGTAGACGCGGCGGCCGTCTACGGCGCGCGGCGCCGGCGCACCGCGGTCGCCCCCAGCGCGGCCGCGGCGAGCACGAGCACCACGATGATCACGATCACCGGGGTCGACAGCGAGGACCCTCCGGAGCTGCTCGCGCCGCCGTTCGAGGAGCTACCCCCGAGCGCGTTGTTGAGCGCCCGCTGGATCACGTCGTGACAGTCGGTGTACTCGAGCATGTCCGAGGGCATCCTCGACAGCGCGTTTCGCAGCTGGACCACCGAGTACGTGTGCGTCAGGGCGTCGTGGGCCTGACAGTCGGCCAGCACCGGCGAGCCGGACGCGGCCTGCGACGGCACGGCGCTGATCAGCGCCGCCGCCAACGCTGCGACCGAGGTCAGCGTGATGACAAGCAGTCGTCGGCGCATCGGACGGCGCCGGAGGCTAGCGAATTTCATGACTCACGACACCAAGCAACTGGCGTACAGTCCGCCCGTTTGCGACCCGTACCAGGCATTCGCCGGATGGCCGCGCTGGCCGCGATCGCATTCGCCGCGGTCGCGGCGCTCGTCATCGTGCTCGTGTCGTCTGGGTCCTCGCTCCCCTCCCCACCGATGCTGCATTCGCGGTCGGTCGGGCCGATCGCGATCTTTCAGGCCGACCAACAGGTCGACGCTGACCCGCTCTCCGCCTTCAAAACGCTTCGCCGGCTCGGTGTCGAGCGGGTCCGAGTGTTCGTCCCGTGGGGTGCGCTGCCCCCGCGGCCGGCAATCGCTCCGGACGCCGGGTCGCGCACGCCACCGGCTGGGTTCAACGCCGCTGATCCGGGCGCGTACACCGCTCCGGGCCTGGCCCTGTACGACGCGATCGACCGGGCCGCCGCCGCGACCGGGGTGGGCACGTACTTCGTGCTCGGGCCACCGCCGCCCTTGTGGGCATCCGGCCGCCACGGGGGCCGCCCGCTCCCGCAATGGCGGCCCTCGGCGCGTGACTTCGGACAGTTCGTGCGGATGATGGGGGTCCGCTACAGCGGGAACTATGTTCCGCCGGGGGCCACCACGCCGCTGCCGCGCGTCGGTTTCTGGGGGATCTGGAACGAGCCCAACTACGGCCCCGACCTCGCGCCACAGGCCGTCGACGGGTGGAGCGTCGAGGTCTCCCCCGCGCTCTATCGGGCGCTGCTCGACTCGGCGTGGTCGGCGCTGCGGGCCAGCGGCCACGCGCGCGACACGATCCTGTTCGGCGAGCTCGCGCCGCGGGGGGTCCAAGCCTCGGACGGCATGACGCCATTGCGCTTCCTGCGGGCCTTGTACTGCGTCGACGGGAGCTTCCGGCCTTTGGCCGGCACCGCCGCCAGGCTGCGCGGATGTCCTCCGGCGGGCTCCGGATCGCACGCATTCCGGACCCGACATCCGGCGCTGTTCGAGGCCACCGGGCTGGCGATCCACCCCTACCCGCAAGGCCTTCCGCCCAACGACATCACCCCGGACGAGCCCGGCTACGCGGATCTGCCAGCGATTCCGAGGCTCGAGCGCACACTCGACAATCTCCAGCGCGCGTACGGATCGGCCCGCAAGCTGCCGATCTACGACACCGAGTTCGGCTACAAGACGGACCCTCCGTTTCCGGGTGGCGTCAGCCCGAGCGCCGCCGCCGCCTACATCAACTGGGCCGAATACATCAGCTGGCGGGATCCACGGATCCGCTCGTACGACCAGTACCTGCTGACCGACCCCCCGTGCCAGGCATTGGCGTGCTTCGCCACCGGTCTCGAGTACCAGAGCGGGAAGCGCAAGCCGAGCTTCACTGCCTACCGCGTGCCCGTGTTCATGCCGGTGACGGAGATGAGGCCGGGACAGTCGCTCGAAGTGTGGGGCTGCGTGCGGCCCGCGCACTACACGGAGCTGCAGACCGGCCGGGTCCAGCAGGTTCAGATACAGCTCCGCACCGCGGGAAGCTCGCGCTACGTGACGATCGCCACGGTTCCGCTGCGCAATCGAAATGGTTATTTCGACGTCGACCAGGTATTCAAGGCCCCCGGCACGGTGCGGCTCAGATGGCGTTCCTCCCGCGGCGGCGCGATCTTCAGCCGCACCGTGACCTTGAGCGCGCGCTGAGGAGGGCCTTTCGGTAGCCTGCGTCTGCGGGCGCCGGTGGTGTGCGATCTGACCACGCGGATCCGATGGCGCAACTTCCGACCACCGCCCGTTGTTCCTGTTGCCATGCTCAACACCGCGCGTCCACCCCGTCTCCGCTCACTTGCCACGGCGCTCTGCCTGGCGCTGCTCTCCGTCGCCGCATTGGGCGCGCTCAGCGCCGCGCCGGCCAGCGCCTCTACGTCGCAGATTTCGATCATCGAGCCCGGGTCGCAGTTTCTGACCGATCCCGTGGACACGCTGCACTCACTCCGGTTGCTCGGCGTCACCGAGGTGCGGCTGATGGTGGCGTGGGCCGGGGTGGCCCCCGATGCCACGTCGCGCACGATGCCCAAGGGCTTTCAGGCCACCAACCCCTCGGCGTACTCCGAAGCCGCCTGGGCACCCTATGACGCGGCGATCAAGGCCGCGAACCAGGCCGGGATCGGAATCGATCTGGACTTGATGGGCCGAGCGCCGCTGTGGGCCATGCCCAAGAGCGCTCCGGCGGTTGGCCAGGCGAGCGTGGATCCGTCCGCCAGCGACTACGGGGCGTTCGTCCAGTCGGTGGGCGCCCGCTACAGCGGCACGTATACCCCCGGCGGCCAGCCGGGGCCGCTGCCCAGGGTCAGCTTCTGGTCGATCTGGAACGAGCCGGATTACACGGCGACGCTGCAGCCGCAGACCACCGGTGGAAAGAAAGCCATCCCGAACTCGCCACGCATGTACCGCGGCTTGGTTGACGCCGCCTGGCGGGGTCTTGGTGCCTCCGGCCACGGCCGCGACAAGGTGCTGATTGGCGAGCTCTCACCTCGCGGGTACCCGCACACCCAATACGGGGGGATGTACCCGGTCACATTCGTGCAGTCGCTGTACTGCGTCGACTCGCACTACAAGGCGCTGCGGGGATCCACCGCGGGAGCTGAGGGTTGCCCGACCAACTCATCCGGTACCCGGAGATTCCGCTCCGAGCACCCCGGCCTGTTCAACGCCTACGCCGTCTCTGACCACCCGTACATGCGGTGGTATCCGCCCAACTCGGAGCAGTACTTCAGCTGCAAGACCGGGCTCTGCACCTCGTTCGCCGACTTCGGCAACCTGACCTCGGCGCTCGACCACGCGCTACGAGCGAACGGCTCGGGCAAGAAGTACTCGATCTTCTCGACCGAGTGGGGCTATCAGACCAGCCCGCCAAAGCAGGCCTACAGCAAGAAGGACAAGGCGTTCAACATTTCGACGGCGACGGCCGCCTACTACCTCAACTGGTCGGAGTACCTGTCCTACAAGAACTCGCGGATCGGCTCCTATGACCAATATCTGCTGTACGACCCCCCGGCACGGCGCAGAACCATAACGATCCGTATGCGAGCGGCCTGCTGTTCGCCAACGGCCAGCCGAAGGCCGGGTACTACGCCTTCAGGGTGCCCCTCTACCTGCCGAAGAGCAGCACCTCGCACGGCAAGAGCCTTGAGGTGTGGGGCGGCGTCCGGCCGGCGCCGTTCGCGTCGCTCGACATCGGCGGCGTCCGGCAGACGGTGGCGATCCAGTTCGCGCCGAAGGGCTCGAGCACGTTCACAACGGTCTCGACGGTCACCATCACGAACCGCGAGGGCTACTTCGACACGCACATCGCGTTCCCGAGCAGCGGCACCGTCCGGCTGCAGTACACCTACCCGGCGACCGACATGCTGCTGGCGCCCGGATTCTCGGTCTACAGCCGCACCGTGAGCGTCACGATCCACTGACCGGCGGCGGCCGCGGGGGCCAAGTCTCGCGCCCGCATCGGCAATACTGCCGCGATAGTGGATGGCGCTCGTCTAATAGCGCGCCTGCAGGAGATCTGTGGGGCGGAGTACGTGCTCACCCACGAGCACGCCCTCGCGCCGTACCGCTCCGACGGGCTCGCCCAGTACCAGCAGACTCCGCTGGCGGCGGTGCTTCCGGGCACGGGCGAACAGGTCAGGGGTGTGGTCGCCGCCTGCTTTGCCGAGGGCGTGCCGTGGGTGGCACGGGGCTCCGGGACCGGTCTTTCCGGCGGCGCGCTGCCGGTCGCCGAGGGCGTGCTGATCGTGCTCGCGCGGCTCCGCCGGATCCTTTCAGTCGAGCTCGAGGATTCGCGAATCGTGGTCGAGCCGGGAGTCACGAACCTGGCCGTCTCACGGGTGGCCGGGCCGACCCACTTCTACCCCCCGGACCCCTCGAGCCAGATCGTCTGCTCGATCGGCGGCAACGTGGCCGAGAACTCCGGCGGCGCCCACTGCTTCAAGTATGGGTTCACGACGAACTACGTGACCGGTCTGGAGGTGGTGCTGAGCGACGGCACCGTGGTCGAATTGGACCGTGACGCCCCGGGGTACGACCTGCTCGGGGCGTTCGTCGGCTCCGAAGGCACGCTCGGTGTCGCCACCAAGATCGCGCTCCGCGTCGTTCCTGTCCCCGAGACGATCCGCACGCTGGTCGCCTTCTTCGATGAGACTTCGCAAGCGGGCGATGCAGTCACCGAGATCGTCGGCGCCGGGATCGTGCCGGGCGCGATCGAGATGATGGATCGGCTCTCGATCCGCGCCGCGGAGGAGGCCACTGGCGCGGGCTACCGGCTCGACGCGGGCGCCGCCCTGCTGATCGAGCTCGACGGGCCGCGGGAGGAGTGCACGGCGCGGTTCGAGCACGTGATGTCCCTGTGCGCCCGAGCCGGCGCGCGCGACGTACGGGTGGCTCTGACCGCTGACGAACGCGAGCTGATCTGGAAAGCCCGAAAGGCCGCCTTCGCCGCGATGGGCCGGATCGCGCCGGCCTACTACGTCCAAGACGGCGTCATCCCCCGCACCCGTCTCGCCCAGGTGCTGCGACGGATCGACGCCTTGGCGTCCGAGTACAAGCTTCAGGTCGCGAACGTGTTCCACGCCGGCGACGGCAACCTCCATCCGCTCGTGTGCTACGACGCGGCCCGCCCCGGGGAGCCAGAGCGAGCCGAGGAGCTCGCCGGCTTGATCGTGCGCACCTGTGTGGACGAGGGCGGCTCGATCACCGGCGAGCACGGCGTCGGGGTGGATAAGCGCGGGTACATGCCCGCGATGTTCTCCGACGCCGATCTCGAAGCGTTCCACCGGCTGCGATGCGCCTTCGACCCGCACGGGCTCGCCAACCCCGGCAAGGTGATGCCGACCCCGCGGCTGTGCGGTGAGGTGCCCGGCCCCTATCGCGAGCACCCCCTCGAGCGCGAGGGCGTCGCCGCGCGGATGTGAGCTGTCGATGGCCGACCCCGCGACGATCGAAGAGGCTTCAACCGTGCTCGCCGCCGCCGGCGCCGGCGGCCGGACGGTGCGGATCCGCGGGGGCGGCACGAAGCTCGGCTGGGGCACACCAACGCCCGAGCCCGCGATCGAGCTGCGCACCCACCGGCTACACCGGCTCCTCGAGCACAACGTCGGCGACTTGACCGCCGCGCTCGAGGCGGGGGTCCCGCTCGCGTCCGCCCAGGAGACGTTCGCCCAGGCCGGCCAGATGCTTGCGCTCGATCCTCCCTTGTCCGCCACCGGCCGCCCGGACGCGACGATCGGCGGCGTGCTGGCCAGCGGCGACTCCGGTCCGCTGCGCCATCGCTATGGCGGTCCCCGCGATCTCGTGCTCGGGATGACCGTCGCGCTCAGCGACGGCACCGTCTCCCGGTCGGGCGGCAAGGTGATCAAGAACGTCGCCGGCTACGACATCGCGAAGCTGTTCGTCGGCTCGTTCGGCACGCTGGGGGCGATTCTCTCGGTCAACGTTCGGCTTCATCCGGTGATCACCGGAACCGCGACGGCCCTCGGCGCGACGTCGGATGCAGACACGCTGGCGTCCGCGGCGACACGGCTCGCCGCCGCGCCGCTCGAGCTCGACGCGCTCGATGTCGCCTGGCGTGGCGGCCGCGGGGGTCTGCTTGCGCGGACCTCCGGCGCGGAGGGATCCCGCCGGGCACGCCGAGTCGCCGAGCAGTTGCGCGACGCCGGACTCGAGCACGTCGACCTCGTGACCGCGGACGAACCACTGTGGGCGCGCCAGCGCGCCGGACAGCGGTCGGCCTCACTGGCCCTCGTGCGCGTGGCGGCGCGGCCGAGCCAGCTGCCGGCCGTGCTGGCCGCCACCGACTCGTGCGGCGGCACGCTCGTCGGCCGCGCCGCCCTGGGGACCAGCTACATCGAGCTCGACCCCGAAGCGATCGCGCGCCTGCGCCAAGCGCTCCCGAAGGGCGCGCGCGGGGTGCTGCTCGACGGCCCTGTCGAGCAACGGCTCAAAGTCAATCCGTGGGGCGCCATTCCGGCGGCAGAGCTCGAGCTGATGCGCCGCGTCAAGCAGCGGTTCGATTCGGCCGGCGCCTGCAACCCCGGCGTGTTCGTGGCAGGGATATAGCCCGTGCCCGCATTTGACACCCACCGCCCCCCGCAGCAGAGCATCGTCGAGGACTGCGTCCACTGCGGCTTCTGCCTTGACGCGTGCCCGACGTACGCGCTATGGGCGCAGGAGGCCGACTCTCCGCGCGGCCGGATCGTGCTGATCGACGAGGCCCTGCACGGCGCGGGCGAGCTGTCCGACGAGATGGTCAGCCACTTCGACAGTTGCCTCGGCTGCATGGCCTGCGTCACCGCGTGTCCGTCGGGCGTCCGCTACGACCAGCTGATCGAGCGCGTTCGTCCCCAGATCGAGCGCCACCACGAGCGCTCCACGGGTGATCGGGCTCTCCGGCTACTGCTGTTTGAGACCCTCCCCCACCCAAAGCGACTGCGGCGTCTCGCGCCGATGCTCGAGCGGGCCCGAAAGCTCGGCGTCGAACGCCTGCCGGGACGGCTCGCATTGCTGGCCAAGGTCGCGCCGCGGACACCTGCAGCCGGGGTGGCGGGCGGCGCCACCGAGTTGCCGGAGCGCACACCGGCGGTGGGCCAGCAGCGCGGCCGGGTCGCCCTGCTGCTCGGGTGCGTCCAGCGCGTCTTCTACCCGCAGGTCCATATGGCCACGGTTCGCGCGCTCGCCGCCGAGGGCTTTGAGGTGCTGGCGCCTCGCATGCCGGACTGCTGCGGCGCGCTGGAGCTGCACGCCGGTGAGGAGGAGGCGGCGCTCGCGCGGGCCGCCACGACGATCGCCGCGTTCACCGCCCTAGGAGAGCTCGATCACATCGTCGTCAACGCCGCTGGCTGCGGCGCCGCGATGAAGGAATACGGGCAGCTGCTCGAGACGCCCGCCGCCCAAGCGTTCTCTGACCGCGTGTGCGACATCTCCGAGCTGCTCGCATCGATCTCGCCGCGGGCGCCCAGGGGTGCGGTCGAGCTCCGAGTGGCGTACCACGACGCCTGTCACCTCCAGCACGCGCAACGGATTCGCGCGCAACCCCGAGCGATGCTCGAGACGATTCCGGGGCTCGAGCTGCTCGAGGTCGCGGCCGAGTCCGAGCTGTGCTGTGGGTCGGCCGGGATCTACAACCTGATCCAGCCGCAGGCCGCCGCCGAGCTCGGCGAGCGCAAAGCACGGCACCTGATCGACACCGGGGCGCAGGCGATCGCGGCCGGTAACCCGGGCTGCGCCGCGCAGCTCGACCTCCACCTCCGTCAGCTCGGCCACGAGCTCCCGATCTACCACCCGATCGAATTGCTCTGGCAGTCGATCGCGGCGGCCAGCGGGCGCACTAATGGCCATTAGCGTCGCTCGGCTGACAACCGCGTTGGGGTTCCTGCTCGCTACGGCGGCCCTGGCGGGCTGCGGGAGCTCCTCCTCGTCATCCTCGTCATCCTCGTCGGCGACGGCGGCCGGGGCCACCGCGTCGGTCACTACCTCGTCCGCGACGAGCCCGACAACGACGAGTTCGTCGACGAAGCACTCGGCGACGCCCTCACCGATGCCGACCACGACCTCCTCCGTGTCGGCGTCGGTGTCGACGGCGCCACCGCCCACCCCGGCCGGGACGCCGCCGGCACCGGCCGGGCTCACGCAGACGACCGGCTACGCGACCTACGAGCTGTGCTCGGTCCATTGCAGCGGCGCCGTGCCCTCGTCGCTGCGCCGCCCACTCCACGTCTCAGGGGCCAGCTGTGGGTCGCAGAGCGCCACCGGGCCGGTGAGACCAGCCGTCTCGGGCCTGCTGCCGGTGACGGCGTTCATCGGCTCGGAGTGGGGCGCCGGCCGCGTCACTTGGACCGCGTCGGCTGGCTTCACCGGTCCGATCCTCATCCGCGGCAGCGCGGCCTCAGGGCCGGGCGCGGTCGGGTTCGGAGAGGGTCGGATGCCCTACGACGAGTTGCAGTTGTACGCCGCGCCCGGCAAGCCGCACCAGTGGCAGTCGTTCACGCGCGTGCGCGGGCCCGGCTGCTACGCCTATCAGGTCGATACGGCGTCGGGCAGCGGCGTGATCGCTTTCATGGCCCGCTAGCTCGAGTACATCGCTTCGATCTCGGCCTGGTACTTGGCCGCGATCGGCTTGCGCTTGAGCTTCATCGTGGGTGTCAGCTCGTCGCCACCGGGCAGCCAATCGCCCCGGACGAGCGTGAACTTCTTGATCTGCTCGACGCGCGCGAGCTTCTCGTTGGCCGCGTCGACGGCTGCTTGGACGGCTTGCACCATCTCCGGGTCGGTCGCCAGCTCCTCCAATGAGGTGCCGCTGAGCCCGTGCTGCTGAGCCCACTGCGGCGCGAAATCGGCGTCGAGCACGATCAACGCTGTGTTGTACGGCTTCGCGTCGCCGATCGTCGCCGCCTGCCCGATGAGCGGGCTGGCGGTCTTCAGCGCCGCCTCGATGTTGGCCGGCGACATGTTCTTGCCCGCCGCATTGATGATCAGCTCCTTCTTGCGGTCGACGATCTTGAGGAAGCCCTCGTCGTCGATCTCCCCGATGTCGCCGGTATGGAGCCAGCCATCGGCGTCGATCGCCTCGGCGGTCTTCTCAGGCGCGTTGCGGTACCCGAGCATCACGACCTCGCTGCGGACCAACACCTCGCCGTCATCGGCAAGCCGCAGCTCGACGCCCGGCGCGGCCGGGCCAACGGTGCCGATCTTGACGTGGCCGGGCCGGTTGCAGGTGCCGGCCCCACACGTCTCGGACATGCCCCAAAGCTCGGCCAGCTCGATCCCGAGGGCATGGAAGAACTCGAGCACCTCCACCGGCGTCGGAGCGGCGCCGACGTTGACGGCGCTCGCCTGGTCGAGGCCCAGCATCGCTCGCAGCTTCGAAAAGACCTGCTCGTCGGCCTCGGCCACCTGGCGCTCGAGTTCGTCGGGCACGGGCTCGCCGCGCTGCTTGAGCCGAACGCGCTCGATCGCCGCCTTCAGAGCCGCCTGCATGGGCGCACGCTGCTCCTCAGGCTGCGCGGACTGCATCGTCTCCAGTCCCGCCTTGAGCTTCTCCCAGATCCGCGGGACGGCGAAGAACCAGGTGGGGCGAACCTGCGGGAGGTAGGACAGGATCTCGCGGGGGTTCGGGCAGCAGGTGATCGAGCCCGCGTACACGATGGGGATGTAGTGGTGGGCGTTGCGCTCGGCGATATGCGCCGACGGGAGCCATGAGATCACGCGTGAGCCCGGCTCGAAGTGGATGATCTCCTGCACCGACTTGTCGGCGACCATGATGTTGTGGTGCGAGAGCTGCACGCCCTTCGGATGGCCGGTAGTGCCGGACGTGTAGATCAGCGTCAGCACATCATCGGGACCCACCTCCGCGGCCGCCGCCGCTGCGTCGAAGTCCGGATTTGAGCCCTCGACGTCACTGAGCGGAACCGTTCCCGCCGGAGGCTCGCCGTCGATCACGATGAGGTGCTCGAGTCCGGGCAGCTGCTCGCGCGCTTTGAGCATTACGGGCAGGAACGCCTGCTCGACGATCGCCACACGCGCAGCCGAATCGGTGATCAGGTACTCGATCTCCTCGGCCGGATACGTCGTGTAGATGGAGAACGGGACCGCGCCGATCGTCACCGCGGCGAGGTCAACGACGTGGAACTCGGGGCGGTTGCCGAGCATGATCGCGACGGTGTCGCCCCGCTTCACGCCCAGCTTCGCTAATCCGCCGGCGACCGCGTCGACTCGCTCCAGGAGTTGCGCCCAGGTGAGCGACACCGAGTCGTCGGGCCAGCGTACGGCCACGATGTCGGGATGGTTCGCAGCGGTGCGGCGAAAAGCCTCGGTCAGCGTCGGCGCATCCGTCGCGCGTCCGGCGGCCGTCGTGATCGTGCTGCTCTCCATCTCTCCTCCGCCTCTTCGAGGGACCGAATTCCGGCGCTAACGCTAGCGCAGCGTGGCTGACCGGCCCCTACCCGAGCAGCGTCTCGCCCACGTAACCGCCGGGCCGTGAGCCCGGCGGGCAGGCGAAGATCGCGCTGCCAATGTGCGCGGTGTACTCGTTGAGTGCGTCGGCGCGCGCGAGCCGCCGCTGCATCGGGATGAACTGGGCGCGCGGGTCGCGCTGGTAACAGATGAACAGCAGGCCGCCGCCGGGCAGCCCGGCGTGGAGGCCGTCGAGATACGAGTACCCGCGCCGCAGGATGCGTTGTCCGCGGTTGTTCTCCGGACCGGCGACCCGGATGTGCGCGCCCGGCGGGATCTGCGCGAGCTTCGCCCCGCTGAGCTTATGGCGGCCGAAGGTCTGCTCCTGCTGGTTGAAGTCAGAGTCGTCCCAGCGGTCGAAGAGCATCTGGACCCGTCGCACGACCATGTATGAGCCGCCCCGCATCCATCCTGGGGCGTCAGATCCGCCTGCCCACACGAAGCGCTCGACCGCGCGCCGGTCCTCGGCCATGATGTTCGCCGTCCCATCCTCGAACCCGAACAGGTTGCGGGCGGCCCCCTGCCGGCGACTGTTGGAGGTGCGCCCGAACCCGGCGAGCATCCACCGCGGTACTGCCGTCGGCGAGGCGAGTCGGATCAGGTCGTGGGCGGCGTGAAACGCGACCAACGGATGCTCGGCACAGATCTGGATCGCGATGTCTCCCCCGCTCAGTGCGGGCTCGAGCGCGTCGGTGGCGAACGACGGCAGGTCGACGAGCGCCGCCGGACGCATGGGCTTGAGGCCGATCCGCTCGAACAGCCTCGGCCCAAGGCCAAAGGTGACCGTGAGACGGCTCGCCTGGAGCCCGACGGCCTCGCCAGTGTCCATGGGCGGCAACACGCCGGTCGACAGCGGCCCGACGGGCTCGCCACGTGTCAGCTTGCGTGCTGCCGCCGACAGCTCAGCGAGGACGCCGCGCAGGTCGCCCGGAACGTTCGACCGCAGATCGAGCGTCACGAATTGGATGTAGCCCTGACTCGCGGTCGTGATCCCGGCCTGATGGGTGCCGTCGAAGGGAACCGCTCCCGTGGGCGCCTGTGCGCCGAGTGCATCGCCGGCGCCGGCGAGACCCAGGCCGGCACCAGCGCCCAGGGCGCCCGCCGCCGACAGAAAGCCCCTTCGCGTCCGTTGCACCGGGGGCATGGTAGCCCGTGGTATCGCCGACCAGTGTGGACTGGCTGGCGAGCGCTCAGCGCGCGTTGAAGCCCGTGCCGGTCAGGGTCGAGATGTCGTTCGACAGGCCGACCACGAAGATGAAGATGATCAGCACGAAGCCGACCGCCCCGGCGCGCTCCATCGTCTCGAAACGGATCCGGCGACCGCGGACCTTCTCGGCGACCGCCCAGAACACGTGGCCGCCGTCGAGCGGCAGAAACGGAAACAGGTTGACGACGGCCAGCGAAAGCGAGATCAGCGCGAGCGTGAAGAATGCGTCGGTGGCGCTGTACGCGAACCGCTCCTGAGTCACGGTGAAGCCCCCGACGACACCGTGCAGCTGGCTAGCCTGCTTGGGCTCGAACAGCCGACCCAGCGTGGTCACCGTCGTGTGTGTCACGTACCACATCTCGCTGAGGCTCTCGCGCGCCGCGCCGAACGCGTTGATCGGCTGGAGCACCGGCTGGTATTCGAACCCGAGGCGCATCCGCTTCAGCGTCGCGTCGTATCTCGGATAGATCGAGAACGTCCGCAACGCCCCGGAGCGGTTGACCGTGAGCGTCACCGGACGGGCCGCGCGGCAGCCGGCGGTCAGCGGCCCAGCGCACCGATCAGAGGCGATTTGGTTCGTCAGTTGGGTGAAAGCAGGGTCGTGGTGCCCGTTGACCGCGACGATCTCATCGCCCGGCTTGAGATACGAGGCGGCTGGCTGCTCGAGCGCCGTCCGCGCGATCTGCGCGACCAGCTGCCCGCCGCGCATAACCGGCTGGCCCTGCCCCGAGTAGATGACTGCCAGGATCGCGAAGGCGATCACCAGGTTGACCGCCGGCCCGGCGAGAATCACGACGATGCGCTTCCACACCGGCTGGTTGTAGTAGGCCCGCGCGCGCACCGATGCCGCCTGCTGCTCGAGCTCGGCGATACGGAGGTTGAGCTCCTGCTGCTCCCCGGGATCGTGGGTGGCCGCAAGCGCCTCCTGCGCCTCGCGGACCCTGAGGTCCTCCGGCGTCTCCTCCTTGGGGTTCATCCCGGTGATCTTCACGTAGCCCCCGAGGGGGATCGGACCGACCCCGTACTCGGTTTCGCCGCGCCGCGTCTTCACCAGCATGGGTCCAAAGAACAGCGAGAACCGCTCGACGCGCATCCCCACGGCCTTGGCCGCCGTGAAGTGGCCCGCCTCATGCAGGATGATCAGCGCGGCGAAGCCGAGAAAGGCGTAGAGATAGGACACGGGACTCCCAGTGTGCCAAGCAAGATTTCGCTTCGATCAAGCCCGCGTACGAGCTTCCACCAGCTCGCCCGCGATCCGCCTTGCCCGCGCATCGGCCTCAGCGAGTGCGTCGAACGAATGGACATGGTGCCGGCCCTCCTGCTCGAGCGTCTCGGCGACGACTGCGGCGATGTCCAAAAAGCGCAGCCGCCCGGCGAGAAACGCGTGCACGGCCACTTCATTGGCCGCGTTCAGCGTGCACGGCGCGGTGCCGCCGGCTCGGCCCGCCTCGCGCGCGAGGGCCAGGCAGGCAAACGTCTCGTCGTCTACCGGCTCGAACGTCAGCGATCCCACCGCAGCCAGGTCCAGCGGTCGCACGGGGACGTCGGTGCGTTCGGGGTAGTGCAGCGCGTACGAGATCGGGACGCGCATGTCGGGATATCCCAGGTGCGCGAGCGTCGCTCCGTCGCAGAGCTGGATCAGGCTATGGATGATCGACTGGGGATGGACCACGACGTCGATCTGCTCGTAGGGCGTCCCGAACAGGTGGTGCGCCTCGATCACCTCCAGGCCCTTGTTCATCAGCGTCGCCGAGTCGATCGTGATCTTCCCGCCCATCTGCCACGTCGGATGCGCGAGCGCCTGCTCGACGGTCACCTCGTGAAGATCTTCGGCGGGCCGCCCCCTGAACGGCCCGCCCGAGGCCGTGATGATCAGTCGGTCGACGGTTCCGGGTTGCTCTGCGGCGAGCAGCTGGTGGAGCGCGGAGTGCTCAGAATCGACCGGGATGATCGCTGCGCCGGTCGCCTCCGCCAGTTGAGTGACGAGCTCCCCGCCGACCACCAGCGACTCCTTGTTGGCGAGCGCGAGGTCGATCCCTTCACCGAGGGTGGCCACCGTCGGAAGGAGCCCTGCCGAGCCGACGATCGCGTTGAGCACGAGATCGCAGTCGGTGCCCGTGATCAACTCCACCAGCGCCTCGGGCCCACTCAGCACCTCGCCGCCGGTCCATGCCTCGGCCGCGCGCGCGGCCGCGTCCCGGTCGGCCAGGGCAATCCGCTTGACCCCGTTGCGGATCGCCTGCTCGACGAGCGGCTCCCAGGCGTCGGCCGCGCTTAGCGCGACGACCTCGAGCGAGTCCGAGCGCGACACCACGTCGAGCGCCTGCACTCCGATCGAGCCGGTTGAACCGAGAATTACGAGGCGGCGGGACACGCCGCTCAGACTACTCAGCACGCGTGAGAGCCGGGCTGATCAGACGGTCAGTGGAGCGTTCCGACGGCGAGCCACACGTAGTAGCTCGCGACAACGGTGAACATCACGCCATCGAGGCGGTCAAGCGCTCCACCGTGGGCGCCGAACAAGGTGCCGGCGTCCTTGGCCCCTGCGTCGCGCTTGATCAGCGATTCGAACAGGTCGCCGATCGGTCCGAGGATCGCCACCGCCGCGCCGAGCTCGAGCGCCGTGCCATGGTGCATCCAGGTCTGGTTGATGCCGGCGACGTACACGGCCAGAAGCGCGATCAAGGCGCCGCAGAACAGCCCCTCGATCGTTTTACCCGGCGAGATCGCCGGCGCCAGCGGCCGGCGCCCGAACAGCCGCCCGCCGAGATACGCGGCCGTGTCGCCCAAGAACGTCCCGATCGCCACGTCGAGCAGCACGCCCGCGCCGTGGTCGAGCCGGCGCAGCAAAACGGCGTGTGCGAACGGCAGCCCGATCCATGCCACCCCGAGCAGCGTGCCGGCAATGGCGACGGTCGCGCCCTCGTAGCGGCCGCGCGCCGCGACGGCTAGGAACAGCACCGGAACCGAGCCGACCAGCACCTCCATGACGACCTTCAGGCTCCCGTAGCGCGCGCCGATGACCATCCCCGCGAGGGCGGCGAACCCGACGATCGGAACCGGCTTCCACCGGGTCAACAGCGCGTACAGCTCGCTCAGGCAGACAGCGCCGATCGCCGCCATGAAGATGGCGAAGGCCAGGCCGCCGAGGTCGATGAACACGATTGCGATGACCGCGGCGGGGATCGCCACCAGGACCCGCGAGAGCAAATCGGAGCGCTGGCGGGGCTCGCGGGGCTCTTGAGCCGGGCGGCTACGCTCGGGACGCTCGCGCCGCGCGCGCTGAGAAGTCGATGCGGGCGGCCGCCTCGCCTGGGCCATCAGCGCCCTCCGAACCGGCGACCACGGGCGGCGAACTCGTCGAGGCTCGCCTCGAACGCCTGCCGCGAGAAGTCCGGCCACAGCTCGTCCCGGAACACCAGCTCCGAGTAGGCCGACTGCCACATCAGGTAGTTCGACAACCGCAGCTCGCCGCTGGTTCGGATGATCAGGTCGGGGTCGTGCATATCTGGCGCGTAGAGGAGGTTGCGAAAGTCCTGCTCGTCCCCACCGGTAAAGGTTCGCGCTGCGTCGATGATCTCCGCCCGTCCGCCGTAGTTGAAGGCGACGAACAGGGTGATCCGGGTGTTGTCGCGGGTCTCGGTCTCGGCCCACTCCATCCGTTCGATCAGCTCGGGCGGCACCGGGTCGGCCCGGCGGCCTATGAACCGCATCCGCACGCCCTCGGCCTTCAGTTCGGGTGTCTCTGCCTCGATCCGGCGCTCGAACATGTCCATCAGCGCCGCAACCTCGTCGGTCGATCGTCCCCAGTTCTCGGTCGAGAACGAGTACACCGTCAGCTCCTGGACCCCGAGGTCCACGGCGTCCCGCAACCGCGCCTTGACTGTGTCGGCACCGGCTTCGTGTCCGGCCACCACGGGCAGCCCCTGCGCCTTCGCCCACCGTCCGTTGCCGTCGGTGATGATCGCGACGTACCGAGCACGCCCTCGCTCTGAGGCCGCGCCCATCAGACCTCGAGGATCTCTTCTTCCTTGTGCTTGAGGGCCTCGTCGAGCTCCGCGATCCGGGCGTCGGTCGCCTTTTGCAGCACGGCCTCGGCACGATGCTCGTCATCGGCCCCGGCGTCGCCGGATTCCTTGAGCTCGCGCAGATCGTGCATCACGCCGCGCCGGATGTTGCGAATCGCCACGCGCCCCTCCTCCGCGATCTGGCGCACGACCTTGACCAGTTGCTTGCGTCGTTCTTCGGTCAACTCGGGCACGTTGAGCCGGATCAGATTGCCGTCGTTGCCAGGCGTCAGCCCCACGTCGGATTCGAGGATCGCCCGCTCGATCGCTTTGATCGAAGTCTTGTCATAGGGCTGGATCGTCAGCGTCCGCGGCTCCGGCGCGCTGATCGTCGCGAGCTGTTTGAGCGGCGTAGCGGTCCCGTAGTAGTCGACCGCGATCCGGTCCAGCAGGGCGGGACTCGCGCGGCCGGTGCGGACCGAACCGAACTCGTGCTTGATCGATTCGACCGACTTCGCCATCCGGTCACGGGCGTCATCGATCAGCTCGTCGGTCAGCTCACTCATCTGTGCGCACCACCGTTCCTACTCGCTCGCCGGACACTATCTTGTCGATGTTCAGCCCGTCGGCCATGTTGAACACCACGATCGGCAGGTTGTTGTCCATGCACAGGGCGAACGCGGTCGAGTCCATTACCTGCAGCCCCCGCGTGAGCGCCTCCTTGTGCGTGATCTCCGGAATGAACGTCGCGGAGGGATCCTTCGCCGGGTCGGCCGAGTAGACGCCCTCGACGCCGTTTTTGGCCATCAGCACCACCTCCGCGTGGACCTCCGCGGCGCGCAGCGCAGCAGCCGTGTCTGTGGTGAAGAACGGGTTGCCGGTGCCGGCCGCGAAGATCACGATCCGTCCCTTCTCCAGGTGACGCATCGCGCGGCGCCGGATGTACGGCTCGGCAACCTCGGAGATCGTGATCGCCGACTGCACGCGCGTGGGGACCTCGAGCTTCTCGAGTGCGTCCTGGAGGGCGAGGGCGTTCAGCACCGTGGCGAGCATCCCCATGTAGTCGCCGGTCGCGCGATCCATCCCCCGCGCCGCCGCCGCCAGCCCTCGATAGATGTTGCCGCCGCCGACCACGATGGCGACCTCCACCCCGCGGCTGTGGACCCCGGCGATCTCACGCGCGACGGTCTGCACCCGCACCGGGTCGGTGCCGTACTCGCGGTCACCCATCAGCGCTTCGCCCGAGAGCTTGAGCAGCACCCGGCTGTACACCGGCGGCTGCAGCGGTTGCGCTGGGGCCGGCTCAGCCACCGATCGCGAACCGCTCGAATCGCCGGATCACGATGTTCTCGCGCATCTTGTCGGCCACCTCGGCGCGGATCTCCTCGATCGTCTTGCCGTCGTGCTTGCCGTCGTTGACGTGCTTCTGGCGCAGCAGGACAACCTCGTCGAGCCACTTGTCGACCTTGCCCTGAACGATCTTCTCGCGTACGTTCTCGGGCCGATCGGCGGCCTGTTCAACGGCGATCCGCTCTTCGCGTTCACGATCCTCAGCCGGCACGTCCTCCTCGTTGATCGCGAGCGGTGCGGCAGCGGCGATGTGCAGCGCCAGGTCACGCGCGAACTCGACGAACTCCTCGTTGCGCGCCACGAAGTCGGTCTGGCAGTCCACCTCGACCAGCGCGCCGATCTTGTTGCCGGCGTGGATGTAGCTCTGCACCGCGCCCTCGCGCGTCTCCGCGCCCGCGCGCTTGGCCGCCTGCGCTTCCCCCTTGGCCCGCAGGATCTCGACCGCCTTGTCCGCATCGCCGTCCGCTTCCACGAGCGCGTCCCGGCACGCCATCATCCCGGCGCCGGTCCGCTCCCGCAATGCTTTCACGTCGCCGGCGCTGATCGCACTCATTCGCTCTCCGTTTCAGTTTCGGTCTCCGCCGCTGCCTCGGCAGGCGCCGCGGGTTCAGTTTCACTTTCAGCAGCAGGAGCATCAGCCGCAACCGCCGCAGCCGGTGGCTCGGGCTCGGGCTCGGCGGCCGGGGCGGCAGCCTCAGCCGGCGCCTCAGCCGCTGGCTCGGGCTCAGCGGCCGGAGCAGCAGCCGCTGGAGCTGCGTCCTCGACAGCCGGAGCCGCCGGGGTCGGATCCGACGCCGACGCCACTCGCGTCGGCTCAGACGACGCAGCGGCTTCGGGCGAATCCGAGCCAGGGGCGTCGGCGGCGGGTGCGGCCTCGGTCGCCTGAGCGGCCTCGGCAGGCTGGACACCCTGGGCGGCGGCCTGACCGGCCTCGGCAGCCGGAGCCGCCTCGGCAGCCGGAGCCGCCTCGGCAGGCGGAGCCGGCCTCGGCAGGCGGAGCGGCCTGGGCAGGCGGAGCGCTCTCGGCAGGCGGAGCCGCCGCGGCCTGCGCAGCCGCCGCCGCTTCAGCCTCCCGCCGCGCGGCCTCCTCAGCCTCTCGCTTCGCGGCCTCTTCGGCCTCACGCCGGGCCTGCTCCTCGGCCTCACGCCGCGCCCGCTCCTCAGCTTCGATCCGCTCACGCTCCAAACGCGCCTTCTCCTCCTCCGCGCGGAACACCGCGTGGCCGGAGGCCACCACGTCGCCGATCGCCCGGGTGATCGCTGCACACGAGCGGATCGCGTCGTCGTTACCGGGGATCACATAGTCGATCCCCTCGGGATCGCAGTTGGTGTCGACGAGGCCGATGATCGGGATCCGCAGCCGTTGCGCCTCGCGCACCGCGATCGCCTCGGTCTTCAGATCGATCACAAATACCGCGTCGGGGGTCCGCTGCATGTTCTTGACGCCGCCGAGGTTGGCCCGCAGCTTCGCGAGATCGGCCTGCGCCGCCATCCGCTCACGCGTCGGCAGGAGGCCCAACTGGCCCTCGGACTCGTACCGCTCGAGGTCGTGAAGCCGCTTGATTCGCAACGAGATCGTCTGGAAGTTCGTCAGCAGGCCACCGAGCCAGCGGTGGTTGACGTACGGCATATCCGAGGCTTCAGCGGTCTCCTTGATCGCGTCGCGGGCCTGCTTCTTCGTCCCGACGAACAGCACCGTGCCGCCGCGGTGCGCGATGTCGGACGCGAACCTCCGTGCGTTCTCGAGCATCTGCTCGGTCTGCAGCAGGTCGATGATGTAGATGCCGTCGCGCTCGCCGAAGATGAAGCGGCGCATCTTGGGATTCCAGCGCCGCGTTTGGTGGCCGAAATGCACGCCGGCCTCCAGCAGCTCTCTGATGCCAACTTGAGCCATGGTCCGTCTCCCTTGTATGTCTGATTGTCACTGCCCGCCCGCTCTTGTCGCGACCTCGGATAACCCGAGGCAGGGCCGCAACCGGCGCGGACGGGGTCGAAGGAATTTGGAAATTCAGTTTACGCAAGTTCCGCTCGTCGGATACGTTCTCGTGTGTACCGGGACATCACCCTTCCCCTACCTTCGGTGGTGACCGGGGCAGCGGGCCGAACCTCCCTTCCCCTACCTCCGGTGGCTCGGTTCGCACATCAATTCGGCGGGGCGGCTTTGGACGGGCCGCCCCGCCGTCTTTACCGGCTCAGGTCCGTGCCGCCAGCTCGAGCGCCGCTTCGAGGTCAGCGGGGAGCGGTGAGCTGACGTCGATCGCCGTCTCCGGTCACCGGGTGGTCGAAGGCGAGCCGCGCCGCGTGCAGAAACTGCCGATCGAGCCCGTACAGGCCCTGCGTGCCGTATTGGGGGTCGCCGGCTACGGGGTGGCCGATCGCAGCCATGTGCACGCGGATCTGGTGCGTGCGGCCCGTGTCGAGCACCACCCGCAACAACGTCGAGTCCGTAAACGCCCGCTCGGACTCGAAGTGCGTGCGGGCCTCGCGAGGCTCAGCCGTGTCGATCGACATGAGTGTGCGGTCACGGCGGTGCCGCCCGATCGGCGCCTCAACGGTTCCGGTCCGGGCGGGCGGCCGACCCTCGACCAGCGCGAGGTATTCGCGGTGGAGCCGGCGCTGCTTCAGCTCCTGCTTGAGCGCGCGGTGGACCTCATCGCTCTTGGCGACGACCAGCAGCCCCGAGGTGTCTCGGTCAAGCCGGTGGACGATCCCTGCGCGCCATGGGTCCTCGCCTCCTGCGCTCCGTCCGGCCAGCGCCTGCGCCAGCGTCCCCGACCAGTGACCGCGCGCCGGGTGGACGACGACGCCGGCAGGCTTGTCGACGACCAGCAGGTGCTCGTCTTCGTACGCCACGGCGAACCCCGCTGTCGGCTCGTCGACAGTGAGCACGTCGGTTTCACCGGGTTCGACGTCGATCAGCTCCCCGGCGCTCACCAGGTGCCGCTTCGGGCGAAAGTGACCGTCGACCCGGACCCGTTGGGTGTCGATCAGCGCCTGCGCCTTGGCCCGGGAACCGAGCGGCTTGGCCAGGAAGCGATCGAGCCTGACTCCGCCCGCGGCCTCGGGCACCTCGATCTGGAGCCGCCCGTCATCCGGCATCGCGGTGCCTGCCCTCGAGCACGTAGAGCAGGGCCAGCACGCCGAACGTGATCGCCATGTCCGCGACATTGAACGCCGGCCACAGCGGCAGCTTGATGAAGTCCGTGACGGCTCCGTGGATCAGCCGGTCGAACAGGTTTCCGAGTGCTCCACCGGTCAGAAGGCCCGCCGGCAGCCAAAGCCAGGGCCGGTCCGGGCGGCGCGCGAAGTATCCGAGCAGCAGCGCCAGGGCGACAAACGTGAACACCAGCACGATCGCGCCTCCGCCGGAAAGCACCCCGAACGCGACTCCGCTGTTGCGTACGTCGACTAGGTTCACGGCAGGGAGGAACTTGTGCACGTCGCCGACCGAGATTCCCGAGCGGACGAAGTGCTTGGTCAGCTGATCGAGCGCGACGACGGCAACGACTACGGCGCCGGCCTTTGCGAACGCGACCGAGCGAACCTTGGAAGCGCTCACAGTGACCACGTCAGGAGTGGATCGTCGTGAACAGGATCCGGTCGAGCAGCACGAGCACGATGATGGCAATCATCGGCGAGAGGTCGATCATCCCCAGCGGCGGGATGACTCGGCGGAAGATCCGCAAATACGGCTCCGAGACGTCCTTGAAGAAGCCGAGCACGGTATCCGTCCAGCGCGAGTACGGAGGGCGCAGTCCGAACGAGAACATCATGTTCAGGAGCACGTAGACGACGATCACGATGATGTAGACCTCGAAGGCAGCGTTGAGATAGTTCGCAACGCCGTCACGTATCAGGCCGGTGATGAGCATCAGCGCGTTCCTCCGTCGATTACCGCGTCGATCGCGTGCTGGAACGCCGCGCGCACGCCACCGCTCTCGAGAGCTGCGAGTCCTCGCGCCGTTGAGCCGCCGGGCGAGGTCACCTCGCGGCGGACGGTCAGCGTGTCGTACTGGCGGTTGACCAGCAGCGCAGCGGTTCCGCCCATCGTCTCGGTTACGAGCCGCGCCGCCAGCGGCGCCGGCAATCCGCGTCGAACCGCCGCGTCGACCTGTGCCTCGGCCACCAGCGCCTGGTACGCCGGACCGACGCCCATCACCGCCGTGGCGGCCTCCATCTGGGCTTCAGGAAGTGTGACCACGGTCCCGAGTCGCTCGAACAGGCTGAGCACCTCCGTCTCGAGTGCCTCATCGACGTCGCGGGCCCGCGCGTAGCAGACGACACCGCGTCTGACCTCTACCGCCGTGTTCGGCATCAGCCTGAACACCGGCACGCCTGGATACGCAGTTTGAAGCGATCCGGTGGGCGTTGCCCCGAGCACCGACGCGACGGCTTTCGCGCTCCCTTTCAACTCTTGGGCGATTTGCTCCAGCTGCGCCGGTTTGTGGCACAGGAGGACCAGATCGGCGCGTTCGGCGACCTCACGGTTGCTGGTGAGCGCTTCCCCGCCCAGCTCGTCGGCCAGCGCGGCCGCCCTGCCCGAGCCGCTGTCCGAGCACAGCACGGGATCGCCCCAGCCGCGAGCGATCGCGCGGGCCATGTTGCCCGCTCCTATCAGACCGACTCGCATTACCGGAAATCTAGCGGGGGGTTCGGCATGGGCCGCCCCTGTCGGCTTCCAAGCGGTCTATCTCGGGACGGCGGCGAGCGCAGTCGCGCTGGCCATCCGACTCAGGACTGGTTGAAGAAGCCCTTCTCGACGAGCCGCGCGCGCTCCTCGGCGGACAGCTCGACGTTGTGGGGTGTCAGCAGGAAGATTTTGTCGCCGATCCGCTGCATCCCGCCGTCGAGGGCGTAGGTCAACCCACTGGCGAAGTCGATCAAGCGCTTGGAGAGGTCCGTGTCGGTGTCCTGCAGATTGAGGATCACGGGGATCGAATCCTTGAACTTGTCGGCTACGTCCTGAACGTCGTTGAAGTTCTTCGGCGCGACGAAGTGGACTCGCACGTCACCGCCGTTGCGGCCGTTCGGACGTGAGCCGCCGACCGGTCGCAGCGCGGTCGTGCGCGGACTGGGATCGTCGGCGAAGATGTCGTCGAAGTCGTCGCGTCGACGGCGCGAGCTGAGGCGGCGGACATTGGGGCGCTCCCGGTAGGTGTCCTGGATCTCGGCCTCGGGCTCCGGGTACGGCTCGCCGGCCTCGTCTTCGTACGACTCATCCTCGGCGAGGCCGAAGTAGACGAGCGTCCGATGCCAGGTGTCCCGAAAAGCCATACGCGCGAGAGATGTTCGGGAAGCCGGAGCGATTCCCTGCCGCAATTATGGCGCGCGCCGCGCCGATTAGCGATACAGGCTTGTGCCAATCCGTACAATCGTCGCGCCTTCCTGCGCGGCGACCACGTAATCCTGGCTCGTCCCCATCGACAGCTGCTCGAGACCGTGACGCTCGGCGAGTTCGCGCAGCGCTGCGAAGTACGGGCGGCTTGCCTCGGGATCGTCGGTCGCCGGAGGCATGGTCATCAGCCCTGCGACGGTGACCGGAGAGCGGTCGATGAACGAGTGCAGCTCCTCGGCCCGAACCCCACCTTTGCCCGCCTCTCCGGCGATGTTGACCTCCACCATGATCTTCGTGTCCGTGCCGGCGTGACGCTCCAGCTGCGCTAGTACGGAATCGGAATCGACCGAGTGGACGTAGCGAACGTACGGGAGGATCATCTTGACCTTGCGGCTCTGCAGCCGGCCGATGAAGTCCCACGTGAATCGGCGGGGATAGGCGTCCGCCTTGGCGACGAGATCTTGGGCGCGGTTCTCACCGACCACCTTCACGCCGCCCTCAGCCAGCGCCCCGAGCTGATCGACCGGGACGTACTTGACCGCGGCGAGGATCTCGACCTCCCCCGGCGCGCGACCCGCGGCCGCAAGCTCGCCGGCGATCCGGCTCAGGTTCGCCGCCACGCGCCGGGGGTCCAGGTCGGGGATCAGGTCAACCACGCCACTGCACCCTGGCGACCTGTCACGCCGCGGTCGCGACGATGCGAGAAGAACAGCGACGGGTCCGAGCAGATCGTGCACAGACCGACGTCATGGACGACCTCGACCCCGGCGCGCGTCAGCTGCTCGCGCGCAAGTGACTTCAAGTCGAGGCGGCGGCCGTTCCGGGCACGGCCGCCGAACCGAGCGTGGATCTCCTCGCCCACCTCGTAGCAGCACGGGCCGGCGCCAGGCCCGATCGCGGCCCGCAACTCCCGGTCACCGGTGAGCTCGCGCACCGCGGCCACTCCGTTGCCGATTACGCCGTCGGCGAGCCCACGCCAACCGGCATGCACCAAGCCGACGGCACCACCACCCGCGATCGCGATGGGCAGACAGTCGGCCGTCATCACCACCGTCCCGATGCCGCGCTCTGCGGTTACCTGGCCGTCGGCCTCGCGGCCGGGACGTTCGACCGCGGCCTCGAGAATCGCCGATCCGTGCACCTGGCGGATGTACGCGAGTGCGGTCCCGGTCTCGGCCGCGACCTGACCGCGGTTACGGGCCACGCTGTCCGGGTCGTCGTCGGTCAGCAGGCCCAGGTTGAGGCTCTCGTAGGGTCCGGCGGAGTAGCCGCCCCGGCGCGTCGTGAACAACGCCCGAGCGCCGGGGAAGTCGATCGCGATGTGCTCACCGGCCGCGGAGAACGGATCCGGGAGCCTCACGTCGTCAATAGCTCGAGATCCGGGACCGGCGTCCGCTGCGCATACTCGAAGTGCGCACGCCCTGGCGCAATCAGCGTTTGGCGGTGGGCCCAACCACCGACCTGTCGTGCCCGCTCGTATACGTGCAGCCGCATCGTCGCGGTTTCGCCGTTGTAGCAGTAGGCGAGCTCGCCATCCGGATCGTGGTAGGTGACGCCGGCGAGCAGCGAGCGATCTGCATCGACCTCGCCGATCAGCTTCCGCCCGCCGTCGATGGCAGTAAAGCGCCAGCCGGTGAGCGCGAACGTGCTGTGATTGCCGAGCACCCGCCGCGGGGCCGTCGAGCGGAAGTCCTTCCCCCCGATCCTCGCCACGACCGGCGTGCTCGGCCCGACGGTCCGGCCGAGCCGGTTGACAAGCACCGACACTCCGTCGACAAACGTGTCGGGCACGGGCGCTCCGTCGAGGGTCGCGAAGTCGTTGCAATGGGCCCACGCCCATGCCTGTGCGTGCTTTGACCCCCACAGATGCGCTTGGCCACCGCGAGCGCCTGCCAGTTCGAGTCGCTCGCCGGCGATCGTCACCGACCCACCGATCGCTATGTCCGCGTGCGGAAGCACGAGCACGGTCTGCGCCATCCTCGCCGCGCGGAGCGTCGGGTGGACGTGCTCGTAACTGCGCTCCGCGGCCTGCCAGTGGAGATCCCAGGCGACGTCCGCGAACGCCCCGCTCGCGCCCGTGTCGGTGAGTGTGGCCTCACCAATCCGGAGCTCAAACGGATCATCGCGCGCGCGAAGCTGATCGATCGGGAAGGTCGCCTTGCGAGCGAGCGTGTCCGCCCGACCGGGCCGCGGATCCATCGCCAGGAACCACAGCGAGCACGTGGCGTCCGCGTCGGTGCCCGGGAGCGGCGCGACCATCGTGTAGCGGATCCACAGTCCGATTCCGCTGCCGGGGTCGGTGAGCGTCAGGTAGTGGACCTCGTAGTGGCCCGGCCGCCGGTTCCACTGCAGTGCGTTGGGCTTCGCGAGCACTCCGGAGACCCTATCTAGCGCCGTGCAGCGCCTCAGCGAGCTCGGCGTCGCGCCCATCGACTCGACCGTCGAGCTTCGCCGCCAGCGCCGCCCTCAACCCGCGCCCGATTGCCGGGCCCTCCGGCACGCCCGCGGAGAGAAGATCAGAGCCGTCGATCTCGAGCCCCACGTGCCGTAGGGTCTGGATCCACTCGCGGGCTGTCTGCTCCGGTCCCAGCGCGCCGGCCACCGCCACCGTCTCGGGCCCGGCTCCCGCTACCGCCTCGGCCACCTCGGCCGGCCGCGTGGCCCGTTCGAGCTCGACCGCTAGGCCGGGCGCGTGGGTCGCGGCAGCGACGATCCTGGACCGTTCGGGCGCCTCGAAGGCGAGCGCGTCGAGCAGCTCGGTCAGCTCCGCAGCGTCAGTCGGGCGCGCTGCCAGCGCCAGCACGGTCGCTGCGCGATCGCCATCGGGCGGAAGCAGCTCGAAGGCGCGGCGGGCGAGCTCGGGTTCGATCGCACCGAAGCCCAGGTCCACGCCGAGGTCCGCCAGCCGGCCGAACACCGCAACCGGTTCACGCTCGCGCGCCGCGAGCCGCAGCTCGGCGCCGATCCTCGGGCCGCTGACGGTCCGCAGCGCGTCCTGGGCGACCGCATCGGCGGCCAGCTCGCGCGTGTGTGGCTCGATCTCGAACCCGAGCCGGCCCGAGTAGCGCGCGAGCCTGAGCAGTCGCGTCGGATCGTCGATGAAGCTGCGGTCGTGGAGGACGCGGAGGAGCCGCGCCTCGAGGTCTGCCAGCGTTTCCGGCAGTGGCCGCAGCTCACCGGCTGGCGAGCTCTATGGCCACGGCGTTGACCGTGAAGTCGCGCCGCCTCAGGTCCTCGGCGAGGAGCGCGGGCTCGACCTCGGGGAGCGCGCCCGGCGCCGGATAGCGCTCGCGTCGGGCCTGCGCGATGTCGTACGTGTAGCCACCGGCCGTGACGGTCGCCGTCCCGAACCGGTCATGGGTCTGCACATCGCCGCCGATCAGGGCGATCACCTCAGCGGGATCGCCCTCGACCACGAGGTCGAGATCCACGGGAGTGCCTCCCAACAGCAGATCGCGGACGGCGCCGCCGACGAGGTACACCCCTGCCGCGGGTGGCGAGCCGCTCCCGCAGCGGCGCGGCCGCCGGGAGCGTCGCCGATCCGGGCTCGGAGTTCGCTTGCTGCAGGCACTTTCACATCACGCAGTGTCTACGATGGCGCGATGCCGAGTCCCGGATCGCGGTGGTGGCGGCGCGGGCTCGTCGCACTGATCGTTGTGTTGGTCGCGGTGGGAGGCGCGGTCGCATTCGTTCTGCTGCACGCGCCCGGAAACGTCTCACACCCCCAACTTTCGTTCACGGTCCCGACGACGACCACGACGACCACGACGATTGCCCACCGGCATGCGCCGCCGGTCGACACGTTCGTGTGGGCGCGCTATGGGTACGACGCCGGCCGCACTCGAGACTTCCAGGGCCCGGCCAGCCTCCGCCCGCCGTTCCACAACGGCTGGTTTCACGACGATCATGCGCTGCTCGAGTTCCCGCCGGTGATCTACCACACGACGATGTTCTGGATGAACGACGGCGGCTATGTCAAGTCGCTCGATACGGCCAACGGGCGAGTGCTGTGGTCTCACCGCGTCGGGACGCTCGCCGCCGCATCGCCGGCGATCGGGGTCACGCAGGGACTGATCTACCTGCCGGTGCTCTCCGATACCGGCTCAAGCCCAGGGAACGGAAGCATCGTCGCCCTGCGGATGCGCAACGGCACAGTCGCATGGAGAAGAGAACTGCCAGCCGGCTCGGAGTCCTCCCCGCTGGTCTGGGGCTCGTCGGTGTATCTCGGCGACCAGGCTGGGAACGTCTACGGATTCAACGGCCGCAACGGCCATCTCGACTGGACCTACCACGCGACCGCGTCGGTCAAGGGCGGCCCCGCGTACGCGAACGGAAGGCTCTACTTCGGCGACTATGCGGGGCGCGCGTATTGCCTCAATGCGGCCACAGGCCACCCGGTGTGGGCGGTGAGCACGAGCGGGGCGTCGTTCGGCTTTGGTTCGGGGAACTTCTACGCGACCCCCGCCGTGGCCTTCGGCCGGGTGTACATGGGCAACACCGATGGCCGCGTGTATTCATTCGCCGCGGGTAGCGGTGCGCTGGCGTGGGCGACGGGCACCGGCGCGTACGTCTATGCCTCCGCCGCGGTGGCCGACACGCCCGGGCTGGGACCCACTCTGTACGTCGGCTCCTATGACGGCAACTTTTACGCCTTCGACGCGCGCTCGGGCGCCGTCCGCTGGAAGCATTACGCCGGTGGGAAGATCTCCGGCTCCGCGACGATCGTCGACAACGTCGTCTACTACTCGAACCTGACCACGAAGACGACGGCCGGGCTCGATGTCCGCACGGGCCGGGTGGTAGCCACGTTCAAGGACGGCGCATTCACACCCGTGATCGCCGATGATCACGCGCTGTACCTGGTTGGCCAGGAGCGTCTCTACGAAATGCTCCCGGCGACGAAAAAGCGGAGCCACTCGAAGGCGCGGCGCTCGCCCTCGAAACCCCGCAAAAAGGCGCACAAAACGCGCAAATAACACCGACGGAACGCCAATTCCGCGACGATTGCTATGATACAGGGTCTATGCGTTGTCGTAGTGGAAGTCATTGTCAGCGACCGGCCGAGAAGGGCCGTCGGTTCTGCGCGGATCACGCGGCTGAGCTCGATCGCATGCGCGAAGAGCTCAAGGATGCCGCTGCTGCCCGCATTGGTCGGGGCCGACCCAAGCGCTCGTCCACCTGCTGTCGTCCCGGCTGCTACGAGCCCCGCGTCCCCCCTGCCGCGTATTGCGATGCGTGCGCAGCGGCGGGTTACGTGGAAGAAGCCGCCTAGCGGCGGCGCTCGACTAGCCGGCTAAACACAAACTGCATTACCGCCGGAAACGGCCGCGAGAGTCGCGGTGCGCTGGCGTCTGAGTAGGCGGGCAAAGCCCCGCTCTGACCAGCGTCAAGCGTCGCGCGCAGCGGAGGTTTATTGCTGCGCGATCGCGGCCCTAGCGCCTGACCGCCACCCCGCCGCGCGCCAGCTCGGCCTTCGCCTCGGCCACTGTGTGATGGCCGTAGTGGAAGATCGAGGCGCACAGCACGGCGTCCGCGCCCATCCTCACGGCGTCGGTGAGGTGCTCGAGTTCGCCCGCGCCCCCGGACGCGATCACCGGCACCGCGACCGCGTCGGCCACCGCGCGCGTCAGCGCGAGGTCGTAGCCGGCGTTTGTGCCGTCGCGGTCCATGCTCGTGAGAAGGATCTCGCCCGCACCGCGCTCGACGCCTTCCCGCGCCCAAGCGACGACGTCGCGTCCGGTCGACGTGCGCCCGCCGGCGACATACGCCTCCCACGCGGGAGAGCCGTTCGAGACCTGCTTGGCGTCGATCGCGAGTACCACGCACTGCGCTCCGAACGTGCCCGCCAGCTCGTTGATCAGCTCCGGGCGCTCGAGCGCTGCGGAGTTGACCGACACCTTGTCGGCGCCGGCGTCAAGCACCGCCTGCGCGTCCTCGACCGAGCGGATTCCGCCACCAATCGTGAACGGGATGAACACCTCGTCCGCCGCGCGCCGGGCCAGCGCGACAACTGTCGCGCGCTTGTCGGAGGTCGCGGTGATGTCGAGGAACACGAGCTCGTCCGCACCGGCTGCGTCATAGCGAGCCGCTAGCTCGACTGGGTCGCCGGCGTCACGCAAGTCGAGGAACCCCACTCCCTTGACGACACGGCCCCGATCCACATCGAGGCACGGGATCACGCGCTTGTAGTGCACGCCGCAATCGCTTCTTTGACCGTGAACCGTTTCTCGTACAGGGCCTTGCCGACGATCACCCCGGCGAGATTGACCTGGCGCAGCGAGGCGAGCGCACGCAGGTCCTCGAGCGACGAGATCCCGCCCGAATAGATGAAGCTGCCCTTGACCGCGTCGGCCACCCGTTTGGCGGCCTCGAGATCTGGACCGGCCAGCATCCCGTCGCGCTCGATGCTCGAGTAGACGAACTTCCGCACGCCGCGACCCCCGAGTCGCTCGATCACCGCCTCGGCCGGAAGCTCGGTCTGCTCGGTCCAGCCATCCGTGGCGAGCCGCCCGTCCCGCGCATCAATTGAAACGACGATCCGGTCACCATGCTTGGCAATCGCCTCATCCAGCACGTCCACGTCGGTGTACGCGGCGGTGCCGAGCACGGCGCGGGTCGCACCGGCGTTCAGTGCCTCGTCGACCGCCGCTACCGAGCGCAACCCCCCGCCCAGCTGGATCGGCACGTCGACCGCCCTCGCGATCCGCCGCACGTGCTCGAGGTTCACCGGCGCGCCGGCACGCGCGCCGTCGAGATCGACGACGTGTAGCGCACGCGCGCCGTCGGCGACCCACCGGCGCGCTGCCTCGAGCGGATCCTGGTCGTAGATGGTCTGCTCATCGAACGCCCCGCGCGCAAGACGCACCGCTTTACCATCGAGGATGTCGATCGCCGGCAGCAGGATCATGCAGGCGAGACCGCGCGAGCGCAGACGTTGACGAAATTTCCGAGCAGCGACAGGCCACTGGCCGACGACTTCTCGGGGTGGAACTGAACTCCGAGAACGTTGTCACGGGCGACGACCGTGGCGAACCGCTCGCCGTAGGTGGTGGTGCCCACGACATCCAGCGGGTCGCTGGGGCGCGCCACGAACGAGTGCACGTGGTAGAACGACCGCACCTCGCCGAGTCCGGTCGTGAGCGGGCACGGTCGCTCGAAGCTGACGTCGTTCCAGCCAATGTGGGGAATCCGCAGTCCGTCGGCCCGCAGCCTGGTTACCTCGCCGCTCAGCAGCCCGAGGCCGGCTGACTGCCCGAGCTCCTCGGAGCGCTCGAACAGGAGCTGCATGCCGAGGCAGATCCCCAGCAGCGGCACGCCCTCGGCGGCGCGCTCGCGCAGCTGGTCCGCGAGGCCGAGCGCTTGCAGGTTGCGCATCGCGACGGCGAACGCGCCGACACCCGGCACGACGACCCCGTCGGCGCTTCGGATCTGCTCATGATCGCGCGTGATCGGCGCCACTGCGCCAACGTGCTCGAGGGCCTTTTGCACCGAACGGCGGTTGCCCATCCCGTAGTCCACAACGGCGATGGTGGTCACGTCAGCGTCCCTTTCGTGCTCGGCACGCCCGGCTCCGTCGGGTCGAGTGCGGTCGCGCCCCGTAGCGCCCGCGCGAACGCCTTGAACGACGCCTCGATCATGTGGTGCGCATTCGTGCCCGCCTGCACCGCGACGTGCAGCGTCAGCTTCGCATTGCTTGCGAACGCGCGGAAGAACTCCTCGGCCAGCTCATGGTCGAAGTTGCCGATCGCGCCGGGCGGCAGCGGCGCCTCGAATGCGAGCAGCCCGCGCCCGGAGATGTCGATCGCGCACTCCGCCCGCGCCTCGTCCATCGGCACGATCGCATGGCCGTAGCGCACGATCCCGGCGCGATCGCCCAGCGCCCGGTCGAGCGCCTGCCCGATGCAGATCCCGACGTCCTCGACTGTGTGATGGGCGCCGGTCTGCAGGTCGCCGCTCGCCCTGACCTCGAGATCGAGACGGCCGTGGCGGGCAACGAGGTCAAGCATGTGGTCGAGAAACCCGACTCCTGACTCGCGCGTGCCGGCGCCCGCGCCATCGAGGGCCAGGTTCACGTGTACGCGGGTCTCTGCGGTATTCCGGTCGATCTCGGCAGTGCGGGTCATTTGGACTGTTGATTGTCTCTAATACGGGCCTCCATCGACCTCGCGTGGAGCTCGAACCCCTCGGCCCGGGCGATCGGCGCGGCGTCGCGGGCCAGCGCGTCCGGGCCGGTGACGGCCACCTCCGTGAATGTCCGGCAAAAGCTACGCGTGGTCAGAGCGGACGCGTATCGAGCCGCGCCGTTGGTCGGCAGGATGTGGTTGGAGCCGGCGATGTAGTCCCCGAACGCCGTACCTGAGCTTCCACCGACGAACACACAGCCGGCGTGCGTGATCAGCGGCGCGGAAGCCTCCGCCTCCGCCCCGACGAGCTCGAGGTGCTCCGGGGCAAACGCCTGCGCCAGAGCGAGTGCCTGCGCGGGCTCGCTGGCCGCCACCAGCACCGCGATGGCACCCGTCTCCCTCGCCTCTTCGAGCGCTGCGCCCAACCGCTCGAGCACCGCCTCAGAGCCCGAGATCGCCACCACCAGCGTCCCGGGCCCGTGCTCGGCCTGGGCCAGCAGGTCGAGGATCAGCGGTCCGGTCTCGACGCTGCCGTCGGCGATCAAGAGCAGATCGCTGGGCCCGGCGAAGCCGTCGATCCCGACCTGGCCGAACACCTGCCGCTTGGCCTCCTGGACGTAAAGGTTGCCGGGCCCGACGATCACATCTACCGGGTCGACCGTCTCCGTTCCGTACGCGAGCGCGGCGATCGCCTGCGCGCCGCCCATGCGATAGACCTCGGTCGCGCCGGCGAGCCGGCACGCGGCCAGGATCACTGGGTCTACGTCCCCACCGGCTTGCGGCGGTGCGGACACGACCACCTCCCGAACGCCGGCCACGAGCGCAGGTACCACCCCCATCACGACGGTGCTCGGATACGGCGCTCGTCCGCCAGGCACGTACACGGCCGCTCTGTCGACCGGCACGGACCTGGTGACGACGGTCGCGTGCTCGAGCACTACTTCGCGCGGATCGTCGAGCGATGCTTGGGCGACCGCCCTGACGTTGTCGATCGCCCGCGTCAGGCCCTGCAGGATGGCCGGATCGAGCGCCTCCTCGGCAACCTCGAGCTCCGGGCCGCTCACGACAAGCCCGGCCGGTTCGGCCCCGCCGGTGTCGAACCGACGCGTGTATTCGGCGATCGCCTGATCGCCGCGGGTTCTGACGTCGTCGATGATCTCGGCGACGACCGGGCTCACCGAGTCCGGCGCCGGCACGAGCGCACGAATCCGCCGTGCCAGCCCCCGTGCGTCGCCGCCATCCGCCAGCGCGAACCGCTCACACCGCACGCAAGCGCTCCAGCAACGAGTCGATCGCTCGCGCCTTGAGCTTGTGCGCGACCGGGTTGGCGATCAGCCGAGCGGTGCAGGTGGCAATCCGCTCACGCACGACCAGCCCGTTCTCGTTGAGAGTCGTCCCAGTCGCGGTCAGGTCGACGATCCCTTCCGCGAGGCCGGTCAGGGGAGCGAGCTCGACCGAGCCCTTGACCTCGACGATCTCCGCTTGGCGGCCCGTGGCCTCGAAGTATCGCGTCGCGATCTTGGGGTACTTGGTGGCAATTCGCATCACGCCGAGGCGCCGCAGCGCCTCGCTCGCCCGGTCCTCACCCGCGACCGTCGCGAGCACCATCACGCACTCTCCGTACCCGAGGTCGACGAGCTCGTACACCTCGCGCTCGGACTGTTCCATCAGTACGTCCTTGCCGGTGATCCCGATGTCGGCTGCCCCGGCTGCGACGTACGTGGGCACGTCGCTGGGACGCATCGTGACGATCCCGGCGCCTTCGAACAGGAGCTTGCGATCGTTTTCGCGCACCTCCCTCGTCTCGATCTCGAGCCGGTCGAGCAGGTCGAGCGTGTCACCGAACAATGCGCCTCGCGGCACGGCGATCCGCAGTTCGTTCACTGCCGCTCCTCGCCCGTCAGCGCGATATGGAGAGCCTCGACGTTGAGCGCGAAGCCAACCGCCGGTCGCGGATTGCCGAATCGCCCCAGCAGCTCGTCGTAGCGCCCCCCCGAGCCGATCGGCACGCCGTGTGCCGGGTCGTACACCTGGAACACCGCGCCCGTGTAGTAGCCGATGTTACGCACCAGTCCGAGGTCGAAGATCACCCGCTCGGCGACCTCCGGCTCAAGCAGCGCATGCACGTCACGCATTCCGATCAGCGCCTCGGAGAGGAGTCCACTCAGACCCTCGAGGACCTCCGGGCCGCCACGGATCTGGGGCACGCTGAGGAGCAGCTCGGACTGTTCATCGCTGAGTCCGAGCTGCCCGATCTCGTGCTCGAGCGCCACGAAGTTGCCGCGCACCAGCTCCAGCAGAATCGGTTCGTGCCGCCGCTCCTCCACTCCCACCGCCTCGAGCATCGTGGTGTACAGCGAGGCGTCGCCGAAGCCGATCGAGTAGGTCTGGAGTCCGGCCGCGTCGAGCGCCAGCTTGAGCACGGTCAGGGCCTCCGCCGTTCCCTCGGGCGCGGGCACGCCGATCAGTTCGACACCTGCCTGCAGGAACTCGCGCGCCTGGCCACGCTGCGGACGGACGCCCCTGTAGGCGTGGGCGAAGTAGCAGAACCTCAACGCCTCCTCGTGGTTTGGATAGCGAGTCGACACCAGCCGGGCGATCGGCAGCGTCATGTCGGAGCGCAGCACGAGCACGTTTCCCTGCTCGTCGAACACCCGGTAGGCGGGCTTAGTCGTCGCCAGCTCACCTCGCGGGAGCTGGTTCTCGTACTCCAGCGCCGGCGTGTACACCTCGCCGTACCCCGCGCGCTCGAACACCGCGCGCACGCGTTCGGTCAATGCCCGAAGTTCCCGCATCTCGTCGGGCAGCACGTCGCGGGTTCCGCTCGGGATGCGATCGGTCATCGGGGGTACGGGTCGTTGGCCGGCCGGTGCTGCGGTACCGCTACGCAGCCGGCGCGGGCACGTCATCGACCCGGGTGATCCTAGCCCCCAGCTCTCGCAACCGCTCGTCGATCCGCTCGTACCCGCGGTCGATCTGGCGGACATTCCCGATCTCGGTGACGCCGTCGGCGCACAGGGCGGCGATCAGCATCGCCATGCCCGCGCGGATGTCCGGCGATTCGACCCGCTCCCCGCGTAGCCGTCGCGGTCCAACGACGATCGCGCGGTGTGGATCACAGATCGTGATCGCTGCACCCATCAGCTGGAGCTTGTCGGTGAAGAACAGACGGTTCTCGAACATCCACTCGTGGATGATCACCGAGCCCTCCGACTGGGTGGCCAGCGCGAGAGCGATACTCGTCAGGTCGGCGGGGAAGGCGGGCCACGGACCGTCTTGGACCTTCGGCGTGTGATCCCCCGCGTCGTTTTGAATCTTCAGCTTCTGACCGCCGGGGACGATCACGTCGGTCCCCCGCACCTCGCTGCGCAGGCCCAGCCGCTCGAACACCAGCCGGATCATCCGCAGGTCCTCGGGACGCGTGTCCTTGACGATCAGCTCGCCGCCGGTGACGCCGGCGAGCGCCATGAACGAGCCGATCTCGATGTGATCGGGCGCGATCGTATGCGTGCACCCCCGCAGCTGGCCGGTGCCGTGAACGGTCATCACATTGGAGCCGATTCCGTCGATCGGCGCTCCCATCGCGATCAGCATCCGCGCCAGGTCCTGGACGTGGGGCTCGGAGGCTGCGTTGCGGATCACGGTCGTGCCGCGGGTCAACGCCGCCGCCATCAATGCGTTCTCGGTCGCCATCACCGAGGGCTCGTCCATCAGGAAGTCGCACGGCGTGAGGCCGAGCGGCGGCGCGGTGAGCTCAATCTCGCGGTCCGGCTTCACCGTCGCGCCCAGCGCGCGGAACGCGTCGAGGTGCGGATCGAGCCGGCGCCGGCCGATCACATCGCCGCCCGGAGGCGGCATATGGGCGCGGCCGAACCGCGCCAGCAGCGGACCGGCGAGCAGGAAGGAGGCGCGAATCCGCTCGGATAGCTCCCGGTCAGGGGAATGACCGCCGACATTGGAGGCGTCGATCGAGACCTCCCCCGGTCCAAGCCAGTGCACCCTGGCGCCGAGTGTCTCGATAAGCAGCATCATCGCTTCGACGTCGCTGATCCGCGGAACGTTGCGCAGGATCACCTCATCGGAAGTCAGCAGGCACGCCGCCAGGATCGGCAACGCGCCGTTTTTGTTGCCGGCGGGTGTGATCGTGCCGGATAGCGGCACCCCACCTTCGATTACGAACTTTTCCATCGGCGGTAGGCCAGCGAGCGTAGCTGCTGATGAGCGGGGCCGATGTGCGGAGGGCCCTGAGCCGTGAGCTAGGGTAACGGCCATGCCTGAGCAGATTTCGCGCGCGGAGGCTTGGGACCTCCTTTGCGAATGGACAAAATCAGAGTCGCTGCGCCGGCACATGCTTGCCGTAGAGGCGGCGATGCGCGCGTATGCCCCCCGATTTGACGGGGACATGGAGCTATGGGGCCTGACCGGGCTGTTGCACGATCTCGATTACGAGCGGTATCCGGACCTCGAGACGGGCCACCCGCGTTACGCGATGAAGGAGCTCGAGGCGCGTGGTTACCCGCCTTCGCTGGTGCGTGCGGTCGCCTCGCACGCGCCGTATCTAGGGGTCCCGCGCGAGACACCGATGGAGAAGGCCCTGTACGCCGTGGACGAGCTTTCAGGGTTCATCCTGGCCGTCGCCTACGTCCGTCCAGAGGGGCTCGTCGGGATGACCCCGAAGTCGGTCAAGAAGAAGCTCAAGCAGCCGAGCTTCGCGGCCGCGGTCCACCGCGATGAGCTGACCCAAGGGGCGGACGAGCTCGGCATCGACTTCGACGAGCACCTCACGGTCGTGATCGGCGCGCTCGCCGATGCGCGCGACCAGTTGATACCGGCCGGGGCTGCGTAGCCGAGGGACCTAGCCCTTGATCGCCTTGGTGCGGGTCAGGGTGACCTTCCGGACCGCTTGATGTGCACTGGCAATCGGACCGCGGCTGCTGGTTGTCGGACCCAACCCGTTTCGCTCGAATGCACCCGCCCCGCTCGGATATTGTGAGGTGTCGTGGCCGACCCAATCAAGATCGTGGTCTTGGAGGGCGACGAGACGGGCCAGGAGCTGCTCGAGCAGTCGATTCGGGTCCTCGAGCCCTCGGTGCTGGGCTTGGAGGTCGAGCTACTCCGTTTCGATCTTTCGCTCGAAAACCGGCGCACCACCTCAAACCGGGTCGTCAACGATGCTGCTACCGCGATGCGCGAAACGGGGTTGGGCCTGAAGGCGGCGACGATCACGCCGGAGACAGCCGGCGACGTCGGCTCGCCGAATCGGATTCTCCGCGAGCAGGTCGACGGCAAGGTCATCGTCCGGACGGGACGCAGATTGCCGGGCATCACGCCGATCGCCGGCGTCCACTACCCGATCTCGGTGGTGCGAATGGCGGTTGAGGACGCGTACGGCGCCGAGGAGTCCCGCGAGGGCGAGCCAGGATCCCCCTCGGAGGTGGCGCTGCGCACCGAGCGAGTGACGCGCTCAACCTGCCGCGCGGTGGCGGAGTACGCGTTTCGCATGGCCGCGACGATGCAGGCCCGCGTCTACGGAGGCCCGAAATGGACCGTGTCGCCGACGTATGAGGGCATGCTCAAGGAGGAGATGGACGCTGCCGCCGGTCGCCATCCGGAGGTGACCTATCAGCCGGTTCTGATCGACGCCACTTACGCCGGGCTGCTGTCCGGCGCGACCGACGCCCCGCTTGTGATCCCGGCCCTGAACCGCGACGGCGACTGCCTGTCGGACCTGGTGCTGCCGATGTTCGGCTCGATCGCCGGCGCGGAGTCGGTGCTGCTGGCCTTCGACGATGAGACCTACGACACGACGGTGGCGATGGCCGAGGCTCCTCACGGGACGGCCCCTGCCCTGCTGGGCAAGGATCTGGCCAATCCACTCGCGATGATCCTCGCGGTGGGGGCGGTGCTGCGCCACGCCGCCGACCGCTTCGGTCCCGCCGCCGAGCAGGCGTCGCGGGCGGTCTACGAGGCGGCGCTCGAGACGGTCGGCTCGGGTCTCAAGACGCCCGACCTCGGCGGTCATGCCGGCACCACCGAGTTCACCAACGAGGTCCTAGAACGGGTGCGGAACAAGATCGAGGTGTGGTCTTCGCTCGGAACCGCCGCATAGCCGCAGGCGAGCTTGCGTTCCGTCCGACCCCCGTTCTACTCTTACGAACATATGTTCCAGGCTTCTAAATCTCGGCTGCGAACCTGGCTGGAGCGCTTCGACGACATCCTCGGCGATCCACCGCAGGCCGCGCGGCCGCACCCACATAGAGCTCCACTGCGCTGGGAGCGCGACCGTCGTGTCGGTTCGGTGCCGGCGCGTCCCGCCCACTGCATCTCGCCCGTCCGTGCGGGCAGCCAGCGCGCCGGGCGCGACCTAGCGAACCGCTAGGCCCTCGCTCCCGGGCGCCCAGCGCGAGCTCAAGCCACGACGGCGGCGCGCGCCATGCCCGCGGCCGTCTGCACGGCCCTCACGAGCCCCTCCGGCTGGCCGGTGGTATGGCCGCCAGAGCTCGCCAGGCTGATGAGGATCGCCAGGAACGATCCGATGCCCAGGACGACGCAGATGAGGAGGAGCAGGAAAGCCTGCGGGTTCGCCCGGAAGAACTCCTGGGCCTTCTTCATCCGGGCATGACCAGATCGCGCGACATGTGATCCATTGTCGCGCGACTGGCTGCTATCGATAGAAAAACCGGCGGCGTCCTACTCTCCCAGGCCCTTGCGGGCCAAGTACCATCGGCGCTGAGGGGCTTAACGGCTCTGTTCGGAATGGGAAGAGGTGTTTCCCCCTCGCCATAGCCACCGGAAACCGGTAGAGACCGCTCCTCGCGGGCCTTCAAAACTACACAGTGCCAATGAACGGATATCAAAAAGAAATCCGTCAAGCCCTCGACCCATTAGTACCGGTCTCCTACGGACGTTACCGTCCTTCCAGATCCGGCCTATCAACCTGGTGATCTTCCAGGGGTCTTACTCTCTCTAGGAGATGGGAGAGCTCATCTTCAGGTCGGCTTCCCGCTTAGATGCTTTCAGCGGTTATCCGATCCGCACGTAGCTAACCTGCGGTGCCCTTGGCAGGACAACAGATACACCAGAGGTGCGTTCATCCCGGTCCTCTCGTACTAGGGACGACTCCTGTCAACTCTCCAACGCCCACGGCAGATAGGGACCGAACTGTCTCACGACGTTCTGAACCCAGCTCGCGTACCGCTTTAATGGGCGAACAGCCCAACCCTTGGGACCTACTACAGCCCCAGGATGCGACGAGCCGACATCGAGGTGCCAAACCGGGCCGTCGATGTGGACTCTTGGGCCCGATAAGCCTGTTATCCCCGGAGTACCTTTTGTCCGTTGAGCGACGGCGCTTCCACTTGCTACCGCCGGATCACTAAGGCCTACTTTCGTACCTGCTCGACCTGTCGGTCTCGCAGTCAAGCTCCCTTACTGCCTTTACACTCTACGCACGATTTCCGACCGTGCTGAGGGAACCTTTGCGCGCCTCCGTTACATTTTGGGAGGCGACCGCCCCAGTCAAACTACCCACCTGTCACTGTTCAGCGCCCGGTTTCACGGCGCACTGTTAGAGATCCAATACACCAAGGGTGGTATCTCAAGGTTGGCTCCACGCCAGCCGCAGCCGGCGCTTCCAAGCCTCCCACCTATCCTGAGCGAGATGCATCGAACCCCAATACCAGGTTGTAGTAAAGGTTCACGGGGTCTTTCCGTCTAGCCGCGGGTACTCGGCATCTTCACCGAGACTGCAATTTCACCGAGCCCCTCGTTGAGACAGCGTTCAAGTCGTTACGCCATTCGTGCAGGTCGGAACTTACCCGACAAGGAATTTCGCTACCTTAGGACCGTTATAGTTACGGCCGCCGTTTACCGGGGCTTAGTTTCGGTGCTTCGGGTTACCCCTAACACCTCCACGTAACCTTCCGGCACCGGGCAGGCGTCAGCCCCTATACGTCGTCTTTCGACTTAGCAGAGACCTGTGTTTTTGGTAAACAGTCGCTTGAACCTATTCACTGCGGCCCTCTCGGGCTCCACGCGCAAGGCGCTTCACCCTACTGGGGCGCCCCTTATCCCGAAGTTACGGGGCGATTTTGCCGAGTTCCTTAACGAGGGTTATCTCGATCACCTTAGTGTTCTCCACTTGCCCACCTGTGTCGGTTTTGGTACGGGCACGCGCTTTCTCCCTAGAGGCTTTTCTCGGAGGCTTGGCTTCCGGGACTCGCCGGCTTAGAGCCAGCTGGCATCGCACCTCGGGTTATGCGGCTCCGGATTTGCCTAGAGCCACCCCTACATGCTTACCCCAGGACTACCATCGCCTGGGATCCCATAGCCTTCCTCGTCCCCCCATCGGTCAAACGAAAGCGACGTGGTACGGGAATATCAACCCGTTAGCCATCGACTACGCCTTTCGGCCTCGCCTTAGGACCCGACTAACCCTGAGCAGACGAACTTTACTCAGGAAACCTTGGGCAATCGGCGGAGGGGATTCTCACCCCTCTTTCGTTACTTATGCCGGCATTCTCACTTCCGCCGCCTCCACGACTGGCTTACGCCGCCGCTTCACTGGCGCCGGAACGCTCTCCTACCGCGTGATCGGTCCGAAGACCTCACACACCCGCAGCTTCGGTGACTAGCTTGAGCCCCGTTACATTGTCCGCGCTCGAACACTTGACCAGTGAGCTGTTACGCACTCTTTCAAGGGTGGCTGCCTCTAAGCCAACCTCCTGGTTGTCTGTGCATTCGAACATCGTTTACCACTTAGCTAGTACTTAGGGACCTTAGCTGGCGGTCTGGGCTGTTTCCCTTTTGACGCTGAAGTTTATCCCCCAGCAACTGACTCCCGGAGTAGCCGTGACGGTCTTCGGAGTTTGCCTGAAGTCGGTAACCTGGTAGGGCCCCTAGTCCAAACAGTGCTCTACGGCCGCCACGGAATTTATCCGAGGCTATACCTAAATATATTTCGGAGAGAACCAGATATCACTGAGCTTGATTAGCCTTTCACTCCGACCCACAGGTCATCCGCCCAGTTTTCAACCTAGGTCGGTTCGGTCCTCCACGAGGTCTTACCCCCGCTTCAACCTGCCCATGGGTAGCTCGCTCAGCTTCGGGTCTACCGCCTACGACTAAATCGCCCTATTCGGACTCGCTTTCGCTACGGCTCCGCTCATCGCTTAACCTTGCCGCAGACGAGTAACTCGCCGGCTCGTTATGCAAAAAGCACGCGGTCACAGTTACGAGAACTGCTCCCACCGCTTGTAGGCACGCGGTTTCAGGTACTATTTCACTCCCCTTCCGGGGTACTTTTCACCTTTCCCTCACGGTACTAGTCCGCTATCGGTCACCAAGGAGTACTTAGCCTTGGAGGGTGGTCCCCCCAGATTCAGTCCGCGTTTCACGGGTGCGGACTTACTCAGGAACATCTGCGGAAGGCCATGCAATTTCGTCTACGGGACGATTGCCCTCTGTGGTGCGTGGTTCCACACGCTTCGACTATCACATGACTTTGTAACTTCCGCCGAGCTGGTCACAACTCGGATCAGACGTCCTACAACCCCTAACGCGCAACGCGTGACCGCTTACACACGCCAGGTTTAGGCTCTTCCCCTTTCGCTCGCCACTACTCGGGGAGTCTCGGTTGATTTCCTTTCCTCGGGGTACTGAGATGTTTCACTTCCCCCGCTTGTCTCCGCCGCGCCTATGTGTTCAGCGCGGGGTAACGTCGCACTACCGACGTTGGGTTTCCCCATTCGGGCATCCGCGGGTCACTGGCTATTCAGCGCCTCACCGCGGCTTATCGCAGCCGTTCACGCCCTTCATCGACTCTTGGTGCCAAGGCATCCACCGTGTGCCCTTACTATCTTGACGGTGATCTTTTGAGTGACACGAGTGCCACTCCCGAGAGAGAACCTTGCGGTTCCCGCACGGTGATACCCGTTTCATTGGCTACTGTGCAGTTTTCAAGGTCCGCGAAGAGGCGAACCCGCCTTCGCGACCACCCGGGACATCGTCCTCGAGCGGCCGGCCGGCGGGCCGGTCTCTCAAAACTCAACAGCATGCAGGCGCCTCGCACGAGCTCATTAGCTCGCGGTGCGCCCCGCCAGGCTCGGTCGACATGTCTAGTGGCCGGAGCACTCGCCGAGAGCGCCGCGGACCCGAAGGTCATGGCGACGATCGAACTGGCGATCCGGTGCCCTCTGGTTGAAGAGGGCTCCCTAGAAAGGAGGTGATCCAGCCGCAGCTTCCGCTACGGCTACCTTGTTACGACTTCACCCCAGTCACGAGTCCCACCTTCGACGGCTCCCTCCCAAAAGGGTTAGGCCACCGGCTTCGGGTGTTACTCACTCCCATGGTGTGACGGGCGGTGTGTACAAGGCCCGGGAACGTATTCACCGCGGCAATGCTGATCCGCGATTACTAGCAACTCCGCCTTCATGCAGGCGAGTTTCAGCCTGCAATCCGAACCGAGACGCGCTTTAAGGGATTCGCTCCACCTCGCGGTCTCGCAGCCCTCTGTACGCGCCAATGTAGCACGTGTGTAGCCCTGGACATAAGGGGCATGATGACTTGACGTCATCCCCACCTTCCTCCGGTTTGTCACCGGCAGTCTCGCATGAGTCCCCAACTAAATGCTGGCAACATGCGACGGGGGTTGCGCTCGTTGCGGGACTTAACCCAACATCTCACGACACGAGCTGACGACAGCCATGCACCACCTGTGGCCCTGCCCCGAAGGGAGACCGTGTTTCCACGGCTGTCAGGGTCATGTCAAGCCCAGGTAAGGTTCTTCGCGTCGCGTCGAATTAAACCACATGCTCCGCTGCTTGTGCGGGCCCCCGTCAATTCCTTTGAGTTTTAGCCTTGCGGCCGTACTCCCCAGGCGGGGCACTTAATGCGTTAGCGTCGGCACGGAGGGAGTCGACACCCCCCACACCTAGTGCCCATCGTTTACAGCGTGGACTACCAGGGTATCTAATCCTGTTTGCTCCCCACGCTTTCGCGTCTCAGCGTCAATACCGTCCCAGCGAGCTGCCTTCGCCATTGGTGTTCCTCCTGATATCTGCGCATTTCACCGCTACACCAGGAATTCCACTCGCCTCTTCCGGATTCTAGCTCGACAGTTTCCACCGGCATTCCAGGGTTGAGCCCTGGACTTTCACAGCGGACTTACCGAGCCGCCTACACGCTCTTTACGCCCAATGATTCCGGACAACGCTTGCCCCCTACGTATTACCGCGGCTGCTGGCACGTAGTTAGCCGGGGCTTCTTCTGAAGGTACCGTCACTCCGGCCGGCTATTCACCGGCGAAGCTTCGTCCCAACTGAAAGGGGTTTACAACCCGAAGGCCTTCTTCCCCCACGCGGCGTTGCTGCGTCACGCTTTCGCGCATTGCGCAAGATTCCCCACTGCTGCCTCCCGTAGGAGTCTGGGCCGTGTCTCAGTCCCAGTGTGGCTGATCGTCCTCTCAGACCAGCTACCCATCGTCGCCTTGGTGAGCCGTTACCTCACCAACAAGCTAATGGGCCGCGGGCCCATCCCGATGCGGAGGCCGAAGCTTCCTTTCCCCACAGGCCTTGAGGCCATAGGGCACATTCGGTATTAGCCCGAGTTTCCTCGGGTTGTCCCAATCATCGGGGCAGGTTACCCACGTGTTACTCACCCGTTCGCGGCTTTGCCCCGGGCCGAAGCCCGGTTCGTCGCTCCACTTGCATGTGTTAGGCACGCCGCCAGCGTTCGTCCTGAGCCAGGATCAAACTCTCCGTGAAGAACTACTTTCCAGCGGGGGGTCGTGAGACCACCCACCGTTCACAAAGAGTCGTCAAAAGGTCGCCCACGAATGGGCGGTCTTTCGGGCCTGTCTTGGCAGATCAGGCCCTGCGCCCTCACGAGGGAAGCTTCGTACACCGACGCTTCCGGGGCGCAGACGGGGTCAATCTTGGCACCGCCGTCCGAGAGGTCCAGTTAATGGACCGCCGGGCGACGGCGTCGAACCTGGACACACTCTCCGACCGAAGGGTCGGTCGAAGGGTGCGCATGCTGTTGAGTTTTCAAAGACCGTCGCACTCTTCGGAAGGGGTATCCATTCCTTCGGGCGCGTCCGTCGAAACCGAACCGGTTCCTCCGGAGCGGACCCGTGAGTATAGCGCCCCATCCACTGCATGTGGAGGCGGCGCCGCCCGAGATTCTAGCCGCCCCACGCCGCCAGCGCGTACCGCTATGGGATTACCTGGACGATCACCGTCCGGCTGCGGGGGCGGTCGTCGAAATCGATCAGCACGACCTGCTGCCAGGTACCGAGCGCGAGTCGCCCGTCCACCAGTGGGATCGACTCCGACGGGCCGATCAGCGCGGCGCGGAGGTGAGCGTGGGCGTTGGTGTCGTGGTTGAGCTGGTTGTGGTCGTATTGATCCGTGGCCGGGATCAGCCGGTCGAGCAGCTTCTGGAGGTCGCTGACGCCACCCGGCTCATACTCCATCGTCGTTACGGCGACGGTCGAGCCGACAGCGAACACGGTCACGAGGCCGCGGCCGGCGCCCGTGGTGGCCACCACGCTCTCCACGCCCGCGGTCAGGTCGACGATGTGCCCGTTGCCCGGAGTGTCCATCCGCAACATCCCGCCCTGTACAGCCACGCCTGCCTCGCACCTACCTCGACCCGGTGACGCGCACGCGCGCGAAGCGCCGCTTTCCGAGCTGTAGTACGTGGCCATCGATCGCATCCGCCGCGAGGTCCAGCACCGACGGATCGACCACCGACCCGTCGATTCGAACCCCACCGCCGGCGATCGTCCGGCGCGCCTCGGAGGTCGAGATCCCGAATGCCGTCCGCAACAGCGCCGGCAGGTGGACGGGCTCGCCGTCTGCTGACCAGTCAATGGTCGGCATCTCCTCCGGGGGCTGGTGGGCGACATGGACGAGGTCGAATGCCCGCTCCGCCTCGCCGGCGGCCTCGGCGCCATGGAAGCGCTCCACCAGGGCTCGCGCCAGAGCTCGCTTCGCATCGCGGGGGCCTACGGCCGGATCGGGCGTGGCGCCGAGCAGCAGCCGGTACCACACCTCGAGCGCCGGGTCCGGGATGCTCAGGGTCTTTCCGTAGATCTCCGACGCGGGCTCCGTCACGCCGATGTAGTTGTTGAGCGATTTCGACATCCGGCGGACCCCGTCGGTCCCGGGCAGGATGGGCATCGTCAGCGCGACCTGCTCCTCCACGCCGTAGGCCCGTTGGATGTCGCGGGCGAGCAGCAGGTTGAACATCTGATCGGTCCCCCCCAGCTCCACGTCGGAGCGCACCGCGACCGAGTCGTAGCCCTGGAGCAATGGGTACAGGAGCTCGAGCACCGAGACCGGGGTTCCGGCGGCGAGGCGCTTTGCGAAGTCGTCGCGCTCGACCATCTGCGCCACCGTCGCGGTGCGCGCGAGCCTGAATAGCTCATCCATCGACATGTCGAGCCACTCGCTGTTGAAATGAACCTCGACCCGATCACGGTCGAGCACGGTGAACGCCTGCTCCTGGAACGTGCGCGCGTTGGCGTCGATCTCCTCGGGCACGAGCACCGGCCTCAGCTCCGAGCGGCCGCTGGGGTCCCCCACGCGGGCCGTGTAGTCGCCGATGATCAGGACGACGAGGTGGCCGAGGTCCTGGAACTCACGGAGTTTGCGCAGGACGACGGTATGGCCGAGGTGGATGTCGGGCGCGGTCGGGTCGATCCCGAGCTTCACGCGAAGTGGGCGGCCGAGCTTGAGCTTGGCCTCGAGCGCGCCTTCGGGCAGGCATTCCACGGCGTCGCGAGTCAGCCAAGAGGCATCCTGCGCCGGGGTGGAGCGTCCGCGACTGGACCCGGCGAACGCCTCCGTCCGGGCATTAGGATCCATCCCGGCCAATGCTAGACTCTCGCCCCCGACGAGGTCCTGCCGTCATCCTCGTCTTGCGGCCCGCGAGCCGCGCGGCTGCCGGCACTTCGCAGCCGGACGGATCGATCGCATGAGCGACGTCGAGGTAGACATTCCGACGCAGGGCGAGCAGCCCGGCGCGCAGATCTCCTTCCTACCGCCCGAACCCCGGCGCCGGTGGTGGCAACGCGGCCGCTCGAGGCTCCCGCACGGGGACGGAAACGGGAACGGGAACGGCTATGAACGTCCGCCCCGGCCCCGGGTGCGAAAGCTGCGGCTGCTGCTGATCCTCACGGGCCTCGGCGCGCTCGCCTTGGTCTCGACGGTGTTCGGGATGATGATGGCGGTCGCCTCCGATCTGCCGCAGATCGAGAACATCACCCAGTACAAGAAGACGGCCAACTCGTATCTGTACGACGTCCAAGGCCGTCCGATCGGTGCCTTCTCGGCCCCGGACCACGAGGTGATCGATGCGTGGCCGCAGATCTCTCAGGGGATGATTCACGCGGTCGTCTCGGTCGAGGACAAGCGCTTCTGGACCGACCCGGGGGTCGACATCCGCGGTATCGGGCGCGCCTTGCTCACCGATATCACCGGCAGCGCCACCCAGGGCGCCTCGACGATCGCCGAGCAGTTCGTCAAGAACGTCCTCAGCCAGGAGAACAACCGGACGATTCTGGAGAAGCTGCGTGAGGCGGCGCTGGCGTTTCAGCTCACCCGCAGATGGCCGCGGACGAGAATCATCACCCAATACCTGAACACGATCTACTTCGGGAACGGCGCCTACGGGATCGAATCGGCCGCCCGCGTGTACTTCGGCAAGGCGCACGGCTACGACGCAGCCGCGGGTCCGAACCAACCGCTCGGCGTGTGTGGAGATGCCACGGTCGCCGATCCAACGAGGCACTCGTGCGCTTCTGCGCTGCGGCCCTGGGAGTCCGCGCTCCTGGCGGGGATGATCGCGAACCCGAGTGCCTTTGACCCCTTCAATCCGTCGACCAGGGCTGCGGCTAGGGGTCGCCGGAATCAGGTGCTCCAGCTCATGTACCAGCAGGGCTACCTGTCCCGCGCGATGGAGCAGTACAGCGAAGCACAGCCGCTGCCTGCGACCGCGGACCTCCAGCAGCCGGCCGAGCCTCCCGCCGCTCCCTACTTCACCAGCTGGCTTCGGCCGCAGATCATCGCCGCCGTCGAGCGGGCCTACCACGTGCCCCAGAAGATTGCCGAGTACCGCGCCTTTTACGGCGGCCTGAAGATAAAGACGACCCTGGACTTGCAGCTTCAGCAGGCCGCCCAGCAGGCGGTCGACGCCGAGTTCCCCGCCGGCTCAAACGGACCGACCGCAGCGATCGTGTCGATCGACAATCGCACCGGCGAGGTCCGCGCGATGGTGAGCGGCGCCTCCGGGTCGTGGAACAACAGTCAGTTCAACCTCGCGACCGACTCTCAGCGCCAACCTGGCTCGGCGTTCAAGGTTTTCACCCTGGCCGAGGCACTGCGAACCGGCGAATACGGACCCAGTTCGGTGATCGACTCGGCGCCGCAGGACTTCATCGTTCCGAACAGTGGCGGCAAGGAGCACTTCATCGTCCACAACTTCGGGAACACCTACTCGGGGCCGATCACGCTCCAGGAGGCCACGGACATTTCCGACAACACCGTGTTTTCGCAGGTCGGAATTCATGTGGGCACGAGTCGTATCGCTCGGCTCGCCAAGCAGATGGGGATCCGTACCCCGGTGTCCCACAACTACGCGATGATCCTCGGCGGCCTTGCTACCGGGGTGTCGCCGCTCGACATGGCACATGCTTATGAGACGATCGCCGAGGGAGGGCGCAGGGTGTACAACCCGGATGCTCGGTGACATGCAGGGTGGCGCCGGGCCTACCGGAATCGCCTCAATCACCTGCACGTCGACCGCCTGCGGCCATCCCGGCCAGACGATCACCGACCAGCCCACCTACAAGCGAGTCCTTCCGCAGTGGGTGGCCACGACCGAGCACTCGATGCTCGAGGGCCCCGTGAGCCCGGGCGGAACGGCACCGTTGGCCGCGATTCCCGGCGTCGTCGTTGCGGGCAAGACCGGCACCACGTCGAACTACGTCGATGCGTGGTTCGTCGGCTGGACCCCGCAACTGACCACCGCGGTGTGGGTCGGATACCCAGACAAGGCCGTGCCGATGCTCACGAATTACAACGGATCGCCGGTCGAGGGCGGCACCTACCCGGCGATCATCTGGAACAACTTCATGACGAGCGCGTTGCAGATCCTGGCCAACGAGCAGGCGGCCGCGAGTCAGGGCAAGTCCGGCACGACCTCGACCAGCTCAACCGCGAGCGGATCCGGTTCGAGCTCGAGCGGGAATCCAACCGGCACGGCGACGGGCGGGACCAACACACCGGCCCCCGCCAACGGGACTAACAACAACACTGGCAACGGCACCGGCGGCACGGGTGGAGGGACCGGTGGTGGCACGGGTGGCGGGACCGGTGGCGGCACGGGTGGAGGGGCCGGTGGCGGCACGGGTGGCGGGACCGGTGGTGGCACGGGTGGCGGGACCGGTGGCGGCACGGGTGGTGGCACCGGCGGCGGTGGCGGAGGAACCGGCGGTGGCGGCGGTGGTACCGGCGGCGGAACCGGCGGAACTGGCGGCGGCTCGGGTGGCGCCGGGCTCGGCGGGGCGCCGAGCGGGTAGCGTCGCCCAGGCGTGGCCCCACCCGCGGCTCGGCGACGGTCGCCCCGCGCGGCCTCGCGCCGTGCAGATCAGCGCGCCGGCCGCGACAGAAAGCCGGTGGCCGCGGTGGCGCAGAAACGCCACGGGAGATCGGCGGCCTTCGTGATGCCGATCCGCCGCCCGACCGTCACCTCTGGCTCGCGCCAGGCGCGTGGGCGGCCTGTCACGACCACCGGCCCGCTGATCAGATCGGTGCCGTTGAGCTCGAGCCCGATTCCGAGTGCCTCGGTCAGCTTGCCGGGGCCCGAGCAGAGACCGGTCAGGGATCCGATCCCGCCGCGCCGCGAGCGCATCAGCTCGATCCCCTCGGTCGGCTCGAGCGCTCGGATCAGCACCGCCGCCCCGATTCCTTCCGGCTCACATACAGCGTTGAGTAGCGCGTGGATCCCGTAGGAGCGGTACAGATAGGCGCGGCCGGGCGGGCCGAACAGCGTCTTGGTTCGAGGGGTCAGGCCGATGAAGGCGTGGCACGCCGGCTCTGAGTCGTGGTAGGCCTCGGTCTCGACGATCACCCCGGCACACCCGTCATGCCACACGACGCAGCCGATCAGGTCCCGCGCCACCTCCAGCACGGGCCGCGCGTAGAACCGGCGGTTCATCCGGCGTCAAGCGCGGAGCGGGCCAGCGCGAGCTGGTCGCGCACCCGCGCAAGGCTGGTGCCGCCCTCCGAGACTTTCGATTCGAGCCAGGCGCCCTCGCGCAGCAGCTCGTAGAACTCACCGTCGAGCAGTGGTGAGGAGGCAGCTAGCTCCTCGGGCTCCAGCTGCGAGAGCGTGCGCCCGCTCGACACCGCGGTCCTCACCAGCCCGGCGACCACCCCGTGCGCCTGGCGGAACGGCATGCCCCGGCGGACGAGGAGGTCCGCGATATCGGTCGCGGCGAGCATCTCATCCCCGGCGGCGGCGGCCAGTCGGTCGCGGTCAAAGCTCAACGAGCTGACCATCCCCGTGGCAGCCAGCAGCGCCAGCTCGAGCGTGTCGACGGCATCGAACAGGTGCTCCTTGTCCTCCTGGAGGTCCTTGTTGTAGGTCAACGGCAGGGCATGCATCACCCCGTGCAGGGCCGCGAGGTGGCCGGTGATCCGCGGCGCCTTCGCGCGCAGCAGCTCGGCAGCGTCCGGGTTCTTCTTCTGGGGCATGATTGATGAGCCCGACGCCCAGGCGTCGGACACCGTGCAGAACCCGAACTCCTCGCTTGACCAGAGCACGATCTCGGCACCGAGTCGAGAGAGGTGGGTGGCGCAGGTGGCGGCCGCCGCCAGGTAGTCGAGCACGAAGTCGCGGTTGGAGACGGCGTCGATCGAGTTCGGGGCCACTTCGGCGAAGCCCAGCGAGTTCGCGACCGTCCGACGGTCGGTGTCGAAGTTCACTCCGGCCAGCGCGCCGGCGCCCAACGGCAGCGCGGCCGTCGCGCGCGAGACGAACGCGAACCGGTCGCGGTCGCGCACCAGCATCCATACGTACGCCAGCAGGTGGTGCGACAGATACACGGGCTGCGCGCGCTGCAGGTGCGTGTAGCCCGGCATCGGCCAGTCGAGATGTGCCTCCGCGGCCTCCACCAGGTTGCGCGCCAGGGCCGCGACCCGCTCTGCCGCGACGCCGGCGTGGGCTCGGACGAACATAGCCATGTCGGTGGCGACCTGGTCGTTGCGCGAGCGGGCGGTGTGCAGTTTCCCGCCGACCTCGCCGGCCAGCTCGATGATCCGGCGCTCGATCGCCATGTGGATGTCCTCGTCGCCCTCGTCGATCCGGAAGGTCCCGTCCGAGAGCTCGGACGCGACCCCATCCAGCGCCGCCAGCAGCTCATCGCGCTCCGACCCGGAGATGATGCCCTGAGCCGCCAGCATCGACGCGTGGGCGCGGGATTGCTCGACGTCGTACGGGCCGAGCCGCCAGTCAAACCCGATCGAGTCGTTCAGCGCCCGGAAGGCGTCGGCCTGCGGTTCTGAGAAGCGGGACATCAGCGCGACGATCGTACGGCGTCGAGCACGGCGTGCAGCGCCTCCGCCACGCGCTCGACCTGCGGCTCGGTCATCTCCGGGAAAAACGGCAGCGCGATCGACCGCGCAGCCACGTCCTCGCACACCGGAAACTCACCCTCGTGGTGCCCGAACCGCTCGCGGTAGTACGTCATCAGGTGGATGGCTGGGAAGTACGGCTTGCTGGGGACGCCTAGGGACCCGAGCTCGCGCACCGCGTCGTCGCGGTCGACACCGCGCGGTAGCTGAACCACGTACACGAACCAGCCGCGCCGCGCCGCGCCTGCGTCCGGGCAGGGGAGCGTCAACCCGAAGCGCTCAACGAGGGTGCCCAGCCCCGCGCCGTAGAGCGCCGCCACCCGGGCCCGTCCGGCGAGCATCTCATCGAGGTGAGACAGCTGCGCCAGCCCGAGTGCGCAAGCCAGGTCGGACAGGCGGTAATTGAACCCGAGCCGGTCGTGGTCGAGCCAGTCCATGTCGGGGGCGCGACCCTGGTTTCGCTCGGAGTCGATCCGCTCCTTCAGCGAGGCATCGCCGGTGACGACCATCCCCCCCTCCCCGGTCGTGAGCTGCTTGTTCGGGTAGAAGCCGAACACCGCGGGATGGCCGCGGCTCCCAACCGAGCCGCCATCGGCGTAGACGGCGCCGAGCGCCTCGCACGCATCCTCCACGATCGGCGGCCCGAGCCGCTCGAAGCCGGCGATATCGGCGGGATAGCCGAAGACGTGCACCGGCAGCAGTGCCGCGGTGCGGGTGCTTACTGCGGCGGCCGCCGCATCGACATCCAGGTTGAGGGTCACCGGATCGATGTCGGCGAACACCGGCGTCGCCCGCTCGTAGACCGCCACGTTGGCGCTGGCGACGAACGAGAACGGTGAAGTGATCACCTCGGCGCCGTCCGTGACTCCGATGGCCCTGAGCGCCAGATGCAGGCCGGCGGTGCCACTGGATACGGCGCTGGCGAACGGCGCCCCCACGTATGACGCGAGGGCACGCTCGAACTCTCCGAGCTGCGGCCCGAGCGACAGCTGTCCAGACCGCAGCGCGGCGAGCACACGCTCCTCTTCGGCCGAGCCGATCGACGGCCGCGCCAGCGGCAGGTCCTCGGAGCTCACGATCCGGACGCCGAAGCCGTCGAGCCCTGGACCTCAGGCCGGCGACCAACCTGCATCCCGTACTCGAGCGAGTCGACCAGCGCCTCCCACGAAGCTTCGATCACGTTCTCGGAAACCCCGATCGACCCCCACACCTGATCGCCGTCCGAGGCGTCGAGCAGCACGCGGGTGATCGCTCCAGTGCCCTTCGACTCATCAAGGATGCGCACCTTGAAGTTGACGAGGTCAATGTCGCGGAGATGTGGATGGATCTCGATCAACGCGTCGCGAAGCGCCCGGTCGAGCGCGTGCACCGGACCGTTGCCCTCGGCGGTGCGGACGTAGCGTTCGCCCCCGAGCCAGATCTTGATCGTCGCCTCCGTCTCCACCCGGCCGTCGGCGCGCTTCTCGACGATCGCCCGCCACGATTCGAGCGTGAACAGCGGCTCATACGAGCCGGTCTCCTTGCGGAGCAGCAGCTCGAACGAGCCGTCGGCGGCCTCGAAGTGGTAGCCGTGGTGCTCGAGCTCCTTGACCCGGTCGATCACGCGGGACGCCGCGTTGTCGTCGAGCACGATCCCGAGTTCGCGCGCCCGCTCCAACACGGTGCCGCGGCCCGAGAGCTCGGAGATCAGCACCTCACGACGGTTCCCGACGACCGACGGGTCGATGTGCTCGAAGGTCGCCGGATCGGCGGCCACGCCGGCCACATGCATGCCGCCCTTGTGCGCGAACGCGTTGCGGCCCACGTAGGGCTGGTCCGGGTTCGGTGTGAAGTTCAGCAGCTCATCCAGATAGTGGGCCGTCTCAGTCAGCGACGCCAGTTGAGTGTCGGTGACGCACTCGAACCCCATCTTCAGCTGCAGGTTCGGGATGATCGAGATCAGGTTCGCATTGCCGCACCGCTCGCCGTAGCCGTTGATCGTTCCCTGCACGTGGGTCGCGCCCGCGGCGATCCCGGTCAGCGAGCTCGCGACACCGCAGCCGGAGTCATCGTGGCAGTGAATTCCGACCTGGGTCTCCGAAGAAGCCAGCGCGGCGACCACGGCCGCCATCGCAGAGGCGACACCGTCGGGCAGCGTCCCCCCGTTGGTGTCGCAGCAGACGACCGTTTCAGCGCCCGCGTCCGCCGCCGCCCGCAGGCATGACAGGGCATAAGCAGCATCGTCGTGGAATCCATCGAAGAAGTGCTCGGCGTCGTACACGACCCGCTTGCCCGCGGCGACCAGATAGGCCACGGATTCGGCGATCATCTCGAGGTTCTCCTCGCGGGTGACCTTGACCACCTTCTCGAGGTGCAGCCCCCACGACTTTCCGACCAATGTGCACACCGGCGCGAAGCTGTCGGCCAGCACGCGCAGTCCGGCGTCATCGGCGGCCGACACCCCGCGGCGTCGCGTCATTCCGAACGCGGTGACCACGGCGTGGCCGAAGGTTTCGCGCGACAGCAGCGAGAACAGCTCGAGCTCCTTGGGATTGGAGCTCGGGAATCCGGCCTCGATCAGATCGATGCCGAGCTCGTCGAGGCGATGCGCCACGCGCAGCTTCTCGTGCGCGGACAGCGACATCCCCTCCCCCTGCATCCCATCGCGGAGGGTGGTGTCGTAGAGCTCTATCCGGGTCATAAGCTCTTTGTCGGCACCTTGACCACATCCAGCCACTCGACGTAGCGGGGGCTGCGGCCGTGGAGCGCTTCTTCGAACACGCGCTGTAGCTCGAGGGTAACCGGGCCGCATCCGCCTTCGCCGATGGTGTGGTCGTCGATCTCGTACACGGGACACAGCTCAGCCGCGGTGCCGGTCATGAACACCTCGTCGGCGAGGATCAGCTCCGCGCGCGCCAGATCACGCTCGACGACCTCGACCCCCAGGTCGCGGGCGATGGTCAGAACCGACTTGCGACTGATCCCATCGAGGATCCCGGCCGTCTGGGGCGGGGTGATCACGACGCCGTCGCGAACCACGTAGATGTTCTCGCCGGTGCCCTCGCACACGAATCCGTTCTGGTCGAGCAGGATCGCCTCCTGGTATCCGGCCTTGGTCGCCTCGACCTTCGCCAACACGCTGTTCAGGTACTGGCCCGTTGCTTTCGCGTGCGGAATCAGCGAGTCGTGTCCGATCCGTCGCCAGCTCGAGACCTTGGCCCGGACGCCGCGGGTCTTGGCCTCGTCGCCCAGATAGGCGCCCCACGGCCACACGGCGATCGACACCTCGACCGGCGCTTCGAGCGGATTGATCCCCATCTGGCCGTAGCCACGGAACACAATCGGGCGGATGTAGCACTCGCGCAGATCGTTGGCCACGATCAGCTCATGCGTTGCCGCGCGCAGCTCCGCGAGCGTGTAGGGGATCGGCATGTAGTACAGCTCGGCCGAGCGATACAGCCGCTGGAGGTGGTCCATGTGGCGGAAGATCGCCGGCCCGTGGGCGGTGTCGTAGCACCGCTCGCCCTCGAACACGCCTGTCCCATAGTGGAGCCCGTGCGTCAATACGTGGACTTTCGCGTCCTCCCAGGCGACAAGCTCTCCGTTGTGCCAGATGAGGTCCACTGTTTCCACGATCGCTCCTTAGAGGTGTTGTAAGACCGCCTTGGTGGCTTCTGCTGTGGTCGCAGAACCCCCAAGGTCCGCCGTGCGCAGGCCGTCCGCCAGCGCTTGATCCACGGCCAATTCTACAGCCGAGGCTTCGGCCTCCATGCCAAATCCGCGGCGCAGCATCATCGCGGCCGAGAGGATCATGGCCAGCGGATTCGCGGTGCCGGTGCCCGCGATGTCAGGCGCCGATCCGTGCACCGGCTCGAACACTCCGGGCCCCGAGGCCCCCAGGGAGGCGCTCGGAAGCAGGCCGATCGAGCCGGTCAGCATCGCCGCCTCGTCGGAGAGGATGTCGCCGAACATGTTCTCGGTCAGGATCACCTCGAAGTGGCGGGGCGCTGAGACGAGCTGCATCGCGGCGTTGTCGACCAGCAAGTGCTCGAGCTCGATGTTCGGGAACTCCCCGCCGTGGACCTCGCGCACCACTTCGCGCCACAGCCGCGAGGTCTCGAGCACGTTCGCCTTGTCGACGCTCGTCACCCGCGATTTCGCCGCCCCGAACGCGACCCGGGCGATCCGTTCGATCTCGGCCCGCGTATAGACGCACGTGTCCAGCGCGGAATCGGCGTCGCGGCGCTTCTCACCGAAATAGATGCCGCCGGTCAGCTCCCGCACGACGAGCAGATTGGTGCGCTCGATCACCTCGCGTCGCAGCGGCGAGGCGTCGTACAGCGCCGGCACGGGCCGCACCGGGCGGAGGTTGGCGAACAGGCCAAGCCCCTTGCGCAGCCCCAGCAATCCCTGTTCCGGGCGGGGTTTTGCCGGATCGGTCGTGTCCCACTTCGGGCCGCCGACTGCGGCCAGGAGCACAGCGTCCGACTGCCGGCAGGCGGCGAGCACCTCGTCGGTCAGAGCCACCCCATGCGCGTCGATTGAGGCGCCACCGAACACCTGCTCCGAATACGTGAACGAACCCGAGGCCACGGTATCGAGCACCTCGACGGCGGCCCCGATGATCTCGGGGCCGATCCCATCGCCTCCGAGCAGAACGATCGAGCGGGCCATCAGCGGCCCGGGAAGCTACCTGAGGCGGTCATATTGAGCCGCACATAGTCGAGTACGAATGGCTCTCCTGCCCGCGCCAGCACGCGGTCGACGAATTCGCCGCGCAGCTCCTCGGGCAGCGGGTCGAGGTGGCGCACGAGGCACACGGTCTGCACGAACGCGCGTGGGTCCTCCGGCGTCGTCGGGCGGGGCTCGAGCCAGCACTCGACGTCGGTGAACCCAGCCGCGGCCAGTCGTGCCGCCGTCTCCTCGTCGCCGGCGTAGTTCCACGGACGGATCCAGTCGGCGAAGTACGGCGCGAACGGCTCCTCCGCGGCCACCTCGTCGGCGAGATTGCGGAAGCTGTCAATGTTGCCGCGGCCCCCGCACTGGGCCAGCAGGCGGCCGCCCGGCTTCAGCGTGCGGGCAATCGCGGCGAACAGCGCGTCGTGATCCGGGATCCAGTGGAAGGTCGCGTTGCTGAAGACGACATCTACCGGCTCGGGCAGATCGAGCTCCACGAGGTCCTGGCAAAGGATCGTCGCTCGGTCGCCGAGGGCAGCCGCCGCGTGCTCGGCCATCGAGGGGGCGACGTCGACCCCGTACACCCGCCCGTCCGGCACCCGGTCGGCGAGCAGCCCCGTAACCCGACCCGAGCCACATCCGGCGTCGCACACCACCTCGTCGCCGTTCAGCGGCAACCGCTCGAGCTGCTCGAGCGCCCAAGTGAGCTGGACGTCCGAAACGCGGTCGTACGTTGCCGCGTCCCAGTCGCGTGAACCGCTCACAGCGCCGTCGTGACGGGACCCGAGCGCTCGCGGTCCCGCTCGTAGGCGTCGATCGCCTCGGCGGAGTCGAGCGTCAGCGCGATGTCGTCGAGCCCGTTCAGCAGCCGGTGCTTGATATCGGGGTCGATCTCGAAGCGCGCCGACCCGCCCGGCCAGCGAACCTCCTGCGAAGCGAGGTCGACCTGCGCCTCGCCGGCCTCCCGGATCGCCGCGCACTCTGATTCGGACAGCTGGACCGGGAGCAGCCCGACCTTCGTGCAGTTGGAGCGGAAGATGTCGGCGAACGACGGCGCGATGATCGCCTGGAAGCCGTAGTCCTCGAGCGCCCAAGGGGCATGCTCGCGGCTCGACCCGCAGCCGAAGTTGCGACCGGCGACGAGGATCGGGTTGACCGGCAGCTCCCAACCCGGCTCCTTGGCCCAGTCGTAGAACAGAAACTCGCCGAACCCGGTCCGCTCGATCCGCTTCAAAAACTGCTTGGGGATGATCTGGTCGGTGTCGACGTCGTCGCGGTTCAGCACGGACACGCGACCCGTGATCGTCTCGATGGCCTTCATGCCTCGGAACCCTCCCATTCGCGAATGTCGACAAAGTGACCTTCGATCGCCGCCGCAGCGGCCATCTGGGGCGAGACCAAATGGGAGCGCGCGCCGCGACCCTGGCGGCCCTCGAAGTTGCGGTTCGAGGTCGAGGCGACCCGCTCGCCCGGGGCGGCGATGTCGGGGTTCATCCCCAGGCACATCGAGCAGCCGGCGCCGCGCCAGTCAAAGCCGGCGCTGCGGAACACTTCGTCGAGCCCCTCAGCCTCGGCCTGCGCCTTGACCTTCTGAGAGCCCGGGACGACCATTGCATAGACGCCGTCGGCGACCTTGCGGCCGTCGATCACTGATGCCGCCGCGCGGAGATCGCCGATTCGCGAGTTCGTGCACGATCCGATGAACACGCGGTCGAGCTTGATCTCCTCGATCGGCGTGCCGGCGTCGAGCCCCATGTACTCGAGCGCCCGCTCATGCGATTCCGAGCGCGGCTCGGGAACGGCGTCGGCCACGCCGACGACCATCTCGGGGTTCGTGCCCCACGTGACCATCGGGCTGATGGCGGACGCGTCGACGACGACGGTCTTGTCGAAAGAGGCATCAGCATCGGTCTTCAGCGTCCGCCACTCCTCGGGCACTGAGGCCGGCCCGCCCGGGCTACCGACGACCCATTCGAATGTCGTTTCGTCGGGCGCGATCATCCCGGCCCGACCACCGGCTTCGATCGTCATGTTGCAGACGGTCATGCGGCCCTCCATCGACAGGCTCGAGATGGCCTCTCCCGCGTATTCCACGACGTGCCCCACGGCGCCATCGACGCCGATCTGCCCGATCGTCGCCAGGATCAGGTCCTTGGCCGTGACGCCAAATCCGAGCTCGCCGTCATAGCGGATCAGCATCGACTTGGGCTTGCCCTGCACCAGGCACTGGGTCGCGAGCACGTGCTCGACCTCGCTCGTCCCGATCCCGAAGGCCAGCGCCCCGAACGCGCCGTGCGTTGCCGTGTGCGAATCGCCGCAGACGATCGTCATCCCTGGCTGGGTGATTCCCAGCTCGGGGCCGATCACGTGGACGATCCCCTGGTGCTCTGAGCCGAGCGAATACACCGGGATCCCGAACTCCGCGCAGTTGCGCTCGAGCGTCTCCACCTGCACCCGTGAGAGCTCGTCCTTGATCCGCGCCGCCACCGGCGTGCCGTCGGTGGGGACATTGTGGTCGGCGGTCGCGACCGTGCGGTCGGGTCGGCGGACCGCGCGCCCATTCAGGCGCAGCCCGTCAAAGGCCTGCGGACTCGTCACCTCATGGACCAGATGGAGGTCGATGTACAGCAGGCCCGGCGCGACTTCGTGCGCCTCCCAGATCTTGTCGAACAGCGTCGTTGCCATAGGGTCAGCTCCTTCTCAATCCGGCGCTCACGACGGCGAGCAACACGGCCTCGTCTTCTCCAGGGTTTGCGAAGTGGTGGGGCAAATCGGCGTCGAACGTGACGCAGTCGCCGGCGGCCAGCTCGTGGGACGCACCGTCGATCACGAGTACGACGGAGCCGGACTCCACCAGCGCCGTTTCCCGGCTGCCCGGCTCGTGCATCGGGGGGTCTCCCGGGCCTCCGGTGGCCGCACCCGGCACAAGTGTGTGGCGCGACAACTCAGCCCGCTGGCCTGGCAGCGGCGGCGTCAGAATCTCATAGCGGTGGCCGCCGCGCGTCGGTCCGCGCCGGCGCTCGGACGCTCGCACCACGCTCACGGCGCCGTCCTCGTCGAGCCGTAGCAACTGCGACAGCCGCAGCTCCAGCCCCTGCGCGATCCGTGACGCCACCTGCAAGGTGGGCGAGGTCTCCCCTCGCTCGACCTGCGACAGCATCGGCGCACTGACGCCCGAGCGCTCGGACAGGTCGCGCAGCGAGAGATCCATCGCCTCGCGCAGCGCTTTGACTCGCGGACCCATCATACAAGCGTACGCTATCACATACACGGTCGACCTTCTAACCTCACCTGCCGTGATCTCGCGACCCGACGTACTGGTGCTCGGTGGCGGCGGGGTGATCGGCGAGCGTTGGATGATGGGCGTGCTCGCGGGCATCGAGGACGCAACCGGCTTCGATCTCCGTCGCTGCGAGTACTTTGTCGGCACCTCGGCTGGATCGATCGTCGCCGCACGGCTCGCGGCGAACGCGGCGCTCAACCGCCCCGCCCGCACGAGCACGCAGCCCGAGGCCGCCCCGACCGCCGAGCCCCCGGCAGATCGGCCCCCCGGCGGGCGCCGCGCCAGTCAATGGGCACTCGCGCTGTGGTCGCCGTTCGCGCCGGCGGCGCTGGCGCTCGGGCGGGGGCCCGGCTCCCTCGTGCGCGCTGGAGTGCTGTCGCGCGCGCCGCGGGCGACCGGCTCGCTCGACCAGCTCGGCGCGCACATTGAACGTCAGGGCGCCCGCTTCGACGGCCGCCTGCGCGTGGTCTGCGTGGAGCGGCGCCGCGGCCGGCGCGTCGTGTTCGGCGCTCCGGGAGCACCGCAGGCCACCGTGGCTCAGGCGGTGCGTGCGTCGTGCGCCGTCCCCTGGATCTTCGCCCCCGTGTCCATCGGCGGCGAGGAGTACGTCGACGGCGGGGTCTGGAGCGCCACCAACCTCGATGTCGCGCCGGTCGGCCGCGAGACCCACGTGCTGTGCCTGAATCCGACCGCGTCGCTCCGCGGTGCGCACCCAGCGGTGACTGCCGCGCGGCGCATCGCCCGCTCCGCGGTCACGGTCGAGGCGCTGGCGCTGCGCCGCAAGGGGGCCGATCGTGCGCGTGATCGCCCCCGACGCGGCGTCGGGATCGGTAATGGGCACGGATTTCATGGCCACGGAGCCGCGGGAGCGCGTATTGGCCGCGGGCTACCAGCAGGGACTGACGCTCGCGCAGGGACGTGGATGACTTCAAGGAAGCGCAGGGCGCCCTTAAGTCATCCACCCCCCGTCGGTTATGGGGCGCTGACCGCCTCCGGGGGGAAGCAGCAACCTGCTCGGCTTCGAGCGCCACGCTTTGCTTGCGCACCGCGTTCGTAAGCGCGCGTACGTACGCGTGGCCCGCGGCCTCCAAGATGTCCGTGGACACCCCCTGGCCGGAGCCGGATACCCCGGCGAGATCGAGCACCACGCTGGTCTCGCCGAGCGCGTCCTGGCCGCCGGTGACCGCATCGACGCGGAACTCGCGCAGCCTGGCATCACGGCCGGTGGCGGCATTGATCGCGCGGAAGATCGCGTCTACGGGACCGTCGCCCGTGAACGAGCCGGTGAGCTCCTCGCCGTCGGGCCCGCTCACGCCGACCGTGGCATGAGGCGGCCGCCGGGTAGACGCTTCGACGTCGAACCACAGCAACCCATAGCCCGCAACCTCAGTTCGCAGCTCGTCGGTCAGCAGCGCCTCGAGGTCCATCGCGGTTACCTGCTTCTTCTTGTCCGCTATCTCCTTGAACCGCTTGAACGCGGTGTTCAGGTTCTGGCCTGAGACCTCGAGCCCGAGCTCGGACAGCGCCTGCTGCAGGGCGTGCCGGCCGGAGTGCTTGCCGAGCACGATCGAGTTGGCGTCGAGGCCGACCGTCGTCGCATCCATGATCTCGTAGGTCGTTCGCTCCTTCAGAACCCCGTCCTGGTGGATCCCGGACTCGTGCGCGAACGCGTTGCGGCCGACGATCGCCTTGTTCGGCTGGACCAGGTACCCGGTCAGGCGCGAAACGAGCCTAGAGGTGCGCGCGATCTCTCGCGTCACCGCGTTCGTATGGAGCCCCACGTCCGCAGCGCGCGTGTGGAGCAGCATGACGATCTCTTCGAGCGATGCGTTGCCGGCGCGCTCGCCGATCCCGTTTACCGCACACTCGACCTGCCGTGCCCCCGCCATCAGGCCGGCGAACGAGTTGGCCACCGCAAGTCCCAGATCGTCGTGGCAGTGAACCGACAGCACGACGCCGCGCAGATCCGGGATCAGCGCGTACAGGCGCTCGAGGAAAGCCCCATACTCGTGCGGCATCGTGTAGCCGACCGTGTCAGGAATGTTGATCGTGGTCGCGCCCTCGTCGATCGCGACCTGGCACACCTCGGCCGTGAACTCGACGTCGGCCCGCGTCGCATCCATCGGCGAGAACTCCACGTCGTCCACGTACTCCTTGGCGTGCGCGACGGCGGCTCGCGCCTGGCCGATCACGTCCTCACGCGTTGTCTGCAGCTGGTGCTCGATGTGGATGTCGGACGTCGAGATGAACGTGTGGATCCGCGGTCGGGCCGCGTCGCGGACGGCATTCCAGGCGGCGTCGATGTCCGCGACATGGGTGCGCGCCAGGCCCGCGATGACTGGTCCTTCGACGGTCCGCGCGATCGCCTGGACGGCCTCGAAGTCGCCCGGCGAAGTGATCGGGAACCCGGCCTCGATCACGTCCACGCCCAGGCGGGCCAGCTGCTGCGCGATCTCCAGCTTCTCGGACGTGTTGAGCGAGATGCCCGGCGACTGCTCGCCGTCGCGCAGCGTCGTATCGAAGATCAGTACTCGGTTTGGGTCTTGCTCTTCAGGCGGTGTCATGTCACTCCTCTTGGAAACTCGATCTCAGGACTTCTCGTGCTGGTTCGCGGCTACGTGCGGCCGCCGGCGCGCTATTCCCCCCGAAGGGGGAGGAGAAGAAGTCGGAGGTCGAGGCGGAGTGCCATCTCCGGCACAGGGTAACAGCGATCATTATCAGCGCAAATGCCTGCCGTCCTGATTGCGCAGGGCTCCGACGCGCCGCTGGTGGGGCCGTGTTGCGTCGGATAGCCGCGATCGCGCTCCTCGCCGCGCTGCTCCCAGCCGGAGCCTCGGCGCGCGCCTTTCACACCGTGCTCGAGGACGACGCGCTGTCGCTGTTCTCCAAGCCGGCGGCACTGACGTCGTTCACGCAAACCCTGCGGTGGCTCGGAGTCGACACGTTGCGGATCTCGGCCGAGTGGAAGCTCGAGGCGCCCGCCCCCTACTCGCGCGTGGCGCCGAAGGGCTTCGCGCTCGGCAATCCGCGCACGTACGACTCCTCACCCTCGGTACAGCTGCTCGACCGCGCCGTCCGCGCCGCGCACGGCGCCGGACTCCAGGTGATTCTCGATCCCGCCTTCAGCGCACCCCTGTGGGCCACCAAGAACCGATTGCCGTCGACCATCAGCGGCGACCCCTGGTTCAACACGGACATCAGTGTCAGCGAGCTCGCGCAGTGGGAGGGCATGCTGGCCAAGCGCTACGGCGGGGGCTATGTCCCGGCCGGCCAGAGCGCGCCGCTGCCTCGAGTCCAGGCATTCATGATCTGGAACGAGCCGAACCAAGGCGGCTACGAAGCGCCTCAGTGGGGGCCGGGAGGGCTGCCGGAGAGCGCCGACTGGTATCGCCGGGCGCTCCTGGCGGCGTACCCGGCGATCAAGCGGGCCTCACCCACTGCGACCGTCTTGATCGGCGACACCAGCGCCACCGGCGGCAACCGGACGCTCGGCAATTCCGGTGTCCCGCCGCTCGAGTTCATCCGCCAGCTGGCGTGCGTCGACGCGCACCTGCAGCCGATCACGAGCGGCTCGTGCGCCACCTTCCGCCCGCTCCCCGGCGACGGCTGGTCCCAGCACCCCTACGAGCGCTACACGCCCCCGTGGATCCCCTCGGGGGCCAGCGACCCGGACGGCGCACAGATCGGAGATCTCGGGAAGCTGACCGCACTGCTCGATCAGCTCGTCGCGCTGCACCGGCTCGCGCCCGGTGTTGCGAACGTATGGCTGACCGAGCAGGGCTACGAATCGGACGCCCAGCTCCCCGAGAAGCTGTGGACCGAGTCACAGCAGGCGACGCTGAACGCGATCTCGGAATACCTGGCCTGGCGCAACCCGCAGGTGCAGTCCTTCTCGCAGTTCCTGCTGCGCGACACGCTGACCGAGCAGACGCTCGCGCTCCGCGCACGGGCCGGCAGCCGGGATGCTGCCGTGCCGGGGACGTGGACGACCGGCTTGGAGCGCGAGAACGGGGCGGCGAAGCCGGCGCTGGCCATGTTCCGCTCGCCGGTCGTCGCCCGGTCCGGCATCGCTCAGCCCGGTCGCGTCGTGGTTGCCCGGCGCACCGGCCGGCGCTGATGCCGAGCTGGTCGAGGTATGGGGCCGGGCTCGGCCGGTCACCGTGCCGACGCCGGTTGAGGTGCAGGTGGCCGACGGCGGCTCGGACAACCTATCGGGACGCCGCCGCGACGCTCACCAACGCCAACGGGATCTTCGACCTCGACGTCCCCGTCGCGCTCGGTCCCGCCGGCCCAAGTCCGGTTCAGGTGGCTGGCGCCGGGCGGCAGGCTGGCAAACCTCGCCGGCCGTCACCCCGCTCGCCTTCCCGGTCAGCGCGCCCTAGCCGGCGCTAGCCGCTGTAGAGCGCCTCGATCTCGGCCGCGTACTTCTCGTTGATCGGCTTGCGCTTGAGCTTCATCGTCGGGGTCAGCTCGTCACCCGCCGCCGGCCAGTCGACCGCCGAGCACCTTGAACCGCTTGATCTGCTCGACGCGGCTGAAATGCGAGTTCGCGCGCTCAACCCCGGCGGCGACCTCGTCGAGCACCGCCTGCTCCTCGGCCATCGCCTCCAGCGAGGCGTCGCTCAGTCCGTGCGACGAGGCGAACGCACCGCACGCGTCCGGATCGAGCACGATCAGCGCCGACGTTGTAGGGGCGGCGGTCCCCGATCGCGATCGCCTGCCCGATCAGCGGGCTGCCCTGCTTGAGCTGCTGCTCGATGTTCGCCGGCGACATGTTCTTGCCGGCCGCGTTGATGATCAGCTCCTTCTTGCGGTCGACGATCCGCACGAACCCGTCGTCGTCGATGGTGGCGATGTCTCCGGTGCGCAGCCAGCCGTCGTCGTCGATCGTCTCCGCCGTCTTCTCGGGCTGGTTGCGGTATCCGGCCATCACCGTGGGCGCCCGGACGAGCAACTCGCCGTCCGGATCGAGCTTCAGCTCGACGCCGGGGATCGCCTTGCCGACCGTCCCGAAGCGCAGGTCGTCCTGCGGGCACGAGCGTCGCGATCGAGGCCAGCTCCGACATCCCCCACACCTCGCAGATCGGGATCCCGATGGCGGCGAAGAACTCGAACACCTCGAGCGGCGCCGGCGCTGCCCCGATGATGTAGGACTCGCAGCGGTCGAAGCCGAGCCGCGTCCGAAGCGGCTTGAACACGCTCGCCTCGGCCTGCTCGCACGCCGTCGCCAGCTCGTCGGGCACGGTCTCGCCCTTCTGCTCGAGCCGAACCTTCTCCAGTCCCGCGCTGAACCGCGCCGCTTGATCGCCGCCCGCTTCTGCTCGTCCGGCTCGGTCTCGAAGCCCGACTCCAGAGCGGCCTTCAGCTTCTCCCAGATCCGCGGGACGGCGCCGAACCGGGTCGGGCGGGCGTCGGCGGCGTGGGCGAAGATCTGGGTCGGATCCTGGCAGCAGGTCAGCGTGTCGCCCCAGAACATCTGCCCGTAGTGGGTCGAGCCCGCGGTCGGCGATGTGCGCCATCGGCAGGTACGAGATCGTCGCCCCGCCGGCGCCCAGCCAGGGCGCGGCCTCGTGCACGCCGCGGCACTCGGCGATCTCGTTGGCATGGGTCAATTGCGACGCCCTTCGGGGGACCGGTCGTTCCCGAGGTGTAGATCAGCGTCAACACATCGTCGGGCTGGACGGCCCGCCAGGTCGCCTCGAAATCGAACTCGCCCTGGCTCAGGTTCGCGCCCGCCTGCTCGAGGTCGTCGGGATGGATCGCACCGTGCTCGGCGTCGGCCCCATCGAGCAGCACGACGTGCTCGATCTCCACCCCGTGGGCCGAGATCGCCTCGCCGGCGCGCGTCGTAGAAGGCTTCCTCGACGACGAACACCCGCGGCTTGGCGTCTCGCGAGCAGGTAGGCGATCTGCTCGGGGGAGTTGGTGTTGTAGACGCTGAACGGCGCGGCGCCGAGATGCATCGCCGCGGCGTCGAGGGGGTGAAACTCCGGGCGGTTGGTGAGCATGAACGCGACCGTGTCGCCGCGGCGGACGCCCAGCGAGTGAAAGCCGCCGGCCAGCCGCCGCGTCTTCTCCGCGTACTGCGCGAAGGTCATCGTGCGGCCGTCGGCGATCGTGCGCAGCGCCACCTGGTCGGCGCGCGCCGCCGCCGTGTACTGGAACGCCTCGCACATCGTGGTCGCGTCGACTGCGGCGGGGACCTGGCCGACCCGGCCGGCTGCGCAACGTCTTCGATCATGGAGTCAGCACCACCTTTCCGATGTTCTTGCGTTCGGATATGAACGACTGAGCCTCGCCGGCGCGGGCAAACGGGAACGCCTGCGCGACCACCGGCCTGATCGTGCCGTCGGCGAGCAGCTCGCGAAGCGGTTCCCGCCACCGTTCGGCGCTGCCGAGCGCATCCCACAGCGTCAACAGGTTGAGACCGATGACGGTCTTGGAGTCGCTCATCTGCTTGATCAAGTTGAAGCGGGGCATCCGCAGCGCCGTGGTGGCGGCAGCGACAAGGTTCCGTCGCTCGCCGGAGATCACGCTCGACGCGCCGAAGCAGACGAGCCGGCCGCCGCCGTTGAGCACGTTGTAGCTCCGCCTGAAGCTGGGGCCGCCGAGCGCATCCATCACGACGTCCATCTTCGGCAACGCGCCCGCCTGGGCTCCGGCGTAGTCGAGCGCGTGATCGACGCCGAAGCCGCGGATCGCGTCGTGCTTGCGTTTCGACGCCGTCCCCCAGACCTCAGCACCGAGACGCTTGGCGATCTGAGTCGCCGCGATCCCCACTCCTCCGCCGGCAGAATGGATCAGCACGCGTTCGCCAGGCTGCAGATTCGCCTGGCGAACGAGCGCTTCCCATGCCGTGGAGTAATTGATCGGAATCGCCGCGCCCTCCTCGAAGCTGAGCCCGTCAGGCAGCGCCACCACGCCATCGGCCCGGGCCGTGACCCGCTCCGCGTAGCCGTTGAAGCGGACGGGCGCCACGACGCGCTGCCCCTGGGCCAGGCGAGCCGCCGACGCCATCACCCAGCTCGGTCACCGTGCCCGCGACTTCGTAGCCGACGACGCACGGTGGCTTTGGCGCGTCGGGATAGAAGCCGATCCGCGCCATCACGTCGGCGAAGTTGATCCCCGCCGCGGCGACGTCGATCACCACTTCGCCGGGGCTGGCCGCGGGTCAGGTCGATCCTGCACCTGGAGCACCTCGGGCCCCCCGTGCTTGGTGATCACGACCGCGCGCACGGCGCGGAACTTACACCGTGTTCAGTCGCACGGCGAGCCTAAAGGCTTACGGTGCGCCCGGCGACGAACCCGTCGCTGGCCACGATCTCGTCGAGCACCTCGTGCGGCACCGCGACATCGGTGGTGATCGCCATCGCCGCGAGGCGGCCGTCGCCCCCCTCCCGCTCCTCGGGCTGGCGACCCACCGCGGCCGAGACGATGTTGACGCCGTGGCTGCCGAACACGGTCCCGACGCGCCCGATCATCCCGGGGACGTCGCGGTAGCGGAACAGGGTGATGTGGTTCTCGAGCTGGACGTCGAACCGCAGCCCCCACGCCTCGAGCAGGTGCGGGCGGTGCCGGCGGCCGATCGTCGTCCCGGCCACGCGCACGCTCGAGTCGCCGCAGGCAAGCGTCACCCGGATCAGGTCGGTGTAGTCGCGAATGCTCGTGCTCTTGGCTTCGGCGACGGTGATCCCGCGCTCGTCGGCCATCGACGGCGCGTTGACCTCGTTGACCTCCTCCTCGGTATGACCGCGAAGCACGCCGAGCAGCGTCTGGATCGCCAGCAGCCGCGTGTCGCGTTCGGCGATCCGGCCCAGGAACTCGGTCTCGACGCGGTCGACGGATGAGCCTTCGGACAGCGCCGCGGCGATCCGCCCCAGCGCACGGCTCAGGGGGATGAACGGCCCGAGCGCCTCCATGTCATCGGCCGAGATCGCCGGGACATTCACCGCGCTGGTGACGACGCCGCCGGTCAGCGCCGCGACGACCTGCTCGGCCGCCTGATAGCCGGCGCGGTCGGTCGCCTCGGCGGTCGAGGCGCCCAGGTGCGGCGTGACGATCACGTTCGGGTAGCGGAACAGTGGGTGTTCGGTGATCGGCTCTGACCTGAACACGTCGAGCGCCGCGCCCCCGACCTTGCCGCTGTCGAGCGCCGCCTTCAGGTCGTCGTCGACGACGAGCGGGCCGCGGGCGACGTTCAGCACTCTGACGCCGTCCTTGCACTTGGCCAGCGCCTCGGCGTCGAGCCAGCCTTCGGTTTCTGGCGTCTTGGGCAGGTGCAGCGTGAGGAAGTCCGCCGCCGCGTACACGTCGTCGGGCGAGTCGGCCTTCTCGACGCCGAGCTCGCGATAGCGCTCGCTCCCGACGAACGGGTCGTACGCGAGCACGTGCATCCCGAACCCTTTGGCGCGCTGCGCGACGAGCTGCCCGATCCGGCCGAAGCCGAGGATGCCCAGCGTCTTCTCGTATAGCTCCACGCCGCTGAACTTGGACCGCTCCCACGCCCCGCTGGTCAGCGAAGCGTGCGCCTGCGGTACGTTGCGCGCGAGCGCGAGCAACAGCGCCATCGTGTGCTCGGCCGCGGTGATCACGTTGGACTGCGGGGCGTTCGCGACCACGATCCCGCGCTTGGTCGCGGCCGGCACGTCGACGTTGTCCACCCCGACGCCGGCGCGGCCGACGGCCCGGAGCTTCGTGGCGCGGTCGATCAGCTCGGAGTTGAGCTTTGTCGCGGAACGGATCAGGATGCCGTCGTAATCGCCGATCCGCTGCGCGAGCTCATCGCCGTTCCATTCGACGCCGAGATCGACGTCGAAGTGCTCGCGCAGGAGCTCGATGCCGGAGTCGCCGATCTTCTCGGCGACCAGCACCTTGGGCTTGCCGGCCGCGCTCATCGCTGACGCTCCAGGACCCAGTCGATGCACGCGGTCAGCGCCCGGACATCGTCCGGATCGGTGGCCGGGAACATCGCGACTCGCAGCTGGTTGCGCCCGAGCTTGCGGTAGGGCTCGACGTCGACGATCCCGTTCGCGCGGAGCGTCGCCGCCAGCGCGGCGGAGTCGACAGCTTCGTCGAAGTCGATCGTCCCGACGACCAGCGACCGTTTCGCCGGATCGGTGACGAAGGGGGTGGCGTACTCGTGCGCGTCCGCCCACCCGTAGAGATGAGACGACGATTCGGTGGTCCGCGCCACCATTCCGGCCAGTCCGCCGTGAGCCACCATCCACTGCAGCTGGTCGTCGAGCAGCAGCAGCGTCGCCAGCGCCGGCGTGTTGTACGTCTGGTCCTTGACCGAGTTCTCGAGCGCCGTCTTCAGCGACAGGAACTCTGGGATCCACCGCCCGCCGGACTTGTCGGTGGCGACCTGCTCGATCCGCTCCAAAGCCGCCGGGCTCAAGGCCGCCAGCCACAGACCGCCGTCCGAGGCGAACCCCTTCTGCGGCGCGAAATAGTAGGCGTCGGCCTCCGCCAGGTCCACGGGCAGGCCACCAGCGCCCGAAGTCGCGTCGATCAGCACGAGCGCGTCGCCGGCGGCCGCCGGGCGGATGACCGGGACCATCACACCGGTGGAGGTCTCGTTGTGGGCCCAGCAGACCACGTCGGCGTCCTCGGCCTCCAGATCGGCCGGATCAGGGGCATCGCCGGGGGGCGCCTCGACGACGATCGGTTCCTCCAGGAACGGAGCCTCGCGCGTGCAAGTGGCGAACTTCGAGCTGAACTCGCCGTAGGAGAGATGCAGCGCGCGTTCCCGCACCAGGCCGCAGGTGGCCGCGTCCCAGAACGCGGTCGTGCCGCCGTTCCCAAGCGCGATCTCGTACCCCTCGGGCGCGTCGAACAGGTCGCGCAGGCCCGCGCGGATCCGCGCCACCACATCCTTCACCGGCTTCTGCCTGTGCGAGGTGCCGATCACCTCGGACGTCGCCAGCTTTCGCAGGCGCTCGCCCGGCACACGCGAGGGGCCCGACCCGAACCTGCCATCGGCGGGCTTCAGCTCGTCGGGAATCTCGAGGACGGTGTCAGTCTGGGTCATGGCGCGCTCCGGTGGAGGGGGTGTCATGCCCAGGCGCGCGGCGGTCTCATTGCCGCCGCTCCCCGGTGGTGAGTTCCACCTTTACAGCGCCAGTCACGACGGCTTCAGCAGTGTAGCGACGGACGTTTCCGCCCTTGTGCCCGCTGCTACTCGTCGAACTCGGTGTCGATCCAGTCCATCTGGGCGCGCAGCTCCTGGCCCACGACCTCGACCTGGTGGCCGGCCTGCTCGGCGCGCATCCGCTTGAAGTTCTCCTGGCCGGCGCGGTTCTCAGCGATCCACTCCCGCGCGAAATCGCCCGACTGGATCTCCCCCAGCAGCTCCTTCATCGCGGTCCGCGTCGGCCTCGCTGATCACCCGCTTGCCCCGGGTCAGATCGCCGTATTCGGCGGTGTTCGAGATCGAGTAGCGCATCCCGGCGATCCCCTTCTCGTACATCAAATCGACGATCAGCTTGAGCTCGTGGAGGCACTCGAAGTACGCCAGGCGAGGGTCGTAACCGGCGTCGACGAGCGTCTCGTAGCCGCGCGCGAACCAGCTCGGTGACGCCGCCGCACAGCACGGCCTGCTCACCGAACAGATCGGTCTCGGTCTCGTCCTTGAAGGTCGTCTCGATCACACCACCACGGGTGCCGCCGATCCCCTTGGCGTAGGCGAGTGCGACGTTGAGCGCGTTCCCGGACGCGTCCTGGTCGACCGCGACCAGGCACGGCACCCCAGAGCCCTCGAGATATTGACGGCGGACCAGGTGGCCGGGGCCCTTCGGCGCGATCAGCGCGACATCGACCTCGGGCGGCGGGACGATCTGGTCGTAGTGGATCGAGAAGCCGTGACCGAACAGGAGCGTGTTGCCGGGCGCGATCCCGTCCTTGACGCCCGATTCCCACACCTGCTGGTGGAGCTCGTCGGGGACGAGCATCATCACCAGATCGCCCTGGCTCGCCGCATCGGCGGGTTCGAGCACCTGCAGACCGTGGTCGCTTGGCGCGCTTGACGCTCGAGGAGTCCGGCCGCAACCCGACGAGCACCGATACGCCGGAGTCCTTCAGGTTGAGCGCGTGTGCGTGGCCCTGCGAGCCGTAACCGATGATCGCGACGGTCTTGCCGTCGAGGAGCGTGAGATCTGCGTCGTCGTCATAGAACATGGGTCGTGCAGGCTACACACCCGCACGACCCAGCTTGTTCTCAGCCTCCGCCGAAGCGCGCCATCAGCGCCTGCACGTCGTTGACGTACTGCTGTGTGTCGGAGTACATCCCGTGCTGCTGCACCGACGCCAGGCCCTGGTAGTACCCGGCCGCGGCCAGCGACGTGCTGCCGCCGGTGGCGGCGAGCAGCGAGTGCAGCATCAGCGAGCCGGCCCGCACGTTGTCGGTCGCCGAGGCCGGGTTCAACGCCGTTCCCGCGGTCATGGTGCGGTTGATCCAGTCCCAAGTGCCCGGCAGGATCTGCATCACGCCCACGGCGCCGGCACTGGAGATGAGATCGTTGTTGAAACCGCTCTCCTGGTAGCCGATCGCGTCGGCAAAGGCCGGAGTGACCCCGTTGGCGCTGGCGATCGAGCCAACCTGCGAGGAGCTCAGCACCTCCGGCGTCGGATACGGCGGCCCGCCGGCCGTGCCCTCGGCCGAAGCGCCGATCGGCTGTGAGGACACCGCGCCGGCGCCGCTCGACGAGCTTGAGGAGCCCGTGAGGTGCAGCACGGAGCCCGACAGCAGCACGCCGTTGGGGTCGAGACCGTTGGCCGCGGCGAGCGATGCGGCGCTGAGGCCCGCGCGGGCCGCGATCGCGCTGAGCGTGTCCCCCGGCTGGACCACGTAGGAGCCGCCGGCCGAACCGGTCGAGCCGCTGGATGCCGTCGAGCCGGCGGAGGCCGTCGATGACGCCAGCGCAGCCGAGCCGCTCAGCGACAGCGTCGTCCCGGACAGCAGCACGGAGTTCGGGTCTAGGCCGTTGGCGGCCGCGAGCGACGCCACGCTGAGGCCGGCGCGGCCCGCGATAGCGCTGAGCGTGTCCCCCGGCTGCACGACGTAGGAGCCGCCGGCGGCGGGCGCGGCACTGGCCACGGCGGACGACGATCCCGTGTCGCCGTCATTGTCGCCGTCACCGTCGGAGGCGGAGACGGAGGCGTAGCTCGGGGCGCCGGCCGAAGCGCCCTGAGGCGGGATCATCAGCGTGGTTCCGGCAACGATCTGGGTGAACGGCGAGATCCCGTTGGCGGCGGCCAGCTGGGCTACGGTGAGCCCGTCGGCGGCGGCCACGGATGTGAGCGTCTCGCCGGAGGCGACGACATGGGGATAGTCGGCCGCTGCCGGAGCAGCAGTCGAGAGCACCCCTGCCGCCGCGAGCGAGAGGACAATTCGCAAGCGCATGCGCGGCAGTGTCGAGGACCAGGCCTTCGGCGAAAAGCCCTGCAATCCTGCACCCGCGGTGCAACTTTAGGTGCAGGCGTTTACGCGCTCGCGCAGGACACTAGCGAGCGCCCGGTGAGCCTCACCGAACCGTCCGGCTTCGTGTACGGCTCGGTCAGCTCAGAGATCTGTTCGCGGACGCGCTCGCGCTCTTCCGCGGTCAGCGCGTCGATCGCGCGCGAGAAGATGCCCGACAGATCGAGCGTCTCCGACAGGTAGGACTCGAGCGTCTCGTAATTTCGCTCGACCTCGACGCTGTCCACAATCGGATCGACGAAGCCCGCCGACTCGAGTAGCTCCGCGAGTCGTCCCGGCGCCGCGAGCGTGAACATCCCCGGCGCATCGGGATCGGGTCGTTCGGAGTGGCCGAGCTCGATCAGCGCCCGTCCCGGGATCGTCGCCCACGGGTTCTTCGCGGCCTCGTCCCACACCGCGACCGCGACCGTCCCGCCCGGCTTGACCACCCGGCGGATCTCGCGCGCTGCGGCGCCGGGGTCCGCGACGAGCATGATCCCCCAGCGGCACAGCACCACGTCGACGCTCGCCGTCTCCAGGTCGATCCATTCGAGTTGAAGCTGTTTGAACTCGACGTTGTCGACGCCCTGCGCCGCGGCGCGCTCCCGCGCTACCTCCAGCATCGCCTCGGCGACGTCGCTGGTTACGAGCGTCCCGCCTGGCTTGATCAGCTCGGAGGCGAGGAATCCGGTGTCCCCCGGTCCGGCGGCGAGTTCGAGTACCTGCTGGCCCGGCTGGAGGTTCGCGTGCTCGATCATCCACGCCGAGACGGGCATCCCGAACTGCCGTACGCGATCAGCCCGCTTGCCCCACCCGGTAGCGGCCCGCTCCCACGCCTCGGCGCTCTCGGCGCGATAGGTCTCGGGATCCGGGGTGGGCACCCAGCGGACGCTACCGATCCCCGGTCCGCTGCGCGAGGACCCCGAACGCGGACTCGATCTGGGTCCGCATCCGCTGCTGGAAGATCGCCAGCAGCGCGTCGGAGGCGAGCGGCCGCAGCCGCTCGATCGACTCGTCGATCTCCGGCCACCGGTCGGGCGGCATGTCGGCCTGCGCGAACGGACGCCACACGTCGCGCACGAACAGCCTCACGAAAGCCCGCGCGACCGCGTCGGCATGGGTCTCGAGCTCCTCGAATACCTCGAGCGCCCCCTCCAGCGAGATCCCGCGGCGGACAACCTCCTCGGCGACGGCCAGCAGCGACGGACTCGGCACCCGGTAGCCGCCGTCGCCGTCGGGCACGAGCACGCCGACCGCCTCGGCCTTGGCCAGCACGGTCGGCGCCTCGCCGGCGCTGACGCGGAACTGGCGGCCGAGCTCGGCGGTGGTAGTCGTCTCCTCGCGCTCGTCGAACGGGGTGCTGGTCAGCGCCCGTTTGAACCGCTGCAACCGTTCCTCGGTCCCGTTCTGCTCCTCGTCGAGCAGCCGCTTGATCCCGTTGAGGTTGAAGCCTTCTGCTTGCAGGTCGCGGATCAGCCGCAGCCGTGCCACGTGATCGGGCCCGTAGTACCCGACCCGCAGGCGCACCTCGGGCGGCGCCAGCAGCCCGCGCGCTTGATGCGAGCGGATGTTGCGCACCGACATCCCCGTCTCCGCCGCCAGCTGCTCGATCGTGAGCGTATTGCCATCCATGTCACAACAGATGATGTCACGTCAGATGGCGTCAGGACAGCTCGCGGCGGAGCAGCTTGCCCGACTCGGTCCGCGGCAACCCGTCTCGCGGCTCGAACGCCTTCGGGATCTTGAACGACGCCAGCCGCGCCCCGCAGTGGTCCCGGAGCGACGAGGCATCGAGCGATTCGCCGTCTCGGAGCACGACCGCGGCAATGACCGCCTCCCCCCACTCCGCGTCGCTGCGGCCGAACACGCCGGCGTCGGCGACCGCCGGATGCTCGAGCAGCACCGCCTCGACCTCCCCCGGCGCGACGTTCTCGCCCCCAGAGACGATCGTGTCGGCCTTCCGTCCGGTGATCACCAGACGGCCGAGGTCGTCGAACCGCCCGAGGTCACCGGTGTGCAGCCACCCGTCCGGCGCAACCGCGCCGGGGGCGACCATCGCCCCCCGCACGAGGATCTCGCCCTCGGCATCGATCGCCACTTCGGCGCCGTGCAGTGGCAGGCCAAACGTGGCGATCTGCGAGCACGCCTCGGTCATCCCGTACGTCGGCGCGACCGGGACACCGGCCTCCGCCGCCCGCGCCAGCAGCGGCGCCGGGATCGGACCGCCGCCCAGCAGCGCCCAGCGCAGCGTCGGCGGCCACCGGAGCCCCGCATCGAGCAGCCGCGCCAGCATCGTCGGGACCAGCGAGACGATCGTGATCCGCCGGGCCGGGTCCATCAGCTCGTGCAGCACCGCGCCGCTGTCGAACCGGTCATGGAGCACCACGGTCGTCGCGTAGATCGACGAGCGGATCAGGATCGACAGCCCACCGACGTGAGCCAGCGGCATCGCACACAACCACCGCTCCGCCGGGTCGAGCCCCAGGGCCACCGCAGATCCGAGGGCGTTGGCCAGCCAGTTCCCGTAGGTCAGCTCGACGACCTTGGGCGCCGCCGTCGTGCCGGAGGTGTGCATCACCGTCGCTACCCCGGGCTCCGCAGGGCCTTCCGCAGCTTTCAACCGCACCGCCCGCTCGCCCTCGCCCAAGCGCGGGTCGATCGGGACCGCCGCCGCGTCGGCCAGCAGACAACCGTGGAGCGCGACCGCGAACTCGAGCCGGTCGGTCTGCTCCAGCGCGACCCGGCCGCCGCTCGGCGGCGCCGCGTCGACGGCGCGCGCCATCAACTGCGCGTAGGTGAGCGCCCGACCGCCGTATTCGATCGCCACCCGATCGGCGTGCTTGGCGCTCGCCATCTGGAGCCAGAGGGGCATCGGCGCAAACGGTAGTCTCAGCCCGCGTGACTGTGACGTGGCAGCCCGCGGGTGAGTACGAAGACATCCGCTACGAGCTCTCGACCGGCGATGACACCGGGATCGCCAAGATCACGATCAACCGTCCCGAAGTGCGCAACGCGTTCCGCCCCGAGACCGTGATCGAGCTGATCGAGGCCTTCGAGCGCGCCCGCGAGGACCAGTCGGTCGGAGTGATCATCCTCACCGGAGAGGGACCTGACGCCTTCTGCAGCGGTGGCGACCAGCGTGTGCGAGCGGGCCGCGGCGGCGGTTACGTGACCGGAGCCGACCCGGCGGAGGCCGGCCAGCACCAGGCGGTCGGGCGCTTTCACGTCACCGACCTGCACGTCCAGATCCGCCGCCTTCCGAAGCCTGTCGTGGCGATGGTCGCCGGCTACGCGGTCGGCGGCGGCCACGTGCTCCACGTGATCTGCGACCTGACGATCGCGGCCGACAACGCTCGCTTCGGCCAGACCGGCCCGCGGGTGGGGTCGTTCGACGGCGGCTTCGGCGCGACGGTCCTCTCGCGCTTGGTCGGACCGAAGAAGGCCAAGGAGATCTGGTTTCTGTGCCGCCAGTACGACGCCCAGGAGGCGCTCCAGATGGGGCTGGTCAACACGGTCGTTCCCCTTGACCAACTTGAGGCCGAGACGGTCAAGTGGTGCCGGGAGATGCTCGCCCTCTCCCCCTTCGCGCTGCGGATGGTGAAGGCGAGCTTCAACGCGGACGAGGACGGCCTGGCCGGGATCCAGCAGCTGGCCCACGACGCGAACCTCCTCTTCTACATGTCCGAGGAGGCGGCCGAGGGCCGCCAGGCCTACCTCGAGAAACGCCGGCCGGACTTCAAGCAGTTCCCGCACCGCGCCTGATGGCGATCGCCACCAACCCCAGCGGCCTGCGCATCTGGGTGATGGCGGCGCGGCTGCGCACGCTCCCGGCAGCGATCGCGCCGGTGGTCGTGGGCACGTCCTTGGCCGGCTATCAGGGCGCCTTCCATCCGCTGCGGCTGATCGCCGCACTCATCGGCGCGATCTTCATCCAGGTCGGCACCAACCTCTCCAACGACTACTCCGACGCTCGCCGCGGCGCCGACGCCGAGGACCGCCTCGGGCCGGTGCGGGTGACGGCCGGCGGGCTCGTCCCCCCGCGCCAGGTGCTTGTCGCGACCTACGTCTCGTTCGCCGTCGCCGTGCTGGCCGGGATCTATCTGATTGCCGTGGCCGGCTGGCAGCTGCTGTTGATCGGGATCGCCTCGATTCTGGCTGGGGTGCTGTACACCGGGGGCCCGCGACCGTATGGCTATGAGGGCCTCGGCGAGCTGTTCGTGTTCCTGTTCTTCGGGCTGGTGGCGGTGGCCGGCTCGTACTTCGCGCAGACCCAGCACTTCGTCTGGGAGGCATTCGCCCTGGCGGTCCCGGTCGGGCTGCTCGCCGCCGCGATCCTCGTGGTCAACAACGTGCGCGACATCGACACGGATCGCCGGGCCGGAAAGCGGACGCTTGCGGTCCGGCTCGGGCGAGAGCACACGCGGCTGCTGTACACGGCGATGGTCTACGGCGCCTACGTGCTCACTCCGCTCACGTGGTGGTTCGGTCCGCTCGATGTCTGGGTGGTGCTGCCGGTGCTCTCGCTGCCGATCGCGATCCCGCTGATCCGGACGGTCCGCAACCACACCGATGGCCCGACGCTGAACGTGGCCCTCGCGCAGACCGGAGTGCTGCAGCTGTCGTTCTGCATGCTGCTCGCAGCCGGTGTGTTACTCAGCCGACCGTGAAGCTCGACATCCGATTTATAGAGGCGCCCCTTCGGGCGCCTTTTGTTTCGGCTTCGGGATCCATCGACGTGCGTCGCTTACTGCTGGTGACGGTTACGGGTGACGACGGCGTCAGCGGCTACGGCGAAGCGGCGCCGCTCGAGGATCTCGAGGTCGTGCGCGGGGCGATCGAGGACTGCCGCCCGATCCTGGCCGCCGGGGGTATTCGCTCCGAGCTGCTGGCCGCTTGTGCCGACGCCGCGATCCTCCCGCAGGCGGTCGCGGCGATCGATCTCGCGCTGTGGGATCTGGAGGGACGGCGAGCCGGCGTCCCGCTGTGGCAGCTGCTCGGCGGGGTTCCCGCTCCGCTGTCCGTCAACGCGACGATCGCGGCGCCCGACCGCGCTCAGGCCTCGGCGGCGGCGTTCCGCGCGCGCTCGGAGGGGTTTCCGTGCGTGAAGGTGAAGGTCGGCCTCGGCGACGACGCCGGGCGACTGGCCGCGGTCCGCGCGGCTGTTGGCCCCGAGGTTTTGATCCGCCTCGATGCGAACGGCGCCTGGACCGTCGAGGAGGCGATCGCCTCGCTGCGCGCGCTCGAGCCGGTGGGGCTCGAGCTCTGCGAGGAGCCGGTGTTCGGCCTCGAGGAGCTCGCTTCGGTCGCCGGCAGTGTGTCGATGCCGATCGCCTTGGATGAATCCGCCGCACTTCCAGGGGCGTTGGATCGGCGCGTCGGGGACGCGGTGTGCCTGAAGATCGCCTCGTGCGGGGGGGTGAGCGGGCTGCTCGAGGCCGGCGCCCGCGCGCGGCGCGCCGGCTACGACGTCTACGTGGCCTCGCTGCTCGACGGGCCGCTCGGGATCGCGGCTGCCCTGCACGCGTGTGCGGTGTTACGGCCGTCCCGCGCCTGTGGCCTGGCGACGTTGTCGCTGTTCGACGGCCGTTCGGATCCACTGCCGGCCGTCCGTGGACGGATGGCGCTTCCGGAAGGGAAGGGGCTGGGGAAGGGCTTGGTCGGCTGGTACCACCGCTAGGCGGCCGTCGATTTTCCTGGTATGGCGGGGTCTATCGACGGCCGCTTATCGCCTCGGCGACCGCGGCTGGGGCTTCGAGGTGCGCTGCATGGCCGGCGCCGGGGACGACGACGAGATCCACCGGTCCCCCGAACAGCGGCGCCATCTCGTCCGCGATCGTGCGGAACTTCGGGTCGCGCTCCCCCACGATCAATGTGACGGGAACCGCTACATCGCCGAGCCGGTCCCACAGCGACGGGAGCGCGCCCGTGCCCAGGCCGCGCAACGCCCGCGCCAGTCCGCCCGGTGTGTTCCGCAGCCGATCCGCCCGCGCCGCCGCCGCCACCGAGGCCGGCTGCCCCGACAGCACGGCTGTCGCCGAAGCCCACCGATCGGCCAGCTCCTCGATGCTAAGTCGTTCCAGCTCGTCCGCCAGCGCCTCGTCCGCCCGCCGACGGGCGTCGCGCGCGTACGCCGCCGCAATCCCGGGGCTGCCGCCGATCAGCACCAGTCGCCCGAGGCTCGGCGCCGCCAGCGCGACGTGCAACGCCAGCCGCGCCCCCATCGAATAGCCGCACAACACGTCGGGCTCGAGGCCGAGCACGTCGCCCACGACCCCATCCAGGGACACGGGCTCCGCCTCAGAGGCCGAGCCGTGCCCGCGGATGTCGGGCGCGATCACCCGGTAGCGTCCGGGAAGTTCCGCCACCACGGGATCCCAACTCGCGCCCGTGTTCGTAAAGCCGTGTAAGAGGATGACCGCCACCGACACGTATCTTCTCCTGCGCGCGTTCTGCGACGAGCTCGCGCGCTGCGGCATGCGCCACGCTTGCACGTCCCCTGGCTCCCGGAACACGCCGCTGATCCTGTCGCTCGCGCGCGAGCCGCGGATTCAGACCTTCTCCCACATCGACGAGCGGTGCGCGGGGTTCTTCGCACTCGGGGCGGCCAAGGCGAGCGGTCGCCCCGTGGCCGTCACGTGCACGAGCGGCACCGCCGCCGCAAACCTGGCTCCGGCGGTGATCGAGGCGCACGAGGCTCGGGTGCCGCTGATCGTGCTCACGGCCGATCGGCCGCCCGAGCTGCGTGAGGTCGGAGCCGGGCAGACGATCGACCAGCTGAAGCTGTACGGAGACGCGGTCAGGTGGTTCTTCGAGGTCGGCGTCCACGAGGCCACGGACGAGACGCTCAGATGGATCCGGACGCTGGCCTGCCGGTCCTACGCCACGGCGCTTCACGGCCCCCCCGGTCCGGTCCACCTGAACTTCCCGCTGCGCGAGCCGCTCGTGCTTGAGGAGCCGCTGCCAGACGACCACACGGCCCGCGCCGGCGATCGGCCGTACGTGGTGGTCGAGTCGCCGCATATCCAACCCGGCGGGGATGGTCCTGGCCCTCACCCCGCGGGCCGCTTGGTGATCGTTGCCGGCACCGGCACGCACGATCCCGCTGCGATCGCGTCCTTCGCGGCGGGCCAGCGGATCCCGCTGCTGGCCGATCCCCTGTCGGGCGCCCGCCGCGGCGAAGCAGCGATCGCCCATTACGACCTGTTGCTGCGCGACCCCTCTTTCACGGCCGACCATCGACCCGATTTCGTCCTGCGCCTGGGCGAGCTGCCCACCTCTAAGCCCCTGCGAGCGTGGCTCGCGAGGCTCCCCGACGTGCCCCAGATCGCCTTCGACCCATACGGGACTTGGCATGACCCGGCGAGCGTCACCGGGATGCGCATCCACACCGCGCCGCCGCAGCCCGACCGGCTCGATGTCGAACCGGGCTGGCTCGACTCCTGGCGGGTCCCGGATGCCGCGGCGGCCGCTGCGATCGACGAAACCCTCGGCAACGAGCTGACCGAGCCGCTCGTCGCCCGGCGGCTCGGTGAGTGGCTAGCACCGAACGCGACCCTGTTCGTCGCCTCGTCGATGCCCGTGCGCGACGTCGAGGAATTCACCGCCGTCCGGGACGCTCCGCCCCGGGTCCTCTCCAACCGCGGCGCGAATGGGATCGACGGCACCGTGTCCAGTGCGTTTGGTGCCGCCTCCGCGTCCGACGGTCCAGTCGTCCTGCTGATCGGGGACGTTGCGCTCGCCCATGACATCGGTGGGCTGCTCGCGGCGCGCCGGCTCGAGGTACCTCTGACCATCGTGCTGCTCAACAACGACGGCGGCGGGATCTTCCACTTCCTCCCGGTGGCCTCGCAGCAGGACGCGTTCGAGTCCCACATCGCCACTCCCCACGAACTCGACTTCGAACGCGCCGCCGGGCTCTACGGCTGCCGCTACGAGGCCCCTCTCGACGTTCCCGGGCTACGGGCCGGGCTGGATCGGGCGATCGAGTCGGGCCGCGTCACGATCCTCGAGGTCCGGACCGACCGCGAAGCCAACCTCGGGCTGCACCGCCGGATCGCCGACGCGGTCTCCCCGTCAGCCGGCTAGCACGGGCAGCAGTGCGCTCAGCTTGACCTCGGTCTCGGCGAGCTCGGAGGTCGGGTCCGAATCGCGAACGATGCCGCAACCTGCATACAGACGCGCGACCCGGCCGCGCAGCAGCGCGCACCTCAGGGCGACGCAGAACTCGCCGTCGCCATTCGCGTCCACCCAGCCGACCGGCCCGGCATACCAGCCGCGGTCGAGCCCCTCGAGCGAGGGGATCAGCGGCTCGGCCACAGACCAGGGCTCCCCACCGACCGCCGGCGTCGGATGTAGCAGGCCGGCCAGCTCGATCGCATCGATCGAGGAGGCGAGCTGGGCCCGGATCGGGCGGGCCAGGTGCTGGATGTTCGCGACCTGCACGAGCACAGGCTCGGGATGTGCCGTCACCCACACCGAATGTGGGCGGAGCGCGCGCTCGACCCGTCTGGCCACGATCGCGTTCTCCTGACGATCCTTGTCGCTGCGCAGCAGCTGCTCGCCAAGGTGGGCGTCGACCGCAGGGTCCGCGCTGCGGCGCGTGGATCCCGCCAGGGCGACGGTTGTTGCGCGCTGGCCCTCGCGGCGGATGAGCAACTCGGGACTCGCGGCGATGAACGTCGCATCCCCGCGCCCGACCGCAAACACGTAACAGGTCGGGAAGGCCTCACGCAGCAACCCGAGCACCGCGGCGGCGTCGTGAGCGGCCGGCGCGTGGACCTCCACCTCCCGAGCCAACACGATCTTCTCGAGTTCGCCGGCGCGGATCCGGGCGACGGCGCGAGCGACGGCCTCCTCGTAGTGCGAGGGCGGCATCGAGCTGACCACCCGATAGGTACCCGTCGGCGAGGGGTCGAGCAGCGGTAGGTCGGCGGCGGTCAGCCGGCCCAGCGTCCGCAGCCCGCGCTCGAGCAGTCCTCCGACCGTGTCGTCGGGTGCGACGTCGATGTTGAGGGTCAGATACGTCTGGAGGCCGCGCCGAGCCAGTGACACCTCGGGAACGATCACCGACGCCGGCCGGAACCCCTCCCAGTTCGGCGAGATCCCGCCGTCGGCGGCAAAGGCAAAGCCTCCGACGGCGATCAGCCCAGAGCCGGGAGGACCATCAACCGGATCGGCGAGCGCCGCCGCGGAAAGCTCGTGCCACCGTCCGACGAGCTCGGCGAAACGGCGTTCTCCCCGGGCCTCGAGAGCCCGTACGCAGCCCAGCGCAGCGACCGCCGACCGGTCGCGATCGGGTTGCTCAAGCACGAACCACGCCTCGTCCTCGCGCCTGGCGGCGGCGACCGCCGCCGCGGGGTCGACCGCCCCGGGAGCGACCGTGGTGAGGCTGACGACAACGCTCTCGCCGCTGGCGCGGGCGCGTGCGACCGCATCATGCAGCCGGCGCCCGAGGCGCTCCTCGAAGCCGGACCCGGCGCCGATCAGCGTCGCTTGATCACGCACACCTGAAAGGCTAGCTATGCCCTGACGACGGGCAGATCGCTCAGCGCCCGCTCGAGCGCAGCGTCGAGCCGCTGCTGGACTTCGCGCTGCAGCCATCCAGCTCGCAGCGAGTGATCTCGTGAGGGGATCCGCTCGAGCGTAAGGTTCGGCCAACGATCGAGTTGCGCCAGCTGGCCTTGCCGTTCGAACTGGTCGTAGAGCGGCTCCTCGTTACCCAGCAGGATCAGAGTCTGGACGTCGTGGTGGCGCAGCCGATCGAGGACGTCTTCCACGTCCTTGCGCTGCCGCTCCTCGGCTCCGGCGCGGCTGCCGGCCAGGACGCGAGTCGGACCCAGACTCCGTAGTGCCCGGACCACGTCGGCGCGGGTGACGTCGCGGCGCACGAGCCGGCGCCACCCGGAGCCGCGCAGCGTGGAGATCACATGCCGCGTCTCCTCCTCGTCAACGATGTCGTCGGTCCAGAAGATCGGATAGAGATTGATCGTCAGCAGGGCCGCGACCCGCGGGTCGGCGGCGGCGGCGTGAAGCGCCCAGTGGGCACCCGAGCAGAGGCCCACGAGCGCGAAGCGCGGCGGTAAATCGCGAGCCGCCAGATGCTCGATCACCTCCCTCGTCTGTTCGATCAGCTCGGGTACGTAGAGGCCCGCGTTGCGCACGTAGCCCGATTCCTCACCATCGGCATCACCGATGCCTCGAAGGTCAACCCGCACCGTCGGCACCCCCCTGGCTGCCCACCGTCTCGCTGCCTCGACCCACATCCGGTTGGGCCCGATCCGTCGCATCGCGCCCGCATTGAGCAATACGGCGGTCAGCGGTGAGCGGATGGCGTCGGCCGGCTCGGCGACGATCGCCCTGAGCTCCGTGCCAGCGTAGGAAATGTCGAACGCCGACTCGGTAATCCGACCCAGCGACACCACGCCGCTTCCGGACGGCGCTGGCCTGTGAACCGCCGGTCGGATCGACCGCGCGTGAGCGGAGATCTCCCCGAGCCACTCCCGCGAGCGCTCGATCGCCCGCGCGGGCGCGCGCGATTCCTGAGGTGGGGACATCAGCGCGTCATAGCCGGTGCCCTCGCCGATCGTGACCGCGACCCCCGCCCCCGCCAAGTGCTCGACGAGTCGTGTGTCGGGCGCGGCTGTCTCGCGCTTGAGCAGCAGTGCGCATCGCCCTTGGCCGGGAATCGACAATGACGTCAGATCGAGTCGCTCGAGGGCGGCGGCGGTCTCGCCGGCCATCGTGAATCCGGCCAGCTCGAGGCCGCCACCGCGATCGGCCTCTGCGCCCTCCCAATCCTCCGGATGCCGACCCGCGATGATCGCCGACTGGGCCCGGAGTTCGCGCAACACCGTCCGGCCGCGCGCCGGCACCCCCCACAGCACCAGGTGGTCTACCGGGGCACCCGCCGCGACCGCCGAGCACGCGAGCATGCCGCCGAGCCCGATCCCGATTGCCGCCACCTGCCCGCAGCCGGTCCGCTCGCGCAGCCACGAGGCGGACTGAGCGATCGAATCGATCCAGGCATCGAGTCGATCCGGGTCGCGCGGCGAGCCACCGCTGTCCCCGGTTCCCGGCAGATCGATCCGGGCGGTTGGATATCCGGCAACCGCCAGTGCCTCGGCCCACCCCCGGCGTCCTCGATAAGAGCACACCTCGTCCCAGCCGAACGGCGGACAGATCAAAACCGCGACCTCCCGGCGGCTGTGCTCGGCCGGCGAGTGCAGAACCGCGAATACGGGGTCTGGGTCGAGCTCGAGCCAAAGGCTCGACCGCCGCACGATCTCGGTCATCCGACGGCCTCGGCCAGGCTCTCCATCGATCCCGTCCAGGACTGCGCCAACGACGTGATGATCGGCTCGGGATCGAAGTCGCGGCGCCGCGCCAGCTTGAACGAGAGCGCCTTGCAGCCGTCCACGATCTCGGTCATCGCGTCCACCGGTCGTCGGGCCGCGTCACCGAGCAGCCAGTCCGCGTGGGCTGACGCCAGCTCGAAGGCCGCGCCCGCCATGCGCACTGTCGCGAACGCGTACGCGTGGTAATCGTCCAGTCCGCCCGACAGCAGCGCTGGCAGCGTGCCGTCCAGCGCCTCGCCGAAGGCTGCAAACGGATTGACCACCGGGCGTTTGCTCAGGTGACCGCGCAGCAGCTCGCGCGCGAGCGCTCGAAGTTGATTGTCCTCGAGCCGGTTCCCAGCATCGAACCGGACGAGCTCGGTGTAGGGCGCAAGCACGTCGGCTGAGAACTCGCCGATCCTGAAAGCGCCGCGATAGTCGTCTCCTGACAGCTCGTACAGGCCGGCATTGTGGAAGTAGCGGAGCGTTTCGCCGTCCGGATCGATCGCGTCGGCCGCGACCGAGGTCTTGACGTGTTCGGCCCGGTAGCTGGTCGACGCGGTGTCCGGCAGATACCAGGCGTCAAGCTCGACGACGAGTGTCCGTCCGCGCTCGATCTGCTCCGCGATCTGCAGCGGCAGCGGCCGATAGGGCTGCATTTCGTGGATGTCGATGCCGTAAAGCCGCTCGAGGTCCTCCGGTGGTGGCTTGAAGAAGGTCCACTGATCTCCCTCGAAGTCGATTCGCACCAGGTGGCCGAGCATCGCCGTGGGCTCGTAGCGGCACGCGTGCAGCAGCTCGATCAGGACGTCCGTGTAGCAGTTCGTCTCGGCATAGCTGCGCCCCTGACCGTGCAGGGCATGAGGCTGGTAGCTCGCCGGATCCTGGCCGGACAGGCTTTTGAGCTCGGGACTCACTGAGGCCGTCACACGGGCCAGAGCTCCCGCCGTACAGCCGATGGCCAAGCGTCAGGCTCGAGCCCGTGCGTGCGCAGCAGCGCGAGCACGATCCGCTCGTGACCGAAGCCCAGACAAGCCGTATGTGCGGGTTCCCCATCCGCGAACTTGATTCCGAACCTACTTCCGAAGTGATCCTGGTGGTGGTTGAACGACGCGAGTGCGGTCGGTTCGGGTCCAGCGATCTGCACCAGCAGCTCGAGCTTCAGCGCCTGATCGCGCTGGTTGGCGGCGAGCATCCGGCCACGACGACCGAAGAACGGGTCGTTGGCGTTGTCGAGCTCCGCCGCCAGACCAAACGATCGAAGCAGCTCGAGCCCGATCTGCGACCATTCCTCCCGCCAGTCGAGCACGACCTCCGGCTCGGCGATCCTCACCAGCTCGTGCTGATGAAAGATCTGCCGCCGGGCCGGATCCAGCGAGGGCTCGCGGCGGAACACCCACGCTGCTCCGGCGTCGACGAACGTCCCTCCGGCCGGCAGCGACCCTCGCGCGGCCACCGCCGGGTAGACCGGGTAGCACGCCGCCGGCATCAACGTCAGGTCGGTCATCCGCTGAAATTCGCTCCAATCCTGGTGCGTGTCGGCGCGGGCCCCGAGGGCCTCAGCGTCGTGTTCGTCACCTTCGAACGCGAAGATGCTTCCCGCCAGGTGAGGAAAGGAGTGCAGATAGCCGCTGGTCTCGAGCTGGCGGCGGGGCAACACCGGCGGGAACCTGAGCTTCTCGGCCCCGCGGCCGGCAGCCTCGGCCGTCAGTCGCGCATCGAGCCGGCCCCGAACCTCCTCGAACGCCGGACCGTGGCCGTAGACCCCCGGCACCCCCGTCTCGATCAGCAGTCGCTCCCCGAGGAGCTCATCGAGAAATGCAGCCTGGTCTGCAGAGGCCTGGCGAACCTCAGGCGACATCCGCGACTAGACCTCCTTGGCGATCAACAGCAAACCGGCGTCGACCGCGTGGATCCGTTCGTTAGCGACCATCAGACGCGCCGAGAGCGCGTCGCGCAGGTGGCGCCCGACTCCATAGGGCGAGTCGTTCTTGTAGGCCGCGATCCCGATCACCTCCAGCACCCCCATGCACACTCGGGGAGCTTGTTCGGATGCGGCGAGCTTGAGGTTGTTGAACCGAAGCCGTGACGCCATCGTCGACAGCCACTCACGGCCGGGCTCATCGCCCACGCTGACGAACTCCCGCAGCCCGGACTCGACCTCTGTCCGCAGCATCGACAGTTCGCTCATCACCCGCGAGAGGCTGTGCGCCGCGGGAACCGGTGCCCCGGGGCTCCGCCGAGCGGCTGCCCGGACAAAGGCACGGCCGCGCTCGAAGGCCTCGGTCGCGATCCCGAGCCATACCCAGGACCAGAGGATGTGCGAGATCGGGACCATCGACTCGTTCATGACGATGGAAAACGGCGACCCAACCACCTGGTCCTCGGAGAACCGTGCGCGTACCACGAACCCCGGCGAGCAGGTCCCTCGCATCCCGATCGTGTCCCATGTTCCGGCCGGCTCGAGCTCTGTGTCGGATCGCCGGCTCAAGACCAACACCTGGTCGCCAGGTTCGGCGTTCGGTCCGCGGCGCACCGTCGTCAGCAGATCGTCGCAATGGGCTCCATAGCTGACCGTGGGGGCCTGCTTTTCGAAGCGCAGCGAGCCGCGGTCCCCGGATTCGATGGCGGCGATCGAGCGTCCCATGTCCCCCCCAGTCCCGATCTCCGAGGTCACCGAGGCGATCAGCCGCCTCTCCTCGCACAGCTCGCGCAGATAGCTCTCAAACCAGGACGCAGGGTCGAGGTGGCGGACCAGCGTCCCAACCTGGATCTGATGCATCGCGAACACCATTGCCGTCGAGGAGCAGGCACGGGCGAGGTCGAAGCACGCCGCCGCAACCGCGGGCAGCGATACGCCGCCCCCACCCAGCGAGTGCGGGACCAGCGCGCCGAGGGCACCGGCCTCCCGCAGCGCGTCCACCGCTTCGGCGGGGAACCGCGCTTCCCGATCGACCTCGTCGGCGTGCACAGCCGCCACATCGGCGGCGATACGCCTGACCTCATCCCCAAACAGCTGGTCTCGGTCGACCGCCAGCGTCATGCTGCCTCCTCCCGGATCTCCCCGATCGCTGCGGCGATGCCGGTCACACTCTCGAACACGCTCCGCTTCAGCATCCGGTCTGGAAACTCGACGTCGAATGTGTCCTCGAGCGCGAGCATCACGTTCACGCTCGCATGAGAGCTCATCCCGGCCTGGAACAGGTCCGCGTCGTCAGGGACCTTGTCCACGTCGACCGGCAGGCGGGCATGCTCCTGCAACACCCGCCGGATGTCGCCCCTCAGCTCCTCGTCCATGCGCCTCCTCCGCCTGAATCTCCATCAAAACTATGGCTACGGCGCTCCTTGCTCGTTGCGCCAAGCTGATCGTCACCTGCCCAATACGACGCTCTCGCGCGAGCGTCGCCGCGTCACCCTGCAGACAGAGTACCGCCCCGCCGCACTCGTTTGTGTGCACGGCGATCGACCGCCACGAAACCGCCGCGTTCGCGCCGAGCACCTTCCTCGCCGCTTCCTTGGCCGCGAAGCGCGCCGCCAGGCGGCGGGGATCATCGCGGCATTCGGCCCGCTCCCGCGCGTCGTAGATCCGCGCCAGGTAGCGCTCGCCATGCGCGCTGACAGACTGTCGTACATCATCGACGTCGACCAAATCGATCCCCACCACCACCGTCACCCGGCGAGCGTATCGACGCCCGCCTCGTCGAACCCGCGACACCCGGTTCGCACAACCGGTCACTGGTTCGGACCGCTGAGGCGTCCGTTGCTCGGCTGGCTAAGCGAGCCCGATCCCCGGGGCACTCGCTCTGGGGTGGTCGTGCTTGCGCCCGTGGGTTATGCGTACTGGTGCAGTCACCGCACCCTCCGCGTGCTCGCCGAACGGATCGCATCGCAGGGTCACCGCGTCCTGCGGTTCGATTACGACGGTCTCGGTGACTCCGCCGGCAGCCAGTGGGACGCGGACCGCCTCGCCGCCTGGCGTACGTCCGCGCAAGCAGCGGTGGCGGAGATGCGCAGGCTCGGGTGCACCCAGGTCACGCTGATCGGCGTGCGGCTGGGCGCGACTCTGGCCCTGCTCGACAGAGCCACCCTCGGGGCCGACCGCGTCGTCGCCTGGGCGCCGGTCATCAAGGGACGTCGGTATGCGAAGGAGCTGCGGATGCTCTCAAGCGAAGTTCCGGCCGAGGCGGATCCGGCGGAGCCCAAGGGCACCCTGGTTGAGGCGGGCAACGTTTTCACCCCCCAGACGGTCGCCGATCTCGCCCAGCTCACGCTCGAGCAGCTCGAGTCGCCAGCAGCCGCCGAGACGCTGATCGTCGACGATCCGGCCGGCGCCGCGCAAGACGCTCAGCGCCAGCTCGAGGCGGTGGGCGGCCGCGTCCGCCGCACAGAGCTGGCCGGCGGCGAGTTGGCGCTCGCGACGCCCCCCGAGTTCGCGCAGCCCCCGGACGAGATCTTGAATGAGATCTGCGGCTGGGTCGGCGCGTCGCCCGCCTCTGAAGCTCCACCTGCGCCGGCGCAGCTCGACGCCGAGTTCCCATGGCGCGGCGCGCCGATCGTCGAAGAAGTCGTCACGCTGGAGCCGCACGGCCACGTGGGGGTCCTCTGCTCGCCGCCGGAGGTCGCTGCCAACCGCTCGACGCTCGTGCTGCTGAACCCGGGTTCGGAAACCCACGTCGGCCCGGGGCGCGCGTGGGTGGAGCTCGCTCGAGAGCTCGCGTTGCTCGGATACCGAACGCTGCGCATCGACTTTCGCGGCTGGGGCGAGAGCCCCGACGACGGACGTGCCCCGGGCCGTCCCTACGATCTGTCCGGCGTCGAGGACGCACGCGTAATCGCCGACCAGCTCCATGCCGCCGGCCATGACCGCGTGGTCTTGTTCGGGCTGTGCGCATCGGCCTGGATCGCCTTGCGCGCCGCCCTCGACGCAAGTGCCGACGGCGTCATCGCGCTCAACCCCCAGATGTACTGGCAGCCGGGCGACCCGGTCGAGATCGACTGGGATCAGATCCGGGCGCGGCGCGCCGGCGAGATCCGGAGGATCGCGATCGGGGATCGCTGCCGAGCCTGGACCGCGCTCGATGTCCTGGGCCTACGGCCGCCGGCCGGGACGTGGCTGGACCAGCTCGAGGCGACCGGTCTTCCGATCAAGCTGCTGTTCGCGGAGGGCGACGACGGCCTCCTGTTCCTGGCGCAGCGGCTCTCGCGCCGGCTCAACCGCGTGCAGCGGGGTGGAACCGTGACCGTGCGCGAGCTCCCCGGCGTCGATCACCCGCTGCACCGGGTCTGGATGCGGCCCGGCGTGGTCGCTGCGATCCACGAAGCGCTCGAGGAAATCGACGCCGCAGGCTCAGGCTCGGCCTAGCACCCAGCGCGGGCGTGACCACTGCTGCCAGCGCTCGAGCACCGTCCACCCCATCGACGTGTTGAACGCCTCTCCGTCCGGCGTCGTGTGGCCCAGCGCGAGCTTCGCGCCCGACCGGGCGGCGTCGGCCAGCACCGCTGTCATCACCTTGCGCGCATAACCGTGACGGCGCAGCCCGGCCGGCGTAGCGATCCCCCACGGGCACACGACATCCTCGACCTGAACCGAGATCAGCGGACACACGAGCCGGCCCGCGTCGTCGAATGCTCCCCACACCGACTGGCCCGGACGGTCGAGGACATCGTCGGGGAGCGCAACGCGCGCCAGCTCCGGACCAATTCCGAATACCTCGTCGGTCAGGGCGCGCGCCGCGTCGAACTCGCTGGGCTCGAGCCGGCGGGTGGCCGGATCCACCTCAGCCTCTGCCCACCCGGCGAGCTCCAACGCGATGAATCCCGTCTGACCGATGCACACCCAGCCCGCGTCGACGAGCTGCTGCACCTCGCCGAGGGCGGCGCCGGCGACCATGATCAGCGCGGGCGCGCCGACCTCGCGGATCGCTTCCAGACTCTGCGGGAACTGGGTCCCCTTCGAATCGCCGTGGCAGACGACCACGTTGTAGTCGACCGATGGCGCCCCGCTGAGGGCGGTGTAGCGGCCCGGCTCGACCCTCACCCCCCGAGGCCCAGCCCACAGTGCCGTACTTGCCCCAATCAGCGACCGCAGCCGGGGAAGCTCCTCCCCCCCGATCACGTCTCGATCCGGACCGGACGCGAGGCATTGAGCGCGCGCACCGTGCCCGCCGGAACCTCGCTTGACTCCGTTGCCTGCATCTGGACCGCGACCGTACCAGCAGGCGGTACGTGGAACCACGAATCGCTCGGGCGGTAGCCCGGCGCGTCAATCGCGACGTACTGCGCGAGCCGCCGGCTGCTGACCGAAAGCCTCCAGTTCCCATCCGGCCCGCGCTCGGCCTGCGCGGCGAGACCGATATCTGGCTCCAGCGCACGTGCCGGTCCCGCGGCGAGATGACAAGCCCGGGCCAGGACACAGTCTCCGTCGGAGAGCTCGGCTACAACCAGATCGTGACCGAGCGGGCCGAAGCGGTACGCGTCGTTCAGGTCGCGGAAGCCACCAAGCAGGGCATCGGCCCGCAGCTCCTGCGCCGAATGGCCGGCCAGGGCAAGCCGTTGCTCTCCGCGCTCGATCTCAGCCCCCGCCGCGGAGAACACGGTGACGGCCAGCGTCGTGTCTATCGGCTCCGCCAGATCGTTGATGGCCAGAACCCTCAGCCCGGAGAGGCCATCGTCGTTGATCAGCACGGTCCTCGGCGCGAACGCGCGACGGAGAGCGTAATAGGACGATTTCGGCCGCCCAAACGCGTCGATCACCCCCCAACCCGCGCCGGGCCAGAGATCCTGCCAGGTGAGTACGAGCGCGCCATGGCACCCCGAACGCGGTCGCCGCCAATCGGCGACCACGGTTCCGATCAGCTCCGCGATCGCTGCCCGGCCGAGGTCGAGGGCCCGGGCCGGGTCGGCGTAGCGGACCTGGAGCGGATCGATGCCGAACAACCGCCGGACGTAGTGGTCGCGAATGTCTTCGAAGTCCCAGGCCGTGCCCGCGTCCCGGGCCACCGCCAGCTTCCAGCTCGGCGCATGGCCTGCGACCTCCGGTCCGCCAAACGCCTGCTCGACGGACTCGGGCTCTGGCGGCGTCCCGAAGGACAGGCATTCGGCCGCGAACCGCACCCCGGCCAGCCGAGCGTCGCTGGCCGGCCGCAGGTAGGCGCCGACCCCGAAGTAGTGCGCCACGCCCGCATCAGGCGAGAACGGCAGCTCTCCGCCGGACGGCGATGACGGCACGTACGGCACGTCCGGGACGATCGAGCGAAGCAGTCCCGGGATCGTGCTCTCGAGCAGGGGGCTGTCCCACTTGGCAGCCTCGAGTCCGTACATCGACGCCTGCTGATACGTCTCGCTGCTGCCACAGGCCACGGTGAGCGCCGGTCGCCCGGAAAGCCTTCCGAACACCTCTCTGAGCTCCTCCGCAAGCCCGGCCACGAACTCCTCGTCCTCGGGCGGATCCATGCTGGCCAGCATGCAGTCCTGCCAGACCATCACGCCGAGTGCGTCGCAGGCGTCCCAAAACGCTGCATCCTCGTAGGTGATGTAGCCGGCGACCCGGAGCATGTTCATACCGGCGTCCCGGGCCAGGCCGACATTCGCCTGGACCTGCTCGGGATCGGCCACCAGCGACACCCCGTCGGGCGGTCCCCAGATCGCGCCGCGGCAGAAGATCGGCACACCGTTGATCCGCACCGCGAACTCGCCGGCGTCGCGATCCACCTCGATCGTGCGAAAGCCGACCGGCCTGATGGGGTGGATTTCGCCGTCGAGCTCGAGGTCGACCTGGTAGCGCGGCTGGGCTCCGTGCGTGTGCGGCCACCACCGCTCAACCTGCTCGAGGTGCAGGGTGCCCGCGAGCAGCGTCCCCTCCTTGGTCGGCGTCAACATCACCGCGGCACTGCGCCCGTCGGCATGCAGCACCGCATGGCTTACGGGCTCGACGGCATCTAAGAGCAGAGCCGAAAACGAAATCGTCCCGCCGCCCGCCATGTCGGGCACGGCGTGGAGTGCAACGTTGCCCAGGGCGCCCTGGGGATCACGCGTCCTCAGGATCACGGGACGCCACGGCCCCACGGGAGCGGCCCATGCCGCCCACCCCGGCATCCGGCCGAGCAGCGTCGTTCGATACCAGCGCAGGCTCTGGGAGCGCACGAGCCGGCTCTTCCACCGCGGCCGTCGATGGCGGCGCGCCAGCACCGGGCCCAGTGCCGCGCAGCGGATCACCAGCTCGTTCTGAGACCTGAGCCCGGTTACGGGCACTCGGTGGGACACGAACATGTTGGCGCTCGCGAGCAGGTGCTCGCCATTCAGCCATACGTCGGCGAGCGTCGCGAGACCACCCAGCTCCAAATCCCATGGCCCGTCCGAGCCGGCAGGGGCGTCAAAGGTGCAGCGAAACCACCAGTCGCGCCCGTCGAGCAGCTGCTCGTCTGCAAGCCCCCACTCCCACAGCCCGGCGGATCGCAGCGCGCCCGCAGCCGTCCCCGGAACGGTGGCGGGAATCCACTCGGCGACGGCCTCCTTCAGCTGTGACGGACCCTCCACCGCTCCGGGCGACGTCGAGCCGCAGAACCAGTCGGCTCCGCCCAGATCGTTCGCGCCCACGCGCGGAGTCTACGTTTCGCCGCGGCCGCGAGAGATCGCGATTTCGCCGGTACGGGCCATTTCGACCAGCCCGAACGGCCGTACCAGCCGCTCGAACGCGTCCACCTTCTCGCACGTGCCGGTGATTTCGACCACCAGCGACCGCTTCGTCACGTCGACGACCTTTGCCCGGAAGATCTCGCAGATCTGCATCACCTCCGCGCGATTGGCGCCGTCCGCCGAGACCTTGAACAGGGCGAGCTCACGGGCGAGCGTCTCCTCCGGTTCGAGATCGCGGATCTTCAGCACGTTGACGAGTTTGTGCAGCTGCTTGGTGACCTGGTCGATCGGATGGACCGCGCCGTCGAGGGTCAGGGTCATCCTCGAGAAGCTCTCGTCGTCTGTCGGTCCGACCGCGAGCGTGTCGATGTTGAAGCCACGCCGCGCGAACAGGCCGGCGATCCGGGTCAGGACACCCGGCTTGTTCTCAACCAGGATCGAGAGGATGTGCTTGCGCCCGGTGCGCAGGTTGCCGGCCGCCTCCAGCTCGTCGAGCGAAAGCACCTCTTTGGTAGCGGGCTCTCCCATGGCGATCACCCGACCATGTTCCGCGCCGGTTGCCCGGCCGGAATCATCGGGTACGTGTTCTCCTCGCGGGTGACGCGGACGTCCACGAGCACCGGCCCCTCGGTCGCCAATGCGGTCCGCATGTCCTCCACCAGCGTGTTCTTGTCCTCGCACCGCATCCCAGTGGCCCCGTAAGCCTCGGCGACCTTGACGAAGTCCGGCCACTGACCCATGTCAACCTGGCTGTAGCGCTTGTCCCAGAACAGCTCCTGCCACTGGCGGACCATCCCGAGATAGCCGTTGTTCATGATGAACACCTTGATCGCGATCCCCTCCTGCGAGCAGGTCGCGAGCTCCTGCATGTTCATCTGGACTGAGCCGTCACCGGCAATGCACACGACCGTCTGATCGGGACATCCAACCTTCGCTCCCATTGCGGCCGGAAGGCCGAAACCCATGGTTCCGAGTCCACCGGAGTTGATCCACCGGCGCGGCGCCGGGAAGTCGTACAACTGGGCCGTCCACATCTGGTGCTGGCCGACATCGCTGGTGACGATCGCCTCGCCGCCCGTGGCCTCGTATAGCGCTTTGATCATGTACTGCGGCTTGATCTCCGAGTCCTTGGAGTCTTCGTAGGAGAGCGGGTAGCGCTCGCGCCAGGCCTCGATCCTCGACCACCACTCCTCGAGCCGCGACGGGTCGGTCTCCAGCGCGCGGTATTCGGCTGTCAAGCGCGGGACGATGTTCTTCGCATCGCCGACGATCGGGATGTGGGCCGGGACGTTCTTCGAGATCTCGGCCGGGTCGATGTCGATGTGGATGAACTTCGCGCGCGGCGCGAACTCCGACAGCTTGCCGGTAATGCGGTCGTCGAAGCGGGCGCCGATCGCGACGATCAGGTCGGCCTCGTCCATCGCATAGTTCGCCTGCCGCGTCCCATGCATGCCGAGCATCCCCAGCCACTGCGGGTGCGGCGCGGCAAACGCGCCCAACCCCATCACCGTGCAGGTGACCGGGAACCTGTCGACCAGGCACAGCTCGGTGAGCTCGGCCGCTGCGTTGGCAGCGACCACGCCACCGCCGGCATAGATCACCGGCCGCCGGGAGTTGGCAAGCGCCTTGGCGGCGAGCCGGATCTGCTTCTGGTTGCCGTCGGTCGTCGGCTGGTAGCCGGGCAGGTGCACGTCGGTGACGGGCTCGTACGGGATGTCCGCGCGGCTCAGGTCCTGCGGGATGTCGACCACGACCGGGCCGGGCCGACCGGTGCGGGCGATGTGAAACGCCTCGTGGATCGAGCGCGGGATCTCCAGCGGGTGCTGGATCATGAAGCTGTGCTTGACGATCGGCATCGTGATCCCGATCGTGTCCGCCTCCTGGAACCCGTCTGTCCCGAGCAGCTCAGTCCGCACCTGACCGGTGAGGAACACCACTGGGACGGAGTCCATCATCGCGTCGCAGATCGGGGTGACCAGGTTGGTGGCGCCCGGTCCGCTGGTGCCCAGCGAGACGCCCACTTTGCCGGTGGCCTTCGCGTACCCCTCGGCCGCGTGCCCACCGCCGGCCTCGTGGCGAACGAGGATATGCCGGATGCCGGCGTCGTAGAACGCGTCGTAGGTCGGGAGGTTGGCGCCGCCGGGAAGCCCGAATACGACGTCGACACCCTCCGCCTTCAAACACTCCATCAAAGCGTCGACTGCACGCATTAGCGCTCGCCTCCTTTCATCGTCTCGTGACCAGGCGCACGCGGACGTTCCGCGCGCACGGAGAGTCCGAGTCTAACAATGGATCTGCGATGTCCTGACCGCGGAATTGCGGTCCGCCCCGGCGCTTCAGGCCGCCGCGCGCTGCCGGTTGACCGCCGCTTCGGAGGCGATCGCCACCTCGGGGAACTCGAGCTCTTCTCCGCACCGCGTGCAGACCGCGTCGTACAGCTTGACCACCCGGCCGCACTTCGGGCACTGGCGCCGGAGCTCCTCGTTCTCGTAGCGGTAGAACACGGCCGTCAGCAGGCCGATGAACGGGACGCAGAACGAGATCAGGAACCACATCCAGAACGAGCTCCCCTTGACCTTCCCCAGCACGCCACCAATCAGGCCGAACACGACCAGGATCGGGATCAGCTCCAGGCCCGCCACGGGACCGTTACCAGACGATTGTCTTCAGCGCCCAGAGGACGGCAACGACCACCGCAAGCGCCGCCACGACGAAGAGGATCGTCTTGATCACGCCGATCGCGAGCCACACTACGAGCGCAGCGGCGGCAACCAGGACCAGGCCGGCCGTCATCCGCCTCAGCACCGGAGGCCGTGAGCGGGTGGCTTCCACGTCAGTTCTCATGGCCACAGCGTAGCGCGGTGCAGGCCGGAATCCGCAGCACTCTTCGGTTAATCGTAGGTTCGCTTCAGGTGCTCGAACCGAGAGGCCGAATCAGCTATCCGGGCGTCGAGCCGCAGCTTGGTGACCCGGTAGCGACGGACCGGCTGCATCGCAGCGCTGGTCCTCGCGCGGCGGTCGGCGATTGCCAGTACTCGGGGGGTTCGGTTGGGCAGGGTCATGACGATCATGATCGAGCGCAAACCGCAACCGCACATTGGCCCCAAGGACAAAGTTGCGGTGCTCGGCGTGCGCCGCCGGGCGGGTCAACCATCAGCTTCGTGCCACGCGCCGAGCCGCGTCGAGCGCCTCGCGGCCGGGAGGACGCAGGCGCCGCCGCAGCCGCCAGCAGGCGCCGGAAAACGCCAGGTTGGCGACCGTGGCGAAACCCGACTCGTCCGCCCGGAGCGCGAGCAGCAGGTGCGCGATCCGGTCGCCCGGTGGCAGCGTGGGGTCCGTCGCCTTGACGCAGTAGCAGTGCACACGCCGTCCTCCTGGACGCACCAGGAGCGCACCCGCCTCGCCGACCACCCACACACCGAGCCGGCCCGGCTCGACCACGAGCCCGGTGCTCGAGAGCAGCTCGCGCTCGTCATGATCGACGAGGTCGGCCAGGAGTCCGAGCGCGGTTCGCTCCGGCGAAGTCTCGGCGGACTCCTTGCTGCGAACGACGTTGGCCCCCCGCGCGGCGTACAGCTCGGGGATGATCCACGCGTGGGCCAGCAGCACCACCCCGACGGGGATCGTGATCGGATTCAGAACGGCCAGCAGAACGGCGACGGCGACGAATGGCACCGTGTGCCCGACCGTAGTCAGGGTCCACCATCGAGCGGACCGGGTGAGGGTCGCATCGCTGGCCCGCGGGCGCCAGTAGACGCTCGCCAGCTCGGGCAGGGAGCCGGTGCTAGCCACCCGCGATCGGGCGCCGCAGGATCACCAGCTGGGCGTCGATCGGCAGCTCGCGTACCTGCTCGGCATGGCCGGGCCCCTCTGAGACGACCGCGTAGTACCCCCGGTCAAGTTCAGCCCTGAACGCGTCCATTGCCGCGTCGATCGCGGGCTCGTCCTGCGCACTCCACTCCGCAAGGATCGTATGGCCGGTCTGATCCATCCGAATGAGTCGGGACATGAAGGCCTCCGTGAGCGCGGGCTAGGGCCAGAAATCCTACGCCCCGTGCACAGGTTTGGGCGGCTGGAGCCTCTGGTCGAACCGGGGCCGATGGCCGAGATCGGTGAGTTTGAGGAGCTTTGGGGTAAGTTGATGAAAGGGCCAAAAGAAGATATTTCTCAATTTGATGGAGGTTTCCTTCCAACTTCGGATGCAAAAGCGCGTTATTGCATGCATCTAGGGTTTAGACGCACCGCGCATCACCGACCGACGAGTCGTGACGCGCACAGGCGGGTGTCGTCTCCCGGATGCGCCTTCGAGATAGGCGCCCTTCATAGGAATCAGAAATGACCCCGCCACCCGCCGCCACCCAGGCTGCCCCGCGCAGCATTGCGTTCGCACCTAGCCGCACCGCCAGCCGCCCAGGCGCGGCCGCGGTCGTGCGGCTGTTCGACCGCCGGACCTGGGGTCGGGTCCGGCTCGGGGTCGACGCAGCCGTGCTCTGCCTGGCCTCCGCCGCGGCTTTGTTCGCCTGGCCGTTGCACAACATCAATGCGGCTAATCGCTGGCTCGCGTTCCTGTTTCCGGTCCTCGCCCTCGCGCTCATCCACCTGCGTCCGGGCGCTGACCGGCGGATGTACTGCTCGGTGATCGACACGGTCGCGCACCTCGTTGGGGCGATATCGCTCGCTGCGATGTTGACCGTGGCCCTCGAATCGATGTTGGGCGTGGCGCGCCCCGTCGACTTTGCCTTGAGGCTCTGGCTGTTCGCATTCGTGTGGGTGGCGGGAGCTCGCGTTGTGCTGATCGGGGTCCGTCGCCAGGCGCTCCGGACCGATGCGTTGTCGACACCGACGCTGATCGTGGGGGCTGGCTTCGTCGGCGAGCATCTCGTCAAGCGGCTCGCCGGCGAGCCGCGCTACGGGCTGCGCCCGGTCGGGTTCATCGACGCCGATCCGTTGCCGCGGAGCGGACCGGCCGGCGCTGAGCTTGCCCGTGTTCGGCGGCCTCGAGGACATCGCCACCTCAATCGAGCGCACGAGCGCCCGGCACATCATCATCGCCTTCAGCTCTGAGCCCGACCACGTGCTGGTGGACAAGGTGAGGGAGTGCGAGCAGCTGGGCGTCGAGGTCTCACTCGTGCCCCGGCTGTATGAGTCGCTCAGCGAGCGCTCGACACTTGATCGCATCGGCGGGTTGCCGGTCCTACGGTTGTGTCCGGTCGATCCCAAGGGCTGGCAGTTCGCGTTCAAGCACGGGTTTGATCGGCTGTTCGCGCTCCTCGCGCTGCTGGCCGCCGCGCCCCTGATGATCACTGTGGCGCTGGCCGTCCGGCTGACCTCGCGTGGTCCCATCCTCTTCCGCCAGCGGCGGGTCGGTCGCGATGGTCATGAGTTCGACGTGTTGAAGTTCCGCACCATGCGGATACCGGCCGCTCCGGCGGACGGCTTCGTGCTTCCGGATGGCTGCGCCCCTGGGGGCATCGAGGGCGAAGATCGCCGGACCTCGATCGGCCGCTATCTGCGCGACTTCTCGCTCGATGAGCTGCCTCAGTTCCTCAACGTCCTGCGCGGCGACATGAGCCTGGTCGGACCCCGTCCCGAGCGTCCGGAGTACGTGCAGCGCTTCGCGGCCGAGGTCCATCGCTACGAGGACCGCCACCGCGTCAAGTCAGGGATCACCGGGTGGGCTCAGGTCAACGGCCTGCGCGGCCAGACCTCGATCGCCGATCGCGTCGAGTGGGACAACTACTACATCCAGAACTGGTCACTCGGACTGGACCTGCGCATCATCGCGCTCACCGTCCTCGAGGTGTTGCGCGGGTGACCCAGCCGGACATCGTCACCACGAATTGGAGAGGTGCCACAGATGGTGAGCAAACCGCAGACCGCCGCAATGAATCCGGGGCCAGGCTTCCGGGTCCGCACCGACATCGACCGGCCGAGCGCTGAGACCGTATCGGCACTCGGGACCTTCGACACGCCGCAGATCTCGGACCTGATGAATCGCCTGTATGCGTTCTCGCCGGCGATCCGCAACCAGACGGACGATCGCCTGACACTGGTCGGCCCGGCATGCACGGTCAAGGTGTATCCCGGGAGACAACCTGATGGTGCACAAGTCCCTCGACGTCGCTCAGCCCGGAGACGTGATCGTCGTCGACACGAGCGGTTCCAACGCCAGCGCCGCCCTTGGCGATCTCGTCTCGACCAAGGCGCGGCACCGTGGCATCGCCGGCTTCGTCGTCGACGGTTTGATTCGAGACCTGCCGGGAATCCGGGCGCTGGGTGATTTTCCCGTGTTCGCCCGTGGCACGACGCCGGTCGGACCGCTCCACCGCGGACCGGGCGAGATCAACTACCCGGTCGCCATCGGCGGCGTGGTCGTAAACCCCGGCGACGTCATCGTCGGCGATGCCACCGGAATCGTCGCGATCCCGCGGGAGATCGCCGACGAGCTGCTGCAGCGCCTGGTGACCACCGCCAGCAAGGAGCGAGATTACGTAGCCGCCGTTGCGCGCGGAGACTTCTCGAACGCCTGGGTCGACAAGGCGCTCGGCGATCATGGGCTGGTGGTCAACGGGCACGCGGAGGTCAACGGGCACGCGGCCGTCAGTTAGCCGCCGCCCCCGCTCGCACGCCATGGCCGTAATCGCGTTCGTCGGGTTCGGCGAACTTGCCGGCCAGCTGGCGGACGGGCTGGCACGTTCTCGGCGCCACGAACTGCGCGCGTTCCTGCGCCGGCCGCCCGCCAAAGGTTCACCGAAGGCCCAGCGGCTGGAGCAATCGGGCGTGGTCGGCTGCTCGGCCCTGTCGGACGCAATCGGCGGGGCTGATGCCGTGCTGTCGGCCGTCCCCGCGACCGCCCAGCCGGAGATCGTGCAGCAGTGCGCCCCTCTGCTGGCGCCGGGAGCCCTGTTCGTCGACATGGCGTCGGCAACTCCGGAGGCGAAGCGCGACGCCGCCGCTCGCATCGCCGAGCACGGCGGCTCGTACGTCGACGCGGCGGTGCTGGGCACGGTCCTAACCAGCGGCTTGGCGGTGCCGATTCTCGCCAGCGGGCCGGGCGCGAACGAGTTCCAGTCGCTGATGGCCCCCGACGGGTTGAACATCAGCACGCTGGACGGCCCGGCCGGCGATGCTGCGCTCGTCAAGCTGCTGAGAGGGATCTACTTGAAGGGCCGCGATGCGCTGATCGTGGAGATGATGCTCACCGCGAGACGCTATGGCGTCGAAGACACGGTGGCCGCGAGTATCGACGGGCCCGGGGAACGGGTGCCATTCCCAGCGCTGGCCGACCGTGTGCTGAGAAGCCTCGCCGTTCACGCCGAGCGACGCGGGACAGAGTTGGCGGCCTCGAGCGAGCTCGTCGGCGCCGCCGGGGTCGACCCGGCGCTCACTCGCGCCGCAGCGCGCACGCTGCACCGTGTCGCCGAGCTCGGGCTCGCCGAGTCGTTCGGAGACCAGCGTCCGGACGACGCGGGCGCAGTGCTTCAGGAGATCGACAGTCGCTTACGCTCGGCTGACTGAGGGCGCGAACACGTCCGAGTCCCCGACGGCCTCGGTCAGCAGTCGCTCCAGAACCGGAATCGCCACCCGCGTCGCCTGATCGGGATCGGCCACCAGATAGTGGTGGTGCAGACCGGGGGTGCCGTTGACCTCGGCGATGATCGCGCCTGTTTCCTCGAGCGGCGCCGCGAGGGTCGGGCCGACCACGTCGATCCCGGCCAGCCGCAGCCCAACCGCGGCGGCCGCGTTCCGTGCCGCGTCGACGACCTCGGCGGCGACTTCGCCGTGCCAGGTCTCGTTGTCCTCGGCGGCGTTGTTGTTGGTCGCCGCCCGAAGCTGCAGGTGCTGCCCGGGGGCAATCACCGAGGACAGTCTCAGCCCGGCATGCTCCAGCGTCAGCACCGTGTCGAGGTTGATCCCGAGCAGCGACAGGCCGGCCGCGCCCTGTGCCCTCGCCCGACGAAGGTTCTCGCGCGCGATCAGCTGCTCAACCGTGGCGCGCCCGTCGCCAAGGAGGCTCGCGGGCACGCTCCTGACCACGTCCAGCAACTCACCATCGAGGAACAGCAAGCGGTAGACGTCGCCTGCGACCTGTCGCTCGATCAGCAGGCGCTCGCCCCCCGTCGCCGCATGGATCCGCGCGCGCATCAGCTCCTCGGCGGTTTCAATCCCGGGCGTGACACCGTGGCCGCCGCCGGTTCCGGCCGCAGGCTTGACCACGCACGGCCCTCCCGCTCGCTCGAGAAACTCCAGCGCGGGCGCCGGATCGTCGACGCTCCACTCGATCCGTTCCGGGGTGGGGACTCCCCGCTCGGCCATCAATCGATGAACCACAGCTTTGTCGAGCGCCACCCGGAGCGTGACGGGATCGTCCATCTCAACCGTCTGCTGGTAGACCCGGGTGCGGCGTTGCCCGCGGGTGAGCTCGAACAGGCCCGGCGCGAGTTGCGACGGCTCAGCGCCGCAGGCCTCGGCTGCCTCGGTCCAGATCCGCTCGTAGAGACGATCCCGCGCGCTGTCGCCAAGTCCGGCGAGTTGCCCTTCCGCGCGGGCGCGACGCCACAGGGGCCCGAGCCCTGACGCGTACAGCAAGTCCAGGCGAGCGGCCACCGACCGACCGCGGCGGCCAGCACCGGCCAGCCGCTCCACCGAGCGCGCGACGACCGGGAGCCGGCGGGCGATTCGCGGCTGGCCTGCCGCCGGGGCGATCCGATGAGAGCTTCCGGTGGAAACGACCTGGACCGCTCGGCTCGAGTCTCTGGCGTTCTGGACCATCCACGCCGTGCGCATGATCGCCGGCAGCGGGTCGGTAACTCGGAAGGTGGGAAAGCATTGCGGCCTAGCCACGCTCGCGATCCAGCCAGGCGCCGTGAGCTCGCCAAGCCGTCGGTAGGAGCGAAACGCGCGCGCGTCCTTGATCGGATCCCACAGCGTCATCCCGACCTTGTATGGGCCTACGGCCGGAGGAGTGAGCCCTGCCGCTCGGCAGTAACAGAACAGCGCCAGGTCGACCCCGGATCTGCGAATCAGCTCGTTCGACAGGGTGAATCGGACGTTGCACTCGATCAGCTTGAGCTCGCCATCGCTCGCGTCGCGCTTGAACTCCACGTTGCCGAGGCCAAAGATGCCCGCCGCTCGGAGCAAACTCAGACCGGCCGCGGCGACCTCGGGATCGAGAGTGGTCCGGTGGTAGGTACCGAGGCCGAATCCGGGGGGCTGCTGGCGGAGTTTGCACTTAGTGAACGTGAGCAGTGACTGGCCGTCGCGATCCAGGTATCCGTAGTAGGAGACGAACGCGTCGGAGGCGCCAACTATCACCTCGGTGACGAGCATCTCCACCCCTTGCTCGTGCAATAGGGCCACCCTCTCGCGCAGCTGTTGCGGAGTCTCGATGAACTCCACCTTCGCGCCCGCTCCGGCCCGGCGCACGAACAGGTGTGAGTGCACCGGTTTGAGCACGCACGGAAATCTCATCTCCGCGATGGCCTGGTCCATCTCGCTGTCGCTGCGCAGCTGGAGGACCCGCGGCGTCGGGATTCCGTGCCGGGCCGCGAGCTCATACGTCCGCGCTTTGTCGAGCATCGTCAACAGTGCCCGATCGTCGCCCTCGACCGGTAGGAAGCCGAGGCTTTGGAGCTCAGTTCGGTTGCGCGCAATCAGCTCGATGCCCTCATCGCTGCCGGCGAGCACGACGGCCTGCGCTGGATTCGCGCGGAGCCACTCGAGCATCTGTGCTTGTGGCTGGTCGCGGCCGACGTCGACGAATGTCCTCACGGCGCGCGAGACCCGCGCCGGCGAGTGCGGCACGTCGAGCACGTGGGCGGTTATCCCTGCCGCGTCCATGCTCCGCGCGACGGAAAGTGCGGTGACCCCACCTCCGAGGATGACGGCCGGCGGTTTCACGCACCCACATCCCGTAGCGACGGGGCGAATACCGGTGTCGGGGCCGGCCGCAACCGCTCGCCGATCCGGTCCAATCCGAGTGCCGAAGCGATTCCTGCCAGCGGCGGTCCGTTTCGGAGGGCGCCGCGGATCGCGCCGGCGCCGTGCGCCAGGTGCATTACGACGAGGACCACCGGCACCAGCGCAGCGTCTCGAATTTCCTCGGCGTGACGCGCCACCGCCAGAGAGCTCGCGGCCACGGCGACGCCATACACGCCGAGGCCGATTCGGGCGACCTTCCGCAGCGGCGCCGGCGCCAGCGCGGCGGCGGCGCAGGCGAACACCAAGGACGGGGCGAGCAGATGCGAGCGGCGCATCGTCTGCGGATGTCGCACCGCGGTCTTCTCGCGGTACTCCCCGTACTGCACGTACTGTCGCCATAGGCCGGCGATTGAGTTGCGCGGCGTGTAGTGCGCCGCCATCTCGGGGAGGCAGATCAGCTTCTCCCCCTGGGCCAGGAAACGCCCGGCCATCTCGGAGTCCTGGTTCCGCGCCCAACCTTCGTCCCAGCCACCGTAGGCGAGCAGCGTCCGGCGTTCCCAGACGCCGGCAAACACCCCCGAATCGAGCTCATATTCCTGACCGCCGCCGTCACTCTCCGCCGCCCACTTGCGTGAGGCGCCACGACCCAGCCGGCTGCGCAGGGCCAGCGCCACCGCGCGGGACACAGGGCCGTTGCCGGCCGCGACCGGCGGACCACTAACCCACCTCGTGCCGCCGCGGCGCAACCGCTCGACCCCATGCGCCAGGTATTCATTCCCATACTCGGTGTGAGCATCCATGCGCGCGACCCAGCGTCCGCGTGCGTTTGCGAGCGCGACGTTGAGCCCGCTCGGCGTCGTCCGGCGCGGGTTCTCGAGGATCCGGACCCGAGAGTCGTGGCGGGCGATCTCGGCCAGGATCTCCCGCGTCCCGTCCGTCGATCCTCCGTCCGCCAGCAGGAACTCGATCGTGCCCTGAAACCGCTGTGCTTGCATCGCCCGGACCGAGTCTGCGATGAAGTGCTGCTCGTTGAGCACGGGCACGAGGACCGAGCAGTCGATCGTGCCGTTCTCGCGTGTCGCGTCCGTATCCACGTGAATGAATCCCCCTGCACCCGGCCAGCCCGTGCTCGAGTTCAGCTGTAATAGTACTTGCGAGATGGGGGCCCCCAGGCGAGTCAGGGTGCTGTATCTGCTCGACCGCCTTGTCACCACCGGCGGCGCCGAGCGCTTCGCCTTTGCTCTGGCCACGCACCTTCCCCGGGACCGGTTCGAGCTGTGGGTCTGCTACACGCGGATGGCGGACGAGGAGCCGTTGCGCGTGTTGCAGTCAGCCGGGATTCCGGCGATCGGCCTCGGTCGCCGGGCGAAGTGGGACGTCCACCGGTTCGGCGGCCTGGTACGGCTGTTGCGCGAACAGCGTTTCGACCTGCTGCACGCTCACAAATTCGGCTCCAACGTGTGGGGCACGGTGCTCGGCCGCCTGGCTCGGGTCCCGGTCGTGATCGCCCACGAGCACACCTGGTCCTACCAGGGGGCCCCACTGCGCGTGTTCCTGGACGGCCAGGTGATCGGCCGGCTGGCGGACCGCTTCATCGCGGTGTCGCGCGCCGACGCTGAACGGATGGTCGCCGTCGAACACGTCCCGGCGCAGAAGGTGATGGTGATTCCGACGGCATACACCCCCCGTGCCGAGCGCCCGCCCGTCGACCTTCGCCAAGAGCTTGGTCTGCCTCCCGAGGCTCCAGTGATCGCCACCGCCGCCTTGCTGCGGCCCCAGAAGGCCACGGAGGTGCTGCTCGAGGCCCACGTGGAAGTGCTCCGCCACATGCCCGATGCCCAACTGGTGATCGCGGGCGACGGACCTCAGCGACAGTTCCTGGAGGAACGCGCCCGGTCCCTACAGCTGGACGGCCACGTTCACTTCCTCGGACTCCGGGACGACGTAGATGCGATCATTGCCGCGGCCGACGTCGCCGCGCTCTCGTCGGACTATGAAGGGATGCCTCTTTTCTTGCTCGAGTGCATGGTCAACCGCACGCCGCTGGTGGCCACAGCGGTGGGCGCGATCCCGAGCGTGATCGAGAACGGTTCAAGCGGCATCCTCGTTCCGACGCGAGATCCCAGTGCACTGGCGGCCGGACTTTGTGAGCTGTTGCGCGATCCCGAGCGTCGCCGGCGGATGGCCGAGGCAGCCGCGGATCGCGTGGCGCCCTTCCGGATCGAGGCGGTAACCCAGCAGTTTGTCGACCTGTACGAAGAGCTCGTGAAAGGGGTGGTTCCCTGAGCGACGTTCTGGTTCTCTGTTACCACGCGATCAGCCCGACCTGGAGCCCCCCGCTTTCGGTCACTCCACAGTCGCTCGAAGCTCAGCTCACTGAGCTGAGCGCTCGCGGGTGGCGCGGGGCGACGCTTACCGAGGCCATCCGGCAGCCTCCATATGCACGCACACTCGTGGTGACTTTCGATGACGCCTTCCTGTCCGTGCTCCAGCATGCCGAGCCGATCCTCACCAGGTTGCGGCTGCCCGGGACAATGTTCGCTCCAACCTCGTTCATGGACGAACGGCAGCCACTGCTGTGGGCCGGCATCGAGCAATGGGGGGACACACCCTTCGCGCATGAGCTGACGGGCATGGACTGGGCGGATCTGACCCGCCTGCTCGAGCTTGGCTGGGAGATCGGGTCTCATACCTGCACTCACCCGCTGCTCACCAGATTGGACTCGGCCTCCGCCGGCCAGGAGCTCCTCGGGTCTCGGTTGGCCGTCGAGCAGCATTTAGGCGTCCCGTGCAAATCCATCGCGTACCCATACGGCGACGCTAACCAGGAGGTCGCCGACGCCGCCCAGGCAGCCGGCTACGAGGTTGGCGTCTGCCTGGCCAACGGCTTGGCCCCCGCGGGGCCGCTCCTGTGGCCGCGCATCGGGATTTACCACGACGACCATGCCTGGCGCTTCATGCTGAAGACGAACGGCGCCGTACGCCGGATGCGGGCAACGCGCCTGTGGCCGGCGCGAGCGGCGCATCCACACGTCGGTCCATGACATTCGTGCTCACCTACCACGACGTCGCCGACCGCGACGAGCAGGACGCGTGCGGCTTTCCGGGCGCTGCCGCAGCGAGATACAAGCTCACACCGAGCCATTTTGCGGCCCACCTGGATGCGATCTCAGCCACGGGGCGCACGGTGGGTCTGCTCGCAGAGCAGCCCGATGCCGCCCTCACCTTCGACGACGGCGGGGCCTCCGCGCCGTTGATCGCCGAGGCGCTCGAACAGCGAGGGTGGCGAGGGCACTTCTTCATTACCACCGGCCGCGTTGGCTCCAAGGGCTTTCTCGATCCTGACGCCATCCGTGAGCTCTGCGCGCGAGGGCACGACGTCGGCAGCCACTCCGTCTCGCATCCCACGTATATGGGCCTGCTCAGCGCTGCTGAGCTCGCGCGGGAGTGGCAGGAGAGCGCGGAAGCGCTCGCCGAGATCCTCGGCCGACCGCCGACCACAGCCGCCGTGCCGGGCGGGTTCGTCTCCGACGATGTGCTCTCCGAAGCGGCCCGCGCCGGCTATCGCACGCTTTTGACCTCATATCCCAGTGCCTCGTCGACGTGGATCGGTGGCATGCAGGTGCGCGGCCGGTACGCCGTGTGGGCCCGGACCAGCCCTGGCCGGGCCGCCGGCTACGCGCGCGGCGACTTGCTGGCGCGCTCGACGCTGTGGCTCGCCTCGCAGGCCAAGAATGCGCCAAAGCGCATCAGTCCGAAGACCTATGAGCTGGTGCGCCAGCGCTGGGCACGCCGGCACACCGGGCGATGAACTCGGCCACCCGCGCGGTCTCGTGCTCGAGCGTCTGCCGTCCCGCGCGCTCGAGTCCGGCGTCGATCAACCGCCGGCGAAGCCCCTCGTCGGCGGCGAGGCTCCGCAGCGCCGCCGCCGCCGCTGGGGGATCCCCAGGGGGAATCAGTAGCGCGGCGTCGCCGACCGCAGCTTCCACGCCGCCGACAGAGGTGGCCACCACTGGTACGCCGGAGGCAAACGCCTCGATCAAAACCTGCGGCACGCCTTCGGTCCAGGACACATGCAGAAACGCGTGGCTGGCCCGATACAGCTCGAGCAGACCGTCGTCGATCGGCACATAGCCCCGGAGCTCGGCGAACTCCGCCAGCCCGAGGGCCCCGAGCTTGGCGGCCAACGCATCGCTGAGCTGTCCGTCGCCGCACACCTCTAGACGCCAGCGGTCATCTCCCTCGCGCAGGAGTGCGAGCGCATCCGCGAGCAGCATCGGGTTCTTCTCCGCGTCGATGCGCCCGACGGACAGCACGGTGAGCTCGCCGTCGTATCGGCGCAGGCTGGCCTTCCGACCGGCCTCGACGTCGTCTGTGCTGACCAGTGAGACCGTGATCATCAGCACCTCGGGCGCATGCTCGTAGTTGCGAGCCAGCTCGGCCCCGACCGCGACCACCGGACTGCGGCGTGCGAGCGCGCGCCAGGAGCGCTCGAGCGCGTCGGCTGCGACGTGCATCCAGCGGCGACCGGGACGCCGGTTACGGACGTAGCTCGGGAAGTCTTGACGCACGCCGAGGACCAGCGGACGCCCGCGGACTCGCGTCAGTGCCGCGAACGCCACCGCGTGCGGGTACGGCCCGAGGATCCAGGCGACGTCGGCTTCTCCCAGCGCACGCCAGAACCGGCGTAGTGAACGGGCTAGTGAGCCGGCGACCGAGACCGGACGCGTGAGCGCCTTGTAGTGCGGAAGCGCGATGAAGCGGACGCGTTCCGGGAGCGCATAGTGCGCCGCACCCGACATCGGATCGAGCCGGCCTGCGATCGTGACCTCGCAGTGGTCGGAGAGCGCCGCGAGAAATAGCGCAAAGGCTCGCTCGCCGTACACCACGCCCCCCACCTCGCGATAGACGTAGTCCGTGTAGACGACGACCCGCACGGCGCCATCCTAGGGTCTCGGCGAGGCCACCGGCCGCGTCCACGTACCGGCTAAGGCAGACAAAACTGTGCAATTGCGAGTGATCCCTTCCGATCCGTGGAGCGCTTGGGAGAGTGGCTGTCCCGGCCGCATCCAGGGCGGCCGGCTCGATGCGCTCTCGAAACGGGAGGTTGAGCTTGCATCGTGCCTGGGCAGGGCGCAGGAGCGATTGGCGCCCGGTGTATCGATGGCTAGCGGGTCAGAGCTCGGACCGGGAGACGCCGGATCGGAGTGGACGTATGTGCGAACCGTCGCGCCGGCGCTGGTCCCTCAGCTCGATTTCGTCCGATGCGATCGACATGAAGACGCGGATCGCCATCGTGTGCCTGAGCTTCTGCCTCCTGATGGCGCTGTCTTCTGCGGCGCTTGCCGCGCCACGGCACCACGCCGCTCGTGCCTGCAGCGGCCATTGCGACAAGCGTCACCGGCATCGGCACCGGCACCACAAGCGACATCACCGGCGCCATCACAAGCGGCATCACCACGTTCGCCATCAAACTCCATCCGCGCAGCCAGGTGCGCCCTCCGCCCAGCCCACGGCCATCAACGCCTCGAGCGGCCCGCTCGTGTTCAACGGCACCTTCGATGGGTCGCTTTCCGGCTACTCCGCCCACTGGGGAAGCTGCTTCTCCAATCTCGACGCCCAAGAGGTTCGGTTCACCATCACCAGCAGCTGCGACCCCGGCCAAGACGGCCACTACCGCTCGGACATCAACAGCCCCAACCTCTATCCCGCGGGCGTCCCGGAATGCACGACCATTCCGATTGATTTCCCCAACGGCGACGCGGTCGGGGTGACCGACAACACCTGGTTGGTTTTCGCAGAGACCGAGGACCCGAACAACCCCAACCAGGACGACCAACCAGGTTGGTCAATGGGGGTGACCTCGTACTGGAACGGCAACACCGCCAGTTCCGCGAACCAGTGGGAAATCGCTTTCACCGGCTACGACAACGGCGTGCCGGCATGGCACGGCCCGAACGTGACACCGGGCTGGCACACGCTCTCACTCTGCACCAACGACGCCAACAACAACACGGGCACGATCTACGGCATCTGGTTCGACGGCGTCCGGCAGACGATCGACGAAGGCCCTGCCGCCGGAGCCCAGACCCTGTCTGGATTCCCACTGCTCCAAAACGACCCGGCGAACGTGTCGAACTGGCCATTGATCATCGACGATTACACGGGCGGGAGCGCCCCGAACACGTTGATCCACGGCGCCCCGCTGGTCGCCCGGATGGGCCTCAGCGGGCCACCCGAGCCCACGGGCGGTTGGACCAGCCCGTGACGCGCTGCTCAGCCAGCCTCAGCTCAGCCAGCCTCCGCCGCTCGCGCTCCGGTTCGCGCGCGTAACCGGCGCCCCACCCCGGCCGAGGTACGGCGCAGCTCTTGGAAGGTCGCCGGCGCGAAGATCGAGAGCGCGATCAGGCCGCCCGCGCAGCCCGCGACCACGGCGACAACGAGCGCAGGCACCGCCGACAGCCCTGACCACAGGCGGACCGCCCCGGCGGACGCCACTACACCCGCCGATGCCGCGGCCCCAGGCCACATCGCGCCGAGCACGGGACCAATCGGCATATCCATCACCCGGGCGGCCGACACGGTCACCAGCCCAACCCACAAGCCCATGCCGGCCACCCGAGCCCACGCCACCGCGGTGATCCCATACGGCGCCACGAGGATGATCGTCACCAGCAACACCGGGAGCTGGATCACGGTCAAGATCACGAGCAGCCGCTGTCGGCCCAGCGCTTTCAACGCGTCGCCCAGCGCAAAACCCGACGCCGAAATCCCCGACAGCACCGACACCGCGGCGAACACACCGGCTGCGTCCTGCCACCGCGACGAGAACACCGTGTCGACGATCGGCCTCGCCATCACCGCCATGCCGGCCGACAGCGGGAGCGCGTACAAGGCCTCATAACGGACCAGGCGCAACGTCGCCCCACCGACCCCCGACGCGTCGGCCACCCGCTTGCGGGCCAAGGCCGGAAAGGCGACCAGGGACACCTGGTTGGCGATGTTCTCCAGCACCAGGGTCGGAATCCGGAAAGCGACGGTGTACAGGCCGAGCGAGCGCCGGCCGAGTACACGTCCGACGACGGCGGTGTCGATCTGGGTGACCGTCTGGTCGAGAAAGGAAAACATCGACGCGCCAACGCCATAGCCGATCATCGACCTGGCGATCCTCCGGTCGAACCGAAGTGTCGGGCGGAACCGTGTCACCCCCCACAGCACGATCACCCACGCGGCGGTCCCGAGCAGCAGACCCCAGACCAGTGAGGCCGCGCCGAAGCCAAGCAGCGCCAGCGTCACGCCCGCTCCCGCACGAACGACGCCGCTGACCACCTGCGTGACGATCCTGGCCGAAAACCTCAGGTCCCGTAGCAGCAGCCCGTCGTGGATGACGCCCAAACCGGTCAGCAGTACGTCGGCCATCGCGAGGCGGAACAGCCCGACATGGTGAGAGGCATGGAAGAACCCTGCGATTACCGGCGCCAGTAGCACCCCCACCGCTGCCAAGGCCACGACGAGCATCATGTTGACCGTGAACGCGACCTGTATGCGCTCGCCTGCTCCCTGTTCCTGCTCGTAGATGACGGTCGCCGCCATCCCGAGGTCGGAGGTGAGCTCGATCAGACTGAGAACCACGGTCACAGCGGCGACCAGCCCGAACTGAGACGGCGCCAACACGCGCGTCAAGACGAGCAGGGAGATGAACGCCAGCCCTTTGGTGATCCCAAACGACAGCGTCGACCAGGCGATCCCGGCCTTCACCGAGCGGCGCAGCGAACCGTCGGCTTGCCCCTCCTCGCTCACGCGCCACCAACCGTAGCCGACGCGACCGCCAAAGTTATAGTGGCCACCGGCCGATGATACGTGCGGGAAATCCAGGGCACGGCACGCGTGTCAGGCGGTCAAAGCGGCGTCTGCTGGCCGATGCGATGGAGCAGTCGCGGCTAGATTCTCTCCTCCTGCGCATACCGTGCTGGCGCGGAGCGGTTGCGCTCACCTATCACCGGATCGGTGACGGCTCGTCCTCGGACCTGTACCCCGGCGTCTGGAGCGCGACGGCTGACGCTCTCGATCGGCAGCTGCAACTGATCAAGCGGCACTTCGATCTGCTCGATCCGCATCGCCTGACGCCCGAGTTGCTCGCACGGCGTGGTCGCAGCGTGATCGTGACCTTTGACGACGGCTATCGAGATCTGTACGAGGTGGCCAAGCCGGTGCTCGAGGCCAACGGAGTGCGGGCCGTGATGTTTCTCTGCTCCGGGTTCATCGACGGCCAGGCCACCGCGTGGTGGGACGAGATCGCCTGGATGTTGCGCCGAAGCACGGGGGACGAGCTCCCCCGGGCCCCTGGTCGGACTCCCCACTGCCATTGCCTGGCGACGACCTCCCGAAAGCCATCGACACTGTCACCGGCGCCTACTGGACACTCGAGGACGGCGCAGGCGCACCATTCCTCGAAAGGCTCGGCAAGGCCACGGGGGCCGGACGGCGACCACCGGCTAGGGACGACTTCGTCACTTGGGACATGGCGCGCGGGCTCAACGCAGCGGGGCACCTGGTCGGATGCCACACAGTCACGCATCCGATCTTGTCCCGCTTGACGCCGGCGCGGCAGCGCGAGGAGATCGTTCGATCCCGGGATCGCATCGAGGCCGAGCTCGGCGAACGCCCGAAGCTGTTCGCCTACCCGGTGGGGACGCGCGACGCCATAAATGAAAGCGCCCGTCAGAGCGCGCGGGAGGCCGGAATCGAAATCGCCTTCAGCAATTACCGGGGGCACGTGACCGCCAGGAATTTCGCCGCCCTCGACGTGCGCCGAATTCCGGCTGAGATCCTGCGTGCCCCGAGCATCTTCTCCGCTACGCTTGCCCTGCCACAAGTGTTCGCACGCCCGTACCGGCCAAGGCGAGGGTCGAGCCGGAAGGTGCGATTTGCAGGGAGCAGTCGCCCTCAGCCCCGCTAACATCGGTTACTTCAAAATGGGGATTAACGCGCAGCGAGGCGGGTCGCGGCTGCCGGATTTCGGGGAAAACGGCAGCGGCAGCACCGCCTCAGGTCAGCAGGCCATCAGCCCTTATCTCCGTGCCGTTCGCCGGCATTGGATTGTCGTGCTCGCGCTCACGTTGATCGCCGGCGTGGTGGCGGCTGTGACCGTCGAACGGTCCGGCTACACGTACAAGGCCACCGCCAACGTGCTCGTGACCCCTCTCGCTGAGAACCCGAGTTATCTCTCCCTCGGCGTCGTACTTGACACCGGCGATCCGACCCGGACCGTCCAAACCGCCGCTGCCCTAGTCAACACCGCGCAGGCCGCAGCGGCGACGGCAACCAAGCTCGGCGGAGGCTGGACGACCAACAGCGTGCAGAAAGCCATCACCGTCGACTCGCTCGGACAGACGAACGTGCTCGCGGTCTCCGGGAGTGCCTCGTCGCCCAGCCAAGCCGCACAGCTCACGAACACGTACACGAACACCGCGCTGAGCCTCGAGGGAGCGGTCGTCCAGCGCAACATCGCGGCCCAGATCGCCAAGCTGCAGGCCGAGATCGCCTCGCTTCCGCGCACGTCGGCAACGACCCAATCTCAGAGTGCTTCCCTCTCTGCCCAGCTGGGCGCGCTCGACTCACTGCGCAGCTCGGGCGGCGACCCGACCCTTTCTGTGTCGCAGCCCGCGACGGCACCCCCCTCACCGAGCGGGGCCTCACACACCCTGATCATCCTCCTGGCGTTGCTCGGCGGCTTCGCCGTCGCCAGCGTGGCCGTCCTCGGGATCGACTTCTTTGGCCGGCCCGTTCGGGACCAGGACGAGGTCGAGTCGCTGTTCCCGGTGCCGATTCTGGCCTCCATCCCCAAGGTCAGCCACCGCGGGCGCAACCCTCTGTCGCCGTGGATGTTCCCGCCGGTGGCCTTCGAGCAGGTCCGGATGCTCAGGGCCCAGCTCGATCTCGCCGTGCTGTCTCCGGTGATCATGGTCACCAGCGCCGACGCCGGCGATGGAAAGACGACGCTCGTCGCAGCCCTGGCGGCTGCGTTCGCTGAAGGTGGCGACGTGATCGTCGTCGACCTCGACCTCCATCGGCCGAGCCTTGCGAAAACGCTTGGCGTGGTTCAACCCCACGACGAGACGCCAGGCCCGCTGATCCCGGTGCCGAACCTTCCGCGGGTGAAATTCCTGCCGCTGCCGCAACCCGGCGAGCTCACCCCTGACGAGCTGATGGCCCGCCTGCCGATCCTGCTCGCTCAGGCTCAACGGGCCGCCGCCTGCGTGATCCTCGACACGGCCCCCATCGGCCAGATCAGCGACTCACTGCGCATTGTGGGACTTGCCGAGGCGGTGGTGTTCGTCGCGCGTCCGGGCCACACCGATCGTCGTTTGCTGGTGCGAGCGCGAGATCTATTGACTCGGTCCTTGGCGCGCTCGGGCGCCGGGGCCGTCGGGCTGGTGCTGGTCGGGCAGCCGGCCCCAGGGCGGTACGGCTACTACGCCAATACGACGACCAATGGCGCGCGGCACAATCCGCCGGTCGACCAGCTGCTCCGCTCGCGCGGGCGTCGGACAGGGCCGGCAGCCGATCCTCAGCCCGAGCTCGATGACGTCTTCTGAAGCGGCACAGGCCGCTGAACCATCAGCAGCGCCGCGGCCCCGGGAAGCGCCGCGAGGGGAAATCTCAGTTTTGGCTCTCATCGACCATCTGGCGGCCGGGGGCGCCGAAATGCTTCTCGCCCAGTTCGCCGCCGCGGCGCCGCAGGCCAACATCCGCCCAAGTGTTGCCTGCCTGTTCGAGGTCGACGGCAATCCTGCGGCGGAGCCTCTTCGGCGGGCCGGGGTTGACCCGGCGGACCTCAAACTTCCGCCGGGCTGGGCACCGCGGTCGCTGGCCGCAGTCCGACGGCACATCGGCCACTTACGGCCTGACGTGGTCCACACCCACCTGGGCCTGGCTGACTTCCTCGGTGGCCTGGCCGCGAGATCGCTTGGTGTCCCGGTGGTCTCCACGATCCACACGACGGTGTGGGACTCGAGCCGCAAGACCTACGTCAAGCGCAAGCTCGTCCGGCTCTGCGCAGACCGGATCGTCGCCGTGTCGGACAGCGCCGCGCGGTCCTACCTCGAGCGAGGCTTTGCCTCACCGGATCAGCTCACGACGATCCGCAACGGCATCGCCGTGAGCCCGGAGCCAGGATCCGGGCGCGAGTTACGAGCGGAACTTGGTTGGAGCGAGGACGATCTCGTCGTCGGCATGCTCTCGGCGTTGCGAGCCGTGAAGGGCCACGAGGTGGCGGTGGCGGCGTTTCGCCAACTCGCGGACGAGTTCCCGAACCTGAAGCTGCTGATCGTGGGCCGCGGAGGCGAATGGGACACGATCGCCTCGATGACTCGAGACCTCGGCAGCCGCGCGGCGATGATCGGGCACCGCCTCGACGTGATGCGATGCTTCGACGCGTTCGATGTGTGCCTGCATCCCTCGCACGCCGAAGCGTTTCCCACAACGCTGATCGAGGCGATGGCCGCATCTGTACCAGTGGTGGCCACTGCCGTCGGGGGTATCCCGGAGATCATCGCCGACGGGGAGACCGGCCTCTTGGTGCCGGCGCCGCCGTCCGCCGGTGGGTTCGCCTCCGCGCTGCGCGCGCTGCTCCGCGATGCTCCTCGCCGGCGGTCCCTCGGGCAGGCGGCAAGGTCCTCGTACGAGCAACAGTTCACAATCACGCCGTGGATCCAGGCCACGCGGAAGGTCTATGACGAGGCGCTCGCACGCCCCGCAGGGCGAGTCAAGCCGAGAGGGCGCCAGCGCATGTCCCGCCGGCGGCTGAGCGTGCATGGCTAGCCTCGCCGAGAGCCATCCCGGCGTCGAGGCCGAGCGCGCGCTGTCGCTGCGGCGCGACCTCCTCTCCTGGTCGGGGCCGCAGATCCCGGCTTGGGCGATCGTCCTGGTCGGCGCGGGTGCCTGCGGCGTTTTCGCTCACTACCTGGCGGCCGGCAAGGCGAAATACGCGGTCGCGATCGTGCTTGCCGCGGTGTTCACTCCGGTTGCCTTCTTCAACCTGGCGGCCGCACTCGCGGTTTGGGGGGCCGTCTTATACGTGCAGGACTTGCACGCCCTGAGTCAGGGCCCGAATGCGCTCGGCGTGATCGTCGGCCTCGGCTGGCTGGGCGCATTCGCGGCCAGATCGGGTCGCTTCTCGATCCTCAAGGGACATCGTGGTGTGCTCTTCACCGTCTTGTTGTTCGCGGTCTGGATCACCTTGTCCACGGCCTGGGCACAGAGCCCGGGGACGGCCGGCACGCAAGCGGGCTACTACTGGCTTGCGGCGGCTGTGCTGCTGGTGGTGATCACGACCGTCCGGACAAGCCGAGAGGCGTCCGTGGTGGCACTCGCGTTCGTACTCGGAGGCGTCGCCGCGGCGGCGATCGGTCTGGCTTCCGGAGGATTGAGCACCACCGCAGCCACCGCTCAAACCACCGTCTCGGGCCGACTGACAGGCGGAGGTGGCGACCCGAACCTCCAAGCGGCAGCCTTCGTGGCATCGATCTTCGTCACCATCGGTCTGATCGGCTTCTATAAGTCGAGGGGTGCCCGCATTGGGCTGGTGCTGGCCCTGGCCCTGATCACGATCGCCTTCTTTGCCACCGAGTCGCGGGGAGGACTTATTGCGCTTCTGGTAGCCGCGATCGCCGCCGTCGTGGTCTCGCCAAAAGTTCAACGGCGGCGGATCCTCGGGCTGATCGTGCTGATGGGAGTGATCGCCGTGGTGGCAGTCGGTGGCAAGCACGGAGCGCTATCCCGGATCACCGATCTGGGCGGCGGAACCAGCGGCCGCAACGACATCTGGGGCGTCGCGGCGATGGTCTTCAAAGCGCACCCGATCCTCGGCGTCGGCGCCAGCAACTTCTCGATCGTCGAACCGAACTACGTCCTGGAGCTGCGAAACGCCACCTATGTGAACTACATCGCCGAGACGCCGCTGGTGATTCCCGCGCACAACAGCTATCTCCAAATGCTGGCCGACCTTGGCGTCATCGGCCTAGTGGCCTATCTGGGTGCGATCATCGCCTGCCTGCGCTCCTACTGGCAGGCGGTGCGCTGGTTCGATCGCACGGGCCGACCCGCCCACGCACAGCTGGCGCGGGCGTGTCTGATGGGGACGGTCGGCTTCCTGACCGCGATCTTTTTCATCACCGATGGTTGGGACTGGCGCCTGTGGATGCTCCTCGGGTTAGGCCCGGCGCTGCTGACCCTGGCCAGGCGTACCTCGCCCGTTCCTCATCCCCCATCGCGCGTCCCACCACGCTCCCGTCAACCGCAAGCTCTCCCCGTCGGCGCGTGACCGTGCTCGCGACCAGATCACTATCGACGCAGCGTGACCGGGTCTCATCGCGACGGAGCGCCGGCTTCTTCTCCAGCGCGCGGACCTTCTTCCTGCCCGTCGGTCAGCACATCGATCCTGCGGGGGTGCACGGCTACCCGATCGACATGCGGATCAAGGCCGACTCGCTCGACGTCGGCCCGGCGTGCGCGAGTTATCTGCACGTAGCGACTTTGCAGTACGCCCTCGGGTGCTACGAGCGCTGGCTGGCCGGCGAAGGAGACCCGTGGCTCGACGCAGCTGTCCAGGTCGGCACCCATATGGTCAAGCGGCAAGAGAGAGACGGCTCATGGCTGCACCTGGTCCCCCTTCCGCACACGTTTCCTCTGCCAGCTCCGTGGCGATCGGCGATGGCCCAGGGCGAAGCCGTGAGCCTCCTCGTGAGGCTCTTCCGAGAGACCGGGGATGAGTCATTTGCCAGTTCGGCCCTGGCTGCGCTGGCCCCGATGCGTAAGACGCTCTCCGACGGGGGCGTGGCCACTGAGCTTGACGGCGGCCCGTGGTTCGAGGAATACCCGACCACCCCACCCTCCTACGTCCTCAACGGCGCGATATTTGCGCTGTGGGGGCTGCGCGATGCCGCCGTCGGCCTCAACGACGACGCCGCCGGACGGGAATTCGACGAGGGCACCCGTACTCTGGCCAGGAACCTGTCGCGGTTCGACAGCGGCTGGTGGTCCCTGTATTCGCTGTATCCCCATAAAGTCAGGAATGTGGCGAGCTCGTTCTACCACGACCTTCACATCAATCAGCTCGAGGCGATGGGCAAGCTCTGCCCGCTGCCGGAGTTCGAGTCGACGCGCCTGCGTTGGCGCACCTATTCGGGGTCGGCGCTCAACCAGGGCCGCGCGTTCGCTTCCAAGGTGGGATTCCGGCTCATCGTCCCGCGCAAGCGAGCCCGCCGCGGAGAGGGAAGCCGGTGACGGCCCAACCGGACGCCGAGCTGATCGAGCGGGAGCGACAGTTCTATAACGAGAGCCACGGCCGGTACCGCCAGATTCGCCAGATCATCTGGCGCGCGATCGGCGCCTTCAACCGCAACGAGGAGCTGACCGAGCTCTATGACCCGCGGGATAAGCGCGTCCTCCTGTACGGCTGCGGTCCGGCGAACGAAGCCGGCCGACTGCTCGACGCCGGCGCACATTCCCTCGCCGGCATCGACATCTCGGACGCCGAGATAGCTCGAGCCTGGGAAACCGCCCGGGCGGAGGGGTATGAGGACCGTGTCGACTTCCGCGCCGGGGACGCGCACCACACCGGGTTCGCCGAGGATTCCTTCGACCTGATCGTCGGCAGCGCGATCCTCCACCACCTCGAGCTCGATCGAGCGCTCGCCGAGCTTCGCCGCATACTCGCGCCCGGCGGCCAGGCCGTGTTCCTCGAGCCACTGGCCCACAACCCAATTCTCCGACTTGGCCGGTTCATGACACCGGCCGCCCGCACGCCTGACGAGCATCCGTTCACGGTCGAGGACTGGCGGCTCTGCGCTCAGCATTTCCCCGGGTTCTGGCACCGGGAGGTAGAGCTGACCAGCATCCCGCTGATGCCGCTGAACCTGGTCGTGCCGCAGCATTGGCAGGAGCGCCTGGCCATGAGGATCAGCGCGCTCGACGACCGCCTGTTGGAGCGCTACCCAAGGCTCAGGCCATACGCGCGGTCAACGATGATCGTGCTCGAATAGTTCCAGGAGCGGCGGGATTCACATTCCACAGCAGTGGGGCGCGCCGCGAGTCGCCGCCATCGTTGGCGGGATCGTTCCCGTCGCCCTCATGCTCGTCTGGGCGGTGCAGGACGGCGGGTATGACACCACCACCTGGTACTGGGGCGCGCTGTTGCTGCTGGCGACCGCGGTCGCCGTCCTGCTGCTGCGCCGCGACTCGCTGAACCTGTCGCCGATGACTCGGCGCGCACTCGGCGCATTCGCCCTCTACGTCGCGTGGTCCTACCTCTCGATCGCATGGGCCGGCTCGAAAGGAGACGCTCTCGACGGGAGCAACCGGGCGCTGATGTACCTGCTGATGTTCACGCTGGTGGTCGCGCTCCCATGGACGACCAGGGCCGCGCTGATCGCCCTCGTTACGTTCGCCTTGGGCATCGGCGGAATCGGGATCGTGTTGCTGGCCCGGCTGTCCTCGGGCGATCATGTCGGGTCCCTGATCGCTGGTGGTCGGCTCGCCGCCCCGACCGGGTACATCAACGCGACGGCCGCCCTGTTCACGGTCGCGGCGCTCGTCGCGATCGCGCTGGCCGCGCGGCGCGAACTGCCGAGCGAGCTCCGCGGTGCGCTGATCGCGGCAGCCTGCGCCGGGCTCCAGCTCGCCGTCATCGTCCAGAGCCGCGGCTGGCTGTTCACGCTCCCCTTCGTCGCGATCGTGGCGATCGCCGTCGTCCCGGATCGGCTCCGAACCACCGCCGCTGCGGTGTTACCGGTCATCGGCACGCTCGTGCCCATACACCGGCTGCTCAACATCTACCACGCCAAACCGGACGACCTCGCCCACGCGTCGGGGCGAGCTGGGACGGCAGCCCTGATCATCTGTGGCGCTCTGCTCGTAGTGGGAACAGTGATCGCGTGGGCAGATCGCCGGTTCAACCCTCGCCCGCTATCGGCCAGCGCCAGACGGCGGGCCGGGATTGCCCTGGCCACGGTCGCCGTCGCCGGATTCATCGGCGGGGGGATCGCGGCAACCCACGGACATCCGTTCGCCTTCATCCGGCGGCAATGGAACGGCTTCAGCCATCCGACGACCAACCCCTCGGCGCAGTCGCACTTCGCGGACGTCGGCAGCGGACGCTACGACTTCTGGCGCGTGTCCCTGGATGCGCTCATCAGCCACCCGATCGGAGGACTCGGTCAGGACAACTTCGACGACTATTACGTGCTCCATCGGAGAACCAGCCAGGAGCCGGCCTGGACCCACAGTCTCGAGATGCGGCTGCTGGCCCACACCGGGTTCGTCGGTTTTTTGCTCTTCGGCGCATTTCTGGTCTTCGCGATCCGGCCTGCCCTGCGGGCCGTCCGCCAATCCGGAGCGCTCGACGCAGCCGTGGCCGGCGCGGCTCTGCTCCCGCTGACCGACTGGCTGATTCACGGATCCCTCGACTGGTTCTGGGAGATGCCGGCATTGAGCGGACCGGCGCTTGGCTTTCTCGCCGTCGCCGTTGCGCTCGGGGAGCGTCGGGTCGTGCTCTGGCGCCGAGGACCCGATGCGGCCGCCGTCTCGCGCAGGCGGGTGCGCCCCATGGTCCTGCGAGCGGGCGCAGTCGTCCTCATCGGTGTGGCCGTGTTCGTGCTCGGCCTGCCGTACCTGTCGGCCCGCGAGACCGCCCAGGCCAGCTCGATCGCCGCCACGGACCCGGGATCTGCGCTTAGCGATCTCGGCACGGCGGCCGACCTTGACCCGCTCAGCGCGTACCCCGGGAGGCTCGCTGGGACGATCGCCCTTCAGGGTGGCTACTTCAAGATCGCCGAATCCCGCTTTGCCCAGGTCATCTCCCGCGAGCCAGGCGGCTGGTATGGGTGGTTCGGAGAGGGTCTCGCGGCGTCGGCGCTCGGCCAGCGCACCGAGGCGCAGCGGCTGGTGGCCATGGCGGAGCAAATTAACCCCCGCCAGCCGATCATCGCTCGTACCCTCGCCCGCCTGAATTCCGCGAATCCGGTCACCCCGCGCGAAGGTCTCGCGGGCATCCAGATCACCCGCTAGCGGGCCGGCTCGCGAACTTGCGTGAGGAATGCGTGTTTGTGTACAATTTTGAACGGGGAACGTGAACAATAAGCCGCGTCTGCCCGCCTGGGCAAGCGGAAACTCGAGTCATCGGAAGGGGCTCATGAGACGCATCGCGACGCTGCTAGTGGTGGCATTTGCCTTATTGGCGCCTGCCTCCTCTTTCGCGAACTCCACTTGCTCTGCCTATAACCGGCAGACCTGCACCACGCCGCCAAACGACGGCCAGCTGCCATTCACCGGGCTCGACGCGGTCCTGCTTGTCGCCGGGGGTGGCGCGCTGCTCGGGGCGGGCTTGGTGGTTCGCCGGCTTTCCCGCAACCTGAGCTAGGCCTACCTTGACCCTCCAGGGGGCGCGACGCCGGTGACTACGCCGGCGCTGCGGGCCTGGGCGCGCTCAGTTCGGGCGAGGCGTTTGGCTGAGCGCGCTCAGGATGGTTGCCCCAACCGCTCGCGGATCAGGCGAGCTACTTCTCCCCCATCGGCACGGCCGCGGGTCTCGCGCATGACCAAGCCGATCAGCGGGCCCATTGCCCGGTCGTTGCCGCCGCGGACCTGCTCGGCGGCCGCGGAATCGGCCGCGATCGCCCGATCGACAACCTCGCTGAGCCCGTCATCCTCGCCGCCGATCGCCCCGAGACCCTCGGCCGCGACGATTTCGCGGGCTTCGCCCCCTTGCTCGGCGAGCTGTGTCAGCACCTCTCGCGCGGCACCGTGGCTGACCTCTTTGGCACCGACCATCGAGGCCAGCACCGCCAGGTTCGCCGGCGTCACCTTCGAATCAGACGGGTCGGCATCCGAGCCGATCCGCTCGACCAACTGCGGAATCCAGTTCGAGAGCTCGACCGGATCGACACCGTTGCCGCTCGCCAGCGCCCGTTCGAAGTAGTCGCCGAGCTCGGATCTGAACGCGAGCAGGTGGGCGCGGTCCGCCGGCAGCCCCAGATCGTGCTCGAACCGCTCCGCCCGCGCGGCCGGCAGCTCCGGCATCGCGGCCTGTGCCGCGGACAGCATCTGCTCGGTGACCACGATCGGCACGAGGTCGGGCTCGGGGAAGTAGCGGTAGTCGTGTGCCTCTTCCTTGGAGCGAAGCTCGCTGAGCTGGCCGGTGGTGGGGTCGAAGTGCAGCGTCTGGAGCTCGACCCGTCCGCCGGACTCGACCAGCTCGGTCTGGCGCTCGATCTCGGCCCGGATACCCCGCTCGAGGAACGCGAAGGAGTTCATGTTCTTCAGCTCGGTCTTAGTTCCCAGCTCCGTCGAGCCGGCCGGGCGGATCGACACGTTGGCATCGCAGCGAAGCGACCCCTGCGACATGTCGACGTCGGAGACGCCGAGCGCCTTCAGCGTCGCCCGCAGCAGGATCAGCCACTCGCGCGCCTGCTCTGGCGAGTGGAAGTCCGGCTCGGTGACGATCTCCACGAGCGGCGTCCCGCAGCGGTTGAAATCGACCGCGCTGCGGTCAGAACCGTGGATCCGGCCGCTCTCTCCGATGTGCACGAGCTTGGCTGCGTCCTCCTCGAGGTGGGCGCGGTGGATCCGGATCTGGTTGAACGATCCGCCGCGGCACAGCGGCACGTCGTACTGGGAGATCTGGTAGGCCTTCGGGCTGTCGGGATAGAAGTAATTTTTGCGGTGAAACAGCGACCGCTCGGCGATCTCGCAACCGAGCGCGAGCCCGATCATCGTCCCGAAGTGAACCGCCCGCCCGTTCAGCACCGGCAGTGCGCCCGGCAGGGCCAGGCAGACCGGGCACGTGTGAACGTTCGGTGGATCGCCGAACGACAGCTCGCAGCCGCAGAACATCTTCGTCACGGTGTCCAGCTGGACGTGGATCTCCAGCCCGATGACCGGCTCGTAGGTCGTCATCCGCGGACACGGCTTCCGTCGAAACCGATCGCCTGCTCGAGCGCGTACGCGACGTTCAACATCCGGCTCTCCGAGAACGCCGGCCCGGCGAGCTGGAACCCGACCGGGAGCCCGTCGCTCAGCCCGCACGGGATCGAGATCGCGGGAATGCCGGCCAGCGGCATCGGCACGGTGCAGAAGTCGTTGAGGTACATCGCCAGCGGGTCATCGCTTTTGGATCCGAGCTCGAACGCCGTCCAGGGGCTGGTCGGCGTGACGATAAAGTCGAATCGCTCGAATGCCGACTTGAAGTCCTCCGCGATCTTCGTCCGCACCTTCTGGGCGGTCCCGTAGTAGGCGTCGTAATAGCCGCTGGACAGCGCGTAGGTCCCGAGCATGATCCGCCGCTTGACCTCTGGGCCGAAGCCGGCAGCCCGCGTGCGCTCGTACATCTCGATCAGCCCCTCGTCGCCGCCTACGCGCAGTCCGTAGCGGACCCCGTCGTAGCGAGCGAGATTGGCGGATGCCTCCGCCGGCGCGATCAGGTAATACGCCGACAGCGCATGTGGGGCGTGCGGCAATGTGCACGGCTCGACCGAGGCACCCAGTCGCTCGGCGATCGCCACCGTCGCGTCGAATCGCTCGCGCACCCCTGGCTCGACCCCGCCGTCCGCTCCGGTCAGCTCCTCGGGCACCCCGAGCCGCAGCCCCTTCAGGTCGCTGGCGTTGGGCACCTCGATCTCGCCCGGGAACTCGAGCGAGGTCGAATCGCACCTGTCGCGCCCGATCATGTGCCGGAACAGGAGCGCGGCATCGGTGACGTCGCGGGCCAGCGGGCCCGCCTGGTCGAGCGACGAGGCGAACGCGATCATCCCGTACCGAGAGCAGGCCCCGTAAGTCGGCTTCAGCCCGACAATTCCGCACAACGCCGCCGGCTGGCGGATCGAACCGCCCGTATCGGTTCCGATCGCCCACGGCGCGAGCCCGGCCGCAACGGCTGCGGCGCTCCCTCCGGATGACCCGCCGGGGACCCGGCCCCGGTCCCAGGGATTGAGCACCGGGCCAAAGCCGGAGTTCTCGTTCGATGACCCCATCGCAAACTCGTCCTGGTTGGTCTTTCCGAGCAGCGGCGCACCCGCATTCGTGAGCTTCTCGACCACGGTCGCGGTGTACGGCGGCCGGTATCCCTCAAGAATCCGCGACCCGGCCTGGCTCGGCACGCCACGGGTGCAGAACAGGTCCTTGACCGCCAGCGGCACGCCGCCGAGCGGGGAGTTGGCGGCGTCGGCCGTCGCCTCGGGCGCCGACTCGGCGACCCAGGTGAAGGCGTTCAGCTCGTCGGCGGCTGCCCGCTCCCGGTATGCCTCGAACAGTTCGCGCGGATCGATCTCGCCCGCGCGGACGCGCTCCGCGGCGGCTGCCGCGCTCAGCTCGATCAGGTCGCTGATCACGCGGAGCCCGGGCTCGGCACTCCGAAGAAGCCGTCCGTCGGCTCCGGCGCCTGGTCGAGCGCCGCCTCGCGGCTCAGGCACGGCCACGGCTCGTCGGCTCGCATCACGTTGACCACGTCGACCACGTGCGAGGTCGGTGGCACGTCCGCCAGCTCGAGCTCGCCGATCTTCTCGATGTGGTCAAGCACGTTCGAGAGCTCGGCCGCCATCTGCTCGACTTCTTGGTCGTCGAGCCTCAGCCGCGCGAGCTTTGCCACGTGGAGCACCTGATCGCGTTCCAGCATGCGTCGGATTCTAGGATTCCTAAGAGTCCGGCGCCGGCGAACGGCGGCCCGGCGTCGTTCCGGTGGGCGCCCCGGGCAGTGTTACCCGTTCGACCTCGGTGTGCTCGTCCTCCGGCGCGAGTCCCTCCTCGCGGACCGACAGATACGCCCCGCAGAGGATCGCGATCGAGGCCGCTATGCCGACGAACCCGCCCACCTTGCGCTCGACGATGCTGCTGGCGCCAGGCACGTCGATCAGCACGCGAAAGATCAGCGCCAGCGTCGTCACCAGGTCGAGCACAATCAGGATCACGCCGAAGGTGACCGGCAGCGCCGGCGCGCGCCGTGTGGCCTGGAGCCACGCGAGCGCCAGCGCTACCAGGATCGTGATCAACACGAGCCAGCGGAGGTTCGTCAAGCCGTTCCAGCCGTCCCAGGACGTCGCCCCGCCCAGACTTGCGGCGGTTGGTCCGAGGGGGCTCTTGACGCCGTACCAGGGCATCAAGAACATCGCCGCGGCCAGCAGAACGGCTCCGCCAGCGACGATCCACTCGCCCCGGCGGAGCCTAGAGAGCTCGAACTGCAACAGACCCTTCGAGGAGCCTAGAGCTCAGGACGACGGAGGGCCCGCCGTGCCAGCCGGAATTACCGGCCTGCCGGCGCGCGTCTGGAGCAGGAAGTAGCCCAGGGCGAGCGCGATGACGATGATCAGGAAGAAGCCCCAGCCGAAATCACCGATATGGGCGAAGAACTTGATCACCAAAAACAGCGCGGTCACCCCTGCGATGGCCAGGAGCGTCATCTCTCGCGTCCCCCCGATCGTCGGCAGCTGAGTTTGCGGCGAGGCCTGCTCGACGGCAAGGTAGGCGAGCAAGGCGATGGCGCCGATAAGCGCCAGGATGCCCCAGATCGCGTACGGCGAACTGGTCGCCGCGGCGTCTGCAGAGAACGGTCCGAGGCTGATGTGGTACCACGGAAAGACGAGCAGACTGATCGCAAGCAGCAGCGCCAGGCCACTGATGATCCAAGTGTCCCGCGAGACGTTCTGCACACTCATAACTCCCCCAATCGGTCCGACACAGTGAGAAACTAGTTCGGCGCGCCGCCGTACTGCGGCGTAGCCCGCCGTTTATCCTGGGCTTAGCCTACCGCTTCCCCCGGCGGTCGCGCCACGTCCGGGCGCCGATGGCCGGCGCAACGCCCGCCGGGCCCGGGCCCGCTCCTCGCGCATCGACTCGAACCCGCCGACGGCGATCCCGAGTGCGCCGAGCACGCCGAGCACCGCGCCGAGCTTTTGGTCGACGACCACGTTCGGCGACGGTAGGCCGATCAGCACCCGGTAGGTCACGAGCGCCGCGGTCACTCCGGCCAGCAGCGTGATCGCCGCCCCGGTGTGGGTCTGGCTCCCGTGCCCCCGCTGCTGCGCGTGCAGCACCACCGAGCCAAGTGCAGCCACGATCGTGGCCACCATCAGCCAGCGCACGACGTGCAACGCATCCCACGCGTTCTCCGAGCCCGAGCTCGCGGCCGGGGTCGCGGACCGTCCGGGGACACCCGCGGTCCCGTACCAGGCGAAGGCAAACATCAGCACGAGCAGCGCGAGGGCGCAGACGGCGCTGATCAGTTCGCCCCGCCGCCCCCAGCCAGGCGCGGCTACGGGACCCGAGGGCGCTCCGGTCGCCCCCTGAGAGGGCTGAGGATCAGCTCCGGTCATCCTTCGGCGCCGGCCTGCAGCTCGAACGCGGTGACCGTGTTGGACAGCAGCATCGCGATGGTCATCGGTCCCACCCCTCCGGGGACCGGCGTGATCAGCCAGGCCCGCTCGGCCACCGGATCGAATTTCACGTCACCGCGGAGCCCTTCCTCGGTTCGGTTCATGCCGACGTCGATGACGACCGCTCCGGGCTTTACATACTCCGCGTCGATCAGCTCAGGGACGCCCACCGCAGCGATCAGAACGTCGGCCCGGGCGCACACGTCCGGCAGGGCGCGGGTCCGCGAGTGGCACATCGTGACCGTGGCATTCCGCTGCTGGAGCAGGGCGGAGATCGGCTTGCCGACGAGATCGGAGCGCCCGACGACGACCGCCTCGGCCCCTTCAAGCGGTACCTCGTGGCTGTCGAGCAGCTCGATCACTCCCCGCGGCGTGCACGGTCGCAGCCCCGGAGTCCCGCGCCACAGCCGGCCGACGCTGATCGGCGTAAGCCCGTCGACGTCCTTGTCGGGGTCGATCAGCGCGGTCAGTGAGGCGCCGTGCAGCCCGTCGGGAACGGGCAGCTGGAGCAGAATCCCGCTCACCGCCGGGTCCCCGTTGCCCTGCTCGATCACCGCGGCGACCTGCTCCTGGGTCGAGTCCGAAGGCAGATGTTGGTGAAGGTCGGCTATCCCCACCTCGGCACACGCCCTGCGCTTGTTCGCGACGTAGATCGCGGACGCCGGATCGTCGCCGACGAGGATGGTCGCCAGCCCCGGCTGGCGGCCGGTCCGCTCGGACAGCGCGGCGACCCGGTCGGCCACCTCGGCGCGCACCCGAGCCGCGATTGCCTTCCCGTCGATGATCGTGGCGGTCATCGCTCGCACCCTAGCCGCGCTTCGAGATCGGGGCCAGATCGGCGACGAGCTTTCGCTCCGAGCGGTCCTTGCTGAACCGGATCACGACGATCCCCCCAGGTTCGACGCCCGTCACGACGCCTTCACCGAACGCGGCGTGGACGACGTCATCGCCGAGGCCGAAAGAAACGCGCGGAGCGGGCGGCTCACGGTCCGCGGGATGGGAGTCGTCGGGCGGCCGGTTCCACGAGGTGGCCCGCGCGCGGATTGAGGCGAACCGCCGCGGCTGCTCGGCCTCGCGGTCGGTCAGCTCGGCCGGGATCTCCGAGACGAACCGGCTCGGCGCGCCGAACGTGCGTGAGCCAAACACGTTGCGCGTCCGCGCATAGGTGACGTAGAGGTCGCGCTCGGCGCGTGTGATCCCGACGTAGCACAGGCGGCGCTCCTCTTCGAGCGAACCCTCATCCAGCGCGCGGGAGTGCGGGAAGACGCCCTCCTCGCAGCCGATCATGAACACGATCGGGTATTCGAGACCCTTGGCGTTGTGGAGCGTCATCAGCGTCACCAGCCCCTGGTCGTCGTCCCGTGTGTCTGCATCGGAGATCAGGGCGATCTGCTGGAGGAACTCGCCCAGCGACTTCGGCTCGGCTGACTCGGCGGCGTCGTATTCGGCGGCGACATTGACGAGCTCTTCGAGATTCTCGATGCGGCCCTGCGCCTCGATCGTCCGCTCGGCCGCAAGGGAGTCGAGGTACCCGGTTTCGCGCAGCACGTCATTGAGCAGCGTCGAGATCAGCACGTCGCTTTCAGCTCGCTCCCGGAGGACATTCATCGTCCCCATGAACCGCGCGAACGACTTGATCGCGGCGGCTCCGAGCCCAGGCACGGTCTCGGGGTTCGCCGCCACCTCCCAGATCGTCTCCCCCACCGTGTTCGCGTGGGCGAGCACGCGCGACATCGACGTCGCGCCGATGCCCCGCCGCGGCGAGTTGACGATCCTCGTGAACGCGCCCGTGTCCTGGGGGTTGAGCAGCACGGTCAGGTAGGCGACCGCGTCCTTGATCTCGGCCCGCTCGTAGAACTTCGTCCCACCGATCACCTGGTAGGCGATCTCCGCGCGCACGAGCGTGTCCTCGAGCACCCTCGACTGCGAGTTGGTCCGGTAGAAAACGGCGATCTCGGCCCGCGAGGCCCCGTCGTCGACCAGCCGCTGGATTTCGCCGGCCACGAACCGCGCCTCCGCGTGCTCATCGTCGAGCTCGCGCACCTTAATCGGATCCCCCTGGCCCAGCTCGGTCCACAGCGACTTCGGCTTCTGCCCGCGGTTGTTGCGGATCACCGCGTTGGCGGCGTCGAGGATGGTCTGCGTCGAGCGGTAGTTCTGCTCGAGCTTGACGACATGCGCGTCCGGAAACGTGTCCTCGAACTCGAGGATGTTCGTGATGTCGGCTCCTCTGAACCCATAGATCGATTGCGCGTCGTCGCCAACCACCATCAGGTTCCGGTGCTCGCCGGCCAGCAGCTGAAGCCACCGGTACTGGGCGTGGTTGGTGTCCTGGTACTCGTCCACCAGCACGTGCCGGAAGCCGGTCGCGTACCGGTCGCGTACCTCCTGGAACAGCTCCAGCACGTTGACCGCGCGGACGAGCAGATCGTCGAAGTCCATCGCGTTCATCCGGTGAAGCTGCGACTCGTACTGGCGGTAGACGTCGGCGACCGTCTGCTCGAAGAACGAGCCCACCATCTGGCCGTACGCGTCGGCGTCGCGCAGTTTGTTCTTGGCGTCGGAGATCTCGTGACCGATGGCCGCCGGGGTGAACCGCTTCGGGTCGACACCGAGGTCCTCGAGGCAGCGCTTGATCAGTCGTCGCGAGTCGGCCTGGTCGTAGATCGTGAACTGGCGGGTGTAGCCGAGCCGGGGAGCCTCGGCGCGCAGCATCCTCGCGCACGCGGCGTGAAACGTCATCACCCACATCGCGCGGACGCGACGGCCGACGAGCAGCTCGGCCCGGTCGCGCATCTCCCCCGCAGCCTTGTTCGTGAACGTGATCGCCAGGATCTCATTCGCTTTCGCCTCGCCGGTCCCGACCAAAAAGGCGATCCGGTGGGTCAGCACGCGCGTCTTGCCAGAGCCCGCGCCGGCGAGGATCAGCATCGGACCGCCGGGGTAGGTGACCGCCTCGCGCTGGGGCTCGTTGAGCCCTCCGAGCAGCTCGTCTAGGTCGGTTGAAGTCTCTGGCATGGCCCGAAACCCCTACGGTAGCGGTCCCCCATGACCGATCTTCCGACCGAGATCCGAGCCGCCTGCCGGTGGGTGGCGGACCGCGCCCGGCACGTGTCGATCCTGCCCGAGGCGATCCCCGCCTACGCCGCCTCGCTGGTCCTCGCCGTTCCCCCGGCGGGGGACGAGCACGCGCCCCCAGATCCGGTCTACTGGCTCACGCTCAACGCGATCAACTTCGGCTCCGGGTGGTTCCCGACGCTTCGCAAGCGACCGGGCTGTTCCGGCTACGAGACGATCGCGACCGGACTGCGGGAACGGTTCGAGCGCCACGGGCCATGGAGCCCCACCGAGCTCCACGCCATCACTGCGCCCGAGATCGCGGCCACCCTGGGCCAGGACCCCGACCACGAGCTGATGGCGCTGTTCGCTCGTTCGCTCAACGACCTCGGCTCCCACCTCGAACGCACGCCGATCTCCGGCCACTGCGCGGTCGTCGGCCACTCCGCGGTCGCCGTGGCGAGCACGCTCGCCCAGTGGGAGTGCTTCGCCGACGTCTCCGCCTACGAGGGCCGCCACGTCCCGTTCTACAAGCGCGCGCAGATCGCCGCGGCCGACCTCGCGCGGGCCGGTGCGTACCGGCCCTGCGACCTGGATCGCCTGACGATGTTCGCCGACAACCTGGTCCCGCACGTGTTGCGGCTCGACGGGATCCTCGAGTTCGATCAGACCCTCACCGCACGGATCGAGGCGGAGCAGCTGATCGAGCACGGCTCCCCCGAGGAGGTCGAGATCCGCGCGTGCGCGGTTCACGCCGTCGAGCTGATCGTCGCGGCGCGGGCCGGGCCGGACCCAATCACCGCCGCCGCAGTGGATCATTACCTGTGGAACAAGGGCCGAGAGCCGCGGTACAAGGCCTCGCCGCGCCACCGCTCGCGGTGCGCGGCGTACTGAGCGCTACTCCTCGTCGGCCGCCGCGCGCGCTCGAGCGATCGCCTCCGCGCCCGCATCGCCGACCAGTAACTCGGGGCGCATCGTTCCGCTGGAGACGATGTCGAGCGCGGGAAAGCGCCCAGCCGAAGCCAGCGTGACGTCGAGCGCGATCACGGTCGTCTCGCCACCGATTTCGCTCCGCGCGGTGGCGATCACGGTCACCGAACCGCCGTCGACGATGTTGCGAGCCGCGGCGATCGCCTTGCGGGCGGCATGGGGCGCCAGCCCGTCGAGCGTGTCGATCAGCACGACGGCGTGGCCGCCGCGGGCGGCGGCTCGCTTGGCGCGATCGACGACCAGCTCGATCGTGTGGGCCTGGGCGTCGCCTGAGGCGCCCAAGCTCGCCGATGCGGTGGGCCCCGTCGAGCTCCCGTTCCATTCCGAGATCTCCTCGGGCCGCGCGCCGGCCAGCGCCACGAACAGCTGGAGGTCCTCGTGTTCGGCCAGCGTTGCGGCGAGCCGGCGCAGCGCCTCGGTCTTCCCTGCGCGCCCGGCACCGGTGATGGTTACCCGCGAGCCCCGGCCGATCGGCGTCAGCCACTCGATCGCCTTGAGCGTCGGATCTTCGGAGCCGAGCCGGAAACGTTCGCTGGGGAACGCGGCGGGCAGATCCTCGTAGCGAGCCCCCTCCGCGACCTCGGATGCCGGCCGGCCGTTGATCGTGTCGATCCGAACCAGCGAGGCGAACCGCTCGGAGCGCCGCGGCGCGCGACGGGGACCCGAGATCCTGTCTCCGGATACGAGCTCGCACCGCTTGACCTGTGCGGCCGAGATGTACACGTCGTCGTCGGAAGGTTCGGGCGGGTTGACGCGCACGAACGCGGAGCCGTTCGGGAGCAGATCGACCTCGCCCTCGACCGTCTCATCGCGCGGAGCCGACTCGCGGTCAGTATCGGACTCGGACTCGGGCTGGCGACGCTTGGGCTCTCGACCCTTAGGCTCGCGGTCCTCGCGGTCCTCGCGATCCTCGCGGTCCTCGCGGTCCTCGCGGCGTTTCGGCTCACGGCCCCTCGGCTCGCGGCCCTGACGGCCCTCGCGGCTTTTCGGCTCACGGCCCTTCGCCTCACGGCCCTTAGGCTCGCGGCTCTTCGGCTCGCGATCCTCCTCTGACTCGGACCCCGTTTCCTGATCGGCGTCGACGGCTTCGTCATCAGCCTCGCGCGAAGCGCCACGTCCGCGGCCGCCACGGCGGCCCCGTCGGCGGCGGCTGGTCGAACGCTCGTCGTCGTCCTCTTCGGCGACCGCCTCCGCGGACGCCTCCTCGTCGCCGGCCGCGCCGCCGTCGCCGTCGCCCTGCTTGGACACGATCGCGTCGATCAGCTCGGCTTTGCGCAGCCGCCGGTAGCCATCCAGCCCCAGCTCAGATGCAATCGCGTGTAGATCGGCGAGGGGGCTCTGTTCGAGCGCGTCGCGATCGAGAACTGACATTTGGTACCTCCGTAGTGAGTTGGATCGGTGGGCTCCGGTCGCGTTGTCGTCAGCGACCGGCGATTCGCACCGCTCCGAATCTAGCGAGAAGCCGCGGGCGCCGCCTGCCGCGTGAGCCCGTCGAGCCACTCGCCGAGCGCCGGGACCGACTCCCAGTCCGCGTTGAACCGCTCGATCCCCGACGAGGTCAATGGGTGGCCGAGCATCTGCCGGAGCACCTTGCCCGGCACCGTGGCCACGTCGCACCCGAGTCGCGCTGCGGTCACGACGTGCTCGGGGTGGCGGATCGAGGCGGCGAGGACCTGCGCTCCACCGTCCATCCACGGCGCCGCGGATCCAGGCGGCCTCAGCGCCTCGACGATCCCGGCGAGCACCTCGGCCGAGTCGATCGATACGTCGTCGAGCCGCCCCATGAAGCACGAGATGTACCGCGCTCCCGCCTCCGCGGCGAGCAGCGCCTGACTCGCCGAGAACACGAGCGTCATGTTGACCCCGATCTCCGCGGCGGCGAGCGCCCGCGTGGCCGCCAGCCCGGCCGCGCCGAACGGCACCTTGACGATCACATGCTGGTGCAGCGCCGCCAGCGAGTGACCCTGCGCAACCATCGTCTGGGGATCCTCGGCGACCACCTCGGCTGACACCGGGCCTGCCGACGATCTCGCAGATCCGCTGGATCCGTTCGCCCGGATCCCCGGATTCAGCCGCGAGCAGCGACGGGTTGGTGGTCGCGCCCGCTAGCACGCCCCAGGCCGCGATCTCCTCCACCTCGGCGACTGAGCCGGTGTCGATGAACAGCTTCATGGCGCGACGGACCTCCTGAGCGGAAACGGATCGGAGCGGATGCTCGCAGCGGGTGCGGACGGGTTAGCCTTGGTCCCAGCGCACGCTGTCATCCACCCGCAGCCCCCGGTCGACGTCCATGAGGCCCATCAGCGCCTCACGCACGGTGAGGAAGTCTTCGACCGCGGCAACGTCGTGCACGCGCAGGATGTGCGCGCCGGCATCGACCCCGTAGCCCACGGCAGCGAGCGTCCCCGCGAGCCGCGCGCGCGGGTCTCGTCCGGTGAGCGCGCCGACGAAGTCCTTGCGCGATGCGGCCAGGAGCAGCGGCCGCTCGAACCCGTGCAGCTCCGGCAGCGCTCGCAGCACATCGATCGTCTGGGCCGGCGTCTTGCCGAAGTCCGGTCCGGGATCGAGGATCAACTGCTCGAGCGCCATGCCGCGCTCGACCGCCACTGAGATTCGCTCGCGGAGAAAGGCCAGGACGTCGCCGACCACGTGTCCGTCCAGCGACGGGTCCAGGAGCTTCTGCTTGGGCGTCGCGCGGGTGTGCATGATCACGAGCGCGGCGCCCGTATCGGCGCACACGTCCGCGAGGCCAACGTCGAGCAACCCGCTGACGTCATTGACAATCGTTGCGCCCGCGTCCACGGCGGCCCGCGCGACCTCCGGCTTGTAGGTGTCGACCGACACCCGGCCGCCGAGCGAGCCCGCCACCTCGCGAATCAGCGGCACAACGCGCGAGATCTCCTCGTCGGCGGTCACCGGCGGGCGATTTGTCACTCCCGACTCACCGCCGATGTCGATCACCTCCGCGCCCGCGGCGAGCAGCTCCGCCGCCAGCTCGACCCGCTCACCCAGCGTCTGGCGCAGTCCGCCGTCTGAGAACGAGTCCGGCGTGGCGTTGACGATCCCCATGACCCAAGGTCGCGGACCGCCGAGCTCGACGCGCGCCCCGCACAGCTCCAGCGCCCGGGGCGGGGCGCTCATTCCGGTGTCGAGGGAACCGCGGACGCGCCGGTCCGCGCCGGAGCGGCGCGGTAGCAGACCGCCGCCTCGATCATCGCCGCGTGCGCCTGATCGCACTCCGGACACGAACCGAGGTGCGCGAACAGCCACTCGTCGTCGTCGCTGGTCAGCGGCTCGGAATCCTGACGGCAGGCGAGCGCGCGCAGCGCCCGGTCGCGCTGATCACAGGTCGCCGGCGCCGCCGGCGCGCCCCGGCGCAGCTCCCGAAGCCGGAGCCGCGCGCGGGCCAGCAGCGGAGCCACCGCAGCACCGTCGATGCCCATTACCTCCGCGATCTGCTCGTGGGACAGCCGCAGTACCTCCCGCAGCGCGAGTGCCTCGCGCTGGCGTTCGGGCAGCCCGGCGACGGCGTGGCGCACCTCCGCCTCGACCGCTCCGGCCAGGTCCGCGGCGGCGTCGCCGTTGGCAGTCGGGCCAACCGCCTCCCCGGGGGCGCGGCCTCGGCAGGCCCGGGCGGCAGCCGAAAGCAGCTCGATCCGGGACCCACGGGGCTCGGAGAGCGCCCGGCCGGCGGCCTCGTCGGCATCCGCCCCGGGCCCCAGCACCCGGCGGCAGAATTCGTGCACCTCGTCCATCGGCTCGCCAGCTTACTGAGGGTCTTCCACGAGCAGCCCTTCCGCTCGCGCTTCCTCACGGAACCGCTCGAGCTCGGCCGCGACCCGGACGTCATCCCACCCCAGCTCGGCAGCCATCGCCCGAGCCACCCGCTCGGCTGCGGGCGCTTCCGGCTCGCCCACCACCGACCTCGCCGCGAGCAGCCCGAGCCGCGTCCGCCGCAGCAGCACGTCTCCGATCGTCCGCGCCTGCTCGTGCCGCGCAGCGTACGGCGCCTCGGCGAGCAGGTCCGGCAGCTCGGGAACGATCCGCTGCGCGAGCTCACCACGTTCGGCGGCCGTGTCGAGCACTCGTTCGGCCAGGTGCCCGTACCGCGCAGCCAGCGCGGCGCGGGACTCGTCGTCGACGCCTTCGACCACTGGCAGCACGTGCGGGTCGACGGGCTGACCGAGGGGGATCTCGTGCGTGCGGCACGGCGCCACCCGGCCATCGCGCTCCACCAGGCGGTCGACGGCCATCTTCGCCATCCGCCGAAACGTCGTCAGCTTCCCCCCGGTTATCGTGATCAGGCCGCTCGAGGTCTCGTAAAGCTCCGCCTTGCGGGAGATGTCGACCGATTTCCGCGAGTCCCCGGTCGAGATCAGCGGCCTCACGCCCGCGTACGCGCCGGTCAGGTCGCCCGGCCCGAACGAGCTGTCGAAGAACGCGTTGGCCGCGTCGAGCAGGTACTCGATGTCCCGGCCGGACGGCTGCACGTGATCGATATCGCCGTCGTAGTTGTTATCGGTGGTGCCGAGCAGGCTCCTGCCGAGCCATGGCAGCGCGAAGATCGTCCGGCCCTCCCCCGCGGGCACGATCGCGCCTGCGTAGAGCGGCAGGTCATCGTGCGAGAGAGTGATGTGGGTGCCGCGGCTCGGGCGGATCGTCGGCACCTCGGCTTCGGAGTGGAGCTCCTCGGGGCGGATCCGGTCGGCCCACACGCCGGTCGCGTTGATCACGTTGTCGGCGGCCACGACGAACTCGGCGCCGCTCTCGGCGTCTTGCACCTTGACGCCCGAGGTCCACCCTTCCTCGTCGGCCAGCTCGATCACCTCGAGACGGTTGGCGCAGATCGCGCCGAACCGCTCGGCCTCGGCGAGCACCGTCAGCACGAGCCGCGAGTCGTCGGTCTGGCAGTCATAGAACAGATAGCCGCCACTCGGCTCCCGGGAGGCCAGCGCGGGCAGCAGCTTGAGGACCTCCTCGCCCGGGATCATCCGGTGGCGCTCGGGGCTCCAGTCCGCGTCGCCGTTGGCGCCGGATTCGGCCGCCGCTCGCCGCGCGCTCCGGCGGCCGCGCAGCCGCGGCGTCGCCATCACGTCGTACATATTCAGCCCGATGCCGACGAGCAGGTCAGGCCGTGCCCCGTCGAACGCCGGCACGACGAGCGGCAGGGGTGTGACGAGATGGGGCGCCAGCTTGACCAGCAGGCGACGCTCGAGCAGCGCCTCGCGGACGAGTCCGATGTCGAAGTTCTGGAGGTAGCGCAACCCGCCGTGGACGAGCTTCGAGGACCGGCTGCTTGTACCGGCGGCAAAGTCGGCCTTCTCGACCAGGGCAACGCTGAAGCCCCGGGTCGCGGCGTCCAGGGCCACCCCGGCCCCGGTGATCCCGCCACCGATCACGACCACATCGAATCGCTCGGCAGCGAGTGATTCGATCGCACGGTCGCGGGCGAGCATCGACTCCTCAGACTACGCGGCGGCGGCGGCGGCCGCCGTGGACGACCGGCGTTACCCGCCGGCTTGGTGGTACAGGGCCAGCACGACCTTCTCCCAGTCCGGCGAGGTCTGCTGGTTACCGGGGCAGCATGTGGGGCCGCCGGGCTCGTTGATCCCGATCTCGATGTGCGGCGCCGAGGAGATCCCGACGTCGCCGCACCCCACCTCCGCAATCGGCTCTCCCGCGGTGACGGTCGCGCCGACCTGGACGAGCGCCGGAGCGGCGTGGCCGTAGTAGATGTAGCGACCCTTGTAGGGGCCGCTCGACACCTTGAGCACAGGCGCGTAGGGGCCGAACCCGCTGATCCCCTCCTGGACGATCGTGCCCGCGGCCATGGCCACCTCGACCACCTGGGAGCCGCAGGCGTTGTTAACCGTCCCGATGTCGATTCCCTGATCGAGCGTCCAGGCGCTCGGCGGCAGCACGCGCCTAAGCGGGGTCAGCGGGAACACCATCCCGCTCGAGCCGGCGGTGACATTGGTCGACGAAAGTCTCCTGGCGGCGGCAGTGGCGGCCGCCCGCAGCGAGCTCGCCGTGCGAACGCCGACAACGCCACTCGCTGGGTGGAGGTTGTGGCGCTGTTGGAAATCCTTCACCGCCGTCTGGGTGGACGGCCCGAAATAGCCCGTGATCGGAAGCGCATAGCCGACCTGGTCGAGCATCGACTGCAGCGTCTTGATGTCGTTGCCGCGCTGACCCCGGCGGAGGGTGCGCGAAAAGACACCGTTAGCGCCGGATGAGCTCGGGGTACCCGAGACCTGAGGGGTTACACCGGCCCCGCCGGACCCATGGCCGCCACCGCTCGCCGCGACGGCGGTCGACGCCGGCACGAGAACCGTGACTGCAAGCAATACAGAAATCCGGCGCATCCTTGGGAAACGTTCGATCCCAAGCGTCGGCGCGCCGCGGCGCGAGCTTGCGTTGCGCTGCATCGGATGGCGAAGGCTGCAGAAAGTGAACACGTCGGCTTGGACCGCGGGTGCGGAGTTGCATCACGTGCCTGGAGCCGACGGAGTTAGCTGACGGGCTAGCGCTCTTTCGCGAGCGCTTCCTGCGGACCACCGCTGGATTCGCCCCAACAAATTGGGTTCCCCGCTCCCCAGGGCGGCAGTCCGGGGATTAGGCGGCGAGGAAGCTATCAGATGGAGGGGCGCCGTGCTCGAACCCTCGAGTTCGCACCGCCACCGGACGCGGTGGCCCCGAATATCATCGTCGGGGCTTGTCGATCCGGGCCGTCGTGTCAGCAGGGAAACGCGTTCGCGGGCTGCGACTCGTCTGGCTTCTACCCCCGGCCGCAGTGCTCGCCGTGCTGTTGGCGCCCGGTCACAGCGCGGTCGAAGTCAGAGGCTTCGGTCCCCGCTTCGTCGCCGGAGCCACGAATAGCAGCGCGAACTCGAGCCGGTTGCGCGTCACGCTCTCCGTCAAGGCCGGAGGCACGTTGCTCGGAGTCTTTCGCACGGCGGGCACCCCGTCGGTCTCGGACAGCGTCGACGGCCGCTGGACCCGAGGCGCTACCGGCACCGGCCAGGGCGGCGGGCAATCACTCTGGTATCTGACCGCGGCGAAAGGCGGCTCCACCACGGTCACGCTGACCGGTTCAACGGGTCCGATGCGGATGGTGGTGGACGAGTACGCGGGGGTGTCCTCGCTCGACACCGCCGGCTGTCAGCACGGGACCAGCTCGACGGTCACCACGCCGCTCCTGCGCGCAGCGTCGAGCGGCGAGTTCGCCTACGCCGGGGTCGGGATGCACGACCAGGAGACGGTGACCGCGCTCAGCCCGGCCAAGCTCAGGACATCGCTGCACAACGGCACGGGGGTTGAGGCCGGCGAGGATGTGCTCAGCGCCACCGGGGCGAAGGCCAGCCTCGGCTTCGCGCTCGGCGCCACCCCGCCGGGGGGCTGGGACGCCTGTCTCGCCCTGTTCAGACCCGACGGCGGTGGCTGGGGCTCGCTCACCTTCGCCCGCGCGTTCGGGTCGCCTGCGTCGGGCAGCTCCGTCGCGTCGCCTGACCATCCGGGCCTGGGCTGGGATGGTGCCTACGGGAGTTGCCGGCGGGTACTGGGGGGCGGCCAGATCGAGTTCAACATCACGGCCTCTTCCCGCTGTGATCCCGGAGCTGATGGTCACTATCGGTCCGATGTCATGAGTCCGGGCGGGGCTGGGTTCAAGCGCGGGGTCTACACAGCCAGACAAGCTCTGTGCACAACGGTGTCGGTCGACTTTCTCCACGGCAGCCCCCCGCCGATCCCGGCGAGCAGCTCCGACGCGGACTTCACCTGGCTCCTGTTTGCTGAGATGGAAGACCCGTACAACGCGAATCAGCACGACCTCCCCGGCTGGGGCATGGGCATCGAGTCCTGGTGGACGAAGTTCACCCGCAACCAGTGGGAGATCTCGGTGATCGGCCCGAAAGCGGACGGCTCACAACGTTCCACGTGGGACGGCGGCATCGTCGCTGCCGGCTGGCACAGCCTCTCGATCTGCACCAACGACGCCAGTTCCGGCGATCCCGCCCACGGAACCGACGGAAGGGTCTACAGCATCTGGTTCGACGGGATCCGGGAGCACTTCAACCATGGGCCGTGCGCCGGCTCCTACCGGTGCAACGGCTTCCCGCTGATCCAGAACGATCCGACCAACGAGGGACCGCAGGCGAACTGGCCGCTGGTCATCGACGATTACACGGGCGGACGAAGTGCGGTTCCGAATTCGCTGCTCGAGGGAGCGCCACTCGTGGCGACGATGGGCTCGAACGGGCGTCCGCCCGAGCCGCCAGACGGGTGGAACAGCCCCTAGCCGGCCTCAGCGCGCGGGGTCCGCCACGCCGGCGTCAAGCCGTTCCTGGATCGTCTGCTTGATCCGCTCGACGGTCTCGTCCGACATCCGCCGGATCTCCCAGTGGGTGAGCTTGAGCAATCGCATCGGAGAAGTGGCGATCACGTCCGCGTTGCGCGGCTCGCGCGCCAGCAGGCCCATCTCGCCGATCAGATCTCCCTGCTTCAGCGAAGCGATCTTCTGTCCGCCGCGGATCACGTCGGCGGTCCCCTCCTCGATCGCGATCAACTCGGTCGAGTAGTCGCCTTCCTTCATCAGGATCTGGCCCTCGGCGGCGCTCGTCTCGGTCGCGAACGCGGCGAGCCGGCGCGCCTCTTCGGGACGCAGCTCGGAGAAGATCGGGATTGCGGTCAGCCGGTTCGGGTCCATGCTCGCTCCTGGATCGTGTGAGACGCGACTCTATCCGCAGCGCGGTGGCGCTACAACGCCTGGACGGCGGCTGTGACCTCACTCACGGACGACTTTGCGTCCCCGAACAGCATCGAGGTCTTCTCGTCGTAGAACAGCGGGTTGTCGATTCCGGCGAAGCCGGACGCCATCGAGCGCTTGAGCACGATCACTGCGCGCGCCTGATCGACCTCGAGGATCGGCATCCCGTAGATCGGCGAGCCCGGCTCGTTCTTCGCCGCCGGGTTGGTGACGTCGTTGGCACCGATCACGAGCACGACGTCGGTGCGCGCGAACTCAGGGTTGATGTCGTCCATCTCCTTGAGCAGGTCGTACGGGACGTCCGCCTCGGCGAGCAGCACGTTCATATGACCGGGCATGCGCCCCGCCACCGGATGGATCGCGTACTCGACGGTGACCCCCTTGGCCTCGAGCGCCTTCTCGAGCTCACGCACGGCATGCTGGGCCTGCGCGACGGCCATCCCGTAACCCGGGCGCGATCACAACCAGTCGCGCGTAGGAGAGCTGGATCGCCACGTCATCCGGCGTCGTCGAACGGACGGTGCCGCCGGTCTCGCCGGCGGCCGCCGCGGGCGCAGCGACCTCGCCGCCGAAGCCGCCGGCGACGATCGCCGGGACCGATCGGTTCATCGCCTTGGCCATCAGGTTCGTCGAGGATCGTGCCGGACGCCCCGACGATCATCCCCGCGACGATCATCACGGTATTCGACAGCGCGACGCCGGTGGCGGCCGCGGATAACCCCGTGAACGCGTTCAGCAGGGAGATCACGACCGGCATGTCGGCACCGCCGATCGGGAGCACGACCGCGTTTCCGAGGAGCGCCGCCGCGACCAGGATGCCCAGGATGAACAGGGCCTGCGAGTGCGTGCCGGCGGCAATGATCACCGCGCTCGCGACGCAGACGAGCAGCAGAATGAGGTTCAGCGCCGTCTGGGCTGCGCCCGGCAGCTTGATCGGGCGGCCCGGGATGATCTCCTGGAGCTTGCCGAAGGCGATGTTCGAACCCCAGAACGAGATCGATCCCACGATCGCTCCGAACAGTTCGAAGATCTCGTTTCGCAATGGCCAGGCGCCGCCGAAGTGGTGTCGGAACTCCACCCACGCGATCAGCGCCACGGCGCCGCCGCCGACGCCGTTGAATAGCGCGACCATCTGGGGCATCGCGGTCATGCGCACCTTGCGCGCGGCCGGGATCCCGATCGCCGTGCCGATAACGACGCCGAGGATGATCAACCAGACCGTGCTCGAGCCGTGGAACTCGCCCTTGCGCAACAGCGTCGCGATCACCGCGATCGCCATCCCCACGGCAGCGATCTTGTTGCCGCGGACCGCGGTGCGCGGACCGGTCAGCCCGGTCATGCCGTAGATCAGCAGCGCAAACGCGACGATGTACGCCGCGTCGATGAAGTCCGCCGACTGCAGGAAAATCGTGGCGACCATTTATTTAGGGGCTCCACCTTCGGTTCCGCCTTGTTTGGCGTCGTCGCCGTCCGTCTTCGGCGGATCCTTGGCCTTGAACATCTCGAGCATCCGGTCGGTGACGAGAAAGCCGCCGATCACGTTGATCGTCCCGAACGCGACCGCGATCACCAGCAGGATCTTCTCGAGCACCCCACTCGACTCCGCCATCAGCAGCAGGCCGCCGAGCACCACGATCCCGTGGATCGCGTTCGTGCCCGACATCAGCGGCGTGTGCAGCGTGTTCGGGACCTTCGAGATCACCGTGTAGCCGACGAAGCCGGCCAGGATCAGGACGGCGATATCGATTACGAGACTGTCCATGTCAGCCTCCCGAAGCGGCCTTGGCCGCCGCCTCGTTGACGATTTCCCCGCCGCGCGTGATGCACGCGCCCTTGATGATCTCGTCGTCGAAGTCGAGGCTCAGCTGCCCCTCCTCGGAGATCATCAGCCCCAGCAGCGACTCGACATTGCGCGCATAGAGCTGCGAGGCGTGCTCGGCCATCTGGTCGAGGCCAGGTTGAGCGGTCCGAGGATCTTGACGTCGTGCTCGATCACCGTCTCCCCCGGCTTTGTCAGCTCGCAGTTGCCGCCCGTCTCGGCGGCGAGGTCGACGATCACCGAGCCGGGCTTCATCAGCTGAACCGCTTTCTCGGTCACGAGGATCGGCGCGCGGCGGCCGGGAACCGCCGCGGTCGTGATCACGACGTCGACCTTGCCGATCGCCTCGGCCATCAGCTCCTGCTGGCGCTGTTGCTGTTCGGCGGTCAGCTCTCGCGCGTAACCGCCCTCGCCCTCGAGGTCACCGCCGAGATCGAACTCGAGGAAGTGCGCGCCGAGCGACTCGACCTGCTCCTTGACCGCGGCGCGAACATCAAAACCCTGGACGACGGCGCCGAGCCGTCGCGCCGTCGCGATGGCCTGCAGCCCGGCGACGCCGGCGCCGAGCACGAGCACCGTCGCCGGACGGATCGTGCCGGCGGCGGTCATCAGCATCGGGAAGAAGCGGCCGATCTCGGTAGCGGCGATCAGCACGCCTTGTAGCCGCCGATGTTCGCCTGGCTGGAGAGCGCATCCATCGACTGAGCCCGGCTGATCCGCGGGATCGACTCCATCGCGAAGCTGGTCGCGCCGGTCTGTGCGATCGCCTTGATCCCCTCGCCGTTGGTCAGGGGCTGGAGGAAGCCGATCAGCACGGTCTCGGCCTTCAGCCGTCGCGCCTCTTCGGCGCTCGGCGGCGCGACCTTGACGACGACGTCGGCGCCCCAGGCGTCGTCGACGAGCTTGCGCTCCAGCCTCCTCGTAGTGCGGCGTCGGGGATCATCGCGCTCGCGCCGGCTCCCCGCTCGACGATCAGCTCGTGGTCCTTGGCCGGCAAGCTTGCGCACCGCCTCGGGAACGAGCGCGACCCGTCGCTCGCCCGCAGCAGCTCTCCTTCGGGACTCCGATCTGCATGAGCGGCGGGAGGGTATCGATCCTTCATCTCATCCGCCGACCGGCGCCAGGGCCAGCGCCGTGAGCAGCGCCAGATCGCCGCTCGCAGCATCCAGCCCGGACCGAGCCGGGCCACGGGTGCGGGTGGTAGCCGAGTGGTGGGCGCGGCGCTGGAAACGACGGTGGACGGTGGTCTTCGTTGCCGCTTTGTGCGCCGCCGCCCGCGACGGCGACGGTGCGCGCGCAACCGCGGCCAGGGGAAGTGGCTTGCCGTCGAGCGCCATCATCGCCTCGGCCGTTACCCACACCGGGGTTTGGTCCGTTCCGCGCGAGTAACCGACGTGGCCGTCCGCCCCGATCAGCCCGGTGAGATAACCGCCCGGATTGCGGGCCAGCGACGTCGGGTCGACCCCTGCCGCCAGCAGCCCCTGCATCCCCCATGCCGTCGACTGCGCGTTCGAGGAGCCGCCCCGGAGCGACGGAAAGCCTCCGTCTCGGTTCTGCTGGCGCCGGATGAACCGGACGGCGCGCGAGCGCGCCCTGGCCGCCGCCCCGTCCCCGGCCAGGGCCTCGAGCGCGGCGCCGGTGTCGTCGACGTCGCTGCCACCGCCGGCCGTGGTGAAGCTGAACCCCCCGTCCGGGTCCTGCTGGTGGATCAGCCAGGCCAGCGTCCGGCCCGGCGATGGGACGCCGGCGGCCTTGAACGCGAGCACCGCGAAGGACGTCAGGTTGACCTGATCCTCGATCGAGCCGTCGGGCCGGATGTGGCGTCGGAGCGCCGCCACCAGGTCGCGACCGCCGAAGCCGGTCGCGGGGACACCGGCGGCGCCGGCCACCAGCATTGTCCGTTCGATCGAGCCGACGTCGGTGCCGGGATTCGACTCGACGTACGACAGCAGGCTCGGGCCCCCGTGGGCTACGTCGGCGGGGTCCAGCCCGCCGGCGGCGAGCCCGAGTGCCGCCCAGCCTGAGAACAGAGACGAGGACGGCTGGCCGGGCGCCCCGCCGAAGCCGCCATCGGTGTTCTGAGCGGAGCGCAGGTACTGAGCCGGGCTCGCCGCGGCGCGGGCCGGTGCGGCTCCGAGCAGCGCTACGAGGCCCACGACCATCAGCGGTGCCACGGCTCCCGCCGGCAGCCACGTCACTTGGAGACGGCGCGCGAACCGCCGGACCGAGCCCAGCAGCCACGGGCCGAAGGCGAGCGCGAATACCAAGCAGCCGGCCGCGTCGATGAAATCGAAGCCGACTCCCGTCCCGATGTACGCCTGCAGCTGGCGGAAGCTGTGGTCAGAGAAGCTGACCCAATCGCCAAAGTCCTGGGTGGCGGCGAACGCGAATCCGGCCAAGGCGCAGACCACCGCCAGCGGGATCCGCCTGATCCGGCCCGCGGTGGCGAGCGCGAGACCGGCGCCGATCCATCCTGTCACCCCCCACGCCGCCATCTGCCACGGCGTCCACGGCCCCTGCCCGAAGAAGAAGTTCGAGGTCAGCGCCGCCACGGCGCCGACCACGAAGCCCGGACCGCCGCCGAGCGCGTAACCGGCGATCAGCACGATGTCGGTCGTGGGCTTGACGTTCGGGAACGCGGCGAACGCGATCCTGCCGATGGCGGCGAACGCCGCCAAGGTCGCGACCAGAGCGACGATGCGGGCGTCCGGCTGGCGGCGCTCGTACCAGCCGAAGCCGCCGGCCAGCCCGACTGCCAGCACCGCGAACGAGCCGAGCTGCCAGGTCATGCGGGCACCGTTTCGATGACCGCCTCTTCGGGTGTCAGCAGGGCCCCGCCGGTGATCCGAGCGGTCTCGGTGGCGAAGTAGGTTCCGCCGGCCAGGATCGCGTGGGTCGGGCCGTCAGCGATCACTGCGCCGTCCGCCAGCAGGACGACTCGGTCAGCGAAGGCGGCCACGAACTCCGGGTCGTGGGTCGCGACAAGCACCGCGGCGTCGAACGAGGTGAGCAGCGTGGCGAGATCCTGCTTACGCTTCCGGTCCATGCCGCGCGTCGGCTCGTCGAGGCAGACGACCGCGGGAGGATCATCGCCATCGAGCACGATGGCCAGCGCGAGCCGCTGCTTCTCGCCACCGGAGAGGTCCTTCGGGTGACGGGCCTTGAAGTCCTCGAGGCCAACAGTCTCAAGTGCTCGTTGCGATGCCTCTTCGCCAACCGTGTCGTGAATCAGGTAGTCCGTCGGGTTCTGGAGCAGCAGCGCGACACGTCCGCGGCTGTGTACGCGGCCGCGAGTCGGCTTCATCAACCCCGCGGCGTGGCGCAGCAACGTCGATTTGCCTGCCCCGTTGCGCCCCATCAGCGCGACGCGTTCCCCCGCTTTGACCGTCAAAGACAAGCCACGGAGGATCGACGGCCCGTCGCGAAGCTCGTGCCACACCCGGTCGAATTCGAGCGCCGCCGCTCCACTGTGTACGAGATTCTGTTCGTGGGGACCGGAATCTCTGATGGAGTCGGCCAAACCCGCCGTTCGCAGCACCGTCCGGGCGGCTTTCACGCCCGCGACGGGCGGAAGGCCAAACCGCCGCAGCAGGCGCGCGCCCGGAGTCTGAAGCTCGGCGGCCGCCACCGCAGCCCACTCCAGAAACGCCTCCGGCGTCCCATCAAACGCCAACCGGCCTTCCTTCATCGCTAGAACGCGGTCCGCAAACGGCAGGCACCGCTCCAACCGGTGCTCCGCCAGCACCACGGTCACCGAGAAGTCCTCGTTCAACCGCCTCAGCGATCCGATCAGCTCGTCCCCCGCCACGGGATCGAGCTGCGACGTCGGCTCGTCGAGCACCAGCACCGAAGGCCGCCCTGCCAAGGCCGCCCCCAGCGCCACCCGCTGGAGCTCGCCCCCAGACAACGAAGCCGTGGACCGGTCGAGCAACGAAGCGACCCCCAGCGACAGCGCCGCCTCTTCGACCGCCCGCGCCACCGCGCCGGCCGACTCCCCCCGGTTCTCCAGCGGAAACGCCAGCTCCGCGCGCACGGTTCCCATCACGATCTGGGTCTCCGGGTCCTGGAACAGCGTTCCCACCGACCGCGATAGCGCCGCCGGCCCGGCGTCTCGCGTGTCGACCCCGTCGACGAGCACCGTCCCCGAGAGCCGGCCTCCGTGGAAGTGGGGCACGAGCCCCGAGATCGCCCCCAGCAGCGACGATTTGCCCGACCCCGAGGCACCGGCCAACACAACCAGCTCCCCCGGCCCCAAGGCCAGCGAAATGTTGTCCAGCGCAGGCCCGTCCAACCCCGGGTAGGAGTAGGACACCCGGTCAAACTCGACGACTGAAGCGCTCAACGGCCAACCCCCCGCCGTTCGAGAAACGGCAGCCACCCGACCAACACGAACCCGAGCGCCACCAGCACGACGCCTATGCCGACCGGCGAGTAAAGCCCGGGGTAGGCGTGAAAGGGCGTCCAATTCTCCGCCCGGGCGGCGATGGCGAGGGCGAGCACCATGCCCGCCGCGGAGAGAAACAGCCAATCGAACCGAGACCACGTCGTCTTGCCTCGCGCCGGCCTGCCCGCGCCGCCGTAGCCCCGTACCTCCAGCGCCGCCGCGACATCGAGCGCTCGATCGAGCACCCCCGACCCCACGGCACGCATCACCGCGAAGCGCGACGTCCCGCCGACCGCGCGGCAACGCTGCGCGTCCGCCACGCGGCGGGAGTCGCGGACGAGGACCGGCACCAGCCGCGTCGCCAATGTGGCCGTCAGCGCCGAGCGGAATGACACCCGGCGAAACAGCGAGAGCACTTCATCGGGATCGACGACCAGCGTGTACAAGGCCCCGCACAGGATCAGCGCTGCGGCGCGCAGCGCCAGTACGCCTCCGTAGACGGTCGCCTCGAGGGTGATGTCGGTGTTCCCCAGCACCGGCAGATCGCCGAGCCGCGCGAGCACGGTCAGCCCTTGCTGGGAGGCGAACATATTGATCACCGCGATCAGCAACCCCATCGGCGCCGCGAACAGCAGCGCGCGCCTGATCTCGTGTCCCACGCCCGCGAAGGCCCCGGCGCCAAGGATCGAGAGAACGATCGCGCCGAGCACGATCGGCTCCTGGATCAGCAGCGCCGCGACCAGCAGAGCCAGGCAGTACAGACACCCCGCAGCGGCCCGCGCCGCGTGGAGCGGCGAGGCGCGCCGCTGATAGCTCACCGACCCGCCTCCAGCGGCACGGGAACCTCGACCCCACCCTGTACCGCCAGGGCAAAGTGGTCGTGCAGCGCGCCCGGCGTCAGGTTGGCCGCCGCGGCGTTGACGCCGGCGGCATCGGTTCCGGTGACGACCCATGTCGGGGCGGCTTGGTTCTCGCTCGTCGCCGCGATCAGGCCGGCGTCGGCGTGCAGCGTGCGCACGGTCTGGCCGTGCGGGTTGAGCAAGGCCAGCGCTCCATTGACGAACCGGACGTAGACGCCGCTCGTTTTCGGCCCGTTGCCGATCAGCACGCCGGCAATCTCGCCCCGGACATCTGCCCAGGTGCCCACGACGACGGCGATCGAGTCGGTCCCGGAGCCGGTTCCGAGCAGCTGGGGGGCGGACGGTACCCCGACCGCTTTCAGCTCCTTGCCGACGCGGTCGCAGGCGGCCCGTACGTCGGTGGCGCACTCGAGCGTGACCGGAAAGCGCTTGCCGCCGATGCCGTTTAGAAACGGCTCGGGAAACGAGCCCACGACCGCCGGGATCGTGTCCGTGACACTCCAGTCGTGGAGGTCCCACCACACGTGGTCGCCATGGTGAACGGCCGTCGCGGCGGCGCCGCTCGTCGCCTCGATGCCGTTGACGTAGTAGAACCAGTCGTTGCGCACGCTGCTCCCGGAATGGCCATCGATCGATTCGACGAACCCGCCGCCGTACTTGGTGGACACGTTGAACCGCCGCTCGAGCATCCGCATCACGGTCTCCGAGCCGGGAACGTGCGCCGCCGTCGCCGCACCGATCTCCTCCGAACCGAAGCCCTGCGTGATCGTCACCGTGACCCCCGCGGTGCCGGGGCCGGCGCCGAGACCACACCCGGCGATGGCGACCACGATGAACGTGGCCGCCACCGCTGCGAGCGCCAATCGCGCCCGGCGGCTCACTTCACGCGCACCGTCAGAGCCGCGGCGCGGACGTAGGCTCGCTTCGACGCTCGCAGCACGAGCTTGCCGGTGTGTGAGTCAGTGATCGTCGCCACCCCGTGGCGATTCGAGGTCGCCATGACGCCACCGCCGGCCACGGTCACGCCGGCGAGCGGCTTCGCCTTACCGGCGCCGTTGTAGGCGACGGTCCGGACCGTGAACGCCTTGCCCGCGGTCGCCGTCCCCGGGCCGCTCAGCCCGAGCGGATACTCGGTCGGCGTATCGGGGACAGCGGCGAACAGCAGCGTTTCCCCGGCCTGCAGCTTGAGCCCGCAGATCCCTGCCGGCGCGTAGGCGTTGTTGACCCAGATGCTCCAGTAGGTCTTTGAGGCGAGCGCGTGCGTCTCTCCGAGAACTGAAATCACCGAGAGCGCCTGGTACTTGGGGTCCCAGGCGCCGTTCCACTCGTGATGGGTGGCGGCGTCGAGCGCCCCAGCCCCCGAGGCGGCCGGGCACGACCCCTTCGGCGTGCCGCCCTTGGTGATGAATCCGCTGCCGGCGTGGACGACGGTCGTCGGCAGCAGCGTCTTGGTCAAGCCCTCGATTCGGATCTTGACGCCAGGCGACGAGGCCGCCGCCGACGCGACCGTCACGGCGAGCGCCAGCGCGAGCGCCAGAGCAGCGCCGCCCGAGGCGAGGATGTGTTTGCGATGCATGAGAGAGCCACCCCTTTCCACGAGGGAGTATCGGCTTGGCGGTCAGGGGCTGGTCTCCTGGCTTACGGGATCTACCGGCCGCGCCTTCCCGGGTCACCGTGGGCGATCCAGTGGCAGTACGAGCGTCCGGCGTCCCCGATCACAGTGGCGGGTCCGCTCCGGAGTCACACCGGCTTCCCATCACCACCCGACCTTGAACGGGACGATCGTACCGCGTGCGTAGACTCAGTAGCCAGTGACCGTAAACCTGACTCGCATCTACACGCGGCTCGGTGACGGCGGCGAAACGCACCTCGCCGACATGAGCCGGGTGCGCAAGACCCACCCTCGGATCGAGGCCTATGGGACCGTCGACGAGCTCAACGCGCAGCTCGGCGTGACCCTGACCATCGATGGACTTCCCGCCGAGTACGCCGAGTGGCTGCGGCGCATCCAGAACGACCTGTTCGACGTCGGGGCCGACGTCGCGGCGCCCGAGGACCCCTCCAAGGACCGTCTGCGAGTGATTCCCGAGCAGACCGCATGGCTTGAGGAGCGCTGCGATGAGGTCAACTCGGAGCTCAAACCACTGAAGTCGTTCGTGCTCCCGGGCGGAACCGCCGCCGCGGCCCACCTGCACGTCGCCCGGACAGTGTGCCGGCGCGCCGAACGGCTGGCGATCGCGGCCGGCGAGGAGATCAACGCCGAGGTTGTCCGCTACCTGAACCGTCTCAGCGACCTGCTGTTCATCCTCGCCCGCGGAGCCAACGAGGGCGAAGAGCCGCTTTGGGAGCCGGGCCGCTATCGCTGAGCACTGACGGCCGGCTCGCGCCGCAGCACGAGCACCAACGTTGTGGCGATGGCCAGCGCCAATAGCCCAATCGCGGGCGCGCCGATCATGAACGTCGCGTGCTGGCGCGCGTACGTGACCACGGCGTGAGGCCTGATGACCGCGACCAGCCCGACCAGGGCGATCGCGGCGCCGACGGCGAGCGCGGGCGGCAGCAGCACCTCGCGCGGCGATAGCGTCCGCGCGGCCTGCGCCCCCGGCCGCCCACGCGGCTCCCGCACGTCGGATGCGGTGACCGCCGCCACGGCCAGCAGCGTCCACGCGGCCGCGACCAGGAAGCCGCCCAGCACATCGCTGGGGTAGTGCCATTCGAGCGTGAGGAACGAGTAGCTGACTGCGATGGCAAAGACGCCGCCGAGCGCAGCCACGTAGGGCCGCAACCGCGCGGGGGCGGCGATCACCGAGGTCAGCGCCAGCGCCATCGCCGCCGTAGCGTGACCGCTCGGCCATGACGCCGGCGCGACGGGAACCAGTCCGTGCAGCAACGAGGACGGACGCGGGTCGGCGAGCAGCGGCTTCAACAGCTGGGTCGTCACGTTCGCTCCGAGCAGCGTGGCCGTGACCGCGGCCGCGACGCGGACCCGCTTACGGGCCAGCGCGACGATCACCGGCACCGCCGCAAAGAACACGTACGGCTTCGGGTTGCACAGATGCGCGATCCAGCTGACGATCGGGAACAGCCGCGGGCTGTCGAGCCCCACGAATCCCGTGAGGATCTTCTGGTCGGCCTGCTTGAACAGGCTCACGTGGAAGGCAAGAAACCACGTGACGAACAGCAGGACGATCGCGGCTGCCGCCCCGATCAGCGCTTGCCTTGAGCGCCTCGGCATCCGCCCAGGCTAGCGCTGCAGATTTAGGACTCCGTATGAGTTTCGCTGCGGTCGCGCGCCTGGCGCGTGATCCGGATCTCGGGCGCGAAACCAGTCCGCTTGACGTGCTCGTAATGCTCGAGGTCCTCCGGCGAGGCGACCTCCACCTTAAGTCCCGGTTCGAGCTCGAACGACCCGGCTTCGTACAGCAGCTCCTGATAGCGCGGCAAGCCTTTTGCCCGGCCCTCGATGTCGACGTCGTGGGCGCCGCATCGCAGCGTCCACCGCTGCGGACTCGCGAGTTTCTCCGCCGTCATCTTGATCGCGAGGTTCTCCGCCTCCCTGACGCCGCGGCGCCGGGGGTGCGCCGAGTTCAGGGCCTGCGAGAGACGCTCCAGATTGCGGCCGTACGGCGCGGGCACGATCGCGACCGGTCCGCGCGCGGCGGTGTCGCCCCGGATCGCCGAACCGACCGCGCCGACCAGCACGTACTCGACCTTGCGCTGGGTGAGCCATCGCATGATGGCCACCGACTCCGGTTGCAGATGGCCCAACCCTGCGGCGTTGTGGACCGGACGGGTTTCGATCCCGGGTCCATGACGTTTCAGAAGCATGACGGACCGTTTCGTGATCGCGCCGCGGAGTCCTTTATACATTCACCAGCCGATGAACCTCGAGGAAGTACAGGCGCGCCGCCTGGCGCGAGCTCGGGAGCGCGAGCTGCGGCTCCGCCGGCGGCGGGTCGCCGCCCTGGCCGCCGTCGCACTCGTGGCGATCGTGGTTGTCGCCGTCGCCGTCGCCTCCTCCGGGGGTACGTCCAGTCCAGCGAAGGTGGCCAGCACGGCCCACCACAGCCGCGGACGCCACCACCATGGCGCGGCCGGCCGGGCGACCCACTCCGGCTCGACCGTGACCGGGACGCCGACCGGCAAACCGGGCAGCACTCCCGTTCCGATCCTGATGTACCACGTGATCGCTCCGCCACCGCCGGGCGCGCCGTTCCCCGGCCTGTACGTCCCCGCCGCCGAGTTCGCGGCGCAGATGCAAGCGCTCAAGAACGCCGGCTGGCACGCGGTCACGCTTGACCAGCTGGAGGCGTTCTGGACGAAGGGCGTCCCGCTTGGCCCCGGCAAGCCGATCGTGCTGACTTTCGACAACGGCTACCACTCGCAATACGCGAACGCGCTGCCCGTGCTCCAGGGCCTGCATTGGGTCGCCGACGAGAACATCCAGCTGACGGGCCTGCCGCCCTCGCAGGGCGGGCTAACCACAGCCGAGGTCAAGGCCCTGGTCGCCGCAGGCTGGGAGCTCGACACCCAGGGGATCAGCCACGCCGACTTGGTCGCGCTGACGCCGTCGGAGCTCCAGGCGCAGGTCGCCAGCGCGCGCACGACGATTCAGCGCGAGTACGGCGTGCCGGTCAACTGGTTCTGCTATCCGTCGGGCCATTACAACGCGACCGTGATCGCTGAGGTCAAGACGGCCGGATACCAGGGCTCGACGACCGTCATCCCCGGCTGGGCGAGCCCTTCCAGTGACCCTTACCGGCTGCCCCGGCTCCGCGTGCTCGGCGGGACGAGCCCGTCGGCACTGCTGGCGCAGATCGCCCAGGCGCAGTCAGCGTCGCCGCCGCCGGCCTCCTACGGGAGCTGACCCCCGATGGGACCGACATCGCGGGCCAGCGCGGTCGGCGGCAGTCGCCCCGGACGCGTCTCCGGGCTGCTCGTCGCCGCCGTCACCGTCGCCGCCGCCACCGGCGCGATCTACGCGCTCAAGCGGGTCGCTCCGACTGTGTCGCTCAGCGTCGTCTACCTCCCAGCGGTGCTCATCGTCTCCGCTTACTGGGGACTCGCAATGGGCCTGTTCACCTCGCTGCTCAGCGCGGCGGCGTTCAATTTCTTTCACATCCCGCCGACCGGTCGATTCACGATCGGCGACAGCCGCGACTGGGTTGCGCTGGTCGCCTTCGTGCTCGTCGCGATCGTCGTCTCCGCGATCGCCGAGGTCGCCCGGTCCCGCGCCGCCGAGGCCGAGCGAAGGCGTGCCGAGGCCGACCTCGCGGCGTCGCTGGCGCGCGAGCTACTGGCCGGCACCGAGACCACCGGTGCGCTCGGGACGACCGCGCACCGCGTGGCCGAGGCGCTGGCGATCCCGTCCGCGGCGATCGAGCTCGGAGCCGCCGACGGGGACGAGCGTCAACGGCCGTTCGCGTTGCGGGACACCGAAGGTCGACAGCTGGCGACTCTGCTGGTGCCGCGCGGGCTCGACTCCGGGACGCTCGAGCGACTGCGGACGCAGGTGGTGCCGTCGCTGGAGGCGCTGGTCGCGATCGCGCTGCGCCGCGATGCGCTGCAGGCCGAGGCCGTCGAGACCGCCGCGCTGCGCCGCTCCGACGACGTCAAGACCGCGCTGCTGCGCGCCGTCTCGCACGACCTGCGCACGCCGCTGACGGCGATCGTGGCCGCCGGCCACGCGCTCGGCGCGGGTTCGCTGAGCTCGGAGGAACGCACTGAGCTGAGCGCCGCCGTGGTCGGTGAGGGCGAGCGGCTTGCGACGCTGGTCGACAAACTGCTCGACCTGTCCAAGCTCCAAGCGGGCGGCGCCGAGCCGCGGTTGGACTGGGTCTCGCTCGAGGAGGTGATGCTCGCTGCACGCGACGGCCTCGGCAGCGGCGGCGACATCAGGCTGACGATCGATCCGGGCGTCCCCTCCGTGCGCGCCGACGCCGCGCAGCTCGAGCGGGCGTTCGCCAACCTGCTCGAGAACGCCCGGCGGTACTCGAACGGCCTGCCCGTCAACGTCCAAGCCCGCCGCCTGGGGCCGCACGTGATCATCCGCGTGGTCGACCAGGGGCCGGGGATCAAGGCCGCCGACCGCGACCGGATCTTCGAGCCGTTCTACCGCGGTCCGCAGGCCAGCGCTGGTCGGTGGACCGGTTCGGGTCTCGGGCTGGCCATCGCCAAGGGGTTCGTCGAGGCCAACGGGGGCACGATTTCGGTCGAGTCCCTCCCCGGCCAGGGAACGAGCTTTGTTGTCGCCTTGCCGGTCGACGATCAGGGCCCGCCAGCCCCGCCGACGCCGCACCCGACTGTCGGCGTGACCGTGTGAACGAGCGCGCCCGTGTGCTCGTCTGCGATGACGAGCAGCAGATCCTCCGCGCGCTGCGGGTGATTCTCCGCGACGCGGGCTTCGAAGCGCTCCCGGCATCGACGGTCGAGGAGGCGCTCGACGTGGCCGCCGTCGGCCGCCCCGAGGCGGCGATCATCGATCTCGTGCTCCCCGACGGAGACGGGGTTGAGCTCTGCCGCCGGCTACGCGAGTGGACGCAGATCCCGTTGATCGTGCTGTCGGCCGTCGGCGACGAGGACGCGAAGGTCAGGGCGCTCGCGGCTGGGGCCGACGACTATGTGACCAAGCCGTTCAGCCCGCGCGAGCTGATCGCCCGGCTGGAGGCGAACCTTCGCCGAACCGCTCCCGGACCCGACGAATCGGTGATCACCGCCGATGGGCTGATCGTCGATCTCGGCCGCCGCACCGTGCACCGCGACGGCGAGGAGATCCACCTCACCCCCACCGAGTTCGACCTGCTGCGACTACTCGCGCGTAACCGCGGTCGGCTGATGACCCACCGTGATCTGCTGGTGGCGGTCTGGGGCGCCGGCTACAGCGACGACACGCAGGTGCTGCGCGCGCACATCGCCAACCTACGACGGAAGATCGAGCCCGCAGACGGCCCGCGCTACATCCGCACCGATCCCGGCGTCGGCTACCGATTCGTCGGCTGATCAGCCCGTGAGGGCGATCGCGACGAATCCGCCGTAGAGCACTATCAACAGCGAGCCGCCGATCCGTCCCAGCCCCTGGCGCTGGGCCAGCAGCAGCACAGTGATCACGGTCGTGCCGAGCAGCCACCACAGCTCGAGGCGGTCGGTCGATGTCGACGCGGCAAGCGCCACGAACAGACCGGGCACGATCACGCCGAGGGCGAGATTGAGGGTGTTGCTGGTGAGCGCCTCACCGACGAGCGCCTCGGCGCGCGACGCAAGCCCGAGCCGGATGCCCGTCATGGCGTTGGGAATGCTCGTCAGCGGACCGAGCACGAGCGTGCCGAGCAGCGCGTGGGAGACGCCCCAGCTGTCCCCTAACGTGAGCGCAGCCTGCACCATCCCAGCGCTGCCGGCGACGATCAACACGACGTCGAGCACGATCAGGCCGAACAGATGATGGGTCGGATCATCCGATCCCGGGTCGGGCCGTCCGACCGGCTTGGCCATCTCGGCCGTCCGCAAGATCTGAATCAGGTACACGCCGGCGACGGCGAGAGCGAGGACGCCCGCGACTCCGGGAGCGATCCAGCCGAGCAGCGCCACCACGGCGATCACCGTGACCGCCGCGGCGACGGGACCATCGAGGGTCAGCGTCGCGCGCTCAGCCCGTACCCGGCCGGCAACGATCGCGCTGACGCCGAGCATCGACGCGATGTTGAACGTGCACGATCCGACGAGCACGCCAACGCCTACGCCGTGCTGACCCTTGATCAGGGCGAACACGGCTGAGGAGATCTCCGGACCGTCCGCGGCGAGCGCGGTCAGCAGCCCAATCAGCACTTCGGGCAGACCGAACCGAGCCCCAATCCGGTCGAGCCGGCGGGCAAACATCCGCGCCGCGAACAGAGTCACGGCGAGCGACGCGATGAACAGCAGTTCCGACAGGTGAGCCTCCGTAGGTAGCGCGAACCGGGCGCCGACCAGACTTCCCGGCTCACCTCAGACGGATCCTACCCGCCTTCACAACATCTTCATGGGGCGAGGAGGTTTCTCCATGCGGCCTTCACGGTGGCCGCGCCACGATCGTCGACATGGACGTTGTAGCCATTCTGATCGGGATCGCGATGTTCGCCCTGCTGTACGCGCTGATCTACGGAATCGACCGGATATGAGCCGCCGGATGACTCCCGCCGCGGCCGTTCAGGCGAGCCCGGAAGACGAGCGGCGGCGATGAGCGGGAGTGACCTGTTCGGGCTGATCGTCTCGGTCCTGGTGTGCGCCTACCTGCTGTACGCACTACTCCGCGGCGAGCGGTTCTGATGACCTTCGCCGGCTGGCTGACGATCTTCGGCTTCGTGCTGATTGTGACCCTGCTGGCGATGCCGCTCGGCCGCTACATGGCGGCGGTCTACGGCGGCGAGCGCACGATCCTCGACCCGCTGTTCCGTACGCCGGAGCGGCTGATCTACAAGCTGCTCCGAGTCGACCCGGCCCAGGGCCAAGATTGGAAGGGGTACGCGAAGAGCCTGATCATCTTCTCGCTGTTCGGATGGCTGACCCTGTACTTCATCCTGCGCACGCAGACGCTGTGGAACTGGACCGGGCTGAACCCGCAGCACTTCCACTCGGGGACTTGGGACGTCACTTTCAACACGACGTCCTCGTTCGTGACGAACACGAACTGGCAGTACTACGGCGGCGAGACCACGATGAGCTACTTCAGCCAGATGCTGGGGCTCACCGTCCAGAACTATCTCTCGGCGGGGGTCGGAATCGCGGTCGCCGTCGCGCTGATCCGCGGGATCATCGGCCGCAGCGGCCGCGAGATCGGCAACTTCTGGTTCGACCTGACCCGCACCGTGCTGTGGGTCCTGACCCCCATCTCGTTCCTGGTCGCGATCCTGCTGCTCTCACAGGGCGTGATCGACAACTTCTCGCACTACGCGACGATCGGCGGACTCGCGCACCTGCCCCAACAGATCGCGATGGGGCCGGTCGCCCTCCAAGAGTCGATCAAGGAGCTCGGAACGAACGGCGGCGGCTTCTTCAACACGAACTCGGCGCACCCGTTTGAGAACCCGACGGGCTTCTCGAACCTGGTCGAGATGCTGGCGGTGATGGTCATTCCCGCCGCCCTGGTGTTCACGTATGGCCGGATGACCGGCAACCGCCGCCAGGGATATGCGATCTACGGAACGATGATGGTGATGTTCCTCGGCGCGGCGATCGTCGCCTACGTCGCCGAGGCGCACGGCTCACCGGCTCAGCACCTGGCAGGTCTGCACACAGGCGTCATCCATGGGTCCACCGGGGGCAACCTCGAGGGCAAAGAGCAGCGGTTCGGCATCGCCGGATCCGCCTTGTTCGACGTCGTCACCACCGTCACGTCCTGTGGCGCGGTCAACAGCGCGCTCGAGTCGTTCACCGGGATCGGCGGCGCGGTGCCGTTCGCGAACCTGAGCGCCTCGGAGGTGATCTTCGGCGGTGTGGGCACCGGCTTGTATTCGATCCTCCTCTACGTCCTACTGGCGGTGTTCATCGGCGGGCTGATGGTCGGCCGCACGCCCGAGTACCTGGGCAAGAAGATCGAAGCGCGCGAGATCAAGCTCGTCGCGATCGGGCTGCTGATGACGCCGCTGAGCGCCCTGTTCGCGACCGCGCTCGCGACCGCCACCAAGGCCGGCCGGGCGTCGATCGACACCGCCGTGGCCGGCCACGGGCCACAGGGCTTCTCCGAAAGCTTCTACGCGTACCTGAGCCAGGCAAACAACAACGGGTCGGCCTTAGCCGGCTACACCGGCTACGTCCAGCCAAACGCGGGCAACCTCGGCGCGCACGGGATCAAGCTCGCCGACCTGCTCGGTGGTTTCACGATGCTGTTCGCGCGCTTCGCGCCGATCCTGTTCGCGCTCGCGGTCGCCGGCGCGCTCGCCGGCAAGCGCGTCAGCCCCGGCGGCCTGGGCACGATGCGGACGGACAACCCGACCTTCGTGGTGCTGCTGATCGGCGTGATCGTCCTCGTCGGCGCGCTCACCTTCTTCCCCGCCCTGCTGCTCGGACCGATCGTGCAGGGCCTGACCCCCCACCTCTACTGATGACGCTACGCAAGGACATCATCTCCTCGGCCATCGCGATCCTCATGTTCACGCTGCTGCTCGGCGTCGTCTTCCCGCTCGTGATCGAAGGCATCGGCCAGGTCGCCTTCCCCGGCAACGCCAACGGCCAGAAGGTGTACCTCGACGGCAGGCTCGTCGGCTCAAAGCTGATCGGGCAGAACCTCCGGGGGGAGCCGCAGTACTTCCAGACCCGGCCGTCCGGGACGACGCCGGCCGATAACCCCGCCGCCACGGCGTTCGCCAACTACGGACCGAACAGCACGATCACGCTCGCCGCGATCAAGTCCAACCTCCAGACCTACATCCACCTGAACGGCGCGTACTACCCCGGCGGACTCAGCGCGGCGAAGGTGCCGGTCGACGCCGCCGACACCTCGGCCTCCGGCATCGACCCCGACATCTCGATCGCCAACGCGGACATCCAGGCCTACCGCATCGCTGCGGTCCGCCACCTGTCGCTGCCCACGGTGATGCGCCTCGTCTCGAAGTACACGGGCGGCCGGGGGCTGGGCTTCATCGGCGAGCGGACGGTCAACGTGCTCGAGCTCAATCTCGCCCTGAACCGGCTCGGCGAAGGGACACGCTGATGTCGGTCGACACCGCACCGGGCAGCGCCCCCGCCGAGCGCCGCGCGATCTCGCTGTTCCGGCGTGACATCGTCCGGCGGGCGCTGATCGACAGCTTCAAGAAGCTCGATCCGCGGGTGCAGGTCCGCAACCCGGTGATGTTCGTGGTCGAGATCGGCGCGCTGATCACCACCGTGACCTGGTTCATTCAGCTCGGGGGTGGCAAAGCGCTCGGCGGCAGCGATCCGTCCTGGTACACGTTCGTGATCTCCGTCTGGCTGTGGCTCACCGTCGTGTTCGCCAACATGGCCGAGGCGTTCGCCGAAGGACGCGGCCGCGCGCAGGCCGCCACGCTGCGCTCGATGCGCCAGGAGACGGTCGCCCGAATGCAGGACGGCACGGAGAAGCGAGCCACCGAGCTCACGCGCGGCGACATCGTCGTTGTCGAGGCCGGCGAGCTGATCCCGGGCGACGGCACCGTGGTCGAAGGGATTGCCACCGTCGACGAGTCGGCGATCACTGGCGAGTCCGCGCCCGTGATCCGTGAGTCAGGCGGCGATCGCTCGGCCGTGACCGGCGGCACCCGCGTCACCTCGGACCGGATCGTCGTCGAGATCACGCAGGAGCCCGGCCAGTCGTTCCTGGACCGGATGATCGCCCTGGTCGAGGGCGCCGCGCGCCGCAAGACCCCGAACGAGATCGCCCTGAACATCCTGCTCGCCGGGCTGACGCTGATCTTCTTGATCGTCGTCGCCACCTTGCGCCCGTTCGGCCTGTTCGCGCACACCTCGATCTCCGAGACCACCTCAATCAGCTTGCTCGTCGCGCTGATCCCGACCACGATCGGCGCGCTCCTGTCTGCGATCGGGATCGCCGGCATGGACCGGCTCGTGCGCCGCAACGTGCTTGCCTTGTCCGGCCGTGCCGTCGAGGCGTCGGGCGACGTCGACGTGTTGCTGCTCGATAAGACGGGGACGATCACCATCGGCAACCGGCTGGCCTCCGAGTTCATCCCGATGCCGGGCGTGTCCGAGTCAGAGCTGGCCGAGGCCTCGCAGCTCTCTTCGCTCGCCGACGAGACGCCCGAGGGCCGCTCGATCGTCGTGCTCGCCAAGCAATACGGGATCCGCCAGCACGACATGGGCGAGCTCCACGCGGAGTTCGTGCCGTTCACCGCGCAGACGCGGATGAGCGGCGTCAACTTCGATGGGCGCCGTCTCCGCAAGGGCGCCGGCGACGCGGTGATCAAGTTCGTCACCGATGAGGGCGGCAAGCCACCGACCGAGCTACAGCCGGCGCTCGACCGGATCGGCCGCGAGGGTGGCACGCCGCTCGCTGTCGCGCGCGACAGCCAGATCCTGGGCGTGATCTACCTCAAGGACACGATCAAGGAGGGGATGCGCCAGCGGTTCGACCAGCTCCGCGCGATGGGCATCCGCACGGTCATGATCACCGGTGACAACCGGCTTACGGCCGCGAAGATCGCGGAGGAGTCCGGCGTCGACGATTTCCTCGCCGAGGCGACGCCAGAGGCGAAGCTGGCGCTGATCAGAGAGCAGCAGTCTCAGGGCCGGATGGTCGCGATGACCGGTGACGGCACGAACGACGCGCCGGCGCTCGCGCAGGCCGACGTCGGCGTGGCCATGAACACCGGCACCCAGGCCGCGCGCGAGGCGGGCAACATGGTCGACCTCGACTCCAACCCTACGAAGCTGATCGAGATCGTTGAGGTCGGTAAGCAGCTGTTGATCACCCGGGGCTCGCTGACGACGTTCTCGATCGCCAACGACGTCGCGAAGTACTTCGCCATCTTGCCGGCGATCTTCGCCTCCACCTGGGCGGTCTCCAAGCACGGCCAGGGTCCGCTCCACGTCCTCAACATCATGAGCCTCGGCACCCCGCGCTCGGCGGTGATCTCGGCGATCGTGTTCAACGCGATCGTGATCCCGGCCCTGATTCCGATCTCGCTCCGCGGCGTGCGCTACCGCGCGATCGGCGCGAGCGCGCTGCTGCGACGGAACCTGTGGATCTACGGACTCGGCGGAATCATCGCGCCCTTCGTCGGGATCAAGCTGATCGACCTGATCGTCCACAACCTCCTCGGGGCGTAGGGTGAGTGCACTGTGGCGCGCGGTCGCTACAAGATCTTTCTGGGGATGGCCGCCGGCGTCGGCAAGACCTACCGGATGCTGCAGGAGGGGCAGGCCGAGGCGGAGGCCGGCCGCGACGTGGTGATCGGCTACCTCGAGCCACACGGCCGCTCGGAGACCATCGCCCAGGCCGAGAGCCTCGAGTTCGTCCCCCGCCGGAGGATCTCCTACCGCGACTCGATCATCGAGGAGATGAACCTTCCCGGGGTCCTCCAACGTGCCCCCGAGCTCTGCCTGATCGACGAGCTCGCCCACACGAACGCCCCGGGAGTCGAGCACAGCAAGCGCTACGAGGACATCGCCGACGTACTCGCCGCCGGGATCGATGTGTACTCGACGGTCAACGTGCAGCACCTCGAGTCGCTCAACGATCAGGTCGCGGAGCTGACCGGGATCCGCGTTCGCGAGACGGTTCCCGATGCGGTGATCGGGACCGCAGACGACGTCATCCTCATCGACCTCACGCCGGAGTCGCTGATCCAGCGGCTGCAGGCCGGCAAGGTCTACCCCGGCGAGCGGATCCAGGCTGCGCTTCAGAACTTCTTCAAAGTGGAAAACCTCTCGGCGCTGCGCGAGGTCGCGCTGCGGCAGGTCGCGGAGGAGGTCGAGGCCAAGCGGATCCTCCCCGACCCCGGCACCGGCGTTCGCCCCCGCGATGAGCGGCTGCTCGACAATGCTGCACCGCAGGCGATCGGCGAACGGCTGCTCGCGCTGATCAAACCGAGTCCGAAATCCCAGCGCGTGGTTCGGCGGGCATGGCGCTCGGCGCAGCGGCTCGGCGCCGAACTCGACCTGCTGTGGGTCTCCGACCACGACCTCAGCGAGGACGAGCAGGAACAGCTCGACGCTCTGCGCCGGCTGGCCAGCGTGCTCGGCGCCCACCTGCTCGTGGAGCACGGAGACGATGTGGCGCTGGTCACACAGCGGATCGCCGAAGCGCGTGGCACGACCTACGTGTTGATGGGCACCCCGCAGCCGCGCAACGCCTTGCGCAGGCTGACCCAGCCCGCGCTGCCGTTCAGGCTCCTGGGGCTGCTCCCCGGAGTCGATCTGCGGATCGTCGCCGACCGCACGCAACGAAAGGACGCCCCATGACCGCCGTCCTGATCGCGCTTGTCGTCCTACTCGCAGTCGGGTTCGTCGCGCTCGCCTACGCATACTTCAGCTACCGACTGCGCGCACCGGTCAAGCCGGCGGATGGCTCCGCGCGGCGGATCTTGTTCCCGTTCGTCGCACCTGCGCTGTCCTCGCGCGCGCTCGATGCTGCGCTGCGGCTGGCCAGTGCCGAGGAAGCGACGCTCGTGCCGGTGTTCCTGTGCCGCGTGTCCCTCGACCTGCCCCTCGACGCATCGCTGCCACGGCAGTCGGGGCTCGCGATCCCGCTCCAGGAGGCGATCGAGCAGCGAGCGGCAGCGTTCGCCGTGCCGGTCGATGCGCGGATCGAACGCGGCCGGACGTGCCGACACGCTTTGCGCCACGCGCTGGCAAACGAGCGCTTCGACCGGATCGTGATCGCGGCCGCGTCGCACGGCGGGGCCGGGTTCGATGCCGACGACGTCGCCTGGCTGCTCGACAACGCGCCCGGCGAGATCGTCGTCCTTCGCCCCGACCAGGACGAACAGATCGGGCCGCCTGCCGCTAGTTTGCAGCGATGGCGCCGCTCCACGCGCTCGCGATCTTCGCCGCCGGCATCGCCGCCGGCACGATCAACACGGTCGTCGGCTCTGGGACGCTGATCACCTTCCCTGTGCTCCTGTCGTTCGGCTACGCACCAGTCGTGGCCAACGTCTCGAACACGATCGGGCTAGTGCCCGGCTCGGCCTCGGGTGCATTCGGTTACCGGCGCGAGCTGGCGGGGCAGCGCTCGCGGGTGATCCGATTGGCGGTGGCATCGGTCCTCGGCGGGATCGTGGGTGCGGTCCTGCTCCTCGCCCTGCCGGCCTCGGCGTTCAAGGCGATCGTTCCCGCATTCATCATCGTCGCGCTGATATTGATCCTGCTCCAAGACCGCCTGTCGCGTGCGCTCGGAGCGCGCCGGCGCGTGGGCGCGGTCCACGTCGGCCCGCTGGCGATGCTCGGCGTGTTCGGCACCGGCGTGTACGGCGGGTACTTCGGTGCCGCCCAGGGGATCATGCTGCTGGCCATCCTCGGTCTAGCGCTCGACGACGACCTCCAGCGGCTCAACGCGGTCAAGGTGGTGCTGGCGGGACTGGTCAATCTGGTCGGCGGCGTGATCTTCGCTTTCGCCGCGCACGTCTCGTGGCGCGCCGCGGCGCTGATCGCCGCCGGGTCGATCATCGGCGGCGTGCTCGGCGCGCGCTACGGCCGTCGGCTGCCCGCGCCGGCATTCCGGCTCGTGATCGTCGCCGTCGGGATCTTCGCGATCGTCCGCCTGCTCTAGCCGGTGGTAGGCTGGCCGCGCTTCGGAGTCATCGCCTGTGTCGAGTGAGAGGGAGACCGTGGCACGAGTCGCTCGCGGCGTCGCCGCAACGCTGATCGCATTCCTGCTGATCGCCGCCGCAGGAGCGGCCCGGGTCGACTTTTCCGGCCCGGCCTTCAACATCCTCGCCCCGGGCGAGTTCGGCGGGGTGCCGGTCAACCGGTACTCGACCGACCAAGCCGCGCTGTACAACGCGCTGACCCCGCTCGAGGGCCACGTTACCGCCGCTGATCTCCGCCGCTTCTACCTCTCCGAGAAGTTCGGGGTCCAGGGCCCGATCGTCCGCCGCGAGCACACCGGGCGGCCCGGTCTCCAGATCCTCCGCGACAGCCACGATATCGCGCACATCTACGGCCGCACCCGCGCCGACGTGATGTTCGGCTCAGGCTGGGTGGCCGCCGAAGACCGCAAGCTGTTGCTGCTGGCCGGGCTCGGCCCCGCCTATTTGGCGACACTCGACGCGCCCGGCATCAACCCGTTCAGCCTGGTCACCTCCGGTCAGTCGTTCAAGCCGAGCCAGGCGACGGTCAGCTTTGTCACCCGTCAGGAGAACGTGCTCCGGCGGGCAGGCGCGCCGGGCCGCCAAGTGCTGAGCGACCTGCAGGACTGGGTCGACGGCATCAACGCTTACGGGGCCGCGAACCCGCAGACGGGGACGCCGCGAGCGAAGCTCAGCGACGCCATCGCCGGGTTCGCTTTCATTGGCTCGATTTTTGGCAACGGGGGCGGCAACGAGGTCGCGAACTCGGACTTCCTGGCCCGGCTGGAGCGCAGGCTCGGCCCGAAGGCGGGCCTCAACGTGTTCCGCGATCTGCGCGAGGTCAACGACCCCGAGGCGCCGACCACGATCAAGAAACCATTCCCGTACGACGGCGTGCCAAATGGACCGACTCCCGGCGCGATGGTGATCGACCCGGGCTCCGAGGCCAACTCGGTCGCCGCCGCCGACGTCACCACCGCTGAGTCGCACCGCCTCGCGTCGAACTTCATCATCGCCGGCCACCGCCACTCGGCCGACGGCCATCCGCTGGCGGTGATGGGGCCGCAGCTCGGCTACTACTACCCGGAGATCGTGATGCAGATGGACCTCCACGGCGGCGGCGTCGACGCCGAGGGGGTCGTCGCACCGATCGCGCCGTACGTGTTCATCGGCCGCGGGCGTGACTTCGCCTGGAGCCTGACCAGCGCCGACTCCCAGAACGAGCAGCAGTTCCTCGAGCAGCTGTGCAACCCCTCGGGCGGGCGCCCAACCCGGGCCTCGAAGTACTACCTGTACAAGGGCCGCTGCCGCCCCATGCACCTGTTCGACGCAGGACTGCTTGGCCCCGCCGGCGGCCGGCCCGCCCACGAGCTGAAGTTCTACGAGACTGTGCACGGCCCCGTCAGCGGCACCGTCACCGTGCGCGGTCGTCCCTACGCCGTCGCGCTCGACCGCTCAACCCGCGGCGATGAGCCAACCGGGGAGCTGGCGCTGAGCGATCTGGACTCCAACCGCGTCCACAACCCGCAGGAATTCTTCCGCGCCGTCAACCACTTCGGTACCACCTTCAACTGGCCCTACATCGACAGCCGGCACATCGCGTACTTCTCCTCGGGCCGGCTTCCGATCATGGCGCCGGGCACCGATCCGAGCCTCCCGGCGCTCGGCACCGGCCGGTACGACTGGCGCGGCTGGCTGTCCTTGAACCGGCATCCGCACCAGATCCAGCCGAGCTCCGATGTCCTCACGAACTGGAACAACAAGCCTGCTCCAGGGTGGGGTGCGGCATCCGACAACTATGGCTACGGGCCCGTGCACCGGGTGCAGCTGTACCGTGGCTTCACCTCCGGCATGCACGAATGGAACGACGTCTCGATCATGAACCGGGCCGCCACCGAGGACCTTCGGGCGATCAAGGTGTGGCCCATCATCAGGCGAGTGCTGAACGGTGGCCCCGCCCCCACGAAGCTTGCGGCAGCGGCCGCAGACCTGATCGACCGCTGGCGAGCCCGCGGCGCGAGCCGGCTCGACCGCAATCTCGACGGCAAGATCGACGATCCGGGTGCCGCCGTAATGGACACCGCCTGGACTGGGATCGCGACGGCAGTGATGAGGCCCGTGCTCGGACCCCTGACCACCAACCTGGCGCAGTTGCTCCCGTTCAGTGCCACACCGTCATTCGACCCGGGATGGTTCGGCTATGTGTCGAAGGACCTGCGCACCGAGCTCGGGTTAAAGGTCCGCGGCAAGTTCAGCCGCCGGTACTGCGGCAACGGCAGCCTCAGGCGCTGCCGGGCCTCTTTGTGGGCGGCGATAAAGGCCGCATCCATCCATCTCTCGGCCACCCAGGGACCGAACCCGAACCGCTGGTCCTCGAGCGCCACCGCCGAGCGAATCTCGTTCGCGCCCGGGCTGATCCCGCTGACCATGCGGTGGACCAACCGCTCTACGTTCCAGCAGGTGATCGAGTTCACCAGCCACGGACCCTGGAAGTAGCCGCGAACCTCATGCCGAGCAGCCCCCATAGACCGAAAACGTCACTCACTACCGTGTTCTGAGCCGACCGTGTGCGTCACCTGTGCTCTGAGCCGGGCCCACGCACAAGGTTCGGTCCTCGCTCTGAACTGAGTGACGTAATCGGGCGATCGGCCCCGAGCCAAGCCTCGATCAGCCCCGCCGCGATCTGCACGTCCTGCCCGAAGTCGCGATCGCCACGCCCCGCCGGCAAAACAGCCGACGCCCGCGCGTGGAGATCGGCCGTGCGGGGGCCCCGCGGAGCCCGCTCGCCGACCGCCAGCGCCCGCAGCGCCACGACCAGCTCCACCGCCACCAGCACCCTGAGCGCCGAGAGTTGCTCGGCCAAGCGAGCGGCCGAAATCGGCGCCAGGCTCGCATGCGACTCGACGCCGCGCGAAAGCCCGGCGGCGTGCGGGCCGATCGGTGCCGCCAGAGAGCGCAGCTCGGCCGCGGCGGCGTGGACGGTGTACTCGAGCATCATCATTCCCGAGTCTCGTCCCGGCGTCGCCGCGAGGAACCCAGGCCCGAGTAACGCGCTCACCCGGGCGGCGATCAGTGCGGCGGAGGCAGCCAGGGCTCCGCGCAGCGCGTCGAGCGCCGCGGCGAGCGCCGCGGCGTGAAAGTTGCCGTTGGGCCACGGCTGCTCGTGCTCGACCAGCGCGTTCTCGGCGCGGGCATTCAACTCCCGCGCCAGCACCCCATGGAGGGCGGCGGCGGCCTCGGCCGTGACGCCGTCGACCTGGGGCTGCACACGGAACGGGTAGGGATCCTGGACGCGCGAAGCGCCGGCACCGCGGCGCGGGTTTACCTCGACGCCGAGCGCGGCGCGGAGCTGGGCCGCAACCTCGATCTGGCCGGGCCCACCGGCGCCATCGTGGACGCGGACGGCGAGCACGGCCGGATCGGCGCCAGCCGCCTCGAACGAAAGCGCGGCCACGTCGGTCCACAGCGCCTGAAGCGCGGAGGCGTCATACCAGAGCAGGCAGCCGCGACCGGCGCTCACCGCGTTGGAGCTCATGAACCCGAGCGCGTCGCGGAGGCCGAGCTGGGCGTTCGGCGCCAGTACCGCGAGGGCGATCCGCGCGAGACCGGGAAGGTCGCCGGTACCCAGTGAGCCCAGCGAGCGCACGACCGGCACCTCGTCTTCGGCCAGTGCCCTGAGCAGCCCGTCCACCAGCTCCGGGGCCACGCCGGCGCCACCCGCGCCGAGCTGGTTGGCCCGCACCGCCATCGCTGCGCGGACGACCTCCTCCGAGAGCCGCGGACCGGCATCGACTGCATGGCTGCGCAGCAGGTTCCACTGAAACGCGGCGCGGTCGCCGGCCGGCACTGGGGCGCCACAGAGCGCGCCGACACCGGTGCTCGCGCCGTACAACGGCTCGCCGAGCTCAAGCATCCGAGCGATGGCGCGGCGCGCGCGGAGGTTGCGCCGGCGCGCAGCCGCTGTGAGCTCGGCGCGGACGTGGTGGCGGGCGACCAGGACGACGGCCTCCGGGGTCAGAGTCGCGCCGTCGAGCCTGACCGCCGCAGTCCGGACCGGCCGCGCCTCGGCCGCGGGCGGGGTCACGGCGGTCGGCGCGATCAGCGACTCGACCGTCATGCGGCGACCGGCTGCTCCGGTGGGCGGAGCTCCTCGGCATAGCTGACCGAGACGCGGCGCATCACGCCGTCGGGGGTGATCGAGTACTGCCCGAGCCGCCACAGCGGGGGCGAGTAGGCGTGGATCGAGACCGAGTGCTCGGCGTGGCCCGTCAGCCGGTGAATGTGCTCGGGGCCGAATGAGAAACTGCTGCCGGCACCGATGATCCGGTCGATGGCGATGCCGCCCAACCGGGGATTGGACTCACACAGCTCGCCCTCCACCACGCGCACGGCGCCCGAGGAGATGTCGTGGTCGTGCCAGCCGGTGTCGCCGCCGGCCTGCCAGCTGATCACCCACACATCGACGAAGTCGTCGCGGTAAAGCGATGCGTAGCGGCGCTCGTCGGGACCCCCGTCGAGCCGCAGGCGCCAGCCCTCGGGATCGTCGCCCAGCGCGTCGACCAGCGCTCGGAGCTCGGCCAGCTCAAGGTTCCGGGACGGCAGGGACGAAAAGGTCATCTGACACCTCCTTGGGTTGCAGTAGGCGGACAGGGTTGAGATGGCGCACGGCGTGCAGGGCTGCGCCGTCGAGTCCCCACGGCGAAGGGGTCGAGTACGGCCGGTCGGTGCCGGCCACGATCCCATCGATCCCGGCCACGCGGACCATGGCGTCGATCGCTCGCGCGCCGTAGGACGACGTCTCGAGAAAGGCCAGCGGGTCCACCACCGTGCGCCCCCCGGCGCGCGAGGCAAACCGCTCGCCATGGAGCGGCGCGAGACCGGCCAGCAGCGCGAACACGACGCGCAGCTGCGGATGCCGCTCACGACCATGGGCTCGGAACGCGTACCAGGCGGCGTGCATCTGCGCGACGTAATCGACCACCGGGGCCCACCAGCCGGGGGCGCCTTCCGGGGGTGGGAGGGCAACCCCGGGGTGAACGAACAGCGGAGCGTCGCGGCGTTCGAGCAGCTCGAGCAGCGGCCTTACGTGGTCGAAGCCTCGAGTGTCGCCGAGGACTCGGGCCGGCAGCGTGAGGCCGACGGCGCCCTGGTCGAGCCTGCGCGCGAGGGAGTCCGGGTCGATCGCCACCAGCCCGGCGCTGGCCCACACGCCGAACGGCGATGGCAACGCCAGCGCGCCGTCATGCCAGGCGTCGAGCAGCTCCTCTGCCTCGCCGGCCGGCAGCGTCTCGATCCCGAGCGCGCTCGATAGCGACAACAGCACGGTCCCGAAGCCGTCCTCGGAGGCCTGGGCCGCGCGGCTATCGACGTCGTGGTCGCAGGCAGCGACCTCGAACTCCCCCTCAACAGCCAGCTCCAGCCGCCACCCATCGAGCCTCGGGGGATGACGGCGGGCGCGCAGCATCTCGATCACCGGCCCCGGCCACAGGTGCTGGTGGACGTCGATCGCGGTGTTCCTTAACCGATTCACTTAACCGTTTCATTGAACCGCTTAACACGCTCTCCGTCAAGGCTCCCGAGGGCGCAGGTAGGCTTGCCCTAGTGAGCCCGCCCTCCAAGCGCGCCGCCGAAGCCGCGCCCAAGCGGATCACGATCCGCGACGTGGCGGACGCCGCAGGGGTCTCGCCGGCTGCTGTCTCCTATGCCCTGCGAGGGCTCCACGTCTCTGAGGAGACCCAAGAGCGCGTGCGCCAACTGGCCGACGAACTCGGCTACGAGGCCAACCCGATCGCCCGGGCGCTGGCCAGCGGCCGCAGCGGAATGATCGGGGTGCTCGGGCCCTCGCTCGAGGATCTCTACCAGCAGCGGTTCGTGGCCGCCGCAGGCCGGGCGCTGCTCGACCGCGAGCACTTCGCGCTGATCCTCGACGCGGGCGGCGATCCCCCGCGCCAGCGCCGCCTAGCCGCGCAGCTCCGCGACCAGCAGGTCGACGGCTTGATTCTCTCGCCGCTGGACCCCGACGACGAGTTCTGGCCGGAGCTGGCCGCTTCGGTGGCTGTCGTCTCGATCGGAGATGCCCTCAATGAGGGGGCCGCGGGCGAGGTTCTGTTTGACAACCGCAGCGGGGTGAAGACCGCGCTGGAGCACCTCCACGGTCTCGGCCACCGCGACATCGCGGTGCTGCTTCCGCCGCGCTCGCCGACCAGCGACCGCCCGGCCGAGCAGATCGTGGCCGAGGAGTCCGCGCGGCTGAAGCTGCGGGTCCGCGCCGTGAGCTCGCCCTACGACCTCGAGGGCGCGCGGGCCACGGCCCGCGAGGTCCTCACGGCCGAGCCCAGGCCGACGGCCGCGTTCTGCTTCTCGGACTCGATCGCCCACGGGATCTATGCCGCGGCCACGGAGCTCCAGCTGAAGATCCCCGATCAACTGTCGGTCATCGGCTACGACGACCACCCGATCTCCGAGCTGTTGAGCCCGCCGCTGACCAGCTTCGACTGGGACGTCGACCACGTCGTCTCGGTCGCTGTCGACATGGTCCTGGCGGCGATCGGCGCCGAGCGCCCGCGGCGCCGTCGCGTGGTCGTCGAACCGGCGTTGCAGCTGCGCGGCTCGACCGCTCCTCCGAGCTGAGCTCCGGGGCGGCGACACCGCCCCGGAGCACTGGTCAGCTCAGCCCAGTTTGTTGGCCTTCAGGAACGCCGCGGCCACGGCTGACGGCTGCTGGTGGTCGATCGCGACGGCCTTGTTCATCGCGATGATCGCCGGCGTGGTCAGCAGCTTGTTGATCGCGTTGACCGTCGTCATCAGCGACGGACACGCGCTCAGCTTGTTCTTGTCGACGACCAGGGCGATGTTCTGGAAGCCGAAGATGTTCTTCGGGTCCTTGAGCACCACGTACTTGCCGCTGGCCAGCTGCGGGTCGGTGGTGAACACGTCGATCGCGTTCACGGCGCCGCTGTCGAGCGCCTGGTACTGCAGGCCCAGGGCCAGCGACTTGAACGTGAAGTTGCTCACGCCGTACACCGACTTCATCCCGGCCGCGCCTTCCTGCCGGCTGAGGAACTCCGGCCGTGCGCCGAGCGTGAAGTGCGGAACCTTCTTCAGGTCCGCCGTCGTCTTCAGCCCGTACTTGGCCGCATAGGCCTTCGTCACCGCGATCGCGTCGGTGTCGAAGAACGGCGTCATCTGGCTCATCACCTGCCCGCGCTTGGCGTAGAACGCCTTGGCCAGGTTGTACTCCTCCTGCGGGCTGGTGACCGTCTTGTTGATGCCGGCCACCGTGGCCACCGACTCGCCCGTGTATTCGGGGTAGGCGTCGATCTGGCCGCTGGTCAGCGCCTTGTCGACCACCTCGGTGGCGCCGATGTTGGGCTTGTAGTTGATCTTGCAGCCCTTGGCGGTCAGCGCCTGGTCGTACAGCGCCCCGACGATGAACTCCTCGGTGAAGTTCTTCGTCCCGAGCGTCAGCGCGCCGCTGCTCGAAGAGCTCGAGCTCGAGGTCGAGGTCGAGGTCGAGCTGCTCGGAGCCGCGCCTGAGCTAGACGTGGACGAGCTGGAGCTCGACCCGCACGCGGCGACGAACAGCGCCGCGAATACCGCCAGCGCCACCGGCGGGAGCGCACGCCGCCCGCCGGGTCCATGAGGTCTACGGGGTTTCACTTGGGACATGCATTCCTCCTAGGTGGATCAACGAGAGGGCCCGGTTTCCCATGTGGCTTCTACGACAGCGTCGGTTCGGGCCCTGCGGCCCTGGTGACGCAGTGGAGAGGGAATTACCCGAAACTGGACCAATGCGAGTAGGGCATCGATGGCGAAAGCGAGCACGGTGATGGTAAGCGAACCGGCGATCACGCCGCCGGACCCGTAGCTCGCCTCGTTGACGATGATGTCACCGAGGCCGCCTCCGCCCGCGAAGGTCGCGAGGGTCGCGGTGGCCACGACATAAACGGTCGCCGTGCGGACCCCGGCAAAGATCAGAGGCAGGGCCAGGGGGAGCTCGACCCGGAGCAGGACCTGGAGCTCGGTCATGCCCATCGCGCGGGCGGCTTGCACGGCGTCGGGATCGACCTGCTCGACGCCGACGTACGCGTTCGTGAGGATCACCGGCCCGGCCAGGACCACGAGCGCGACCATCGTGTTGAGGAACCCGATCCCGAGGATGCCGATCAGGATCGAGATCACGGCCAGGCTCGGCAGCGCGCGCCCGAAGTTCGAGAGTGTGATCGCCACGAACGAACCACGGTGCACGTGACCGAGCCAGATCCCGAGCGGCAGGGCGATCGCCATCGCCACCCCGATCGAAGCGAACGACAGCTCGAGGTGGGCGACGGTCTTTGAGCCGAACAGGTTCAGGTTGTTGAAGAAGAAGCTGAAGGGGTCGCTGGTGCGCACGGGTCAGCCAGTATTCAGACGCCGGCGCGACCACGGGGTGATCGCGCGCTGGATCAGGACGAGCAGCACGTCGGCGACGATCGCCAGCGCGACGGCCAGGGCACCGGCCGCCACGAACTCGGTCTTGAAGCCACTCTGGATCGCATCGAAGATCAGCGAACCGAGGCCACCGCCGCCGATGTAGGCGGCCACCGTGGCGAGGCTGATCGTCGTGACGGTGGCGATCCGAACCCCCGCCATGATCGCCGGCAAGGCGAGCGGGATCTCCACCTTGAACAGGCTTTGGTTACCGGTCATCCCCATCGCCCTGGCCGCTTCGATCGTCGCCGGGGGCACGCCGTGCAGCCCGGTCACGGTGTTGCGGAAGAGGATCAGCAGCGTGTAGCCGACGAGGCCGATCTCGACCGTGGTCAGGTTGATGCCCGTGACCTGGACCAGCAGCTCGAACAGGGCGAGGCTGGGGATCGTGTAGAGGAAGGCCGAGAACAGCGAGAACGGAGTCTCGAACCAGGACTGCTTGTAGGCCAGGATTGCCGCCGCGAACGAGATCACCAACCCGAGTCCGACCGCGATCGCGGTGAGCTCGATGTGCTTGAGCAGCGCGGGCTGGAACACCGTGCTCCAGTTGTGGAAGAACCACCCCGAGCAGAACTGGCCGTTGTTGACCACACATTTCGAGGCGCCGCCGAAGTTCGGGATCACCGGGCCGGCCGCGGCCGTCAGGAACGGCAGACCGAGGCTCACGGGGCGACGGCCGTCGGCGCGGAGCTGTCCTCTGGGGCGATCAAGGCGGTGATCGCAGCGACGGTCGCATAGCCGATCGCCGTACCGTCCTCGCCGACGACGGGAATCCGCGTGACGCCCTCGGCAAGCATCTGCGAGAGGGCGAAGTGGAGGCTGGTCTCTAACTTGACCCGAAGACCGTCGACCCGCGTGCCGGCCTCGGCCGGCTCGAGCTCGATGTCGCGAACGGTCCGCACGCGCAGCCGCTTGAGCCCGCGGTCCTCGCCCACGAAGCTGGCCACGAACTCGTCGGCGGGCTTGGCCAGGAGCTCGTCGGCGGTGGCGATCTGGACCAAGTGGCCGTCGCGCATGATCGCGATCCGGTCACCCATCTTGATCGCCTCATCGATGTCGTGGGTGACGAAGATGATCGTCTTGCGCACCTCTTTGTGGAGGCGCAGAAAGTCGTTTTGCAGCCGGTCGCGAGCGATCGGGTCGATCGCCCCAAACGGCTCGTCCATCAGCATGATCGGCGGATCGGCAGCCATCGCGCGAGCGACGCCGATCCGCTGCTGCTGGCCCCCGGAGAACTCGGTCGGGTAGCGGCGCAGGTCGCCCTCGGGGTCGAGCCCGACGAGCTCGAGCAGCTCGCAGGCCCGCTGGCGGATTCTCTCCTTCTTCCAGCCCAGCAACCGCGGCACTGAGCCGATGTTGGCCTCGACCGTCAGATGGGGGAAGAGCCCGATCTGCTGGAACACATAGCCGATCCGCCGTCGCAGCTGAGTCAGCTCGAGCTGGCGGACGCTCTGGCCGTCGATCGTGATGTCGCCCTCGGTGATCGAGATCAGCCGATTGACCATCTTCAGCGCGGTCGTCTTTCCGCACCCCGAGGGGCCGATCAAGACGCAGATCTCTCCCGGCGGGACTTGGAAGCTGAGGTTCGACACCGCTTCCTGATCACGACCGGGATATCGCTTGACCACGCCTTGGAACGCGATCTCGGCCGGCGCCGAACCTGGTCCACGCGACTGCTCCACACTGACCCCAGTAGACGCGCCGATGCCGGTTATATATCAGATGTGCTCCACGCGTTGCGCATTCGTTAACAGACTCCACATGAGGGGCCGACCCGGCTGTGACCGGGGGCCTCGGACGGTGGCTAATCTCGAACCATGTCCGCTCCTGCCGCCGTTGAGCCGCCCCGCCCTCGACGGCTGCTGATCCTGGCGATTTGCTCGGTCAGCGTCCTGATGGTCGGTCTCGACAACACGATCGTCAACGTCGCGCTGCCCTCGATCCATCGCGAGCTGCACGCCTCGCTGTCGGGGCTCCAGTGGACGATCGACGCCTACACGCTCGTGATCGCGACCCTGTTGATGCTCGCGGGCTCAACCGCCGACCGGCTCGGCCGCCGCCGCGTGCTCCAGATCGGTCTGGCCCTGTTCTCCACCGGATCGCTGCTGTGCGCGCTCGCGCCGTCCCTGGGCGCGCTGATCGCCTTCCGCATCGTCCAGGCCGTCGGTGGATCGATGCTCAACCCGGTGGCCATGTCGATCATCCGCAACACCTTCGAAGACCCCCGCGAGCGCGCGCACGCGATCGGCGTGTGGGGAGGTGTGGCCGGCCTCAGCTTCGCGCTCGGCCCGATCGTCGGCGGCGCACTGATCGCCGCCGCCAGCTGGCGCTGGGTGTTCCTCGTCAACGTGCCCGTCGCGCTGATCGCGTTCGCGCTGACCGCGGTGTACGTCCCGGAGTCCCGAGCGCCGCGGCCGCGGCGGATCGACCCCGTGGGACAGATTCTCGTGATGGTCGCGCTGGCCTCGCTCACCTACGCGATCATCGAGGGCCCCGGCCACGGATGGACCTCGCCGGAGATCCTGACGCTGTTCGGGGTCTCGCTGGTGAGCGCGGTGGCGCTGGCTCTGTATGAGCTCCGCCGCCGGGAACCGCTGATCGACACCCGGTTCTTCGGCAGCGCCCCGTTCTCCGGCGCGAGCGTGATCGCGATCTGCACGTTCGGCGCCGTCGGCGGCACGTTGTTCCTGGAGACGCTCTACCTGCAGGACGTGCGCGGGTTCTCCCCCCTCCACGCCGGGCTGTACCTGCTGCCGATGGCGCTCATGGGGATGGTGCTGGCACCGATCTCCGGGCGGCTGACCGGCAGCCTCGGCTCGCGACCGTCGTTGCTCGCCGCGGGAGTGGCGCTAGTCGCCGGCAGCGCGATGTTCACCGTGATCACCTCGCACACCGCCCCGCTGTACCTGCTCGCCGCGAACCTCGTGTTCGGGATCGGGTTCGGGTTCGTCAACCCGCCGATCACCGTCACGGCGGTTGCCGGAATGCCTTCCGCCCAAGCCGGTGTCGCCGCCGCCATCGCCTCGACGAGCCGCCAGATCGGCAACACGCTCGGCGTGGCAATCGTCGGCGCCGCGGTCGGCAGCAGCGTCGTGCCCGCGATTGGCCCGAGCTTCGCCACCGCCAGCCATGTCGGCTGGTGGATCGTCACCGCGCTGGGGGCCGCCGTACTGGTGATCGGAGCCGTGAGCACGACCGGCTGGGCGCTGCGAACGGCGGAGCGCACGGCCGAGCGACTCGGCTCGGACCCGGTCGCCAGGGCCGCCCCGGCCGGCTGAACAGCCAGCCAAAAGAGAGCTATGCTGGCGCCGTGCCGACCACGCCGCTGCGGACGCCGAACGTCCACCCGAACTGCACCAACGTGCCGAACATCAACGACGCCGGGTTCGAGGAGCTGTGCCACATCGTCACCAACGAGGATCTCGATACGGCCCTGTGCGGTAAGGACGTGACCGACTATCCGTGGAACCCGCCGTGGCCCCGGTGCGAGGCGTGCATGGCCGTGCTGCGCGGCGAGATGAGCTAGCGGCCGAACCGGGCGATCAGCCTGCGATACACACCGAACGCCGGCTTGCGGCGATAGTCCGCGCGCAGCAACCCGTCCGAGGAGAACAGCGCGCCGGCTAGCGGCTGCGCCGTCGAGTCGCGAAGGTTGAACCAGCGGTAATCGGTCACGTTGAACGTCTTCGAGTAAGCGTGGACCGCGTTGACCATTTCCGTCAATGCGGCCGCCTGGCCGGCACCGGACAGCTTGCCGGTGGCGACTCCATTCTCGGTGATCCAGATCGGCACACGCGCGGGGATCCGCGCCGTCCGCAGATAGCAGTCGCGCACGGTGCCAAGCGCGCCCACGAGGGCCGCACCGTAGCTCTGGCCGGGCGCGATCACCGGTGGGTAGATCGTCCCCGGATAGGCGTCGACCCCGACGAATCCGAGCGCCCGCCGGAACCGCGCACCGCCGTGTACGGCGAGGTACCGGAACAGAGCGGCGTCGCCCGCGGGCAAGAACCGGTACGCGTACGTGAAGCCGAACCTCAGCTGCCGGTAGCCGTCCGTCAACGCCTGCGTGTGCGCCGCCTCGAGCCCGGCCACGAGCGCTCCATCCGCTCCGGGGTAGTAGCCGTCGGACGTATTCGGCGAGACCGAGATGTTGACCTCGTTGGTGATCGTCATCGCGATCACGCGCGGATTCGCCCCGAGCACGTCGACGACGTGCCGCACGTATGCCTGCCACGCGCGGAGGTTCCCCACCGCCCGGGGCGCCGGGTGGTACCGGACCTGGATCTCTACGTCGAAACCCGCGCGCGTGTACCGGGCGGCGAGGCGCTTGAACGACGCCACGCCCCGGTTGCCGGCCGACCAGAAGAGCCGGTTCAAACGAACCACGAGAACCCGGCCGTGGGGCCGGAGTTGCTTTACAGCAGCCAGGTCACGGGCCGGGTTGTCCGGAACCGAGGGCAGCTGCGTGCCGCCGGCACTCCCCGCCAGGCCTGGATCGATCCCGAACCGCACCGGCGCCGCGGCCCGATGGGGCGCCGAGCCGTAGTTGGCCTGGCACAGCGGATCGCTCGCGCCGGCGGCGGAGCTCGCGCGCGGTGTCGCGGCGACCCCGAGGAGCGCGAGCGCCGTCGCGCAGACGACTGCGACCACGGTCCCCTGGCGAGTGCTGACCACGACGCAGCGACGATACCGCTACTAAGCTCGGAACTGATGAGCTACACGACGGCCGACGGCAGGGAGCAGATCCTCTCGGAGCTCGCGAGCGCGATCGACGAGGTCGCGGTCGCGGTAGCGGCCCTGGGGGCAGCGTATGAGCGGCTCGACGAGCAGAGCTCGGACCGGCTCGAGCAGGAGCTGTTCCGGCCCGTCCAGCTCGCGTACGGTCGCGCCAAGCGCGCCCACACCGAGTTCGCCGGACGCCACGGAATCGCGCCGGCCTCGTTCTCTGACGCGTCGCCGGGGCTCGAGTCGCAGGACGCGCGGGCCTTGATCGACCGCGCGGCGACGGCGGCCCGGCAGGCCGACGACGAGATTGCGGCGCTGCAGGACTCGATGCTTCCGGTCGAAGTCGGCGACACCGAGCTTCGGGCCGACCTCGCCGACGTGCGCTCGCTGATCGACCCGGTTCCGGCCCGCGCCGCGCGCTTCATCCGCACCGTCGGCCGCTGACCGGGCCGCTACGTCTGCTTCAGCGTCGTGCTGGCCGACGGGCTCGGCGTGACCGGTCAAGCGGACCGGCTCGGCGCGTCCGCCGGGCTGCTTTCGGGCTGATGCAGCAACGCCGGCGCGGTTGCGGGCAGCGTGATCCACACGTGTGCGCCGCCCGTGGGGCGGTTCTCCGCCGCCGCCCGGCCCCCATGCGCCTCGGCGATGGCTCGAACGATGGACAGGCCGAGGCCCGTTCCCTGGCGCGACCGCGACGCGTTCGCCCGGGCGAACCGTTCGAACGCCTGCGGCAGGAACTCGGGTGGGAAGCCGGGACCCTCGTCGAACACGTGGAGCTCGATGTGATTGGCGGCGCGGCGCGCCCGCATCGTCACCGCCCCGTCACTGAACCGCAGCGCGTTGTTGACCATGTTCGACAGCGCCTGGTCGAGCCGCGCGATGTCGGCCTCGACCCACAGCCCCTCCCCGGGCTCGACCGTCACCTCCCGGCCGACGAGATGGCCCGTGTAGCGGTCGGCGATCACGCGCATCGCCCCGTATGCGTCGAACCGTTCGTGGTGGATCGGCAACCGGGCCTGGTCGGTCTGCGCGAGCACCAGCAGGTCCTCGGTCAGCGAGGTCAGCCGCCGCACCTCCTCGCGCGCCGAGTCAACCGCGGCGTGCAGCTCCTCGGGCGAGCGGCCGCCCGAGACCGCGTCGTCGAGCTCGAGCTGGAGGATCGTCAGCGGCGTGCGCAGCTCGTGGCTCGCGCCGGCGACGAATGCCCGGCCGCGGCCGACCACGTCCTCGACCCGGTCGAGCATCTCGTTGAGCGTTTGCCCGAGCGCGCGGATCTCGTCGCGAGCCGGCGACACCGGCAGCCGCTCGTTGGACTCGAACCGGAACATCCGGGCCGCCCGGCTGCGCATCCGCTCGACCGGTTCGAGCGCACTCGCGGCGACCAGATACCCGGCCAGGCACGCGATCAGCAGCGCGATCGGCCCACCGACGAACAGCAGCGTCTGCAGCGACGCGAGCGCGTGGTTGCGGTCCGCCAGCGATTCCCCGACGACGAGCACATTCCCGTCGGCATCCGACTGGACCGCGTTGCGCGTGCCTGACCCGGAGCTGGCCAGCTGCGGCACGCGGTAGGCGCGCAGCGCTGCGCTCCCCGCGACCTCCACGTTGACCGGCGCCACCCGTGTCCGCGCCAGCTGGCTCGGGGTCAGCAGTGAGCGGACGGCGAGCCCGGGCGTGGAGGCGAGCACCCGGCCGTTGGCGTCGAGGATCTGCGCGAATCCCCCCGAGCGCTCGGGCAGCACCGGGTGCGCCGCCAGCCGCGCGTCGCTTTCCGCCGCGATCACCGCCAGATCGGCCGCGCGCGTCTCGAGCGACGACGCGATCCCGGCGTCGAGCCCGTCCGCATAGCGCGTGTACAGGACCAGGAACAAGACGCCGAACAGGACGATCATCACGGCCGCGAATGTGAGTGCGAGCCGCAACCTGATCGGCATCAGGTTGATGCGCAGGCCGATCGAGTCGGCCACCTTCGCCACGGCGCGCTTCGGCGTCACGCCTCCCCGGCTCTCAGCCGATACCCGGCGCCGCGCACGGTCTCGAGCGACTGGCGGCCGAACGGCCGGTCGAGCTTGTCGCGCAGGTACCCGATGTAGACCTCGATCACGTTCGAGCGGTTCTCATAGCTGGCATCCCACACGTGCTCGAGCAGCTCGAATCGCCCGAGTACCTGCCCCGGATGCCGCATGAACATCTCGAGCAGCGAGAACTCGCGGGCGGTCAGCGGGAGCTCCTGCGCCCCGCGCCAGGCCCGGCGGCTGGCGGGGTCGAGCTTGAGGTCGTCGACCTCGAGCACCGAGGGCCGCGGTTGGGCGCCCCGGCGGGTCAGTGCCCGCAGGCGCGCGAGCAGCTCCTCGAGCGAGAACGGCTTGCAGAGATAGTCGTCGGCGCCAGCGTCCAACCCCCGGACGCGATCCTCGACCTCGTTGCGCGCGGTCAGCATCAGCGTCGGCGACCACACGCCCTCGGCCCGCAGCCGGCGGCACGTCTCGAACCCGTCCACGCCCGGGAGCATCAGGTCGAGGATGATCGCGTCGTATTCGGTGGCCGCCGCCCGGGCCAGCGCCGCCTCCCCCGTGTTGGCTATGTCGACGCCCAGCCCCTCGCGGCGCAGGCGCCGCTGCAACACGTTGGCCAGCTTCGCTTCGTCATCGACTACGAGTACACGCATCGGATGCACGGATTGTGCCGGGTTCGCGCCCGCCCGGCCGCGGTTTGGCTCGACCTACCCGTTGACCAGCGCGCGGAGCGATTGCTTGAGCGAACCGGTCGTCAGCGTTACCGCGGTTGGCTCGTAGCCGCAGTGAGCCATGCAGTTGTCGCAGCGCGGATCGTTGCCACGGCCGTACTTCGACCAGTCGGTCGTCTCGAGCAGCTCCTTGTAGGTCTTCGCGTAGCCATCGGACATCAGGTAGCAGGGCCGCTGCCAGCCGAAGATCGAGTAGCTCGGGATGCCCCACGGCGTGCACTGGTAGTCGACCTTCCCCTCGAGAAAGTCGAGGAACAGCGGCGTGTGGTTCAACCGCCACCGCTTGCGAGCGCCGTCGGCAAACGCGGCCCTGAACAGCGCGCGCGTCTGGGTCACACCGGGGAAGTGCTCCTGGTCAGGCGCCTTCTCGTAGGCGTAGGCCGGCGAGATCTGGATCGAGTCGACGCCCAGGTCGTCGTTGAGGTAGTCGAGCACCTCGCGCACCGTCTCCGGCGTGTCGTTGCTGAGGAAGGTCGTGTTGGTGTTCACGCGGAACCCGCGGGCCTTCGCTTCCTTGATCGCGTCGACCGCCTTGTCGAAGGTCCCCTCGCGCTCGACGAACTGGTCGTGGCGCTCACGCAGGCCGTCGAGGTGGACGACCCAGCTGAAGTACGGAGAGGGCTCGAAGTTCTTGAGCTTCTGCTTGAGCAGGATCCCGTTCGTGCACAGGAAGACGAACTTCTTGCGCTTGAGCAACTCCGCCGCGATCACGTGGACCTCGGGGTGTACGAGCGGCTCGCCGCCGGCGATCGAAACCATCGGCGCCCCACATTCCTCGATCGCGGCGATCGCGTCCTCCACCGGCATCCGCTTCTTGAGGATGTGCTCGGGGTGCTGGATCTTGCCGCAGAACGAGCACGCGAGGTTGCACTGGAACAGCGGCTCGAGCTCGACCAGCAGCGGGAACTTGTCCCGGCGGGCCAGCCGCTGCTTGGCGATGTAGCCACCTATCCGCAGGCTCTGTCTCACTGGTACGGACATTCAGTCCTCCTCCTTTCGCAGCCGCGCGGGCAGCTTGAAGTACACGTCTTCCTGCGCGACGGTCCGCTCGGAGACCGAGACCGTGCCGATCCCGTCGAGCGCTTCGACGACCTGGCCGACGAGCTGTTCGGGCGCCGATGCGCCGGCGGTAAGCCCGATGCGGGTGCGCCCGGCGATCCACTCCGGCCGGATCTCGGACGCGTCCGCGATCAGGTGGGCCGGCGTTCCCGCCCTGTGCGCCACCTCGACCAGTCGCTTGGAATTGGATGAGTTCTCGGCTCCCACGACGAACACCACCTCGCAGTCGGCGGTCAGTTCGCGCACGGCGTCTTGGCGGTTCTGGGTCGCGTAACAGATGTCGTCCGAGGAGGGACCGGTCAGCTTCGGGAATCGCCGCTTCAGCGCCCTGATCACCTCGCTCGTCTCGTCGACCGCCAGTGTCGTCTGCGTCAGGTAGGCGACGCGGTCTGGGTCCGCCGGGCGCAGCTTCGCCACGTCGGCCTCCGTCTCGATGATCGTCGTGTGCTCAGGCGCCTCGCCGACCGTTCCCTCGACTTCCTCGTGGCCCTGGTGGCCGATCAGGACGATCTCGTGGCCCGTGCGCGCGAACCTGCGCGCCTCCGCGTGGACCTTGGCGACCAGCGGGCAGGTGGCGTCGATCACGTCGAGCTCGCGCTTCGCTGCCTGCTCGCGGACGGCGGGCGAGACCCCATGGGCGGAGAAGATCACGGTCGCCTTGTCCGGGACCTCGTCGACCTCCTCCACGAACACCGCGCCTTTGCGCTCGAGCTCGCCGACCACGTGGGCGTTGTGGACGATCTGCTTGCGCACATAGATCGGGGCGCCGCGCTCCTCCAGCGCCCGCTCGACGATCTCCACGGCACGCACGACCCCGGCACACGACGCGCGCGGCGACGCCAGTACGACCTCGCGCTCGCCCAGCGCACGGGCCCACTCCTCCACGAGCGCCGAAACGCTGCGCAATGCCCTGTAGGCGCGGGCGGCGCCTGCCGCGGTCCGCAGCGGATGGTGGAGTTCGCGACGGTGGGTGTCGAGGACGACTCGCAAGGTCACCAGCGGCTGCGCGTGGGCGTCGGGGGCCAGCCAGGCGGACTCCATGTCGACGGCGAGGGCTCCGGTTCGCTGGAGCGCTCGGCGCCGTTCGCGCACGACGAGCCGCTGCGTCGAGGCCACCGGCCCGACGCTTACGTTGAAGCCGCCGCGGCGCAGATGGCCGGCCAGGATCGAGGGGTCGGGGCAGGGCGTCGTCCCCGTCGGGCCCCGCAGCTCGGACGCGAGCACGATGTCACCCGGCTCGAGCCCGGGGTCCAGCGCGCCGCAGAAGCCGGCGATGATCACGGCACCGATCGGGCGCTGCTTGGTCAGCGACGCCGCGCGCCGCGCGCGATGCGGACCCATTCCGATCCGCTGGACCTGCGCCCACGGCGCCCCCGCGCGCACGGCGCGGGCCTCGATCGACATCGGGGCGAGCACGAGCACGCGCGGCTCGGGCGGCTCGTCGCAGGACACGGGACGGGTGAGCTCGGGGGCGATCATCCGGCCACCGGGACTCGAATCCGGATCGGTCGCGCGGTCATGAGCGAGGCCAGCGCTTCGCCCGCCGCCAGGCCACCGCTTCGGACCGCGCCCTCCATCGTCGCCGGCCAGCCCGTGTCGGTCCACGCGCCGGCCAGCACGAGCCCGGGGATCGCCGTCTTGGGTCCGGGCCGCAGCGCCCGAGCGCCCGGCTGGGCGCGGAATGTGGCGGCGTGCTCACGGGTGACGAAGAACTCGACCACGTTCGCCTCGCGCGCCGCCGGCAGCAGCTCCGCGATCGCCGACACATACCGGTCGCGCAGCTGCTCGACGGTCATCCGGCTCTCCTCATCGGCGGCTGACAGCGTCACCGCGAGGTACTGGGTGCCCGCCGGGGCCCCCGCGCCCTGGCTGCGGTCGAACATCCACTGGACCGGGCTGTCGACGCCCGCGACGAACGGCAGCTCGAGCACGCGGCGGTCGTAGACGACGTGCAGATTGACAATGGGAGACGTACCGAGCCGGGTCAGCGACTCCGACTGGATCTCGGCCGCCCGGGGCACTAGTCGGGCCAGCCGGTCGTGCGGTACCGCGACGATCACCGCGTCGGCGTGGACCGTAGGCCCGCCGCTGACCTCGATCTCGAACTCTCCGTCGTGAGACGTCGTGATCCGCTCGGCGCGCGTGCGCAGATGGACGTCGACTCCGGCCCGTTGCAGGGCGCCGCGCGCTGGGCCGTCGTGGACGTCGGACAGTGGCTTGTGAGCCCAGCCGATGTCGCCCGCCGATGGCTCGCTCAGCAGCCCGGTCTGGAACACGTAGGCCGCCTGGGCCAGCGATGCGTCGTCCGGGAGCAGGTTGAGCGTCGGCCGGGCGATCAGCCCCCACAGCCGGTCGATCGCTTTGGCGCTCTGGTGATGCTCGCGCAGCCATTCGCCGAACGAGCGCGCGTCGGCGGCGGGGTCGTCGGGATCGACCTTCTTCAGCGAATTCATGGCCAGCGCCGCGAGCGCCCGCTCGGATGGGCTGAGGACCCGGTAGCCGATAAGAGACCTGGCCAGGTGCGCCGGGGCCGGCAGGTTCTGCCGGCGCAGCCATACCGGCTCAGATCCGGGCGCGAGCACGGGGATCGCCAGCTGACTCTGGAGAGTGACGCCGTCGAGCGCGCCGATCCGCTCGAGCAGGGCGCGGTACGACGTGCAGCAGCGCAGGAACACGTGCTGTCCGTTGTCGACATATAGCCCGTTGCGGTGCACCGAATACGCCGCGCCACCCAGCCTCGGACGGGACTCGAGCAGGACGACGCCCGCGCCGTTCTGCGCGCAGTCGAGCGCCGCGGTGACGCCGGCCAGACCCCCGCCGACGACGGCCACCCGCGGCCTGGTGCCGTTGCCATTGCCGTTCATTGCCGTTGCCGTTGTGGCCGGCCGCGAGTCTCATGCCTGCACCCCGGCCAGACTGCGAGCGGCCAGCCAGGCCTTCTCCCACACGGGCACCGAGATCCGCCGCGCCAGCACCTCGGCGGGCTGACGCTCGATCCGCTCGAGGATCCCCCGGTAAATGCCGGTCATCGCGAGCAGGCAGGAGCGGCTGCGCGGATCGAGCATCTCCATCAGCCCCAGCCCGCGGGAGAACCACTCGCGGTTGCGCGCCGCCTCGAAGCGGATCAGCTCGGAGAGCTGGTTGATCGGCGCGTGCGCCGGGTGGTCAATCCCGAACCGGCGGAGGTCCTCGGCCGGGAGGTACACGCGCCCGCGCTCGGAGTCCTCCCGCACGTCGCGCAGGATGTTCGTCAGCTGCATCGCCACGCCGAGGTCGTCGGCCAGGCCGGATCCCTCGAGCGCGTCCTCGGTGCCGAAGATGGCCAGGCACAGCCGGCCGATCGATCCGGCCACATGGCGGCAGTACACGACGAGCTCGTCGAAGGTCTCGTAACGGGTCCCGCGCACGTCCTGCTCGATCCCCTCGATCAGGCTCACGAACGCGTCCCCCGGCAGCGCGAAATGGCTCGTGGCGTCCGCGAGGGCGACCATCACCGGGTCAAGCGGGTCAGGCTCTCCAGCCTCGAGCTGCGCCAGCCGGTCTCGCTCAGCGCCGAGCGCCGCGAGCTTGGCGTCGTCGTCGAGCGAGCCGTCGCCGATGTCGTCGACCCGCCGGCTGAAGGCGTACACGGCGCTCATCGCCCACCGCTTGCGCCGGGGCAACAGGCCGATCCCGTAGTAGAAGTTCGCCGCCTCGTGCCGCGTCGTGCGCACGCAGCTCCGATACGCCTGCTCGACGTCGCCGTTGGCTGCGACCACCGTCATCCGCGCCTCCCGATCGTGCTCAGCAGCGTCCTCGCGAACGCCCGGCGGGTCGGTCTCGGGCGGGCGACGAGCACGTCGTACCGGGCGGCGACGATCGCGTCGAGCGCCGCCCTTCCCCCGGCCACGAAGCCGGCCACGGCCAGCGCGGGCGCCCCTTTGAGCCGCCTGATCAGCGGCGCGCCGGCGCTGAGCAGCGAGTGCGCGCGCTCCACCTCGAACGCCATCAGGCCTCGGAACGCATCCGTGTAGGTGAGCCCGCGAACGCCGAACCGCTCACGATCTTCGAGCGGCAGGTACACGCGGCCCTTTCCGGCGTCCTCGGCGACGTCCTGGAGGTGTTCGGTGATCTGCAGTCCCGCGCAGATCCGATCCGATAGCTCGATCCGCTCCGGGGTCGCCGCGCCGAACACGTGCAGGACAAGCTCGCCGACCGGCGCTGCCGACAGACCGCAGTAGTCGAGCAGCTGATCGAAGGTGGCGTACTCGTGGACGGTCTGGTCGCGCCGGTTGGCCTCCAGCAGCCGGCGGAAGGGAGCGTCGGGAAGCCGGAGCGCGTCGACGGTTGGCCGGAGTGCCTGCAGGACCGGGTGCTCGGGCCGCTCGTGCGCGTAGATGCGGTCGAGGTCCGCCTCGATCCAGTCCAGCAGGCCGAGCCGGTCCCCGCTCGCCTCATCGCCGGCGTCGTCGACCAGCCGCGCGAAGCCGTAGATCGACAGCAGCTGCGCCCGCCGGCGGGTCCCCAGGATGCGGAGCGCCACCGGGAAGTTCTCGGTCGCCGCCTGCGCCATCACCGCCTCCCGGCTGGGCGCAACCGGTGGTGCTGCCGTCGCCGTCATCGCGTCACGCGGCCCAGCGCCATCACCGGGAACACGAGCCGGTAGAGGTGGTAGTTGATCGAGAAGTCGGAGGGGAACCCGGTCCCGGTGTACTGCGGCTCGTCCCAGCCGCCGTCGGCCAGCTGCGTCCGCGCGAGCCATTCCGCCCCGCGCGCGACCGCATCGGAGCGCTCGCCCGCCGCGTGCAGCGCCATCAGCGCCCAGGCGGTCTGCGAGGCGGTGCTGGTACCGCGACCGATCCATTCCGGCTCGCGGTAGGACCGCACATCCTCGCCCCACCCGCCGTCGTCGTTTTGATGCTGCTCGAGCCAGCGGACGGCGCGGCGAATCCGCAGATCGTCGGCGGGGACGCCGGCCGCGATCAGCGCCGGGACCGCGGCACCGGTGCCGTAGATGTGGTTGACGCCCCAGCGACCGAACCACGAGCCCTCCGGCTCCTGCTCGGCGCTGAGCCATTCGATTCCGCGCCGCCCGGCGTCGGTGTCGGCTCGCCCGACCAGCGCGAGCATCTCGAGCGCGTGCGCGGTGACGTCCGAGCTCGGCGGGTCGATCACCTCGCCGAAGTCGCAGAACGGCAGCTCGCGCGCGAGCGCGCTGGTGTTGCCGACGTCAAACGCGGCCCAGCCGCCGGACTCGTCTTGCATGCCTTCGAGCCACTCGGTGGCCCGCTCGATCGCCTGCTGCTGGCGCTCGCGGTCGGCGTGATCTACTCCAAGCAGCGCGATCACCACCTCGGCCGTGTCGTCCACATCGGGGTAGTTGTCGTTCTCGAACTCGAACGACCACCCGCCGGAGCGGAGCCGCGGGCGGCGTACGGCCCAATCTCCGGTGCAAGTGACCTGCTCGTCGAGGAGCCACTGCGCCGCGGCCCGGAGCGCCGGGTCGTCGCGGGGCACGCCGGCGTCCTCGAGCGCGACCGCTGCCAGCGCGGTGTCCCACACCGGCGACTGGCACGCCTCGATCCTGCGTCCCCGGTCCTCGTCTTCGAGCGTGAACCGGTCCAGACCGGCGAAGCCCGCCTGCATCACCGGGTGATCGAGCGCGTACCCGCGCAGGTGCAGCGCGATCATCGAGTACACCCACGGCGGCTGGATCCCGCCCCAGGATCCGTCGGCCTCCTGGCGCCTGACGATCCACCGCTCGGCCCGGGCCATCGCCTGCTCGCGCAGCGGGTGGAACGGCAGGTGCTCGTACAGGTGCAGCGCCCGGTCCATAAGGGCCAGGCCCCTGGCCATCCGGGTCTCGCCGGCCGGCGGCACGAACGGCTCCGCGCCGTCGAGCTCGCTCAAGTCGAAGGGCAGCGGCTTGACGGGCCGGTGCGCGAACACGATCGTCAACGGAACGATCGTCTGGCGCGCCCAGCACGCGAAGTCGTAGATGTTCAGCGGCGCCCACGAGGGCAGGAACACCATCTCGGGCGGCATCACCGGCAGCTGCTCCCAATCCCACAGCCCGAACAGCGCCATCCAGATGCGCGTGAACACCCGCGCCTTCTGCAGCCCGCCGAGCCCGCGGATCAGCTCCGCCGCCCGTTCCATGTGCTCGGCGTGCGGCGAGTCGCCCGCGAGCTTCAGCGCCACGTAGGCCTCGACCGTCGTCGACAGGTCCGCGGGCCCGTTGTAGAACAAGCTCCAGGAGCCATCCGAGCGCTGGTGCGAGCGGATCCACTCCGCGGCGCGCGCGGTCGCCTCCGGCTCGCGCACGCCCAGAAACTCGCGCAGCAGCATGTCCTCGGCGTCCATCGTCACGTTCGTCTCGAGCTCGGCCTTCCACCAGCCGTCGGGATGCTGCAGACCGCGCAGCTTCTGCACCGCGCGGGCCAGCGCCGTCCGCGGATCGGCGTCTCCGGAGATAGCGATCTGGGGTGCGCCCACGGCGATCGCTTCGGGAGGGTTCATACCCGAACGAATAGCTGTTCGAGGATGAGAGGAAGCTGAGAACGGCTAGTTTTGTTCGCCTGGAAACGCCGGCGCGGCGTCGGCCTCGAACCGCCGCTCATCCAGCCGGTATCGCTTGACCATTCGGCCTGTCAGGGCCTCCATGGCGGTACAGAGCGGCGGCTGATCTTGCTTGGTCCCGGAGGGCACTCGCCTGATCATTTGGCTTCCAGCAGCGGCTTGACCCGCGGGTGCACGAACAGCGCCGGCAGCGTCGGCACGACGAAGTTGAAGATGCGATACACGATCACCACGGCCAGCGACGCCGGGACCGGCTCACCGACCCAGTGCAGCGAGAACGTCAGCAGCACCTCCGTCGCGCCGGCGCCGGCCAGGGGCATCGAGCGTCGCGTCAGCGCGTAGCCCGTCCCATACGCGATCACCAGCTCCCCGATCGACAGCCGCAGCCCGATGAAGCGAGCGGCTCCGTACAGCGACGCGATGTCCAGCGCCCAATACAGCCCCATGCCCACCCATGCCCCCCAGCGCCGGCGGAATTTTGCCCCGAGCAGTTCGAGGACCGCCAGCGCCTCGCAGGCGTGCGTGAGCAGCGGGAGCGACTGCGCTCGCTCCGAAAGGGTCAGCCCCAGCGCCAGCAGCGCGCCGACCGGGACACCGATCACCCACGGCCACAGCAAAGAGCTCAGCACGCGGTGGTCGCCCACCGCCAAGAGAACGGCGGCCGCGACCAACACCGCCGGCGCAAGCAGCGCCCACTCGAGCGCTCCGAGCCCGAGCACTCGCTGCCTCGCCTCACGCTTGCTGTGGTGAACCGCGTTGAGCGCCCGGCGGTCGAGCGCGAACCCCCCACCGGGCCACATGGGCGCAAACCCGGCGATCACCAGCGTCGCTACGAGGGAGGACGGGACCTCCGGTCCACCCCCGGCTCCGAGCACGTCCCGGTAGGCCAGCGCGTAAGCGGGGATCGCCAGGAGGACCGCACCGAAGGAGAACGCGAGCCATCCAGGGCGCACGTGCGCCCAGGCGTGCGCGAACGCGCCGAACCCGTATGCGGCCGCGATCGCCACCACCGCGATCGTGGCCAGCGCCATGGCCGCCGTCGTCAGCAGCAGCGGGTGCGTGCGAAGCCGTTCCATCGGCTCGTTCTACCCGCTCAGCGCGCGCCCAGGCCCGCCACGCTTTCAGGGGTGGATGAGCTGAAGGCATCGTGGAGCTTCCTTAAGTCATCCAGGGCTGGATAGATTGCACCCGAACCGGACCAGGAGAAAGGACTGCCCATGCCCAACCCCGCCGCGATCGTCACGGGAGCCTCCCGCGGTATCGGACGCGCCCTCGCGGAGGCGCTTGCCGCGGACGGCTACGACCTGACGATCACCGCCCGCAAGCCCGAGACGATCGAGGAGGCGGCGGAGGCGTTGCGCGCGTCGGGGGTCTCGGTCGAGTCCGTCGCCGGCAACCTGGGTGACGAGGCCGTGATCCAGGAGGTCGTCCGAGTCCACCGCGAACGCTTCGGTCGGCTCGACGTTCTCGTCAACAACGCGGGACTCGGCATCGGCGGTGCCGTCGGCGAGCAGCCGACCAAGCACGTCGACCTGATGCTCGGGGTCAACCTCCGCTCGATGATCCTCTTCTACCGTGAGTCGCTCGACCTGCTGAAGGTCGCCGCCGGTGAGCACGGTGGCGCGCTCGTCGTGAACATGGCCTCGATCGCCGGCAAGGAGCCGCCGGCCTGGCTCGCGGTCTACGGCGCGACCAAGGCCGCCGTCGTGGCCTACACCCGGTCGATGAACAAGGAGCTGAACGGCGAGCGGATCAAGTCGGTGGCCTTCTGCCCGGGCTTCGTGGACACGGACATGACCGAGTTCGTGCGCGGTCAGGTCCCCCAGGAGGAGATGATCAAGCCGGCCGACATCGCCGAGGCGCTCCGCTTCATGCTCCGTCTCTCCCCCGCCTGCGTCGTCCCCGAGATCATCTTCTCCCGGCCCGGGGAGCCTTTCTAGCCGCTCGCGCTATACGCGTTGGACGCGACGCGCACGCATCCGGACGATCACCCTGGTCGGGCGAGTCGGCGGCTGGAGCGAGAGGAACTCCCGCACGGGGCCGTGGTGGAGGCAGTACGGGCAGGTGAGCGGATCGGACGGCGAGAGCGTCTCGTCGCCGATCGCCACGGGGGCGTCGCATTGGCTACAGGCGAGCGTGCCGACCGCGACCTGCGTGCGGTCGGCCTTCCGTAGCTCCTCGTGCGTGGGGATATCCCGGCGGCCTCTGCCTTCGCCCCCGGATCCCCAGGTAACTCGCAACGTCACGGGCTCGAGTTTAGTTGGGGGTCGCGATCCCGACCGCGGCGGCAGCCTCGTCGATCGCCAGCGTCCCCAGGTAGGAGTCGCGCAGCGCCTGCCGGTCGGCGGCGGAGAGGTGCGGCGCGCCGGTCTCGAGCTCGTGTCCGAGCGCGCCGTGCCCCGGTCCGTCTTGCCCCAGCACGAGCGTTGCCCACCGCCGGCCGTGGGCGAGCTGCTTCGCTGCTTCCAGCACGCGGATCAACCGCGATCTGGGCGGATACCAGGCGGCGCCGTCTGAGCGCTCCGCCACCTCGCCGCTACCGTCCTCGATCAGGACGACCAGCCGATCGGTCGCGAGCACGGCGTGGGGGCGCGTGACCTCCTCGAAACGCCACCAATCCGGCAGCAGCGGCGGCGCCGTCGCCAGGCGCTCGCGCGCTCGATCCTGCGCTCGCGAGCGAGACCCCGGAGGATCGTCAGTCAGTAGCGCCCGTCGCAGCGTCGCCACCTCGGCGGAGAGCTGCACGTCGGCGGGCCAAGTGAGCTCGTCGGGATGCTCGATGAACCAGGCAAGCAGCTCCCGAGGCGGCGGCACCTGATACTCGAAGGCGGCCAGCCGCCCGTTCACGCCGTACACGGCGAGCGCGATCTCCAAGCCGCCGGGCTCATCGACGAGGTCGCCCAGCGCCGCGCGCCCCCGCGGTGTCGCCTCGAGTAGCGCCGGCAGCCAGCGCCGGCCCGAGGGATCGCGCGAAACCAGGGCATCGATGAACGTCTCGACGCGGGTCAGCGAGCTCGGTTGCGTGGCACCTTCCACGCATCGAGCTTAATCAGGCGCGGCCTCGTCCCGTGGCGCTCCCACGCCCGGTCAACGGATCTCGAGCGTCCGCTTTCCTCCCAGCTCGAGTATCGGCCCGTGCGCCGACGCAGCCTGGAAGTAGACGCCAACCTTGCTCGCGTACACCCGCCAGAAGAACTCTTGCCGCGCCGGATCGGTTGCGATCAGCATGTACTCGAGGTGTGAGATCGGGACGTGAGCGCCGGCCGCGATCCGCCGCGCCAGCGTTGCCGGCGTGCTCGCCCCGAGCTGGGATAGGTAGTAGACCTGGGCCGACCCGACCAATGCTCCGGTGCGGGTCGCCGTGTACCTGCCGTTTGCATCGATGACCACCGCGCTCTGGTGATGATCGTTCGTGTCCACGGTCGTCAGCTCGAGGTCCCCGGGGGTCAGGCGGGTGGTCTCGATGTCCGCACGCGCTCCGAGGTGCTGCTTGGCGATGGCGAGGATTCGCGCGAAGTTCGATCCGATGAACAGCGAATCCGTATCGGTCGGCTTGACCCCCGCGGCGTTTACCGCGGGCGGCGCTGGCGTCGGGACGTTCGACGGGGTGGTGGGGCCGGCGTGGATAGCGGCTGCCGGCGTGGTCGAGCTGCCGTGGATCGAACTCGCGACGGCGGTCGAGATCGCAGCCGACGCTGCGATCGCACCGATCCACGCGATAAAAGCGATCAGCAGCCGCATCAGGACCCTAGGAGCTTGGCCTTCTCGCGCGCGAACTCATCGTCGGTCAGAGCGCCGGACTGGTGCAGGTCGGCGAGCTTGGACAGGCTGTCGAGGCCGGACCCCGTCGCGTCCGCCGACACGCCCCCCAGGCCGCTATCGACCACGCTGGAATTCGACAGCCCGGTCCCGGACAGGGTGGCGGTCGCGCCGCCGCTGTGCCCGGCAGCGTAGGCGCCCATGATCGGATCGGCGTCGTTGCCCGGCCGGCCGAAGGCCGACGTAGCCGCGCCGCCGGGCGCCGACCTGGTCCGAGGCTTACTGCGGACTGCTGCCGACGCCGGTCGCGCCGAGCGGAACACCGAGGCGAGCACGAACAGCAGAATGATCCCGCCGACCACCGCGAAGCAACCGCCGAATACCGCGGCGAACGCCTTGCTCGAGGCGTGCTTGTCGAAGACCACGGTGAACGAACCGACGCCGATCGCCGTGAAGATGGCGCCGTTGATCAGCCCGGCCGTGGAGCCGCCGGCCATGAAGCCGCCGACGATGCCGCCGATGATCCCGATGAACAGGAACCCGATCCACCAGCCGGTGCCCGAAGGGCAGTAGGGCACGGGCCCGTAGTTCGCTGCGTACCCGGTCGACGAGCAGGTCCCCGTGCCGACCAGGTGGTGGATGCCCACGCCCATCAGGACGCCCGTGAACAGCAGGATTCCGACGCCCACGATTGTCCGATTGCTCGGTTGGCCCATCCCGGTCCTCCTCTATCGCCCGGCGAGGAATCGTATCGCTCGCCGAGGCGCCCCTACGGATAGTTGTCGCTGCCGGACCCCGATCCGGAGCTGCCGCCCGACCCTGATCCGGAGTTATCTCCTGACCCGGAATCCGATGACCCAGAGCCCGACGACGACGGCGAGTTGGAGTCCGACGGCGAGTGGATGAAGCCGCTGCCGCCCCCGCCCCCGCCGCCCCCGCCGCCCCCGCTCGACAGGGCCGCGGCGGCCGTCGGCACGATCATGCTGTAGACGACGGGCGCCTTGACGCCGACCACGCCGACCCGGCGGAAGAACCGGCGGCGGCTCAGCGCCACCTCCGCCCCCTCTCGTTCGTCGTAGCCGGAGGTGATGAGCCCGTGCTCGGAGAGGTTGTCGAGCGCCATCAACACAATGTCTTCGTCGGCCGGCTCGCCGAGTTCATCGGCCACGAGCACCGCGAGCTCCCCCGCCGTGCGACTGCCGTCGCAGCTCCGCCACACGAGCGCGGCGGTGTCGTTCAGGTGGACAGCGACGTCGCCGTCGAGGTCGTAGACGAGCAATTCGCCCTCGACCACCTCGGTCAGCAAACCATCGGTCCGCGCCAGCGGACGCTCCCCAGTCATGCCAGAACCGTAGTCCAGCGCCCGGATTGACGCAAGGCAATCTCCAGCACCGCGCCCGCCGTGTCGGAGGCCTCTCCGCGCTGTCCGGCGACGAACGTCGCCGCGCGGGCAAGCCGGCTCGTCGCATGCAGCGCGGCTGCCGGCCGCAGGCGGGCCGAGACCGTGTTCTGGAGCAGCGCGAAGGCCCCCTCGGCGCGTGAGCCGACTGACGGACACCACTGTGCGCCGGGGGCATACGAGGTGAGCACGACCACTCCGGCCCTGATCGGATGTTCGGCGATCAGCTCCTCCGGTACCGGCACCAGCTGACCGAGCGGATCGTGCTTCCCGGCGCGGATCGAGAGCGGCTTGGCGAACGGGTGCACCAGCCCGCTGGGATCGAGCACGGCGTACTCGTCGGAGACGTACGCCGCGCCGCGACGGACGAGCTCCGCAACGAGCGTCGACTTGCCGGTGTACGAGCGCCCAGGGATGACGATTCCGCATCCACCCACGTCGACGACGCCGGCGTGTACGAAGGTGAACCCGGGCGCGTGGGTCGCCAGGTGGTGGCGGACGACCGAGCCGAGCTTCAAGAGTGATGGGCGGCCGTGCGGTGCCCAATCGGCGCGGGCCCCGTTGGCGGTGATCGAGCCGTCGGTCCACGCGCCGAACCTCACGCTTGGCCGACGGTCCGCGCCGCGCCATCCGGGCGGCAGCATCGCCTGGGCGGCCTCGAGCAGATCGCGGTCGTCGGATGCCAGCTCGCCGACCAGCCCAAAGGATTCGAACGTAGTCGCGTACCGGTGATAGGGCGCTCGTCGCCGGGACCTGGGGCGCCTGCGCGCTCGTTTGACGGTGCGGGAGATCGAACCGGCGGCGGCGCGGAACGACCCGACCGAGCGCACGGTTGATTCTGAAACGCCGTCAAACCACGGTGAGGCCTCGGGGACGTCTTGCGTGAGCGGCAGCGACAGGCGCTCGAGCTCGGTGAACACCGCCTCCGTTTCACCGGGCCCCAACCACATGATCAGCTCGAGCAGAGCTGCCTGCTGCTGCGGACCCATCGCGGCGAAACCGGGAACGCGCCGATCAGCCGACCGGCCCGCAGCGAGCAGCGCCAGGTCGAACAGGTCGCCCATCTGCTCATCGGAGATCGGTGTCCGCCCGCTCCGCACCGCCGCTGGATCGAGACCGACCGCCGTAAGCATCTCAGGCGCCTCGGGACGACCCACGTCAAAGCCGAAGCCGATCGTCATCCGCTGCGTTGGTTCCCGCGCCAGCGAGACCCAGTTCGACGCCGGCTGATAGCGCAGCAGAGCGGCTCGCAGGCTCGTGAAGTCGAGCTGTGGGACTGCCGAAGGCGCTGGGTCACTCACCGCGTCACCGGCCTGCCCCGCTGCTGTCCTCGCGACGGTCACGGAAGTATCCGACCGCCCAGTCTTCGAGGAACGACCCCTCCTCTGACCACGCCCACAGTCCGCCCGGTTCAGCGCACAGGTGCAGCGCCGGGTCGTACCCCAGGCCAGTGAGTTCGCGGTACCGGCGCACATAGCCGCGGTTGACCGTCTCGCCGTGCCACAGATGCAGAGCCGCGCCGCCGACGTAGCCCAGCCGGCCGCGGACCCGCTCCCAGGCGTCCTCTGCCCACCGCCGGAAGTGGTTGAGGTAGCTCGAGCTGCCGCCGAAGACGAGCGCCAAGCACGCTGTGCCGAAGTCTCCGCTGAACGCATGGGCCATCAGGTGATCGGCGGTGCCGCCGATCGCCGCGTCGTACAGCGCGAGATCCGACAACAGCTGGCGGTCGGCCGCCCACGCGAAGCCGGGGTGACCGTGGACGTGATATCGCAGCCGGGACAAGGCAGGAAGCGCCGACCGGGTGAAGCAGAAGCCGCGGGAGCGCTCGCCGCCGCCGAAATAGCTTGTCTCGCGCGGCCGCAGGCGGATCGCGTGCGAGAAGGGCTGGAGCACAGGCACGTCGTCGAGCCTGTCCGATGCCTCCACGATCCAGTTCGGATTCGTGAACAGGACATCCGCGTCGACCCAGGCGATCTTGGTGAACCGGTCGGGCACGCGATCGATGGTCAGATTCAGCAGCCGCTCCTTCTGCCACATCACGTCCCGGCAACGGAACTGGAATACCGAGCTCGATGGCGCCAGCTCGAAAGGCTCGTCGCCGAACGCACACTCGCCGATGAACAGCGGCACGCCGGACTGCTCCATCGACTGCCTGAACAGCTCGAAGCCTCGGCGCTTGCTCGCGTAGTTATGCGAGTTGAAATACGAGGTGACCACGGCGACGTCTGGCGCCGCCAGATAGCGCGCAGCGGGCGCGGCAATCGGCCCGATCCTGTCTGACCCCCCGGTGATCACCGGATGCTATCCCCTCGCGGAGCTGGTTACGGTTTTGTCCTTGTGGCCCGGATCGCGCTGATCAACGCTCCCTTTCACAGCCATATCGCCGCGATGATGAGGCTCGGCGACGTACTCGTCCGCCAGGGCCACGAGCTCGTCGTGTGGGCGCCGACGGAGTGGCGGGCGGCGGTCGAGGAGCTTGGAGCATGCTTCCAACCCTCCTCGCCCGACATTCCGCGGGTGGCTGCGGAGCGCCGCGCCGCCGCGTTCGCGGTCACCACCGAGCGCGAGGCGGAGCGGCTCATCCCCGAGCTACACGCCCAGAACATCGACATCGTGATTCGCGATAGCCAGACCCCGTGGGCATTGGTAGCCGGGGAGTACCTGGGGATCCCTCACATCGTGTCCCACCCGATGTTCCCCCTCCCCGGCCCCGACGCCCACGACGTCGGTCTGATCGCCGATCGGGCGGAGCTTGAGCGGTTCGAGCACAGCTGGCGCTCGATCGCCCGCCGCTGGGGCGTCGAGCTCGCCGACGTGCGCGGGCTTCATCACCGCACCTCCGAGCCGACTCTGATCTTCACGACCGACGAGATCGTCGGCGATCAGCAGCTTCCACCGAGGTGGCGATGCATCGGTCCGCTGCTCTCCCCGCCGCCGCCCCCGCACCAGAGCTCCGGACCACCCCTCGTCTATGCATGCTTTGGCACCGCGCAGAACCGGCGGACCGAGCTGTTCCGGATCGTGATCGCTGCTCTGGCGCGCGAGCCGGTGCGGCTACTCATCTCCGCGGGCGGGAGGCGCTTCGAACCGGAGGACCTCGGACCGCTGCCATCGAACGTCGAGCTGCGCGAATTCGCGTCCTCCCGCGAGGCGCTGGCTAAGGCCAGCGTGCATATCACCCACGCGGGTTGTAACTCCGTACACGAGTCGCTGGTGGCGGCCGTGCCAATGGTCTGCCTTCCCCAGGCCTTCGATCAGCTGCCGCTGTCCCGCCGAGTTGGCGAGTTGGGTGTGGGCGTGATCGCCGAGGAGGATCCGGACGCCCTTGCCGGCGCGGTACTGGGGTTGCTCGATGACGGTGAGCTCCGCAGACGCCTCAGCGCGCTATCGGAACGCTTGCAGCGATATGACGGCGAACCCCGGGTCGCGGCGGCGATCGCTGCGTGCCTATAAGCCACCGATCGCCGTGCGACGGCGGTCGATCCGATCGATGACCGGCCAGCTCAATCGGTAGGCGAGGGTCGGCTTGACTCGAACTCCGATTTCCCGCGCGATGGCACACCCTGCGGCCGTGGTTCCGAGTCCGATGCCCATCGCGTCTGCCGCCCCGAGATCTTTCGCAAGCTGCTTGGCGGCTCGCCAGCAGCCGGGCTCGAGAACCTCACATGCGCGTTCGAGATCCGTGCGGGCGCGACTCCACGTCGGGCCGTGATGGGCCGCATGCAGCGCGATCAGCAGCGCCGAGGCGGGGCGGTCGATGGTCTCCACCTCGGAGTCGATGACGGTGATCGTGACCCGATGCGCACCGAGGGCCCGCCAGACCTCAGCCGGTCTGGCGCTGACGAGCGGCAACGTGTGGTGCAGATCGACGGTGAACTGGTCACGCTCGCGGACCCAGGCCGTCGCATGCGGGGGATCGAGTAGGCGGACGGTCACCCCCAGGCGCCAGCCGAACGCGGCCAGCGGCCTTTTCGGGACGCGATCGAAGCCAAGCTGCTTCATCAGCCGCTCGGCCTCCTCAACCCGGCCGGGCTCGACGAGCAGATCGATGTCCGAATACGCACGCCTGCGCAAACCTTTGAACAGGAGCTGATCGAACGCCGGCCCCTTGAGCAGGACCGTCGTCAGCCCATCGTCCGCGAGCGCCGACGCCAGTCGGGTGTACTGGACGTCGAGGCGGAAGGTGGGAAGGGGATTTGCCAGCACGTCGAGCCAGCCGCTGGTCCGTCACCCAGGAGTTTGGCATCACCCCAGGAGCTCGTGCTCGAGCACGCGCACGATCAGCGCCTCCGCCGCGGTCCGCGTCCACCCGCAGCGGTCGATCAGCGCCCGGAATGTATCTGGGGAGGCAATCGCGAAGACAACATCAGCGACATCGTCCGGCGTCAGCGCGCTTCGCCACGTACCCGGAGCGGCGCCATGACCGAGTAGTTGAAGCGGACCCTCTCGGCGTCCGCGTTCCATCTGCTCGAGGAACGCTGCGACGTCCGGCTCTGCAGGAGCTGTGGCGCGAAGTACGTCGAGTAGCGCGGTGATCCGTGGGCTGACGTCGCCGACCTGCTTGACGTACCGGGCGAGCTTGCCATGCGGATCGGGTGCGGCGGCTACCTCGCGCGCCCAGCGACGCTCGGCTGGATGGGTCCCGGGCTCCTCATCGCCGGCCACCAGACGCGCCGCACAGGCGGCCAGCAACGCCGGTTTGGTCCCATAGGCCAGGTAGATCGTCTGAACGTGGACGCCCGCCTCATCGGCGATCGCCTGCATCGTCGTGGCCGTATATCCGCTGCGCGTGAACAGGAGAGCAGCCGCCTCTTCGACGCGTCGACGCGTGTCGGAACCACGGCGGCGAGGCCGTTGAGTGCCGGGACCCCCGGCCGCGGCGTCGTGGTTCCGGGTTGACACTGTGCAATATAGTATCACTATAGAGTGAACCTATAGCAACGAAGTGGAGAACTGTAATGCGGGTTTTGTGCAGCACCACCCCAATGGATGGCGTGTTCGGGCCCTTCATCCCGCTCGGGCGGGCCCTCGTCGAAGGCGGACACGAGGTGATCGTCGCCAGCGGTGCGAATCTCCGCGGGCGCGCCGTCGAGAATGGTTTGGAGTTTGTCGAGGCGGGGCTGACGGCGATGGATGGGGTGATCGCGGCCCGGGGGGACGTCGAGGTCCAGCAGGCCCCGGCGGGCGACCGAATCCGCTTCCCGGCCGCAATGTTCGGCTCGATCCACCCCGGCGCCAAGCTCCCGAGGTTGCAGGACTTGGCCGAGGCCCGTCCTTTCGATCTGGTCGTCCACCCTCCGGTCGACCTCGCAGGGCCGCTGCTCGCCGCGCAACTCGGCTTACCCTCGGTCTGTTACGGGTTCGGCCAGCCGTTTGATCCCACGGTGGTCGCAGCGATGGCGGTGCGAGCCCGCCCACTGTGGGAGGCGGCCGGCCTTCCGGCAGATCCGCACGGAGGCATCTACCGCGGCCGCTACCTTGACCCCCGGCCACCCCGGCTACGCGTAGGCGGGACGGTACCCGCCGCAGCCGGGGTCCAGCCGATCCGCCCCGAGCTCCCTGGGGACCCTGACGCCCCGCTCCCGGCTTGGGCGGATCAGCCCACCGGCCGTCCCGTGGTGTACGTATCACTGGGGACCGCTCCCCTGTTCAACCAACCGGAGAAGTTCGCGCCGCTACTGGCTGGACTGGAGGGTGAGCAGGTCGAGACCGTTGTCACCGTCAGCGAGCTCAACGACCCCGCGGCGCTCGGCGACCTGCCTCTCACAGTGCACGTCGAGCGATGGCTGCCGCTGGCGCCCCTGCTGCCGCGCTGCGACGCCGTGCTGTGCCACGCTGGAACCGGCACGACGCTCGCCGCGCTCGCCGCCGGGCTCCCGCTCGTGCTCGTCCCCCAGGGCGCTGATCAGTTCGAGAACGCCCGCGCCTGCCAGCGAGCCGGCGCCGCACGGGTCCTCATGCCCGAGCACGTCACAGCCGGCGCGGTCCGAGACGCTGTGCGTGCCGTTCTCGCCCCAGACTCAGCCGAACGCACGGCCGCGCGAGAGATAGCCAGAGAGATCGCGACGATGCCGTCCCCCCACGAGGTCGTCGACGAGCTCCAGGTGGCGAGGCTTTGAGTAGTACCGCTACCGGGATTCGAACCCGGGTTTCCGCCGTGAGAGGGCGGCGTCCTAGTCCCCTAGACGATAGCGGCGTGGGAGACGCCGCTGGCAAGCGTAGCGGACCCCCTGCGCGCGCCGCTAAGCCGACTTTTCGGCGTGGCCGCCAAACTCCTTGCGCATCGCGGAGAGGACTTTGTCGGCGAAGTCGTCGAGCCCGCGGGAGGCGAAACGTGAGTACAACGCCGTCGTCAGCACGGGGGCTGGGACGCCCTCGTCGATCGCCGCGATCGAGGTCCACCGGCCCTCGCCGGAGTCCGACACGCGGCCGGCGAAGTCCTCGAGCGTCGGGGATTCGTGCAGTGCGTGCGCAGTCAGATCGAGCAACCAGGAGGCGATCACGCTGCCGCGCCGCCAGACCTCGGCGACCTCGGTCGTGTCGATGTCGTACTGGTAATACTCGGGCGTCTCCAGTGGCGCGGTCTCGGCGTCGCCCTCTTGGACCTGCTTGCCGATATTCGCGTTCTTGATGATGTTCAGGCCTTCGGCGTAGGCGGCCATGATCCCGTACTCGATTCCGTTGTGGACCATCTTCACGAAGTGGCCGGCGCCGTTCGGTCCGCAGTGGTAGTAGCCGTTCTCGGCCGAGTTGGGGTCGCCCGTGCGGCCGGGGGTGCGTACCGCCGCGTCGACCCCGGGCGCGATCGTCGCCCAGATCGGGTTGAGCCGGTTGACCTGTTCATCCTCTCCGCCGATCATCAGGCAGAAGCCACGCTCCAGCCCGAACACCCCACCGCTCGTTCCGACGTCGATGTGATGGATCCCCTTCTGGCGCAACGCAGCGGCGTGGCGGAGATCGTCGTGGTAGTAGGTGTTGCCGCCGTCGATGATCGTGTCGCCAGACTCGAACACGTCCGCGAGCGCGGAGATCGTCTTGTCGGTGATGTCCCCGGCCGGCACCATCACCCATGCGTTGCGCGGCTTCTCCAGCTTGGCGGCGAACTCCTGCAGCGAACTCGCGCCGGTGGCTCCCTCGCTCTCGAGCGCTTTGACCGCATCGGGTGAGACGTCGTAGACCACGCAGCTGTGTCCGTCGCGCATGAGGCGCCGCACGAGGCCGGAGCCCATGCGACCCAGGCCGACCATTCCAAGCTGCATGGGGGCGTTGCTGGGCAAACCGAGCTCCTTTCAGAAGGGGATGTCCGCGCTACTGCTTCGAAGCATGCCAGAGGTCCGGGGGGCGACTTCCACCGGCCGTAAGCTCGTAGCCAAGAGTGACCCGTGCGCGCCCATCCCTAACCGCCGCCGCCTGCTTGACGGCATTCGCGCTGGCCGGCTGTTCCGGCACCGGATCGACGACGACCGCCGCAACGCGATCGGTGCCCGCACCTAAGCACCACCAGCCGATTCGGCGTAAGCCCCGGCACCGACGTCCGAAGCGCAAGCTGCACCCCCTACATAGACGCGGCCCCAGCACGCTCATCGTCAGTACTGCCAGCCCCACACAGACTCAACCGCAGCCCTCACCGGGCCGCTGTCATGCCCGGGGCTCCGGCGTGTTCTCGCTGCCAGACCGGCGCTGCACCCCGGGCGCGATCGATACGCGCGTCACGCAATCCGACATCCAGACGACGATCTGCAGGGTCGGCTACACCGAGACCGTGCGCCCAGCGGAGTCGATCACCGAGCCGGAGAAGGAGGCCAGCCTCGCCGCCTACGGCGACACGTTGCCCCTGCACCACTACGAGTACGACCACCTCGTCCCGCTGGAGCTCGGCGGCGCACCCAACGATCCGCGCAACCTGTGGCCAGAACCGGGCGGCTCGCCGAATCCGAAGGACGAGCTGGAAAACCGGCTCCGCGAGCTCGTCTGCTCAGACGCGATGCAACTGCCAGTCGCACAGCGTGAGATCGCAACCAACTGGGTGGTCGCCTACCACCACCTGATCGGCTGACCGCCGAGGCAAGAGGTCGATTTTTCTCGGAATCCGGGCAAGATCGACGGCCGCTCATCGCGCGCTCATCCGGGCTCGCGCGCAGGCCCTCCGGCGTCCGCATCCAATGTGCGGCCTGATAACTTCAGGACTCCCGCGGCTGTGGCGGAATTGGTAGACGCGCAGGCTTCAGGTGCCTGTGATCATTTGGTCGTGGAGGTTCGAGTCCTCTCAGCCGCATAATCCGGCGTGAAGTTCCACTCGCTGATCGCGGCGGTCTCGCGCTCGAAGCCGAGGATCGAGACCGCGCCGGCACCGAGCTTGAGCCGTGCGCCGTGCGCGGCGGAAAGCTCGATCCACCGCGCCGCCAGCACGCGCAGGATGTGGCCGTGCGCGAACACCAGCGCCTCGCCGTCAGCGGCGTGGAGCCGTCTCAACACCCGGTCGGCGCGGGCCTGAACCGCGTCCGGCGTCTCGCCGTTCGGGCATCCATCGCGCCACAGGTTCCAGTCGGGACGCTGGGCGCGGATCTCCGGCGTGGTCAGACCCTCGTAGTCGCCGTAGTCCCACTCGTGCAAATCGTCGTCGAGCCCGGCCACGCCGGCGAAACCGGCCAGCTCGCACGTTTCACGCGCGCGCAGGAACGGGCTACAGAGCACCAGCGAGAACGAGTGACCGGCGAGCAGCGGTCCGAGCTCGCTCGCGCGCTCGCGCCCCCGCTCGGTCAGTGGCAGGTCCGTGCGACCGGTGTGGCGACCGGACAGGCTCCACTCGGTCTCGCCATGGCGAACGATGAAGACCTGGTCGGCCACCGAGCCCGGTCAGCTGTCGCCGGCGTCGTACGCCTCGGCGGCGATCGTCTCGCGAGCGACGGCCTCGTCCCATTCGCGGGAGGGATGCTCCTCCTGCTCATGGGTCTGCAACCGAGTGAGCAGTTCGTCGTCGTTCGCGCCGGCGATCAGGTCGCCACACGCGTTGCACTCGATCACGCGTCTCATGCCTGTCCTCCTGTCCGCTCGATTTCATCCACCTCCGCGCGCCGCCTGACGTGCCGCTCCTCCTGGCTGACCTCGGCCCGCAGGAACGCCTCCACGATCTCGGCAGCGACCTCGGAGCCGATCACGCGGCCACCCAGGCACAGGACGTTGACCGCGTCGTGCTCGACGCCCTGATGGGCGGTGTAGGTGTCGTGGATCGTCGCCGCGCGGACGCCGCGGATCTTGCTCGCTGCCACGGACACGCCGGCGCCGGAGCCGCACACCAGGATGCCCCGTTCGGCTCGCCCCTCCGCCACGGCGCGGCCGACCTCGAGCGCCTTATCGGGGTAATCGATCGGGGTTGGGTTATCGGTCCCGAAGTCGAGCACGGTGTGGCCGAGCTCTTCGATCAGCGGCATCAGGCGCTCGCGAAGCGTGAACCCCGCATGGTCGAATCCGCAGGCAACGATCAAGCGATCACCTCCGAACGGCGAGTGTGTTGGTGTTCGAGCTCGTAAACCGCCAGCAGCGTCGCGCCCAGTACCCCGGCAGCCACGCCATGACGGGCCAGCCGGACGGTCGTGCGAGTGCCGACACCCGTGAGGATGTATCCGGCGGCCACGCGCTTGGCCGGCTCGAGCAGCATCTCTCCGACCTGCGCGGCACCGCCGCCGATCACGACCTCTTCCGGGTCGAAGGTGTTGATCGCGTTGGCCACCCCGATCCCGACCCGCTCAGCCCACACTTCGATCAGACGGACCGCGTCCGGGTCGCCGTCCTGCGCCGCCTTGACCGCATCGGGCCCGATCACGCGGTGGCCGGATGTGGCCAAGCGGCCCAGCGAAGAGTCGGGATGCTTCGATGCCGTCTCCGCCGCGAGTCGGTCGAGCGCGTGCCCGGAAGCCACGTACTCAAGCGATCCGACCCGGGGGAACTTGTCGTTGGGCGGTGGAACGGCCTTCAACTCGCTCAGGTCGATGCCGACGACCTGATGGCCGAGCTCCCCGGCAGCGCCCGTTGCGCCGCGATAGATCCGCCCGTTGAGGACGAGCCCGCCGCCGAGCCCGGTGCCCACGGTCAGAATCACGAGGTTGCGCGCGACCATACGCAGCTGCTCGTCGTGCGCCTCGGCGAGCGCGGCGACGGTCGCGTCGTTGTCGACGAACACGGGCACCTCGAGACGCTCGGCGAGAACATGTCGCAGCGGCACGTCGGCGAGCGGGATGTTCACGGACGCGATCACGCGTCCGGTCTCAAACTCCACGGTTGACGGTACCCCGAGTCCGACCGCGTCGAGCTCGTCGTCGCCGCGCGCCTGAGTGATCAGCTCCACGAGCTGGTCGATCAGCGCCTCCGGGCCAGAGCAATCGGTTGGCACCACGACTGGCGCGCCGAGCGTCCGTTCCTGGAGCCTCGCGACGGCAACCTTTGTCCCGCCGAGGTCGACCCCGATTACCAGACTCACAGCTTGGCGGCGGCGGCGGGATCGAGGAGCACGAGCACATCATCCGCGAATTCCGCGACCATCGACGTGGGGACGTGTGGATCCGGGTGGGCATCAGGCCCGAATGCTGCGGCGACAGCGTCCGCCTTCTCCTCGCCAGCGATCAGATATACGACGCGTCCGACCGACTCGAGCGCGGCGAAGGTCAGGCTGATCCGGGGCACGTACGGCTCAAAGCCGGCCTTCTCAACGCCGACCACCCAGCGCGAGCGTTCCGAGAGCGTCTGCCTGATCAGGGAACAGCGACAGCGTGTGGCCGTCGGGGCCGATCCCGAGCAGCACGAGGTCGAGCGGCGTGCCGCCCGCCCCGCGAAGCACCTCCTCGTACCGGTCAGCTCCGTCCCGCGGTCCGAGCTCGCCCTCCATTCGGTGAACCGCCGGGGTCACGCCCGCCGCGGCCAGCGGATCGAGCAGCGTCTCCCGCGCCAGTCTGTAGTTCGAGCGCTCGTCGTCGGGGTCAACGCAGCGCTCGTCGCCGAACCACACGACGGCCTCTTCCCACGCCTCCGGCTCCGCGGCGGCCAGCTTGTAGGCCGCTTTTGGCGTGGCGCCGCCAGCCAGCGCGATCCCTCCCCCGTCGCGTGCCGCCGCGACGAGCATCGACGCGCATTCGCGCGCCGGATCGTCGCTCACCTGGAGGCGGACGCCGCTCATACCGGCAGCATCTCCCTCGCCACATCCAGCGCGGGTCCGTAGGTCGGGTCGCGCAGCAGTGCCTGCCGGACGCCCTCGCCGAGGATCCCGCCTTCGCCCCGCGATGCGCCGAGGACATGCCAGTCGCGTTCCTCGCCGCCCGGCTTGCGCTCGCGGGCGCAGAGGCCGCCGGGGGCGCGGTCCAGCGAGAGTGAGAAGCCCCGCGAGCACGTGACTGTGATCCCGGCCAGCCCGGGCGCGTCCTGATCCGTCGGCTCCAGCGAGACCTCGACCTCCCCCGCGCTTCCGCGCAGCTCCACCCCCGTAGTGCTGGACAGGGGACCGCTCCCCCAATGCAGCCGCGAGGCCAGCCATCCGGCGAACAGCGTCCCGGTCGCCGTGGAGCTCGGCTTGTGCCGGACAGCGAGCGCCGAGACGTTGCCCAGCCGCCGGCGCCTGCGGACGGGATCGAACGAGGCAGCCATTCGCTCGCGCCACGGGGTCGTGCGCAGCCACGCGAGATCGACGACGTACACCGACTCGAGCAGCTCGTCGGCGCGGGCCAATCCCTCGGAGGCCTCCGGCAAATCGTCCGAGTCCAGCAACACGACGTCGATCATGTCCAGCACCGAGCGGATGGCATCGTCGTGGCCGTGCGGCGCCCACATCACAGTCGGCAGTTCGTTCAGCAGCACCGGGTCGATCACGGTCTTGAGGCTGCGCAGATGGTCTGGGCCGATCTCCATCTCGATCAGCTCGTGCATCACCCCGGGCCGCTCATCCGGACCTTCGAACGACATCACTGCCCGCGCATCGAGCGTATGGCGGCCATCCTCGACGGCGCACAGCACGGTCCGTGAGGCGTGGTAGCGCCCCACCCGAGCCAGCCGGTTGGCGATCTCACCCTTCCACTCGTGGTCGACGATCACGACCATGTTCAGCACGCGCGCCGGCACGAGTGCAGCGTTGGTGGCATGGAGCTCGCGCAGCATCGACCGCAGCGCCGCGTCGATCGCGTCCGGCGTCGTGTTCTCGTCCGACCAGAGGCTCTCGGTCACAGCCGCCGCCAGGCCAGGCCGTCGCGCAGCAGCTCATTGGCCTCCGCCGGCCCGGCTGAGCCCGCGGGGTACTCGGGGATCGGCGTGTCGGTGTCTTGCCGCCAAGCCGTGAGGATCGGGTCGATGATCCCCCACAGGGCCTCGATCTCATCGTTGCGCGTGAACAGCGTCGCGTCTCCGCGCATCGCGTCGAGGATCAGCCGCTCGTAGGCCTCGGGAGATTCCGAGACGAACGAGGTGCCGTAGTGAAATTCCATGTTGACCGGACGGATGCGCATCGACGGGCCGGGGATCTTCGCTCCGATCGACACCGACACCCCCTCGTCGGGCTGGACGGTGAGCACGATCTGATTCGCCTGCACGCCGACTGAGCCGATGCTCTGAAAGGCCAGATGGGGCACGGGCTTCAGCGTCACCGCGATCTCGGTCACCTTGCGCGCGAGCCGCTTTCCGGTCCTCAGATAGAACGGGACCCCCGCCCAGCGCCAGTTCGACACCTCAAGCTTCAGCGCGGCGTAGGTCTCGGTCCGTGACGCGGCGTCGACCCCGGGCTCGGAGCGGTACCCGGCGACCTCCGCGCCGCCGACCACACCGGCCCCGTACTGCGCTCGAACCGCCATTTCGGGAACGTCCTCGACCGCCGGCGGCACGATCGCCTCGAGCACCTTCAGCTTCTCGTCGCGCAGCCGGTTGGCCTCGAATGACACCGGCGGCTCCATCGTCAGCAGCGCGAGCAGCTGCAGCATGTGATTCTGGACCAAGTCCCGCAGCGCGCCGGCCCCCTCGTAATACGCCGCGCGTCCTCCGATCCCGATGTCCTCCGCGGCGGTGATCTGCACGTTGTCGATGAAGTTGCGGTTCCACACCGGCTCGAACAGCGCATTCGCGAACCTCAGCGCGATCAGGTTCTGGACCGTCTCCTTGCCGAGGTAGTGGTCGATCCGGAAGACCTGCGCCTCCTCGAACACCTCGAGCACGCGGACGTTCAGATCGCGAGCGGAAGCCAGGTCGTAGCCGAACGGCTTCTCGATGACGATCCGGGACTCGGCATCGTCGTGCTGATTGAGCCCAGCCTCGCCGAGCGCCGCCGCGATCACCGGGTAGAACTCGGGCGCAGTCGAGAGATAGAAGACCCGATTCAGCGGGGCGCCCGCCGTCTGGTCGAACTCCGCGAGCGCTTGGCCGACGCGCTCGTAAGTCGCCGCATCGTCGAACGTCCCGGGGACGTAGCGCATGTCGCACAGCAGCCCCTCGAGCACCTCACCATCAGGCGGCCGGCGTGAGAACCGTTCGATCGACTCGCGCGCCAGTTGACGGAACTCCTGGTCAGAGTGTTCCGAGCGGGCCACTCCGATCAACTCAAACCGCTCCGGCAGAGCGCCCTCGTGAGCCAGGTTGTAGAGCGCCGGCAGCAGCTTGCGGTGGGCCAAGTCGCCGGTGGCGCCGAAGATCACCAGCGTGGTGGGATGGACGGGAAGCCGCTCGAGCCCTTCTACGAGCGGGTTGTCCTCAACGCCGGCCGATGGAGCGACGTCGGTGGTCACGACCCTGAGGCCAGCAGACCCTTGATCCGCCCGGTGAGCGATCGCACCGCATCAGCCAGATCGCCCTCGAGCACGACTCGCTCGGCGGGCAGCCCGCGCGAGCGCAGCGTCTCCAGGTCGCCGGCCGCCTCGGCCGCGCACAGCGTGCCGAACGAGTAACCGGCGCCCGGGATCTCCGCGTCGCGCGACGGCTCGTTTACGAGCTGCAGGAACCGCCCGACCGGAGCGCCGCCCTTGTGCTCCTGCCCGGTCGAGTGCTGGAACCGCGGACCGTAGCCGAACGTAACCGCCGCGCCGGTCAGCTCGCGGATCGCGCCTCGCAATTCGGACACCGCCTGATCGAGCTCGCCGGAGGGCGGGAGGTAGCCGAGCACGGCCACGTAGTGCGGCGGCCCGGCGTCGGTGAGCAGAGCGCGGAGGGCGTCGTCCGACGCCGACTCGATCTCCGGCAACCCGGCGTCGAGCACTTCCTTCGTCTTGTCCTTGGCCTCCTGGACATTGGGCTGGTCGAACGGGTTGATCTGCAGCGCCCAGCCGGCGACGGCAACGGCAAACTCAGACAGGAAGAAGATCCGTCCGAGGTCGGCGGCTCCGTGGGTGGCAAGGGTCAGCGTGGGGTGGCCGGCGCCGGCCAGTGCCTCGACCTCCGCATCGAGCTCGGACTCCGGCTCATCCGCGTTGCGCAGGTACGCGAACACGCGGTCCTCCCCGTAGACCGAGGGCTCGCCCAGCGGCTCGTCGGCCACCGGGAGGATCCCTCTCCCCTGTTTGCCGGTCGACTCCGCGACCAGCTGCTCAGCCCACAGTCCGAAGCTCTTGATCGGCTCTGAGACGATGAAGGTCAGCTTGTCGTGGCCCCGGTTCGCCAGCTCTCCGATCACCGCTCCCAGCCATAGGCCGGAGTTCGACTCGGTCGAGTCGTAGTGAGCGCAGTTCTGCTCGGCGACCTGGCAGCGGTGCAGCAGCGCCTCGATGTTGACGCCCATCAGCGCGGCTGGAACGAGCCCGAAGTACGACAGCACCGAGTAGCGCCCGCCGATATCCGGAGGGTTGCGGAACGTGCGCCGGAAGTTGTTGTCCTTGGCGAGCTGCTCGAGCGGGCTGCCGGGATCCGTGATCGCGATGAACTGCTCGGGTCCCGCGAGCGACGCGAAGTACCGGTAGTGCGACAGCGTCTCGATCGTTCCACCCGACTTGGAGGAGACGATGAACAGCGTCCGATCGATCGGCACCGAGTCCTGCACCGCAAGCACCACGTCGGGGTGGGTCGAGTCGAGCACGGTCAGCGTCAGCCCGTCCGGGACCTCGCCAAACGACAGCCGGATCACCTCCGGTCCTAGCGAGGAGCCGCCCATCCCGAACAGCACGACATGGGTGAAGCCGTCGTCTCTCACCGAGGCCGCGAACTCGTGGAGGTCGGCTGCCTGTTCGAGCATCGACTCCGAGACGGTCAGCCAGCCGAGCCGGTTCTCGATCTCGGGCGTGCCGGCCGGTCCCCACAAGGTGGCGTCGCGCCGCCAGATCCGCTCGGCGACTCGCTCCGACACCGCCTGCTTGACGCGATCTCCGACTGCCCCCTGAAGCTCTTCCGAGAGCCGCACGTGAACCGTTGGCGGCGCAGCCGTGAGGATCGCCGCCCGCTGCTCGTCGATCCCCGCCAGCAGCCGGGCGATCGCATCCTCGAACTGCTTTACGCCATCGACGAGCAACTCGTCGGTCACCTGCTTCATGTCGATCCCGGCCTCGGCAAGGGCTTCGAGCACGGACGCCGGATCCTCCTCGGCGGTGACTCCGGGGACCTCCCCGTGGTCAGCCACCGCCATCATCGTGGCGAGCGGCATCGTGTTCACCGTCTCGCCGGCGATCAGCCCGTCGACGTACTTGGTGTCCGGATAGTGCGGGTTCTTGGTCCCGGTCGACGCCCACAGCGGCCGTTGCGCCGCGGCCCCGGCCTCGCGCATCGCGGCGAACCGCTCGCCGTGGAAGATCTCCTTGAACTTCAGATACGCGGCGCGAGCGTTCGCGACCGCCGCTTCCCCCTGCAGATCCTGGCGACCGAGCGCCTCGAGCTTCTTGTCGACGTTGCTGTCCACGCGGGAAACGAAGAACGAGGCCACCGAGTTGATGTCCACCGACTTGCCCTCAGCGTGGCGGCGCTCGAGCCCCCGGATGTACGCCTCCGCGACCTGCTCGTACGCCTCTACCGCGAACAGCAGCGTCACGTTGACGTTGATGCCCTCGTAGATCGCCTGCTCGATCGCTGGCACCCCCTCCGGGGTCCCGGGGATCTTGATCATCGCGTTCGGGCGGTCGAGCCGCTGCCAGTACGAGCGGGCCATCTCCAGCGTCTGCTCAGTCTGGTGGGCGAACGCCGGCATCACCTCCATCGACACGAAGCCGTCGCGACCGCCCGAGTCGTTGTAGACCGTGGCGAGGATGTCGGCGGCTCCCTGCAGGTCGCGGATCGCCAGGCGCTCGAAGATCGCCAGCGCGTCCATCTCCTCGCGCGCGGCCTCCTCCAGCTCATCGTTGTAGTCGTCGGAGCCGAGAATCGCCTTCTCGAAGATCGAAGGGTTGGAGGTGATGCCGCGCAGGCAATCCTCCGTGACCATCCGCTGCAACTCCCCCTGCTCGACGAGCTGGCGCCGGATCTGGTCGAGCCAGATGCTGACGCCGGCATCGGTCAGCGCCTTGAGGCGGGGGTTGACCTCCGTCGCGGTGCTCATCCTTACGACCCTCCGTTCGCTCGCTTGACCGCGGCGCGGCCGCTCTCGGCGATCCGCTCGGGCGTGAATCCGAAATGCTTGTAGAGGGCGCTCGCGGGCGCCGAGGCACCGAAGCTCTCCATCCCGATTGCCTCGCCGAGGTCACCGACCCAACGGTGCCAGCCGAACGGGCTGGCCGCCTCAACGGATACGCGCGCGCGTACGGACGGGGGCAGGACGCCGTCGCGGTAGTCCGCGTCCTGGGCGGCGAAGTTCTCCATCGAGGGCATGCTTACGACGCGGGTCGCGATCCCGTCGGCCTCCAGCAGATCGGCCGCCCGTGCGCAGATGTGCACCTCGGTGCCGGTGGAGATCAGGATCAGCGCCGGCGGCTCGGGCTCGAGATACGAGTCGCGCAAGACGTACGCGCCGCGCTCGATCGCGTCATCCGGCACGCCGGCTGGATTCCACGTGGGGACGCCCTGGCGCGAGCACACGATCAGCGTCGGGTGATCGGTGGAGGCGATCGCGTACCGCCAGGCCAGCGCCACCTCGTTGGCGCCCGCCGGCCGCACGACCCGGAGATTCGGCACCGCGCGTAGGGCTGCCAGGTGCTCGATCGGCTGATGCGTCGGCCCGTCCTCACCGAGACCGATCGAATCGTGCGTGTAGACGAAGGTCGACGGCAGGCCCATCAGAGCCGCGAGGCGCACCGAGCCGCGCATGTAGTCGCTGAACACCAGGAACGTCGAGCCATAGCCACGGAAGTAGTGGAGGGTCAGGCCGTTGACGATCGCCCCCATTGCGTGCTCGCGGATCCCGAAGTGGAGGTTGCGGCCCTCGTATGACCCCGGCTCGACACTCGCGGCGTCGTCGATCTTGGTCAGCGTTGAAGGCGCTAGGTCCGCCGCTCCGCCAACCAGCTCGGGAACGTTCCCGGCCGCCCACTGAAGCACGTCATGCGCGGACTTGCGGGTCGCGGTCATCGTCCCCGTCGCGTGGAACTGGGGCACCTCGGCGTCCCAACCCCGGGGCAACTCCCGGCGGAACAGCCGCCCGAGTTCCTCGGCCAGCAGCGGGTTCTCGGTTGCGTAGGCCTCGAAGCGGGAGTTCCAGTCCGCGTGGGCCTCAGCGCCCCGCTCGATGCACTCCCGGAAATGCTTGAGCGCTTCCTCGGGGACGTGAAACGGTGGCTCGACCGGCCAGCCGTACGCCTCCTTGGTGAGTTTCACCTCGTCCGGGCCAAGCGGCGACCCGTGCGCTTCCGGCGTGTCCTGCTTGTGCGGGCTCCCCTGTGCGATATGGGAGCGCACGACGATCAGCGACGGCCGATCCTCGACTGCCTGCGCTTCGTCGATCGCGCGCTCGAGCCTGTCGATCGACAGGTCTTCCCCGATGTCCTGAACGTGCCATTGGTAGGCCTCGTATCGCGCCGCCACGTCCTCGGTGAAGGCGAGACCCGTGTCGCCCTCGATCGAGATGTGGTTGCGGTCGTAGAACACGGTCAGCCGACCCAGCCCGAGGTGACCCGCCACCGACGAGGCCTCGCCGGAGATCCCCTCCTCCATATCGCCGTCGGAGACGATCACGAACGTGCGGTGGTCGACGATCTCCTGACCGGGGCGGTTGAACCGCGCCGCCAGCATCCGCTCGGCCAGCGCGAACCCGACCGAGTGGCTGATCCCCTGTCCGAGCGGACCGGTGGTCATCTCTACCCCAGCCGTGTGGCGATACTCGGGGTGGCCTGGCGCCTTCGAGCCAAGCTGGCGGAACTGCTTAATGTCGTCGAGCGAGATGTCGTAACCCGACAAGAACAGCGCCGAGTACAACAGCATCGAGGCGTGGCCGGCGGAGAGGATGAAGCGGTCGCGATCGGGCCACTCCGGATCGCGCGGGTCATGCTTCATCACACGCCGGTAAAGCGTGTACGCGATCGGCGCCAGCGCCATCGGGGTTCCGGGATGCCCGGAGTTGGCGGCCTGCACTGCGTCGATCGAGAGCATGCGGATCGTGTCCACACACAGCTCTTCGACCGACTTCTGGCTAACCGTCGTCGTCACGCTGCCATGAGTTCTGAGCGGACGGAGACCACTACTTTGAGCATAGTCACATCCCTACCCCGGATCACCCGAATAACACCGAGTAGCGCTCGTACTCCTCCAAGGGCACGGTGCGGAGCTGCTTGACGGCCTCGGCCAGCGCGACGAGCTCGATCTCTGTTCCCCGCAGCGCCGTCATCATTCCCCACCGTCCGTCGTGCGCCGCGTCGATCGCCGCCAACCCGAAGCGCGTCGCCAGCACTCGGTCGAACGCCGTCGGCGTCCCGCCGCGCTGAACGTGGCCGAGCACGGTCGCCCGGGTCTCGTAGCCGGTGCGCTTTTCGATCTCGCGCTCGAGCGCGTAACCGATCCCTCCCAGACGCGGATGGCCGAACTCGTCGAGCTCACCGGTCGCCAGTGAGATCGTGCCCTCTTTGGGCGTGGCGCCCTCCGCGGCGACCACGATCGAGAACGGGCGGGCACGCTCGTGTCGGCGGCGGATCAGCCCGCAGACCTCATCGATGTCGAACGGCCGCTCCGGGATCAGGATCACGTCGGCGCCGCCGGCCAGCCCGGCGTGCAGCGCGATCCAGCCGGCCTGGCGTCCCATCACCTCGACCACGAGGATCCGGTGATGGCTCTCGGCGGTCGTGTGCAGTCGGTCGATCGCCTCTGAAGCGACGCGCAGCGCGGTGTCGAACCCGAACGTGACGTCGGTGGCCCCGAGGTCGTTGTCGATCGTCTTGGGGACGCCGACGACGCGCACGCCATCGCTGTAGAGCCGCGACGCGACGCCGAGCGTGTCCTCGCCCCCGATCGCGATCAGCCCGTCGACGCCCAGGCCCTCGAGCGTCCGGCGGACCATCTCCGGGCCGTCGTCGCGCTTGTACGGGTTCGTGCGTGAGCTCCCGAGGATCGTCCCGCCGCGCGGCAGGATCCCGCGCGTCGACTCGACCGTCAGCTCATCGAAGGCACCGTCGAGCACGCCACGCCACCCGTCTCGGAATCCGACCAGCGAGTCCCGGTACTCATCGATCCCCTTGCGGACCACCGCGCGGATCACGGCATTGAGACCGGGACAGTCGCCTCCGCCGGTGAGCATGCCGATCCGCATCTTCGGCGTGATCTTATGCGTCGGCGGAGCTACGCATTTGTAGGATTTGTCTGGCATGCCGACTCGAAACCGGAAACTCGCGCTCGGAGCGTTGGCCGCCGGCGGCCTGGCGGTCGCAGTGCAAGCGCGGTTGCTTCGGCGGATCGGCGCTGACCCCGCCGACGCTGCGCTACGGGCCTTTGCGCCGGGCCGGCCGCTGAACGCCAGCTCCGCTGACGGAACCGAGCTTCACGCCGAGGTCTTCGGTCCCGAGGACGCGCCGACGATCGTGCTGATCCACGGCTGGACCGAGGCGATCCCCTACTGGGCGTTCGTGATCGATGAACTCAAGCGAGACTTCCGCGTTGTCGCCTATGACCTGCGCGGTCACGGCCAGAGCGGCTCTGCGACCGACGCCGACTATTCGCTCGAGCGGTTCGGGCAGGACCTCGAGGCGGTTCTAGAGGCAGCGGTCCCGAACGGTCGGGTCCGGCTCGTCGCCGGCCATTCGCTCGGCGCAATGTCGATCGCGTCGTGGGCCGACCAGTTCGACGTCACCGCTCGAGCCGAGTCCGCGGCCCTCCTGAACACCGGCCTCGGGGGGCTGATCGCCGGCGCCGCCATCGTCGCCGTGCCGGCGTTTGCGGACCGCTTCCGAGATCCCCTGAGCCGGCGGATGTTCCTCGGCTCGCCCAACCCGATTCCGCCATTCACGAGCCCACTGCACCACTTCCTGATCGGCTACGTGGCCTTCGGTCCGACGGCGACGCCGGGCCTGATCGAGTTCTACCGGCGGTTGATCACCGAGTGCCCTCCCGACGTTCGCGCCGCGGCAGGGCTGGCGATGGCGGATATGGAGCTCCACCACGCGCTCGCCAAGCTGACCATCCCGACGCTCGTGATGGCCGGCGACCGGGACCGGCTGACCCCGGTAGCCCAGTCCGAGCAGATCGCCTCCGAGCTGCCACAGCTCACCAAGCTGATCGAGCTGCCCGAAACAGGGCACATGGGCCCGCTGGAGCGGCCCTCGGAGGTGAGCGCGGCGCTGCGAGAGCTCGCGCTTGGCGCCGGCGCTCCGCGGGCGACCGCGGTCCAACGCTGACGCAGGCCGGCCGGGCCGGGGGGCAACCGCGATCTGGCAGAGTAAGCCGGTGACTGCCGTCCGACGGGCCTCAGCCTCCGTCTGTCACGTGCTCTCCGAGGACTCCGAGCTCGCCGAGTCGGTGCCGCAGGCTCGGCGCAAGCGCGCGATCGAGGAATGCACCGCTCGGGTGGTGCGGATCGGACCGGGACGCTGGGCTTGGCGGGAACCCACCGTCGCCGGGGGAATCGGCGTGCTCGTCCTGGATGGGCTGCTGATGCGAAGAGTGGGGATTAGCGGGCGGCACGGCGCCGAGCTCCTCGGGGCGGGCGACATCGTGATGCCCTGGCAGGAGGATGACCCGGCGACACTTCTGTGGACCAGCGAGTGGCGGGTGCTCGAGCCGATGCGCGCCGCCATCCTCGACGAGCGGTTCGCACGGCTGCTCGGCCGTTATCCGGGGCTCGCCGGCGAGCTGCTGGCGCGAGTCGCGCAGCGGGCCCGCCTGCTGACCGTGCGCATAGCGATCGTCCACCAGGCGCGCGTCGACGTTCGCCTGCAGATGCTGCTGTGGTTCCTCGCCGGCCGCTGGGGCCGGGTGCGGGGGGACGGCGTCACGCTGCCGCTCCGGCTCACCCATGCAGTGCTGGCGGATCTCGTCGCGGCGCGACGGCCCACCGTGACGACGGCGCTCAACGATCTCAGCCGGCGGGGCCTGGTGCGACCGGTGGACGAGGGGTTCCTGCTCGTAGGCCCGCCCCCTGGCGAGCTCGGCGCGATCTCCTAGGCGATGCCGCGGCCACATCCGGATTCCTCGCGTCGCGACCCCGTCGCCGTGCGACGACTGGTCTTTGTGGTTGGTGCAGTCGTGTTCGTGGACACGCTGTTCTACGCGGTGATCGCGCCGCTGCTGCCTCAGCTCGCGCATCAGCTGCACCTTTCGAAGCTGTCGGCGGGGGTGATGACGGCGAGCTACCCGATCGGGACGCTGCTCGGATCGCTCCCAGGCGGGGTCCTGGCCGCCCGTGCGGGGCCCCGTCCGACAGTCTGTGCCGGCCTCGGGCTGCTCGCCTGCTCGACGATCGCCTTCGCCTTCTTCTCCTCGGCGCCGCTGCTTGACGCCGCCCGGTTCGTCGAGGGGGTGGGCGGCGCCTGCTCGTGGGCCGGCGGAATCGCGTGGCTCGTCGAGGAGACGCCGCCCGATCAGCGAGGGGCGACGATCGGCCGCGCGCTGGCAGCGGCGATCGGCGGCTCGCTGTTCGGACCCGTTGTCGGCACGATCGCCTCGGCGGTCGGGAGGCCGGGTGCGTTCTCCGCCGTGGCGGTGATCGCTGCGCTGCTGATCGCGCAGACGCTCACGCTGCCCTCCCATCACAAGCCATCAGGCCAGACGCTCGGCGCGCTGCGGGGAATCCTGCGCCGGCCATCTATCGGCCTCGGCATGTGGCTGGTGGCGCTGCCGGCGATCGGGTCGGGGGTCGTAAACGTGCTGGGGCCACTCCGGATGCATCGGTTCGGCGCCACCGCCGCCCTGATCGGTGCGACCTATCTCCTCGCCTCCGCGCTCGAAGCTGTGGTTTCACCGGTCGTCGGCGGCCTTTCGGACCGGCATGGGCGACTGTTTCCGCTCCGGTTCGGCCTCGCCGCCGCGGTCGTGGTGCTCGCCTGCCTGGCCCTGCCCGGCAGCTGGCCGCCCCTCGCGGCGTTGATCGTGGCCGCAGCCGGCGCCCTCGGCGCCTTCTGGGCGCCGGCGATGGCCATGCTCTCCGACGCCGCCGAGGCCGTCGGCCTCGATCAGGCGCTGGCGGCCGCGCTCGTCAATCTGGCGTGGGCGGGGGGGCAGATCATCGGGTCGGGCGGCGGCGGAGCGGTGGCCAAGGCCGCCGGCGACGCCGTGCCTCTGCTCGCCGTGGCGGCCATTTGCGGGGTGACGCTTCTCGGCCTTCGGCGGGGCGCACGGGTGGCTAGAGACTCGACGGCCAGTCCCCACTCCGCGCTCGACTGACCGCGGGAGCGCGCCCCTGACCTCCGTTGGCAGAGCGCGACCCGATCAGCGCAAGGAGACTTTGCCCGTGATCGTCGTGGTCTGGAAGGAGTTCGGCGGCTTTGAGCCCGTCACCGTGAAGGTGCCACGGGCCCCAACGTAGCCGCCCGTCCCGCCGGTGAATGTGCCGCTCCCGCTCAAGCTCAGGCCACCTGACGTTGCCTTCTCGGTTCCCTGTAGGTGGTATCGCAGCGTCCCTGCGGAATAGAAGAGCGTCCCGGTCGCGGTAAAGCCTGTCCCACCCGTGGGGATGGCGACTGCGCGCACCGCGCCATGGACGGCTGCGCCTCCGACCTTCCCGTCGCTGGTGCCCACCTCGGTAATGCCGTGCGCGGTGGAGAACAAGATCGCGATCCGTTGAGTGGTCTTGACGTTGACCGTCTTCTTCGGCGCGGCGGTCGCACCGGCGATCGAGGCACCGGCGAACGCCAGCAAACAGCAGCCGAGGGCCGGAATCAATCTTTTCGTATTCAGCATCGGGTCCTCCCCGGGTTGGATTCGGCCCCTTCCAACTACGGCGTAAGCCTACGCGCTTGTGGGGCCATTGCGGCGCGCGGGCTCCTCGATTCCCCGCCGCTGGGCCGCCGACCGCATCGGCCTGAGCTACGTTCTGCCCCGAAGCTTCGGTGCGTCGATGAAGGAGGCGTCATCGCCGAGCCCGACGGCGTCCTGAATGCGGGGCAGGTGTTCCCCGAAGAACAGCGTGGCGGACAGTTCTCCCCGCGTTCGGGCGCCGGTCTTCTCGAAGATCGACTTGACGTGGTCGGTGACCGTATGGGGCGAGATCCTCAGACGCTGCCCGCTTTGGATCGTCGTGGCGCCCCTGAGCATCAGCTGCGTCACCTGTTGCTCGCGCGGCGTGAGCCCGTAAGCCTTCAAGAGCAGCGGCGCCACCAGCATGGGATGCGCGCGCTGGATGAAGACCGCGACCTCGCCCGAACGTGTGTCGCCGAGCAGCCCGCCGTGCAGGACAAGCCATGTGCCGGCCGCTGTCTTCACGGTTGCGCTCGGCAGCCCGTCGGGGACCGATGCACCGATCCCGCCGATGGCGGCTCGCGTCGCGCTGGCTATCGCGTGGATTGACGGTGAGTGGACACCCGCGTGGGGCGTGCTTCCCGAGAGCTCGGCGAGCAGCGGCTCGGCCGAGGATGAGGCCCGGATCAGCTCCCCGGAGGCGTCGAGCTCGATCACTCCGGGCGCGTCGGCAGGCGCTGCTGGAGCTCCGCAGGCCTCGGCGATGAGACCGCGGCGGACCGCACGCGCGAACAGGGCCGAGGTGCTCGCCAGCAGCTCGACCTCGGACGCTGCGAAATCGGGCTTTCCGGCTCGTCGCACCAGGATCAACGCTCCCCAGGTCGCACCGTCGGCCACGAAGGCGCTTCGCAGCTCCGGCCCCAGTCCGGCCCGGGAGAGCAGGTTCCGAAAGCGTGCGCTTTTTTCAGGCTGACCGTTGGTCGCCTCGGCCAGGGTGGCGGCCTTGCGCTTGGTCCGGGCGAGCTGGGCAAACTTGTTCACATCCTCGACCGCGTACTCGTTTTCGGCCAACACCGGAAAGCGATCGGGCAGATCCTGGAGCCGGTGTTGCGTGATGAGGTCCGATCCGGGATCGAGCGTATGCCAGCAGGCGCCGTCAAACGGCACCGACCGTTTGAGCCGGGCGGCAGCCTCGTCAAAGAACTCCGCCCGCGTGGGGGCGCGCTGGGCGAGGCGCTCGAGGTCGGCGCGCACGCGCTCCGGCGCCCAAAGGCCCTTCCTCGCGCTCCGCCCGTTCACCGCCCTCCCCTTTCGCCAGCCTGAGTTAAGCGTAACCCCCCGCAAATCCGGGATGGGATCGCGGCCGGTACCGCGAGACCATCGTGTCGAAATCGATCCCGGAGGAACTCATGCCAGCAACAGTCACAGCATCCGATCAGAGAGCGACCAGCGTGGTCGTACGCAACGCGACCCTCCAGGACGCTGAGGATTGCAGTCGGATCTTCTACGACGCGTTTGCATCGATCGCTGCCCGCCACAACCTCCCGATCGAGCCACCCTCGCGCGAGTTCGCCAGCTTCAAGGTCGCAGAGATGCTCGGGCACGATGGCTTCTTCGGCTTTGTGGCCGAGCGCGCTGGGGAGATCGTCGGCAGCGCGTTCGTCGATGAGCGTTCGGTGATCGCCGGGGTCGGCCCGGTGACCGTCGCTCCCACTGCCCAGGACGATGGGATCGGCCGGCAGCTGATGCAGGCCGCTCTGCAGCGTGAGCGGGAGGGCGACGCCGTCGGCGTCAGACTCGTCCAGACCGCGTACCACTACCGGTCCCTCGCGCTCTACGCCAGTCTCGGCTTCATCGTCCGCGAGCCGCTGTCGGTGCTGCAAGGAGCCCCGCCGGCGATCCGCACCCCCGGGCGCGGCGTCCGGCCCGCCACGCTCGACGACCTCGCCGCCTGCGGGCAGCTTTGCTTGCGCGTACACGGCCATGACCGCATCGCGGAGCTCCGTGACGCGATCGCGACCGGCACGGCCCGCGTCGTCGAGCGACCGGAGGGGATCAGCGGCTACGCCACCGGCTTCGGCTACGGCTGGCACGCGGTCGCCGAGACCAACGAGGACCTGATCGCTCTCCTGGCATCAGCAGAAGCCTTCATCGGACTGGGCATCCTCGTCCCCTCGCGCAACGGGCAGCTGTTGCAATGGTGCCTCGAACACGGCCTCCGGATCGTCCAGCAGAGCACGTTGATGACAATCGGGCTCTACAACGAGCCTGCCGGCGCCTACCTGCCGTCCATCGTCTTCTAGTCACCGAGGCGCCGTTCACCGGAGGATTCGCCCCCTCCTAGGCGCCACGTCCCGATGAGGCCGCGGTATGTGCGTCGTCGTCGCTGGAATAGGCTGGATGCCTCGATGGCCCGGCGCGACCACGGGAGACAGGAACAGCGGCAGCGGCCGGCGCCACTGCCGGCGCGTCTTGCGGTCCACTGGCTGACGAACGCGATAGTGCTCGGCGTCGTCGCGCTGGTGCTCTCCGGCGTGCACGTCAAGAACGCGGGTGCGCTGCTTGAAGCCGCGGCGGTCTTCGGAGTGCTGAACACTGTCCTGAAGCCGTTCCTGCGCTTCATCACGTTTCCGCTCGCGATCCTGACGCTGGGCATCGCCCGGTTTTTCGTCTCGCTGCTGATGCTGGTGCTCACCAAGAGCATCGTCACCGGCTTCCACATCCACGGTTTCTGGACCTTGGTCAAAGCGACGCTGATCGTCTGGATCGTGAACCTACTGCTGGATTACCTGCCCGGCCCCTGGCGACTTGTCGGCAAGCGCGAGAAACGCCGGCGCGTCACGTAGGTACTCGGTGCAACAGCTAGTCCTAGCTTCAACCGCATCAGCAACCCCGCCTGAGCGGGGCCCTTCTGTGATCGGGGAGACAGGATTTGAACCTGCGACCGCCCGGCCCCCAGCCGGGTGCGCTACCAGACTGCGCCACTCCCCGTGGTCCTGGGGATTCTACGTCGACTATCCGATCAGAGCGGGCGACGGGGGTCGAACCCGTTCCCTCAGCTTGGAAGGCTGATGTGCAGCCGTTGACACCTCGCCCGCGAGACCGGAGATGGTAGCTGCCTACTCCCCCATCACCTTGATCACGAGCCGCTTGGGCCTCCCGCCGTCGAACTCGCAGTAGAAGATCTGCTGCCACGGCCCGAGGTCGAGCTTTCCGTCGGTCACCGGGACGATCACCTGATGGTGGACGAGCAGGTTCTTCAGGTGTGCGTCGCCGTTGTCCTCGCCACCACGATGGTGGCGGTAGTCACCTGGATTCGGCAGCAGCTCGCGGGCGACCTCGCCGTCCGGTTCCTTCCAGCTCGGCGGCGCGAGCTTGTCGAGCCACTCCAGCGCGTCAGCCTGTATCCCTGGCTCGTCGTCGTTGATCCACACGCCGGCGGTTATGTGCATCGCGGCGACGAGGACCATGCCCTCGGCGATGCCTGCCTCCTGGACGGCCGCGTCGACGTCTTCGGTGATGCGGACGAATTCGCGGCGGCGCTCGGTTCGGAACGTGCGGTAGACGGTGTGTGACTTCACGCCCGGGATCGTACGGACGAGGTCCCGCGGCAGGTTCGCCGCTTACGTGACCGTCCAGAACCAACTATGGACGAATGGACGGCTCAAGTGACCGCGCGCACACGCCGATGCAGTCAGCGCCTCGCGTGGAGCCTCCTTTCGGCAGGCACGGCATTAGGGACCACGTGCAGGTTGCCAACTGCCTTCTAGAGGAGTGATCTGTGATGTCAATTACCCGTCGGCTGCTGGGAGTCGTCTCAGCGACCTGCGCGCTGGGGACCGTGGGACTCGCCGCGATCCCGGCCGCTGCGCAGGCCAGTCTCATCAATCTGAACAGCTGCAACACCTCGGCGCTCAGCCAGCCGTTCGCGCCCTGGGGTGACAACTCTTCCTACGAGCTGGCTCCGGCCGGCGATTTCGAGAGCCAACGGCTGGAACCTGCACGGCGGCGCGTCCGTCGTCTCGGGGAGCGAGCCGTACGCGGCCACCGGAACCCTCGGACAATCGTCGCTGTCACTGCCCGCGGGCAGCTCGGCGACGTCGTCTTTGACCTGTGTCGATGCCGCCTATCCGACGGTCCGTATGTTCGTCGGCGGCACCGGCGCGGCGGCCGTCTCGGTCATCTGGAACGGCATCCCGATCCCAGCCGGGGTCGCGATCGCGGGCGGTAGCTGGACGCCAACCCTGCCGATGGTCACTCAGTCGGCGGTCCTCGGGGCGCTAAGCGGAGGAACCGCTCAAGTGTCGGTCGCGATTACCGCGTTGACGGGCAACCCGCAGGTCGATGACGTGTTCATCGACCCGATGGGCGGCCACTGATCTAGGGGCTGGTAGGACGCGGTTTCGGCGCGCTGATGGCCCTCGACAATTACGACACGCCTGACGCCGAGGCGCTGCTTCGGGCGGGCGCGGAACGCAGAACGCGCCCGCCCCTGCAGCGCCGCGAGCTGCTCACCCGACTCGGCGCCGGGGGCTCGTTCCTCCTCGCCGCCGGTCTGCTGGCCGGCCTCGCCCCGTGGCACCGGTCTCTGTCGGTGCCGAGCCTCGTCCTCGTACTGGCCGTCTACGTCATCGTCGAGCAGGTCCGCTTTCCGGTTGCGGGGGGCTGGACCTACCCGACGATGCTGGCCTTCGTCCCGATGCTGTTCGTGCTGCCGACGCCGATCGTCCCGCTGGCGGCGATGGCCGCGATCGTGCTCGGTGCGCTACCGGGGTACGCGCGGCGGCAAACGCCGATCACCCGTCTGCCCGCTGACGTCGCGGACGCGTGGTTCGCTTTCGGCCCTGCCCTGGTGATCGTGCTCGGGCATGCGGAGCGATTCGCGTGGTCGCACTGGCCGATCTACGTCGCCGCGCTGGCGGCGCAGGTGGCAGTCGACGGCACCATGTGGGTCGGTCGCTCGTGGATCGGAGAACGGGTCAACCCGCTCGTCCAGCTCCCGCTCGTCTCCTGGACCTACCTGGTCGACGCGATGCTCGCGCCGCTCGGGTTGGCGGTGGCGGCATCAGCCGCGAGCCGGCCCGGTCTGATCGTGCTCGACCTGCCGGTCGTCGGGTTGTTCTGGCTGTTTGCGCGAGAGCGGCAGGAGCGGCTCGAACAGACGCTGGTGCTGAGCTCGGCCTACCGCGGCACCGCCCTGCTGCTCGGCGAGGTGATCGAAGCCGATGACGCATACACGGGAATCCACAGCCGCGAGGTCGTCGACCTTGCCCTTGCGGTCACCGACGAAATGGGGCTCGATTCCAGGGCGCGGCGCAACGTCGAGTTCACTGCCCTGCTCCACGACGTCGGCAAGATCCGCGTGCCCAAGGATGTCCTCAACAAACCGGGCCGCCTCGACGCTGATGAATGGAAGATCCTTCACCGCCACACGATCGACGGCGAGCGGATGCTGCGCCAGGTGGGCGGGTCGCTGGCAAACGTCGGCCAGTTCGTGCGCTCTTCACACGAGCGGTATGACGGAGACGGCTATCCCGACCGGCTGGCCGGCGAGCAGATCCCGATCGAGTCGCGGATCGTGTCGGTGTGCGACGCGTTCAATGCGATGACGACCGACCGTCCCTACCGCGGCGCGATGTCGGCCGCGGAGGCGCTCGCCGAGCTCCGCAGCCAGGCCGGTCGCCAGTTCGACCCGAACGTAGTCAGCGCCTTCGAAGCGGTACTCACTCCACCCCCGGAGAGGCCACGTGCAGATCAGATGCCCCGTTGGGTGAAGGTTCCCGACGGCCAGATCGAGCGGGCGCTCAAGGTTCTCAGCGCCGAGCGCAGCCGACGCGAGCATCTCCAGCTGGCGGGCGAGCGCTAGCGGCGCCCCACGGCAGCGATTCGCTACCCGACCCTCCTCGGAGGGGGCAGCACGTCCAGCCAGCCGTCCCGAAGATCCTGGCTGATGAGGACGTCGGCCACGACCGCAGTCACGTTGTCGCGGCTCCCGTGAGCGAGCGCGGAGCTGACGAGCTCGCGCACGGCCAGCGCAGCATCTTCACGGCTCAATAGCTCCGCGATCTGTGGATCAGACAGGTAGTCGGTGACACCGTCGGAGCACAGCAGCAGCCGGTCGCTGGCTTGTGCCTGGACTGCTCGCAAAGCGGGAAGCGGACGCTCGACGCCGTCCAGCGCTTCGAGCACCACCGACCGTTGCGGATGTGTGCGGGCTTCGTGCTCGCTGAGCGCACCGCGGTCGATCAGAGACTGGACCAGCGTCTGATCGCGGGTGAGCCGGCGCAGACGGCCGTCGCGCAGCAAGTAGGTCCGCGAATCGCCGACATTGGCGACCAGGTACTGCCCGTCGTTGGACAACGCGACGGCCGTGAGTGTCGTACCCATACCGGCACACCGGGGGTCGTGGAAGATGGCGAAGGCGATGACTGCATTCGCGTCAGCTACAGCATCGGACAGCTCTCGCTCGAGTGGATACTCAATCCGACGATTTCCGAGTGAGACCATCTTTCCGATCGCCAAGCGACTTGCGATCTCCCCCGCGGCGGCGCCCCCAACCCCGTCGGCCACCGCGAGCAGTCGCGGGGAGACGAACGCGGAGTCCTCGTTGTTCTCGCGCATCCCGACTTCGCTGGCGACGGTGGGCTGCATCTTCAGCGCCGGCACACCGATGAGAGTATCCGGACCTTCGACGGGATAGCGCGCAAATCGATGCGCGGGAGCCCGCCCTAGGCGGGCTTTGTCGCGGCCTGCCGGCCCGCTTTGCCGCTCCATTCCGATTTGTGCAACCGCTTCTTCGCTTGGTAGTCGGCGAGCGCTTGCGGCGAGTCGACGTCGCCGAGCGTCGGATGCGACGGAACGAGCTCCTTCGCCACCGTGACGCCGAAGCGGTTCGCGAGCACCGCGCCGAGCGATTTGACCTTCATCTCCCCGAACCCGGGGAGCGCCTCGAGGTTGGCCCGCAGCTCGCCCCCGGTGGCGGCGTCCCTCCAGACCCGCGCGGCGTCGCCGTCATACGTGTCGCGGATGTACACCGCGAGCTCGTGTACCCGCTTCGCCATCGAGCCCGGGAAACGGTGGACGGCCGGCTTCTCGCGAAACAGCGGCTCCAGATCCGCCGTGGCCAGCGCTTCCGCGGAAAGCGTGCCGAGCCGCTCGCGGATGACCAGCGGTCCCATGAACGCCTTCTGGACGGTCACCTGCTGGTCGAGGGCGAACCCGATCAACAGCGCCATCGGATCGGTGGCGATTAGCTCGTTGGCCTCGTCGGAGTCCGTGAAGTGGAGGCGGTCGGCGGGTCGCACGGAGAGCAGGGGAGCCGGGATTCGAACCCGGGTTCACGGTTTTGGAGACCGCGCGCGTGGACCACTAGCTTACTCCCCTGGGAGGGCTCGATAGTACCCATTCGCCGGTGTTTCTCGGCGCTGAGCGAGTGCGGGCGGAGGGACTCGAACCCCCATGAGCTAAGCCCACCGGCACCTAAAGCCGGCGCGTCTACCAGTTCCGCCACGCCCGCGCGCGGTCCCGCGATTCTATGCCGCTTGCTAAGAACTGCTGCAAGCGGCCGCTTGACGCGGTAGGGTCCGCGCGATGCCGCACGAGCGTCACATCCCGCCCGGCTACACGATCATCCGTCCCAACCGGGACAAGGCGATTTGCAAGGCGACGAAGCTGATCGTGGTGCTGATCCTGCTTGCTTCTATCGCCCTGATGTTGATCGTGACGTTCGGCGGTTGGAGCAAGCTTCAGGGGCTCAAGCCGGTCAACTTTGCCTGGTGCCTCGTGTACCTGGTGATCGCGGTCTACGTATGGCGATGGGCCCGTGGCCTGCTGCCGATCGCGGCGGCGCTGGCGATCCTGCTGCTGATCCTGTCGTTGATCGCGGGGACCGGCGTCTCGGGCACGAGCTGGTTTGACCGCAATCACTTCGGCTTCGCGGCCCCGCATTCGCTCTTCGGCGGCAAGGGGCTCAGCCCCGACATCCTCGGCACGATCACGTTGATCCTGGCGCCCGTGCAGGTACTGCTGATCTTCTTCTCGATGCGGGGCTTCGCGCAGGGCTGGAACGTCGAGCTCGAGGTCCCGATCGAGGAGGCCGAGCGCCGCCGTGGCGGCGGCTCCTCGTCGGCGCCCGCCGCACCGGCAACCGCCTAGACGCCGCAAGCGCCACGGACCGAAGTGAAGTTCACCTGTAGTGCGGCGGGTGGGATTCGAACCCACACGCCCTTGCGGACAATGCCTTTTGAGAGCATCGCGTCTACCGTTCCGCCACCGCCGCTCTTGTGTTGCGCACGCAGTCTAAATCTCGGGCTGCACGACCAGGTCCCAGAGGCTGTCCATCAGTCCGAATGGCGCCACGATCACTCCGTCCTTCTCGTGCTCGGTTCCCGGCAAGACGCGAACGTCGAGGCCGGCGCGGGTGCAGACGAGCGATCCCGCCGCGAGGTCCCAGGCGTTCAAGCCCCGCTCATAGAACGCATCGAAACGGCCGCACGCGGTCCAGCACAGATCTAACGCCGCCGCGCCACAGCGCCGGATGTCGCGCACTTCAGGAATCACTCGGGCGGCCAGCGCAGCCTGCCGAGCGCGAGTCGCGGCGTCGTACCCGAAGCCGGTAGCGACCATCGCTGTGGAGAGCTCCTCCCGGGTGGATCCGGAAATCGCGCCTCCGTTCAAGGTCGCACCGGCCGTAGACCGACTGGCCGCGAAGCACTCATCGCGGACAGGGTCGAGCACCACCCCGGCAATGACGCCGGACGCATCCTCGCAGGCGACGCTGACGGCGAACAGCGGGATCCCGAAGAGAAAGTTGACCGTGCCGTCGAGCGGGTCGACAACCCACCGCAGCTCGCCGGATCCCTCAACCGCTCCCCCCTCCTCCCCGATCACCGTGTCGTTCGGACGACGCGAAGAAAGCACCGACCGGATCGCGCGCTCGGCCGCCAGATCGGCCTCCGACACCAGATCGGTAGGTCCGCTCTTCGTCCGCACGTCAGCCTGGACACGACCGAACCGCCCCGCGAGCTCGTCAGCGGCGGCTCGAGCGGCCTCGTGGGCAACCGCGAGCAGATCTTCCGGCGTATCGGACATCGGTCGCGTTCTACCATGCCCGCTCCAATGAGCACGGTCGACACAGTCGCCGGTCTGGCGGCGTTCGCGGGTCGCGGAGCCGGGACCGACGCGGAACGGCGGGCGGCGCGGTGGCTCAGCGATCAGCTCGACGCCGACGGCCGAGAGGCACGGCTCGAGCCGTTCTGGTGCCGGCCGAACTGGGCGCTGGCGAACCTTTGGCACGTCGCGCTCGGGCTGGCCGGGAGCCTCGTGGCCGTCTCATCGGCCAGCGTCGGCGGCGCGCTTGTCCTCGTCGCACTGCTGTCAACCGTCGCCGACGCGCTCACCGGTCGCTCGCTCGGACGGCTGCTGACGCCGGAGCGGGCCAGCCAGAACGTCGTCAGCGAGGCGGATGACCCAACTCGCCGCGTGCGTGTCGTGATCACCGCCAACTACGACGCCCCCCGCGCCGGCCTCGCGTACCGCGCAAGCTTCAGACGACCGTCCGCAAGACTGACCCGCGCGCTCGGTGGGGCGACCCCCGGCTGGGCCGGCTGGATCACGATTTTGCTCGCGTGGTTGCTGGCCGTCGCGATCGCGCGGGTCGGCGGCTCCACGGGATCCCTGATCGGCGCGCTCCAGCTCCTGCCGACGGTGGCGCTCGTGCTCGGGCTGGCACTCCTGGCCGAGCTGGCCAGCTCGAACTACGGGCCGGCGGCCGGCGACAACGCGAGCGGCGTCGCCGCCGCGGTGGCGCTGGCCCGCGCGCTCGAAGCCGGCCCGCCCCGCAACGCGGCGATCGAGCTGGTGCTCACCGGCGCCGGCGGCGGGCCCCCGATCGGATTGCGCCGCTACTTGCGCGCGAGGCGCGGGGCTTTGCAGGCCACAAACACGGTCGTGCTGGGTATCGCGCCCTGCGCCGGCGGCCAGATCCGATGGTGGGTGAGCGACGGCCCGCTGATTCCGCAGCGTTACCTCGGCCGGCTGCGCGAGTTCGCGGCGCGAATCGCCCGCGATGAGCCGTTCCTGCGCGCGGCGCCGCACATCGGTCGCGGCGCGGGCCCCGCACAGCCTGCCCGGGCCGCGGGGCTCCCCGCCATCACGATCGGATGCCTGGACGAGAACGACCTCGCGCCGGACGCCGGCACCACCGCGGACGCCCTGGAGCACGTCGACGCCGGAGCGCTCGACCGGACAGTCCAGTTCGGGTTGATGCTCATCGACGCGATCGACGCCTATCTCGACCAGATGCCGGCGCCGGACCCGAGCGGCGCCAACGCGTCCGCGGGTTTCCGGCGACGGTTCAAACTGGTGTGACCGGATTGCGCTTCGCGGGCCAGGCGCGATTCTTGCCGACCGCCAGCGCGAACCGCCTGATCAGCTCGGCTCGCAGATCTTCCGGCTGGATCACCGCGTCGAGCGCGAGCTCGGAGGCCAGGTTGAGAATGTCGATGTCCTTCTCGTACTCGGCCCGCAGCTCGTCAGCGCGGGCGGCGCGTTCGTCGGGGTCCTCGATCGACTGGAGTTGGTTGTAGTAGACCGCGTTGATCGCGGCCGACGCGCCCATCACCGCGATCGAGGCGGTGGGCAGCGCGAGACAGCAGTCGGGGTCGAAGGCCGGACCGGCCATCGCGTAGAGACCGGCGCCGTACGCCTTGCGAACGATCACCGAGATCTTCGGAACAGTCGCTTCGGAAACGGCACTGATCATCTTCGCGCCGTGGCGGATGATCCCGTCGCGCTCGACCTGGGTACCGATCATGAACCCGGGTACGTCGGCCAGGAACAGCAACGGGATGTTGAACGCATTGCAGGTCCAGATGAAGCGCGCAGCCTTGTCCGAGGAGTCCACGAACAGCACCCCACCCTTCACCTTCGGCTGGTTCGCGACCACCCCGACGACGTGGCCGTCGAGCCGGCCGTAACCGACCACGACCTCCTTCGCCCAGCGGCTGTGGATCTCCAGAAACGAGCCCGCGTCGAGCAGCGCGTCGATCAGCTCCTTGATATCGAACGGCTTGTTCTCGTCGGTCGGGATCAACTCTCGAATCGCGCGCTCCGCTGGCGGAGGTGAAGCAGGCGGCGCGGGTGGCGGATCCTCGACATACGACGAGGGGAAGTAGCTCAGGTACCGCTTCGCGTAGTCGATCCCGTCCTCGTCGCTTGAGACCAGAGCGTGGCCAACGCCGCTCTTGGACGTGTGCATCCGGGCTCCGCCCATCTCCTCGAGCGTGACCTTCTCGCCGATCACGACCTCGGCCATCCGTGGCGACCCCAGGTACATCGACGCGTTCCCTTCGCGCATGATCACGACGTCGCAGAAGGCCGGTATGTACGCACCGCCGGCCGCGCTCGGGCCGAACAGGACGCACACCTGGGGCACGACTCCGGAAAGGCGGACCTGGTTGAAGAAGATCCGTCCCGCGTGGCGGCGGCCGGGGAACATGTGCACCTGCTCGTTGATCCGCGCCCCGGCGGAGTCGACCAGGTAGACGATCGGGGCGCGTAGCGACATAGCCCGCTCCTGGATGCGAAGGATCTTCTCGAGCGTCTTGGCCGACCAGGACCCCGCCTTGACCGTCGGGTCGTTCGCCATCACCGCGACGCGCCGGCCGCCGATTGAGCCCAGACCGGTGATGACGCCATCGGCGCCGAGCCCATCCTGCTCCCAGCTGGCCAGCAGGCCGTCCTCTGCGAACGAGCCGGGATCGACGAGCCGGGCGACCCGCTCGCGGACCGGCAGCTTTCCCTGCTCGAGCGCTTTCGCGCGGTGGTGCTCGGGACCACCGGACCGAGCGCGCTCAATCGCGATCTCAAGCGCTTCGGATTCGTCCACTCGATTCGAGGTCATTCTTCATCGCTCCGTTCGAATGGGATCGTAGGCGCATCGGGCGCCGGACTGGTTGGCGCAGCGGGCGCCGGATCCCTCAGACGCCGAGTCGGGGGCGGCGGCTCAGGCTGCACGGTCGGCGGGACGTGCGGCGGCGTTGGCGGCTCGGGCGGAAGCGGCGCGCGGGGTCGCAGCCCGATCGCCAGCCCAGCCGCGCCGATGATCAGCAGGAACAGCGGCCAGCCGACGAGCGACCCCCGACTCGACACGGGATACCCCACGAGCAGGGCGAACACGAGCAGCATCACCAGCCCGATGTACCCCGGTCCCCGCTCGCGGTCTACGCCTCCATACGCGACCAGCCCGAACGCCACGATCAGGACCCACAGCTTCCAGCCAAACGGTGCCGAGAGCGAACCGAAGAACCCGGAGCTCGTCGGGATGAGGCCGCCGCCGCGGACCACGAGCAACGTCGACTCCAGATACGTCAGTCCGAGCAGCAGGGTCAACAACCCGCCCGCATTGACCAACTGGACCGCGTGCCTGCGCCTCCGCTCGCGGAGTCGCAGCGAGCCCGCGGCGTAGCCGAGCGTGAGCACGACGGACATCGCCCGGAAGGTGTCGAAGCTGTGTGGCTTGAACGCCCAGGCCACGAACGCGAACACAAATGCGGCGCCCGCCCCCGCCGCGATCAGCGTGCACGCACCAGAGTTCGCGCGCCGCGCGGCAGCCCATGCGAGCGCGGTTTCGATCAGCGACACCCACACGAAGCCACCGGCGCCGGGCGGATGCGCGGCGCCGATCAGCTCTGCGAACAGGACCAGCGCGACGATCATCGGCAACAGTCCTGCGATCAGCAATATCGAGTGATACGGCCGCGGCGCTTCGCCCTCCAGGGGCGCAAGCCAACCCAGCGTGAACAGGAGCACGGCAATCAACGCGACGACCGCGAATTTCGGGCCCGTCGCCCACTGCGTCATCCGCAACGGGATCACGACCGCCAGTACCGCCAGCGGCACGGCGCCGGCGGCGATCACGTCACCCCTCGACGGATGCGGGCGGAGCCACTCGATCACGGGGCGTCCCAGTGGACCGGACCGGCGGTCAGCACATGGCTCCCGAGTGGACGGCCAAGCACCTCCTGGGCGGAGCGCGAGGCCACCAGCAGCGCCTCCAGATCTACGCCCGTGGAGACCCCCATCTCGTGGAGCATCGAGACCAAGTCCTCGGTCGCGATGTTGCCGGTCGCACCCGGCGGCACCGGGCAGCCACCGAGCTCGCCAAACGACGACTCGAAACTGTCGACACCGGCGTCCAGCGCAGCCAAGACGTTGGCCAGCCCCTGGCCGCGCGTGTTGTGGAAGTGGGCGGTCAGCTCGAGCTCCGGCAGCGCTTCGAAGGCGGCGGCAAAGAACTCCCGGACCTGCACAGGGTTCGCCATCCCGGTGGTGTCCCCGAAGCCGATCTCCGCGCAACCGAACTCCGCCAGTTGCGAGGCGATCGAGAGCACTCGAGCCACCGGGACGTGTCCCTCGTACGGGCACCCAAATGAGGTCGAGATGACGCCTTCGCAGCGCAGCCCCTCGGCAGAGGCGCGCGCGAACATGCGGCTGAGTCCGGACAGCGACTCCTCGACCGACCGCCCTACATTCTTCTCGTTGTGCGTCTCGGACGCCGACAGGAAACCGTTGACCTCCCCAAATCGCGGGCGGAGCGGCAAGGCGCGCTCGAGTCCGCGCTCATTCGGGATCAACACGCTTACCGAAACGTCACCGGGCAGCCGGACGGCTTCGAGCACCTCGGCCGCGTCGGCGAGCTGCGGAATCACGTCGGGCCGGACGAACGAGGTGACCTCGATGCGCTTCAGCCCGCTGGCGCCGAGCAGCTCGACCAGTCGCACTTTGTCGGCGGTCCGGATCACCTCGGGCTCGTTCTGGAACCCGTCACGCGGCCCGACCTCGCGGACCCGCACCTCGGATTTCATGCCCCTACTTATAGATGAGTCGCAACCCCAGCATCTGAGCGAGGTTGACGAACCGGTACCCGCGAGCGCGGAGCGTGTCGATGATCGTCGGCAACGAATCGATCGTTTCGTACCGGGGACCGCCGCCGAAGTGCATCTCGACGATCCCGCCGTTGCGTGCATTTGTGAGTACGTTGCCTTCGATCGCGCCGACGCCCGGAAGCGCCCAGTCGCGTGGATCGATGTTCCACATCACGGTGATCATCCCGAGCGAGCGGGCCAGCGCGATCAAGGACGGGTTGGCCAGCCCGTACGGCGATCGCCACAGGCAGGGCGAGAAGCCTCCTGCCGCATGGCGGATCGCATCTGTGGTCATCGTCAGCTCAGAGGTCTGAGCGGAGGAGGACAGCGCGTTCATGTTCGGGTGCGACCAGGTGTGATTGCCGATCATGTCGCCATCGGCGAGCATCGCGCGCTCGATCGAGCCGGTCGGGTCGAACTCGCTGATCTGACTACCGATCTCGAAGAAGGTGGCCGGTGCGCGGTAGCGCGCGAGCAGGTTCACGAACGTCATGCTCGGTGGCTGCGACCACGGACCGTCGTCGAACGTCAGCGCGATCTCTTTCCGCGTCGGCGGTCCGCCGTACACAAGCGATGGGCCACTCGGGACACAACCGACCAGCTTCGGCACGTGCATGCGAGCCAGCGCGGGATGAGTCGGGAACGAGGTCTGGCAGCTCGTTCCGGCGGCTCCAACGCAGCCTGTGGACCGCACGCCGCTTACGACCTGCCAGCGAAACGACTGGTAGTTAGCGTCGAAGCGCGCCGGTAGGAACGTCGCCGTCAGTTCGTACGGGCCGGCGCGCGTGATCGTGGCGCCGACCACTCGTCCCCTCCCGAACGTGTCACCCGTCGCCTTTAGGTACACGAGTAGCGGCGCGTGCTTACCGGGGGCCAGGCACAGCTCCCCGACGGCGCTCGCGCGCTTCACCCCCTCAATCACGAGGCATAGAGAAATATGGTCCTGCCGCAACCCGGCGACCGAGAACCGCCCCGTGGTGCGAACGCTCCAGACGATCTGCTGCCCGTTCTGGTTTACGGAGGAGGACGCGACCTGCAATGGCGCCGGCGACGTCACGGAGCCGGCCGCGCCGGCAGCTGCCGCGAGCGCTGCCACGATCGCTATGGCCCCTGAAACTGGACGGCTACGCACCCCGTGCGAACTCTACTCGCCGGTCGAAACGACCCGGCGCTCATGCGTGCCCACGCCGATCGTGCGCCCGTCGTCGGCCACGACCTCGACCTCGAAGCGCAGCTTGCGCTCCTCGATCACCTCGACCAGCCGCGTCCGGGCCGTGCAGCGCGTTCCCTCGGCGGCCCCGGCCACGTGCTTGATGCAGACCTCGAACCCCACCGTGGCCTTGCCCTCGCCCAGCAGCGGGTAGACGAGCCGGGCCGAGGTCCCCTCCATCATCCCGATCATCCCGGGCGTCGAGAGAACCGAGCGGCCGAGCGTTCCGCCGACATCGGTCAGCAGCCGTCCTTCGACCACGAATTCGTGCGATCCCTCGATCCCTGGTTCAAGCTTGTCCGGCACGCGGCGGGACCCTACAACGCAACGCGGCCCATAGACTCCCGCCCCCATGCCCGAGCCCGTCACCATCGTCGGCGCCACCGGCGCGCTCGGATTCGGGCTTGCGCTGCGCCTGGGCCAGCAGGGCGTGCCGATCGTGATCGGCTCGCGCGACGAAGGCAGAGCGCAGGAGGCGGCAGCCAAGGCCTCGGAGCAAATCCCCGCCGGCACGTTCACCGGACGCGAGAACAAGGAGGCGGTCAAGGACGCGCCGATCGTGATCCTGTCGGTCCCGTTCCGAAACCAGTCCGAGAACCTCACGAACCTCAAGCACGCACTCCAGCCTGGACAATTGCTCGCCGACGCGACGGTTCCGCTCGCCGCAGCCGTCAGCGGCAAGGCCACACGCACGATCGGCGTGTGGCAAGGCTCGGCCGCCCAGCAGGCCGAGGAGATGGTGCCTGAGGGAGTGCGCGTCGTCTCCGCCTTCCACACGGTGAGCGCGGCCCTGCTGCACGACCTCGAGCACGAGCTCGACGAGGACGTCCTGATCTGCGGAGACCGCAAAGAGGACAAGGCGAAGCTCGCCGAGCTGGTCGACCTGATTCCCGGCCTCCGGCCGGTCGACTGCGGGCCACTGGAGATGGCGAGGATCGTCGAGCAATTCACGGCGCTGATCATCTCCATCAACGTCAGGCACAAGGTTCGCGCGGGGATCAAGATCACCGGCCTGCCACAGTGAGCGATCCGGTTGTCGTGCTCGCCGGTGGCACCGGCGGGGCGAAGCTCGCGCGCGGCATGGTCGACGTCGTCGGTCCTGAGGGCCTGATCGTGATCGCCAACACGGGGGACGACATCGAGCTGTACGGCGCCTACGTCTCGCCCGACCCGGACCTAGTTACGTTCTGGCTCGCGGACCTGATCGACGAGCGCGGGTGGGGCATCGACGGCGACACGTTCGCCGTGATGGACGGTCTCAAGCAACTCGGGGTCGAGGTCTGGTTCAACCTGGGCGACAGAGACCTGGCGTTCGGGATCGAACGCCGGCGATTGCTTGACACGGGCGTGCGGCTGACTGAGGCGCACCACCGCGTCGCGACAGCGGTCGGGGTTGGCACCCCCGTGCTGCCGATGAGCGACCAGCCGGTCCGGACCTGGGTGGGCGCGCACGGACGGACCTGGCCATTTCAGGAGTTCATGATCGTGGGGCGCGCCGAGGGTCCGGTCGACGATGTGGATTTTCGCGGCGCGAGCAACGCCACTCCCACCCCCGAGGTGCTCGAGGCGATCGAGCACGCGCGGGCGATCATCGTCGGCCCCTCGAACCCGGTGATCTCGATCGGGCCGATCCTCGCGGTTCCCGGGATCGCCGAAGCGCTCAAATCGAGCCGAGCGCCGGTCGTGGCCGTCAGCCCAATCGTCAAAGGAGAGGTGCTCAAGCCGGCCACCGTTCCGTTCATGCGGTGGGCCGGTCACGCGCTCAGCTCAGACGGGATCGTGAGCTTCTACGGCGACCTGCTCGACGGTCTGGTCGCGGACGAGCACACCGACGCGTTGCCGATCCTCGAGACCGACGTGCTGATGCCTGACGAGGCTGGACGCCGCCGCGTGGCCGAGGCGGCGCTTCGGTTCGCGGAATCACTCGGGTAGCGTCTTCAGGCCATGCGGACGGTCGCGATCTTGCCGGTCAAGACGTTCAGCCGCGCCAAACAGCGCCTGGATGGCGGGGTCGCCGCCGAGCCCCGTCGCGCGCTGGCCGAGGCGATGGTCGCCGACGTCCTGGAAGCCCTGACTCAGGCGCAAAGCATTGACGCCACGGTCGTCGTCAGCTCCGACCGCGCCGCGCAGCGGATGGCGATCGATCATGGGGCGATGGTGCTCGAGGACGATCTGGATCGGGGCCACAACCCCGCGGCTGCGAAGGGCATCGAGTGGGCGGCGACTCGACGCGCCGCACGCGTGCTGCTCGTACCGGGAGATTGTCCGCTGCTCGATCCCGACGAGCTCGACGGGCTACTCGCCCGCCCGGTTGACCCCCCATCGGCGCTGATCGTGCCCGACCGTCACGGGACCGGCACGAACGCGCTTGTGCTGACACCGCCGGGCTCGCTGGACCCGTCGTTCGGGCCGGGGAGCTGCCAGCGCCACCTCAGCCACGCGCGGCTTCGCGGCACCGCGGCAGAGTCCGTCCTTGTGCGGACGCTGGCGCTCGACGTCGACACTCCCGAGGACCTTGACGCGGTCTCCGAGGCGCTCGGCTCCACCCAAGGTGGTGCCTCCCGGACACGCGGCGTGCTGAGGCAGCTGCTCGGCGCCGGAAGCTGAGGTCGGGCGATGGTCACGGCGACGGCACTCGAAGGGATGCCGGAGGTCCGGCCCGGCGACGACCTCGCCGAGCTGATCGCCGGCGCCCTGCCGGAGGCGCTCATCGCAGGTGACGTGCTCGTGATCGCGCACAAGATCGTCTCCAAGACGGAGGGACGGATCAGGCGTCTAGCCGACGTCAGCCCGAGCGCGGAGGCACACGCGCTGGCGGTCCAGCTCGGCAAGGATCCGCGCCAGGTGCAGGTCGTGCTCGACGGCACACGACAGGTGCTCCGTGCCGCCCACGGCGTGCTGATCTGCGTCACCGATCACGGATTCGTGTGCGCGAATGCGGGCGTCGACGCTTCTAACGTCCCCGGCGAGGACACCGTGGTGATGCTTCCGATCGATCCCGACGCATCCGCCCGCCGGATCCGAAGCGCCATCCGCGCCCGCACCGGAGTGGCCCCGGCAATCGTGATCGCTGACTCGTTCGGCCGGGCGTGGCGACACGGTCAGGTCGACATCACGATCGGCTGCGCCGGGCTCGATCCACTGGAGGACTGGCGCGGCCGCGTCGACTCGGACGGGCGCGAGCTCCATGCGACCTGGATCGCGGTCGCCGATGAGCTCGCCGCCGCGGCCGACCTGGCGCGCCGCAAGGACGGTTCAGCCCCCGTCGTGCTCGTCCGCGGCGCCGATCGCTACGTGACCGCGGCCGATGGTCCGGGGGCGCAGGCGTTGCTGCGCCCCGAGACCGAGGACCTGTTCAGGTAGCGTCGCCACCAGCAGCCCGGCGAGCACCATCACGACGCCAACGAGTTGCAGTCCTGTCGGCGCCTCGCTGAGGATGATCGCGCCGAGCGCGACCGACCCGATCGGCTGGATGCAAAGCAGCAGCGAGGTGATCGCCGCGGGCAGCCGTGGAAGCGAGATCGTGATCAGCAGCCATCCCACCACCTGCGAGGTCAGCGCGAGCGTGATCAGCCACCACGCTCCGGGGAGGTGTGGCACGAAGTGGGCGTCGCCGATGATCGCCCCGGCGATGCTCGCGAACACCGCGCCGACGAAGGTGGCGTCGAACAGCGGACCGGCCGGCCGGCGCAGATCCGCCCCACCGCGCCGCAGCAGCAGCAAAAAGCCGACGTAGGCGACGCCCGCGCCCAAGCCGAAAAGCGCGCCTCGCCCCGGCGCCCGCCCGTACGCTCCGTGCTCGAGCACCCCTGAGATCAGGACCACGCCGAGCAGGGCGATGGGCAGTGCGGCCAGCACACGCCGGCCTGGCCGCTCAGACAGCACCGCCCACGCGACGAGCGGCACGAGCACGACCTGGACGTTGGCGAGCACGGTCGCCAGGCCGGCGCCGACATCCTCGATCGAGTTGTGCCAGAGGATCAGGTCTGCAGCGAAGAACACGCCGGCAAACAACGCGAACCGACGCTCGCGCCAGGTCCGCGGGCCGTAGCGACGGTCCTCGATCCACATCAGGAGCCCGAGCACGGGAAGCGCGTAGGCGCAGCGAAAGATCGCCGCCGTCGAGGGCGAGGCGTGACTCAGCCGCACGAGGATGCTCGAGAACGCAATCGCGATCGCGCCAAGCCCCGCGCACGCGCGGATGTTCCGTTCAGTGGTCAGCCAACGTTCGATCGACCCAGCGTAGAGACACCGGCCTGCCATACGATCACGCCATGAGCTACACGATCAAGAACCTGCGTGAGGTCGAGGACAGCGCGCCGAGGTTCGGCAGCGACGAGCGGATGGAATCGCGGTTCGCCACGGGCGACCTGGCGGCTGGCGATACCGGGCTGACCCACCACGTGATCAAGCCGGGCAAGCGCGGCCTCGCGCACCGGCACGACAAGGCCGAGGAGGTCTACGTGGTGCTGGCGGGATCCGGGGCGATCAACCTCGACGGCGAGACCCATCCGCTCAAGCCGCTTGACGCGATACGCGTTGCGCCGCACGTGCGCCGGGGATTCGAGGCAGGCCCCGAGGGGATGGAGCTGCTGGCCTTCGGTTCGCGCCACGAGGGCGACGGCGAGCTGGTCGAGGACCTCTGGACTGATTAGAGCCCCGGCGGCGCGCCGACCGCGTGAAAGCCGCCGTCGACGTGGACGATCTCGCCTGAGATCCCGCGGGAGAGTTCTGAGAGCAAAAAGCAGATCGCGTCCGCCACCGGTCCCGGGTCGGCGACATCCCATCCGAGCGGCGCCTGCTGGCGCCACAGCTCGGACAGCTTCTCGAAGCCGGGGATCCCGCGCGCCGCGATCGTCCCCAGGGGCCCGGCGGCGACGAGGTTGACGCGGATCCCTGCCGCGCCCAGATCGCGGGTTAGATATCGCGAGACCGATTCGAGCGCGGCCTTGGCCACGCCCATCCAGTCGTAGATCGGCCACGCGACGGAGGCGTCGAAGTCCATCCCGACGATCGCCGAGCCGGCCGGCATCAGAGGCGCCAGTGCCGCCGCCAATGCTTTCAGGGAGTACGCGCTGGTCAGGAACGCCTGCGCCGCGCTCTCGGCGGGCGCGGTCATGAAGTTGCCGCCCAGGGCGTCCTCGGGCGCGAAGGCGATCGCATGGAGGACCCCGTCGACGGATCCCCAGCGGCCCCGGAGCTCGTCGTGCAGCGCGCTCAGGTCGGATTCGTTGTTGACGTCGAGCTCGAGCACGTCGACCGGTTCTGCCAGCCGCTGGGCCGCGCGCTCGGTCAGCCTCCGCACACGGCCGAAGCTCGTGAGCAGCACCGTCGCGCCCTCCTCCTGCGCGCGCGATGCGGCGTGGAAGGCAATCGAGTCCTTCGTGATGACGCCGGTTATCAGTAGACGCTTGCCGGCGAGGATCACGCCCGCGCCCCGGTGAGCGTCAGCAACGCCCACATGAGCCGCTCGCGTGTGTCCACCGGGTCAACGATCTCATCGACGAACCCGCCCGCGGCCGCCGCTTCCGCTCCAAGATGCTCTTCCGCATACGCGGAGGCCAGCCTATCCCGCTCGGCCTCGGGATCGTCGGCGGCTCGAAGTTCGCGGCGGTTGACGATCCCCACGGCGGCGCGCGCGGCCATGATTCCCATCTCCGCCGACGGCCAGGCGAGCACCAGGTCGGCGCCGAGGTCCCGGGAGTTCATCGTGATGTACGCGCCGCCATAGGACTTCCGCAGGATCACGGTCAGCTTCGGCACCCGTGCGGCGGCGAACGCTCGAACCAGAGACGCACCGTGCCGGATCACCCCCGCCTGTTCCTGGCGCGACCCGGGCATGAACCCCGGGGTATCGACCACCGCGACCAGCGGCAGCCCGAACGAGTCGCAGAAGTTCACGAACCGCGCCGCCTTCTCCGAGCCCTCCGCGTCGAGCACGCCACCCAGGTAGTGCGGCTGGTTGGCGACAATCCCGACGGGTCGCCCGTCGATCCGCGCGAACGTCGTCACGACGTTGCGCGCCCAGCGCGGGCACAGCTCGAGCATCGAGCCTCCGTCGACGATCCCGGCCAGCGCCTCGCGGACATCGTAGGCGCGCCGCTGCTCGGTCGGGACCACGGCTCCCGGATCGTCGATCAGCGGGCCAAGCCCATCGACTCGCGGCAGCGGATCGCCAGCCGACGACGGCAGATATCCGAGGATCGCGCGCACGCGTTCGGCGGCGCTGACCTCGTCATGCTCGACGAGGTGGCAGACGCCGTTGCGCTCGTGCACCTTCGGGCCGCCAAGGCCTGCCGCATCGATCTCCTCCCCGAGCGCCTCACGAACGACACCCGGGCCGGTGAGGAACATCGCGGCGTCCTCGGTCATCACGATCAGATCGGTAAGCGCAGGCGAGTACGCACCGCCGCCCGCCGACGCGCCGGAAACGATCGAAATCTGCGGGACCACGCCGGTCAGCGCGACCGTCTCGCGGAAGATCTCTCCGTAGCCACCGAGCGCCGCGGTGCCCTCCTGCATGCGAGCTCCGCCGGACTCGACGAAACCCACCACCGGGATCCGCGCCCGCGCCGCGGTCTGCAGCACGCGGACGATCGTGCCCGCGTGGCGCTCGCCCAGCGAGCCGCCAAGGAATGACGCGTCTTGGGCGTAGCACGCGATCGGTCGTCCAGCCACCGTGCCGGTGGCGCCGATGACCCCGTCGCCGGCGACGGCACGGGCCCCGAGCCGCGTCGAGACGACCCGCGAGCGGAGCACCTGGATGCTGCCGGGATCGCACAGCGCCTCGAGGCGCTCGAGCGGGGAGGAGTGGCCGGCCACCTCGCGGGCGAGGGTCGCGCTCACGCGGGCGCCCCTTTGAACACCAGCGCCACGTTGTGGCCACCGAACGCGAACGAGTTCGAGATCGCGACCGGCGGCCGTCCGTTGTCGATCGCCAGCTCGCGCGCATGGCCGGGCACGTAATCGAGATCGAGTTCGGGATCTGGCACCTCGTAGCCGAGCGTCGGCGGGATCAGCCGGCCGTGGAGTGTCTCGACCGTCGCGACGGCCTCGACCGCGCCGGCGGCGCCCAGCAAATGGCCGATCGCGGACTTGGTCGAGGAGATCGGCACCTGCTTGGCCCGCTCCTCGCCGAGCGCCCGCTTCAAAGCCGCCGTCTCGGCAGCGTCGTTGAGCTGCGTCGAGGTGCCATGTGCGTTGACGTAGTCGAGCCCACCGGGCTCGACGCCGGCGTCCCGCAGAGCAAGTTCGATGGCGCGTGCCGCCGGCACCCCGCTCGGGTCCGGGGCGGTCAGGTGATGGGCGTCGGAGGTGGAACCGTAGCCCGCGATCTCGCCCAGGATCGTGGCGCCGCGGGCCGTTGCGGCCTCGGCGTCCTCGAGTACCAGCACACCGGCGCCCTCGCCCATCACGAACCCGTCGCGGCGGGCGTCGAACGGCCGGGAGATCCCCGTCGGCGACAGCGCCTGCATCGAGTTGAAGCACGCGAATCCGAACGTCGTGAGCGAGGCTTCGGCCCCGCCGGCGACCACCGCGTCGGCATCGCCGTACTGGATCATCCGCAGCGCGGAGCCGAGGGCATGCCCCCCACTTGAGCAGGCCGACACGATCCCGTACATCTGGCCCTGGAGACCATGCTTCATCGACACCGCAGCCGCCGCGGCGTTCGGCATGTATTGGGGGATTCCGAGCGGGGAGACCATCTTCGCCCCCTTGTCGCGCATCACGTCGTGCTGGGTCTCGACCGTTTCAATCCCGCCGATTCCGGTCGCGATCACGCAGCCGACGCGCATCGGGTCATACGGCAGCTCGCCGTCCCACCCCGCCTGGGCGACCGCCTCGGCGGCCGCCACCAGCGCGAGCTGGGAGAAACGGTCGAGCCGACGCACCTCCTTGACCGAGAGGACGTCCCTGGGCTCGAACTCGCTGCACGCGCCGGCGCCATCAACGATTCCGCACTCCCCGGCGGCCCATCGCTCATATAGCGAGCGTGCGCCGACACCGAGCGGTGTGACCGCCCCGAGGCCGGTGATGACGACCCTGCGCTTCAACTACGACGCCCTGGCAGCGATCAGGTCGACGGCATCGCCGACAGTCTTGAGCTCCTTCATGTCCTCGCCCTTGAGCACGACGCCGTACTCGTCCTCGACGATCTGGGCGAGCTCGACGAGGTCGAGCGAATCGATGTCGAGCTCTTCGAACGTCGCGCCGCGGGTGATCTGGCTGGCGTCCGGGCCAAAGCTCGCCAACGCTTCGACGACACGGGCCTCGATCTGCTCTGTGGTTACTGCTGGCATCAGTGGTTTCTCCTGTCTGGGTTGTGAAGCTAAGCGGCCAGTCCGCCGTCGACGGTCAGCACCGCGCCGGTCACGTATGCGGCCGCCTCGGACATGAGAAAGCGTACGCACGCGGCTACTTCTTCCGGTTTCCCCGGCCGCCGAGCGGGGATTGCGGCGAACAGCTCCTTCGACGCGCCGGCCATCATCTCGGTCTCGATCAGGCCGGGCGCGACCGCGTTGACGGTGATACCGCGGCGCGCGACCTCGACCGCGGTCGTCTTCGTCAGCGCGATCAGGCCGGCCTTCGCGGCCGAGTAGTTGGCCTGACCGGGGTTCGCCCGCAGTCCCGAGATCGACGAGATGTTCACGATCCGTCCGGCACGAGCCCTGAGCATCGTCTTCAGCGCCCTGCGGGTCATCCGGAACGCCGCGTTCAGGTCGGTCTCGATCACCGTTGACCACTCCTCGTCGCCGAGCGACGGCACGAGGTCGTCGCGAGTGATGCCGGCGTTATTGACCAGCGCGAGAACCGGCAGCTCGAACGCAGCTTCGAGTCCGCTGAACAGCTCGTCCGGGCTCGCGAGGTCGACGATGTCACCCGGGAGGGCCACCGCGCGTCCGCCGGCCCCGACGATCGAGTTGACCACCTCTGCCGCGGCGTTGGCGTCGCTGCGGTAGTTGACGCCGACCGCCCAGCCATCCTCGGCCAGGCCGCGCGCGATCGCGGCGCCAATCCCGCGCGAGCCACCGGTGACCAGCGCAGAGCCATTCACTCCCCGCCCCATTCGATCACGCCGCCACCCCAGGTGAAGCCCGCCCCGAACGCGCCGAGCATCACGCGGGCCCCCGGCGCGAGCCGGCCATCGAGCTCGGCGGCCATCAGCGCGAGCGGGAGGGTCGCCGCCGAGGAGTTCCCGAGCGACTCGATGCAGTCGACGACCCGCGCGGAGTCGAGCTTCAAGCGCTCGCCGATCGCGCGGGTGATCCGTGCGTTGGCTTGGTGGAACACGAACAGGTCGATCTCGTCGAGCGTCACGCCGGCGCGCTCGGCCGCCTGCAGCGTCACCTCGCTCATTCGGTTCACGGCACCGCGGAACACCTCCGGCCCGTCCATCTCGATCAGTCCCGTTTCTCGGGTGCAGAAGATCGTCCGCGCGTGCGAGCCGTCGGCTCCGAGCACGATCGGCCCGATCGAGCCGGCGCCAAGCCCGGCCTCACCCTCCGGAACCGAGCCGATCACGGCCGCGCCGGCCGCGTCCGCGAACAGCGGCGCAGTCATCTTGTCGTCGTAGTTCGTGAACCGGCTGATGAGGTCAGCGCCGATCAGCAGAACCCGTTCTGCCCGGCCCGATTCGATCTGCGCCGCGGCGAGGGCCAGTCCGGACAGGAAGGCCGTACAAGCGGCGCCGACGTCGAACGCGCCCGCGCGGACCGCGCCGAGTTGGTGGGCAACGATCGGCGCGCTGTTGGGCGTGAACTCGTCCTGGCTCATCGTCGCGACGATCACCAGGTCGAGGTCGACCGCGTCGACACCGGCACGCCTCAGAGCTCGCTCGCCGGCGCGCGTCGCGAAGTCCGACAGCCGTTCGTCCGGCCGCGCCATCCGCCGTTCGTGGATCCCGGTCCGCGACAAGATCCACTTCTCCTCAATCCCGAGCCGCTCGGCCAGCGCGGCGCTCGTCACGCGCTGCTCCGGGAGCTCGGTCGCCACCGACATAATGGTCGCGGCGCGCGTCTGCGCAGGCGCGATCGGCGCCGGCTCCGCGACCCAGAATGGGGACAGCACGGCCTCAGGCATGGACGAGCTCCACGTCTCGGAGCGTGCGCTTGGCCAGGCCCGTGAGCACACGACCGGGGCCTACCTCCACGAACCGCTCCGCCCCGAAACCGTGCAGGGCAAGCATCGTCTCGCGCCAGCGCACCGGGCTCGTCAGCGCCTGCACAAGACGCTTGCGGACGTCGTCGAACGGTTCCGCCGTCACGGCCGAGATCACGGGAACTGCCGGCTCCGCCACTTCGGTGTCCTGCAGCGCGGCCTCGAACTCGGGAACGGCGGAGGCCATCATCGGCGAGTGAAAGGCGCCGGTGACGGGCAGCTCCATCGCCCGCAGCCCGAACTCCGCAGCGGACTCGGCTGCCCGCGGCAGGGCCGCGCGGGATCCCGACAGGACCACCTGCTGAGGTGAATTGTCGTTCGCGACCGAGAGTCCGTGGGTCTCGGCCAGCGCCGGCGCCTGGTCGGCCGCCCCAGCGCCGAGCAGCGCGAGCATCCCGCCGTCGCCGGCGAGCTCGCCGGCCTCCTGCATCAGCTTTCCGCGCAGCGCGACGAGCTTGACGCCGTCGGACTCGCGGAGTGCGCCCGCGGCCACCAGCGCGCCGATCTCGCCGAGCGAATGGCCCGCCATCCAGTTACCGGCCGGTCGACCGAGCTCGGCCCAGCCAGCGAGACTGGCGCAGAAGATCGCCGGTTGCGCCCACCGCGTACCTTCCTGCGCCCGCGGGAACGGGTCGTCGCCCACTGCAGTGGTGACGAGCTCGAGCAGATCGGGCCGAACGCGCTCGACGGTCGCGCGCATGTCGGCCGTCTGGCTTCCCTGGCCGGGAAACAGGATCGCTGTGGACGGAGACATCTGTTCAGCTCACCCTACGCGCCCGCGCAGCGGTGGATACAGGGGCCGATGCCAGTTCCCCCCGTTCGGGGGGAGCGAAGATCGCCGCGGTTAGGCGCCCGGAGGGCCGCCACCGGGCGGCCCGCCGCCCCCACGGCCGATCGAGATCGGACTGCCATGGAAGCAGCCGAGGGTGTAGGGGTACTCCAGCGTCGCCACGTAGTGATAGATCCGGGTCAGCTTCCCGTTCCACGTGACCCGGCTTGTCGTTCCGTGGCAGCGGTCCAGCTGCATGTTCGTCGGCAGCCTGCCGTGTTTGTCCTTGACCACGTAGATGCCATAACCATCGAGCGCGTACCCGACTAGCCGTGTGGTCCGCGCACGCACCTTGTCGAGGATGCACGCCGGGACGTCGTGGTGGTGGTAGGTGTCCGAGGGGTCCGGGTGGCCGGCGCAGATGTCCAGCACCTCGTGAGCCCCGGCGTCGCGGCCCTCGCCGTCGAGCGCGTTGTACAGCGCGACTCCATCGTCGAGGACGCCAATCGGGCCGCCCGGAGTGCAGCCCGGGGTCGCGGCCGCCTTCGGGTGCAGCGGCAGCTTCCAGTCCAAGCTTTGCGCGGCGATGTGGTTGCCGTTCTGGTCGTACCGGTACGCCGGGTCGGTGCTCGCGATCGGAAACACGCCGGTCGGGTCCGTGCGCGGCAGGTCGTTGAACTTGATCTCGCGCTTGGAGCCGACCACGCGAACCGAGTACGAGCCGTTCGGCCAGTGGATCCGGCCGTTCACGGCCAGCTTCGTCGTGTCGTTCCACGTGTGGTTCGCGGTGTCGATCCACGGGCCGTCGGCGCGTGCACCGCCGATCCCGCCGAAGTGGGTGATGCATGAATCGACGTAGCCGACCTTCGGCGTGCTCGAGACGTAGCCGTCTCCGAGCGGGACCGCCTTGGGGCTGACCGCGCCGGGCGACGCCGGCGTCGTCGCGTACGCGGCGGACGCCGTGGTGCTCGAGCGGGCGCCAGTAGCGAGCGCGGCCGCGCCACCACATCCGGCGATCGCCACGGCTGTCAGCACCATCGAAAGCCGTGCTGCGCTATGCCTGGTCATCAATCGCTCCCTTCCAAACCGGGAGCGTAAACGAGCGATGTCGAGAAAACCCCGCCGGCTCCGACTTGTTTGCATCAAGCCATCCACTGATTCGGAGGACGCGAATGAAGTTCATGTTGCTGATCTACGACAACCCCGGTACCCGCGAGCTGTTCGAGAGCGATGAGGGCAGGCACCTTCGCGACGAGGCGCTCTCGCTGATGGCCGAGCTGACCGAGTCAGGCGAGTTGCTGTCGACCGAGGGACTCGCGGACCCGGTCAACACGCACAGCCTGCGGATCGACAACGGCGTGCCCGTCGTGACCGACGCACCGCTGGCGGAGTCGAAGGAGTTCTTCGGTGGCTACCTGAGGCTCGACGTCGAGAGCCTCGAGCGCGCGCTGGAGATCGCCAAGCGGTGGCCGAGCCTGCCCTATGGCGCGATCGAGGTGCGACCGATCATGCACGCGGGAGGCGACGAGGTCTGAGCGACGAACCCCCGATCGGGCACCTGCTGCGCCCGCTGGCGCCACAGGTGCTCGCCGCCCTCGTGCGGCGGTACGGCCACTTCGATGCATGCGAGGACGCCGTCCAGGAGGCCCTGCTTGCCGCCGCGCAGCAGTGGCCCGGCGACGGCGTTCCCGACAATCCGCACGGCTGGCTGGTCGCGGTCGCGTCGCGGAGGCTGATCGACGAGTTCCGCAGCGACGAGGCCCGGCGCCGGCGCGAGCAGGCGCCGGGGGAGCCGACACCACCGCCCGTCTCCGACCGCGACGACACGCTCCAGCTGCTGTTCCTCTGCTGCCATCCGTCGCTCACCCCGGCATCGCAGATCTCACTGACACTGCGCGCCATCGGCGGGCTGACGACCGGCGAGATCGCGAGCGCGTTTCTCGTCCCAGAACCGTCGATGGCGCAGCGGATCAGCCGCGCCAAACAGACGGTCAAGGCGAGCGGCGTCGGCTTTGACCAGCCGGCGGACCTCGTACGCCTCCCGGCCGTGCTGCACGTCCTGTATCTGATCTTCAACGAGGGCTACACCGCGAGCTCGGGCCCCGCGCTGGTCCGGGTCGAGCTCGCCGAGGAGGCGATTCGAATCGCGCGGATGGTGCACAGCCTGCTCCCCGAGGATGGCGAGGTATCCGGGTTGCTCGCGCTGATGCTGCTGACTCACGCACGTCGCGAAGCACGCTCCGACGGCGAGGGCCGGCTCGTCCGCCTCGCCGATCAGGACCGCGAGCTGTGGGACCGCCGCGCAATCGACGAGGGCGTCTCGTTGATAACCCGCACGCTCCCCACCGCGACGCTCGGCCCCTACCAGTTACAGGCCGCGATCGCGGCGGTCCATGACGAGGCCGCGCGGGCAGAGGACACCGACTGGCGGCAGATTCTGGCGCTGTACGAGTTGCTCGATCGGATCGCGCCCGGTCCGGTCGTGACGCTCAACCGAGCGGTAGCGGTCGCGATGGTCCGCAGTCCCGACGATGGACTCGAGCTGCTCGAGACGCTCGGCGACGACGCCCGCCTGACCGAACGCCACCGCCTGCACGCCGTCCGGGCTCACCTGCTCGAACTCGCGGGCGATCGCACCGCAGCGCGTCACGCCTACCGGCTCGCCTCGCAACTCACCGCGAGCGAGCCGGAGCGTGACTACCTGCTGCGCCGCGCCCGCAGCCTCTGATCAGATCTAGCGCCGCGCGCGGATTGTCACCCGACCGCCGCGGGCCGGGATCATCGTCACGTTGCGGTTCTTCGGCCGCTCGTTCTTCTCATCGGTGTTAGCGATGTCCAGACGACGCGCCATCTCGCGCAGAACGACCCGCTGCTCGGCCATCGCCAGGGCCGCGCCGAGGCACCGGCGCGTACCGCCCCCGAACGGAATCCACTCGTATGTCCCCGGCTTATGCCCGATCCATCGTTCCGGACGGAACGAGAACGGGTCCGGGTAAAGATCCTCTCGGTGGTGCAACAGGAGGATGCTCACCGCTATCCCGGTGTCGGCCGGCACGCCGTACTCGCCGAGTTGCCAGGGCACCGACACTCGACGGCCGGTGACCGGGATCACCGGCCGGACCCGCATCGCCTCGTTGATCGTCGCCTCGACCACCTCGGCTGCGTCGTCGTCTTCGCGCACTGCGCTGACGAGCCGCTCGTGCGCGGCAGGTGTTCGGACCAGTCGCTCCCATGCCCACGCCAGCTGGTTAGCAGTTGTCTCGTGTCCGGCCAGCACGAGCGTCATCAGCTCGTCACGGAGCTCGGAGTCGGTCAGCGTCTGGCCGTCCTCGGTCCGCGCGCGCATGATCAACGACATGATGTCCGTGCGCTGCTCGAGGTCGGTAGCGCGCCGGCGCTTGGCGATCACCGCATAGGTGCAACGGTCCGGAAGCAGCAGCCCGAGCTTCGTCAGCCCGAACGGCTCGTCATGGCCGATGTTCATCCATTCGGCGAGCTTCGCACCAGGCTGGGTCGAGCTCCAAAGCACACCTTTGATCGCTTGGCGCAGCGCATGCTCTGCCGTGCCCGGCCGCGGCTTGCCCTCGATTCCGAAGATCCCCGCCATGATCACGTCCAGCGTGATCGCCTGCATCCGCGGCGCGAGCGCGAACGGCTTGCCCACCGGCCAGCGGGCGATCTCGCGCTCGGCGGCATCCGCGATCATCTGCTCGTAGCGCTCGATCGCCTCGCCATGGAAGGGCGGCAGCAGCAGCTTGCGCTGCCGCAGATGGCGGGGGCCGTTGGAGGTCAGCACCGAGTTCGGTCCGAGCACCGGCCGCAGCGGAGACTCGGCGGCCAGGGTCGGCACGTTGTCCGGCGGGGCCTTGAAGACCGACCGCACATGGTCGGGATGGTGGGTCGCCGCGACCCTGCCGCGCACGTACCCGCGCGCCAGCCACACCTCGCCGAACTTCTTCTGGTTGTGGAACATCCAATGCCACTGGCGCTGGCCGAACCACAACACCATCACGGGCCGCGGCCAGCGGATCGCCGGCGGCAGCGGCAATCCCGTCAGATCCTCGACCGGCCCCGCCGGGGACGGCGGAGCGCTACCGATTAACGGGTTCGAGGGCGGAGCCTCGACGGTCGCTTCAGTCATCAAGCTCATGCTGTCCTCATCTCACTCCGTAGTGGATCTCCCACTCCATCATCCTACAGCGCTGTAGGAAAGGTGTGACGAAGGTCACAGAAGTCCAGGGACGCGGACCTGCATGACGTATCATTCCGGTGCGAATGGAACAGGCCTCGGTGCCCCCCGAATCGAGCCGTCGGCGCCGGCCACCGCGCGAGGCACTCGTCGAGCGCCGTCGCGCCGAGATCATCGAGGCGGCCTACGAGGTGTTCTCGACCCGCGGCTACAGCGCATCGGGGATCGCCGACATCGCCGAGAAGCTAGGCATCGGCCACGGCACCTTCTACCGCTACTTCAAGAACAAGCGCGACATCCTCGATCACGTCGTCGACTTCGGCGTGCAGCGAATGGTCTCGGCGCTCGAGCTCGAGACGGCCCGGCCCGCGACCACGCTGGACGAATTCCGCGACCAGCTGCGACGGATCGGCGAGCGACTGTTCAGCATGCTTGACGCCGACCCTGGACTCGGCAGCGTGGTGCTGCTCGAGGCGACCTCGATCGACGAGGAGATGACCCAGCGGGTGATGGGCCTACTCGACACCTTCGGCAGCCTCGGCGCCGTTTTCCTTCGCAGCGGCGTCGCCCAGGGGTTCCTGCGCGCGGACCTCGACACCGACAGCCTCGGGCGCGCGATCACCGCGCTGACGCTGCCCAGCCTGTTCGCGGCGATCCGCGGCCACGCCGGTCCCACGGAGCGCCGGCGCTATATCGACGCGATGGTCGGGCTGGTCTGCGATGGGCTCAAAGCCTGAGCCGCCCGCCCCCACCCACAATGGCGACACACGCGGCATTCACGGCGGATCAGCTTGCGACAGTCCGGGCACCGGCGCAGTAGCTGGAGCGTCGCCACGGCAAAGCAGAACCGTGCCGCGCCCACCCCGATTCGCATGGCTCGCGTCAGCACCCGCCACGCGCCGCGCGCGGCGAGCGCGGCGAAGACCGCCCCGGCCGCGCTGCCGAGGACGCCGGCCAGCGCCGCCCAACGCTGCGCCTGCAGGCTCTGCGTGGGTCCGGAGTGCCCGCTCACCGCAACCGGAACGATATATCATTCCGGGTCGGAGCAGCGATGCCTCGGTTGCGTACACTCTCGCGCTCAGCCGATGTCCTCTCTGACGCAGCCCCGGTGAGCCTCCCATCGCCCTCCCCCGCTTCGGCCGCGCTGGTGACCGGCGCATCGGCGGGAATCGGCGCCTGCATCGCGCGCGAGCTCGCCGTCCGTGGACACAACTTGGTGCTCGTGGCCAGACGCAAGCAGCGGCTGCAGAAGCTGGCCGACGAGCTCGCCGCTGAGCACGGCATCCGCGCCGAGGCGCTCGGCTGCGACCTGACCAAGGCAGCCCCCCGAGCCAGGCTGGCCAGCCGGATCGACGAGCTCGGGCTGAGGGTCGAGATCCTTGTCAACAACGCGGGCTTCGCCACCAATGGACCGTTCCACAAGGCCGACCCCGAGCGCGAGCTCGAGCAGGTCCGGGTACTCGTCGAGGCGCCGGTCGCGCTCACCAGCGCATTCGTGCCCGCGATGGTCGAGCGCCGGCGCGGCGCGATCCTCAACGTCGCCTCGACCGCCGGCATGCAGCCGCTGCCCTACTCGGCCGGCTACTCCGCCGCCAAGGCGTACATGCTCACCCTCTCGGAGGCGCTACACCAGGAGCTGAGATCGAAAGGCGTGACAGTCACCGTCCTCGCGCCCGGGCCGGTGCAAACGGATTTCTGGAAGATCTCCGGCTGGCAGGTCGCCGGCTCCTCGTTCGAGCGGGCGGTGCCCAGACCGGCTTGGATCACCGCCGAGCAGGCCGCTAGCGCCGGGGTCAAGGGCCTCGAGCGAGGCAGCCGCGTGGTCGTCCCCGGCTTGGGGGTGAAGGCAGCCACGACCGCCGGCCGCTACGTCCCCAACGCGATCAAGCTGCCGACGATCGAGCGTGCGATGCGCCGCCGATGAGCGAGCACGAGCCAAAAGACATCCTGCCGCGGCCGTTGCGGTTGCTGCTCGGCGCGACCAACGCCGGGATCAGCGACGCTCGCCTGCGCCGCGAGGTGGAGGGCAAGACGGTGCTCATCACGGGCGGGTCCTCGGGGATCGGAAGGGCGACCGCGCTGAAGCTGGGGAAGGCCGGTGCGCGAACCCTGCTCGTCGCCCGTTCGATCGACAAGCTCGAGCAGGTCCGAGACGAGATCGACTCAGGTGGCGGCACCGCGTTCGTCCACCCCTGCGATATGGGCGACCCGGACGCTGTGGCTGAGCTGGCCACCGCGGTACTCGCCGAGCACGGCCACGTCGATGTCGTTGTCAACAACGCCGGCGTGTCGATCCGTCGGTGGATCGCCCAGTCCTACGACCGCTTCGATGACATCGAGCGGACGGTCAACGTCAACTACCTCGGGCCGGTGCGGTTGCTGCTGGGGCTCCTGCCCTCGATGCGCGCCCGCGGGGCGGGCCACATCGTGAACGTCGCGACGATGGGCGTCGACTTTCCGCCGATGCGCTGGACCGCATATATCGCGTCGAAGAGCGCGTTCGAGGTTTGGCTGAGCGGAGCCGCGCCAGAGATCGCCGCCGACGGCGTCACTGTCACCTCGATCCACATGCAGCTCGTGCGCTCGCCGATGCTCGGCCCCTTCCGGATGTGGAAGTACGTCCCGGGGATGAGCACCGAGGAGGCCGCGGGAATGGTCGCCCGTGGGGTCGCGCTCAGGCCACGGCGCATCGCTCCGTTCTGGGCTCGGCTTGGCGGTCCGCTCACGCAGCTCGCGCAGGGCACGGTCGAGCGAGCGTTCGCCTTCCAGGGACGCAACGGGGTTCCGCGCGCCTCGGAGCCTCCGGCCGCCCGCGGCACCGCGGCCCAGCTAGCCGAGGACACGGCGGGCGCGCTGACGACGATCGCCGCGCTCGGCGTCGTCCGCCCCATCCGGCCCGATCGCCTGGGGCGGGCTCTGCGGGCACAGCTCGCCTACGGCGCCACGCCGGCGTTCCTCGTCGCGTCCGCGGCCGCGCTCCATCCGGATCGCACGGCGATCATCGACGAACGGGGCGAGATCACCTTCGAGCAGCTCGACCGCGAGGTCCGCGCACTGGCCGGCGCGCTCCACCGCCACTTCGACCTCGTGGCAACCCACCGTGTCGCGCTGATGGTTCGCAACCATCGCGGCTACGTCCACGCGGCGGCCGCCGCGACGCGGCTGGGCTGCGACCTCGTCCCTCTGAACACCGACTTCGCCGGGCCCCAGCTCGGGGATGTGCTCAACCGCGAGCGCGTCACCGCCGCGATCTACGACGAGGAGTTCGAGGCGATCGTCGACGCCTCGGGCTTCACCGGCACGCGGATCATCGCCTGGCACGAAAACGACGTCGACCGCCCCACGCTCGATTCGCTGATCGCCCTGAACGAGCCCGACCCACCAGCGCCGCGCGAGACCGGCAAGGCGATCATGCTCACGTCCGGCACTACCGGCACGCCGAAGGGCGCTATCCGCACGGTCAAGCCGAGCACCGGCCTCCAGCTCGCGCTCGGCGGGTTCCTCGAGCTGGCGCGGCTGAAGCCGACGCCCCGCTCGGGCGAGCCGGTGCTGGTGGCGCCCCCGCTGTTCCATCTCTACGGGATGATCGGCCTGGGGATCTCGTTCGGGCTCGGCTCGCCGATGGTGATTCGCCGCCGCTTCGATCCCGAGGCGGCACTCGAGGCGATCGACCGCTACCACGTCGGGCTGATCCTCGCGGTGCCGACGATGTACAAGCGGATCATGGACGTACCCGAGGAGACTCGCCAGAAGTACGACACGTCGTCGCTGCGGATGGCGCTGACCGGCGCCGCTCCGTTGCCGCCGGAGCTCTCGAGCAAACTGATGGACGAGTGGGGCGACATCCTGTTCAACGGCTACGCCTCGACCGAGGTCGGGTCAGGCACGCTCGCGACCCCGCGCGACCTTCGCGCTGCGCCCGGCACGGTCGGCAAGCCGATGGCCGGGGTAACGATCAAGATCCTCGACGAAGAGGGGCTCGAGCTCCCCGCCGGTGAAACCGGCCGGATCTTCGTCGGCGGGCCGCTCACCTTCGACGGCTACACGGGCGGCGGCACCAAGCAGGTGATCGACGGCCTGATGAGCTCCGGCGACGTCGGCCACTTCGATGCCGAGGGCCGGTTGTTCATCGACGGCCGCGACGACGACATGATTCTCTCCGGCGGCGAGAACGTGTTCCCGCAGGAGGTCGAGGAGACGTTGATCGGCCACGAGGCCGTTGCGGACGCGGCGGTGTTCGGCGTCGCGGACCCCGACTTCGGCCAGCGGCTCGCGGCGATGGTGATCCTCAAGCCCGGCGCGAGCGCGACCCAGGAGGAGCTGCAGACCTACGTCCGGGGGCAGCTCGCGCGGTACAAGGTCCCCCGCGAGATCACGCTTTGTCGACGCGCTACCGCGAACCTCAACCGGCAAGATCCAGCGGCGCAAGCTGTCAGCCGAGTACGCCGCGGAGCACTCCGGATGAGTACTGCGGCGGCGCGCCAGCCCAGCGCGCAGGAGAGCGTCGAGCCAGACATCCAGCACAGCGGGCCGCCCAGCCGCCCCTCCCGGTGGCTCGAGCTGTGGCTGCGCCTCACGCTCCGTCCGATGATCGCGCTCTGGGCTGCGATCTCGGCCCTGGTCGTGAGGTTCGGGCCCAAGGGCGTCGAGATGTGGCCGATCTGGACGACGCTGTTGCGCGCGGCCGACTGGGGAGGCTTCGCGCGGCTGCCCCGCGGGACCGAGGTCGCGCCGGTCCGGTTGCCCGCGTGCGACGCCGAGCGTGTGCGCGCCGCCGGCGTCGAGGCCGGCGCTCCCGTGGTCCTGTATTTCCACGGCGGTGGCTACATCGCCTGCGGGCTGGCGTCGCACCGGCGCCTGGTGGCGCGGATTTCCAAGGACGCCGGCGCCGTGGTGTTCAACGTCGGCTATCGCCTGCTGCCGCGCTCGGCGATCACCGACGCGGTCGAGGACGGTGCCGGCGCGTACCGCAAGCTGCTCGAGGAGGGGATCGCGCCCGAGCGGATCGTGTTCGCGGGCGACTCGGCCGGAGGCGGCCTGTCGTTCCTGGTCGCGGTCGCGATCAAGTCCGAAGGGCTGCCGATGCCGGCTGGGATCGTCGGGATCAGCCCGTGGACCAACCTCGACGCATCCGACAAGCTCCACCACCGCAACGCGCGCCGCGACGCCGTGATTCCGGTCAAGACGATCGGCTTCATTGTCGAGCAGCTGATCCAGAAGGGCGATCCGCTCGACGAGCGCCTCTCCCCCGTCAACCTCGACCTGAGCGGGCTGCCGCCGACGCTGATCCACGCCGGGACGGCCGAGGTGCTCGAGGTCGACGCGCTCAACATCGCCGAGCGGCTCGCCGCCGCCGGTGTCCCGGTCACGCTGAAGCTGTGGCAGGGACAGGTCCACGACTTCCATCTCATCGGCCTCGACGTCCTGCCCGAGGCCCGTCAGGCAATCCGCGAGATCGGCGCGTTCGTCCAGCAGAGGACGCGATGAAGGCGACTCCCATCGAGCTCAAGGACGCGGTTGTCGCCGTCACCGGCGCCGGCCGCGGGATTGGCCGCGCGACCGCAAGCGCGTTTGCGGAGCGAGGCGCCAGGGTGGCAGTCGGGGACCTGTATATGGAGGCGGCCAGCGACGCGGTGGCAGAGATCGGCGAGCGGGCAACCCCGTTTCAGCTCGATGCGGGCGACCGCGATTCCTATGCGACGTTCGCCGCCGCGGTCCAGGAGCACCTGGGACCGATCGATGTGCTCGTCAACAACGCCGGGATCATGCCAGTGGGGCCGTTCTTCGACGAGCTGGAGTCAGTGTCCATCGCGCAGATGAATGTCAACTTCTGGGCCCACTACTACGGGCTCAAGTTGGTCGCGCCCGGGATGGTCCGCCGGGGCCGCGGCCATATCGTCAACGTCACCTCGGCCGCGGCGATGATCCACGCCGCCGGCCTAGCCATGTACTGCGCAACCAAGCATGCCGCCAATGCGCTCAGCCGCAGCGCCCGCGAAGAGCTGAACGGTACGGGGGTGACCGTGACCGCGGTGATGCCCGCAGCGGTCAAGACCCAACTCACCGATGGCATCCCGTTCGGCTTCGACCGGTTCCTGATGCTCGAGCCCGAGTCGGTCGCCAACACGATCGTCGGCACGCTCAAGGGCCGGCCCGCGCTGGCGAGCACGCCTCGTGGGCTGACCCTCGCGCTCGAAGTCGCGCAGTTCGTTCCCGAGCCCGTGTGGCTGCTGGCGCGCAAGGTCCTGGGCGCGGACCGGACGCTCGGCCCGATCGACCGCGACGCCCGGCGCGAGTACGACGAGCGGATCGAAGCCCAGCTCCCCGAGTAACCCGGTTACTTCAGGCCGGCCAGCTCGCGCGTCCGCTCGGAGGCCGCGACGGCGCTGGCCCCGCGCTCGGCCACGAGCCGGTCGTACTCGCGGATCGACTCAGCCGTGTTCTTGCCCGCCTGGCGTTCCACGAACGCGGACGAGAACAGCTGCCGGAGCGGCAACAGCTTCATGAACCACTTCGGGTAGCTGACCCGCCGGCGCCGCTCGGAGATCGCGGCTACCACTTCATCGATCGCCGGAGCGAGGGGATAGGTCCGCGAGAACGGCTTGGGCATCTCGTCCTTGGCCCGCTTGAGTAGCGGCATCTCCGCCTCGCCATCACGAACCATGTCGGTGTCCAGGAACAGGAAGTAGGCCACTCCGACGTCGACGCCGAATGACGTCTCCTCGACCCGCAGGCAGTCGGTAAGCGCCTCGACCCCGGCCTTCGCGGCGCAGTACGCACTCATCCCGGGACCTCGGAGCACGGCCGCCGTCGAGGCGATATTGAGCAGATATCCGCGGCTTCGCTCGAGGTGCGGCAGGGCTGCACGATCGGTGTACATCACGCCCAGCAGGTTGATCTCGATCACCCGCTGCCACGAGCGGATGTCCTGCGAGCGGAGCGGACCGCCGGTGGCGATTCCGGCATTCGCCACGACAACGTCGAGCCCGCCGAGCGCTTCCGCGGCGGCGTCAACAGCGGCCGTGACCTGCTCGGGGTTCGACACATCCGCCTCGGCGACGAAAGTGCCCTCCCCGCACCGTTCGGCCACCGCGGCGAGCTGCTCGGGCTCGAGCCCGACCAGAGCCAGCCGGGCACCCTGGGATGCCAGCTTCTGCGCGAGCGCCGCGCCGATGCCGCGCGCCGCGCCGGTGATCAAGACCCGCTTCCCGGTCAACTCAGCCATGGGCAGACGATACCCCGCCCGGGTGCACCGCAACCCGGCGAAGCGACGGGCTCTCGGCCGCGCCCTCGACGTGGTCGACCAGCTCCGAGATGAACTGGGCGACCTGGCCAGGATGGGTGCGCTGCAACCAATGCCCGGAGTCGAGATCGCGGCGCCAGACGCGCGTGGCCCAATCGTGCGCGTCGTCGAACAGCGCCGTTGACTCGTACCGATCGCGCGTCGCGACGATCAGCTGCACGGGGGTGTCGGCCGGACCGCGGTCCGGCGCGGCCGCCGCGGGGTCAGGGAAGTTCGTCCGGTACAAAGCCAACATCGCCACGGCGTCGCTGACGAACGTCTCGGCCGGGTGCCCGGGGCGCGGCTCGACCCCCTCGAGCCGCCGCAGCGCGCGCCGCCACGCCTCCGCCCCACCGGCAGCCAGCACCCGCTCCGGTAGCCGAGGCAGTTGAAAGGCGCCGATGTACCACGACCGCCGCGCTTGGCCGGCGAGTGCGCGCAGGTTGCCCCGACGGAGTCGACGCAACGCCCAACCGCGCATCGCGTCCAGGCGCGGCCCAGCCAGCGAAGTGAACGACGCCACGCGCTCGCGCACCCCGTCCGTCAGCACCGCCTCCCAGCATTGAAACGCGCCCCAGTCGTGGCCGACGAGGTGAACCGGGTCATTCGGGCTGACCGCCTCGATCACGGCACCGAGGTCGAGCGCCAGCTCCGCGAGCGCGTACTCGCGCGGAGAGCCGCTGCTCGTCGAGCCACCCACACCGCGGATGTCGTAGGCGACGACGTGGTAGCGACCCGAGAGCAGACCGATTACTTCGTCCCAGCAGCTGTGGGCATCGGGAAAGCCGTGGACGAACAGGAGCGTCGGAGCCGATGGAACCCCGCCTTCGACGACGTGAAGCTCCGCGCCGGCCCGACTGACGATGCGGGTCGTCTCTGCCAAGGAGGGAATCCTATGATCCCCGGGCCGATGGCTGACGAGACGTTCAGACGGATCGACGCGCTGATCCAGGTCGGGTTGCGGCTAGCCCGCACCGCGCCCAGCGGTCGCGTGCTGCTCGCCCGCGCCGCACTGTCGATCGAACCCGAGTGGATCCCGCGCCCGTGGGGCGAGACGATCGTCGCGGAGCTCGAGGCCGCGCTCCGCGATGCGCGCGAACCCATTCCCTTCAAGGAGATCGAGCGTGCGCTCCGCTCGGCCTGGGGCAGCAAACCCACCCAAGAGCTCGACTCGCTGGAGCCCGACCCGGTCGCCGTCACCCCTAGCTCGCAGGTCCATCGCGGCGAGCTCGACGGCTCGCCGGTCGCGGTCAAGGTGCTGCGCCCGGGTCTGGCCGCCTCCGTCCGTCAGGATCTTGCCCTGCTCGAGGGCATCGTCTCGCCGCTCGGCGCCGCCTTCCCGGCCGTCGATCCCAGCGCCGTGATCCGAGAGTTCCGCGAGCGGATCCTCGATGAGCTCGATCTCGAGCACGAGGCGACGTCGCAGCGCCACTTTCACCGCGCGCTCCGCGGCCATCCGCACCTGGTCGTGCCGGCGCCGGTGACGCGGCTGGCGCACGAGGCCGTGCTGGTCAGCGAGTGGGTCGACGGCGTCCCCCTGTGGGAGGCACCGGATCCCGATCTCGCCGCCGCCCGGCTGGTCGCCTTCGTGGTCGGCGCGGTGCGAAACGGCTTCGCCCACGCCGACCCGCACCCGGACGACGTGCTCGTGCTATCCGACGGCCGGCTCGCGATCTTGGACTTCGGAGCGACCCGGGAAGTCACGAGCGAACGGTTCGCGGCCGTCGCCGAGGCTGTGGAGGCATTCGTCGCCGATGATGCCGATGCCTTCGGCGCCGCCACCGAACGGCTCGGCGCGCTGCCCGCGGCGCACGCGCAGACGGCGATCGATCTGGCCCGCGCAGCGCTGGGCGAGCTGGCCGGCGAGGCTCCCACCCGGCTCGATAGCGCGGCCGTGATCGCCGCGCGCGACCGTGCGCGCGATCAGCCGCGCGCGCTCAGCGAGCTGATCGCCGCCGGGTCGCTACCGCCCGAGGACATGTGGCCGGCGCGCGGCATCGCGCAGCTGTTCGGGTCGATCGCCCGGGTCGGGGCAACGGGCCCGTGGCGCGAGCTGGTGCGCGACGCGCTCAAGGACGGCTGGGACTGAGGCTGAGGCACGCCTGCGGCGTCGCGCTGCTCGCGGGTGCAGCCCTAGCGGGCTGCGGCGGGTCGAGCAATTCGAGCCCGGTCCTCCATCGCACCGTCCCCAGGGTGTCGGTGCCGCTGGTCCACCACCACCGCCGCCACCACCGACGGGCACCGAACCCCGGTGCGCTGTCCCAGACCCACCAGCTTCCGTCGGCCCGCACCCGGGGGTTCACCAGCGAGATGCGTGCTCTTTGGCGGGGCGTCCGGCTGAACTCGGTCACGGATGCGCGCCCGGCGTTCTTCCCGTTGCCCGCCTACATCCAGGTCAAAGCGATCGGCGACCCCAGGAGCGATTACGAAAATCGGTTGCTGGTCGAGTTCCGGCTGGACATCGCGGCCGCCCACGCGCTGCTCGGCGCCGGATCTCGCTTCGAGGCCGTGCGAGCTCCGGCCACTCTGGCCCATTGGGTGCCGCCCGACGCGTGTTATAACCGCGTCGGGTATTGGGAGTTGCCCAACGCCCGCGTCGTCTACCGCGACCGCGGCGGCGTGCATTCGTTCGGGATCGCGTCGCTGATCTCCTGGCGCGGCGTCTGGTACGTCGTCCACCTGGGCGCGGTGACGCGGCCGGGCGCGAGCGGTGTAGTAGACGACCCGAGCTCGGGTCCCGGGACCTCGGTCCTCTCCTCTACGTGCTGATCAGGCGGCGCGGGCGTCGACGACGATCTCGTCCGGGGGCGGCTCGGGACGGCGCGTCTTGGCCCCCGCGAACCGTCGCGCGACCCAGTCGATCGCCACGGGCATCCCCGCCACCGCGCCGCTGATGTGGTCGACGCCGCCGCGGGTCACATACAGCCGCACGTCGGCCCCGAGTGCCTCCCAGTCGTCGCGCAGGTCGAGGCTGTGAGCGAAGGACACGATCTGGTCGCGTCGGGCGTGGTGGAGCAACACCGGCGCCGCCGGTAAGAGCCCACCGAGCCGGTTCTCCCGCAAGCGCAGGCGCCACTCGGGGAGCTCGAGCACGTTCGGATCGGTCCAGTCGGAGGAGTGGCCGAAGTGCGGGCCGCGGACCGCCGCCTGGAGAACGTTCGAGCGGCGCAGGAAACCGATCGACTTGCGTCCCTCCTCGGTCAGGTACTGGTCCAGGTCGAGCTCGGGGTAGCCGGCGGCGTAGCCAATCCCGCCGTAGGCCGTGAAGAACGAGAAGAAGCTGCCATCGAGGCTCGGCCCCGCGACCTCGAGGTTCGCCGCGGCGGCGCCGGCGGCGATCGCCTTGAGCGGAATGTCCGGCGCGTAGCTTGGCTGCAGCTGAGCCGCCCAGGCGGTGGCGAACCCCCCCTCGGAGTATCCGATCAGGGCCGCCGGACCGTCCGCCGGTAGCTCCTCGGGGTGAAGCCGGCGCGCGGCGCGCATCGAGTCGAGCACATTTGGACCTAGGGCGCGGCCGACCATGTACGTGTGGTCACCGGGGGTCCCGAGGCCCTCGTAATCGGTGACGGCGACGGCCCAGCCCCTGGCCAGGACCATCGAGATCAGGCCCGCTTCCCAGTCAAGGCCCCGAGGAAGCAGGTAGGACGGGGCGGCCGTGTCGCCGATCCCGTGGGTGCCGACCGCGTACCCGATCAGCGGCCGCGGGCCGGCGCCACGCCGCGCCGGCAGCAGCACGGTGCCGGAGACCGCCCGCGGCTCGCCGGTGGCTGAGGTCGAGCGGTACAGAATCCGCCACGCCCGGGCACGCATCCGCACGCCCGGCATCAGGTAGGCATCGATCGGCTCGGCCTTGAGGATCTCGCCCGGGTCTCCTGCGCCAAACCCGGCCGGCGGCTCGTAGAACGCGCCGGTATGCGCGCTGGGCTGTCGCCGCGGCGGGGAGGCGAGCAGCAGCTGCCCCGCAGTGCTCCGCATGACATCGGCGACGCGCAGACGGGCCATAGCGGAACGATATATCAGTCGCTCCGGCTGGACGGCCAGCCAGTCCGTGTCAGGCGGGGGTGCTCCAGATTTTTGCTCCCTCATAGGGGTGATAAGGAGCACCTGCGGCTAGGGTTGCGGTCGATGGCGGCCACGACCCATACGCCGGCGCTCGATCGGGCGCTCGGGCTGCTCGCCGACCAGCCGCCGGCGCCCGGGCCGGCGATCGTCAATGGCTACGTCGATTTGCTGGGCGAAGCTCCGTCCGGGGCACCGACGCTCGGCCAGCGGTTCATGACCAGCCGGTTGCTGCCCGTCATCTACGAGCGGATTTGGCGGCCCATCGGCTTTCGGCTCGCGTTCGGCACGAGCGGCGTGGCGAGCCCGCTCGAGGACCGAGCTACGTACGACCTGCTCGAACTGCAGCCCGACGATGTCGTACTCGACGTCGCCTGCGGCCCGGGGAACATCTCGCGGCGCCTGCTTACGCGGCTAGGCCCGGGTGGGCTGCTCGTGGGGATCGACGCCTCACCGACGATGCTGGCTCGCGCCGTAGCCGATACCGACGCGGCCAACGCCGCCTACATGCGCGCCGACGCGGAGCACCTTCCGTTCGCGGATGCCAGCTTCGATGCGGTCTGCTGCTATGCCGCGCTGTACCTGATGGGGCGGCCCTTCGACGCGATCGCTGAGATGGCACGCGTGCTGAAGCCGTCTGGAAGGATCGCCGTGCTGACCAGCGTCCACCGTGGCCCGTCGCTGACCCGGCCCCTGGCTCAGCTCGTAACCCGTCCCAGCGGCGTGCGCCTGTTCTCCAGCGACGAGGTCACGGATGCCTTCGCCGCCGACGGCCTGATCGACATCAGGCAGAAGATCACTGGCTTCGCGCAGTTCGTCGGCGCCCGCAAGCCCTAGCGCTTGCGGCGCCGCGCGCGTGACTGCGTCCCGCGGCTCCAGTCCGCCATCCGCGCCGGATCGTCGAGCGGGCTCTCGCCCTTCATCCGCCCCGCGCCCGGTGCGTCGCCCTTGGCGTACGGACGGTGGTGGATCCCGCTGCCGGCGATCGTCCACCAGCCGACGATCACGCCGATCAGGACGACCACGGCTCCTAGCAGCATCAGCATTGCGTACCTGAGCCTACAGGCCCAGCGGCGCTACCCCAGCAACCCGATCCGCTGCGCCAGCTGCACCGCCTCGGCACGGTTGCGCGCGCCCAGCTTCCGGTACAGCGCGCTCGTGTGCTCCTTGATCGTGTGGGGCGACAGGTACAGCTGCTCGGCGATCTCGCGGTTCGTGGAGCCGGCGGCGATCAGATCGAGCACCTCGCGCTCGCGGGCCGAGAGCAGTGGCTGCGGCTGCTCGGCCTGGCGCGCGAACATCGTCATCCCGAGTCCGACCATCCGCACCGCCGCGGCCAGGTCGCGCGCCTCCAGATCCTTGGACACGAACCCCGATGCCCCCGCCGCGCGCGCCGCCGCCGGTGACATCCGCCCCGCCCCTGAGATGAGCAGCACGCGCGTGGACGGCGACGCCTCGCGGATCGATTTGCACACGTCTGCGCCCGACTCTCCGGCCAAGAACAGATCGACGAGCGCGACGTGAGGTCGCAGCGTGCGCACGAGCTCGAGTGCCTCCTCCCCCGTTCTCGCGGCCAGGCACCGCTCGACCCACGACTGCTCACCGAGCAGCACGCGGAAGCCCCAGTGGACCACATCGTGATCGTCGACGACCAGCACCCGCAGCTTGCGCCCATCGGTCGGCCGCGCGCTGACGCTCACGACGGCTCCTCCAGTGGCACCACCAGCCGCACGCGCCAGCCCTCCTCCCCGCTCGGGCCGAACTCGACCACGCCGCCGTGCTGAAGCGCCTCGAACGCCGCCAGCCGCAGCCCCATGCCCGCCCCCCGGGCGCCCCCCCGTACGCCGTCGTTGCGGATCTCCAGCATGAACGTGTCGGCGTCACGTGACACGCCGACATCGATCGCGGTGGCGCGCGCGTGTTTGGCGATGTTCCGCAGCGCCTCGGCCAGCACCGACTGCGCGAGCGGCTCGAGCTCGACGGGGACGATCACGTCCCCGGGCCAGTCGATCCGGAGCTCATGCGCCGGAGGTAGCGATGCGGCCACGCGCTCGAGCTCGGCCGACAGCGTCGTACCGGTCTCCGCCGGCACCGGCGCGAGTGGCCGTTCGAGCGCGCTGCGCAGGTCGCTGAGCGCCTCCTGCATCTCGACGCGGCAACGCTCGCGCTCCTCCGAGCTCAGCGGCGTCGAGGCGCTCAGCGCGAGCGATACGCCGAACAGCCGCTGGAGCACGCGCTCGTGGATCTCGCGCGCGAAGTCGATCCGCTCGACCAACCGGCGCGAGCGTTCCTGCTGTCGAGTTGCGTTGCGCGCGGTCGCGACCAGCGCGGCGGTCTTGCCGAGCGTCCACAGCAGGTGCCGCTCCCCGTCTGAGAGCTCGAACGTCCCGCCGCCGCGGTCAGCGCAGATCACCCCGTACGCCCGGCCGGCGGCGCTCAGCGGCGTGCACACGAGCGTCGTGATGCCGAGCACCTCCGCCACCTGCGGCGGCACTGCCTCCTCGATCCGCTCGGACACCACGACGACCTCGTCGAGCAGCAGCGCCTGCTGCGCGATGGGCGTGTTGACCAGCGTCGGGCGCAGCGTGGCGAGCTGCTCGAAGGACGTCCCGTACGAGCCGACCGCGCGGACGCGCCGGCGCCCGGCGTCGGCCATGAAGATCGCCGCGCGGCGCATCGTCGTCAACCGGCAGATCGCTTCGCAGATGCGGTCGTAGAAATCGGATGACGAGGTATCGGTGTCGAGGTCCGCCAGCAGCTCGACGAACACCTCGAGCGGCTCGACCCCAGCGAACAGCGCTGCCGGCCGGTCCGCAGAGGCCATGGCTCTACGCCGCGACCGCGACGGGGTACCGTCGTCGTATCTCGTACAGCGTCGTCCGCTCGGCGGCGGGGCGCCCGGCCTGGTGTGCGGCGCCAACGAGGTCCTCGGGCGATAGCTCGACCCCGTGGTAGGAGCCGGCCATGCGGCTGATCGACTCCTCCATCAGCGTCCCGCCGAGGTCGTTGACGCCCCAGCTGAGCGCCTCGGTCGCGGCCTCGAGCCCCATCTTCACCCAGGAAGCCTGGAGGTTCGTGACCGTCCTGCCGAGCGCGAGCCGGAACGCCGCGGTGTGCTTGAGGTTCTCCTCGCGCGAGATCTCCTCCACGCCGTGGGTGCGCCCGAGCAGCGTGTGGAACGGGATGAACGACAGCGGAACGAACTCGGTGAACCCGCCCGTCCGCTCTTGAAGCTCCCGGACCACGCGCATGTGCTCCGCGAGCTCCCACGGCTCCTCGATGTGGCCGAACATCACCGTGACGGTCGAGCGGATCCCCTCGGCATGACACGCCTCGATGATCTCGACCCAGCGCGCCACTGGCAGCTTGTTCGGCGAGATCCGCTCGCGCACGCCGTCGTGCAGGACTTCGGCGGCGGTTCCGGGCGTCGAGCCGAGCCCCGCCTCGCGCAGCCGGGCGAACACCTCGCGCGGGGGCAGGCCGCTGACGTCGCACATGTGCGAGACCTCCATCGGCGAGTACGCGTGCAGGTGCAGTTGCGGGGCCAGCTGGTTGGCGAACCGCAGCCACTTCTCATACTCCTCGAGCCCCCAGTCCGGATGGATCCCGGACTGCATGCAGATCTCGGTCGCGCCGGCCTGCACCGCCTCACCGATCCGCCGCGCGAACTCCTCCTCGGAATGCTCGTAGGCATCGGGCGAGCGCTTGCCCTGGCCGAACCCGCAGAACGCGCAGCCGACGACGCAGATGTTCGAGACGTTGATGTTGCGATTGACGACGAACGTGACCTCGTCCCCGGCGAGGTCACGCCGCAGCTGATCGGCTCCGGCGCGCATCTCCTCGATTACGGCAGGCCGCCGCTCGGCGAACAGCGCCGTCAGCTCCTCCGCGCTGAGCGCCCGTCCGTCGAGCGCCCGCGCCACGGCACGCGGGCGCGACGGCCTCGGCGATGCTGACCTCCCCGCGGCGGCCCGATCCGCGCCGCGGGATGAACGACCAATACCGCGACTTGATGACGTCGAGCACGGGCTGAGAGATCCACTCGGGGTCGATGTACTCGGGGTACACGCACAGACGTTCTGAGAGCGCGAAACCGTCCTGCGCGAGCCGCTTGCGGACGGCCGCGGGCGATGGGAACGGGTGCTCAGGCGAGATGTGGTCGCCGTTCGCGGATAGGCCGCCGAGGTCGGTCGCACCCGCCGCGACCAGTTCCGGCCACCAGTCCGACAGGTTCGGTGGCACCTGCACGCCGACGCCGGGCAGCAGCCTCCGCGCCTCTCCGACCAGGGTCACGAGGTTTTTGAGGGTGACCGGCGTCGCCCACGGCGGCGCGTCGAGCACGGGGCCGTCTGAGATCCCGGTCCGCCAGTACTCGCGCGCGGCGGCGTCGGCGATCTCGGCGGGCTCGCGGCCGTAGTAGGACTGATGCGGGACGAAGTTCTGGAGGATCACCTCTTGGATGTGGCCGTGGCGGCCGTGGGCGGCGGCTAGCGCCTCAAGCGCTTCGATCCGCTCCTCGACGGTCTCGCCGATCCCGACCAGGATCCCGCTGGTGAACGGGATGCGAAGCTCGCCGGCCGCGCCAATCGTCTCCAGCCGTCGCGCCGGGTGCTTGCTCGGCGAGCCCTGGTGCGCGATGAGATCCGGGTTGACCGACTCGAGCATCAGCCCCTGCGATGCGGTGACCTCGCGGAGCCGGGCGAGATCGTCGCCGTCCAGTACGCCGAGATTCGTGTGCGGCAGCAGTCCGCGCTGCAAGGCCTGTTCGCACACCCACACCACATAGGAGACGAAGTCGCTGAAGCCGTACTCAACGAGGCGCGCCGCGACCTCCGGGTTCACCTCGGGCCGCTCGCCCGTGAGCACGAGCAGTTCCTTCACCCGGTGGCGTGCCACCGCCTCGTCGAGTAGCGCCAGGACCTCCTCGGGCTGGTGCAAGTGGGGCTGGTGGGTGGCGAACGCGCAGTACTTGCAGTAGCAGCGGCACGTGCGCGAGAGCGACAGCGTGAGGTTGCGGCTGAACGTGACCCGTCGACGCATACGCGAGGCGGATTCTACGGACGCGCCGCCCTCGGACCCAGTTGCCATCAGACACTGTGTACGACATCATCCGTTTTGCGGGGAGGTGAACACGGACATTCAAGACGTCAAACGGGACGTGCAGCGACTCGAGGCGCTCCTCGAGGTGTCGCGGCTCGTCAGCATGGGAGTGCGCGGCCAGGAGCTGCACGAGATCGTCGTCGGGACGATCGCCACGGCGTTCGAGTTCGAGACCGTCGTGCTGAACCTTGCCCGCCGCGAGCACGGCGACTTCGAGGTGGTCGTGGTGCAGGGGCCCGCGGAGGCGCGCCAGGCGCTGCTCGGGACCACGAGCTCGGCGGAGAGCTGGGAGCCGCTGCTCGACCCTCGATTCGACATCGAGGGCGCCTACTTCGTTCCCGCCGGGGCGTTCGACTGGACGATCCACACCGAGCCGTCCTTCGTCCCGGAGCTCCGCGAGCTCGACCACCACGATGCGTGGCGGCCCGACGATGCCCTGTTCGTGCCGTTGCGCCATTCCGACGGCCACCTGCTCGGTGTCCTGTCGCTGGACGAGCCGACCAGCGGGTTGCGGCCTTCGGCGGCCGACCTGGCCGTGCTGGCCGGGGTCGCTGCTCATCTCGCGCAGGCGGTTGAGGCGGCCGCCGCCGCGCACGCGACCGAGCGACTGCTCTCCGAGCTGCGCGACGCTGAGAAGCGCTACCGCTCGCTCGTCGAGCGACTGCCGGCGATCGTTTACCGAGCCCCACTCGGCACCGACGAGCCGTGGCTGTACATCGCGCCCCAAGTGGAGCAGCTGCTCGGCTTTACGGCCGCGGAGTGGCTCGGGAACCCAGGGCTTTGGCTTGATCGCATGCATCCCGAGGACCGGGAGGGTGCACTGGCGGACGAGGCGCGAACCCAGGCCACCAGGGAGCCCCTGCTCAGCGAGTACCGGATGTTCGCCCAGGACGGACGGGTCGTCTGGATCCGTGATGAGGCGGTCGTGCTCGAGGAGGTGGGCGGCCCGGTGCTTCAGGGCGTGATGTACGACATCACCAGCCGCAAGGCGGCCCAGTCCACGGGGCCGGAGGCTACTGAGCGCGGAGCTGCGTGAACTCGCGGCGGACCGACTCGGGCCGGCCCCACATCTGCACGATCTCGACGCGCCCCGAACGCACCTCGCGCACCGCCAGCTCCCCTTCGATCCCGGCATCGTCGAGCAACTTCAGCGCCAGCTGAACGGCCGGCACGGCGGCCGCATGGCCGAACCGGTGGGCAACGATCACCCGCCAATGCCATTCGGCCTTGGAGTACGGCTGGGCGTTGCAGGCGACCAACAGGACCGCGGCGTCAACGTAGCGGCGCTCGTCGAAGATCCGCAGATCGAATTCGAGGTCGGTCCAGTCATCGGGGAGCGAGCCGACAATCTCGTTGAATGTGTCCGCGAGCGCCATCGGTCCTAAGCCTATCGGCGTGCCCTAGGCAAGGAATTGCTGGTAGAGCAGGAACACGTTGAGCCCGGTTATCACGATCGCGCAAGTCCAGGCGAGCACCGAGGTCAGCCCCCGGTTGACGTGGTTGCCCATCACGTCCCGGCGGCCGGTGAGACGGACGAGCGGGATCACGGCGAAGGGGATTCCGAATGACAGCACCACCTGGCTCAGCACGAGTGCGCTCGTCGGATTCATTCCGGCGGCCAACACGACGAGCGCAGGGATCATCGTGATCGCGCGGCGCACGGCGAGCGGAATCCGGACATTGATGAAGCCGGCCATGACCACCTGGCCGGCGTAAGTCCCGACGCTCGAGGACGAAACGCCCGACGCGAGGAGCGCCACCGCAAAGGCCAGCGCCGCCCCGCCTCCGACGAGACGGCCCAGCTGATGGTGCGCCTGCGCAATGGTGCTCAGGCCCGACAACCCCGGCGTGTGGAACAGCTTCGCGGCGACCGCAAGCATCGCAATGTTGATGACGCCGGCCAGACCGAGCGCGACGATCACGTCGATCCGCTGGAACCGCAGGACCCGGCGGCGCTCGCCCTCGTCGCGCACCGGCATCCGGCCCTGGGTCAGTGCCGAGTGCAGATAGATCACGTGGGGCATCACCGTCGCGCCGATGATCCCGACGGCGAGGTACACGGAGCTGGTGCCGCTGAGCCCCGGAATCAGCCCGTGGAGCGCTCCGCTCGCGGACGGTCCGATCCGCAATGTCTCGTACAGGAAGCCGGCAAAGATGATTCCGAGCAGCGCCACGATCGCGAGCTCGAAGCGGCGAAAGCCCCGCCGCTGTAGCTCGAGGATCGCGAACGCCACCGCCGCCGTGATCACGCCCGCGGCGAGCAGCGGCACGCCGAACAGCAGGTTCAGGCCGAGCGCGGCGCCGAGGAACTCGGCGATGTCGGTCGACATCGCCATCACCTCCGCCTGTGCCCACATCCCCCACGTGACCCACCGCGGGTAACGCTCGCGCACGAGCTCGGGCAGGTTGCGGCCGGTGACGATCCCGAGCTTCGCGCTCAGGTACTGGATCAGCATCGCCATCAGGTTTGCCAGCAGCACGACCCACAGCAGCAGGTAGCCGAATCGGGCCCCTCCCTGGAGGTTGGTGGCGAAATTCCCCGGGTCGACGTACGCGATCGAGGCGACGAACGCCGGGCCGAGCATCGCGACCGTCGCGCGCACGCGGCCCTTGGCCAGTAGCTGCTCGAGCGGACTGCGAGCGTCGAGGACGATCGCCTGGCCGCCGGAGGTTTCTGCGACAGGCGGGCCGAGCACGGGCGGCGGCGTCACTTTGGGTCGACCTCCACGCGCATCGCCTCGGCCAGCGTCCCGCCCAGCACGTGAACCTCGTCGCCGAAGCGGACGAACAGCGGGCCGTTGAAGGGCTGCTTCTCCACCACCTCGAAGCTGTCGCCGGGCGCGATTCCGCGCTCGGCCAGGAACCGGAGCATGTCCGGATCGGAGTCGGAGATCCGCGTGAAGGTTCCGCTGTCGCCCCCGTCCAGCGATTGCATCGGGTGGGTCGGGCGGCTTTCGATCGTCAGCTCTCGGGTGGGGATCGGGTCGCCGTGGGGGTCGTGCGTCGGGTCGCCCAGCTTGGCGGCGATCAGCTCCTCGAGCTCCTCGGAAAGCACGTGCTCGAGCACCTCGGCCTCTTGATGGACTCGGTCCCAGGGCACGCCGAGGCTTTGCACGAGATACAGCTCGAGCAGCCGGTGGTGGCGCATCACCTCGAGCGCGACCCTGCGACCGGCCTCGGTCAGCGCCACGCCGCGGTACGGCTGATGCTCGACCAGCCCGAGCTCGCCGAGCCGCTTGACCATGCCCGAGGCCGATGCGGCGGTCACGCCGAGCCGCTCGGCCAGCGCGTTGGTGCTTACCGCGTCGCCGTAGCGGTCCTCGAGCGCGTAGATCGCCTTGGCGTAGTCCTCGACCGCCGAAGAACGTTCCTGAGGGGCAGACATCTCTTAATTATGTTACGCCTAAAAATCGGTTTCGGCAAGGTGTGGCGAGCATGACCGTTGGCTACATTTCAGGTGTGAGCCTGAGTGGTGTCTTCGACCGATCCGAGCGCGGGAAGCTGGCCCTCACCGGGGCGGGAGCCAAGGAGTTCCTGCAGGGCCAGGTGACCAACGACATCGAGTCGCTGACCCCCGGCACTGGGTGCTACGCGGCGTTCCTGACCCCGAAGGGAAAGATGCTCGGAGACCTGCGGGTGCTCGACACGGGCGACGAACTGCTGCTCGACTGCGAGCGCGTCGCCCTGCAGGAGCTGTTCAACATGATCCGTCGGTTCTCGATCGGCTTCGACGTGCAGCTGCACAAGCGAACGGTCGAGTGCGGGTTGCTGTCGGTGATCGGCCCGGATGTAGTCGACGGCGTGCCCGACGTGGAGCACGGCCACGTCTCCACCTCGATCAACCGCATCCCGGTGCGGGCGATCCGCACCGACGTCGGCCTCGACCTGCTGTGCGAGGCGGACCACGTCGAGGCATTGAAGACGAGCCTGGGGGTCGCGGAACTGTCAGAGCCGGACGTCGAGATCGTGCGGATCGAGCACGGCCGGCCGCGCTACGGAGTCGATCTCGACGACACCGTGATCCCGCAGGAAGCTGGGCTCAACGAGCGTGCCGTGTCGTTCACGAAGGGCTGCTACGTCGGCCAGGAGACGGTCGCGCGGCTCTACTACAAGGGCAAGCCGAACCGGCAACTTCGCGGTCTGCGGCTGTCTGAGGTGGTCGGACCCGGCGCTCTACTGAGGTTCGATAACCGCGAGGTGGGTCAGATCACGAGCGTGGCCTGCTCGCCCACCTTCGGTTCGATCGGGCTCGCGCTGGTCAGGCGCGAGGCGCCGGTCGGCTCGACCGTCAGCGTCGGCGAGAACGGCGTCAGCGCCGAGGTCGTCGAGCTCCCGTTCACGGGCTGAACCCCGGTGGCGAACTGCCGCAGGGACGCGTCCTCGGGCGCGGGCTCGAGCTCGAGCTGGGGCGTGTCGGGGTGCGATTGCAGCCATGTGGCAACGATTCTCATCTCATCTACCTCGCCCGGGGGCAGGTGCGCCGCCAGCTCTCCCGTCCTCGCGCTGCCGCGGAGCAGCGCGATCCGCGTGCGATCGATCAGCTCAGGCGCCGACGGCGCCGGCCCCCAGTCGCGGACGCGGCCGCCGACGATCCAGAACGCGTCCGCCGTCCCGTCCGTCGGATGCGGCGCGAGCACCAGCCTCGGGCGCGCGTGCGTGACCTCGAGCACTCCCTCGAGTCGCTCGAGGATCGCGTTCAGCCGCCGCGCTCGCCGGCGGAGCCACTCGGCCCGTTCGTAGCACTGCTCGCGCGCGGCGACCCGCATCTGCGCGTGGACGTGATCGATCAGCCGCAAGCCGGCCCCTCCGTCAGCTCCGGCGAACAGCGCCAGCGCCTCGTCCAGCCGGCGGCGGTACAGGTTGGGATCGAGATCCCCGAGGCACGGGGACAGACAACGACCCATCTGGCCGTAGGCGGATGGATGCTCTCGGAGCGCCAGCCGCCGGCCGCAGTGGCGCAAGCCGAACAGGCTGTCGAGCTGCTCGACGAGCTCCTGGGCGAGCTTGCGGCCTCGGAGCGGCCCGATCGTGACGTTTCGCCCGGACGCCGGATCGGCCGAGACCTCGAGGATCGGGAACGCGATGTCGAGCCGGCAGCGGATGTACACGAGCCGGTCGTCGGTTCGCGTCAGGCGGCGGTTGCCCGGCGGCTTGAGCTGCTTGATCAGCCGGTTCTCCAGTACGAGCGCGCCGAGCTCCGAACGCGTCGGCCGGTAGTCGAGCGCGGCAGCGTGAGCCGTCCAGTCAGCGGGGACGCTCGACGGCGCGAAGTGTGCCCGCGCGCGGTTGCGGATCGAGATCGATTTGCCGACGTACAACGTGCGGCCGCTCCGGTCGCGGAACAGGTAGACGCCCGGGTCCTTGGGCAGGTCGCTGAAGTCCAGATCGCGGAGGTTCTTGAGGTGTGCCGGGTAACGCTCGGGCTGCTTCGGCCGGGAGCGTCGTTTCGGCTTGAGCAGGGAGAGCGCGTCCTTGAGCGTGATGGCATTCGCGCACAGCCGGGGAAACAGCGCGCACAGCACGCGCGCGCACGTCTCGGCGTCCGGGAGCGCGCGGTGGGACTCCTGCACCTCGATGTTGAGCGCCTCGGCGAGCGTCCTGAGGCCGCGGTGCCGCTGAAGCGGCAGCAGCTGGCGGGCCAGCTGGGCGGTGCAGATCACCGGCGGATTCGGCCACTCGAGCCCGATCCGTTCAAACGCCTGCCGCAGCACGCGCCGATCGAACGGCGCGTTGTGGGCGACCATCACCCGGTCGCTCAGCTGGATCGCAATCTCCGGCAGGACCGCGTCGATCGCCGGCGCGGCGTCGACCATCGCCTGCGTGATTCCCGTGAACCGCTGGATCCCCCGGCGCAGCGGCAGGTTGGTGCTCACGAGCGAGCTGTACCGGTCGTGCAGCTCGCCGCCCCCGACGAGCACCGTGCCGACCTCGGTCAGCTCGCACTGATCCCCGGACAGCCCGTTGGTCTCCGTGTCGATCACGAGGAACTCGGCGGTTCGCAGCGTCGCCTGCAACAGCTCCATCCACCCGTGATATCTCGGCGGTCGGACGTAGTGCACGCGTGGTTGCACCAACCGCCCCAGCCACAGCGGTGAGACCCAGTACCGACGTGGTTGCACCAACTGGTCCAACTATTGGGACTTGCCGACCGTCCGGAGGGGTAGCATCGCTCAACAAGTTCGAGTGTCGAGCCAGGAAAGGAGCCGTGACGTGACTACTACCGCCCAGCGCAACGACAGGCTTCGTGAGCTCGATGAGGACACCCGCCGCGCGTGGGACGAGTATGTGGAGGCCCTGCGCGAACTGAGCGGCGACGAATACGAACTGGCCGAACACGACTCCTGGCAACGGCTCCAGGAAGAGCTGCGAACCGTCGAGCGTCAGCGCGAGTCGCTCAGTTCCGAGCCGGGCGGGACGGCCGAGTAACCCGACCGGACTGTCGCTTGGGGCAGCGACCACGGTCCTTATCTGCCACAAGTTGGTGCGACTTTCTGGCTTCCTGCGGCACTGTCGGTTAGGGTTCCCGGCGAGCAGCCTGGGCGTCCGGTCCACGCGCGGGGTTGGCTCTGAGAGGAGAACCGAGACTTCCACCATGCGCAGGACGACGATCGGATTTCTCGCGGTTATCGCCGTCGCCCTCGCGGGGTGCGGCAGCACGAAGACGTTCGCAAATCTCCCGCGACCGCCTATACCGATCGACCTGACGGTCTACATCAACGACGCCCGCGTCTCGGTGTCACCAGATTCCGTCGGCGCCGGCCCGGTCAACTTCATCGTCACCAACCAGTCCTCGAAGACCCAGACGCTGGCGATCGAGAACCCGGTGACTGGCCGCGCCGTCGCCAACACCGGACCGATCAACCCGCAGGGAACGGCCCAGGTGACCGTCGACTTCAAGCCCGGCGACTACTCCGTGGCCACCGGCCCGGGCGGCACCACGGACGCGCAGCTCGCGCAGCCAACGCGGATTCACCCGGCGGCGCTCCACATCGGTCACCAGCGCGCCAACTCGGACAACGTCCTCCTGCAGCCGTAGCGGGTGTGACGGCCCGCTCCGCCGTCCGTCCGCCGTCGCTCCGCCTTCCGCTCCGCCGTCCGTGAAGCTCCGCACCGCTCACCAGACGGAACTTCCGCTTGCGCAATCAGCACTTGCGTGCAATACTTGCATGCGTGCAAGCAATTGATAGCGATATCGCCTCTGAGCTCGGGAACGACCTGTACGCGATCGTCGTGTACTTGCACAAGAACTGCAACTCCGACCTGTTCGCAGCGGTCGGGGAGCTCGAGCTGACGCTCACGCAGATCAAGCTGCTGCACAACCTCGATGCCGAGGACAAGGCGGTGAGCTTGAAGGCAGCGGCGGAGAGTGTTCACGTGTCGCTGGCGGGGGCCAGCCGGACCGTGGATGACCTCGTGCGGCGAGGCTTCGCAGCGCGGGCGGAGGACCCCGACGACCGGCGGATGAAGCGCGTGACGATCACCGACGCCGGCCGCGCGGTGATCCGCCGGCTGAACGCGGCGCGCCTGACCGGGCTGCAGCAGTTCGCCGATGACTTGACCGAAACCGAACGCAATGCGCTGGCGGGCGCGCTCGAGCAGCTGCTCGCGCGTCCCGACGTGGCGGCGTGCCGATTGGAAGGCCTTAGCTAGATGACAGACAGAATCCTTGCCCAGAGGCACAGGCTGATCACCGACGACAACCGCAAGTGGTGGACGCTCGGGTCGATGTGCTTCGCGCTGTTCATGATCATGCTCGACAACACGGTCGTGAACGTCGCCCTGCCGTCGATCCAGCGGGATCTGCACGCCTCGCTCTCGGCGCTCGAGTGGACGATGAACGCCTACACGCTGACCTTCGCGGTGCTGCTGGTGACCGGCGGACGACTCGGCGACATCTTCGGACGCCGGCGGATGTTCCTGTTCGGCGTCGTCGTGTTCGGCCTTTCCAGCCTGCTGATCGGGCTCGCGGCGGACGACACGATGCTGGTCGCGTTCCGGGCCGTTCAGGGCATCGGCGCCGCGTTCATGATGCCGGCGACGCTGTCGCTCATCTCGAACGCATTCCCGGCCGAGCAACGCGGCACGGCGATCGGCACCTGGGCCGGAGTCAGCGCGCTGGCGCTGGCTATCGGGCCGGTGGTCGGCGGTTTTCTCACCCAGGACGTCAGCTGGCGCGCGATCTTCTTCATCAACCCGCCGATCGCGGTGATCGCGGTCGCGGTGACGCTGTTCGCGACGCGCGAGTCGCGCGACGAGACCGTCGGCCGGTCGGTCGACTACCCCGGGATCGCGGCGCTCACGATCGGGCTGGCCGCGTTCGTGCTGGCGCTGGTGCAGGGCAACAGCTGGCACTGGGGCTCCGCCCGGATCGTGGCGCTATTCGCGATCGCCGTGATCGGGCTCGCCGCCTTCGTCGCGATCGAACTCCGCGTCCGAGTCCCGATGCTCGACTTCGCGTTCTTCCGCTCGCGCACGAGCGCCGGCGCGAACCTGGTCGCGTTCCTGGTCACCTTCGCGATGTTCAGCCAGTTCTTCTTCATGACCCTGTACATGCAGAACGTGCTGCATTACTCGCCGCTTCAGACGGGTCTGCGGTTCCTGCCCTCGACGCTCGTGATCATCGTCATGGGCCCGCTCGCGGGCCGGCTGACCGACCGGATCGGAGCCCGGCCGCTGATCACCCTCGGTCTTGCCCTTGTCGCCGGCGCGCTCGGGATCCAGTCGACGCTGAGCGTCCACAGTGGCTACGGCCTGTTGCTGCCCGGATTCATTCTGATGGGCTTCGGGATGGGACTCGTGATGTCGCCCATGAGCACCGCCGCGATGAACGCCGTCGACCGCACGAAGGCCGGGGCCGCGTCGGGCGTGCTGTCGATGAGCCGGATGGTCGGCGGCAGCGTTGGCCTGGCGATCATGGGCGCGCTCGTAACTGCGATCGGCCGCTCGGATCTGAACTCGTCCCTCCCCCACGTCCCGGTCGCGGTTCGCGACCGGATCGCCAGCGCGCTGGGGAGCGGGGCCGCCCCGACCGGCCACAACATCTCGCCGGCGATCGTCGGCGCCACAAAGCACGCCTTCGTGTCGGCGCTCGGCACCGGTCTGGAGATCGGGGCGGCCGTCGCGCTCATCGGCGCAGTCGTCACCTGGGTCCTGATCCAGCGCGCCCCGGCCAAGCCGGTCACCGCGCGGGCACAGGACACCGCAGAGACGGCGGCGATCGAGGCCGGCGTCGCCTGAAGCTCGCTGTCCCTCAGGCCGAGGCTCGCTGTCCTGCGGCCCCGGCCGCTGTCCCGCGCCTGAGGCCGCCGCCCTGCGCGATCCGTGGGTACGATCCCGGCAACCGTCGAATCCGACCGACAGCGAGGAACGCAAGTGGCCGTTGACGTCAGTCAGGTAGCACACGTAGACACCGAGCCGGGCGAGCTCCCGGCGACGATGGCCGCGTGGGTGATCCGCGAGGAGCGCGAGGGCGAGCCTGTCGACGCGTTTCAGCTCGAAGAGATCGAGGTTCCGGAGCCCGGAGCGTTCGAGGTGATCGTGCGCGTGATGGCTGCCGGCGTCAACTTCAACAACGTGTGGGCCGCGCTCGGCGAGCCGGTCGGGGTCTGGCGCTACGGCGACCATCCCGAGTGGGGCCACCACATCGGCGGCTCGGATGCGTCCGGGATCGTCTGGAAGGTCGGCGAGGGTGTCACCCGCTGGAAGCCCGGCGACGAGGTCGTGATCCACTGCAACCAGGCCTCGTACGAGGACCCCGAGGTGCACGGCCTCGATCCGCTCGCGGCGCCCTCGCAGCGGATCTGGGGCTACGAGACGACGTGGGGCTCGTTCGCGCAGTTCTGCAAGGTCCAGGCCCAGCAGCTCCTGCACAAGCCCAAGCATCTGAGCTGGGAGGACGCCTCCGCCTACGGGCTCACGTACTTCACTGCCTACCGGATGCTGATCGACCGCTGCAAGCTCCAGGCAGGCCACCGCGTGCTGATCTGGGGCGCCGCCGGCGGCCTCGGCGTGTTCGCCACCCAGCTGTGCAAGCTGCTCGGCGCCGACGCGGTCGGCGTGGTCTCCTCCGAAGAGAAGGGCGAGCTGATCAAGCAGCTTGGCGCTGTCGGTTATATCGACCGCAGCGAGTTCGCCGGAATGATGCGCAAGGGCGACGAGTCGGCCGATGAAGAAAAAGCCCGGTTCAAGGAGTCGCGCCGTTTCGGCAAGGCGGTCAACGAGATCCTTGGCGGTCCCCCGGACATCGTCTTCGAGCACGTCGGCAAAGCGACGTTCCCGACCTCCGTGTTCGTCGTCAAGCCATTCGGCAAGGTCGTGATCTGCGGCGCCACCTCGGGGTACCAGCTCGACTTCGATGTCCGCTACTTGTGGATGCGACAGAAGGAGATCCTCGGGTCGCACTTCGCAAACGCGTGGGAGGCGACGAAGGCCAACGAGCTGATCGAGGAGTCGAAGATCCGGCCGGTGCTGTGGCAGACGATGGGCTTCGAGAAGGTCGCCGAGGCCCACCAGCTGCTGCGCGACAACAAGCATCTGGGCAAGATCGCCATCCTCGTCGGCGCCACCGAGGAGGGCCAGGGTAGGACAGCCGATGGTCCCGCTGCGATCCGCGCCGAGGTGGGAGCGTAGCCATGGCTCAAGCACATGACAGCGGCGGCGTGGTCTACATCCCCTGGTATGCGACGGTGCTGCGGCAGGAGCTGTTCGCCGAGGCCGTCGCAGCGGTTGCTCCGCTCGCGCTGCGCTACGGCGCCACCCAGTACCAGGTCCACCGCTCGCTCGACGACCGATACAAGATCACCCAGATGAGCTGGTTCACCTCGAAGCGGGACTGGTACCGCTACTGGGACGGTCCGGAGATGATCGAGTTCCGGTCGCGGTACTCGGGCAAGTTCCAGATTCCGGTCGTGTACTACTGGGCGGACGAGATCGCCGCCGGCGCGGTCGGACCTGAGGTGGCACTCGAGCCGATGGGCGCCGACCCGCATCCCGTTCCCGGCGCGATGGCTCCCTAAGGCCCTGGGTCGGCGCGCAGCGCCACCTCGAGCCAGAAGCGGTCGTCAGGGTCGTCGAGCGCCGACCCGAACAGCTCGCGCAGAGCGCCCCAGCCGATAGCGCGCGGTCTGCGGATGGACCCCGAGGCGCCGGGCGACCGGGCCGAGGCGGCCCTGCTCGGCCAGCCACACCCGCAGCGTCTCGGTCAGTCGCGCGCGCGACCCGGCCGATAGACCGGACAGCGGCGCCAGCCGGTCGGTGGCCAGCTCGGCCGCCAGCCTCGGATCCGCGCCCAGCAGCAGCTCCCCCGCTCGCTCGCGTGCGATCACCAAGCTCGGCGGCGCGTCGGCGGCAAGCGCGAGCGCGGCGCGCGCGCGGGCGAAGCTGACCGACGCATCGGCCCACCCGACGGTCGTCCCCAACGCAGCGGGCCCGCCGGCGTCCGCTACGGCGTGCTCCAAGGCAACGCGCCGGCCCGGTCCGTCCGGGTCGGGGATCACCGCGCACAGGAGCTCGCCGAGCGTGTCGGCGAGCGCCTCGGCCGGCAGCCTCGAAACGACGGTCTCCCGCCCCTCCCCCGTGACCGCGAGCACGGCCAGCGCGCGCGGCAGACTTCCAACCGGCGTTGGCGGCGGCCGCCTGGACCTCGCTTGGATCGGCTGCCGGGTCGCGGACCAGCAACCGCACGCAGTCTGCCGCCGGCGACGCTCGAGCTCGCCCGGCGACGGCCGACTGCTCGAGCGAGTGTCCTTCGGCCGACTCGGCCGAGAGCATGTCGATATACGCGAACAGCGACTCAGCGAGCAGGATCAAGGTGTCCGGCTCGAGCCCGGCCTGTACGCCCACCGCCGCGAACCGCCGCCAGGCAACCCGGGCGCCGGCGCGATAGGCGCTGAGCAGCGAGTCGAGGCTGCGGCCCGCGCGCATCTCGCCACGGCCGAGGGCCAGGTACACATCGGGACGCTCGACGGGGCCGCCGCTCTCGACCTCGGCCAGGAAATGCCGCAACGCCTCCCCCACCCCGGCGCGGACGCCATCGCCAAACGGACCGGTCAGCGGCCGCGTGTATGCCGGGACCGTCCGGACCGCTTCCATCATCTCGGTCGCGGCGGCGTCCAGCTCGGGACGCAGAAGGTCCGCGATTTCCGGCGGCAGGTGATGCCATGGCCGGTCCTCCATCCCCATGATTCATACCAAACGCACAAATTCTCGCCATCGCGTCGTCGCCGTCGCAGCAGAAAACTCGAGCGCGGGTACGTATCCTCTGAGGCTGATGTCGAAGTCCCACAAGCTCGGGAACCTGATCGGAGTCGGACTGCCCCCGGTCGCGCTGATCGTCGCGGTCGTGCTGCTCTGGGGCCGCGCAATCGGGCCACTCGAGCTGGGGCTGATGGTCGGTCTGTACATCGTGACCTGCCTCGGGGTGACGCTCGGCTATCACCGGATGCTGACCCATCGAGCGTTCGAGGCTTCGCCCGCGTTCCGCGCGATCATCACGGCACTCGGCGGGATGGCGGTCGAGGGATCGGTGATCACGTGGGTGGCTGACCATCGCAAACACCACGCCTTCACCGATCAAGAGGGCGATCCCCACTCGCCGCACCTGGCCGGGCCCGGCTTCTGGGGCGCCGTCCGCGGCCTTTGGCACGCCCACATCGGATGGCTGTTCGAGACCGTGGGTGATGCGGACCGCGAGCGGTTCGCGCCCGATCTGGTCAACGACCGGCTGATGCGCGTCCTCGACAAGCTGTTCTTCGTATTCGTCCTGGTCAGCTTCGCGATCCCGTTCGCGCTCGGGTGGGCCGTCGGCGGCGGGATCGGTACGGCGCTGACGGCGTTGCTGTGGGGCGGCTTCGTCCGTGTGCTGCTGCTCCACCACATCACCTGGTCGATCAACTCGGTGTGTCACTTCTTCGGCAAGCAACGGTTCGACGTCGAGGACGAGTCGCGCAACGTGTTCTGGCTGGCGCCGCTTTCGATGGGTGAGGCCTGGCACCACAACCACCACGCGTTCCCGACCTCAGCTTTCCACGGCTTGCGGTTCTGGGAGCGGATCGCGGACCCGACAGGGCTGGTCATCTCGCTGCTCGAGAAGCTCGGCGTCGTATGGAACGTCGTCCGCGTGAGCCCCGAGCGCCAAGCCGCAAAGCTGCGGTCCCAGGCTCGCTAACTCCGCGGTCGGGACGGTTGCGGGCCGGGCCTAGCTCGACTCGAGCGGCGCCATCGTCAGACCGGCGCCGTCAAGCTGATCCCAGTAAGACTCGGCGTCCTCCCGGGCGCCAGACCAGACGATCGCGCAGCCCGTGTTATGGATCCGGTCGGCGAACCGGTAGCCCTCGGCAAGCGTGACACCCGGGACCACAGCCGCGATCGTCTCGGCGACGTGGTCGAACGTGTTGTAGTTGTCGTTCAGCACGACCACCCGCCACAAGCCCCCCAAACCGCTGCCGGGGCCGCCGACGCGGGGCAGCTCAACAACCTGCGACATCGCCGTCAGGATAGCTCGCGCTTTTGCCAGTATCGAGCGATCCCGGCGTACAGCTGATCGGCCGGTGCTGCCTGTTCGAACGCCGCCGCCGTTTCGTCCGTGGCCGCCGCGGCGATCTCGGCGCGGACCGCGGCCATGAACTGCTCCTGATCGCTGTCGCGACCGAGCGCCGCCCACCGGTCAAGCCGTTCCGAGAGCTGCTCGAGTTGGGCGGCGACGTCGTCGGCCTCGCCGAAGTGGGTCATCGCGAGCCGCTCCGGCTGCCAGGATGAGACGAGCTGGATCGAGCGGTGCCACGCCTCGATGTCGATGTCCGGGCGGCGGGGTGGGTGGGATCGTCGGGGAATCAGGGGTGATCCGTACGCCGCCCACATCCCCGACGAACGCCGTGCCCGAGTCGTGCAGGTAGCAAACGTGGTGCGAGGCGTGGCCCGGCGTGTAGGCAACCTCGAACCGGCCCGCCGCTTCGAAGCTCAGCGTCTCCCCGCCGCTCAGCACGCGCAACCGATCCTCGGGGACAGCGACCATCTCTCCCCACAGCCGGTCCATGTCGTCGCCGTACAACCGGGTGGCGCTCTCCAGCAGCCGGGTCGGGTCGGCCATGTGGCGCGCGCCGCGCTCATGGACGTACACCTCCACCCCCGGCCAGCGGCGGACGAGCGAGCCGGTCGCGCCGGCGTGGTCGAGATGGATATGGGTGAGCAGCAGCGCGCGCGGCTCGTAGTCGTCACCGAGCGCTCCGAGCAGATGCGGGATCCCGGTCGATGGGCCGGGATCGACGAGCACGTCACCGACCTGCCAGCAGCCGATCACACGCGGCACGCCGACGTGCAGCACGTCGATGACGCGCAAGCTATTCGGGTGCGCCAGGCTCGACGTCGTCGTCCGGCCGCCACTCGACGGTTTCCGGGCCGCCACCCTCAACTGGGTCGCCGCCGTTGAGCACGACGGTCGGCGGCTCGGCGTCGTGATCGAACGGCGCGTCGGGCACTGGCTCGGCGGCGATTGGCTCTAGCCCGGACGGTGACTCTGGCTCTGATGGCGGGAACCGCTCGACCGCGGCGTCCGCGAGCCCGGTCAGCTGCCGGGCCAACTCGCGCGCATCCTCGACGATCCGCTGGCGCTCCTCCCAGATCCGATCGGTCTCGGCGTCGAGTTCGCCCACGCGCGCGTGCGCCTCAGCGGTGATCTGGATCGCCTCGCGACGCGCCACGTCGAGCCGGTCCTCGGCCTCGCTGCGGGACTGCGAGGTGATCTGGTTGGCCGTCTCGTGAGCGCTTTGCAGGATCCCGGAGATCTCCTCGCCGACGCGCTCCAGCGCGCGTCGCACGGCGGCCTCCGGCGAATGGGTCGCCTGTAGCTCGGCCACGAGCTGGCTCGTCTTGCGGACGTACGCGTCGACCGCGACACGGTCGTACCCCCGCAGCGCGATGGGGAAGTCCACGTCTGAGACAACCGCAACGGGATTGTCCGAGAGCGATGAGAGCGGCGCCGCGATCTCGGACAGGATCGCGTGCTCTCTGGCGGCGGTGCTTTGGTCGGGCATAGTGGCCACGTTACCCAACCCGGCGGGCGGACATGCAAGGTCCTGCCCGCCACGCGATCCAGGCGATCGAGGCGATCGCTGGGTAGCCTATTCCCATGGCTCAGAACCACTCGCCCCGGCTCCCGGAGCGCGACCGGCCGTGGATGATGCGGACTTACGCCGGCCACTCCGACGCGAAACGGTCGAACGAGCTGTATCGCAAGAACCTGGAAAAAGGCCAGACGGGGCTCTCGGTGGCCTTCGACCTGCCGACACAGACCGGCTACGACCCAGACCACGAACTCGCCAGAGGCGAGGTGGGCAAGGTCGGCGTCTCGATCGCACACGAAGGCGACATGCGAACACTGCTCGACGGGATCCCGCTCGACCAGATGAACACGTCGATGACGATCAACGCGACTGCCGCGTGGCTGCTGGCGCTGTACATCGTCGCCGCCGAGGACCAGGGAGTCTCCGAGGAGAAGCTTCAGGGAACGACGCAGAACGACATCCTCAAGGAGTACCTGAGCCGCGGCACGTATGCGTTCCCCCCGGGCCCGAGCATGCGTTTGATCGCCGACACGATCGCGTACACGGTCACGCACGTCCCCAAGTGGAACCCGATCAACATCTGCTCCTATCACTTGCAGGAGGCCGGGGCCACGCCGGTGCAGGAGATCGCGTATGCGATGAGCAACGCGATCGCCGTTCTCGACGCCGTCAGAGACCGTGTCCCACAGGACCTGATGGGCGAGGTGTTCGGCCGGATCAGCTTCTTCGTCAACGCGGGCCTGCGGTTCGTCGAGGAGCATGCCAAGCTCCGCGCGATGGCGCAGCTGTGGGACGAGCTGGGCCGCGATCGTTACGACGTCCGTGACGAGCGCCACCGGCGCTTCCGGTACGGCGTGCAGGTCAATTCGCTCGGGCTGACCGAGGCTCAGCCGGAGAACAACGTTTATCGAATCGCGCTCGAAGCGCTCGCGGTGACCCTTGGACGCAACGCGCGCGCTCGAGCGATCCAGCTGCCGGCATGGAACGAGGCGCTCGGCCTGCCGCGGCCCTGGGATCAGCAGTGGTCGCTGCGGCTCCAGCAGATCCTCGCGTACGAGACCGACGTGCTCGAGTACCCCGACATCTTCGAGGGGTCAAAGGTGATGGACGCGCTCGTCGAGGAGCTGATCGCGGGCGCGCGCGAGGAGATGGGCCACGTCGCCGAGCTCGGCGGCGCCGTCGAGGCCGTCGACTACATGAAGGGCGCTCTGGTGGAGTCGCACCGGGAGCGGTGGCGGAAGATCGAGTCCGACGAGCTGACCGTCGTCGGGATGAATCGCTTCACCTCGACCGAGCCCTCACCCCTGACCGCGGACGCCGACGGCGGGATTCTGGTCGTCGATCCGCAGGTCGAAGCGGAGCGGATCGCCGCGCTCGACGAATGGCGCGCGCAGCGCGACGAGGCGGCGATCGCCGACGCGCTCGCCGAGCTCGCGCGCGTCGCCGCCGACGAGAAGGAGAACATCATGCCCGCAACCATCGCCGCCGCCCGCGCCGGCGCCACCACCGGCGAGTGGGCGCAGACCCTACGCGAGGCATTCGGCGAGTACCGCGCGCCGACGGGGGTAGGCGAGGCGGTGGCCGGGGGCGCCAGCGAGGACCTGACCGAGCTCCGCGAGGAGGTCGAGCGTGTATCGGAGGCCCTTGGCCGGCGGCTCAAGTTCCTCGTCGGCAAGCCCGGTCTCGACGGCCACTCGAACGGCGCCGAGCAGATCGCCGTCCGCGCCCGCGATGCCGGCATGGACGTCGTTTACGAGGGGATCAGGCTGACGCCCACGCAGATCGCGAACTCGGCCGCCCAGGAAGGCGTGCACGTCGTAGGTCTGTCGATCCTGTCGGGCTCGCACGCCGCACTGATCCCGGCAGTGCTCGAAGCGCTCAAGGACGCGGGTGCCGGGGAAGTCCCGGTCGTCGTCGGCGGGATCATCCCCGAGTCCGATGCGGCCAAGCTCCGCGAGGCGGGCGTCGCCGCCGTGTACACGCCAAAGGACTGGGATCTGAACCAGATGATGCGCGACATCGTCGGCCTGGTCGCTGAGCGCAACTCAGTCCCCGCTTGACCGCCGAGCTCGCCGAGCGCCTGCGTGAGCGTGACCTCGCCGTCGCGCCGGCGGTCCTCAACCTTGTGGAAAGCCGGACTCCCCAGGCCCGCGCCGAGACCGACGCCCTGCTGGCGGCACTCGGAACCGACGCGCCCGCCCACATCATTGGGATCACCGGACCGCCGGGCGTCGGCAAGTCCTCGCTGCTGGCGCGCCTGATCACCGAATGGCGCACTCGGGACCGCTCGGTCGCGGTGCTCGCGGTGGATCCCAGCTCGAAGCGCTCGGGCGGGGCGCTGCTCGGCGATCGCGCCCGGATCGAGGTCGACCCCGGCGACAAGCGCGTTTTCATCCGCTCGACCGCAGCCGGCGACCGCCTCGGCGGGCTCGCCCCTGCCACCCGGGCCGCTGCCGGCGCGCTCGCTGTCGCGTTCGACGTGGTCGTGATCGAGACCGTCGGCGTCGGTCAGTCCGAGACCGAGGTGGCCGATGTCGCCGACACCGTGGCGGTGGTGGTCCAGCCGGGATCCGGCGATGTCCTTCAGTTCCTCAAGGCCGGGATCATGGAGGTGCCCGACGTGCTCGTCGTCACGAAGGCCGACCTCGGCAAGGTCGCGACGCGCGCGCTCAGGGACCTGCACGCCGCCCTTCGGTCACTCGATGCGACCGGCACCGCGATCGTCGCTGTTTCCTCGGTCTCGCCGCCCACCGGGATCGACGAGCTTGTGGACGCGCTCGAGGCACACAGGGATTCGATCGACCTTCACGCCCGCCGAGTCCACGCGCGTCGAATGCACGCACTCGCCGATTTCGTGGCCGAGCACGGGGATCGAGGGCTGCGCGCGCTGGGCGGCCGTCGCGTGGCGGCGAAGCTGCTGGACGAACAGGATCCCGAGGCCGACGTTCCCTCGCTGATCGCCGCGCTCGAGGACAATGCCCGCGGTGCTCGTTGACCTGCTGATCATGACCGGCGCGTTCGTCGCCGCGAGCCTGCTCGCCGGCGCGCTCGGCGCGATCAACCTCGGCACGGCGCTCGCCTTCGGGCAGATCGGGTTCGCGATCGCGGCCGTGCTCGTGATCGTCAGGCGCCCCTGAGTGATGCGCCGGCGCTCGAGAGCGCCCCGGATCGTCCTCGGCGCCGACCCGCTCGTCGACGGTCCGACCGCGTTGCGCCCCTGGCGTGATACGGACATCCCGGGGATCGTCGCCGCCTGCCAGGACCCCGACATCTCGCGCTGGACGCGAGTTCCCTGGCCGTACGGCGAGGCAGACGCGCGCCTGTTCGTACTCGCGCGCCACGACGCGTTGCGCACGGCGTCCGCCGCCCCCTTCGCGATCGTCAGCACGCGCGACGACGCGCTGCTATACGGCTCGATCGCGCTGATGGCATTCGACTGGGATCACGGACGCTGCGAGGTCGGCTATTGGCTCAGCCGCGACGCGCGCGGGGCTGGACACGCCACGCGCGGGCTCGGCCTGATCTGTGATTGGGGCTTCGAGCAACTCGGGATCGAGCGGATCGAGCTGATGGCGGCGACCGGCAATCCGCCCTCTCAGCGCGTGGCGGACCGCGGCGGGTTCGAGCGTGAGGCGGTGCTGCGCTCATACCTGGTCGGCCGGGATGGCCGCCAGGACATGGTGATGTTCGGACTGCTGGCTAACCGGCAGCCGAGCTGACCGTCGGCGTCGAGAGCGATGAGATCCGCCAGCCGTGGCTCGTATTGACCAGGTCGATGGTTTCGAACGCCCCCCGCTGCCCGGCGGCGCCCGAGAGCGTGATCGCCTGGGCGCGGTCGCCGTGGACGGTGACCCGCCCGACGCTGAGGAGCGGCGCGTGGACCGGACCCAGCGCGATCGACATCGCCTGCTCGCAAGGGATGCCGCCGCCCTTCAGGCGGGCGAGCAGGGCTGGTCCCAGCACCTGCGTGCACAGAGTGCGGTAGTCATGCGCGGCGGTCGCCTTGACGAACTGGTTGACCTTCGACTGGACGGCGTCGTGGGCGCTCTGGCCACAGCCCGCGAGGGAGAGGACGATCGCCGCCGCGGCACCCGACGACGTCGCTCGGATTCCCCGCATGCCCGGAAAGGTAGCCTGTGAACATGGCACGCGAGCCTCTCCACGATGGCCACGGCCGAGCGATCGGCGACCTTCGCGTCTCAGTGACCGACCGGTGCAACTTCCGCTGTCAGTACTGCATGCCCGCGGAGGGGCTTCCCTGGCTCGAGCGGGACGAGATCCTGACCTTCGAGGAGATCACGCGAATCGTGGGCGTCGTCGCTTCGATGGGCGTCCACGACGTCCGTTTGACCGGGGGCGAGCCGCTCGTCCGAAGGGGGTTCCCGCAGCTCGCCGGAATGCTGTCGGTCCTGCCGGACGTCCACGATCTGAGCGTGACCACGAATGGGTTCCTGCTCGAGCGCGACGCGGAGGCGCTCGTCGAGGCCGGGATCAACCGCTTCAACGTCTCCGTCGATTCCCTGCAGCGCGACCGCTTCTTCGAGCTCACTCGCCGCGACGCGCTGCCGCAGGTGCTGCGCGGCCTCGAAGCGCTCTCGCGCCATCCCGAGGCGTACCCGATCAAGATCAACGCGGTGGCGATCCGCGACTTCACCGAGGAAGAAGTGCTGCCGTTCGCCGAGTTCGCGCGCCGCCAGCCGTATGAGGTTCGGTTCATCGAGTACATGCCCCTCGACGCCGACCATGCGTGGACTCCCGATCAGGTCCTCACCGGCGAGGAGATCCGCCGGGCGATCGACGCGGTTTACCCGCTCGAGTCCGAGCCGCGCGAGTCCCACTCCACCGCCCGCGTGTACCGGTTCGCCGACGGCCAGGGCACGATCGGGTTCATCAATCCCGTCTCGGAGCCGTTCTGTGGCGATTGCAACCGAATTCGGCTGACGGCCGATGGACGGCTGCGCACCTGCCTGTTCTCCTTGAACGAGACGGACCTCCGGACGCCCCTGCGCGCCGGGGCCTCCGATGACGAGCTCGAGGAGATCGTGCGCGACGCGGTCTGGCGGAAGGAGCTCAAGCACCACGTCGGCGAGCCGGGGTTCATCCAGCCGGGGCGCACGATGAGCGCCATCGGCGGTTAATCGCCTCGCAATCGTTTATAGACAACATCTTCAGAGATGTTGCTCCTGATGCTGTTTGCCGTGATCGCCGGGGCCGGCACCGCGATCACGCCCTGCGTGCTCCCGGTCCTGCCGGCGCTGCTGTCGGCCAGCGCGCTGGGCGGCCGGCGGCGGCCGCTCGGGATCGTGCTGGGGCTGGCGGTCACGTTCACGATCGCCATCGTCGCGGTCGCGCAGCTGGTCAAGGGCGTCGGGCTGGCTGCCGGCGCAACGCGAACCATCGCGGTGGTCGTGTTGATCGCGTTCGGGGTGATCCTGCTGGTGCCCGATCTGGCGGCTCGGGTCCAGGCGCCGCTTGTCCCGGCTCGCGCGTTTTGGGCCCAAGACGCGCGGCACCGGCTTCTGGACGGGCGTTGCCGTCGGAGGTGCGCTCGGGTTCGTCTGCGCCCCGTGCGCCGGGCCGATCCTCGCCGCGGTCACATCCGTCAGCGCCTCAACCGGCGCCAGCGCGAAGGTGGTGCTGATCGCGATCTCGTACACGGTCGGGCTCAGCGCCGTGCTGCTGCTGTGGGCGCTGGGCGGTCGCGCGGTCCTCGACCGGGTCAAGCGCCGCGCCCGCGGACATGTCGTCGAGCGGTCGCTCGCGGTGGTGCTCCTGCTCACCGGGATCGTGATGGCGACCAACCTCGACATCCGCTTCGAGAACTCGCTCGCCAAGGCCAGCGTTCCGGCGTTCCTGCGCGACCCGACGAGCGCTCTGGAGAACTCGAGCGCGGTGCAGAAACGGCTCGCCTCGCTCCGTCCGGCATCGACGTTCGCTGCGCGTCAGGCGTCAGCGAAGACCAAGCCAGTCGCCACGGAAATCGGGGTCTCGATCCCCGGCGTGAAGACGCCCGCGCTACCGAACGAGGGCGCGGCGCCGGAGTTCGTTGACACGCAGGACTGGTTCAACACTCCCGGCGATCGCCCGCTAACGCTTACACAGCTGCGCGGGCACGTGGTGATCACGGACTTCTGGACGTACACGTGCATCAACTGCATCCGCACGCTCCCGTTCCTGAAGGGGTTGTACGCCACCTACCACCGCTACGGCCTCGAGATCGTGGGGATCGAGGCGCCGGAGTTCACATTCGAGCAGGAGGCGGGCAACGTCCGCCAGGCGATCCAAGAAGACGGGCTCAAGTACCCCGTGGTGCAGGACAACAACCTGTCGACCTGGAACGCCTACAGGAATCAGTACTGGCCGGCGGACTATTTCATCGACGCGCACGGCGACGTGCGCCACACGCAGTTCGGCGAGGGCAAGTACAAGGAGGACGAGGCGGTCGTGCGCCAGCTGCTCTACGACGCCGGCGTGCGCCAGCTACCGCCTCCGATGACGGCCGGCGCGATCATCCCGTCGACCAACCTGGGCACCGCCGAGACCTATCTGGACCCGCAGCGGGCGCAGGGTTTCGCCACGCCCCCCACCCCCGGCGTGCACAGCTACTCGCTGGTTCCCCCCGGCTCCCTGCAGCTGAACGAGTTCTCGCTCGGCGGAACCTGGGATGTCGGCTCACAGTCGGTCACTCCCGTCGGCGCACAAGGCTCGATCGAGGGCGGCATCCAGGCACAGCACGAGTACCTGGTGATGACCTCGGCGGGCAACATCCCGCGCACCGGCGAGGTGCTGCTGGACGGGCGACCGCTGCCGAACAGCGATGCCGGTGCCGACGTCCACAACGCTCACTTCACCGTAGTTGGCCAGCGCCTGTACTCGCTGGTCTCGTTTCGCGGCGACGAGCAGGCGATCGTCACCGTCGTCATCCCCCACGGCGTCAGCGCCTACGACTTCACGTTCGGCTAGTGCGGTGCCCACGGCACGCGCCGCGCCCGGCGATCGAGAATCGCCGCAGCCTGGAGCAGATCGTCGGGCGTGTTGACGTTGAACAGCTCGTCGGGATCCTCGACCTCCACGAACTTCGGCCCCAGCCTCACCACCGTCTCATTGACGGAGGCCCCTTCCGCGGCGCCTCGCCCCAGCACGTGCGCGGCAAGCGGCCGGTAGACGCCGAGCAGCGGCTGTGCCGAGTTCTCGTGCTTGGCGATCGCCGCCTGCGCGAGCCCTAGCTGCGCCTCCGCGAATCTCCGGACCAACTCGGTCGTCACGAACGGCATGTCGCCGGCGCACACGAACACCGGCCGGCCCTCGGCCAGCCCGAGCGCATGGACGATCCCGGCCAGGGGATGGCGCGGCGCCGGCGGCTCGATCCACACGGTCACCCCGGGCAAGCTGGGAAGCTCGGTATCGGTTTTGGCCACCACCACGACTTCGGTCAGAGCGGATGAGAGGGCTCCGAGCGGATACGAGACCAGCGGCTTACCCGCCAGCTCGACCGCCGCCTTGCCGCCCCCGAGCCGCGCGCCGCGCCCTCCGGCGAGCACCACCCCCACCGGCTCCACGGGTGGTTGCTGGGGTCGGCGTCTGAAGGGCACCCGCACACCGCCAACCCTGACAGGATCGGCTCCGTCAGGCAGCACTGAGCAGGCATACCCCCTCGGGGCCGCGGCGGGTTCGTACAATGGGCTGGATGGAGGGCTCAACGGAGGTCCGAAGCTGGCTGCGCTGCTACCGCTGCTGGTCACAGAACCTCGAGGTCCAGGTCCACTACGAGGGCATCCACCGCATCGATCCCGAGAGCGGGGAGCGCGGCGAGGTCGTCGACGAGATGCAGGAAGCGGTCGTCCAGTGCCTCGAATGTATGCACGACCAGCCTCACCTCGGGTTCCACAACGGGCGCGTCGAGCCGATCGAGGACCGGTGGGAGCGGATGATCGCCGGCACGCCGTGGGTCGCGTCGTGCACGGTCACCGTCGACGCCGACGACGTTGAGACGTGCTCGGGACCGGAAGCCGGTGACGCGCTCAGCTACGCCGCGTTCGGCGACCACGGCACCCGGGAGTTTTTCACCCACGTCCGATTCCACAAGCACGACGAGGACCGGATCGTCGTCCACCTGCTGGTCGAGCTGTACGCCCGCTCGCCCGAGGAGGCGACCGACGTGCTCGAGGAGGCCGCCCGGGGCACTCTGGCGATCACCTCGCTGGCCGAGGAGTCGCGTCCGCCGGCTTCGACCGCCGACGACCGGCACTAACTGCCTCGAGCAGAATCACGGTGAGGGCCACCGGGACAGTCGCCGGCAGCTCGTTCACCGCCAGGAACAGCACATCGAACGCCGAGCCGATCAGCAGCACCATCACCGCGGCGATGCGCTGCCGCCGAGCTTCGCCGGCCACCACGGCGCCCAGCAATCCCGCGACGAACAGGTCGCCATAGCCAAACGAGATCGAGCCGAACAGCACGGACTGAAGCTGGGGCAGGCCGGCGGGGGGATGGGCGGCGACGAGCGCGGCGTTTGGCGCCTGCAGGATGTCCGAGAGGACCAGCCAGGTGTCGGCAGCTGCCATCAGCAAAATCCCGAGCTTGAGCCACCCCGCCGGTGTCACCGACGCGAGTAGAACCCCCAGGGTCACGCAACTCAAGGCCGACAGCAGCGCTCCGCACGCCTCCCCGGCGAGCGAGGTCTTGAACGCCCAAGCGACCGCGAACAGCGGTATCGCTCCCAAGGCGTACACCGGACGAGCGCCACGGATCGCCCAGCCGAGCGCCGCCGCCGCCAACGGCGGTACCGCGATCAGAGCCAGCCAGGTCAGCCAATCAGCGGTGCTCGAGGCGTAGCGGATCGCGAAGATCACCAGCACGATCGAGCCGATCGGCACGAGCGCCCACGCCGGCCCGCGCAGGCGCTCGGCGAGCTTCAGCCGCGGCGGCTCACGCGGCGCGGCGACGACCCCAGCCTGGAGCACGAGCACGGCAGCGTCTGAGGGCAGGAACGGGAGCGCCAAGTAGCTGCCCCCGCCGGCCTATGAACTCACGACTGGAGCCGCTGCTCTAGCGCGGAGAGCTGGTCGCGCAGCTCGGACGGAAGCTTGTCGCCGAAGGTCGCGTAGTGGGCGCGGGTCTGCGGCAGCTGGGCCGCCCAACCGTCGGTGTCGACGGACAGCAGCTCTGCCATCGCCTCCGGAGAAACCTCGAGGCCATCGGTGTTGATCCCGCCCTCCAGCGGCACCAGGCCGATCGCCGTCTCAGTGGCGTCGACGGTGCCGTCGCAGCGGCGGAACACCCACTCGAGCACGCGCGAGTTCTCACCGAACCCGGGCCACAGGAACTTCCCCTCGGCGTCCTTGCGGAACCAGTTGACGTAGAAGATCCGGGGCAGCTGCGCGTCCTCGCGGCGGCCGATCTTCAGCCAATGCGCGAAGTAATCGGCCATGTTGTAGCCGCAGAACGGAAGCATCGCCATCGGATCGAAGCGGAGCTTGCCGACCTCGCCCGCCTGCGCGGCGGTCGTCTCCGAGGACATGATCGAGCCCATGAACACGCCGTGCTCCCAGTCGCGGGCCTCGTGCACGAGGGGCACCACGGTGCCACGCCGGCCGCCGAACAGGATCGCGTCGATCGGGACGCCGGCGGGGTCGTCCCACTCGGGCGCGGCCGACGGACACTGGCTGATCCGCACAGTGAAGCGGGCGTTCGGATGGGCGGCGGTCGTTTCGGAAGCAGGCGTCCAATCGTTCCCGTGCCAGTCGATCGCGTGGGCGGGCGGCTCGCCGGTGAGGCCCTCCCACCAGACGTCGCCGTCGTCGGTCTTGGCGCAGTTGGTGAAAACCGTGTTGCGCGAAACGGTGTCGATCGCATTCGGGTTGGTCCGAGCGCCGGTGCCCGGCGCGACGCCGAAGAAGCCGGCCTCGGGATTGGCGGCGTACAGCCGGCCGTCTTGGCCGAACTTCATCCAGGCGATGTCGTCGCCAACCGTCTCGACCTTCCAGTTCGGCAGCGTCGGGATCATCATTGACAGGTTCGTCTTGCCGCACGCGCTCGGGAAGGCTCCCGCGATGTACTTCGATTCGCCTTCCGGGGAGGTCAGCTTGAGGATCAGCATGTGCTCGGCCAGCCACCCCTCATCGCGCGCCATCACCGAAGCGATCCGCAGCGCGAAGCACTTCTTGCCGAGCAGCGCGTTGCCCCCGTAACCCGAGCCGAACGACCAGATCTGGCGCGTCTCCGGGAAGTGGACGATGTATTTGTTGTCCGCGTTGCACGGCCAAGGCACATCCTGTTGCCCCTCGGCGAGCGGCGCTCCCACCGAATGGACGCAGGGAACAAAGTCGCCGTCCGAGCCGAGCACATCGAGGGCGTCCTGCCCCATCCGGGTCATGATCGCCATCGACGCCGCGACATACGCGGAGTCAGTCAGCTCGACGCCGATGTAGGAGATCGGGGACCCGAGCGGCCCCATGCTGAATGGGACGACGTACATCGTCCGCCCGCGCATCGACCCCTCGAACAGCTCGGTGAGCACCTCCCGCATCTCCTCGGGCTCACGCCAGTTGTTCGTCGGCCCCGCATCCTCCTCGCGCTCGGAGCAGATGAACGTTCGATCCTCGACTCGGGCGACGTCGGCCGGGTCGCTCAGGGCCAGGTAGGAGCCTGGGCGCTTGGCGTCGGAGAGCTTCTCGAATGTCCCGGCCGCGATCAGCGTCTTCGCCAAGTTGTCGAACTCCTCCTGGGACCCATCGCACCAGTGGATTTCGTCCGGCTGCGTCAGGGCCGCGATCTCGTCTACCCATGCCCGGAGGCGGGGGTGAGTGGTCGTTGCCTGGCTAGTCGGTGCGGTGTGGGCCATTGGTCGATGCGCTCCTTTGGGTACTCCGGTGGCCCAGGAAAGCCTACCCGGGATCAGCGGAAAACGACCTACTCGACATTCGACTCCGACCTACTCGACGTTCGACTCCGCATTCTGGAGCGATGCCCCTGGATCTTTGCGCGGCACCAGCACCAGGCGCTTGAACTCGGCCACCAAGACCCCATCCTGGTTCAGAACGCGTGTATGTACCCTGACCGTCCCCCGGTCGGGTTTCGACTGCGACGGCTTGACCTCGAGCACTTCGGACTCGCAGAACAGCGTGTCGCCGTGGAACACCGGCGCCGGGTGCTTCAGCTCCTCGGTCGCGAGGTTCGCGATCGCCTTGCCGCTGACATCCGAGACGCTCATGCCGAGCGCGAGCGAGTACACGAGCGGTCCAACCACGACGTTCCGGCCCTGCTGTGATTGCTTCGCGTACACGTCGTTGATGTGCAGCGGGTGGTGGTTCATCGTGATCAGGCAGAACAGGTGGTCGTCGGCCTCAGTCACGGTCTTGGCCGGCCAGTGCTTATAGACGGCGCCGACCTCGAACTCCTCGAGGTAGCGGCCGTAGGGATGCGCGCCGCTGGCCTCGCGAGCACCCTGATCGGTATCGACTTGGTTCATTTACCGAAGTTTGGCAGGACGTCGGGGAGCCCGTCGCTCACCTTGTCCGGGAACTCCGCCGGCCGCTTCTCGAGGAACGCGGTCACCCCTTCCTGCACGTCGGCGGAGCGGCCGCGGGCAGTACATCGCGCGAGTGAGTCGGCGCGGTGCGCGTCGAGCGGATGCGGGAGCGCCGAGCATCCGCCACATCATCTTCCGCGCCAGCGCGACCGAAACCGGCGCGGTGTTATCGGCGATCTCACGCGCAAGCTCGTAGGCGGCGGGCAGCAGCTCCGAGCGGGAGTGGAGGCTGCGGACGAGCCCGCCTGCCAAGGCCTCGGGCGCGTCGAACACGCGCCCGGTCGCCACCCACTCCATCGCCTGGCTGATGCCGACGATCCGGGGCAGGAACCAGCTCGAAGCAGCCTCGGGGACGATCCCGCGGCGAGCGAACACGAACCCGATCCGCGCATCTTCGGCGGCCAGCCGTACGTCCATCGGCAGCGTCATCGTGATGCCGACGCCCACCGCCGGTCCGTTGATCGCCGCGATCAGTGGCTTGGTCGACTCGAATGCGCGCAACGTGAACTGCGCCGCCGCCGTCGCGGTGCTCCTCGGCTTTCAGCTCAGCGCCACCGCGCGCGAACGTCGACCCGCCGGCGCCGAGGTCGGCCCCAGCGCAGTAGCCGCGGCCCTCGCCCGTGAACACAACCGCGCGGACGTCGTCGTCGGCATCGGCGGCGTCGAGCGCCGTGATCAGCTCCTGCTGCATGACCGGCGTCCAGGCGTTGAGCCGATCGGGACGGTTCAGCGTGATCGTCGAGGATCCCGTCGGCGACCTCGTAGCGAATCTGCTCAAACTCCATCGGAATGGATTGTGACTAACGTTCAGTCAATGAGAAACCCTCGCGACTTCGCCAAGCCGCTCGCGATCGGCGCGCCGCAACCGGCGCTTGAGATCCCGTTCAAGCCGAGCCGGATGATCCACTTCCTCGACTTCTCCAACGAGAAGATGGTCGCCAAGGCGCCGGATATCGCGCCGACGGTCGACATCTTGCTCGGCAACCTGGAGGACGCGGTGCCGGTCGACCGCAAGGAGGCGGCCCGCGAAGGCCTGCTCCGCGTGGGCAAGGAGATGGATCTCGGCGAGACCCAGCTGTGGACGCGCGTCAACAGCCTCGAGTCGCCGTGGGTGCTGGATGACATCACGCAGGTCGTGGCTGAGATCGGCGACAAGCTCGACGTGATGATGATTCCCAAGGTCGAAGGGCCGTGGGACATTCACTACGTCGACCGGCTGCTCGCGCAGCTCGAGGCGAAGGCGGGACTCGAGAAGCCGATCCTCGTCCACGCGATCCTCGAGACCGGGCTCGGGGTCGTCAACCTGGAGGAGATCGCCACGGCGTCGCCGCGGATGCAGGGGATGAGCTTCGGGCCGGCCGACCTGGCCGCGTCACGGCGGATGAAGACGACGCGGGTCGGGGGCGGTCACCCCGGTTACCGGGTGATCTGCAGACCCTGATCCGTCCGATCCGGACGCTCCGCGTCCGAGCGCTCAGCAGGACCCGTGGCACTACTCGATCGCCCGCATGGTCGACGCCTGCACGTCCGCGGGGATCCTCCCCTTCTACGGACCGTTCGGCGACATCCGGGACGAGCTGGGGTGCGAGACGCAGTTCCGCGCCGCGTTCCTGCTCGGCTGCGTGGGCGCCTGGTCGCTGCACCCGGCGCAGATCGCGATCGCCAAGAAGGTGTTCAGCCCCGACCCCGAGGAGGTGCTGTTCGCCAAGAAGGTGCTCGAGGCGATCCCGGACGGCCGTGGCGTGCACATGATCGACGGCAAGATGCAGGACGACGCGACCTGGAAGCAGTGCAAGGTGATGGTCTCGCTGGCCGAGATGCTCGCGCACAAGGACCCGGAGCTGGCCGAGGCGTACGGGTTCGCTCCGGCCTCCGTGTAAGGATCAGGCCGTGCGGATCTCGGCAAAGGTCGACTACGCCGTCCGCGCCGCGGTCGAGCTCGCAGCGGCACCCGACGACAAGCCGGTCAAGGCCGAGCGAATCGCCACCGCGCAGGGCATCCCACTGAACTTCCTCGAGAACATCCTCGGGGAGCTCCGGCACTCCGGGATCGTCCGCAGCCACCGCGGAGCCGAAGGGCGGGTTCCGGCTGGCCAAGCCGGCAGCCGAGCTGACCGTCGCCGACATCATTCGGGCCGTCGAGGGTCCGCTGGCCAGCGTGCGCGGCGGGCCACCGGAGGACGCCGAGTATGGCGGCGCAGCGGAGTCGCTGCCCCGCGTGTGGATCGCCGTCCGTCAGAGCTTGCGCCGCGTGGCCGAGCACGTCACGGTCGCGGACATAGCCTCCGGCAAGCTGCCGAAGTCGATCGACAAGCTGGCTGAAGACCCCGAGGCGTGGGTTACGCGCTGACCGGCGCCGGTACCGCCGCTGGCGGTCGGACGTAGACGATGTCGCCGCGGGCCAACTCGAGTTCCTCGGTCTGCGCGCGCGTGAGCTGAGCACGGGCGATCTCGCCGCCTGGCAATTCGAGCTCGATCCGCACCTCGAAGCCGAGGTGGACGACGCGTAGCACCATCGCTTCGAACCTGTCCTCGCCCGGCGTCAGCGAGACCGTGACGTCGTGCGGGCGCACGAGCTTGCCGTCGATCCGGCTGACGGGACCTACGAACCCCATCACGAAGTCGTTCGCGGGGCGATCGTAGATCTCCCTCGGCGACCCGACCTGCTCGATCTGGCCGGCGTTCATCACCGCGATCCGGTCGGCGACCTCCATCGCCTCTTCCTGGTCGTGCGTTACGAGCACGGTGGTGACGCCTTGCTCGTCGTGGAGCCGGCGCAGCCACTGGCGCAGCTCCGCGCGGACGGTCGCGTCGAGCGCGCCGAACGGCTCGTCGAGCAGCAGCACCCGGGGCTCGATCGCCAGCGCTCGGGCCAGCGCCATCCGCTGGCGCTGGCCACCCGAGAGCTGGTGCGGGAACTGCGCCGCCCACTTCGTCAGCCCGACGAGCGCCAGCAGCTCATCGACGCGTGAGGTGATCTCGGCCTTCGGGCGCTTGCGGATCTGCAGCCCAAACGCGACGTTGTTGCGGACGCTCATGTGCGCGAACGCCGCGTAATGCTGGAACACGAACCCGATCCCGCGCTCCTGCGGCCTCGCACCGGTGACCTCGGTGCCGTCGAGCAGCACCTGACCGGAGTCGGGCTGCTCGAGTCCGGCGATGATCCGCAACAGCGTCGACTTGCCAGATCCGCTCGGCCCGAGCAGCGCCGTCAGCGATCCTTCCGGCACTTCGAGCGTCACGTCAGAGAGCGCGGCGAAGTCGCCAAAGTGCTTGTTCACGTTATGTGCATCGATCCTCATCGTTTGGCCCTCCTCGGCCCGAGCAGCGTCATCGCCAGTAGCACAACGAGCGACATCACCGCCAGCTCAGCGCCGGCGGCATACGAGCCGGTCAGCGCGCCTGATCCGATCTGCGAGTCCCGCTGTGCCACCAGCAGCGGAAGGGTCAGCGTCGAGCCCGCGACCTGGGATGAGACGACGGCCACGGCCCCGATCTCGCCGAGCGCTCGCGCCGTTGTCAGCACCACGCCGTAGGCCACGCCCCAGCGAATCGAGGGGAAGGTGACCCGCCAGAACGTCTGCCAGCTCGACGCGCCGAGCGTGGCCGCCGCCTGCTCCTGTTCGTCGCCCGCCTCGAGCAGGACCGGGGCCACCTCGCGGACGACGAACGGAAGCGACACGAACACGGTCGCGATCACCATCCCGGGGACCGCGTAGATGATCTGGATCCCGCGCTTTAGGAACCAGTCGCCGAACCACCCGCCTTGGCCGTAGACGAGGACAAGCGCGAGTCCGACGATCACCGGCGAGACGACGAACGGCAGGTCGATAAGTGAATCGAGAAGCTTGCGTCCGCGGGCCTTCGACCGTACGAGCACGAGCGCTGTGCCCACGCCGAAGATCGTGTTCAGCGGGACCGCGATCAGCGCGATCACGACTGAGAGCCAGAAAGCGCTGACCGCCGCGGGCGTGGTGATCCACCCCCATGCGACGGAGAACCCGTGCTCGAACGTCTTCCCGAAGACAAACCCCACCGGCAGCAGCAGCAGCACGAGTAGGTAGAGCAGCGCCACCGCGCGCAGTGACAGCGTCGATCGGAGGCTAAGCCGCACCGCGATTCCCCCATCGGCGCAGCGCGACGAGAACCAGCACGGCGAGCGCCAACAGCACGACCGATAGCGCCGCCGCGGACTGCGGCGCGCCGCTCTCGATGTCGGCAAAGATCACCAGGCTGGCGATCTTCACCTTGGCGGCGATCAGGACGACCGAGCCGTACTCGCCCATGCACCGTGCGAACGAGAGCGCGGTGCCCGAGATGATCGCCGGCTTCAGCGCCGGTAGCACTACTCGCCTGAATGTCGTCAGGTTCGAGGAGCCGAGCGACGCGGCGGCTTCCTCGACCTCTGGGTCGAGTTCGAGCAGCACCGGTTGCACGGAGCGGACTACGAACGGCAACGTCACGAACATCAGCGCGACCATGACGCCGATCCACGTGTACACGAGGTGGATGCCGACCGGACTGCCGGGGCCGTAGAGCGCAATCAGCGTCAGCCCGGCGACGATCGTCGGCAAGCGCGAACGGCAGATCGATCAGCGCGTTGATGATCCGTTTGCCCGGGAACTCGTCACGCACGAGCACCCAGGCGATGAGCGTTCCCATCACCGCGCTGAGCAGCGCTACGAGCACGGACGAGCCGAGTGTCACCACCAGCGTCGAGACCGCGAAGCTGTTCGTGATCGAGCTCCAGAAGGTCCCGAGCCCGGAGCTCACCGCCTTGACCGCCACCGCGGCGAGCGGGATCAGCACGATCACGCTCATGTAGAGCGTGGCCGTGCCGAGTCCGAGCGCCCCCGCGGGGACGCGCCGCCGCGCCCGCGGGCGGGGCGCGGCGATCGCTGCTGCGTCAGCTGGAGGCAGTGGGAACTCCCGCCGCCTGCTCGATCTTGGTGATCGATCCGGTGGACGGATCGAAGAACTGCTTCTTGGCCACGGTCCAGCCACCGAGGTACTTGATGTCGAACAGCTGTGGCGGTGTCGGGAACTTGGAAGCGAACTGCTTCGCGACCGAGGCGATCACAGGCCGGTAGCCCTGCTGCGCCCAGATCGTCTGGCCGGCAGTCGACCACTGCCAGTTGACGAACGCCTGCGCCGCGCTCTGGTGCGAGCTCCCGCTGGTGACCGCGATCGGCGTCTGGATCAGGAGTGTCTGCTTCGGGTACACGATCTGGACTGCGTCGCCGGCCTTCTCTGCGCCGAGCGCGTCGGATTCGTAGTCGAGCAGCACGTCGCCCTTGCCGCTCGTGAACGTCTGCAGTGCGGCCGACGCGCTTGACGGCTGGAGGCTGACGTTCTTGGTCAGCAGCGTGTTTACGTAGGCCAGCGCCTGGGCGGGCGTCTTGCCCTCCTTCAGCTCCGCCCCGTACGCCGCGAGAATGTTCCAGCGGGCGCTGCCTGAAGTCGACGGGTTCGGCGTAATCACGTCGACGCCCGGCTTGATCAGGTCGTCCCAGCCGGTGATGTGCTTCGGGTTGCCCTTGCGGACCACGAGCACGACGACCGAGTCAGAGGAGATCCCCTTGGCCGCGTTTGCGTCCCAGCTGGCGGACACCTTCCCGTCCTTGACCAGGCGGGTCATGTCAGGAGTCGTCGAGAATGCGACGACATCGGCCGGCAGGCCGGTGTCGACCGCACGGCTCTGCGTGCCGGATGGACCGAACGATGCCGAGAACGTGACTCCCTTCCCCTGCGCGGTCTGCGCGTATGCCTGGGTGAGCGCGTCGTAGGCCTTCTTCGGCGTCGAGTACGCGACCAGCGCGAGCTGCGCGCCATTACCGCTCGAGCTGGGACTCGGCGATCCGGCGGCAGCGGCGGCCGAGCTCGAGGTGTCGGATGAGCCACCGCAGCCGGCAAGCGCGCAGGCCCCGGCAACGGCGGCGGCCAGCGCGACGGCTCGTGGTCGGTGGGTCAGGAATGCGTGGGTCATGTGCTCCTCTGCGAATCCGTTGATCGTCATTGCCCTGCTTGCCCTACGGCGAGGCAACGGTAGCAGATACCCTAGTTTCTCAATTGGAATTAGATTATTAGTGTAGATAGTTGGCTTTCCGGCGGGACGACCCGACCGGCGCCGGCTCGCTAGATTTCCGCGCCGCCGATGCGGTTCTTCGAATACGAGTCACGCTCGATCGTCGCCAAGGCGGGGATCCCCGTCACCCAGCACGGGTTCGCTCGCAGCGCGGACCAGGCGCGCGCGATCGCCCAGGAGATCGCCGGGCCGGTCGTCATCAAGTCCCAGGTCCTCACCGGCGGGCGGATGAAGGCCGGAGGGGTCCAGTTCGCCGACGATCCGGACGGCGCGGCCGCGCAAGCTGAGAAGGTGCTGGCGCTGGAGATCAACGGGCACATGCCCCGCGGGGTACTGGTGGACTCCAAGGCCGAGGTCAAGCACGAGTACTACGCCGGGGTCGTCTGGGACGGGATCCGCAAGCGCCCGGTGATGTTGTTCAGCGACATGGGCGGGATCGATATCGAGGAGGTCGCCTCGACCCATCCCGACCACGTCGCGCGGGCGCACTTCTCGACGCGAACGCCGTTCAGCGATTGGCAGGCCAAGCAGCTGATCGCCTCGCTTGGGATCACCGGAAGCGCGCTCAACCGGCTCACCCCGATCTTGGCCCGGCTGGCGCGACTGTTCCTGCAGTACGACATGACGTTGGCGGAGATCAACCCCTTGGGTGAGCTCACAGACGGCTCGGTTGTGGCGTTGGACGCGCACATGGACATGGAGAACGAGGCGCGACCGCGTCAGAAGACGCTGCTGGGAGAGCTCGGCGTCGGCGACGAGGAGACCCGCCAGGCGCGAGAGCCGACGCCGTTCGAGCTGGCCGGTGAGGAGGTCGACGCCCAGGACCACCGCGGCGTCGCGGGCAACGTGACGGAGTTCGACGGCAACCTCGGGCTTGTGATCGGCGCCGGCGGCGGATCGCTGACGCTGTTCGACGCGGTCCGCGCCCACGGCGGCAAGCCGGCCAACTATTGCGAGATCGGCGGCAACCCCTCGGTGCGCAAGGCGGCTGGGCTGGCCAAGCTGGTGCTGTCCAAGCCTGGCGTGGAGCGGATCGCGGTGATGATGTCGATCGTCTCGAACACCCGCGTCGACATCGTTGCGCGTGGCGTGATCAAGGCATGCGTGGAGCTTGGATACGACCCGGCGGAGAAGATTGCGATCTTCCGGATCCCTGGCGCCTGGGAGGAAGAGGGGTTCAAGATCCTCGAGAAGTACGGCGTCGAATACGCCGACCGGAGCGTCTCGCTGAACGAGGCGGCCCGGCGCGCCGTCGAGAAGATCCAGGGGGCAGCTGTCTGATGAGCATCCTCGTCGACGCCGACACGACCTTCATCGTCCAGGGCATCACCGGCCGCGAAGCCGTGAACCTGACGCGGGAGTGCCTGGACTACGGCGCTGGGGCAAAGATCGTCGGCGGCGTGACACCCGGTCGCCTCGGGCGCGACGTCCACGGCGTGCCCGTGTTCGACACCGTCGCCCAAGCCGTCGAGCACCACGGTGGCCCGATCGACGGCTCCGTGGTGACCGTCCCCCCCGCCTTCACCAAGGACGCCGTGCTCGAAGCGCTGGAAAACGGGATCAAGCTTGTGGTGATCGTGACCGAGCGGATCCCGCGCGGCGACGTGGCGCAGATGGTCGAGCTCGCATCCGAGCGCGGCGCTCGGATCATCGGCCCTAACTGCCTGGGGATCATCGTTCCCGACGTGATCAAGATGGGCGGCATCGGCGGGCCCGCGCGCGACGCGGCGAAGTCGTACCGGCCCGGATCGGTCGGAGTGATCTCGCGCTCGGGCGGGATGACGACCGAGATGAGCTCGACCCTGACCGCCGCGGGCCTCGGTCAATCGACCGCCGTCTCGATCGGCGGCGACGCGATCATCGGTTCCTCGTACGCCGAGCTGATGCCGCTGTTCGAGGCCGACGCCGATACGCAGGCGATCGTGATCTACACCGAGCCCGGCGGTCGCATGGAGGCCGAGCTGGCGAAGTGGGTCACCGAGAACCGTTCGCGGCTGCCGATCGTCGCGTTCATGGCCGGCCGGTTCATGGACGAGATGCCAGGAATGAGCTTCGGCCACGCGGGCACAATCGTCGAAGGCAAGGAGGACACCGCGTCGGAGAAGATCACCCGGCTCGCCGAGGCGGGCATCACCGTCGCCGAGGACATCGCCGACATTCCCTCGCTGATCAAGGAGCGGATCGGAGCCGCCGCATGAGCGACGCGATCTTCATCAACGTCGAGGTCTCGCCGGAGGTTGCCTCCGACGCCGAGCTGGCGCGCAAGCTCGAAGAGGTCTGCCCGGTCGACATCTTCGCCGCCGTAGATGGGCGCGTCGCGATTGTCGAGGAGAACCTCGACGAGTGCGTGCTCTGCGAGCTGTGCCTGAACGCGTCGCCGCCCGGTGCGGTGAAGGTGATCAAGCTGTACGACGGCAACGCTGTCCTCGGCGCCTGACCTGACCGCCCTAGCTCACATACCGGTTAGAATCTCAAACCGGAATGGGGCAGCAGACCCGCAAGGAGAAGCAGGCGCAGACCCGCCGCTCTCTGATGCGCTCGGCGTCGAAGCTGTTCGCCGAGCGCGGACTCCAGAACGCTTCGATTGATGATCTCGCCGAGGACGCGGGCTTCACCAAAGGAGCCTTCTACGCGAACTTCGAGAGCAAGGAGTCGCTGTTCCTGGAGATGCTCGACGAGCGCTTTGCCGAGCGGCTCGAGGAGATCAAGCGCGTCCTGGCCAGCGAGGCCAGCGACGAGGAGAAGGCCGTCCGCGCCGGCGATGACTTCACAGCGATGCTGCGCGCCGATCCCGAGTGGCAGCGATTGCTGTTCGAGTTCACCGCCTATGCCGTGCGTGACGACGACTTTCGTCGCGAACTGGTCGCGCGGCGCCGCGACTTGCGCGCCACGATCGCGGCCGCGCTGCAGACCCGAACCGAGCAACTCGGCCTCGACCCGACTGTCCCGGTTGAGCAGATCGCACAAATGACCAGTGCCATGGCGGCGGGGTTCGCGGTCGAGCGGCTCCTCGAGGGCGACGAGGTTCCCGACGAGATGTTCGGAACCATGCTGCTCGTGTTCTTCGCCGGCCTCCGCGCGCTTGCCGCGCCGGCGGGCTAGCGAACGTGCAGCTCGTGATGCGCGAGCGGTAAATACCGATCGGCTCAGGCTGCCTCGCCGACAAGCTTCTGGTGAGCGTCCTCGGTCAGCGCTCTGTATCGGCCGCGGGAGTCCAGGTACCACGCCGACGTGTCGTGGCCCGGCTGAGGGATTCCCGCTTCGCGGAGGGGCCCGGTCAGCGGCCGGAACCAGGTCGTGACGGGGATTTCCTCCACGGCCTGAACGATCGCCGGCCGCTGGTCCCGCGGCAGCGCCTCCAGCGCGCGGGTCAGCTCCTGTGGAGCCAGCTCGGTCCCAGGCCGCAACGTCACCGCGGCGACCGGCACCTGCGCCGGCCCGCCGTTCGTTACGACGCCGTACGCGACGGCGAGGTCTACGGCGGGGAGATCACCGAGGGCATCGCGAATCGGGCCGGTGAACACCGCCCCCTCAGCAGCGCGAACCACCTCAGCGAGGCTGTCGACGCGCCAATAGTCCCCGTCGGCGTCGCGGCGGAAGAGGTCGCCGGTCGGCAGCCACGCATCGTCGCGGGTGAAAACGCCCCGCCACGGCGTCGTCGCGGTCGCGTCACTCGGGTTGACCGCCGCGAGCAGCATCCCGACCTCGTCGATCCCGCACTCGATGCCGAACCCGTTGGCGCCGAGCACAAGCTGACCCGCGTCCACGTCATACGCGGCGATCCTGACCGCTGCGCTGCCCGGCAGCGGCCGGCCCAGCGATCCGGGCTTTGTTCCCTTGAGGTTGACCAGGATCGCCCCGGCCTCGGTGGACGCGTAGAACTCGAGCACCCGCGCCGGCCTGAACCGGGCTTGAACCCGGCGCCAAAGCCCGCGCGGGATCCCCGAGCCGATGAACAGGCGCACAGAGTGGTGCCGCTCGCCGGGATGGGGAGGAGCCTCCACCAGGTCGTGCAACAGCGTCCACGTGTAGGACGCGACGGTGACGCCGTAGCGACGCGCCTCCTCCCAGAACGTGTCGGGGTCGAACGTGCTGGCCATCGCCAGCCGAGCCCCGCCGGCGATCGCTCCGCCGATGCTCATCATCAGACCCGACGGGTGATACAGCGGCGTGACGCTGTAGATCGTGTCCGCACCGGTGAGGGCCGCCGACGACGCGGTACCGATCGCCGACAGCGCCCACCGGCGATTCGTGATCCGGCTCATCCGCGTCGACTCGCCCTCGCCGGTGAACAAAATGAACGCGAGGTCGCTGGCCCGCCCGGGGTCGGGTCGGTACCAGCTCGGCAGCCTGACCGCGTCCGGGTCGATCTGCTCCATGTCGGTGGTCAGCGGGACGTCGAGGTCGCGCGGCCCGCCGCCACCGCCGAGCACGAACGTGTGCAAGGCGCCTAGGCCCGCCGCCAGTGGTGCCCGCTCAGGGTCGGCGATGATCCGCGTCACCTGCCCGAGTCCCGCCTCGCGCGCCACGTCCCCGTCCGGACGGAGCATCACGGCGACCGCGCCGACCCGGTTGATCGCCACGAGCAGCGCCAGCGCGCTGGGCCGCGCCCCCATCATCAGCCCCACGTGCTCGCCTCGGCGCACACCGATCGAGATCAGACCGCGGACGACGTTGTCGATCCGCTCGTTGATCTCCCGCGCGTTGTAGGCGCGATCCTCGTACAAGAAGAAGGTGTCATCCGGCGAGTGTCGGCGGCGCTCCTCGACCAGCGATCCGATCGAGATCCGTGTGCTCGGCTGGATCTGACCGAGGCGGACGAGCCGCGGCAGTTGGCTTGCCGCCTCGAACGTAAGCTCGCGCACCCCGCGGATCGTGTTCTCGGTGGTCCGCAGCAGCGAGCGAGCGATTCCGGTCCCGACCCCGCCGGCGAGCTCGAGGCCGTATCCGACCCGGTTGCGCACTTCGGGTACGAGTTCCTCGCCTGCGTCGTCGGGGATTACCCGCAGCTGTTCGGGAAGCTGGCCGTCGCCGGCCCGCCACCGCACCCACGCCGCCACGGTCGGCCAGGTGACTCCGTTCGAGGCCGAGCCCACCACGAGCCCGAAGTGGCCGGCTTTGATCGCCAGCTCGTAGACGTCCGCGCGCGGCGCGGCCTGACGGATCGCCCTGACCCCGGGCGCCGGCGCGATCTCGTCGACCGTGCCCACGACACTGAGAATGGGCGTCTCGATGTCGGCGAGCGTGACGAGCCGGTCCTCGATCACGAACCCGCCCTCCAGCATCCGGTTGTGGGCGATGAACTGACGGAGGAACTCGGCCATCGCTGGGCCAGGCCACGCGACCCAGCCGTCCGCCTCGAGGAACCGGCGCTGACCTTCGCGCGGTAGCAGCGCTTCGCGGTCGTAGAGCCGGAGGATGAAGTCGATCCGGCTGCGCAGCGATTTGACCGGATCAAGCAGCCGGAAGCCGGTGCGGCTGGCCCAGGCCGGCAGCGCCATCCCTCCGAACACACGGTCGGCGAGGAAGCCGGCCGCGCCGGCGGCGAACTCCTCCGGGATCCCGAATGGCATCGCGAGCCGCGTATCGACGGGGCTGCCGAAGGTGATCAGCGATCCTAGCCCGAGGTTGCGCCGGTACGCCGCCGTCTGGTAGCAGAACATGCCGCCCTGCGAGTAGCCCGCCAGGTGGACGTCGAGACCGGTCTGCGCCCCGACTCGGTCGACGGCGTCCGAGACCGCCAGCACGTGATCGGTCAACGTGCGCTCGAGCCCCCCCACCTCGCGCTCCGGCGCCCCGAAGTCGACGACCCACGGATCGGCGCCGTGCTGTCTGAGGATCGTTACAGCGCTGGTCGCCGGCGACACGTCGTACACCTCGGCGGCGAGCATCATCGGGGGGACGAGCAGCACCGGCGGGCCAGGTTTGTCCGCGTCCGGGTAGTAGTGGCGCAGCCGGTACACGCGCTGCTCGGCGGCCACCTCATATGGCGAGGGCTCCTCGTCGTTCTGCAGGCCCCCGAAGCGCGCGACTTCGAGCGCGTTCTGGGCCGCCGCTCCGAGCCTCGTCACCGGGCGGGTCAATGCTTGCGGAATCAGGTCCATTGGGCCGTACATCTTTCCAGCAAGCAGTATTGTCCGGACGCCACGATGAGCGTGCTCGAACTGGAAACCGTCGATCTGCGCGTGGAGGAGCGCGTCGCCTGGATCGTGCTCAACCGCCCCGACGCGCTCAACGCGTGGACGCGCCAGCTCGGGGAGGACATGCACGCGGCGCTCCGTCATGCGGCCGACGACGCCGAGGTCCGCGCGATCGTGTTCACCGGCGCAGGCCGTGCGTTCTCCTCCGGCGCCGATCTGAAGAGCCCGCCGGATGTGACCGACGATGGCCAGCCGAACGTCCTCGACCGGCTACGCGACATCTATAACCCGCTGCTGCTCGATGTCCGGACCGTGCCTAAGCCGGTGGTCGCCGCGGTCAACGGACCGGCGGTCGGGATCGGCTGCTCGCTGGCCCTCGCGGCCGACCTGATCGTCGCGTCGGAATCGGCGTACTTCCTACTTGCCTTTGTCAACATCGGGCTCGGCCTGGACGGTGGCGCGTCGGCGACGCTCGCCGAGCGGGTCGGCCACGCGCGCGCGTTCGAGATCGCCTACCTCGGCGAGCGGATCCCCGCTGCGACCGCGCTCGAATGGGGCCTGGTCAACCGTGTCGTTCCCGACGACGAGTTGCCCACGGCCGCCTCGGGGCTCGCGGCCAAGCTGGCCGCAGGACCCCCGGGGTCGTACGCGAACATCAAGCGTGCGATCAACGCCCACGCGTACGAGCGGTTCGAAGCGCAACTCGACCTCGAGGCGGTGCTCCAGCAGGGTCGGGCGCAGTCGGCGGACTTCATGGAGGGCGTGCTGTCGTTCATGCAGAAGCGCCCGCCTCAGTTCACCGGGGAATGACCTCCCGGGCACGATGAATCTCGCCAGCATCCTCACCGATTCGGCGGCCCTTCAGCCAGACAAGGTCGCGGTCAAGCTCGACGATGTGGAGCTGACCTACGCCCAACTCGACGGTGCCAGCGCGCATGTCGCGGGCCTGCTGCGCGAGCGCGGCGTCGAGCCGGGCGATCGGGTCGGGATCATGCTGCCGAACATCCCGCACTTCCCGGTCTGCTACTACGGCGTACTGCGCGCCGGCGGGATCGTGGTGCCCATGAACGTGCTGCTGAAGAAGCGAGAGGTCGCCTTCTACCTGAGCGACTCCGGGGCAAAGCTGGTGTTTGCCTGGGAGGGCTTCGCCGAGGATGCACGGGCCGGCGCCGAGGAGGCGGGCGCGGAGTGTGTGATCGTCGAGATGGCAGGCTTCCAGGATGTCGTGGGCAGCGCCCCAGCAGTGACCGAGGTGACCGACACCGAGGATTCCGACACCGCCGTGATCCTCTACACGTCGGGGACCACGGGAACGCCGAAGGGTGCCGAGCTGACGCACGCGAATCTGACGCGAAACTGCCAGATCGCGATCGAACTGTTCGGGCTCGGCTCAGACGCCGTCGTGCTCGGCGCGCTGCCGTTGTTCCACTCATTCGGTCAGACCTGCGGAATGAACGCGTCCACCTTTGGCGGCGCGACGCTGACCCTGATCCCCCGCTTTGACCCGAAGAAGGCGCTGGAGATCATCCAACGCGACAAGGTCAGCGTGTTCGAGGGGGTGCCGACGATGTACAACGCGATGCTGCACGAACCGTCCCGCGACCAGTTCGACACCTCGACGCTGCGCGTGTGCGCGTCAGGCGGTTCGGCGATGCCGGTCGAGCTGATGCGCGCGTTCGAAGAGGCATTCGGGTGCAAGGTGCTCGAGGGGTACGGCCTGTCGGAGACCTCACCGATCGCGTCGTTCAACCATCCCGAGCGCGAGCGCAAGCCCGGTTCGATCGGCACGCCAGTCGACGGCGTCGAGATGAAAGTCGTCGACGACCAGGACAACGAGGTCCCGGCCGGCGAGGTCGGCGAGATCGTGATCCGCGGCCACAACGTGATGAAGGGCTACTGGAACCGCCAGGATGCCACCGAGGAGACGATGCGCGGCGGCTGGTTCCACTCGGGCGACATGGCCAAGGTCGATGACGACGGGTACTTCCACATCGTCGATCGCAAGAAGGACCTGATCATCCGCGGCGGCTACAACGTCTACCCGCGCGAGATCGAGGAGGTGCTCTACGAGCATCCCGACGTCCGGGAGGCGGCGGTCGTCGGGATTCCCGACGACTCGCTGGGCGAGGAGGTGGGCGCGGCGGTCGCATTGAAGGACGGCGCGTCGGCGTCGGCCGACGAGCTCCGCGACTACGTCAAGGACCAGGTCGCCGCGTACAAATATCCGCGCAAGGTGTGGCTGGTCGACGATCTCCCCAAGGGGCCAACCGGGAAGATTCTCAAGCGCGAGATCTCGCCACCTGCGGACGGTTGAGCGGCGACGTCTCGATTCGGGCCGCGACGCCCGAGGATGTTCCGTTGATCCGCGCGCTGATCGCGGAGCTCGCGGACTACGAGCGGGCGCCTGAGGCTGCGGTAGGCACCGACGAGCTGCTCGCGCGAGCCCTGTTCGGCACACCCCCGCACGCCGAGGCCGTGGTCGCCTCGCTGGACGACGTGGTCGCAGGTTTCGCCTTGTTCTTCGGGACGTTCTCGACCTGGCTGTCGCGTCCCGGGCTCTGGCTGGAGGACCTGTTCGTCCGCCCCCAGTTCCGCGGCTCGGGCGTAGGCCGAGCGCTGCTCTCGCACGTTGCCGCAATCGCGGTGGAACGCGAGTGCCCCCGGCTCGAGTGGACCGTGCTGAAGTGGAACACGCCGGCCATCGGCTTCTACGAGCGGCTCGGCGCCGAGGCGATGGATGAGTGGCAGACGATGCGCCTCTCCGGTGGCGCACTCGGGTCCGTCGCCCGCTTGGCGTGAGCGAGTCCGCCGCCGGCCGCGCGGCGCGCGTGCCGCTCCTCACCGTCGCGCGCGAGTGGGGGCGGATCGGGGTCACCGGGTTCGGCGGCCCACCCGCGCACATCGCCCTGTTGCGCCAGCTGATCGTCACCGGCCGCGGCTGGCTAGGTGCCGCCGAATTCGAGGACGCAATCGCCGCGTGCAACCTGCTGCCGGGCCCCGCTTCGACGCAGCTGGCGATCTTCTGCGCCCGGCGGGTCGCGGGTCCCGCGGGGGCGATCGTCGGCGGGCTGTGCTTCATCGTCCCCGCGGTCGTCCTGATTCTTTTGCTGTCGCTGCTGTTTCTCGGGCACGCCCCCCCGCGGTGGGTGCGCGGGGCGGGCGCTGGCGCCGGAGCGGTGGTCGCCGCGGTCGCCGTGCAGGCCGCGTGCGGACTGCTGGGGCCGAGCTGGCGTCGCTCGGTAAATCATGGCCGGTGGGTCGGCTACGTCGTCGTCGGCGCGGCAGCGGGCGCGGTCCTCGGCCCGTACCTCGTGCTGGTCCTGCTCGGCGGTGGCGTGATCGAGCTGGCGCTGCGCCGATCGAGCGCGGTGTCGCCGGCCGTCGCAGCCCTACCGGTGGCCGCGATCGGGGTCGGAGGACTGGGCGCGCTCGCGTGGGTTGCCTTCAAGGTCGGCGCGCTGTCCTACGGCGGCGGCTTCGTGATCGTGCCGCTGATGCAGCACGACGCGGTTCACACGTACCACTGGATGACCTCGGGGCAGTTCCTCGACGCGGTGGCGCTCGGGCAGGTGACGCCCGGTCCAGTCGTCGCGACCGTCGCTGCCGTCGGGTACGCCGCCCGCGGCCTGGGCGGCGGCCTGCTGGCGGCGGCGGTCGCGTTCGCCCCGTCCTTCACGTTCGTGCTCCTCGGCGCCGCCCGGTTTCAGCGGCTGCGGGGAAGCGAAAGCGCACAGGCCTTCCTTGACGGGGCCGGACCCGCGGCGATCGGCGCGATCCTCGGGGCGGCGGTGCCGCTGGCCGGCGCACTGCACGAGTGGTGGCAGTTCGCGCTGCTCGGCGCGGCGGCGGTCGCGCTGCTGCTCGCGCGCCGCGGCGTGGTCCAGACGCTCGTCGTGGGCGGTGTGATCGGGGCTATCGTCGGCCTGGCCGGCGGCACACTCCCGTGATCAACGTCCCGTGTCCGCCGGCGCGTGACCGCCGAAGCTCAGCACCTGCTGGATCCCGGTCGGCCGGTTTGTGTACCGCATCACGTACGGCAGCAGGCCCGGAACAAACGTGATCTCCTCAGCCTTCGCGCTGGCGCGCCAGGCGGACGGGTTGGGCCCTTGGGCCGCGGCGAGCTTCGCCCCGGCCTTGGTCAACGCGGCCCACATCAGCTTCCGGCATTGCTTCAGCGAGCCGCCGCCGCAATAGCGCACGGCGAACTTGCCCTTGACGCGCATCCCGAGGATCGTCCGCAGGTCCTTGTACATGTAGATGTGCCAGCCCGTGTATTGGCCGCCTGGCGGCGAGTTGTATTGGCTGACGAACGAGGCGAATTCGGCGGTCAGCTTCGATCCGAGCACCTTCGACGCCCACGCGTTGGCCAGGTACGGCCAGGCGGTGTCCATGATCGGCGCACCTGGATCCGTGATCTTCCCCAGCCCGTTCGCGCTGGTGCGATCGAGGCGGCTCGAGCCGTGACGGTGCCACGCGTCGAGCAGCGCGAGCATCTTTGCGTCGCGCGCGCTCGGCGCCTTCCCACCGTGCAACAGCTTCGACAGCACCGGCTCGAACGTCGCCTCGCGCATGTCCTGGGTGGCCGCCGCATTCATCGCGGAGACGACATGTGCCGGCGTCACGTGGTTGCCGTGCCCGAGGTTGTGGATCAGCAGGTCGACTCGCTGCAGCGCGCCCAGCGACCAGCGGTCATCGGGGGCCTCGTAGCCTGCCTCCGTGCGGTTGTTCCAGTTGACGATCTCGCCGTTCGGCGGGTTGATGCCGTGCGGATGCTGCCCGAATGAGACGTCTCCCCGCCACTCCTCTTTGCCGGTGCCGTTGATCGGGAGGTCCTGGTCGACATTCGAGGGGCGGATCGGGACGAGCCCGCTGGTGAACACACCGATGTCCTTGTCGTCGGCGTAGAACGAGTTGAACGTCTGCGGTGTCTTGTCGGCCGCCCTGAAGAACTGACGGACGTTGTGGACCCGGCCGTGCGCGAGGTCGTAGTAGAAGAGCAGGTCGAGCACGTCCTTCCCGTAGCTGGCCCGCTTGCGCGACAGAGCCACCAGCCGACCGTGCACACGCGCGTAGCCGAACACCGGACCGTGGACGGTGCGCCAGAACGTGACCTGGCTGGTCTGCTTGCCTTGTGTCAGCGAGCCGGCGTTGAAGAGCTCCATCGAGCGGCACTCGCCATCGAACACGTACTTGTGAATCGAGTGGCCACACAGGGTTTCGGCGTAGGTGTCGATCTGGTCGAGGCCGGCGGAGGTGAGCGACCAAGCGGCATCCTGGCTACGGCCGATGAAGATGTAGCCCGGGAACGGCGCCGCCGTCGCGCCGACCTGGTGGATGCCCGGCCCTTCGAGGTCCATCTCCTGGGTCAGCCCGGGGTAGTAGTAGCCGATCTGCGGCCCGGCCACCATGATCGGATGGTGGGTGACCGACCGCCTCCCGGACACCATCAGCTCGTTGCTCGCCTGTCCGCGGTAGTCGCGCTGCACCGCGAGCGCCTGCGTCGCAGTCGCTGACAAGCTGTTGTTGTCGAGCACGACGTTTCCGCTCCGGCTGCTGGGCGGGGCCTGGAACCGGACGTGCCCGGGAACACTGACGGGCGCTTCGGGATCCTTCGCCTCGCGCAGATCGTTCCACACCTCCATCCCCTTCTTCGCCCCGAGCCGGCGGTCGAGCCCCGATAGGAACTCGGAGTTGATCGCCTGCTGGCCGCCTCCCTCGCCCACAAACTGATCCTTGAGTGCGTTGAGCGCGTAGATGTCGGTCCGGGTGAACGGCGCCGTCGACGGGCTGTGGGCCTTGTACCAGGCGTTGATGCCTGCGAGATAGACGTCGATGTCGTGGAGCACGGCACGTCCCTCGGAACCGTGGGCGAGCAGCTGGTTGGTCTGCTTGGCGACCGCGTTGTTCGTCTGGGCCGTCGGCGCGAAGCTCGCGAGGTTGCCGATCAGGTTGATCGCGCTCAGGCCGGGGGCGTCGATCGCCGCCAGCAGCGCCACGTGGCGGGCTTCGTTGAGCAACAGATTGCGGTCTTCGGCCACGATCCATCCAGCGCCCCAGGTCACGTCATCACGGGTGACGCCGTATATGTGGGGGACGTCATAGCCGTCGCGCAGGATCGTCACGCCGGGATGCGGCACGGTTTCTGGCCTGAGCGAGCCGCCGACCCCCGAGCCCACACCCATCGGCTTGAAGTCTGAGAGCAGCGCGCTGTTGGTGACGTGGTTGAACAGCGGCGTCAGTGCGTTGTACATCTGCGCCTGCTGCTCCTCCTTGGGGAGCAGGGCCGGCGTCGGTAGGCCGCCGTACTCGCCGGAGGGCATGATGTCCCGCGCGATGATCGAGTAGTCCTTGGCCGAGGTCGGTGGCGCCGCCGCAAAGGCTGCGGCTGGACCAACCAGCGCTGCCAGCAGGGCGATCGAGTACGCAGCAAGCCGGTGGCGAATCTTCATCGCGTGGGTCTCCCTCTATCTCTCTCTCTGGGCAGCCCGCTCGGCCAGGGCGGGCTCCTCACACCCTACATATCTGCGCGCTGGGGTGTGGAGGGTCCAGCGCGGTGCGCGTGCGGCTCGGCTCGGCGGTCACCAGAAATAGAGAGCCCCGCTTCAAGCGGGGCTCTCCTTAGCAAGCCTGTAAGCCGGATCCTGTCCGGGGCGCCTCCGCCTCTCGGCGGCGGGCCCCTGAGCAGTCATCCATCTGCGCGGCCTACCCGGACCTTGGCGGGCCACCTACGAACGGTCCTGCTTGGCCTAGCATCAGGTGGGGTTTACCTGGCCGCCGCGTCACCGCGACGCCGGTGCGCTCTTACCGCACCATTTCACCCTTACCGGCCTGGGGCTCTGCAGCGGCTCCAGGCTTAGGCGGTGTCTTTTCTGTGGCACTTTCCCGCGGGTTTCCCCGGGTCGGCGTTACCGACCACCTTGCCCTGTGATGTCCGGACTTTCCTCGAAGGTCCTACGTCACCTCCGCAACTGCTCAGCTTGCAACTCCGAGGATACTCGCGCCGCCCTCACAATGGGCCGGGGTTCCGCGGAACACCTGTGCTGGCTTTGCCACGGCCGCTAGGACAGCTCCGAGCCGCAGGACCCGCACCGGCCCGCTCGCGGACGCGCGTGGGCTCCGTATTGCGGCGCCATCTCGCCCCCGCACACCGGGCACTCCACCGCTCGGTGGGCGGTGAGCCCCTCCCATGCGCCGACGAGCACGTCGTCGAGCGTAGGCTCACCGCCCGCAGATTCGAACAGCGTCGGTGCGAGGGCCAGGGTGCTCATGCCTAACTGATGCTCCTCATCAAGCCGACGACCTTCCCGAGCACGCGTACGTCGCGGCTGCGAATCGGCTCCATCGTCTCATTCTCCGGCTGCAGCCGCACGTGGTCGGACTCCTGGAAGAACCGCTTGACCGTCGCCTCCTCGCCAACCAGCGCCACCACGATGTCGGCGTCCTCGGCGAACTCCTGCGGTCGCACCACGACGAGGTCGCCTTCGAGGATGCCCACGTTCTTCATGGATTCGCCGCGTACGCGGAGCAGATACTCGCCGTCGCGGCCGCCTGCGGCCTCGGGCGTCTGTACGTAATCCTCGATGTTCTCCTCGGCGAGCACCGGCTGGCCCGCCGCGACCTGGCCGACGAGCGGCAAGCCGGGCCGGACGAAGCTGCTGGCCGCCGCGGCCGCACGGTCGAGCAGTTCGATCGCTCGCGGCTTCGTCGGATCCCGGCGCAGAAGCCCGATCTTCTCGAGATTGGCCAAGTGCGCATGCACGGTCGACGAGGAGGCCAGTCCCACCGCCTTGCCGATATCGCGGACGGTCGGCGGGTACCCGTATTTCGCGGAATAGCGCTTGATGAACTCGAATATCTCCTGCTGGCGTTTCGTCAGGTCCATCGCTGGCTCCTAGCTCTTCGCGACCTGTGATCGCAGAGGGTCGAACATGTGTTCGTGAATGTAGCGCCCCCCACGGACGGACTCAAGTTCGCCTCACCGACGATCCGCCGCCGTCACGATGGTTCCTGCGAGAACAGGGCCCAGGGCTATACTGGCCGACCCCAGCGCCTGTGGCGGAATTGGTAGACGCGCAAGGTTGAGGGCCTTGTGGACTGAATGGTCCGTGGAGGTTCGAGTCCTCTCGGGCGCACTTGGGAAGCCCCGCTCAGTCGGGGCTTTTGACGCGCGTTACAGATCGCGCACGCGCGCGCGAGCAACCTCACGCAACTCGCGGTCCAACTCTGGTGCCCGCTTGAGCAACTCGGCCAGCGCAGCCGGCGCCAGCACGAGCAGCTGGCAGTCAGAGCTCGCGACCACATCCGCGGTTCGCGCATACCCGAAGCCCGCGCCCCAGTCGAGCGCCGCGAGCTCGCCGAAGTATCCGCCGGGCCCCGCCTCGCGCAACACGCCGCCATCGGCGCCACGGACCTCCACGGTGCCGGCGACGACCACATAGAAGTGGCGCGTGCCCTGCCAGCGTTGCACCACGGTCTCCCCCGCCGCCACGTCCAGCCGCTGCGCCGATCCGACGACGACCTCCAGCGCCGCATCATCAAGCCCCCTGAACAGGGGCAGTGCCCGCACGGCCTGCTCATCGAAATCCTCGCTGTCCGCCCAGCCGCCGCGAACGTCGGGGTGACGATCGCGCTGCGGCCGATCCAGGTCGCCGTGCCGTAGCCGCGGAAGGGAAGCCTGAGCGAACCAGTCGAGCGTCTCGCGCACGTCCTCCGGGCCGCTCGTGTGGTTCATCACGCACATCCGGATGGCGTAGACCCCGCGCAGGCGGGTCGACGACAAGAGCCCGCGGCCGGTCATCTCGAACTCGGTCACGAGCGCGGCGTTCAGCTGCTCGAGGGCGGCCTCGTCCTCGACGCCCTCGAACCGGCGCCGGAAGGCGATGATTCCCAGCGACGCCGGCGACAGCAGCTCCAGCGTCGGCGACTCCGCCACCAGCCGCTCCGCCAGCTGGGCGAGGTCGATTGCGCGGTCGATCGCGTCGCGGAACGCGTCCGCCCCGAAGTAGTTGAACGAAAGCCAGATCTTCAGCGAACGCGCGGAGCGGGTGAGCTGCACGCCGAGGTCCGAGAAGCTGACGGCGTCGCTCTTGTAGTCGGCCAGGTAGTCCGGGTTGATCGTGAACGCCTGCGAGAGCAGCTGCCCGTCTCGTACGAGCAGCGCTCCGCACTCAATCGGCTGGTAGAGCCATTTGTGCGGGTCGAGCGTGACCGAGTCGGCGAGCTCGATCCCGGCCAGCGCCGCCCGCCCGCGCTCGCTCAATGACGCGAACCCGCCGTACGCGCCGTCAACGTGGAGCCACAGGCCGCGCTCGTGACAGATCGAAGCCAGATCCGCGAGCGGGTCGACTGCACCGGTATTCGTCGCGCCGGCGTTGGCGGCGACGATCAGCGGCCGCAACCCAGCTTCTGCGTCGGCGTCCACAGCTCCCACCAGGGCATCGAGCCGCAGACGGTGAGCAGTATCGGTGGGCAGGATCCGGACCTGGTCAGGGCGGAACCCGAGGAGCCTCGCCGCCCGAGCGATCGACGAATGGGTCTGATCGGCGGTGTAGAGCACCACCCGGTCGGACATCGGGCCCTGCAAGGTCTCACGCGCGCAGGCGAGCGCGGTGATGTTCGCCGCTGATCCACCGCTGACGAGGATGCCCGCCGAGTCCTGCGGGTAGCCGATCCAGCCCTTGAACCAGTCCAGCACCACGAGTTCGAGCTGGCTCGGTCCGGCCGCCGACATCCACGAGCCGGCGTCGATGTCGAGCGCGCTGGCGATCAGGTCGCCGAGCGCCCCCGGGAAGGTGCTCGAGGCCGGGATGAACGCGAAGTACCCGGGGTGCGCCAGCCGGCTGATCGGGCCGAGCACGTCGCGCGCCAGCTGCTCGAGCAGTTCATCCCACTCCCGCGGCCCGGATGGAGGGGGACCACCGAGGCGAGCGCGGAGCTCAGACGGATCGCCGCGGCGCATCGCCGGAAGCGATGGATCGGTGAGCTGATCAGCGAGCAGATCGACGGCTCGGTACCCGAGTTCGCGAATCTGGTCGGCCGTCAGCGCAAGCGGATCGTGGTCAAGCTCCATTCCCCCTCATACCTGCCGTCTGGAAGCATACGTCGGTGGGGCCCGCGGGGTCGTGCAGATGAACAGACGGTGGACAACGTTGCGGCGGGTTCTGGCCGACGCGCGGCTCCGACGGATGGAGTCGGCGTTTCTGGCCTTCGGAGCGGCCGAGTACGGCGTCTGGGTCGCCGTACTCGTATACGCCTACGAGCAGGGAGGCACAACGCTGGCCGGGGTGATCGCGGTCGTCCAGCTGCTCCCGGCCGCGGTGGTCGCGCCGCTCGCCACGACGGTGACCGGGAGGTTCGGCCGCGGCGCAGCGCTGCACATCGGCTACGCGATCCTCGCTGCCTCGCTCACGCTCACCGCAATCGTGCTCCTGATCAAGGCTCCGGCGCCGATCATCTACATCGGCGCCGTGATCGCCGCCAGCGCGGTGACGCTGATCCGTCCTGCGCAGTCGGCGTTGCTGCCCGACCTCGTGACCGAGCCGGCCGACCTAACCGCCGCCAACGCGATCACCGGCTGGGTGGAGAACGTCAGCGTGCTCGTCGGGCCCGCGCTGGCCGGAGCGATGATCGCCGTCGACGGGCCGGGCGCGGCAGTAGCGCTGCTTGCGGTCGGCACCGTGCTCGGGACGATCCTCGTCGCTCCGCTCGGCGCCGCCGAAATGGCCCCGAAGGCAAAGCCCAGCGCCGATCTGGAGCCAGGAGCTGTGCGCCTCACCGACGTCCCGAGGCTTGCCGGTACCAACGTGTCGCTGTTGCTGGGGCTGGTCGGCGTCGGGTTTGTCGCGCTCGGTGCGCTTGACGTGCTCGAGATCGTGCTCGCAGTTCACGTGCTGGACATCGGCCCAGCCGGCGCCGGCTATTTGGGGGCAGCGTTTGGGGCGGGCGGAGTGCTTGGCTCTGCCGCGACGGTTGGGCTGATCGGCCGCAACGATCTCTCCTCGTCGGTCTCGGGCGCGGCGGCCGTGACCGCGACTGCATTGGTAGTGCTCGGCGTCTGGCCGAGCCTCGCGGGCGCGTTCCTGCTGCTGGCGGCGGTCGGAATCGGCCACGCCATCGTCGACGTCGGCGGCCGTACGATGCTGCACAGGATCGTGCCCGACGCCGTTCGCCACCAGGTGTTCGGGCTCCAGGAGGGTCTCAACATGCTCGGCCTGGCGATCGGCTCGATCTCCGTCCCACCGCTCGTGCACGCCGGCGGGGCGGAGGCGGCGCTGGTGGCCATCGGCGGCGTCCTCGCGATCGTGAGCCTCGGTGTCGCTCCGGGGCTCGTCCGGATCGAGCGCCGGACTCCCGCTCCGAGCGCAAAGCTCGCAACGCTGCGCCGCTCGATGCTGTTCGGGATGCTGGCTCTGCCGGTACTCGAGGACGTGGCCCGGGCGCTGAGCAGCCGGCAGGTCAAAGCCGGCGAGATCGTGATCCGGGAGGGAGATCACGGCGACGAGTTCTTTCTGGTGGCCGAGGGGGAATTCGACGTCTCGATCCGTGGGGCGCACGTCCGCACCTCGGACCGGCTCGGCGATTGCTTCGGAGAGATCGCACTGCTCGCGCGACGGCGTCCGAACCGCGACCGTCACCGCTCGCACGGACGGCGTGCTGTTCGTACTCGCGCGCGAGCCATTCCTCGAGGCCCTCTCCGGATCGGCACAGGCCCTTCGCGCGGCCGAGGAGATGAGCGCCGAGCGCCTTGGCGCGATCGGACGCTAGGCCGCTGCCGCCGTTAGCCTCCAGGTAATGAGCAGACTTTTGGTACCTCGGATGCTCGCGACCGGCTCCCTGGTTGGCGCCGCGACCGCAGCCAGGGTCACCACCGGCAGCGCCGTCCTGCTCGCGAGCCGGTCTCGGAATCTGCTCAGGCTGGCCGCGGCCGCTTCCGCGGGCGGCGGCGGCGCGACGCAGGCGCAGGCGGAGTTCCGCGACGAGCTGCTCGGGCTCGTAACCGAAGCGTCCCAGCTTTCGTGGCGAGAGCTCAGACGCGGGGTCGACGAGCTGGACCGCATGACCCGCCCCGACGACCGGACCGAGGTCCCCGCGCCGCCCCTACCGGGTGAAGCCATGATCAACCTCACGGAGACCGAAGCGGTGATCGCCGAGCTCGGCCAACACGATGAGATCGCCTTGCTGCGCGATCGGATCGATGGGTGGCTGCAAACGGTCGACCCCGAATTGCGCGAGCCCCTCGCGTGGGCTTTCGCCGGCGTCCCCAAGCACTTCCGGCCGCTGACGGTGTTCGCCTGCCACACAGCGATCCACGAAACACCGGCGGCAGCCGCCGTCGACGGCGCGTTCGCGATCGAGCTGATGCACAACATGTCGCTGGTGATCGACGACCTGCTCGACGAGTCCGACGAGCGCCGCGGCGTGCCGACACTGGAGCGCAAGTTTGGCCGGCTGCCGGCGCTGATGGCCTCCGGTTACCTCGTCGCAGACGCCTTCGAAGCCGTCGCGAACGACCCATTCGCGATCCGCCCCCTGGCGGAACTGCTGAGAAGACTCGGCGCAGCCGAGTGCCTGCAGTGGCGGCTGCGGCGCCAGCCGCTCGGCGTCGAGGACTGGCGGCGGATCGCGGGCGAGGACACCGGCTCGATGTTCGAGATCTGTGCCGTGCTCGGCGCGCGCTCCGAGCGGTTGCGCCAGTACGGCCACTTGCTCGGCGTGCTCTACCACGGCTGCGACGACGTCGGCGACCAACGCGGGCTCGAGGCCCTCGGGGGCGGTGGCGACGAGGACATCCGCGACGGGATCCTCACGCTCCCAGCGGCGCTGGCGGTCCGCGATCCGCAGATCAAAGCCCTGTTCAGGGTCGACGACAGCGACCCCGAAAGACTCCGAGCGATCGCGACGGCTCAGCGCGCGCAACTTGATGAAGCCGAAGCCGTTCTCGACCGGATCGCCGACTCGGCTCGGGCCGAGGCGCGTGAGTTTGCGGTCGACCCCGGGCCCCTGCTCGCGCTGGTCGACCAGGTCCGGCAGCTGTCTCAGCGTTAGCGAGGCCCGAGCAGTCGCCCGACGACCGCCCCGGCCTCCGCCACCCGCGAGCCGGCCGACCGTGTCAGGTCCCCGGCCCCCGAGATCCACTTCGCGTACGCCGCATATGGCGCGCCGACAGCCCGCAGCCACGAGTAGAGACCGGGAGGCAAGCGCCGATGCGACAGGACCTCGACCGGTTCGCCGAGGCCCCGTCGAGCGACGATCGCCGCGGCCGCCTCGACGCCTGCGGTCACCGCCGACTCGATCGTCGTCATCCCCATCTTGCCGCCGCAGAAATCCCCGGCGAAGCACAGGTTGGGGATCTCCCGGCACTGGGTCGGCGGCCGCCAGCCGTCGGTCCCGATCTCGTTGATGAACAGCTTCGCGTCGTCGTTCGAGTTGTAGCGGGTGCGGTCCCAGTCGATCTCTGGCGATTCGCCCCATGCCGAACCAGGCTCGAAGTCCAGGTACTCGGCCGCCTCCCGCAGGATGGCCATCGCGTCGTCCTCGGCCCCCGTCCGCGGCAAGCCGTTCGGGTCAGACGCGGAGAGCGCCAGTACCGAGCACTCTCCAACCACACCGGGCCACGTCTGGGAGATGTCGGTGAAGGCCAGCGCGAGCCGAGACCCTGACAGTCCCACAGGCTCGGCCGGAAGACCCCGGAGCCTCCGGCGCAGATACAGATGGACGATCGGGATCGGGAGGGCCTGCAGGCGGGACAGCTCGGCCAGCCTCGGCACGCGTTCGACCATCCGACCCCCCGCGTCGCCGGTCCGCACCAGCCGCGAGAGCTCCATCGGCGGGACCGCCAGCAGCAGCTCGTCGATGGGCTCGCGCCACGCCTCGCCGGACCCCGTCCACCCACCCGACACCGAATCAACCGAGCCGCGCTCCAGTTCGATCTCCGAGATCCGGCTGTCGTCCCCATGGACAGCCGCCACTCTGACCCCCTGCACGATCTCAACGCCGAGTCCGCGCAGCGCATCGACCAGCGGCGCGATCACGATCTCGGCGGCCGGCCCGCGCGGCAGCCAGAACGCCGGCGTCGGCTCGGCGAGGCAGTACTCCAGGTATTCCTGGTAATCCGTGGCCGAGGTCAGATAAGCCGGCAACGCCCAGACCGCGGTGATGAAGCTGTTGTATGCCTCGGCGGCCCGGTCGGTCATGTACGGCCGCGCGTGCAGAAATGCGCTGACGCTGAGCTCCTCCAGCTGCACGGTTGTGTGCAGCCGCTCCGCGAGCAGATCGAGGCTCGCGTAGCCGAACACCAACATGTCGGCCATCGGCGCCACCCCCGAGCGCAGGTTCTTCAACACATGGAACAGGTTCCAGGGTGAGTAGGCGTCCCGCGTACCGGCGAACCGCGGGTAGTCGCCCCGACGGAGCTGCCAGACGGTCGAGTACGGCGTGAATGAGCGCTTCGGGTCCCCGCCGGTGACATCGCCGAGCAACTGCCAGAGATTGCGGTACCAGTTCAGGTACATGTGCGGGTACACGTCGTGTTCGATGCCGTCGGCGCCGGCTCGTGAGCCGAGGTTCCCCCCAGCCGGTCGCTCGGCTCGTACACCTTCACCCGGTAACCGCGCTCCGCCAGCCGGAGTGCCGCGCTGAGACCAGCGATACCCCCGCCGGCCACGGTCACCTGCGGCACCGAGCTCACGGTGCGCCGTCCTCCGACTCGAGTAGCTGGCGGCCGCGAACGACTTCCGGGAGCTCGCAGTTCGAGCCGAACCAATCACACAGCACACTGAGCCGGTCGGCGTCGGAGCGGTGTGGCTCCTCCAGCTTGCGCCGATGCGTGAGCAGCTGGCCGAGCGCTCGGAGCTCGGGGATCCTCGCGTTCTGAATCGCCGCGATCTCGACGGCTCGCTCGAGCGCCGCGGTCGCGGCCGCCGGGTCTGGTGAGTCGCCGGCCATCAGGGCGCGAGCCCGCGCGCGATGGAGCTCTGACTCCGAGAACCGCTCGCCGGTCGCCTCGACGTACTCGGTCGCCGCCCCGAGATGGCCACGGGCGCCGGCGACGTCGCCCGCCGCAAGCTCGAGATCCGCAAGCAGGATGTACAGGTGCGCGATGCCCAGCTTCGAGCCGGAATCGAGGTAGGCCTCGATGGAGGAGCGCAGGCGCGTGGTGCCCGCGGCCAGTTCGCCGGACCACCCTTGTCTCCAAGCTGAGTACGCGGAGGAGTGGATCCGCCAGTAAGCGATGCCGTGCTCGGTGCTGTATGCCCGCGTCCGTTCGACCCAGGTGGCGAACTCGGCCACCTCCCCGCGATTGAGGTGCAGCATCGTGCGCATGAAGAACGCCTGCGCCCGGGTGACGGGACCGGCGACGCGCTCCGCCAGCTCGAGACTCTGATCGCTGTGTCGACGCGATGCTTCGTAGTACCCGAGCTGCCAGAGCACCACCGACAGATACGCGAGGGCGCCGACTCGGGTGTCCCCCTGGGCGGCGAAAATCTCGTCGGCTCCACCGCGGCGGCCGTGGCTCATCATCGCCTCTTCGAGATGGGTACGAGCCTCACCGTAGTTCCCGAGGTACATCTGCACGAGACCGCCGTAAAGCTGGCCCTCACCTTCGAGGCCGTCGCCGCCGCTCAGCGCGGCGAGCGCCAACATCTCATTCGAGCGCTCCAGCGCAGGCCCGTATTCGCCGCGCACGAGATGGAACATCCACTGACCGCGGATCACGGGAATCACCCGGTGATCGCCGGGATCACCGTCCAGGTACTCGCGGGCCTGCGCGTACGCCTCGCCGACGCTGGGGTTCCCGTACCCTCGGCTCGCCTGGAGCGCGGCCCCGAGGTGGGTGGCAAACCCGAGTCGCCTGGCCCGATCGTGCCGCTCCGGATCGATACGTTCAAGCGCCTCGTAACCGCGCCGGAAGTGGTCTGCCGCCTCGACGAACGCTGCCCGGCTGAGCGCTCGCACACCGGCGTCGTACCACCACCGTGTCGACTTCGCCGGGTCATTGGCGGCCGACCAATGGCTCGCCACGACCTCGGGCTCGCGTTCTGCCAGCTCCGGGAACTCGTCGACCAGGAGGCTGGCCACGCGCGCGTGCAGCTCCCGCCGACGGCGCCTGAGCATCCGGTCGTAGGCTGCCTCCTGGAGCAGCGCATGGGTGAACTCGAGGCGGGATTGCTCGGCCACCGGCCGCAGCACGCCGTGCGCTGTCAGTTGGGCGACCCCGAGCGAGATCTCCTTTTCAGAGGCCGGCTCGAGTGCGACCAGCAGCTCGCGGTCGAAGTCCCGGCCGAGCACGGCTGCGACGTCGACCAGCTCGCCGAGCGGCCCCAGTCTGTCCAGCCGCTCAGTCAGCATCCCGTGCAGTGTCGGCGGGACATGCGTACCGCCGTCCGAAGCCACAAGCTCCTCCATCCCCGGGAGCTCGAGCATCCGCAGCATCTCCTCTACGAACAAGGGCACGCCGTCGGCAGCGGCATCGAGCCACTCGAGCAGATTCGGGTCGAGTTTCTCGTCGCTACCGGAAGCCGCCATCGCCCGGACCTCATCTGAGCTGAGTCGCCCCAGCTCGATCGCGAGCACCGGCCGGCGCACGCGCCAGCTTGGCGTGAAATCGGGCCGGAAGGTCAGCACGCACATCACTGGCAGCCCCGTGACCTGCCTGGCGATCCGGTCGAGGAACTCCAGCGTGGTCGGATCGGCCCAGTGGAGATCTTCGACCACGATCAGCAGTGGATGCTTTTCTGGATCAGCGACCAGCATCGACTCGAGGACTCGCAGCGTCGCGGTTCTCGCGTCGCGCGGCGAAAGCTCCTGCCCGTCTCCGTTGCGTCCGGATCGGACCGACAGCAGGTCCGCCAGCAGCGGTACGGCCTCGGGCGTATTCAGGCCGGCCGCCGTCGCGGCAGCTCCGATCGCCTCCAGCTGCGCCTCCTCGGTAGCGGTGCGATCGAGTCCGAGGTCGCGCTCCAGCAGACGGATCAGCGGATAGAGCGTGGTGCCCGCGTGGTGGGCTGAGCACTGCCAAACCTGGATGCCCTCGAGCTCGGGCTCGAGCCGGTCGAGCAGCGCCCGCACCAGCCTGCTCTTGCCGATCCCTGCCTCACCCGTGATCTCGGCAATCGTGCCGCTGCCGCCCGCCGCCTGCCGCCATGCCTCGAGCAGGCGATCGAGCTCGCTTACGCGGCCCACCAGCGGCGTCATGCGCGCGGCATCCGCCGCCTCTAGCCGACCGACCGCACCGGTCGCACGCACCACCCGATGGACCACGATCGGGCGGCTGATGCCCTTCAGCTCGCGCTCACCCAGCGGCTCGGTCTCGAAGTAACCCTCCACCAGGGCCCGCGTCGTGTCGCTCATCACCACCGAGCCATGGGCGGCAATCGACTCCAGTCGCTGTGCGATGTGCGGGCGTCTCGCCGATGATCTCGTGCTGCTCGCGCTGCTCGCCGAAGTTCTCCGCGACCACGACGATCCCCGAGTGGAGCCCGATCCGAACATTGATCGTCTCGCCGAACGACGCCTGCAGGCGGTCGTTCAACTCGTCGAGCCCGTCGAGGATGCCCAGGGACGCGTGTACCGCTCGCTGCGCGTCATCCTCGTGCGCGCGTGGGTAACCGAAATACGCGACCACACCGTCCCCCACGTACAGCGCCGTGTACCCGTTGAACCGCGCGATCGAAGTGGCGCACAGCGCCTGGTAGCCGAGCAGCAGCTCGTGGAAGTCCTCAGGATCGAGCCGCTCGGCGAGCGGCGTCGAGCCGACCAGGTCGCAGAACATCACGGTCATGTGGCGCCGTTGCCCATCGCTGCGCTTCGCCGGCGCCGAGCGCAGGGGCCAGCGCTGCCCCGCACTCGGAGCAGAACCTCGTGCCCGCCGGCACTCGCCGAACCGCACCGCGGGCACTGCACCGTGGTCCCCGTTTCGCCTAAGGAGCTGACCCCGGACAGTTTATTTGCAGATCGGACTACCAGTTGATTTACCCCGTAGCATTCCGCTTGCGGATGGTGGTCATGCCTGGCGAGTGCGTGGCATGTGGGCAAGGCAACAGGCCAGGGGCTCGCTTCTGTGCCCGGTGTGGCGCTGCACTTTTGTCACGCTGCGCCTCGTGCGGATCGGACCTCACGGGCGGGTCCCGCTTCTGCGATGCCTGCGGCGCGCCCGTAGCTTCCGGCGACGCGCTCGAGACGGTCGACGGGTCGCGGAAGACCGTGTCGGTGGTGTTCAGCGATCTCGCCGGCTCCACGGCGATGCAGGAGGCGCTCGACCCGGAGTCCGTCCGGCGGGTGATGGGCCGGTACTACGAGGTGATGCGCTCGACGGTCGAGCGCTTCGGCGGTTCGATCGAGAAGTTCATCGGCGATGCTGTCGTCGCGGTGTTCGGAACCCCGACTGTCCGGGAGGATGACGCTCTGCGGGCGGTTCGATGTGCCGCCGAGATGACCGTCGCGCTCGAGGCCCTCAACGACGAACTCGAACGGTCCCGGGGCGTTCGGCTGGCGATGCGCACCGGCGTCAACACCGGCGAGCTCGTGATCTCCAACGAGGGAATCATCGTGGGCGACACGATGAATACGGCCGCGCGACTCGAGCAGGCCGCGCCGGCGGGACACGTACTGATCGGCGAGGCCACCTGGCGTCTGGTCCGCCATCGGGTCAGCAGTGAGGAGGTCGAACCCCTTCAGCTCAAGGGCAAGGCGGCTCCGGTCCGCGCCTGGCGCCTCGTTTCCTCGTTCCCTGGGCCGGCTGAGGCCGGGACCCAGCCCGCTGATGCGCCGCTCGTGGGCCGCGAGCCCGAGCTGGCGCGCCTGGGAGCCGTTCTCGATCAAGCGATCGCGGCACGCGACTGCCGTTTGGTGACGGTGATCGGCTCCCCAGGGCTCGGCAAGAGCAGGCTGGCCGCCGAATTCGCCGCGCAGCTGGGCGAGCAGGCCCGGGTCGTGCACGGGCACTGCGAGCCCAGTGGCGAGGGCAACACATTCCTCCCGGTGGCCGAGGTTGTGCGCGACGTAGCAGCGATCGCCGACGCCGATGACCCCGGCGTGGCGCGCGAGAAGCTGCTGGCTATCAACTCGGACGATCCTGACCGCGAGCGGATCGTCGAGGCGGTAGCGGGAGTCCTCGGTATCACCCGGCCCGGATCGGCCCAGGAGACGTTCTGGGCGCTACGGCGCGGGCTCGAGGTGCTAGCTCGTGACCGGCCACTGGTGGTCGTGTTCGACGATCTCCATTGGGCCCAGCCCATGCTGCTCGACCTGCTCGAGCACCTCGTCGAGTGGATCGCGGATGCCCCTGTCCTCCTGGTTGGGCTGGCCCGTCCCGAGCTGCGCGAGGCGCGGGAGGTACTGACCGCGACCGGGCGCCGCGCGACCGACGTGATCGAGCTCGATCCGCTGCCTCCCGCTCACAGCCGCACGCTTGTCGACGGACTGCTCGGCGGAGCTGATGTCCCGGTCGCGTTGCTTGAGCGGATCCTCGAGACCACGGAGGGCAACCCGCTGTTCCTGGGCGAGCTGATTCGGATGCTGGCCGAGGAGGGCACGTTGGTGCGGACCGGCGATGGCTGGTCGGTGACCGGCGGCGCCGACGCTGTCGAGGTGCCGCCGACGATCCAAGCGCTACTGGCCGCCCGCATCGAGCGATTGCGCGCCGACGAGCGAGCCGTCGTCGAGCGGGCGGCGGTGATCGGCAAGCAGTTCTACAGAGGGGCCGTCGCCGAGTTGTTGGCCCCGCCGATCCGGACCGCGATCGATGGACACCTCGAAGCGCTGCGGCGCAAGGAGATGGTCGAACCGGAGGGGATCTACTGGATAGACGAGCCGGTGTACCGGTTCCACCACGTGCTGATCCGTGATGCTGCCTATCGGCTGTTGCTCAAGGAGGCGCGGGCGGTCCTCCACGAGCGGTTCGCCGACTGGCTCGAGGCCAAGGCGGGGGACCTGGTCGGCGAGTACGAGGAGGTGATCGCGTTCCATCTCGAGCAAGCGCACGCGTATCTGCGCGAGCTCGGCCCGCTCGACGACGCGGGCCGCACACTCGGCATGCGCGCAGCCGCACGGCTGCTGTCCGCTGGGCGGAGAGCACTCGCGCGCGAAGACCTGGCGGCGGCTCAAAATCTCCTGTCCCGGGCGCTCGACTGCGATCGGGCCAGCGAGGCTGAGGTCCTCTGGGATCTAGCCGAGGCGGTTCTATCCGCGGGAGACGTGTCGGCGGCGGCGAACGTGGTGGATCAGTACACGGCGAGCGTCGGCAGCAGTCCGCGCGCCGCGGTGATCATCGCGCAGCTGGCGAACCTCACTGGCGATGACGAGCCGGCCTTGACTGCCGAGTCGGTGCGAGCGGCGGCATCGGAGCTGGCGAAGCTTGGTGATGGAGCGGCCGAAGCCAAAGCCTGGACTGTCGCCGCCGCGACATACGCCCGGCTGGGCCGGGTCGGCGAGGTGGAGACGGCGCTGGATCGGGCACTCACCGCGGCGCGGACGGCGGATGATCGCCGGCGGACGACCGCAGTGCTCGCCGCGGCACCGCGAGCGGCGCTGTGGGGTCCCTCATCGGTCGTGCGCTCGAGCGGACGGTGCCTCGATGTCGTGCGAATCCTGCGCATGACGCCTGGTAACCGTCACGTGGAGGCGCTCGCGCTGCGCTGCCAGGCGGTGCTCGAGGCGATGCGCGGCCGAGTCGACGCGGCCCGCGAGATCCTCGCCGGCGCACGGGCGACACTCGAGGAGCTGGGCCTCACGCTCGAGCTGCACGAGACGCAGGTGTACGCCGGCACGGTCGAGCTCCTTGCCGACGACCCTGCGGCGGCCGTGGCCCACCTCCGAGTGGCGTTGGCGGGCTTCCAGTCGCTTGGCGCCGATACGGCGGCGGCGTACGCCGCTGCGCAATTGGCGCGCGCTCTAGCCGCGCTCGAGGGAATCGCCGAGCGCGACGAGGCCATCGCTCAGGCGGAATTCGCGCAAGAGCACGGCGGTGAGGACCTCCGTACGGCGATCGTCGCGGCGAGCGCGTGCGCCGAGGCGCTCGCGCAGTCCGGCCAGATCGAGCCGGCACTGGAGCTCGCCGAGCGTGCGGTCGTGATGTCGGACCCGACCGACGCACTTGCCGACAAGGCCGACGCCGCGATGGCCCTTGCCCGCGTGCTGCTGGCGGCGGGGCGCTCAGGCGAGGCGCGCGAAGCGGCGCGGAAAGCTCTCTTTTCGTACGACGCGAAGGGCCATACGGTTGGCGCGCGGCGCGCCGAGCGCCTGGCACCCTCGCGATCGCTCGCCTCTGAGCCAGCGGCGCCCGGCCCTGCGTCCGCGGGACTGGGTGATCGCGCACCTGAGCGGTTCTACGCCGAGTTCGTCCGGCGCATCTCCCAACGCGATCTCGGCGCCGTCATGGCGCTGTACGCACCCGGTTACGTGCTCTGCGACCACAAGCCACTCGCGACGATGGATATGAGCGGAACCGACGTAGTGCGCCGGGCGCTCGAGGGACTGTTCGCGCTCTCGTCCGATGCCCGTTGCGACGTCGAAGAGATTCTGGCCTGTGACGACCGTGTGATCGCGCTGCGGCTGGCCTACCGCGGACATGCCAACGACGGTGGTGGGGTCGCCGAGTTCGCGATCGGGATGGTGTCGGTGATCGAGGACGGACAATTCGTCGGCTCCGACCAGTACGAGCCCGACGACCGAGCCGCGATGATCGCGCGGTACGCCGAGGTCGGTGGCGGTCTCGCAGCCCTAGGTGACAACCCGCCGGAGCGTTGGCTGGCCGCATACGCCCGGGGCTACGCGGCGGGCGAGATGGACACACTCGTCTCGCTGTCCGATGAGAGCTACGAGTTCGTTGATCACCGCGAGTTGGGCTGGGAGCCGCTGCGCGGACACGAGGGAGTTCGAGCGCTCAACACCTCGGCCTGGGAAGTCGGCGTGGTGTGGATCGAGGTCGACGAGGTGCTCGCGTGCGACGAGCGCGTGCTCGCGGTCAGACTCACGCATCACGGGATAGCGGCCGAGGAAGACACGCGGTTCGAGCTCCCAGTTGGCAGGGTTCACGTGGTCGAGAACGGGCGGGTGGTTCGCACCGAGCAGTTCGCTTCCGACGGCACCGCCGCGATGCTTGCGCGTTATGCCGAGCTCGGTGGCCGCCAGAACGTGTCCCTCGGTGACAGTCCTCCCGAACGAGTTCTCCTAGAGCTTCAGCGGACGCTACATGCGCGCGACTACGACCACCTCTCCGAGGTGGTGACGGAGGACTGCTACATCGTCGACCATCGAGCGCTCGGATACGACGACGCGCTAGGGCGAGACGCATGCATCCGGGATATGCGTGCTGCGTTCGATGCCTCACCCAGCATTCGTCTCGAGTTCGACGAGGTCATCGCCGCCGCCGACCGTGTAGCGGTCACGCGGGTCGCCTTTCGGGGACGCGGCGTCAAAGCTGGCGAGCTCGAAACCGGCTACATAGCGGTGAGCCTGGTCGACCACGGCCTGCTCGCCGGCTTGGAGTACTACGAGCTAAACCATCTGCCGTCGGCGATCGCTCGCTACGCCGAGCTCGGCGGAACGCGGGACCGAGACCTGGGTGACCTGCCGCCGGAGCGGCTCTGGGCGCAATACAAGGCTCTGTGGGACACGGGCGACCAGGCTGCGATACGCGACCTGTACACCGAAGATTGTTCGCTGCACGACCATCGCTCTATGGCGCTTTGGGGCGACATGCACGGTGCATCAGCGCTTGCCCAGTTGACTGCATCCTCGATCGAGGGAACCAAGGATCGGTGCTTCATGGTTCACGAGGTGCTCGCCTGCGATCAGGAGGTCATCGCGCTCCGGTTGAGCTGGACAGGGTTGTCGGGAACGCAGCACGACGCCCCGTACTCGTATGACGCCGGCGCAGTCACGGTCGTTCGCCACGGTCATTTCGCCAGCTTCGACGTCTACGACTTCGATGATCGCGACGCGATGCTGGCGAGGTTCGCGGAGCTAACCACACAACCGTCACCCGCGCCCGGGGATCGCCCGTCCCTTCGCGTCAATGCCGAGGAGCTCCGGCGCTACGCGACTCATGATCTTGAGAGCTACTCGGAGCTGTACGCAGAAGACTTTTCGCTCGTCGACCACCGCCTCAACGGATGGGGAACGATCGAGGGCCGACACGGAGTCCTGGCCAACGCCCAGATGGTGCTCGCCGTAACCCCCGACACTCGCATGGAGCGCGACGAACTGATCGCGGGCGATGACCGCGTCCTCGCGCTGCTGATCGGGTATCGCGGCCATGCCGCCGAGGAGATGGGTGGCGGCGAGGTCGAGGTCGTTCTCGGTTATGTCAGCGTTTACGAGGACGGTCATGTGCGGACCACCGACGTATACGACCCCGGCGAACGTGTGGCCATGGTCGCCCGCTACACGGAGCTGGGAGGCGGGATGTCGGTGCTGGGCGACTCGCCGCCGGAGAGAGCGTCCGCCGAGTTCGCGGTCCGCTATGCACGCCAGGATCCAGCAGCGTTCGCCGATCTGCTTGCCGACGATTTCGCAGTGCGGGACCACCGCCAGATCGCTTGGGAGCCGATGAGCAGCGCCGATCAGTTCGTGGCGCTGGCCAAGTCCGCGTGGGAAGGGTCGCTCGACATCCGCTTCGAGTACACCGAGGTGCTTGCGGTCGATGAACGGGCGATCGCTACGCGAGCTCGGTACGTTGGCCACGCGCGTGACGGGGGCGGGGAGTTCTCCTACGAGATCGGCCGGGTTGCCGTACTGGAGCAGGGGCGGTGGGTCAGTCTTGACATCTTCGAGCCCGACGACCGTGACGGGATGCTTGCGCGCTACGCCGAGTTGGGCGGAACGGGTGCGACCAGCCACGCGGAGACAGGGTCCGAGCGCTTTTTCACCGAGTTCTTGCGCCGGTGCAATTTGCGGGACTACGACCAGATGGGAGAGATGCTGGCCCCCGACTGCACCTGGGTCGACCACCGGGCGCTCGGGTGGGAGACATCACGTGGTCGCGAACAGGTTCTGGCCTTCATGCGCTCGGCCTTCGACGCATCCCCAGGCGTTCGCACGAGCATCAAGGAGGTGCTTGCCAGCGACGATCAAGTCCTCGCCGTGATCGGCGCCTGGCATGGAATCGGCGGGAAGGTCGGCCCCTGGAAACTCGAGGTCGGTGCTGTCCACGTGGTCAGAGATGGGCTGTTGGTAAGCACGGATTCGTACGAACCCGACGACCGCGAGACGATCCTGACGCGATTCGCGGAGCTCGCGACGGGCACCGTTGCGACGGAGAACCGATCGCCCGAACGGTGGGTAGCGAGGTACATAAGCGCCTACAACCGACAGGACGCCAACGCGTTCCCGGACCTGTTCGCCGACGGATTCACGCTGGTCGATCATCGGGCGAACGGGTGGGGGACTATCACTGGACCCGAAGCGATGCGCGAGCACCACGCGGCAACGTTTGCCGTGTCACTGGACTGTCGGATCGAGATCGACGAGGTGCTGGCGGGAGACCCGCGGGCGGGCGCAATCCGCTTCACGTACCGCGGTCACCTCGCCGACGGTGGTGGGGAATTCGAGTACTCGATCGGATACGTGACGGCCGTCCAGGACGGCCGAGCGGTCAGCACCGACGTCTACGAGCCCGAGGACCGAGAAGCCATGCTCGCGCGGTTCGCGGAGCTCACAGAGGCACCCGACCCGCAACCGGCAACCCCCACGGTCCGCGTGGCAAATGCATTCGTGGAGGCGTTCAACCGCCGAGACCCCAAGGCTGCGCTAGTGACGTTTGCTGAGGGTTACGAACTGCGAGACCATCGGACGATCGGCTGGGGCACCATCATCGGCCGTGAGACAGCCTGGGACCATCTCAACGCGAGCCTCGCGATCGCCCCGGACATCCACCTCGCAATCGGTGAGATCTTGGCCGACGACGGACGAGTGATCGCCTGGCGTGCGGATTATCGCGGTCACGTTGAGGGGGGCGGGGGCCTGTTCGAGTTCCCGCTTGGCTACGTCTCGGTCGTCGAGGACGGTGTTCTGGTCAGTACCGACATGTACGAGGCTGACGACCGGGAGCAGCTGATCGCCACCTACGTCGAGCTGGGCGGCGGACAGGCCCCGCTCGGCCATCGTCCTCCGGAGCAGGTCCTCAGGCAATGGATCCGCCATTACGGCGCCTCTGACTTCGACGCCGCCAAGAAGCTGTACGCAGAAGACGTCGTGATGATCGACCACCGGCAGCTGGGTTATGAGGAGGCCCACGGACCCGAGGAGGCCGTGACCTGGTCGCGTTCGGGTCGCGCCGCGTCGCGCGAGCTCCGCCTCGAGATCGAAGAGGTGATCGCGTGCGACGAACGAGCTCTTACGGTCGCTGTCAGCTGGCGAGGACGCGGCGTCAAGGCCGGCGAGCTGTCACTGCCAATGATCTGGGTCGTCGTGGTGCAAGACGGACTCGTAACCAGGCTCGACCAGTACGACCCCGAGGATCGCGCCGCCGCGCTGGCGCGCTTCGAAGAGCTGCGCGCATCGAGCCCGGGCCCTTCACACGATGCCCGGATGCCGGAGCGAATCGTGCGTGCCGACGCGCGCCGCTATTCCGCCCACGATCTGGACGCTTTCTCGGCGCAGTACTCAGAGGACTGCGAGATCGTCGACCATCGGCTGATTGGGTGGGGAACGCTCTCCGGATATCAGGCGATCCGGGACGGTGCCGCAGCCGCATTCGCCAATGCCGATGACATCCGCATGGACATCGACGAGGTGATCGCGGGCGATGACCGGGCGGTCGCGGTCATCGCCTCCTACCGCGGGCACGCAAACGAGGGCGACGCTGAGTTCGAGCTCACCTACGGCTACGTCGCACAGTGCGAGGACGGTCTAACGGTGCATGCCGATATCTACGAAGCCGACGACCGCGAGGCGATACTGGCTCGGTTCCGAGAATTGGGCAGCTGAGCCGCGATAGGCTGCGACGCAGGTGAGAGCCGCAGCCTGTAAGCAAGCCGAATTCGAGGTGGTCGATCTCCCCGAGCCGACGCCCGACCGCGGCCAGGTCCGGATCAGCGTGCTGCGCTGCGGGATCTGCGGCTCGGACCTCCATGCGCGTCACGGCGCTGATGAATGGGCCGACCTGGCAGCACGGCTCGGCTACGACCGGTTCGCCCGCACCAGCCAGTCAATCGTGTTCGGCCACGAGTTCTGCGGCGAGGTCGCCGAGTACGGTCCGAAGACGCGCAAGCCGAGCCCCACGGGTACGCCGGTGGTCGCGCTTCCGCTCTTGCGCTCGGCCCAAGGGGTCGAGGCGACCGGCCTTTCGGTCCACGCCCCGGGGGGCTACGCCGAGCAGATGCTGGTCCAGGAATCGATGATGATGGCGGTCCCGAACGGCCTCTCGGCCGAGATCGCCGCGCTGACCGAGCCGATGGCCGTGGCCTGGCACGCGGTGCGCCGGGGCGATGTCTCCAACCGTCAGGTTGCGATCGTGATCGGCTGTGGCCCGATTGGCCTCGGCGTGATCCTGATGCTCAAGGCCAAAGGCGTGAAAACGGTCGTCGCCAGCGACTACTCCGCCGGCCGCCGCGCGCTCGCCACAGCGTGCGGCGCGGACATCGTGCTCGATCCGGCCAGCGAGTCACCGTTCACGAAAACGGCGGATAAAGCAGGCCACATCACCACCGCCCCCGCCGCTTTCGAGCTCGCGGTCGGGACGGTCGAGAAGCTGCAGCGGCTGCCGGTCGGCTGGTGGCACGTCTGGCGGCTCGCGGAAAACCTCGGCGCCGGACCCAAGCACCCGGTGATCTTCGAGTGCGTTGGCGTGCCCGGCGTGATCGAGAGCATCATCGCCGGCGCGCCGCTGATGTCGCGGGTGGTCGTCGTCGGCGTGTGCGTCGGCTCCGATCAGATCACCCCGGCGATGGCGATCAACAAGGAGATCGACCTGCGCTTCGTGCTCGGCTACACCCCGCTCGAGTTCCGCGACACGCTGCATATGCTCGCCGAGGGCAAAGTCGACCCGCGTCCACTGATAACCGGCACGGTCGGACTCACGGGCGTGGACGCAGCGTTCACGGCGCTTGGCGATCCGGAGGCGCACGCGAAGATCCTTATCGACCCCGCCAGCGCCGCCGCCTCCCCCAGCTAGGACGGGCCGGTCGGCCGCTCGAGCGGCGCACGGCCATGCGGCTGGCGTGGAGGCTCACGGTGCGGCACCGGTGGGATCTCCGCCTCCACGGGCTCGGGCCCGAGCTCCAGCTCTTCACCGTGATGGGTGATCGTCAGCCGATCGCCGGACAGCAGCGTGTAGCTGGCGCGCGGGTGAGTGATCGAGACGAGGATGCCGCGGCCGCGGAACGTCACCCGGAAGGCCAGCCGGGTCAGCTGGCTGGGCAGCCGGGGCTTGAACCTGAGGTCCCCTTCATGGTCGCGCATCCCACCGAACCCCCCGACCGCCGCGATCCAGGCGCCCGCCAGCGACGCAATGTGCACCCCGTCGCGCGTGTTGTGCTCGAGATCGTTCAGATCCATCTCGGCCGCTTCGCGGTAGTAGTCGTAGGCAAGCTCGAGGTGTCCCACCTCGGCCGCGATCACCGCCTGCGTGCACGCTGACAGCGACGAGTCGCGAACCGTCAGCGCCTCGTAGTAGTCGAAGTTGCGCAGCTTCTGCTCGTCGGTGAAGTAATCGCCGCGCGTTTGCAGCGCCAGCACCAGGTCGGCCTGCTTGACCACCTGCTTGCGGTACAGGTCGAAGTAGGGGTAGTGGAGCAGCAGCGGGTACGACTCTTCCGGCGTCGCCGCGAAGTTCCACACCGCGTGGTCCGTGAAGCCCTCGGCCTGACTGTGGACTTCACGCTCCTCGTCGTAGGGGATGACCATGGCGGCCGCGGCATCGGTCCACGACGCCCGCTCCTCGTCGTCGACGCCGAGGTTGGCGGCCAGATCGGGATGACGCTCGGCAGCGGCGGCGGCCTCGCGCAGATTCTGAGCCGCCATCAGGTTCGTGTAGACGTTGTTGTCGGCGATCGCGCTGTACTCATCCGGACCGGTGACGCCGTCGATCCTGAACCCACCCGCGATGTCGTGATGGCCGAGCGAGCGCCATAGCCGAGCGGTCTCGATGAGCAGCTCCAGGCCGATCTCGCGCTCGAACTCGTCGTCCAGCGTGACATTCCGGTAGCGCACGACCGCGTCGGCGATATCAGCGTTGATATGGAACGCCGCCGTTCCGGCTGGCCAGTAGGCCGAACATTCCTGCCCGCGGATCGTCCGCCACGGAAACGCCGCGCCCTTCAGATGCAGCTGCGCGGCTCGCTCACGGGCGAGATCAAGCGTCCGGTGGCGCCACCGAAGAGCGTCCGCCGCCGCACTGGGGATCGTGTACGTGAGCACCGGAAGCACGAACATCTCGCTGTCCCAGAACGTGTGGCCGTCGTAGCCCGGCCCGGTGAGGCCCTTGGCGGCGATCGCCCGCTGCTCGGCGCGGGCTCCCGCCTGGAGCACGTGAAACAGCCCAAAGCGCGTCGCCTGCTGCAGCTCGGCGTCGCCGTCGATCTCAACGTCAGCGCGCCCCCAGAATTCGTCCAGATACTGGCGCTGTGCGGCAACCAGCCCCTCCCACCCGGTGTGGTGAGCCTCGGCCAGGGCCGCCGCCACTTGGTCGCGGACGCCCGACGGAGAGCGACGGCTGGACCACCCGTAGCTGATGAACTTGACCAGCCGCAGCTTCTCGCCGCTCTTCAGCTCAGTCGTGACGAGCATCCGCGCCAGGTCCGGGAACACCTCGCCAGACGTGCTGAGCCCGTCCGGTCCCTCGATCACGTGATCCATCCCCACCGCGACGACCAGCTGGCTCACCCGTGTCCGGTGGGCGAGAATCGCCCGCACGTCACTGTTGGCGCAGGAAATGCCCTCCAGGGGTGAACTCAGCGCGGCGGCGGCCCGCGGATCCATCTCCGGCCGCGGGACCTCTTCGTTGGCGACGAGCTCCGACTGGAGCACGATCGGCATCGGTCCGTCAAGCGGCTCGACCTCGTACTCGATCGCCGCCACCGCGCGCTGGGTAAACGACACGAGCCGTGTCGAGCGGACCCGGACCGAGCGGCCCGTCGGCGAGGTCCACTCGACGATCCGATGAAGCAGCCCAGCCCGGAGGTCCAGCACCCGCTCGTGCCTGAGCAGCTTGCCATAGCGAACATCGAACGGCTCGTCCTCGACGAGCAGCCTGATCAGCTTGCCGTTCGTGGCGTTGACGACGGTCTGGCCCGACTCCGGAAACCCGTACCCGGCCTCCGCGTACGGCAACGGCCGGTTCTCGTAGAGCCCGGCCAGGTACGTGCCGGGGAGCCCGAATGGCTCGCCCTCGTCGAGGTTGCCGCGCAGCCCGATGTGACCGTTCGAAAGCGCGAACACAGACTCGGTCTGCGCGAGCTTGTCGAGGTCGAGGTCGAGCTCGCGAATCGCCCACGGCTCGACCGGAAACGCGTGGTGCTGGATCACTGGTGCATCAGCGCAGCAGCTCGGCCAGATCCTTTACGACCACGTCGGCGCCGTGCTGGCGCAGCGCGTCGGCCTGGCCGACCCGGTCCACCCCCACCACGAAGCCGAACTTCCCCGCCCGGCCCGCCTGCACCCCCGCCAGCGCGTCCTCGAACACCGCCGCCGCCGCGGGCTCGACGCCGAGCTGCCGCGCCCCTTCGAGGAAGGTGTCCGGCGCCGGCTTACCCGCTAGATGGTCGCGCTCGACGCTGCAACCATCGACGACGGTGTCGAACATCCCGTCGTAGCCGGCGGCCTTCAAGACGTCATGGGCATTGGTGCTCGAGGACACGACCGCGCGCGGCAGTCCTGCGTCACGGGCCGCCTGTACGTAACGGACCGAGCCCTCGTAGGGAGCCACGCCCTTCTCATGAATCAGCTTCTGCACGATCTCGTTTTTGCGGTTACCCAGTCCGTCGACGGTTTCCGCCGCCGGCGGGTCGTCCGGCGTCCCTTGCGGCAACTCGATTCCGCGGGACTCGAGGAATGAGCGGACGCCGTCATACCGCGGTTTGCCGTCGACGTACTCGTCGTAGTCCTTGTCGTTGAAGGGCACGAACTGCTCGCCACGCTGCGCCGCGCGCGCACGCAGATACTCGTCGAACATCTGCTTCCAAGCCGCAGCGTGGACCTTGGCGGTCTGCGTCAGCACGCCATCGAGGTCGAACAGCAGTGCGTGCACGCCGTCAGGAAGCCCGAGCATCGGTCGGTCATTGTGACGGACCCGTGCAACTTCCCCTAAGTCGCGCGCTTGGTTAGGATTTCCGATCCCAGACGAAGCTGAAGTTGGAGTTGGGCACGTGGACGGCCTGCCCGCTGTCGGTAGAGACGGAGACCAAGCAACGTTGCACTCGGGTGAGCAGCAGCCAGACAACTGGGGGCGAGCTCTTGCGGCCCCGGCGATCAGCCTCGCGGCGGTATGGCCGGACATCCTTGAGCGCGTGCCCGCCGAGGATCGTCAGCTCGCCAAGCGCACGCCCATGCTGCCGCTCGTCTCAGCCTGCGACGAAGATCTGGCCGCTGCCATCACGCAGATTCCGGGCGCGCTTGACTTCGTGATCGTCGATGGTGTCGTGCTCAAGAAAACGACGCTCACTGGCCGCTCGGCGCTGGAGCTGCTGGGACCAGGTGATGTTCTCGCCCGTCCGCTTACGGCCATTCCCCAACTGAAGTCCCGCGGCGCCAGCCGTTACCTGGCCTATGGGCAGGTAACGCTCGGAGCCATCGACGCCCACTTCCGCCAGGCCGCCCGCCGCTGGCCAGGCATCGCTGACTTCCTGCACGAGTGCCTAGGCGAGCAGACCCATCGCGCGTCAGTCCACGTCGCGATGCTGCACCAGCCGCGGGTCGAGGCCCGCGTGATCGCGCTGTTTGCCGACCTGGCTGAACGGTTCGGGCACGTGAGGTCCGATGGCATTCGGATCGACCTGCCGTTGACCCACGAGATCATCGGCGGCCTGGTCGGTAGTCGCCGTCCCACCGTGACGCTCGCGCTCCAGACGCTCGCCTCGGAGGGCGTGCTCGAGCGCCTCGCGGACAACAGCTGGAAGCTCGCCCGCGCGGCCACCTCCGTGCTCGACGTTACTGCCGATCAACCCGTCGAGCGTGATTTGCACCAGCAGATCCAGGTCGAGCTCTCCGAGAACTCGCAAGGCATCGCGCGCCCGTTCCGGTCCGAACTCCCCGTCCCTGAGCCCGGTGATCAGCGGATGAAGGTTTGTTGCTATGGCACCCTGTTTATGCGCTAACGCGGCACCGGCTGCTGCTTGATCCAATTCAGGATCTCGCGCGAGTGCTTCATCGCCGTGCCGTCGGGCAACACCATCGCCGGCAGCTTGGTGTCGCCGGTGGCCGCCTCGACCTTGTGGCGAGGTCCCTTGCGCAGGAAGGGGATCGGATTGCCGTGGCCGGCGATCACCTTCTCGTACTCGATCCCGGCGGCATGCAGCGCCTTTTGCACCCGCCCGCACGGATGCATGCCTGGAGATTTTTCGTCTCCGTGACAGACGTATAGGGTCGGTTTTTCGGCCATCGTCGTGGGAGCCTATCCGCCGTTCGATGAACGATCCACCAGCTCTCGCTTGAGTACCTTGCCGGTCGGGTTGCGCGGCAGCTCATCGACGAACTCAACGTCGCGCGGGACCTTGTATCGCGCGAGGTTCTGCTTGACGTGCGAGCGGACCTCATCGGCCGTGAGCTTCTTGCCGTCGCGGAGCACGACGAACGCCGCCAGCCGCTGGCCGAATTTGTCGTCCTCGACCCCCACCGCGGCCGCTTCCTCGATCGCCTCGTGCCGCGCGAGCACGTCCTCGACCTCCGCCGGATACACGTTTTCCCCGCCCGAGACGATCATGTCGTCGCTGCGCCCCTCGACGAACAGCCGCCCCTCGCGGTCGAGGTGCCCGACGTCACCCGTGGATAGGAGCCCGTCGACAACGTCCTTGCCGCCGCCGCCCGTGTAGCCCTCGAACAGCATGTCGTTGCCGACGAAGATCCGACCGGTCTCCCCGGACGGCACGTCGCGGTCGTCATCGTCGAGGATCCGCACCACGGTCCCTCGCGGCGCCCGCCCGGAGGTCCCGGGCGCGTCGCGCAAGTCACGCGGCGTGGCGATCGTCGCCCACGCGACCTCGGTCGAGCCGTAGAGGTTGTAGAGCACGTCGCCGAACTCGTCCATGAACCGGACAGCGAGGTCGCCGGGCAGCGCAGAGCCGCTCAGGGGAATCGCGCGCAGGCTCGAAAGGTCGTACTGCGAGCGCTTGTCCTCGGGCAGCTCGAGGATCCGCTGCACCATCACCGGCACCATCGGCGCGGCGGTCGCCTCGTGCTGGGCGATCGTCGCCAGCGTCTCCTCGGGATCGAACTTCCGCCGCAGGATCAGCGTCGACCCCAGCGCGAACCCGAGCTGCAGATGGGCGAACCCCCAGGCGTGGAATAGCGGAGCCACGATCATCGTCCGCTCCCGCGCGCGCAGCGGGATCCGCGAGAGAATCGCCACGAGCGGCCCGACCGTCTGCGGCTGGCTGCGTGACGCCCCCTTCGGCGTTCCGGTCGTCCCCGAGGTGAGGATCACAAACCGGCCAGGCTTTTCCGGCGGCAGGGGCGAAGCCCCCGCGCCCTCGGTGATCAAGTGCTCGAGCGTGGGGTCGGACAGCGAACTCGCGTCTTCGTGCCAGGCGATGAACCGCTTGCGCCGCTTCCCCGCATCGGCGATCAGCTCACCGAACTCCTCGTCGAACACGATCGCTTTCGGCTTCTCACGCTTGACGACGTCGGTCAGCTGTGGCCCCGCGAACGAGGTGTTCAGGAGCAGCGCATGCGCGCCCAGCTTCGACGCGGCGATGGACGCCTCGATGAACCCGCGGTGGTTGCGGCACATGATCCCGATGCCATCACCCGAGAGGATGCCGGCGTCGGCCCACGCGTTGGTCAGCCGGTTCGTGCGGTCGTCGAGCTCGGCGAACGACAGCGTGCCGAGCTCGTCGATCAGCGCCGTCTCCGGGCCGTACAGGGCCGCGTTGCTGACTGCGGCCGCGGCCGGCGTCAATTGCCATCTGGCCAAGCCGAGAAGCGCCCGCAGCCCGCGGTCCGGACGGATCGGCCGCACGTAACCGGCGCGCGCGAAGGTCACCCCGGCATACAGGGCCTCTATCACCGGGTTTGCCAAGCGTCTCACCTCCCGGTTCACCCTCCTACCCGTGAGACGCACTGGGGAATCGGGTAGCTCAAAAAACGGGAGTTTCCCCGAACGGAGGAGAGCGATGTCAGAATCGACGGAGACGCAGCAGTCGGCGACCGAGCAGGACGATCGGGCGACCGAACAGGACGATCGGGCAACCGGCCAGGAGGATCGGCCCGACCACGAGAACCGGGCCGGCCACGAGGATGGAGCGGACGACCAGAACGAGCGCGCGACCGACAAGGACGAGACGCAGGACCAGCTGGTCCAGCATCTACGGGACGTCCACGCTCTGGAGGAGCAGTCGATCCGTCAGCTCGAGCGCGCCGCCGAGCTGGCCGACGACGAGCTTCAGTCGCTGTACAAGGATCACCTTGAGCAGTCGCGCGAGCACGAGCAGCTGATCAAGGAGCGGATCGAGGCCCACGATCTCGAGCCGTCTGCAGTGGCAGACCTGACCATGCGCTCAGGCGCCATCGGCCTTCGCCAGCTCGCCGACGTCGCCCCGGACACGCCGGTCAAGCTGGCGATGCACTTCTATGCGTTCGAGCATCTGGAGATCGCGGCGTACGAGTTCTTGGCCCGGATCGCGCGCGACAGCGACGACAGCGACACCGTCGAGGTCGCGGAGCGGATCCTCGAGCAGGAGCGCGAGGCGGCGGAGAAGGTCGCCGAGACGTTCGACCGCTCGGCCGAGTTGTGCCTGCAGGGCCAGAAGCCGGAGTCGTGAGCGCGATGAGCGAGCCAAAGATCGACTGGTCGACCGCGGAAGTGTCGGACGGAAAGCTGGTTGTCGCCGTCGATGGCGAGTTGCCCAAGGGCTACCGCCGTAGCTTCGACGCGACCGCGCACCTGCTCGGCCAGGGTGACCTCGCCGACGCGAAGCTGAAGAAAGGCGTGGTCCGGGTGGCGGTCTCCGAAGGCGACGAGGACAAGATCCGCCACTTCCTCGAGAGCGTGGTTCAGCAGGCCAACGCCGATCACGAGCTCACCGACGACGAGGACGACGAGTCCGACGACGAGAAGAACGCCGACGACGATCTGTTCCGCGGGCCCGACGCAGAGATGACCGAGCGCTTCCGGGCGTTTGCGGAGGACGCCCGGTAGCGCTCGGTAGTCGAATCCCGGCGGTTAGGCGACAGCGCCCACGCGGTTGCCCGGCGGCACTCCGCGCGGCGCGGCGCGCGCGATCAGGCTCGCCAGCAGGGTGCCCGCGATCAGATAGATGACCGCCGCGACGCCCCAGTTGACGGCCAGCTGAGCCTTGGCGTTCTTGATCGAGAACATGCTCTTGAACGGCCCGACCAGCGTGCGGGCGGCATCGTGGATGTCAGACACAACCGTGTTCGAGGCGTTCGCCCCGACCAGGCGCAGCACGATCGCCACCACGATCAAGAGGACCACCAGCCCAGCCACCAGGCGGACCAGACGGGCAATGGCCAGCATCACCGAGCCAGCAGCCCACGCGCCTCGCGCTGCCGCCCCTCGGGCCCTACCCGGTGCGGCCTCTGTCGTGGCCGGTGCCGCTTCCGCTGTATTCGCGGGCCCTTCGGTGTTACCGGCGGCCGCCTCGCGACGCGCCGTACGACTACGAGTAAGCATCATGTCTTACCTCCTTGCTGCAATTGCTACCCGCGGGGAGCCGCTTAAAATCGGTTCGTGTCCGAGGCCGTCCGCCGAGCCACCGCCGCCGACGCAGCCGCGATCGGACGACTCTTGTACGACTTCAACACCGAGTTCGGCGATCCGACGCCGCCTCCGGACGTGAACGCGGCGCGGATCACCGAGCTGCTCGCCGGCGGCGACACGGAGGTAGTACTCGCGGACGCCGGTGGGGCTCCCGCCGGACTGGCCGTGCTACGGCTCCGCCCCGCCCTGTGGTCGGCGTCGCTCGAGTGTTACCTCGCCGAGCTCTACGTCGCGCCCCGCCACCGCGGCAACGGACTTGGCCGTGCGCTGATGGAGGCGGCGATCGCGCTGGCCCGCGAGCGCGGCGCCGACTACATGGACCTCGGCACCGCCGAGACCGACACCGCGGCCCGCGCCTTGTACGAGAGTCTTGGCTTCAGCCACCGTGAGGGCCGGCCTGACGGCCCCGTCAATTACTACTACGAGCGCGAGCTCTGAAAGCGAGACTCACCCGATGCCGACCTGCACACACCTCGACCAGATCCTCGTCGACCGGCCCGGGCACGTTGCGGGATGCGAGGAGTGCATGAAGACCGGCGACCGCTGGGTGCATCTTCGCGTCTGCCGCACGTGCGGCAAGGTCGGCTGCTGCGATTCGTCGCCCAACCAGCACGCGTCCAAGCACGCCCGCAGCGATGACCATCCGATCATGACCTCAGTCGAGCCCGGCGAACTCTGGTCCTGGTGCGTAATCGACGAGTTCGCGTTCCAGCTGCAGGACGACTAGCCGGCGGGCGGCGGGCGGCGGTCTCATCATGCGATGACGAACTGGTCCTGGAAATCACCGCCACGTGTGTGATTATCGCCTCCGGCCAAGCAAAGGAGACGACAATGAGCACGACGATCCCAGCCGCCCGGATGCGCCTCCCAGAGCAGGCGCCGCACCAGTACGCCGCGATGCTCAAGCTGGAGCGCTCGATCGAGCTCCATGGTCCGGTAAAAGAGCTGGTCAAGGTGCGCGCGTCACAGATCAACGGCTGCGCGTTCTGTATCGACATGCACTGGAAGGACGCGCGCGCCGCGGGTGAAACCGAGGAGCGGCTGTACATGCTGTCGGCGTGGCGCGAGAGCCGCCTGTATGACGACCGCGAGCGCGCTGCCCTCGCGCTCACCGAAGCGATGACGCTGATCGCTTCTGACCACGTTTCAGACGCCATCTGGGACCAGGCCTCCACCCAATTCGGCGCGGACGATCTCGCCCAGCTGATCTTTGTCATCACCGCGATCAACGCATGGAACCGGTTGATGATCGCCACCGAGACCGAGCCCGGTCACTATCAGGCCGGGCAGCGCGGCTAACTCCGTGGCCGCGGCGAAGTGCTCCCAATTACAACCCACTTGCAATAAGGAGGCGGCCGTCGTAGGTTCGGCGGGTGAGTAGGGCGAGCGCGTTGTGGGCCCGACTGGACCGCTCCGAGCGGCGGACGCTGACGATGATGGCGACCGTGGTCGCTGGCCTCCACGTGGCCGGCTTCGCGATCCTGTTCGGCGCCGCGGGGCCGGCGTTCACGATCGGGATCGGCCTGACCGCGTACACGCTCGGGTTGCGTCACGCGTTTGACGCCGACCACATCGCCGCGATCGATAACACCACGCGAAAGCTGATGAGCGAGGGCAAGCGGCCGCTGAGCGTCGGGTTCTGGTTCTCGCTCGGCCACTCGACGATCGTCTTCGGCCTCGCCTTCCTGATCTCGATCGGCGTCCGCTCGCTCGCCGGCCCGGTAGGCAACAGCCATTCGCAGCTGCATACGATCACCGGCTGGGTCGGCACGACCGTGTCCGGCTTCTTCCTGTACCTGATCGCAGCGCTGAACATCGCGATCCTGATCGGGATCGTGCGGGTGTTCCGCCAGCTGCGAACCGGGGTTTACGACGAGCGAGCGCTCGAGGACCATCTCAACAACCGGGGTTTGATGAACCGCCTGCTCGGGCGCCTGACGCGCACCGTCTCGAAGCCCGAGCAGATGTACCCGATCGGGGTGCTGTTCGGGCTCGGCTTCGACACGGCGACCGAGGTCGGCCTGCTCGTGATCGCGGGCAGCGCGGGCGCCGCCGGTCTGCCCTGGTATGCGGTTCTGTGCCTGCCGATCCTGTTCGCCGCCGGGATGTCGCTGATGGATTCGATCGACGGCACGTTCATGAACTTCGCCTACGGCTGGGCGTTCTCCAAGCCGGTGCGCAAGATCTTCTACAACCTCACCGTCACCGGCCTGTCGATCGCGGTGGCGCTGGTGATCGGGACCCTCGAGCTCGGCGGCCTGTTCGGGCTCGACACCGTCGACATCAACCTGTTGGGGTACATCCTCGTCGGGCTGTTCGCCGGCACGTGGGCGATCGCGGTCTCGATCTGGCGGTTCGGCCACATCGAGGAGCGCTGGAGCGCCCACCTCCAGGAATGACCCAATCCCCGGACGTCGAGCCGCTTCCGTTCGCCGACGTCGGTGAGGCGATCTCGATTCTGCGCGACCGCGGGCTGCGATTGTCCACCTCCCGCCGGCTCGTGCTCGAGCAGCTATTCGGGTCCGACGCGCCGGCCTCAGCGGAGCAGCTGGCGTCCGTGCTCGGGCTCGACCTGGCGTCGGTGTACCGCAACCTTGAGACGTTCGAGCGTCACGGGCTCGTCCGCCACGTCCACTTCGGCCACGGCCCCGGGCTGTACATGCTGAGCGGCCGCGACGACCGCGAATATCTATTCTGCGAGCGGTGCGGCGCCGTCCGAGCACTCGAGCCGGTGCAGCTCGAGCCGGTACGCGAGCAGATCCGCGAGCTGTCCGGCTACGAGGCGCGGTTCGCCCACTTTGCCATCGTCGGCCGGTGCCCTGATTGTCAGCCGAGCTGACCGCGCAGCTGACCGATGCGCTCGGCGGCGCGGAGATCCGTGAGCTGCGGCGGCTGACCGGCGGCGCGAGCCGCCAGACGTGGGCGTTCGACGCCCGGATCGACGGCCGCTGGCGTCCCCTGATCGTCCGCCGTGACCGTCCCGGGCGAGGCGCGATGACCGTCGAGTCAGCGGCGATCGCTGCCGCCGCGCGGGCCGGAGTGCCGGAGCCCGAGATCGTCGCGGTCGACGAGTCGATGATCGTGATGGAGCGCGTCGAGGGCGAGACGATCCCGCGGCGGATCCTCCGCGAGGACGCCTACGCCGAGGTCCGGCCGCGGCTTGCCTCGCAGTGCGGGGAGATCCTGGCGCGGATCCACTCGATTCCGGTGCAGGACGTCCCGGGCCTCGCCACCCACGACGCGCTCGAGAACCTCACGGCGATGATCCACGCGTTCGATGATCCTGCGCCGGCGCTGGAGCTCGGTTTGGATTGGTTGGGTCGGAACCGTCCCCGAGCCGTCGATGACTGCGTGCTGCATGGCGACTATCGCCTGGGCAACCTGATAGTCGGCACTGACGGTATCCGAGCAATACTCGATTGGGAGCTCGTCCACCGCGGAGACCCGATGCAAGACCTCGGCTACCTGTGCGTGCGCGCCTGGCGGTTCGGCGGCGAGCTCCCGGTGGGCGGGTTCGGGTCCTATGAGGATCTGTTCGAGTCCTACGAGCGCGTCAGCGGCCGCGGTGTCGACCGCGAGGCCGTGGGCTGGTGGGAGCTGTTCGGCACCGTCTGGTGGGGCGCCGCCTGCATGCTGCAGGCGTGGCGCCACCTATCCGGATCCGAGCCATCGGTCGAGCTCGCCGCGATCGGCCGCCGCGTGTGGGAGCAGGAGTACGACGTCCTGCTGGCGCTGGCATGAGGGGCGTCCCGACCACCGCGGAGCTCGTGGCGGCGGTCCGGTCGTTCCTGACCGAGGAGGTGATGCCGGCTACCGAGGGCCGCCTCTCGTTTCACGCGCGCGTGGCCGCGAACGTGCTGGCACAGGTGGAGCGCGAGCTCGAGGACGGTCCCGTGGAGACCACCGGCGACGCGGAGCTGGCCGCGGGGATCCGCGACGGCTCGATCTCCTTCGAGGAGGCTCTGCCCCGTGTGCGGGCCGGCGTCGTCGCCAAGCTTCGCATCTCCAACCCACGCCACTTGTTGCCGGAGGACAGATGACCGAGATCCCCGCTGAGATCACCGACTTCATCGACCGTCTCGACGCGTTCATCGGGCGCGAGATCAAGCCGCTCGAGGACGAGCACCCCCAGTTCTTCGACCACCGTCGCGAGTGGGCACGGACCGATTGGGAGCGCGACGGTGTGCACGCGCGGGAATGGATCGAGCTGCTGGGCGAGATGCGCCGGCGCGCCGACGCGGCCGGCGTCTTCCGCTACGCGCTGCCCGGCTCGATGGGAGGGCTGGACGGCACCAACCTGGGGATGGCGGTCATCCGCGACCACCTGGCGGCGAAGGGCCTCGGGCTTCACAACGACCTCCAGACCGAGGCGTCGGTGGTCGGCAACCTCGTGTTCCCCCTGATCCTGGACCGGTTCGGCACCGAGGAGCAGAAGCAGCGGTTCATGGCCGGCGCGATCGCCGGCGAGTCCGGCTTCGGGTTCAACCTGACCGAGCCCGACCACGGATCCGACGCGACCTGGCTCGAGACCCGCGCCGTCCGCGACGGCTCGGACTGGGTGATCAACGGCGCCAAGCGGTTCGCGAGCGGGGCCGGGCTGGTCGAGCACGCGATCGTGTTCGCTCGCACCAGCGGCGAGCCCGGTCACCCGCTCGGGATCACCGCCTTCATCGTCGACACGAGCGACCCGGGCTACGAGATCCCCTACTTCCACTGGACGTTCAACATGCCCACCGACCACGCCGAGGTCGTGATTCGTGATCTGCGGGTGCCCGAGGACGCGATCCTCGGCGAAGAAGGCCGCGGGCTCGAGACGGCGCTGTTCTTCGTGCACGAGAACCGGATCCGCCAGGCGGCCTCCGGCATCGGGTCGGCCGACTACTGCGTGCAGCAGAGCGTCGAATACGCCAAGCAGCGGATCACCTTCGGCAAGCCGCTGTCAGAGCGCCAGGCGATCCAGTGGCCGCTCGTCGAGCTCGCGACCGATGTGCAGCTGCTGCGCACCTTCATCCGTGACACCGCGGCGCTGATGGACTCGGGCGACCGCATCAGGGGGGTCAGCGATCGCGTCTCGATGTGCAACTACCGCGGCAACCGGCTCGCCTGCGATGCGGCGGACCGCGCGATGCAGGTCCACGGCGGGATCGGGTACACGCGCGGCAAGCCGTTCGAGCACATCTACCGCCACCACCGTCGCTACCGGATCACCGAAGGCTCTGAGGAGATCCAGATCCGCAACGTCGCCGGCCACCTGTTCGGCTTCATTTCCCGTTAGGAGAAGGCATGGGTTTATCGCTTCCAGGCGAGTCACCGGCGTACCGCACTGCTCGCGACCGACTGCTGGAACGCGAGATCGAGCTTCGCCGCGCGATGGAAAATGTGGCGGCCGCCAGGCGCGAGCTGCCCCCCGGCGGACCAGTACCTGAGGACTACGTGTTCGACGGCGCCGGCCCGGACGGAGCACCGACCGAAATGCGGCTCTCCGAACTGTTCGAGCCCGGCAAGGATTCGCTCGTGCTCTACAGCTTCATGTTCCCGCGCGACCCTGGCGATCCGACGCCGGGCCCTCCCAGCGGCGAGACGTCGCAGCTCCCGTTGGCCGACGGCCCGTGCCCATCGTGCACCGCGCTACTCGATCAGCTCGACGGCGCCGCCGAGCATGTGAGCCAGCACCTGAATCTCGCGGTCGTCGCGAAGGCGCCGCTGCCCCGAGTGCTCAAGTTCGCTGACGAACGGGGATGGCGGCGGCTGCGGCTCCTGTCGTCGGCCCGCAATTCGTACAACGCCGACTACTTCGCCGAGACCGCCGACGGTTTCCAGCGGCCGATGCTGACCGTGTTCCATCGGGACGGCGACGCGATCCGGCACTTCTGGAGCTCGGAGCTCCTCTATGCGCCATCGGACCCAGGGCAGGAGCCACGCCACGTCGGGACCCTCGAACCGCTCTGGAACCTGTTCGACCTGACGCCCGAAGGCCGTCCGACCGACTGGGTCGAGCAGTTCAGTTATCCGGCTCGACGGTGAGCACGGCCTTGCCGTTCACGCGGCGATCCAACAGCGCCTCGATCGCGGGGCCCGCCTCCGACCACGGCGCGGTCAGATCGATCTGCGGGTCGAGCTGGCCGCCCGCCACCAGCTCCGCGAGCCTCTTCAGGTCGCTGGTGCCGCTCATGTGGCGAGCCAGTTCGGGAAACACCATCAGTCCGTAGACCTTGGCTCCGGAAGCGCGGCCGAACAGGGTCCGGGTCGGGTAGGTCACCGGGTCATCGGTCGTCGACGCGAAGCTGATCACGGTGCCCATCGGCGCGACCCGGCCGATCGCGGCGCCGAGCGTGGCGCCTCCGACCGCATCGATGATCACGTCGAAGGTCGGGCCTTCGGGCTCGAGCTGTTCGATCACGTCGTCCGCGCCGAGCTCGGCCAGTCCCCCGGTCCGCCGCGCCGAGGCGGTGACGTGCGCGCCGGCCAGCTTCGCGAGCTGGATCGCGAACCGTCCCACGCCCCCGCTCGCGCCGGTCACGAGCACCCGCTTGCCGAGCACGAACCCGCCGACCTCAAGCGCGCGCAGCGCCGTCAGCCCGGCGACCGGGATCGTGGCCGCCTGCTCGAAGCTCAGGTCATCGGGAAGCTCGGCCAGAATGCTGGTCGGGACGGCGGCTAGCTCCGCCCATGCCCCGACGTTCACCAGGCCAACGACACGCGCGCCCTCCGGCGGACCGCTGCCATCGGCGGCCGGGGCGCGGACCACGCCGGCGGCGTCCCAGCCGGTGACCGAGCCGGGCTCCATCGTGGCGAGCCGCTTGCACTCTCCGCGGTTCAGGCTGAACGCCTTGATCTCGACGAGCGCCTCGTGGCGCTCCGGCTGCGGGTCGGGCGCCTCGGCGAGCTCGACGTACGGCGGGCTCTGCATCGAGACGAGGGCGCGCATGGTCCGAAGCCTAGCCCAGGCGACTAACTACACCGGTGTAAGATGTGCCCGTGCCTGACCATGAGGTCGCGATCATCGGGGCGGGCCTGAGCGGGATCGGGATGGGGGCTGCGCTGAAACGGGCGGGAATCGAGGACTTCGCGATCTACGAGCGGGCCTCCGACGTCGGCGGCACCTGGCGCGACAACACCTACCCGGGGGTCGGGGTCGACATCCCGACGTTCGCCTACCAGTTCTCCTACGAGCTGAAACCGGACTGGTCACGAGTGTTCGCGCGTGGCGCCGAGGTCAAGCAGTACGTCGACGACTACGTCGCCAAGTACGGGATCCGCCCCCACATCGAGTTCGACGCCGACGTGACCGCGCGGACCTGGGACGAGGACGAGCAGCTGTGGCGGCTGTCGTTGAACGGAGGCGAGCGCGAGGTCACCGCCCGGTTCGTGGTCGTCGGCCGATCGGCGCGTTCGTCGACCCGAAGCCGGTCGAGATCGACGGGCTCGATTCCTTCCGGGGCAAGGTGATCCACTCGGCGCGCTGGGACCACTCGTACTCGCTGGCCGGCAAGCGCGTGGCGATCATCGGCACCGGCGCGAGCGCGGTCCAGATCATCCCCACGATCGCTCCCGAGGTGGAGTCTCTCGACGTCTACCAGCGCACGCCGATCTGGGTCTCGCCGAAGTTCGATCCCCCGATCCCGGACTTCGTCAAGGGCCTGTTCGCGCGAATGCCGCTGGCCCAGCGGCTGTCGTTCCGCGTCGCTGATGCGATCACCGAGTTCTTCCTGATCAACGTCGTCGTTCACTACGACCGAATCCCGTTCGTCCTTCGTGCAGTGGAGCGCACTAACAAGCGGTTCGTCGCCTCGCAGGTCAAGGACCCGGAGTTGCGCGAGAAGCTGACCCCCGACTATGACTTCGGCTGTAAGCGCCCGAGTGTCTCGAACCGCTACCTGAGCACGTTCAACCGCTCGAACGTGGAGCTGATCACCGACCCGGTGGAGCGCCTCACCGCCGCCGGGGTGGTGGCCGGCGGCATCGAGCGGGAGGTCGACGTACTCGTGCTCGCGACCGGCTTCTACCTCGCCTCCGCGCCGGAGAACTACCGCCGCCGCCCCGTCCGCGGCCGCGACGGCTTCGACCTCGCCCAGCACTACGAGGACAATCGGCTGAAGGCATACGAGAGCATCTCGATGCCGGGACTGCCGAACCACTTCATGATCTTCGGGCCCTACGGCTGGACCGGGGCTTCTTGGCACGTGTTGGTACAGAGCGCGTCACGACACATCGTGCGTGTGATCACCGAAGCCCATCGCCGGGGAGCGGTCGAGGTCGAGGTGCGCCCGGAGGCGACCGACCGCTACCACGAGTTCGTGCAGGAGCGAATGGTCAAGTCGTTGTTCTATGGCTCGAACTGCGCAACCGCCAACAGCTACTACTTCGACCACCACGGCGACGCGCCATACCTCCGCCCCACCTCAGGACGCCAGGCTCACCGAGCGGCTCGCACCTTCCCGCTCGACGACTATCGATTCAAGCTTCCCGCGCGCGAGCGCGCGCGCGACAACGCGCCTGCCGCGGCCGCTTAGCCCCCGCGGCGCTCGGTCGTATCGAGCTCGAGCTGGTGGGGCGAGGGCTCGAGCGGGTCGTCCGTGGTTCGCGGGCGCCCGCGCTTGGACCAGTGCGTCCTGACGTCGTGGGCGCGGCAGGATCGGTAGGTGATCCGCCGGTCGAGCGGCTGCACCGAGAGGCCGCCGTTCGCGTGGCCGGTGACCAGCGCGTGGAAGCGCCGGCCGAGCCGGTCGACCTCGACGATGTCTCCGATCTTGATCCCCTCGAGGCGCATTTTGGACGCGGGATGATTGCTCGCGGTCCGGACGCCTTGCCAGTCAGATTGCAGCCGCCGCCAGCACGTCAGCGGCCGGGCGGGCCGGGTCGTCGAGGATCCCGTCGAGTCGGTCGCCGGCAAGATCGCGGACCTTGTCGCTCAGCGTGACCGAGTCCAGCGGCCGTTGCGGTGAGCCGAGCGCCCACTCGATGCCTACGCCTCCCACGCGGGCCTCCCACTCGCCGAGCGAGGCATCGGTGACCACCTCGACCGTCGCCGCCCGTGCCCGTACTTCGTCGTCGACGGTCTCAAACGAGGCCAGCGTCGGAGGGCCGTGCAGCGATGTGTATGCGGCCAGATACGGGATCGAGAACTTGGCCTGAAGGCCGTCGGTCGCGTCGTCGTAGCCGGCCGCCGCCCGGGCCAGCGGGTGCACGATCACGGTTTGCCCGCTCCCGTCGGACCGGCTCACCGCCTCGATCGTCGAGTGCGTGAACAGGCAGCATGGCCACGGCTTGATCCAGTTCTCGCGGATCGCCGGCACGCCGGGATCCGGGGTCGCCCACCGGCCGCCAAACGCCCGCTCATATCCGTCGGCCACCGCGTCCAGCGGAGCGCGGACGCCGGCCGCGGCGAGCCGCGCCGCCTGGACGCCGGCCGCCGCCGCCATCCCGACCTGAACGGCCTTTCCGTCCGACCCGAACGCGGCGCGCAAACCAGCGGAACGCAACACCGCGAGCGCGACGGCCTCCTCGGCGGGGAGCCCGAGCAGCATCGAGGCCGCGGTCGCCGCTCCGACCGTCCCGCACACCGCCGTCGGGTGCCAGCCCCGCTCGTAGAGCTGCGGATGGCTCGCGCGGGCAAGCGCCGCGGCCGCCTCGAACCCGGCCGCGTATGCCTCCAGCACGGCTCCGGCCGTCACGCCGAGCTCCGCCCCCAGCCCCAGCGCGGCCGGCGCCGCGCAGGCGCTGGCGTGAATGACCCCCGGGGAGTAGGTGTCGTCGTAGTCGAGGATGTGGCCCGCCACCCCGGCGGCGGTGATCCGCTCGAGCAGTCCGTCCCCCGCGGTGCGTGCGGCGCGGGCCGCAGAATGGCCGGTGCCGCCCACCGCGCAGGCGAGCCAGTCCAGCAGCGCGGTCCGGTAGCGCTGTTTGTCGTCCACTGCGCGGCAGTGTAGGTTCCGCCACTGGATGCCATTCGCGGAAGTCAACGGGCAGCGGCTGTACTACGAGGACTCCGGTGGCGAGGGACCGGCCATCGTCTTCTCGCACGGATTGTTCATGGACACGGAAATGTTCGCGCCCCAGGTGCAGGCGCTCCATGACCGCTACCGCTGCGTCACCTGGGACGCGCGCGGCCACGGTCAGACCGGCAACGCCAGCGCCCCGTTCACCTACTGGGACTCCGCCAACGACGTCGCCGCGCTGCTGTCAGAGCTCGGGATCGAGCACGCCGTGCTGGCCGGCATGTCACAGGGAGGGTTCCTGTCGCTCCGGGCGGCGTTGACCAACCCGGCGCTCGTGCGAGCGCTGATCCTGATCGACACCCAGGCCGGCGTCGAGGACCCCGAGCGCCTCCCCGGATACCAGGCGATGCTCGAGGAGTGGCTCGCCAACGGGCCGAGCCAGGAGATGCTCGACGTGATCGCCGGCCTGATCCTCGGCCAGGGCTACGCAGGCACGCCGGCCTGGCAGGAGAAATGGCGCCAGATCTCCAACGACGACCTGGTCCAGGTGTTCACGACCCTCGCCACCCGCGAGGACATCCACGACCGGCTGGCCGAGATCGGCGCGCCGGCCATCGTGATCCACGGCGCCGAGGACGCCTCGATTTCGGTCGAGCTCGCACGGCGGCTCGCCGATGGGCTGCCGCACGCGTCGTTCGAGCTGATCCCGGGGGCCGGCCACGCCTCGAACCTCACCCATCCGGCGCTCGTCAACCCGGTAATCGAGCGCTTCCTGGCCTCGCTCTAGGGCAGGAGGCTGCCGCCGGGCGGCACCACCCACAGCTGCGGCGCCAGCTGATCGAGCAGCGCGGCGTCCAGCTCGCCAACGGTCCCGACGTGGGCCTGCTCGAGCGCCGTCGCGAGCTCGCGCCATGCCCGCGCCACCGGCGCCACCCGCGCCGTCGGTCCCCAGCCCGTCGCGGCGCGGAGCTCGTCCGCCCGCCCGCGAACCTGATCCAGCGTGAGCTCGCCGAAGGGACGGTTCGCGCCGTCGACGTAGACGGTGGCGGCGAGAATCGAGTCGGTCATCTGGCACCACTCCCCCGCGCGGCCGCCACGGCGGCCTGACCGTACGAGATCCCACCGTCGCCCGGCGGCAGCCGTTCAGGCACGAGCGTCCGCAGTCCCGCCCGCTCCAAGCCCGCGATGCACGTCTCGAGCAGCCGGCGGTTGAGGAATACGCCTCCCGAGAGGACCACGCGGTCCACGCCGGCGGACGACGCGGCCGCGCTGCACGCCTCGACGGTGGCGCGGGCCACCCCGTTGTGGAACTTGGCGGCCACGACGGCGGCCCCGACGCCGGCGGCCACATCCCGGGCGATGGCCGCGATCGCGCCTCGGGGGTCGATCGTCCCCTCCACCACCTCGACCGGGTACGCCCCGCGCTCATGGGGATCGCACACCGCTTCGAGTTCGATGGCCGCCTGTCCCTCGTAGCTGACCGAAGTGCGAACCCCCGCACAACGCTGAGACGGCGTCGAACAACCTCCCCATGCTCGTGGTGACAGGCGAGCGGAAGCCTGATCGGGCGAGCTCTGACACGAGCTCCCAGCGCTCAAGCTCGACCAGCGGCGCCACCTCCACCCCGCTCTCGAGCGCCCACGCACACGCCATCCGCCACGGCTCGCGGATCGCGGCCTCGCCGCCGGGCATCCGCACGGGGCGTAGCGAACCCACCCGCTCGAACCGGCGCAGATCCCCGACCAGCAGCTCGCCGCCCCACACGGTTCCGTCGAGGCCGTAGCCGGTCCCGTCGAACACGGCGCCGACTGCGGGATCGACAACACCGTGCTCGGCCAGGCACGCCGCCAGATGCGCGTGGTGGTGCTGGACGCCGACCAGCTCGACGGCCTCGCGCTCGAGCGCGTACTTCGTCGACAGATATTCCGGATGCAGATCGTAGGCGACCACCTCCGGCGAGACCGCGAACAGCCGCTCGAAGTGCGCGACCCCGTCGACGAACGACCGCAGCGTCTCGTAGTTCTCCAGGTCGCCGATGTGATGGCCGACCCACGCCCGGCCGCCCTTGGCGACGCAGAACGTGTTCTTCAGCTCGGCGCCGCACGCGAGCAGCGGGCGCCCCGCTGGGGCCGGGAGGGGCAGCGCCCCTGGCACATACCCGCGCGAGCGGCGCACGAACAGCCGTCGCCCGCCCGACAGAACGCGCACCACTGAGTCGTCGGTGCGCGTCTCGATCGGCCGGTCGTGGGCCAGGAACAGGTCCACGATCGAGGACAGCCGCTCGCGGGCATCGTCGTCGGCGAAGGCGATCGGCTCATCCGACAGGTTCCCGCTCGTCATCACCAGAGCGCATTCCGCATCGGCGAGCAGGAGGTGGTGAAGCGGTGAGTACGGGAGCATCACGCCGAGCTCGGGGGCACCCGGGGCGACGTCCGGCGCCACCGCTGCCCCGGGTCGGCGCGGGGCCAGCACGATCGGGCGCTCAACCCCCGCCAGCAGGTCGGCGTCCTCGTCGCCGAGCTCCACGAACTCGCGGGCGGCCTGCACCGACGCGCACATCAACGCGAACGGCTTCTCCTCGCGGTGCTTGCGGCTCCGCAGACGCCCCACCGCTGCCTCGTCGTCGGCCCGGCAGGCCAGATGGAAGCCTCCGATCCCCTTGACGGCGACGATCGCGCCCTCGCGCAGCGCCCGCGCGGCGGTCTCCAGCGGCACCGAGATAGACGGTCCGCAAGCCGGGCACGCGTTGGGCTGCGCGTGGAATCGCCGATCGCCCGGGTCGTCGTACTCGGCCTGGCAGTCCGGGCACATCACGAACCCGGCCATCGTCGTATACGGCCGGTCGTAGGGGATCCCCCGCACGATTGTGAACCGCGGACCGCAGTTCGTGCAGTTGATGAACGGGTACCGGTAGCGGCGGTCGGACGGGTCGAACAGTTCACGCAGGCAGTCCTCGCACGTCGCGCTGTCCGCGGTGACCGGAGCATCGGGCGTCTCGCCGCGCGGGCTGGCGCGGATCTCAAAACGCCCGTGGGTGCAGCACGGAGAGACGGACGTCACCTCGACCTGCTCGACCACGGCCAGCGGCGGAGCCTCCGGCCCGAGGCGCCCCACGAACGCGTCGATCGCGGCGCCGTCCCCCTCGGCCTCGAGCAGCACGCCGTGGGCGTCGTTCAACACCCAACCGTCGAGCCCCAGCTCTCCCGCCAACCGGAACACGTACGGGCGGAACCCAACGCCCTGAACGGTGCCGCGGACCCTGACCTGCACCCGGGTTCGCACGGCGCTCATCCGATCAGCTCGCACAGCGCGTGGTAGGCGCTCGCCTGCGCCTCCTGGATCCGCGGGATGTGCTCGGAGCGGGTGACGATCACGAAGTCGGCCAGTCCCTCTGACGCCACCCGGCCGCCGTCATAACCCACAAGCGCGACCGTCACCATGTCCCGCCGTCGCGCCTCACCCAGCGCGGCGATCACGTTCGAGGAGTTGCCCGAGGTCGACAGCGCCACCAGCGCGTCGCCGGACAGCCCGTAGGCGATCACCTGGCGCGCGAAGATCGCCTCGGTACCGATGTCGTTGGCGATCGCGGTCAGGATCGGGGCATCCTCGGTGAGATCGATCCCAGGACGGCGCAAGGAGTGGAGGTCCGCGACGAAGTCCATGGCGTCGGTCGCGCTGCCGCCGTTCCCGAGCGCGAGCACCTTGCCCCCGCCCTCGAAGACCGAGCGCAGCGCGTCGGCCGCGTCGATCAAGACGTCACGGTTGTCGGTCAGCGTCTGCGCGCGCAGCGCACCGACCTCGTCCGACTTCATCAGCGCCGACTCGCGCACGTCGTTCAGCACACCTTCCAGGTCGTGCTCCTGCTCGCCCAGGAACGGATACAGGAAGCTCGACGCACCCGCGTCGTGCGTCCGCCGCGCGGAGCGCCCGGCGAGCAGCCCGCGATGCTCGAAGAACACGTGCACCAGCTCCCACAGCACGTGGTACAGCGTCTCGATCAGTTCCTGTGCGACCGCCCCGTCGCTCGTCGGCGCGAAGAACTCCCACTCCGCGCCACAGGCGACTGAACGCGATGGTCAGACAGCCGGCAGCCCGGGCGATCGCCACGGCCCGGCTGGTCTGCTCATCGGTCCCGAAGGCCATCGCGATGTCCTCCTCGCGCACGAGCAGAGACACCTGCTCGTCCAGCGCCCCGCCCTCCCCCGCGAGCCCGAGGGCCGGCAGCGCCCGCTTGCCCACGATCACCGGATGCACGAACTCAACCGCCACGTGGCGTGCATCCGAGCGCGCCGCCGGAGAGCTACCGAACGCCACCAGCCTCCCGCCCCGCGCGAACCGCTCCGCCATCAGGTGACAAAGCCGCGCGAGCCGCTCCGCCTCGGCGGAGAAGAACTGCGTGTTCGCCCTCGAGCGCTCGTCCAGCAGCGCCTGCAACCGGTCGGCCGCGACCGGCGCCGGGTTCAAGCGGTGACCTCCGCCGGCGCGGGCGACCCCACCCTCAGCAACCACTCGCGCCACGCGTCGAGGCCCTCGCCGGTTCGGGCGCTGAGCACGATCGTCTCCACGTCCGGATGGACCTGATCGATGTTGTAGAGCAGCTTGTCGAGGTCAAACTCGAGGTGGGGCAGCAGGTCGATCTTGTTGACGATCACCAGCTCGCAGGCCCGGAACATCAGCGGGTACTTGAGCGGCTTGTCCTCGCCCTCGGTCACCGAGCAGACCATCACCCGCGCGTCCTCGCCGACGCGGAACTCGGCCGGACACACGAGGTTGCCGACGTTTTCGATCACCAGCAGGTCGATGTCGTGCAGTGGCAGCGACGGCATCGCGCTCCGGACCATGTTCGCGTCCAGATGGCACTCGCCGCCGAAGCTCGGAGCCGTGTTCAGCTGCGTGACCGGGATGTGCAGCGAGGCCAGCCGATCCGCGTCCATCGAGCCGGCGACGTCACCCTCCAGCACGCCGGCCCGCAGATCCAGTCCCGGCAGCGCCCGCTCGAGCAGCGTTGTCTTGCCGGCGCCGGGAGCACTCATGAAGTTGACGACTTTGACGCCGTGACGGTCGAAGTCGGCACGGTTGGCGGTCGCGATCGTGTTGTTGGCATCGAGCGCCTCTTCGACCACCGTCACCTTGGTGCGATGCATGCGGCCTCCTCCGGATTCTCCACTTCGATTGACTCAACCTCAAACTCGTTGCCGGCAGCGATCGACACATCCGAGCCGCCGCAGCGCGGGCAGCGAAAGGCCGGGATCTCGATCTCCCACTCGTACGCACACGGCGAACAGCGCAGCCGCGCGTCGATCACCTCCTGGCGCAGCACCGCCCCCTCGCACACGCTGTCGCGCGCGACGAACTCGAAATACCACTCGAGCGTGTCCGGAATCACCTGGCGCAGCATGCCCACGCGTAGATCAACCGCGGTGACGCGCCGGCCGTGGGCGTGCTTGGCCACCGTGTTGACGATCGCGCTGGCCAGCGAGAGCTCGTGCATCAGCCCGCTTCCGACGCTGGCGCAATGGCGCGCAGCTCGCCGACCGTATCGAGCACGAGGTCGACCGCCCGATCGACCGCCTTCCTGACAACGTCGGTCAGACCCCACCCCATCTCCTCGACTTCGGCCGGCTCGCAGGCGATCACGATCACCTTTCCGGGCCAGCCGCCGCTCGCCTTCAGGAACCGCAGCACGGTCTGCGGATCCATCCCGTGCGGGTTGATTACCTCGCCATCCTCGATGCCGCCGGCGACCTCGTCCTCGGAGGGCTCCATCACGTACAGCGTGCCGGGCTCACCGTCCTGCTTTGACACGTCGAGGATGACCAGAGCGTCGTACCCGCGCATCACCTCGTAGGCCAGATCCAACCCCCCGGTACCGGCGTCCATCACCGCGACGCCCGCCGGGAGCTCGCGCTCGCCCAGACGACGTGCGACTTCCCCCCCGAATCCGTCGTCGCGGAGCCAGGCGTTGCCGACGCCGGCGATGAGGATGCTTCGCAGCTGCTCGTCGGAACCGCTCATAGGTCAAGCACCTCCACCTCTCCTGGGAAGAAATACAGCAGGCGACCGGTCTCACGCATCAGCTCCTGGCCCGGGTCGCCATCGATCGTGACGCCCAGATGGGTCTTGCCGTCGTAGTCGGTCATGATCTTCTCGACCGTCGCGGTCCGGCCGTCGAGCATCCGCGCCTGGATGTCAGCGTCCTCGCCGGGCCTGATCACCACCTTCGCGCCCCGCTTGAAGGTCTCACCCCCGACGGTGGTGACGTCCTCGCCGACCGTCGGATCCTCGAGCCACGCGGGCTCCACGGGAGGCGTGAGCGTTTCCGGATCGCGCAGCTCGGTGCGGCCGTGCAACGCGATGATCTCCTCCGGCGTCGCCGCCGCGGCCCGCGCGATCATCTCGCGGACGGTCGGATCCTGCTGCTCGATTTCCGCCCGCTCCTCATCCGAGAGCACCTGCACGTGCAGCAGCAGCGCCTCCTCGATCTCCGTCGAGTCGAACAGCCCGCCGCGGCTCTCGGGCGCGATCTGCGGATGGTCGGGAAGCACGATCGCGGCGCCGACGACGGCGTCGTCGGCCGGAGTGGCCAGCACCGGGAACGTGTTCGTCGACACGTACCCCCGCTCGAGCGGCGAGATGAACCGGCCTCCGCGGACGCGCACGACGGGGTGGGTCGACAGCAGCGACCTCGCCAGCGCGCCCGCCCGGTCAAGGCCACTTGAAACGACTGTCCGGTTCTCGATCCTGAATACGACTTCGTACTCGTGCTCGGTCACCGCTCGTGCCCGCAGCTGCAACTCCACCCGCAGCGGAGGACCCGCCGCGGGCTCGACTGAGGCCTCCCTCACGGCCGCCGCGCCGGTGAGCGCACCCACCATCGCACCGGGAAACGACAGCTCCCGCGCCGCGGCCTGGTGTCGCTCGGCGCCGGAAACGAGAAACCGCACCGAGGCAGACAGCACCGCATCGGGCGGGGCGGCCAGCCCGCACCGGAGCTCGAGGCAGTCGAAGGTACTGTCGAGCGTCGACGCGTAGACGGGTGGATAGACGATCCCGAAGGGCGTCGGGGTCGCGTTCTTCGTCGAACCCGGCGTATACGGAAACAGCGCGTATCCCTCGTAGAGGAGCGAGTCGACAAGCTGCTCGAGGTGCTCAGCGCTCACCGCCCCTCCTCGATCAGCGCCGAGACGGCGGCGTCGAGGGTGGCGAGACCGCGGTCAAGCTTCGCCCGCTGGAGCGCCTCGAGCGTCTCTGAACGCAGCGCCACCCACCCCGTGTTCGGGTAGTAGTGGTCGATCGTCTCGCGCCACACCGAGATCGGCAGGCGGAAATCGATCGACTTCGTCCACGGCACGAGCACCATCTGCAGGGCGCCGTCGTCACCGGGGTAGTAGATCGTCCCGTTGAAGTGCATCGCGGCCGGTGCCTCGCCCTCTGGCAGTGCGTGCAGATACTTCGTCGCCGCGAGCTCGAGGTCGTAGTTGCACGCGATCGGCACCGTCACCGTCGTCGAGCCCGTGAACGCCGGCACGAGCACATCGATCTGGCACCAGACAAGGCTGCGGGTGGTCACCGCCCACCGCTCGGGCGGCCCGAACAGCTCGAGCAACTTCCCCCGGGTCTCGTCGTCGTAGCGCCGGCGCGCGGGCTCGATCATCAGCTGGATCGAAAGCGCGATCATGTACACGGCGCGGCCGCTCGGCTCTGAGACCTGCAGGTCGATCGTGAACATCGGTGCCGCCGCGTACTTCACCGGCCGCGCCCCGAGGACCTCGAACTCGGGCTCGGGAATGGACGGCGGGGCGCTGTCACCGTTGCTGGGCACCGAGTACAGACTCAAGCCACCACCGCCCGCGAGCGCAACCTTGTGAAGAATGCCTCGATCGCCGTCTCCACCGCGCTGCCACCTGAGATCCCCTCCCAGGCGACCTTGATCGTCCCGGTCAGCTCGTAGCAGCGGTCGATCGGCGCGATCACGTACGCGGGGGGATCCGACATGCGGTTGACGATCAGCCCTTCGGCGTCAGGCTCCATGCCGGCCAGGATCGGGTTGAGCGACACCATCCGGCTCCACGACTCGAAGTGGAGCTCGGATTCGGTCGCTCCGGCGGGGCTCGGGTACATCGCCACCACGCAACCGGTGACGGTCGACTCCATGAAGAACGCGAGCCCGATCGGGATCTGGAACGACGCCCACAGATCCTCGGGCAGCTCCACCTCGTCCAACCACACCGTGCGGGTGCCGACGGGCCGGTAGTCGCCCTCTCCCGCGCGCATCCCCCAGCACGCCTCGCACGCGCAGACGATCCGTCGTTCGGTCAGGTGGAGCAGGTGACGGTGGTCCTCCGGGATCGTCAGCCCGCAGATGTCGCACCGTTCGACGTCGGCTTGGTCCGCCGGCCGGGGCAGGAGCACCGACCCGACGCGTGGCGAGCCCGCGCAATCCGGACACCATCTCGGCGCGCCGCCGTGCGGCCACCGCGTCCGCGATCAGCCGGCGCTCGCGCCGGGGCTCACCGTTCCCGTTCTCGCTCATGCGGCAAGTGCCACCTTGACGTGGCCGTTCTCGCGCAGCAGCGGCACCGGCTCGAGCTGCAGTCCCGTGTCGTCCATCGAGCGGCCGGCGCGAGGCAGGAAGAACGACCGCTCGCAATGCCGGCAGGCGAGCGCGCCCGCGCGCAGCTCTCCATCGTGGATCGAGCCTCCACATCCGGCGCACGTGTCGCGGTAGGCGAGCAATGTGCCGTCCACGTTCGCGATGGCCAGCGGCGAGCCCGCAACCGCGACCGGGACGACCATCCCGTCCTCCAGCTCGCCGACCGAGCCGACCTCGAACCAGGAGGGCGGCGGCGGCGGCGGCGCCGACATCACCATGGGTAGTTCCATGCCCGACGAGCCGGTGACCATCGGCAGCCCGACGCCGTCGACGGTCTGCGGCGCAACTCCCTCGACCTCGAGCCCGGCCAGATCCGGCGCCGCATCCTCGAGCGCCTGCTTGATGGCCAGCTCCAGCGTCACCGACGAGGCCGAGCAGTCCGAGCAGCTGCCGCGCAGGAAGATCCGCGCCACCCCGTTATCGAGTCCGAGCAGCTCGACCCCGCCGCCGTGCGACTCCATGTAGGGACGTACGGACTCGAGCGCAGCCTGCACCCGTTCCTCCAAGGGGACCGGATGCAGGTCGTGGATGAGCAGCAGCGTCGCCACCAGCGGCTCCTCGGTCAGCGACGCGGCCAGCCGCTCACCTTCAGGCCCGGCCGACACCAGCGTCCCGACGATCTGCTCGAGCCCGGCGCCGTACATCTGCACGACCGCCGAGACGAGCTCCTCCGCCAGCTCACGGGTGCCGGCGTCCGCGGCCGAGTCGAGCGCGGCCTGAAGCTCCTGCACACGCTCGACCAGCCGTTCTGGACCGTCCTCCGTCCGTACCGGGTCCGTCGTGGTCACCGCGTCACGCCATCGCCGTGGGCGTGTGCATCACCTTGCGGACCCTGCCGCCCCCGGTGTACATGTGCACACCGCAAGGCAGGCATGGATCGAACGACCGGACCGCCCGCATGATGTCGATGCCTTTGAACTTGTCAGGTCCGTTCTCCTCGAAGATCGGCGTGTTCTGCACCGCGTCCTCGTAGGGGCCAGGCGTTCCATAGACATCTCGCGGCGACGCGTTCCACGGCGTCGGTGGGTAGGGCTGGTAGTTGGCGATCTTCCCGTCCCGAATCACCATGTGGTGTGACAGCACGCCTCGCGCGGCCTCGTGGAACCCGCAGCTGACGGCCGAGTCCGGAACCTTGAAGTTGTTCCAGCTCTTGGTCCGCCCCGCCTGCACCTCCTTCATCGCCCGCTCGAGGTTGTGCAGCGCGATCAGCGCGCCGTAGGCCTGGTGGTAGGTCCGGGCGCGGTCGCGTTCGATCGCGTTGGACTTCTCCGGCACCTTCCACTCGAGCTCCATCTCGGGCATGTTCGGGGAACGCGGCAGCACCATCTGCAGCGAGTGACCGGTCGCCTTGACGTAGCCGAAGTCGACCAGTCCCGCCTTTGCCGTGCACCACTGGCGGGCGAACGGACCGCCGCCGGTGTCGCAGCACACATGCGTGTCGGTGCGTTTGTCGTAGATCCGCGGCGACACGACCCAGGTGTACTTATCGGTGAAGTCGCGCTTCTGGGGACGCGGCAGCGTGACCTTGTTCCACGGGTGGTTCTTATCGACCGGATTGCCGAGCGGGTCCTGGGTCACGAACGTCGGCTCGTTCTCCCACCCGTCGAAGTACGAGGACCCGAGCAGGATCCTGATCATCAGGTTGATCTCGACCAGGTCGGTCGAGATCAGCTCGCCGCCGATCGCCACGCCCGGGGTGATGTAGCGCTTGCGCCCCCACTCCGTCATGTTTCGATAGTCGTAGTCGACGTAGTCGGGATCGTCGAAGCAGCCCCAGTTGACGAGGTTCGTCTCGCGGAAGCCGACCATGTCGTAACCCGGCAGCTCCTGCAGGAAGAAGTCGTACAGGTCGTCGTGCATCGGCACGCTGCGCTTGACGTAGTCCATGTACCGCATTAGCCGCACGTAGTAATCGGTGCACGTCTGATGGGTGATGTCGGCGCTGCAACCGCCCGGCATGATCGTCGAGGGGTGAGTGTGCCGGCCCCCGAACAGGCAGTACATCTCCCGCGTGTACCGGGCGACGTGCAGGGTCTCCAGATAGAACTCGCCGGTGAACGGGTTGAGCGAGCGCATGATGTCGGCGATCGTCTTGAACCCGTGGATGTCGCTTCCCGGCGCCGCCGTCTGCTCGGCCTTCGCGAGCAGCGACGGGTTCGTCTCCTTGACCATCTGCTCGCAGAAGTCGACGTTCGCCATGCAGTCGTTGAAGATCGCGTGGTCGAAGATGTAGTCCGCCGACTCGGCGAGGTTGAACGCCAGGTCGCCAAGCGGTGGCGGCTTGACGCCGTAGGCCATGTTTTGGTTCAAGCACGAACAGGTGCAGTGGTTGTCACCGCAGATGCCGCAGATCCGGCTGGTGATGAAGTGGGCGTCCCGCGGGTCGATCCCCTTCATGAAGATGTCGAACCCGCGGAAGATCATCGAGGTGCTGTAGCACTTGAGCACCTGCTGGTTCGTGAAGTCGATCTCGGTGTGGATCCCGAGGCTGCCCACGATCCGAGTGATCGGATCCCAGGACATCTCCTTGACCAACACCTTTTGACTGGTTTCAACTGCCATCGGTTCTATCTCCTAAAAATCGGTACTCGAAGAGGCCAGTGCAGTAGGTGCGAGGGTCACCACCTCTTCGCGTAGCCGGTGGTCAGCGTCTTGCCCTTGCGGCGCCAGTCCGGCTCTTTGTCGAAGTTGTTCCGGATGTGGCGGTGGCGGAACGAGCGGACGATCGGGCCGTAGCTGTACTGCATCACCCGCGCCGCCCAGCCGCCCCACTTGTCCTCGTCCATGAACGGCATGAACTTGTCCGGGAAGCCGGGCATCGTGCAGGCCATGCAGATGCCGCCGACATTGGGGCAGCCACCGATTCCGTTGACCCAGCCGCGCACCGGCACGTTGCACTTGACCACCGGGCCCTTGCATCCGAGCTTCACCAGGCAGCGGTGGTCTGATCCGTACTCGGTGGCGAAGTCACCCTGCTCGGCGAACCCGGCCCGGTTGCAGCCCTCGCGCACGGTCCGGCCGAACAGCCACTTCGGCCGCAGCGCCTCGTCGAGCTCCGGCGCCGGCGCCAGACCGGCGAGGTGGAGCGCCAGGTACAGCAGCACCTCGGTCATGTTGTCCGGCTGGGCCGGGCAGCCAGGGATGTTGACCACGGGCAGCCCGGCCTTCGACTTCCAATTCCAGCCCAGGTAGTCGGCCACGCCCATCGCCCCGGTCGGATTGTTCTTCATCGCGGGGATGCCGCCGTAGGTGGCGCACGTCCCGATCGCGACGACGGCGGCCGCCTTCGGCGCGAGCCGGTCCAGCCACTCGTTCATGGTGATCGGTTGACCGTCCGCCGGGTTGACCGCGAACCCGGTCCAGTGGCCCTCGCCACTGATCTCCTCGTTGCCGAGCGAGCCCTCGATGCAGAGCACGAATGGGTCGAGCTTTCCGTCCTCGGCGTCGAACCACGCCTGTGCGTACTCCTGTCCGACCGCGTAATCGACGACCTGGTTGTGGACGACGACCTTCGGCATGCCGGGAATCGCCTGCAAGATGATGTCCTCGAGGCTCGGGTTGGTCGCCGAGGTCATCGCCACCGAGTCCCCCTCACACGAGAGGCCCGTGGTCATCCACAGGACGTGGGCTGTCACCGCCTCTGTCTTCTTCTGCTCTGCGTAGGCCGTGCTCGCCATCCCGTCTCCTCTCGCTTAAAGCGCTAACTCAACAGATCCGCGGGAGCGGATCTCCGACCAGCTGATCCATCACCCGCCGGCCACCGAAACTCGTCTGCACCAGCACCATCCCGGGCGGTTCCGTCCGCACCTCTCCGATCTCGGCCGCCAACTCGCAGCCGGGCACCGCCCGCAGCACCTCGAGCGCCTCATCCGCCGCCTCCGGCGCCACGAACACGACCATCTGCCCCTCGTTGGCGACGTACATCGGATCGATCCCGAGGATCTCCGCTGCCCCAGCGACCTCCGCCTTCACCGGGATCTGCGCCTCGTTGACGATCATCGCCACCGTCGAGGCGCGGGCAAGCTCGTTCAGCACCGAGGCGACGCCACCGCGCGTGGCGTCGCGCATGCAGCGCAAATTGGGACCCGTCGCGTCGAGCAGGGCGTCGACCGCCGGCCACAGCGACCGCGTGTCGGACTCGATCTCGGCGTCCAGCTCAAACTCGCCGCGGGCGAGCATGATCGCCATCCCGTGCTCGCCGATCGAGCCCGAGAGGAGGATCTTGTCACCCGGCAGCAGGTTGGCTGGAGACAGCCGAGCGCGCGGATCCAGCCGCCCGATGCCCGTGGTGCACACGTACATCCCGTCGGCGTGGCCACGCTCTACGACCTTGGTGTCGCCGGCGACGATCTGCACGCCGGCGGCGCTCGCGGCGGCGGCGATCGCTTCGACCTCGGCGCGCAGATCATCGGCCGACAGCCCCTCCTCGAGCACGAGCGAAAGGCTCAGTGCCAGAGGCCGCGCCCCTGTCACGCTCAGGTCGTTGACCGTTCCGTTGACGGCAAGCTCTCCGATCGAGCCGCCCGGAAACCTGAGCGGTCTAACTACGTAAGAGTCGGTGGTGATCGCGACCGAGACGCCGTCGATGGCGACCGTCGCCGCGTCCGCCATCTCGCTCAGCGTCTCATTCTCGAACGCCGGCGCCAGCAGCCCCTCGATCAGCGACTGCGTCGCCTTGCCGCCCGCGCCGTGGGACATGTTGATCCGCTCGTCGCGGAACTTCCCCCGCTTGGAGCGTGCCGTTTCGATGATCCCGAGGATCTTCTGCTCGCGCTCGGAGACCGCCGCGTCGCTCACACGACCTCCCGCTCGCGCGCGAACCGGCCGAAGTTGTAATACGCCGCGCAGGCGCCTTCGCTGGAGACCATGCACGTCCCGATCGGCCGCTCGGGCGTGCACGCGGTGCCGAACACCTTGCACTCCCACGGCTTGATCACGCCTTTGAGGACCTCCCCGCACTGGCACGCCTTGGGGTCGGCGACGCGGACGCCGGGCACGCTGAAGCGCAGCTCGGCGTCGAGGTCGGCGTAGGCATCGGACAGCTTGAGGCCGCTGTGGGAGATGAACCCCAGGCCTCGCCATTCGAAATGGGGGCGCAGCTCGAACACCTCGCTCATCACCTGGAGCGCGCGCAGGTTCCCCTCGTAGGGAACGACCCTCTTGTACTGGTTCTCGACCTCGCAGCGGCCCTCGTCGAGCTGGCGCAGGACCATCGCGATCGCCTGCAGGATGTCCAGCGGCTCAAAGCCGGCGATCGCCACCGGCTTGCCGTAGTCGACCGGGATGAACTCGAACGGCCGGGCCCCGACGATGGTCGACACGTGGCCGGGTCCGATGAACCCGTCGAGCCGCAGATCAGGCGACTCGAGCAGCGCCCGCAACGGCGGCACGATCGTCACGTGGCTGCACATGACCGAGAAGTTCTTGGTCCCCTCGGCGCGGGCGCGCTTCAGTGTGAGCGCCGTCGATGGCGCGGTCGTCTCGAACCCGATGGCGAAGAACACGACCTCCCGATCAGGGTTCTCCCGCGCGATCCGCAGCGCGTCGAGCGGCGAGTAGACCATCCGGATGTCCGCGCCGGCGGCCTTGGCCTGCAACAGCGACCCCTCTGAGCCGGGCACGCGCATCATGTCTCCGAAGCAGGTGAAGATCACTTCGGGGTTCCGCGCGATCGCGATCCCGTCGTCGACGCGGCCCATCGGGATCACGCACACGGGACAGCCTGGACCGTGCACGAGCTCGACGTTCGCCGGCAGCAGGTCGTCGACGCCGTACTTGTAGATCGAGTGCGTGTGCCCACCACACACCTCCATCACCTTGTAGTGCCGCCCCGGCTCGACGAGCGACAGGATCTCCCCGGCCAGGGCTCGGCCCAGCTCTGGATCTCGGAACTCGTCGACGAACTTCATTCGATTCTCGCGATCGCCGTGCCAGCGTGGACAAGCAGACGTTCGGCCGGGGACACCGGGGCCACGAGGCCGATCTCCACCGTCATCTGAGCGCCGTCGTCGCCTTGACAGACGGCCAGGCCCTGGCTTTCGTCGACCGCAACCACGGTCATCGGATCGCCGTCATCGCCGCAGGTGATGCAGTGGGTCGATCCGCATACGGTGTCCGGCGCGGGCAACGAGACCGGGGTCAATCGATCACGCTCGCCTTGAGCTCCTCGAGCTCCTGTTCGTAATCAGCCCCCATCCGCTCGAGCAGGTCGCGCGTCGCCCGCGCTTCCTCCTCGTCGACCTGCGAGATCGCGAACCCGACGTGGATCAGCACCCAGTCGCCGGGACCCACCGGGGTCCCGTCGGCGTCGAGGAGACCGATGTTGACGTTGCGCCTGACACCGGCCACGTCCACCTTGGCGAGCCGGTTTTGCTCGTCCACGACTTCGATGATCTGCCCCGGTATGGCCAGACACATACGGTCATCCTCTCCTCAGGGGATTGCCGAGAAAGTTGTTTTACCACCTGGGCGCGAGCCGGGTCCTAGCTCGGTAATGCGGGTTACACCAGCGCGGCGGATCGCCTTGCTGGCGGAGAGCTGGGCTCACTTGACCCCCGTTTGGAGCGTAGACTCGGCTGATCCCCAGCTGATCGAGAGGAGCCTGTTTGATGCAGGGCGAAGGGGGGAAACGCTGAGGCCGAAAGGCCAGCCCTGGCCCGGGCCGAGGCCCGCGGCTCGCCAACCGGGGTCGCCCGCAGCTGTTCGCCTACCTGCTCGATCTCGACCCAGACCTCGCCGAAGAGCTCGAGCTGCGGATGCGGCTCTCCGCGCGCCAGCACGCGACCGCCCGGATCCTTCACGCCGAGATTGGCGGGTGCGATCTCAGCTCGTGGTTCAGGTCTGTCGGTGACGGCCCGGGCCTGCTCGTCATCGACGGGCTGATTGCCCTGGACACGTGCGTGGCCGGCCGCACGATCTGCGAGCTGCTCGGTCCCGGCGACCTGCTGCAGCCGCCGGGCGAACTCGACGACGACATGGTCGAGCGGGAGTGCACCTGGCACGCGCTGGCGCCGACGCGGCTGACGCTCCTCGACGGCGCCTTTGTCGAGCGCGTCCAGTCGTGGCCGCAGCTGCTCCGGGCGCTGTTTCGCCGGGCTGAGCGACGGAACGCCGACGCCGGCGCACTACGAGCGATCTCGTGCCAGCCGAAGCTCGAGGTCCGGCTCGTGCTGCTGCTGTGGCACCTGGCGGCGCGATGGGGCCGGGTCGAGCCGAGCGGCATCCGGCTCACGCTGCCCTTGACCCACCGGCTCCTCGGCCAGCTGGTCGCCGCGGAGCGGCCGTCGATTTCCCACGCCCTGTCGCGGCTCTCCCATGCCGAACTGGTCACGGGCAGCGCCGGCGACTGGCATCTGCACGGGACGGTGCAGGAGCACCTGGAGGCCCTGGTAGATCGCACCGCCCACTTGGCACGCCACGATGCGGGGGCGGAGGCCGCCGACACACCCCGCCAGGCACACGCATGACGGGCGCGCTGGAGCCGTCGGCGCCCGGCGTTCCCGACCACCGCCCGATCCATGTCCTGTGGCTGAGCGGCGGTCTCGGTTGTGATGGCGAATCCCTGGCCATGACCGCCGCGAGCAACCCGAGCCTCGAGGATCTGCTCCGCGGGTGTCTTCCCGGCATGCCGCCGATGATCCTGCACAATCCGGTGCTGTCGTACGAGAGCGGCGAGGAGTTCCTGCGGCCGTGGTCCGAAGCCGTGGCCGGCCTCCTTGACCCATTCATCCTCGTGCTTGAGGGCTCGGTCCCCAACGAGGAGATCAACGGCGACGGCCACTGGGCCGGCTTCGGGATCCACACCGACACCGGCCAGCCGATTCTCACCACCGAATGGATCGACCGGCTCGCCCCTTGCGCTGCCGCAGTGATGGCGCTCGGCACGTGCGCTGCCTACGGAGGCATCCCCGCGATGCGCAATAACCCGACGGGTGCGATGGGGCTGCGCGACTACCTCGGCGCGCGGTGGATTTCGCGGCGGGGCATCCCGATCATCAACCTTCCAGGATGCCCCGTGCAGCCGGACAACATCACGGAGACCCTGCTCTGCGTGATGCTCCATCTCGCACAGATGGGTCCGCCACTGGATCTCGATGAACAGGGCCGGCCGACCCGGATCTTCGGACGGACGGTCCATGAGACGTGCAACCGGGCCGGGATGGCCGAGCAGGGCCAATTCTCGACCGGCCACGGCGATGGCCACTGCCTGGTCAAACTCGGCTGCAAGGGCCCCGTGGTCAGGTGCAATGTGCCGATCCGGGGCTGGCAGAACGGAATCGGCGGCTGCCCCAACGTGGGCGGCATCTGCATGGCGTGCACGATGCCGGGGTTCCCCGACAAGTACATGCCGTTCGTGGAGCCCGACGCGGCGGCGCGGATCTACGCCCGCACCGCCAGGGTCGCGCACGGGCCGATCGTCAGGTACCTGCGCGAGCGCCGGATCCGGAAGACGTTCGACGTTGAACCGGATTGGCGGCGGCGGGGTAAGGAGCTGACGAGCGGGTATAGAGCTGCCTGATGCCCGTTTCAGTGGTGTTCAGGTGCGAGATCTGCGACGCCCAGCCGGATCCCGAGACGCAGAAGGCGCTCGAGCGCCAGCTGCTCGATCTGCGCCACGGGGAGTACGTCGACGCCGAGCCCGGCCGCTGGCTGACCTGGCACGGTCGCGGCATCTACGGGCCGCAGCGGTATGCCTGCGGCGAGCATCGCGGCGAGCTCAAGGCGCTGCTGCGCGAGCACTACGGCACGCTCGGATGGCACCCGTGGGCGATGGGCCCGCATCCGTGGGCCGGGCGGCGAGGGACCGACAGGGCGCGGCGGCTCGCACGCACGCTGCGCTCGACCTTCGGCGCGCCCGGCTCCTGAGACCAGCTCAACCCGCCGGCGGACCCGTAGCGCTTGCGCAGCTCGACGGCCGTTGGGGCGGACGCCCCCTAGCCTCCGATCCGGCTGCGCCGGCTACCACCGCTACCGTGTCGATCCGGCCGTTCGCCATTCGACGCAGGGACATGAGCAACACAACCAGGAGGTACTGACGTGCGCTTCATGATGCTGATGATCCCCCAGGTGCAGGACACGCCCGAGAACTGGACGCCGTCGGCCGAGACCGTCGCCGAAATGTCGAGGTACAACGCTTCACTCGACGAGGCCGGCGTCCTGCTCGCGCTCGACGGGCTGCACGACAGCTCGAAGGGCGCGCGGATCGCGTTTTCCACCGATGGCGAGATCCGCGTCACCGATGGGCCGTTCACCGAGGCCAAGGAGCTGATCGGCGGTTACTGGATGATCCAGGTCCGCTCCAAGGAGGAGGCGGTCGAATGGGCCAAACGGTGCCCGGGCCGCAATTGCGTGATCGAATTGCGCCAGGTCCAGGAGCTCGAGGACTTCCCTCCCGACGTGCGCGCGGCGGCGACCGGAGATGCCTCCGCGTAACGATGATGAAGTGCGCCGCGCGATCGACGCGGTCTGGCGGATCGAGTCCGCGCGGCTGATCGCGGGTCTCGCCCGGATCGTCCGCGACGTCGGACTGGCAGAGGAGCTCGCCGGCGACGCGCTCGTGGCGGCGCTCGAGCAATGGCCTCGGTCGGGCGTCCCGGACAATCCGGGTGCCTGGCTGATGGCCACCGCCAAGCACCGGGCGATCGACCTGATCCGCCGCCGGGCCACACTCGAACGGAAGGTCGAGCGGCTCGGCCGGATGGAGGAGCGCGAGCAACAGCTCTCCCAGGCCGATCTCGACGCCGACCTCGACCGATCGGTCAAGGACGACCTGCTCGCGCTCGTGTTCGTCGCCTGCCACCCAGTGCTGTCGACGGAGGCGCGGGTGGCGCTGACGCTCAAGCTGATCGGCGCCCTGACCACCGAGGAGGTCGCCCGCGCCTTCCTCGTCCCCACCGCGACCGTCGCCCAGCGGGTCGTACGTGCCAAACGGACACTCGCCGCCGCGCACGTCACGGTCGAGTTGCCCGGCCACGATGAGCTGCCCGAGCGACTGTCATCGGTGCTCGAAGTGATCTACCTCGTGTTCAACGAGGGCTATTCGGCGACCGCCGGAGGGGACTGGGTCCGGCCGGCGCTGTGCGACGACGCCCTGCGGCTGGGCAGGATCCTGGCCCGGCTGATGCCTGACGAGCCCGAGGTTCACGGGCTGCTGGCGCTGATGGAGATCCAGGCCTCACGGCTCCACGCCCGCGTCGGCCCCGGCGGCGAGCCGATCCTCCTCGCCGACCAGGACCGCTCGCGGTGGGACCGTCTTCTGATCCGGCACGGGCTGGCGGCCCTCGACCATGCCTTCGCGCTCGGCCGACCGCTCGGTTCGTACTCGCTGCAGGCCGCGATCGCGGCCTGCCACGCGCGCGCCGGTGCCGCTGCTGACACCGACTGGGAGCGGATCGCAGCGCTGTACGACGCGCTGGCCCAGCTCTCCCCTTCGCCGGTGGTCGAGCTCAACCGCGCCGTCGCGGTCTCGATGGCGTTCGGCCCCGAAGCCGGGCTCGAGCTTGTCGACGCGCTGGTCGCGTCCGGCGAGCTGGACGGCTACCACCTGCTGCCGAGCGTCCGCGCTGACCTACTCGCGCGGATGGGACGAGCGGCGGAGGCGCGGGCCGAGCTAAAGCGGGCGGCGGCCCTGACGCACAACGAGCGCGAGCGAGCGCTACTGCTGGCGCGGGCTCAGATCTGAACCAGCCGCCGGCGGCGGAACTTCCACCCGCTCGGCGTGCGCACATATTCGTCCTCGTACTCACCGACGAGATCGACGTACGTGCCCCCGCCCCCAGTCTTGGCCACGTGCAGGACGAGGGGAGCCGTGCCATGCACCTCGTCGGCCCCGACCGCTTGGAGACGCGGCGACATCATCTGGTGCTGGGTTCGCCGGTTGGCCCGTTGGGCTCGCCGTTCCGCCCACTGGGCCAGGCCCTCATGACCGACGATCTCGCGGGCGCGGATGAGGAGCACAGCGTCATCCGTACACAGCTGCGCGACGTCGTGCCAGCGCTGGTGATCGAGCAGCCACGCGTACTCGTTGACGAGCCGCTCGATCGCGAGCTGGTCTTCGATCGCGAGCACGGCCGCGACTCTAGTGGCATCGCGGCGTCGGAGCCGCATGCGCCACTGCCGGCTAGGACTCCTGAATGTGATCCGCCTCGGCCGCGCCCGGGAACGGTCGCGTGAGGCAGTACTCGAGCAGGATCGACTCGGGCACACCCTCGATCCCGGGCGTATCGGACGCCTCGCCCCGGGTGTGGGGATCGTCGGCGAAGCCTCCGACCTCGACGGAGTGCTGCGGCGAGCGGTAACCCGATATGCCCATCAGGTGGAGGTGGAGAGCCGTACCGAGGGTGTCCAGTCGCGCCGCGATGATCGGCTCCTGGTTGACCGTGTAGTTCGTGCCCGGCGCCAGAAACAGTCCCCACTCGCCTCCGTGGGCGACGAACGGCGTGTTTGTGCAGCTGCTCGGCGGCAGCGCCACGCCGCCGCTGAACGAGCCGGACTGGGCGGCCTCCTGGTCGAGCACGTGCGCCTCGTGGGTGAGCGACTTCTGCAGTCCTTTAAGCCGTTGCCTGGCTGCCGCGCGGGCGCGCGCGAACGGGAGCTCCTTATCGACGACCGAGAGCTTCAGCCGTGCGATCTGGTCGCGCTCGTCGAGCACCGCCGTCGTCGCCCGCTGGCGCTGGGCCTCGACCAGAGCCAGGCGGCGGGCCTGCGCCCCGACCGCCGCACGCTCGATCCTGACCTCCAGCCCGGCTCGGGCATTTGCGCGGGCGATCGCGCGCAGGTTGGCGAGCCGGCTCAGCAGGTCCTGGAACCCGTGCGCCTCGAGCACAACGCTGACCACGCCCGGCGGCGGGGACTCGTAATCGCGCACGAGCTGTGCCGCCAACACGACTCGGTCGCGGGCCCACTGGCGCTCGAGCGACTGCAGCTTGGTCCGCGCGATGCCGAGCTGGGTCTGGGTCGCCCTGAGCAGCCGCTCCTGCACGGCGACGCTCTGCTCGACGGCGCTCAGCCGCTTCTGCAACGAGGCGATTGTGCCGTCGAACGCATGGATCTCGCCGCTGTCGGCGCTTATCTTCGCCTGGAGCTGGTTGGCCTGCTCCCGATGAGTCTGGTACTGGCTCGAGAGGTCGCCCCGGCTTGGGGCGGGGAGCGCGACCGCGGCTGCGACCGCTGCCACCGCGCCGGCGGTAGATACCCGGTGGATCACGGACAAGGCGGCGGCCAAGCTAGCAAGCCCGTCGCTGACGACCCCTAAAAACCCTACGCTTGCAGGGAAACTTGCAGCGGTGCGGCCTCCGCCCCAGCTCTGTGCGGCCAGGGAGCGACCGCCCGTTGCCGACGGTCAGAGCCGGGACTCAGCGACCCGGCAGATGCCAGATGTACAGCGTGCCGCTGGTCGAGTGGTCGTTGCCGTTGCCGACCGGGACCACGACCCGACCACCGACGGCGATCGGACTATTCCAGTGGCCCGATGACGCCGCGAACGAACGGAGCAGTTGCCCGCTCGTGGGGCTGTACACGTTCAGCGTGCCGCCCCGGTCGTACACGTACAGCAACCCACCGGCGAGAACGGGACTATTACCCGCGGTGCCGTTCGACCAGCCCACCGACAGCCGTGGGTTGGGACCGGAGTGGAGCACGTACTCAGCCGTGCCCGATCCGTCGGCGACGAACAGGTACGTGCGCCCGGAATGGACCCAGACGACAGGCGCGGTGAACATCAGATCGTGGCCCGGGGTGGGAATGGTCTGCAGCGCGCCGCCGGTGCGGGGGCCGGCGCGTCCGCTGGTGCCATCCATCCGATCGAGGTTGATCAGCTTCAACAGCCCGTCTTTTCCGCCCTGGACGATCAGCGGCGGTCCGCCGGGATCAGGCAGCACAGCGGGTGAGGTGCTGCCCAGGTCCTGGTCGGCTGCGTTCAGCTGCGCTTGGTCGGGTGGTGTGAAGTTGTGGAGCAGGCGGGTCGCATCGGGGGCAAGCTCGAGCACGCTGTCGCCCCAATTGGTGGTGCCGTTGAACGGTCCGTTGCCGGTCGTGACGAGGATGTCGCCCGTGCCGGGCACGAGGACCGCGCCCGCGCGCGACCAGATAGCCGAGTCGGACGCGCCGCATGTGGTCGGAACCTGGATGAAGGGCCGGTTCGAGCACAGCGTGTTGAAGACGTGTCGGATCCGCCCGCTCGAGCGCTGCAGCGCCACGACGTGTCCCTGGTACGGCGGCGTATCGCCGGTGTACCCGTCGGTCTCGACGATCAGCGAGCTGCCCTCGATCGTGGCCGGCGACGCAAGCTTCTCGCGCTGGGGCAGCTTGGTCACTTTGGTCTCCCACACCTGGTGACCGTTGGCCACGGCGAGCTTGTGCACGTAGCCGTCCGGGCTCATCGCGTACACGTAGGCGCGGTCGGGGTCGGCGGTGGGGGTCGCCGTGGTGATCTGCGGGCCACCCTGGTAGGAGCCGATATCGCGCGGTGCGTACTCCCACAAGCGCTGGCCCGTACCGGCGTCGAGAGCGAGCGTGCGGCCATACGTCGTGGTCATGATCAGCACGTCGTGGGCCCGGCCCCGAACCTTCACGTGGTGGAGCGCGATCACGGACGCGTCCACAGTCCCGGGCAGTCCCACGACGCGCGCGGTCAGCCGCTGCAGGTCCCCGGAGTTGATACCTGTGTCCGACGGCCCCACGCCGGTTCGCTGTGCGTCGTAGTTGAACTGCAGCCAGTCGCCATCCGGAACGCGGGCCGGGACCGCCGAGCCCACAGATGCGGCCGGGGCCGTGCCGGCCGTGCCCGTCCCAGATGCGTGCCCGCACGCGACCAGCGCGACCGCGCACGTGAGCGCCGAGGCCCGCGCCGCGAGAGCTCTCACGGAAGGTGAAGCCCGGAAGCAACCTTGCCGACGAGCCCCATCAGCGACGAGGAGCCCGAGGTCAGAGGCACTACCTGCTCGAGCGTGCTTCCGACCGACTGGAGCACCTGGGTGGCGATCGTGCCCACCGGGCCGGGCACCTTCTGCGTGATCGACGTGCCGACGCCGATGACCTTGCCGATCAGTGTCGATCCGCCGCCGCCGCCACCGCCCCCGCCGCCACCGCCCCCGGTGCCGCCGCCACTACCGGTGCCACCGCCCGTCCCGCCGCCAGTCCCTGTGCCGGTGGTGGTTCCGCCCGTCGCGCCGCCCCCCGCAGCGCGGCCTGGCCCGGTGGTGCCCACGGTAGCCGCGCCACCATTGGCTCGGCCCGCTCCACCGGACCTCGCGCCCGCACCGCCGGCTCCGCGACCCGTGCCTACTGCGGCAGGCGCCGCCGCTAGGACCGGGAGCGGCTTCGCGTCAGTGCTACCCCCGGCCACCAGCTTGCCGTCGGGGGGCGCGGCCGCCGGCAGCGAAGGACCGGCGAACGCCTGCCCGAGCGATCCGAGGCCACCCAGCCCGCCGGACGCCGCCAGCGCCAGCAGCGCGCCGACAATCGCCGCCGCCGCGAGCAATGACACGCCCGTCGCACCGTAAAGCTGCCGCGTCCATGCCCGAGCCAGGCTCATGCCCCCATCTTAACTGCGAAAACCCGTGCAGGCGCCAGGTTCCGCCCATCCCCGTCGGTACGCTCGGGGCATCATGCAGCGCCTTTCGATCGCCCGTTCGCTGCGTGTGGCGCTGGTCGGGCTCACGCTCGTGCTGGCGGTGATCGCAGCGCTCGGGGTATCGAGCCTGTACAGCGCTCGTCAGACGTATGAGAACGCGCTGGTCCGCTCCTCGTCGCTGGCCACTGCGGCGGCAAACCTCGCCGCCGAGGGGATCGCCGAGGAGGAGGTTCTGCGGGACGCCCGCGGCGCAAACGCCAAGGTCGAGCGTCGGCAGGCCACCGCCGCCTACCTGGGCACCGCATCCATCGCGAGTGACCTTGCCCGCTCGGATCGGCCGAGCGCCCGGCTGATCGCCGCGGAGATCGCCGCCCAGGCCCGTGCCCGAGCGCTTTTCGCCACCCGTCGCCCGGTACAGGCCACCGCGCTGAACGGTCCGCTGGCCCACGCCCGCACGCTTGCGGTGCAGGTGCAGGCGCGTCAGTCCCAGCGCCAAACCGCGGCGCGGAGCCGGGCCCGCTCGGACACGCGGCGGGCGGTGATCGTCGTGATCGTGGCGGGGGTGCTCGCGCTGCTGGGCGCGCTCGCACTGATCACCGTGCTCGTCGGGGCGATGCGACAACCCCTCGACGCCCTGGTCGCGGCCACGCGGGCGCTCGCCGCAGGCCAGCTCGACGAGCGGGTCAAGCCGGCGGGTCCGCGCGAGCTTCAGGAGCTGGGCAAGGCGTTCAACGCGATGGGCGAGGACCTGTCGAGCGCCCAGCGGCGGATCGAGGACGAGCGCCGGCGGCTGGCGGTCACGATCGAGAGCCTGGGCGATGCCCTGATCGTCACCGAGCCCGACTCCACCACTATCGGCGCCGTCAACCCGCGCGCCTCGGAGCTTCTACCCGAACTTGTCGCCGCACGGCGGATCGACGCAGCCGGGAGTCCGCTGCCACCCTTGGACGCGGCGCTGAATTCCGAGACCGTCGTCGAGCACGGTGGGCGCACGCTCTCGATCACTGCGGCTACGCTCGGCGATAGCCAGGACGGCATCGTCTGGACCGTGCGAGACATGTCCGAGCGTGCGCGGCTCGAGCGCGCAAAGTCGGAGTTCGTAGCCACCGCCTCGCACGAGCTGCGAAGTCCGTTGACCTCGATCAAGGGGTTCGTGGAGCTGCTGGCCCGCTCGCCGGAGAACATGTCAGAGCGTCAGCGCGAGTTCGTCGAAATCATCCTCCGCTCCACCGATCGGCTCGTCGACCTCGTCAACGACCTGCTCGACGTCGCGCGGATCGAGGCCGACCACGTTGAGATCCACCGCCGGCCGATCGATGTCGGCGAGGCCGTCCGGGAGGTCGCCGAGCTGATGGGGCCGCGGATCGCGGAGCGCAACCAGCAGCTCGGTGTGTACGTCGCCCCGGCGCTGCCGCTCGCCCTCGCCGATGCGGGCCGCGTGCGCCAGATCGTCGCCAACCTGCTGACCAACGCCCATCTGTACACGCCTGAGGGCGGCCGCCTGCACGTCGGCGTAGAGCCTGACCGGGCGTGGGTCCAGATCGTCGTCGAGGACTCCGGCATCGGGATGAGCGAGGCGGAGGTCGGGCGCGTGTTCGAACGCTTCTATCGCGGGACGGCGGCCAGCGCCGACGGCCGGACCGGAGCCCATTCGAGCCCCGGCACCGGGCTCGGCCTGTCGATCGTCAAGTCGCTCGTCGACCTGCACGAGGGGCAGATCGAGGTCGACTCCGAGCCCGGCCGCGGCACGGCCTTCAAGGTGCTGCTCCCGGCCGCGGTCGCCGGGCCCGAATACGGCCGCCCGCTCGATGCCATCCGCGGCCGCCGCGTGCTGGTGATCGACGACGAGCCCGACATCGCCGAGCTGATCGCGGGTCAGCTCGCGCCGCTCGACATCGAGACAACCGTCGCCACGAGCGGCGAGGAGGCGCTGGCGGAACTCCGCGCCAGCCATTACGACGCCGTCACGCTCGACATCCTGATGCCCGGGATGGACGGCTTCGAGGTGCTGCGCGAGATCCGCGCCGACCCCGACCTGCGCACCACGCCGATCCTGTTCGTGTCGGTGTTCTCCGGCCGCCAGGAGCTCTCCGGCGAGTGGGTCGTGTCCAAGCCGATCGACGCCGACGAGCTGCGCGACGTGCTCGGCGCCGCGGTCAGCGCGGGTCGTTCCCGCGTCCTCGTCGTGGGCCGCGAGGAGCTCCAACCGGTGCTCGAGCCCCAGCTCGACGAGCTCGGGATCGAACACGAGTGGGAAACCACGGGCGCCGCCGCCGCGCGAGTGTGTGGCGAGCGTCGCTTTGAGGTCGCGCTCGTCGACGTCGGCACCCAGCGACCACAGGCGGTGTTGCAAGCGCTCGACCTGCGCGGCCGGCGTCTGCGGCGGGCCGTGATCCTGTTCTCCGACGGCGTGACCCCCGCCCCGCCGGGCATCGGCAAGCTCGGGATGGAGGTCGTGCCGGTCGACCAAGCCGCGTCCGCCCTCCTCGCCGCCCTCCGAGGCGATCGCAACAGTTAGTCTGATATCCACAGATGGCGGTTCGGAGCGAGAGCGAACTGATCGAGGAGATCGAGCGGCTTCGCGCGGAGCTCTCCCGCCGCGAGCAGGAGTCGGCCGACAAGGAGCGCCAGCTCGAGCGCTATGCCGCCGACCTTCGTGAGACGTTCAAGCAGGAGCGCGCCCGCTCGCAGGAGCTGCGCGAGTCCTACATGGCGACGGTCCGCGCCCTGTCGAACGCGGTCGAGGCGCGCGACGCCTACACGAGCAAGCACGCCGAGCGGGTCGCCGCCTACGGGATGGAGATCGGCCGCTCGCTCGGGCTCACGCTGACCGATCATCCGGAGATCGAGTTCGGGTTCCTGCTCCACGACATCGGCAAGGTCGCGGTCTCGGACCGCATCCTGTTCAAGCCACAGTCGCTGTCGGACTCCGAGCGCAAGCAGATGGAGGAGCACCCGATCAAGGGCTCGGAGATCATCCGCGGGATTGGGTTCCTCGGCGAGGCTGCGGAGGTGATTCGCTCCCATCACGAGCGCTGGGATGGCAACGGCTACCCGGATCGGCTGGCCGGCGAGCAGATCCCGCTCGCCGCGCGCGTGTTTGCCGTCGCCGACGTGCTCGACGCGCTGACCAGCGACCGCCCCTACCGCCCCGCGTCGTCGCTCGCACGAGCGCGCAGGATGATCACCGCCGAGTCAGGAACGCAGTTCGATCCACGCGTGGTCGAGGCGTTCAACTCAATTGGAGACGAGATCTTCGATCGGATCCGGACCGAGATCCAATGAGCCGGGGCGTGCTCGTCGTCGACGACGACCCGTTCATTCGCAAGCTCATAGCCACCACGCTCGAGGATGTCGCCGACTTCGATCTCCACGAAGCGGCGGACGGCGCTCAGGCGCTAGAGGTCGCCCGCCGCGAGCGACCGACGCTCGTGTTCCTCGACGTCGACATGCCGGTCCTCAACGGGATCGACGCGTGCCGGCAGCTCCGCTCCGAGGAGCGGACCGGCCACGCCACGATCGTGATGCTGACCGCCGCCCACGGCGACAACGTCGAGCGGAGTGCCGAGGACGCAGGCGCGGATCTGTTCCTGACCAAGCCGTTCAGCCCTCTCGACCTGCTGCGACTGGTGGATCAGCTCGGCGAGCAGCAGTGAGGCTGGTGACGTTCATGGCGGCGGCGGGCGGCGCGCGCGTGGGCGAACTCACGCCGGACCACACAATCGTGGAGCTCTCGGCGCCCACGATGGTCGAGTGGCTGGCCGGCAGCGGCAGGGATCCCGCTGGTCCCACCTACCGGCTGGCGGATGTGCGACTGCTCGCGCCGGTGCCCGAACCCCCAAGCGTCCGCGACTTCTACGCCTACGAGGGCCACGTCGCCGCCGGCTTTCGCTTGCGCGGGGCGACGATCCCGCCCGCCTGGTACGAGATCCCCGTGTTCTACTTCTCAAACCCGGCCGCGATCTACGGTCCGGGCGCACCGATCACGCGGCCCGAGGGGGTGGAGCGGCTCGATTTCGAGCTCGAGATCGCCGCTGTGATCGGCGCCGGCGAACGGATCGCCGGGTTCACGCTGATGAATGATTGGAGCGCCCGCGACGTCCAGCGCCACGAGATGACGGTCGGCCTGGGACCGGCGAAGGGCAAGGACTTCGCAACGAGCCTCGGCCCGTGGCTGGTGACGCCGGACGAACTTCCCTACGACGGCGAGTGGCTCCACCTGGCCGCGACGGTGACGGTCAACGACCGCCCGGTGGCGCGTGCGAATTCGGAGCCGATGCACTTCTCCTGGCCGGAGCTGGTCGCGCAGGCGGCGCGGGGGACGCGCCTGCGTCCCGGTGATGTGATCGGATCCGGCACGCTGACGGGCGGCTGCCTGCTCGAGCTCGGGCCGATCGACGGTCACTGGATCGAGCCGGGCGACACCGTGGCCTTGTGGGCGGAGGGACTCGGCGAACTACGAACGGAGGTGATGTGATCGGGCCTTTCACTTGGCGAGACGGCGAGCGGGTGATCCACTTTGGCCACCCGCCGACGCCGGAGCTGCTCGGGGGACCTGGCTACACGCTGCTGACGACCCGGCGCGCCGCGGCGCAGCTGCCGGATGTGGTTGAAGGCGCCGGCGCGTTGCATATGGTCTCACCCGGTCGTGTCGACGAGGTGGCGGCCGCGCTGCGTCCCGAGATCACCGGCGAGTTGCTGGTCGCGCTCGGAGGCGGACGCGTGATCGACACAGCCAAGGCGCTCGCGTCGGCCGACCCGCCGCGCCGTGTGGCAGCGATCCCTACCACCTTGTCCGGCGCCGAGATGACCGCGGTGCACCGGCGCCCCACCGGGGTACCGATGGACTCGCCACCGGTCCGCCCCGCGGTCGTGATCAACGACCCCTCGATCTGCGCCTCCCAACCGGCACAGGAGCTCGCGGGCAGCGCCGGCAACGCACTCGCCCATGCCGCCGAGGGGCCGCTGACCCCGCTGGCTAATCCGATCGCGACGCTCGCGGCGCTCGAGTCGATCCGGCTGCTCGATCAGGGGTTCGGTGATTTCGACGCTCCCGACGGCTCCGCCCTCGCGCTCGGCGCGCTGCTGGGCGGCTACGTGATCGGCTCGACCGGCTACGGACTGCACCACGTGCTCTCACAGACGCTGGTCAGGTTCGCCGGCGCCGGCCACGGCCAGGCGAACTCGATCCTCCTCCCCCACACGATCGACGCGCTCGCTCGGCGATTCCCGGACGAGGTGGCGCGTTTGGACGCCCGTCCCCTCGCCGTGCGGATCGCGTCGCTGACCGGCGCCACCCGCCTGCGCGACGTTGGTGTCACCGAGGCGGCGCTCTCCGAGTGCGCCGAGCAGGCGGCTTCCCGGCCCGAGCTCAACCTCACGCCGCCCGCCGCCGACCGAGACGAGATCCTGGAGATCTACCACGCGGCGTGGTAGCCAAGCACGCAGACTTTCAGCGACCCCTCCGCTGGAAGCGTGCATCGCTGAGCGATGAGTATCCGGCGGCTCCCGGGTCGTAGGATCGGAATATGACCCGCCGTGCCTGGATCGCCTTTGCCGCCGCCTCCGTCATCTGGGGGATCCCGTACCTGTTCATCCGGATCGCGGTCCGCCACGGGTTCACGCCGGCGTCGCTCGCCTGGTCGCGGGTGGCGCTCGCCTCGATCGTTCTGCTCGCCCTGGCCTGGCGCGCCGGCACGCTCCGCCAGCTGAAAGGGCGCTGGCGGTGGCTCGCTTTTTACGCTCTGGTCGAGACCAGCCTCCCGTTTCCGCTGATCGCGTTCGGCGAGCAGCGGGTGTCGAGCTCGCTGGCCGCGATCATCATCGCCGCCGTGCCGCTGATCGGCACGCTGCTGGCGCTTCGGTTCGACCACTCGGAAAAGCCGACGCCGCTCCGTTTCGCGGGCCTCGTGCTCGGTTTCGGCGGGGTGATCGCGCTCGTGGGGCTCGACGTCGCCGGCAATGCCTCCGAGCTGCTCGGAACGGGCGCCATCCTGGTCGCCGCGGTCGGCTACGCGATCGGGCCGATGGTCATCAAGCACCGCTTCACCGGCCTCGACTCGCGCGCCGTGATGGGCGCCTCACTCGGCATCTGCACCCTGTTCCTGACCCCCCTGACGATCGTCGACCTACCCAAGAAGGTGCCATCCGCAGGGGCGATCGCCTCCGTGGTGGTCCTCGCCCTCGTCTGCACCGCCCTCGCCTTCATCGTCTTCACGGTCCTGATCCGTGAGGCGGGCACGTCGAAGGCCACGGTCATCACCTACGTGAACCCAGTAGTAGCCGTCGCCCTCGGAGTCGCCCTCCTCGGCGAATCACCCGGCGCCGGCGCCGTAGCCGGCCTCCTCCTGATCCTCGCCGGCTCCTGGATCTCCACCGGCGGCAAGCTCCCACCAGGAGTAATGACCTGGGTCGCGGAAAAAGTGCCAAGACCGAGGCAAACGCGCTCGGAGCCAGCCAAGGCGGGATGGTCGCCAGACCGGCAAGCCTCGCGGGACCTGAGCTGCGAGTCCGCGTAACCGCGACGCTCCCGCACACGGACGGGACCGGTCAGGGCCCGCACGGCTTGCCGGGGTGGCGGACTAGGCCGCCTTGGCCCCGGCTAGGAGATTTTGATGAGGATGATCGTGTTGATCACAAACGCGATCGCGAACCCAACCGTCCATCGATTGAGGTTCCGCTCGACCAGCGACCCACCACCAAACGGCCCAGCGCCAGTCCCGACGCCGAACGCCCCGGACAGGCCGGCGTCCTTGCCGGAGTGCATGAGGATCAGGAAGATCAGCACCACGCACAGACCCACCTGCACGATGTCGAGGATCGTGGTCATCGCTGAGGGATGGTAGCCGCATCGAGGGCCGCGAGAATCTCGATCGCCTCGCCTCGCAGGGCCCTGTCCGACGGCCTCGAAGTCCTCGTCGGACAGCTTCCCCATCTCGTGGTCGAGCTCGGCCTCGCGGATCTCGGCGTACTTCGCTTCGCGTGCGGCCTCGAGCTCGGCGACCGTGGCCGGCGGCCCGGCGTCGTCATCCCCCATGTCGCCAGCCGGCGTCCGCGCCCGCCGCAGCGGCCCCGTGATCGCGAGCATCGCGATCGCCAGGACGACCAGCACGATGATGAAGGGCAGCACGCCGATAGGAGTCGCTCAGACCAGCTCGCGCACGCGTACCGCCGGCGCGGCCGGCGACGCGTCGTCGAAGGCCGGCACGGTGACCCGCCGCGAGCGCATCGGCATCGGCCACAGCGCGATCAGGCCACCGATGATCGCGATGATCGCGCCCAACCACAGCCACGTGACGAGCGGCGAGACGATCAGCAGGAAGGTGATCGGGACGGGATGGTCGACGAACCGGCGCGCCAGTCCCTGAATCGCCACCCCGAGGTTGTTCGAGATGTAGCGAGCCATCGCGGGCTGCTGCGCCGGCGACACCCGCGCCATGCTCTGCATCAGCGACAGGAACACCTTGTCGCCCTTGGCGACGGTGCCCTGGACCGCGCTGATCCACTGGCTCGGGTTGACGACGGTCCAGATATCACGGGTGAGCCCGGAGTTGAGGCCGATCTGGCTTTCGTCGGAGCCGTTGAAGAACCGCCCCAGCGGCCCGAGCGTGATGTCCTGCGACGGGTACAGCCCGTAGGCGGTCCGGAGCGTCGCCACGTGGTGGCCGCCCTTCGACACGCTCAGCACCGCGCCGAGGGAGATCTTCTCGTAGTTGACGCGCGCGGTCGGCGCCACGTAACGCACGTGGTAGCCGTCGATCATGGCGCTCTGCCCCGGCGCGAGCGTCGCGTAGCGCGAGTGCTGGAACGAGGTCGAGGCGGCGACCCCGATCAGCGCTACCGCGACCCCGGCATGGACGATGTAGCCGCCGTACCGCCGCCGGTTGCGGCGGATCAGCGCGAGCACTGCGATCGGCGGCGCCTCGCCCGTCATCGCCGAGCGCGCCCGCGCGCCGCGCCAGAACTCCTGCACCACCGCGGCCAGCACGAACGTCCCGAGCACGAACATGATCAGCGCCAGCACGTGGCGCGACGCGTCAGAGGCGACCAGCAGCACGACTAACGCCGCGAGCGCCATCGCGACCGGGAACGCGAATCCGCGCCGCAGCTTCGCCGGCGTTACCCGGCGCCACGCGATGATCGGTCCGATTCCGGACAGCGCCACGAGCAGCAGCGCGATCGGCACCACGAAGCGCCGGAACGCCGGCGGCCCGACCGATGACTTGCGTTCCGGTGATCGCCTCCGAGATCAGCGGGAAAAACGTCAGCCAGAAGATCACCGCGGTAATCGCGACCAGCACCATGTTCTGGAGCAGGAACACCGCCTCGCGTGAGAGCAACGAATCGAGCGTGGCCTCCGAGCGGAGCGCCTCGCGCCGCGAGATCACCAGGTACAGCGAACCCGCGGCCATCGCGCCGATCAGGGTCACGAACGAGATGTTCAGCGTCGGGTCCGAGACGAACGCGTGGATCGAGGAGAGGATTCCCGACCGCACGAGGAACGTGCCGACGATCGCCAGCGTCCCGGTCATCAGGATCAGCGACGCGTTCCAGAGCTTCAGCATGCCCCGTTTCTCCTGGATCATGATCGAGTGGATGTACGCGGTGGCGCACAACCACGGCATCAGCGCCGCGTTCTCGACCGGATCCCAGGCCCAGTAGCCGCCCCACCCAAGCTCGGTGTAGGACCACCGCGCACCGAGCAGGATCCCGACGCCCAGCACCAGCCAGGCGGCGAGCGCGAACCGGCGCGTCACCTGGATCCACTCGGCCCCGAGCCGCCGGGTGATCAGCGCCCCGATCGCGAACGCGAACGGGATCGTCAACAGCGTGTACCCGGAGTACAGCATCGGCGGGTGGATCATCATCGTCGTGTGGCGGAGCAACGGGTCGAGCCCGGCGCCCTGGGACGGGGTGCACGGATGAGGTCGCGAACGGGTTCGCGAAGATCGTGTTCAGCCCGACGAAGAAGATGCAGAACCCGAACAGCACCGACTGCGCGTAGGGGACGATCTCCCGCACCCGCCGGCGCGTGAGCAAGAGCGCGAGGCTCGACCAGGTCGACAGCAGCAGCACCCACAGCAACAGCGAGCCCTGCTGGGTCGACCAGATCGCGGCGGCGCGGTAGAAGGCCGGCGTCGTCGTGCTCGACGACGAGGCGACGATGTTGTAGGCGAAGTTCGACGTGATGAACGCCACGTCGAGGATCACGAACGCGAACAGCATCATCCCGGCCAGCACGTACATCGCGCGGCGGCCCGAGTCGACCCATTCGCGGGCTCCCGTGCGCGCGCCGTACAGCGACGCGCCGAGGCCGTAAACGGCCACGACCAGCCCGAGGATCATCAGCGTCCGACCGACTAGCGCCATATCAATACGTCGAGCCCGCGGCCGCTTGGTACTTCGACGGGCACTTGGTGGTCAGCGAATTGGATTGGCCGACGAACTGCGCGCCTTCCTTCTGGACCGTCACGAGCACCCCACGTCCGGCGGCGAATGGGTCGGGCACGATCCCGGTGTAGTGCACCGTCGCGCTCTTGATGCAGCTTCGGGTCGCGCACCCGGAAGACCAGCGAGGAGCCCGTCCGCGTGTAGCCCGGCAGCACCGTCCCGGCCAGGATGTACTGCTGGCCGGGCTTGGCCTGGCGGAGCAGCTGCGAGGCTGTCAGCTCCTCGCGCGCGGCGGAGAAGCTCTCCCAAACGAGCGCACTCGCCAGCAGCAGGGCAGCGGTCAGGGCGACCGTCAGGCGGATTGCGCGCTTGCGGCTCGGGTCCATCGGCCGTCCAATTCTCCCACTTCGGGCTCATCGGGGCGCTGCAACGCACGCCGATTAGCGTCGGGTTAGAAACCAGGAAATCGGGCTCGCGAAGCGAAACCAATCCCCGCCCATGACGTTACTGGCATATGACAGTGCAACCACTCCTACACCGCAACGAGACTCCGCTACGCCGGCGCCGGGCGCCGCGCAACCTGCACGTGCGTACGCCAGCAGCTCGACGGCTCGCGCCGCGACGCAGGCCCCTCGCAGGACAACGCGCTCTACAACTGCGGCTGCGGGTTCGTCTTCGAGGCTGCTGGTCACTACCTCGGTCGACTGCCCGCACTGCGGCGGGCATCAGGCCTGGTAGCGGCCTCTAGGCCGCCGCAACGAGCTCGTCGAGCGAGTCGCGCATCCACCCGATCAGCTTCCACACGTCCCGCATCTGCTCGCGATCGGCCACGATTCCGACGTCGAGGCTGCCCATGTAGCTCATCACCGTGATGTTGAGCCCCATGCCGTCGGTGATCACCGACACCGGGTAGTGGGCGACCATCACCGCCCCGGCGCAGTACAGCGGGAACTGCGGGCCCGGCACGTTCGAGATGACCAGGTTCCACATCGGCCGGCGGACGGCCGCGAGCGAGAACGTCACCTGTGACGCGCGGGCAAAGACCGCCGGCGGGATGAACTGGGTCGCATCCTGGAGCAGCTGGGCCGGCAGCGCCTTGTGCCGTTCCTTCGCCGTCCGCAACGCCTCGTGCGTCAGCTGCAGCCGCTCCACGGGGTCGGCGATGTTCGTGAACACGGGCGGGCTCATCATCCCGATCCGGTTGCCGTAGGTCCCGAACTGCTCCTCGGTGCGGACCGACACCGGCACCTGCGCGATCAGCGGCGTGTCGGGCAGCTCGTCGTGGTCGATCAGCCAGCACCGAACCGCGCCCGCGCAGATCGACACCACCACGTCGTTGACCGTGCAGCCATAGTGGTTCTTGACCTGCTTGACGCTGATCGAGGGGCAGCCGCCCGAAGGCGAACCGGCGGTGGGCGGATACACGGCCGTTGAAGCTCGTCTTCGGCGGCGTCAGGTTCGTGCGCTCGAGCATCCGGGAGGGGCGGCCGCGGAGTGCCCGGGCGAACCGCGCGCTGACGCGGCCGAGCGTGGGCGCGCCCGGGATGTCGCCCAGGATCGGGGTGTCCTCGAGGTTCGGCAGCGTCGAGGGAGTGGCGCGGATCACCCGCTCGAGGTATCGCGGCGCGCCGATCAGGGCCCGCGCGAGCATCTCGAGCGGTCCCGGGCTCCGGATCGCCGCCGCCGTTGCTCTGCGGCGGCGGGTCGCGGCCTTCGGGAGTCAGGTCGAGCAGCACGCCGAGGATCTCGGCCCCAGACATCCCGTCGACGGCCGAGTGGTGGATCTTGGTCAGCAACCCGACGTTCCCGTCGCCGAGCCCGTGGATCAGGTACAGCTCCCACAGCGGCCGCGCGCGGTCGAGCGGGCGGGCGAAGATCCGCGCCACCTGCTCGGCGACCTTCTCGTCGGTGGGCGGGGGCGGGATCGCCAGCTCGCGCACGTGGTACTCGAGGTCGAAGTCCGGATCATCGATCCAGTACGGGTAGTCGAGCCCGAACGGCACCTGCTTGAGCCGCCAGCGGAACGGCGGCAGTAGCGGCAGCCGCTCGGCGATCATCGTCTGGATGTCCTCGAGCTCGAGCCGGCCATCCGGCCGGGAGCTCGGGTCGAGCACCGCGAGCGCGCCGACGTGGCCGGCTTGTCTCGGCGATTCCAGCGCCAGGAACTGAGCATCGAGTCCGGTCAGTTGCCGCATCGATCTCCCTCAGCAGCGAGTCTAACCCGCCGGATGGCTTGCATCAGATCGATCGATCGGGCCTACGATTACAGGCATGGACGACCGCATCGTCTACGTGTCACGGATCACCCACCTGCCGCTGGTCGGCGCCGACGGCGCCGACGTCGGTCACGTGGTCGACGTCGTGCTCGGGTTCGGTGGCCGCCCCCCGCGCGTGAACGGCTTCGTCGTCGCCGTGCAGCGCCGGCACGTGTTCGTCGGCGTGGGCAGGATCGGCGAGATCGCCGGGGACGGCCTCCGGCTCCGGCGCGGCTCGATCAACTTGCGCCAGTTCGAGTTGCGCGCCGGAGAACGGCTCGTGGTCGGGGAGCTGATGGGTCGCACGATTCGTGACCGGCGGGTCGTCGACGTCGGGCTCGCGCCCGCCCCCGAGCCATTCGCCTGGGAGGTCGCGACCGTGGCGCTGGCCGCCGGCCGCCGGATACCCGGCCGCCGGCGTCCGCCCGAGGTCGTCGACTGGAGCGAAGCCGGCGAGCTATTCGCCGACGAGCGGCCCGTCGACCGCCAAGCCGCCGCGCTGGGCGGTCTGCACCCGGCCGAGATGGCGGCGGCGATCACGCGTCTGCCGCTGAGCCGCCGTCGCGTACTTGCCGGGGCGCTCGAGGACGAGCGGCTCGCCGATCTGCTCGAGGAGCTTTCCGAGGAGGAGCAGGTCCAGCTCGTCGAGGGCCTCGACCGGGAGCGGCTGGGCCGCGTACTCGACGAGATGGAGGCCGACGACGCCGCCGACCTGCTCGGGGAGTTCTCGGTGGCGCTGCAGACCGAGCTGCTCGGGGCGATGGACCCCGAGGAGGCCGAGCCGGTGCGCCGACTGCTGACCTACGAGCCGGACACCGCCGGTGGCCTGATGACGCCCGAGCCGATCATCCTCGCGCCGCACGCGACCGTGGCCGAGGCGCTCGCGCGGGTACGCGATCCCGATCTCCCTGTCCCGCTCGCCGCACAGGTGTTCGTCGCCCAGCCGCCGCTCGAGACACCAACCGGCCGCTACCTCGGCGTCGTCGGAGTGCAGCGCCTGTTGCGCGAGGCAGCCGAGCAAACCGATCGGCCGCTGCATCGACGAGGACTGGGACCCGTTGCCCGCGACGGCGTCCGATAAGGAGGTCGCCGGTCAGCTCGCGGCCTACGACGTGGTCGCTCTTCCGGTGACCGATGAGACCGGCCGGCTGGTCGGCGCGGTGACGATCGACGATGTTCTCGACCACCTGCTCCCCGCCGGCTGGCGGATAACCCACGCTACTCACTGATGGCTCGACGCGACGATCTCGACAAGCCCCGCGGCACCGCCGGCGGTCGGAGCTACGACCCGGACGCGTTCGCCCGCTTCGCCGAGCGGGTCGCGCGCTTCTTCGGCACCGGGCGCTATCTCGCCTTGCAGACGATCCTCGTCATCGTCTGGATCGCCATGAACGCCGCCGTGTGGGCGCTGCAGTGGGACCCCTATCCATTCATCCTGCTCAACCTCATGTTCTCGACTCAGGCCGCGTACGCGGCGCCGCTGATCCTGCTGGCGCAGAACCGGCAGACCGACCGCGATAAGGCCGAGGCAGAACGCGACCGTGAGATGAACTCCAGGTCGCTGGCCGATACCGAGTTCCTGGCGCGCGAGGTGGCGGCCATCCGGCTCGCGATCGAGCAGAAGGCGGACCGCGAGGACATGATCGAGCCGCTGGAGCGGCTCACGCAGGCGCTCGAGCGCGTTGGCGGGATCGACCTCTCGGAGGATCCGGACCGTCCGCCGGCCGAAGCCGAGTAGCCACCCCACCCTCCGTATCCACGATGCAGATCCACGCCATCGAGACTGGCACGGTGAAGGTCCGCTCCCGCCAGCGCGAGGGACTCGGCACCGGCACTCGGCGGCGGCTGAACACGATGCTCGATCGTGAGTGGACCGGGTGGCTGCCGATCTACGCCTTCGCGATCGAACACCCAGAGGGCGTGATCGTCGTCGACACCGGCGAGACCGCGCGGGCGACGGAGCCGGGGTACTTCCCGCGGTGGCATCCGTATTACCGGCTGGCGGTGAGGTTGCGGGTCGAGCCCGAGCAGGAGATCGGACCCCAGCTACAGGCGCTGGGGATCTCGCCCCGCGAGATACGCAAGGTCGTGCTCACGCATCTGCACACCGATCACGCCGGCGGGCTCCATCACTTCGAAGGCGTCGAGACCATGGCCTCGCGGGAGGAAATCGACGGCGCCAAGGGGTTCTCGGGACTCGTCAACGGCTACCCGAATAACCGTTGGCCGAGCTGGTTCGCGCCGGTGCCGGTGCAGTTCGCGCCCAGCGCGTACGGCCCCTTCTCGGCCAGCGCGCCGCTGACCGCGGCGGGCGATGTGGTCGCTGTGCCGCTGCCGGGCCACACCCCGGGACACATCGGCGTCGTCGTCGAAGACGGAGACCACCGGGTGCTGATCGCCGGCGACGCCTCGTATACGCAGGAGCTGATGCTGCGCCGCGCCGTGGACGGGGTGGCGCCCGACGACGCGGTCGCGGCTGACACGCTCGAGCGGCTCAACACGCTCGTGGCCGAGCGGCCGACGGTCTATCTGCCGGCCCATGATCCGCAAGCCGCGGCGCGACTCGCGGAGCGTCAGGCGGTTTCAGGCGCGGGTACAGGCCGTTAGGGCTTGGCGCCCGGAGGCGCCGCCGGCTCAGAGAAGCGGGCGGGATACAGGAATTGCCCGATCCCGTCGAGCGGCTGGCCGGGATCGCGCGGCGAGAAGCGGCGCAGCTCGTTGTTGACGCTGAACCGCGGTCCGAGCAGCACCCGGCCGTGCTCGAGGACCGTGTAGAACCGGTCGAGAGGACGGGGCGGCGGTCCGCCGGTGCGGATGCCCTTGAAGTCATAGACGCCACCGTGGCACGGGCACACGAACGAGGCGGCGGCGGCCACGTACCGCACCGGGCAACCGACGTGGACGCAGCGCGACGAGATCGCGACCACGTGGTCGTAGCCGTCCTTGAATGGACCGTCGACCGCCAGGCTGTGTCGACGGACATAGGCGAGCGAGTAGCCCGCTTCGCCGACCCCGGGCTGGATCGTGATCGGGATCGCCTTGTAGTCGTAGTGGGTGAAGTCAGACAACGGCCCGATGTCCTGCCAGGTTGTCGCCTTGCGGTCGAATACTGGCCCGATCGCGAACCCGAGGGCCGGCAGTGTCATCGCACCCGCGGCGAGCGCTCCGGCGGCATGGGCGGTCTTTGTCATGAAGCGCCGCCGCGACACCGTCTCGCCCTCGAAGGCGCCTGGCATCTGCGCGTCGGTGGCCGGTCGCGTATCCATCTACGACACGACATAGTACTACGCGCTGTAGTTGCGCTATGCCCGACGGCCGAGCCGCTCGAGCGCCCGTCGGCGCGCCGGGTCGAGCGACGCCATCTGCCGGGCGAAATGGCTGAGCGCGACGTCCCCGTACTGCTCGACGAGTCCGTCGACCTCGGCCGCGGCACGCGCCGACGCGTACTCCGCGCGGGTCAGCGCGGGCACGTAAAAATCGCTCTTGCCCTCGCGGCGGCGGCTGAGCAGCCCCTTCTTGTGCAACCGGACCATGATCGTCATGAACGTCGTATACGCGCGCTCGCGGCCGCTGCGCACGTTCAGCGCATCCATCACCTCGCGGACGCGGCTCTCGCCGCGCTCCCACAGCACTTCCATCACCTCGGATTCGAGCTCGTGGAGCGGTGGAACGGCCATCGAGGGGCGACCGTAGCAGGCTGTCCACTCGTCTACGATCCCGCGTAGGAGATGGTCACCGAGACGAACCCTCGGCCCGCCGCGATCGCGGCCGAGCGCGTCGCCCGCGCGGTGCTGGCGCTCGGCGTATTGGGGCTGGCCGCGCTCGCCTTCGTGGTCGTGAGGCTGTTCGAGTCCTGGCGGCTCGGCCCGTCTGCTGCCGCCCACCACGTCACGGTGTTCGGTGTCAGGCTTGCCTACCCGGTGGCCAACGCCGACGCGATCGTGATCGTCGCTCTCGCCTCCGTGGGATTCGCTGCGCTGCTGGTCGCGGCGCGCGGGTGCGCGCACGAGCTCCGCGCCGCGCGCGCGTTCGACCGGCGCCTCGCGGCGTGCACCACCGAGTTGGTCGATGGTGTGGCCGTGTTCGCCGGCACGCGGCCCGAGGCCTTTTGTGCCGGGCTGTTTCACCCGCGCGTATACATCTCGACCGGCGCACTCGAGCTGCTCGACGAGCGCGCGCTCGCTGCCGTGATCGCGCATGAGCTCCACCACGTTCGCCGTCGCGACCCATTGCGGCTCGCGACCGGGCGCGTCCTCTCCAGAGCAATGTTCTTCATCCCCGGGCTGAAGCCGATCGTCCGCCGGGCCGCGTCGCTGGCCGAGTTGAGCGCCGACGAACGCGCGAGCGCTGCAGCCCCTCAGAACCGGGCCGCACTGGCCCGGGCGATGCTTGCCTTCGAGGGCACCGGGGGCATCGACTCCGACCGGGTCGATTACCTCACCGGGGACGCGCCCAGCTGGCGTTTCCCGGCCGGCCTGTGCCTGGCGGCGCTCGCCGTGCTCGCGCTGATCAGCGGGCTCGCGCTGCTCGCCGGCCGGCTGGCCAGCGGTTCGACCACGCTCGCGCTCCCGTTGTTCTCGCACGAGCCGTGCATCATCGTGCTGGCCGCTCTCCCGGTCGCACTCGCCCTCCTTGCGGTCCGGTTCGTTCGCGGACGCTGAGCCACCGCGCTACGGTCCGGGCGGTATGTCGCTCGCCTACCGGTTGCGCCGGAACGGCAGTCGTGGCTGAGCACCGCCACGCCGGCCACGACCACGCCGGCCACACCCACGGTGTGATGCCCGACGCCGACGCAGGCCGGCTGGCGATTGCGCTCGCCTTGATCGTCGGGTTCATGGTCGTCGAGGTCGCGGTGGGGATCGTCGCCTCATCGCTGGCCCTGCTCGCCGACGCCGGCCATATGCTGACCGACGCCGCCGCCCTCGGCCTGTCGCTGCTCGCGCTGCGGCTGGCCCGCCGGCCCGCCAAGGGCGCGATGACGTTTGGCTTCAAACGCGCGGAAATCCTGTCGGCGCAATTCAACGGGGCGACGCTGCTCGTGCTCGCGCTGCTGATCGTGTACGGCGCCATCCGCAGGTTGATCTCGCCGGCTGAGGTCAAGGGTGCCGCCGTGCTGGCGGTCGCTCTGGCCGGGATCGGGGTCAACCTCGCGGCGACGTGGACGCTCAGCCGCGCCAACCGGACATCGATGAACGTCGAGGGCGCCTTTCAGCACATCGTCACGGACCTGATCGCGTTCATCGCGACCGCGATCGCGGGCGCGGTCGTGCTCGGTACCGGCTTCGACCGCGCCGACGGGATCGCTTCGCTGGTCGTCGCCGCGATCATGATGCGGGCATCGTGGCGCCTGCTGCGCGAATCCGGACGCGTGTTTCTCGAGGCCGCGCCGAGAGGCCTCGATCCGGACCAGATGGGCCGCGCGATGGCAGCCCAGCCCGGCGTGGTCGAGATCCACGACCTGCACGTCTGGGAGGTCACTTCAGGCTTCCCGGCACTCTCGGCCCACGTGCTCGTTGCCTCGGAGGCTGACTGCCACGCAGCCCGGCGATCGCTCGAGACGATGCTCTTGGACCGATTCGGGCTCGAGCACACGACCCTGCAGGTCGACCACGAGGGCGGACGGCTGATCCAGATCGAACCTGCAGCCCACGAGCACGGGGGCGCGCCCGTGCCGCGAGGACCTGCCTAGGCCGCCGCGCGGGGCTGCGACGCGTCGGAGAACTCGCAGGGCTCGGCGGTCACGAGGCATACCGCCTGCTCGGCGATGTCAACCGCGTTGTCGCCGATCCGTTCCAGCGAGCGCGCGATCAGCACGTGACGGAACGCGAGCTCGCGCTCGGCGCGGCTTCGGTTGGCCTCGAGCGACGCTCTGAACACCAGCCGGTTGAGCGTGTCGATGGCGTCATCCTCACGGTCGAGCCGTCGCGCCAGCGAAACATCGCGTTGCGCGAGCGCGGACGCCGCGTGGGCAAGCTGGCGGCTGGCCAGCCCTGCCATCTTCGCGAGCCGCGCGGCCCCGTGTTCGCTGTCGATGGCGTCGGTCTCGATCCCGTCCAGCTCTTCGCCGATCAGCAGGAACTGGTTGCCGACGCGCTCGATCACGTGGGCTACCTCGATCATCACGAGCACGCGGCGGAGATCGCCGGCCACCGGCGCCTGCAATGCCGTGACGGTCACGAGATCGCTGTCGAGTCGGCGGCTGGCCTGGCGCAGCCCGCGCCCGGCAGCGGTGATGACCTCCGGGCTGGACGGCGCAGGACTCAGGACGGCGTCGCCGATGGTGGCAAGCGTGCCCGCGGCGCACTGCAGCTCGGCCTGTAACCGCGCCTCGAGTTCGTCCAGCTGGGCTGCGAAAAGTTCCCGCATATGACGGTATTCTCCTTCCCGCAATCGGCTCCTGCCAAGCGCTTCCCGCGCCGCCGGTTCGAAACTAACCGGGGGTTCAGTCGATCAGTCTGGCCTCAAGCCGCCAGATCGGCGAGCCGCCACATCACGACGGCAAATCCGAGCAGCACTGCGGCATGGACCAGGTCCTCGCTCACGAACGTCTGCAGCGAGACGTCGCGAACGAGTGCGACGCAGTGGTACAGCGGGTTGAACTTCGCGATCGTCCGCAGGCCGTGTGGCAGCTGCGAGATCGGGAAGAACGTCCCGGCAACGAGGAACATCGGGGTCAGCACGGCGCTGGTGACGTAGTTGAAGTTGTCGATCGCCTTCGCCACCGCCGCCACGAGCACGCCAAAGGCGCAAAACCCAACGCCGGTGACAAAGCCGATCAAGGGCACGAGCAACATCCCCGGCTCGGGGTGCAGCCCGAACGCCATTCCCACCAGCAGCGGCGCGAGGCCGTAGACACCGGCGCGTATCGAAACCCAGAGGATCTCCGCGGTCACGAGCTCCTCGACATCGACGGGCGCAGCGAGCAGCGCGTCGTAGGTGCGCTGAAACTGCCAGCGGATGAACGTGTTGAACATCCCCGGGAAGGCCGAGGAGAAGAGCACCGCGGTGGCCACCACGCCGGTGGCGACGTACTGGACGTACTTGACGTGGCCGACGTGGCTCACCAGTGAGCCGAACCCGAGCCCAAAGGCCAGCAGGTAGATCGTCGGCTGCACGATCGAGGAGAACGTCGTCGTCAACCAGTAGCGCTTGAACAGGACGATGTCGCGGCGCATCACGCCGGCGAGCGCGGCCGGCTCGAGCCGGTGAATACGGCGGGCAGCGCCGCGCGCGGCGCTCATTCGATCTCCGCTCCGGTGAGCGCGACAAACGCGTCCTCGAGATTGGCCGGGCGGCGCACCCCGTCGGGAGCGTCGCCGTCGAGTTCTTCGGCGCCCAGGAGCGCCACGGCGGGTCCGCTGCGTCGGGCGCGCCAGCCGCGTTCGCCGGCGAGCCGTTCGAGCTCGTTCAGCTCCGCGGGCGGTCCATACACCTCGAGCACCTCCCGGCCGGCGTGCGCATGGATCAACTCGCCCGGTGTGCCCTGCGCGATGATCCTCCCGGCCGACATCACCGCGACGGTGTCGGCGAGCCGTTCGGCCTCCTCGATGTAGTGCGTTGACATCAGCACGGTCACGCCCTGTGCGCGCAGCCCATCGATCAGCGTCCACAGCTCCTGGCGGACCTGCGGGTCGAGCCCGACCGTCGGCTCGTCGAGCAAGACCAGGCGGGGACGGTGGATCAGGCCGCGAGCCACGAGCAGCCGCCGGCGCATGCCGCCGGAGAGGTCGCGGACGATCGTGTCGGCCCGCGAGCCGAGGTTCGCGATCTTCAACGCCCGCTCGATCGCGGCGCCCCGGTCCGCGCGGGGTACGCGGTAGAGACGGGCGAACACGTCGAGGATCTGCCGGCACGTCAGCTCGACGTCGAGGTTGTCGAGCTGCGGCACGACGCCCATCGCCATCCGGGCCTGCTTGGATTCGCCTGGCAGCTGGTAGCCCAGCACGTCGATCGAGCCCTCATCCGGGAGCGCCTGCGCAGTGAGCATCCGCATCGTCGTCGACTTGCCCGCGCCGTTAGGCCCGAGCAGGCCGAAGCAGACGCCAGCCGGCACGGCGAGATCGAGGCCGTTGACGGCGACGATCGCGCCGAAACGCTTGACGACTCCCCTCAGTTCGATCGCGTGCGGGTGCGGTCCGGGCACCCGGCCGAGCATAGAGCGGCTCTGATTCACCCGCCGGTGGCGGTCACTCGGGCCAGTAGCCGGGCGCCATCTGCGCATCGCCGGCCGTGTGGGCACCGGTGGCGAGGATCTCGAGGCCGTCGTCGCCGGCCTCGAACGCGCGCACCGATCCCGGGGCAACCCGGATCGCGTCGTGCGTGCGGACTTCGTGGATCTGGTCGTCGACCGCGACGCGACCGGAGCCGCGCAGGATCACGTAGACCTCCTCATCGCGGTTGTGGCTATGGCCGAATGCCTGCCTGGCTCCTGGCCGCAGCCGTTGCAGGCTGACCGCGACGGTCGACGATCCGAGGTCGCCGCGCGCGAACCGCGCCTCGCCCATCTCGCCAAAGCCGAACTTCGGCGCTTGGTCCTCGACCTCCTCCAGATTAACGATGGCGCACCCCTTCATTGACCCCGGATGGCCGACGCCTCCGATCGGCTCGACGTCGATCCGCTCGAACCCGTCGTCGCGGACCAGCTCGCGCACGGCCGCGATCCCGTCGCGGGCCTGCTCGAGCGCCGCGTCGACCTGGTCCTGGCTGTGCCATTGCTCGGTCACCCACACGATGTCCGGGTCGGCGGGGGAGCGGTTGATTGAGTACAGCGCGCATCCGGGCGCGTCCCGCAGCGACTCGGCGACCTCCAGCATCTTCTGCACGAGCGCATCGCCCTGCCCCGGCTTCGCGTGCATCTTCACGTAGCGTCCGACGCCAGGCATCGATTGCACCCTACCGCGTCGCGTACGATTGGCTCATGAGCGATGAGAGCATCGCGGCCCGGATCGAGAACCTGGTCGCCGAGGAGCACGACCTGCGGAGCCGCGAGCAGTCCGACGCGTCTGACGACGATCGGCTCGAGGCTGATCAGGAGCGGCTGCGGGCAGTCGAGGTCGAGCTCGACCGGTGCTGGGATTTGCTGCGCCAGCGGCGTGCGATCCGGGAAGCCGGAGGCGATCCCGACGACGCGCAGGTCCGCGACGCCGACACCGTCGAGCGCTACCGGCAGTAGTGGATTAGGCGGCGCGGGATACCGCGGTGGCGGCGCGACGCGCCAGCACCGCGCGCACGGTCGGCGCGACCTCGGTCCCGAACAGCTCGAGCGATCGGAGCACGTCGAGTTTTGGTCCCTGTCCGCGGGTGCGGCTTGGTCTGTTGTCGCGGTGGTCTATGCCACCGGCTTCGGCACGACCGGCCCCCTACCGACAACCTCGACGACATCGCCGGGCTGGCACAGCTCAATCGAATTGGCCTCGTGCTTGAGCAGTCGGCGCAGTTCCACGAATGCCACGCCGCCCATCACCGCCGGGACCCACAGTTGGATCGCCCGGTAAATCAGCACCGCCGCGGTCGAAGGGACGGCCTTCTCGCCATACAGGACGAGCATCCCGACCAGCCCCAGCTCGACACCGCCGATTCCCCCGGGCAGCGGGATCAGGTTGCCGAGCTGACCAATCACGTACGCCATCCACACGATCGTGAGCTCTGGGCTCAGGCCGACCGCCCGGAACGCCCCCCACAGCACGAGGATGTCCCCCACCATGTAGCCGAAGATCCCGACCAGCAGCCACGGGTCTCCCCTCCGCAGCAGGCGCAACGCCTCGACCACGCCGTCGGCCAGCGCCCGCAGCCCGGGCGCTAGCTTGGCGAGCCGCGAACCGGACCGGGTCGCCGCCTTCGCCGCGATCTGGCGGCTCACCCGGCCCAGTGCGAGCGTCAGCACGATCGCCCCGGCGGACACCGCAACCGGCACGAGTTCGAGCGCGAGGCTCGCGTGGCCCGGGAGCACGCCGACCGCCAGCCCGAAGCCGATCAGTGCCAGCGTCACGACGTTGGGCACGCTCGTCAGCAGGAAGAAGGCGACAGTCTTGCGCCCGACCTCGCCGGCCGGCATGCCGGCCCGGCGGAGCGCCCAGGCTCCTAGCGCCAGACCGCCGGCGCCGCCCACAGGCAGCACGGAGTCGGCGGCCTCCTCGGAGAGGGCAATCTTCGACGCGGCCCCCCACCCCATCCGCGTGCAGAACACCGAGCGGAATGCCGGCACATACGACAGTGTCGAGACGGCCTCGAGCACGAGCCCGACGCCGATCCAGCCTGGGCTGGCCTTGGAAAACTCGCCGCGCAACGAGCCCAGGCCAGGCAGCAGCGTGATCACGATCACGGCGACGACGATGACCGCGCCGATCTTGATCAGCCCCTTCTTGACGTTGCGCGAGGAGGCCTCAGGCGGCAGCGGCTCCGGTGTCCCACTGTGAGCGGCCGAGTCGACCGCCATGGCTCAGCGCGGGTCCGAGGAGCTGTACGGATCGTCGTCGCCGCGCAGGTCGCGGTAGCGGCGGTCGAACAGCTCGAGGACTGCGGTCACGTCCGACGGGCCGTGGAGGTCATGGGTGACGCCAGTGGAGTCGGCCGTGGTTTGCGCCGGCTCCGCATCGCCATGCTCAATCAGCTCGTCGTGCTCTGCGCCGAGCACCGGAATCTCGACGACGCCCCGCTCGGGGTGTAGCGTGCCGAGCTCGTGGTGCTCGTAGCGCACAAGCGTTGCACCGTCCCCGCGCCGCTCGAACCGAACCCCAGGCCAAGTGCCGAGCTCGTTGGCCACTTCGTCGACGATCGCCTCGGACCGCGGCATGTTTGCATCGTAGCTTTACGACCTACAAGCAATTGACGCGCTCAATATCGGGCAAGCTGAACTCACCCTGTGAACGCCTTCTCGCCAGTCGCACAGCACTACTTGCTCCAGGCCCGGCAGATGCAGGCGCTGTCCTTCACGGTGCACATCCCGCTGGTTGCATTCGGGGTCTCGCTGCCGGCGATCGTGCTGTTCACCGAGTGGCTTGGGGTGCGCACCGGCGACCGTGTGTATCTGACGCTGGCCCGCCGCTGGTCGCGGGTGCTGGTCGGGCTGTTCGCGGTGGGGGTGATCACCGGCACGGTGCTGAGCTTCGAGATGGGGCTGCTGTGGCCGAACTTCACCGGGACGTTCGGCTCGGTGTTCGGTCTCGGGTTCGCGATCGAGGGGTTCTCGTTCTTCCTGGAGGCGATCTTCATCGGGATCTACGTGTACGGGTGGGGGCGGTGTCGCGCCGCGCCTGCATCTGCTGAGCGGAATCCCGGTCGTGATCGCCGGCTTCACGGGGTCGCTGATGGTCGTCGCAGTCAACGCCTGGATGAACCACCCCGGGGGATTTCGCCTGCACGGGACGAAGGTGGTCGACGTCGACCCGTTCAAGGCGCTGTTCGCGAACACGTGGCTATGGCACGAGCTGATCCACATGTACATCGCGGGATACATGGTGACCGGGTTCGTGCTCGCCTCCGTGTACGCGTTCGGACGGGTACGCGGACGCTGGGGCCGCTACGAGCGGACCGCGCTGGCGATCCCGCTGACGATCGCGGCGCTGGCGGCCCCGGTCCAAGTCCTCGTCGGCGACTGGGCCGGGCGTGACGTAGCGCGCGGCCAGCCGATCAAGCTCGCCGCGATGGAAGGGCTGTACAAGACGACCCGGGGCGCGCCAATTCACGTGCTCGGGTGGTATTCCCAGAACAGGGTCAAGTACGGGATCGAAATCCCGCATCTGCTGTCGCTCCTCGCCTTCCACTCCTGGAACGCGAGCGTCAAGGGGCTGTCGACAGTGCCCGCGAACAACCGGCCGCCGGTCAACATCGTCCGCATCGCGTTCCAGGCGATGGTCGGAATCGGAACTTTGCTCGCGCTGCTGAGCATCGTCTTCGTGCTCGTCCGGATCCGGCGAAAACGCCTGCCCGAATCGATCTGGTTCTACCGAGGGCTGGTCGCCTCCGGGCCACTCGCGCTGATTGCGCTGATCGCCGGTTGGGTCGTGACCGAAGTCGGCCGCCAGCCGTGGATCGTGTACGGCGTGATGCGGACAAACGCGGCGGTCACGGGAGCGAGTGGAATCCCGATCGGCTACGGCGTGCTCGCCGGCGTGTATCTGTTGGTGGCCGTGGGCCTGGTCTGGATGCTGCGCCGGCTCGCCAGCCGGCCGCTCGAGCTCGAACCTGAGCTTCAGGGGGCGTGATGCTGCTCAAGGCGCTGCCGATGGTGTTCATCCTCACCGGGCTCGTGTTCTACACGGTGCTCGGGGGCGCCGACTTCGGCGCCGGGTTCTGGCAGCTGTTTACCGGCTCCGGCGATCGGGGCGAGAAGATCCGCGAGCACGCGCACCATTCGATGGGGCCGGTGTGGGAGGCCAACCACGTGTGGCTGATCTTCGTGCTGACCGTGTTCTGGACGTCGTATCCCGGGGCATTCAGGGCGATCACCACGACGCTGCCGGTACCGCTGTTCATCGCGGCGATCGGGATCATCATGCGCGGTGCCGCATACGCACTGCGCGCTGGGTCCAACACGCCGCGCGAGTCGGCGCTGATCGACACGCTGTTCTCCATCTCCTCGATCCTCACGCCATTCGCGCTCGGCACCGCGATCGGGGCGATCGCCACGAATCGCGTCCCGGCCGGGCGGCGCCACCAGCCATCCCTTCTCGAGCTGGCTGCACCCCACCTCGATCCTGATCGGCGCACTCGCGGTCGCGACCAGCGCTTACCTCGCCGCCGTGTACCTCGCCGCCGACGCGGTGCGCCACGGCCACCCGGAGCTCGAGCGGGGATTCCGCACCCGCGCGCTGATCTCCGCTGTCGCCGCCGGCGCCGTCGCGATCGCCGGCCTGGTCGTGCTCCACAGTGACTTCCACCCGCTCTACCACTCGCTCACGCGCGGGCCCGCGCTAGCTGCGGTGATCGCGTCCGTGCTCGCCGGCGTCGTGACAATGGCGCTGTTCATCGCCCGGCGCTACGAGCTTTCCCGCTACACCGCAGCCGCGGCCGTCGGTGCGATCATCGCCGCCTGGGCGCTGGCGCGTTGGCCGATGCTCCTCCCCCACCTGACCATCGACCAGGCCGCGAGTGGCCACGACACGCTCGTGTGGGTCACGGTTGCGGTGCTAGCCGGGGGGACGATCCTGTTCCCTTCGCTGGCCCTGCTGTTCCGGCTGACGCTCGGCGGCCAGCTGGGGGAGTCGGACGAGGGCGAGGTCCCGCCGGTCGACGACGCCGACCCTAACCGTCCGTTCGCCACGCCGCTGCTCGCCCGGGGGGCGGTCGCGGCGCTGATCGCGGGCGTCGGGCTGCTCAACGTCGCCGACGCCCAGTGGGCCCACGCAATCGGCGTCGTCTGCCTGCTCACTTTCGTCGCGTGCGCGTTCTTCGCGATCATCGGCGCCGAGGTCCGCGACGGCGGACCCGCGGGCGATCACGCGGCGGTTGGAACCGACCCGAAGTAGTGCCCCGCCTCTATGCGCTGAAGACCGTCGCGGTCTGACGTTAGAGTCCACGCATGGCCACGTTCGTCCTGCGCTTGATCGCTCCGCGGCCCAGCTTCGCACAGACGATGACCGACGACGAGCGGGAGATCATGAACCGGCACGCCGCCCACTGGCAGCCGTACCTTGAACGCGGCGACATGGTCGTGTTTGGACCGATCCTGACCGAAGACGACTCCTACGGCCTGGCCGTCGTCGAAACCGACGACGAGCCGGCGCTACGCGAGTTCGCCGACCAGGATCCGGTCGTGACGACCGGCACGGCCAAATTCGAGTTCGGACGGATGGCCGCGGGCCGCGTCCGCCAGCGCTGAAGACCCCGCCTCTGCTTAGCCGGAGTTCGCTAGCTGCGGGCGGCCGGTCAACCCAAGCAGCCACACGTATGCAAGAGCCTCGCGGGTGTCCTGGGTCGTGTCTCCCGGCGTTCTGACGGCTTGAGCCGTGAGCTCCCAGGACGCCGCCACGATCGCGCGTCCGACCAGCGGTGGTGGACTCGGCAGGGTCGGATCAACGCTGCGGACCCACGCCGCCACGAGCTCGAAGCGCTCCACGGCGAGAGTCATCATCCGGTCACGGTGCTCGAGCCCTTCCTCGCCGACAGCATGGATCTCGAGCAGGAACGCCCGGCAGGCCAGAGGCCGCTTCCGGCCCCACTCGACGAGCCGCCCGCCGGCGTCATTGAGGGTTTCCGCCGGTGTCGTCGCTGGGGTGGCGGCCAGATCATCCAGGAAGGCTTTGCCGAACTCGTCGTAGGCGGTCAGGAAGACATCCACCTTGTTCTTGAACTGCTCGTAGAAGGTCGTCCTCGACACGCCCGCCGCTGTCGTGATGTCGGCCACCGTTGCGGCCGCGTAGCCGCGTTCTCCCACCACGTCGAGCGCTGCGTCGAGTAGGCGCTGACGCTGTGAAGCCTGGACCTGCTCGCGGGTGAGCCCGTGCGGTCCTCGCGGCAGACGGTCGGACGTTTCGGGTTGCACAGTCATGTACGTTGATGGTACAGTACGTGATGTACATCGGCGATACACCACTCGTTGGGAGGCGAGACGCGCATGTACGTCAATACGTTTCGAAGTTCTGCCGGCTTTCGATCCAGGCGAGTCGGCCGCTCGACGTTCGGCGTGATCCTCGCGCTGGCGCTCAATCTCGCCGCAGCATCAAGCGCGCAGGCGCAGGAGCCGCGATTCCAGAACGCGGACGGGATCACCGTGGTCAGCCAGAGTCAAAGCGGCCGTGAGATCGACCTCACCGTGACCACCACCGATGTGCAGGGCCAGCACAAGATCATCGTGCTGCTGCCCGAGAGCTACGACGCCAACCCGGCCACGCGCTATCCGGTGCTCTACCTGCTGAACGGGGCGCTTGCCGACCCGACACAGTGGGTGTCAAGCGGAGGCGCAGCGGCCCAGATCACTGACCCGTACTCCGCGATCACCGTGATGGAGGACGGCGGCGTGAAGGGCTGGTACTACAACTGGAAGAGCTGCGCCAGCATCTGTCCCGAGAACTGGGAGTCGTTCCACAACCTGCAGGTTGTGCCCTGGATCGACTCGAATCTGCGCACGATCGCCAACCGCTCGGGGCGCGGAATCGGCGGCCTGTCGATGGGCGGGTGGGGCGCGATCCACTACGCGGAGGACTACTCGCAGCTGTACTCGTACGCGGCCTCGTTCTCGGGCGCTGTGGACACGGGCAACTTCACCACCGACGTGGCGATCGGCGCTGAGGAGGCCGGGGTCGTCCCGGGCTCGGGCACGCCGGTGCCGGTCGGGTCGATTTTCGGATGGGAGTTCTGGCCGGCGAACCAGAACCTCGTCAACATCTCCGGCGTGAACCCGACAAACATCGCCAAGCTGAGGGGCACGACGGTCGACCTCTACGTTGGCACCGGCAGCAGCAACTCTGGCGACGGGATCATCGAATCCGCCGTCTACCCGCAGAACCAGCTCATGGCCTACAACCTGTCGCAGGCCGGGGTCAACTATTGGTACAGCCAGGATCACACTTCGTCGCCGGCGCTTGGATGGGGTTGCGACAACAACCACGACATCATGTGCTGGAACGCCTACCTCAACGATGCGATGCCGAGGTTCATCGCCGCGATGAACGGGACCGCGCCTCCAACTGACACCTCGTCCCCCCTGCCGGCCCCGCCCGGCAATGTGGTGGCCGACGGCGACTTCATGAATTCCGGGAACGGCCCGTGGAATTGCACCGGATCCTGCGGCGTCGACCAGAACCTCGGCAACGGCTACGCCAGCCCCAACAACGGGTGGGTGCGCAACGTCAACGGCTGGAACGACATCGACCAGACCGTGTCGGTCCAACCGAACACGAACTACACCCTCACCGGGTGGGTGAGGACGTCCCCGAACAACGACGCGGGCTACTTCGGCGTGCGAGACACGAGCGGGAACGTCATCGGCGAGGATGAGTTCAACAATCTCCCCGGATATACGGAGCTGACCGTGAACATCAACACGGGGAACCACACCAGCGTCGTCGTGTACGGCGGATTGTGGCCGCCCAACTTCCAGGACACCTGGCTGCAGATCGACGACGTCTCGCTAATCCCCACCAACGGATAACGGGGGGAGTTCGGGCGGCGGCAGGCGCCGGCTCACCGCCGGCCCCCGCCGCCCGGACCGCTGGGCCGACTCGGCCGGCCGCCTCAGCGCGGGCTCAGCGTGTCGCCTTCTTGGCCGCGCTGCGCGCGCGTCCGACGGCGTTCTTTGCCTTGCCCTTCATCTCCTCGCCGGCGCCGCGTGCCTCGGTTCCGGGCCGGCCGGTCTCGATTCCGACGTTCTTCTTGACCTTCCCTTTGGTCTCCTCGACCTTGCCCTTGACTCGCTGTGTTCGGTCGCCCATCTCTCACCTCACGTGTTGAGTGCGATCTACAGCAGTAGCTACCCGCGGCGGCCACCGCCGAACAAACTGGACAGATGTTGGACGGCCGCCACTCGTGCGCCCGCCGCCTCCGAGAGCGGATCGCCCGGTTGACTTTCTGGCGCCACGTACGTAGAACGGGCCTCCAGCGCGCCGGGGAGCACCGTCCATCAAGCGAAAGGAGGACCAGTGGCCGCTCCACCGGCGGATGCCGACTTCCAAGTCAAGCTCGGGGAAGAGAACCTGCTCGGCTTGCACATACTCGCCACCCTCGACGGCGTCGGGGAACACGACTCCACCGGATTCGCCGACGTCGTCACGGACACGATCGGACGGGGGATCCGGACCAGGTTCGATGCGGCTGGGCTCGAGTGGCCACCCGGCCCGCGTGCGCTCGAGCATGCGGCGGCTGTCGCTGCGGCCGCCGCCGAGGGGGCGACCGGAAGAGCCTCCGACGCTGCCGCGGCCCCAGCGCGGAGCGTCGCCGTAGCCCGGTCCACCAGGCGGGGTGCCGGAGCGGCAGCGCTGACCGTTGCCGCGGCGCTGGTGCTCGTCGGTGGGTACGCGCTCGGCTGGTCCTGGACCGGTTTGTCCGGGAACGATCAAGTGTGGGATTGGATGCGCCTGCTGTTGCTACCGGTCGCACTGGGCACGTTCCCCTTGTGGCTGAGGTATTCCGCCTACATCAGCCCGGCGCGCCGGCGCGTGCTCGGCGGAGCGGTCATCGCGTTCGTTGTCTTCGTGCTCGTCGGGTACGTCGCGCCGCTCCTGTGGACCGGGTTCCGAGGACAGACCCTGTGGGACTGGCTCACGCTGCTTGTCCTTCCCCTGGCCTTCATCTCCGTGCAGGCGTGGCCGGCCAGCGGTCGCGAGATCCGTCGCCACCACGTGGTGCTCGTGATCACGGTGCTCGTCGCGTGGGGGGTAACGATGGTCGGCGGTTATGCCGCCGGGTGGACCTGGACCGGTTACGCGGGCAACACGCTGTGGGATTGGGTGTCGCTGCTGCTGGCCCCGATCGCGATCACCATCGTCGGCGTTCCGCTCGCTCGCCGGCTGTCGGGCGACGCCGGAGCACTGGCCCACGCGGAGGCCGAACGCCGGGACCGCGAACGGGCGCTGAGGGAGGCTAGGAGTCGTCGGGCGAGCTGACCCCGATCAGCCGCGGGCCAGCAGCGGGTCCTTCACCACCGGTATGACCTGCTCGCCGAACGCCGACAGCGTCGCGTCCTGGGCGTCGTGCTGGAGGTACAGACCGAAGTGGTCGACCCCGATGTCGGCCAGCTCCCTCAACCGGGCGACGTGCGCGGCAGGGGGGCCGATCAGGCAGAACCGCTCGATGATCTCGTCGGGCACGAACGTGGTGTGAGGGTTGCCCGCACGACCGTGTTCGTTGTAGTCGTATCCCTGGCGGCCGGCGATGTAGTCCGTCAGGCTCCGCGGTACCGCCGCCCCGTCGGCGCCATAGCGGTTGACGATGTCTGCGACGTGGTTTCCCACCATGCCGCCGAACCAGCGGCACTGGTCGAGCGCGTGCCCACGGTGGGCATCGGAGCCATCGGTCACATATGCGGGAGCGGCGACGCACATCGTCAGCACGTCCGGGTCGCGACCCGCCGCGACTGCGGCTTCGCGGACGGCCGCGATGCTCCAGGCGGCGATGTCGGGATCGGCCAGCTGGAGGATGAAGCCGTCGCCAACCTCGCCCGCGAGCTTGAGTGCGTTGGGCCCATAGGCCGCCACCCATAGCTCGAGACGGCTGTCCGGGTTCCACGGGAAGCGCAGCGCGGTGCCCTTGTAATCCACTGTGCCGCCGTTCGCGAGTGCCCGGATGACCTCGATGCATTCGCGCAGCACGGCTAGCTTCACAGGCTTGCCGTTGATCACGCGGACGGCCGAGTCACCACGGCCGATCCCGCAGACCGTCCGGTTGCCGTACATCTCGTTCAACGTCGCGAACAGGGATGCGGTGACGGTCCAGTCGCGAGTGGCCGGGTTCGTGACCATCGGGCCTACCTTCAGCTTGTGGGTCGCGTCGAGGATCCGGCTGTAGATCACGAACGGTTCCTCCCACAGAAGGTGGGAGTCGAATGTCCACGCATGACTGAAGCCGTATGTCTCGGCTCGGCACGCGAGCTCGATCACCCGCGCCGCCGGCGGGTTGGTCTGCAGGACGACTCCGAAGTTCACAGCTTCCCCCCTCGTTCGGAAATGAGATCCAAAACTCGCGCCACCGTGCGTCCGTACGCCTCGATCGCCACCATCAGGGCCGGTTCCGACGAGTCCTCGATCTTCGCATGGGAGATCGGCGGATCCGACTGGGCGAAGATCATCGCCGTCGGAATGACCCGGCCGATCTCAGTGGCGTCGTGTAGCGGGCCGCTCGGCACGGGCTCGCCTTCCCCTCCCCCAGCTTCGGCGATCGCCTCCTGCACGATCTTCACGAGCTCTGGGTGAAACGGCGTCGGCGTCGCCTGGAACACGTCGCGCACCTCGAACGTGCAGTTGAACGCCTCGGCGGCGGACCGGCAGCTCGCGACTGCGTCAGCGAACATCGCGGCCAGCGCTTCGGGATCGAGGTGGCGCTGGTCGAGCTGCATCTCAGTGCGCCCCGCGACGGCCGTGACCACGCCGGGGGTCGACTCCATCTTGCCGACGGTGCCGACGCCCCCGTGGGCGATAGCGCTCTCACGGATCTCCAGCGCCGCCTGCGCCGCGGCGGCCAGCGAGTCTTGGCGCAACCGCATCGGAGTCGAGCCGGCATGTGCGGCCTGCCCGGTGAAGATCATCAGGTGCCGCTCGACACCGAAGGTTCCCGATACGGCCGCGGCGAGCCGCTGACTGTCCAGTAGTACAGGCCCCTGCTCGATGTGGAGCTCGAGGTACGCGACCGCGTTTTCCAATGACCTGGTAGCGCCGACGGCCGCATCCAGATCGACCTCGCAGGCGGCGAGCGCGTCGCCGAGCGTGACACCATTGGCATCGCTGAGCGAGCGGATCTCGTCTGGGACCAATGTCCCCGCGGCCGCCGAGGACCCGATCAGGCTCCGGCTGAAGCGAGCGCCCTCCTCATCGGCCCAATCGACGAATCGGACGCCGACTGGAAGCGACCCGGCCGTCGTTTTGAGCTGCCGCACGACCTCGAGAGCCGTCAGCAGCCCAAGCGCCCCGTCGAGCCAGCCGCCGTCCGGGACCGCGTCGATGTGCGACCCGACGATCATGAACGCTTCGGACTCGCCCTCGATCCGCCCCCACAGGTTCCCAGCGATGTCGAGCTGGGGTTCGAGCCCGATCTGCTCGAGCTTCGATCGCAGCCACTGGCGCGCGTCCGTCCACTCCGGAGTCCACGCCAGCCGCTTGGCTCCAGCGAAGCGACCTCCGCTCTGTTGGGCGAGCTCGTCGAGGTCAGCGATTACCGCCGCCGGATCGAGCTGGAGCGCGGTCACCGGCTCGCGACCGCTTCCGGGCGCAGCGACCGGCGGATGAAGCGGCCATGTCCGGGCTCGGTCAGGATCTGGCCGCGGTCGTAGACGAGCGTGCCGCGCGAAAACGTGTGGCGCACGCTCGCGCTCGCGGTCTCGCCCTCAAACAGGTCGTAGTCGACGTTCATGAACGAGTTGTCGCGCCCGTATTCACGCGGCGCCTCGGGATCGAGCACGACGACATCGGCGTCCTTGCCTGGTAGCAGCGCACCCTTTCGGTGTAGGCCGAACCGTTCGGCGACCGTCGTCGACGTACGGGCGACGAGCTCAGGACGGGTGATCCGCCCGGCGACAACGCCTTCGTCCCAGAGCTTCGCGAGCCGGTGCTGGATCAAAGCGAGGCCGTTTGGGACGAGGCTGAAGTCATCGAGGCCGCGCGACTTCTGCTCATAGTTGAACGGGCAGTGGTCCGTCGAGATGCTCTCGAGCACGCCCCGCTTGACGTAGTCCCACAGCGGGTCGTGGTTCGCGGCGTCCCGCAGCGGCGGCGAACAGATGTACCGGCAACCCTCGACCCCGGGCCGGCGCAGGTCGTTGATGCTGTTGGTGAGGTACTGGAAGCACGTTTCGCCCGTGACCTGGCCACCGCGCTGCTGTGCCGCCTCGATCTCGGCCGCGGCAGCGGCGCAGGTGACGTGGACGACGAACAGCGTCGCTCCGGTGCTCTCGGCGATTCGCGCAGCGCGTCCGGTCGCCTCGGCCTCGACCCACTCCGGTCGCGTCAGCGCGTGGTGGATCGCGGACGTATCGCCGCGGGTCAGCGCCCGCTTGACGAGCAGGTCGATGATGTCGCCGTTCTCAGCGTGCACCATCGTCAGCGCGTCGAGCTCGCGCGCGCGTTCCATACACAGGGCGAGTTCGTCGTCGCGGACCATCAGTGCGCCCTTGTAAGCCATGAACAGCTTGAACGAGCACACGCCGGCTTCCGACATCGCGCCCATCTCCTCGATCACCGGTTCTGAGGCGTTCGTGATCGCCATGTGAAAGCCGTAGTCGACGTGCGCCGCACCGTCGGCGCGACCCTGCCACTCCTCCAGCGTCGACTGCAGGTCGTCCGGATGCTGCTGGATCGCGAAGTCGACCAGGCACGTCACGCCGCCCGCAGCCGCGGCCTGCGTCCCCGTGTTGTAGTCGTCCGAAGACATCGTGCCCATGAACGGCATCGACAGGTGCGTGTGGTTGTCGATCAAGCCGGGGAGCACGAAGCAGCCGCTGGCGTCGATCACGGACGCCCCGTCCGGCGCAGAGACTTTGCCGACCGCGGTGATCGTCTCCCCTTCGATCAGCAGATCACCGGCGAACTCGCTGTCGGCCGTGACGACCGTGCCGTTGGCGATCACTGTGGTATCGGTCATGCTCCCGTCTCCTTTGCCCCCTCGGGGAATGTCAGTGATTCTCCGGGAAGCCGTAACGCAGTTTCGTCCGATCGCGAGGCCAGCGCTCGGTGACGACCTTTCCGCGCGTGTAAAAGAGCACGCCCTCGCGTCCGTAGACGTGCAGGTCGCCGAACAGGCTGTCCTTCCAGCCGCCGAAGGAGAACGGCGCCGTGGGCACCGGAATTGGCACGTTCACCCCGACCATGCCGGCGGTCACGCGATTACGGAACTCGCGCGCGAGGCCGCCGTCGTTGGTGAAGATCGCAGCGCCGTTGCCGTATGGGTTGGCGTTGACGATCTCGAGTGCCTCCTCGAACGACTCGGCTCGCAGCACGACCAGTAACGGCCCGAACACCTCATCGCGATAGACGTCCATCTCCGTCGTCACCTCGTCGACGATGCTCGGGCCGATGAAGAACCCCGGTTCATTCTCAGCGAACCGCTCACGCCCGTCGATGACGATCGCGGCGCCGTCACGTTGACTGCGAGCCACGTAGTCAGCGACCCGGGCACGCGCCTGCGCTGTGATCACCGGCCCCATCTCGGTGTCGCCGTCGCAGCCCGGGCCGATACGCAACCGTCGCGCGCGCTCGGCGACCGCAGCCACGAGTGCGTCACCCACCTCCCGGCCGACCGCGACCGCGGCGCTGATTGCCATGCACCGCTGCCCGGCGCTACCGAAGGCGGCTGAGGCGAGTGCGTCCGCGGCCACGTCGAGGTCGGCGTCGGGCATCACGATCGCGTGGTTTTTCGCGCCACCCAAGGCCTGGACACGTTTGCCGTGCTCGGAGGCTGTGCGGTGGACGTATCGGGCGATCGGGGTCGACCCGACGAACGACACGGCGTCGACCTCGGGATGCTCGAGCAGGGCATCGACCGCGTCCTTGTCACCCTGCACGACCGAGAAGACGCCAGGCGGGACACCCGCCTCAGCGAGAAGTTCGGCGATGAACAGCGACGCCGACGGGTCACGCTCGCTTGGCTTGAGTACAAACGTGTTCCCGCAGGCGATAGAGATGGCGAACATCCACATCGGGACCATGGCGGGGAAGTTGAACGGAGTTATTCCCACGGTCACCCCGAGCGGCTGGCGGTAGCTCGTGGTGTCAACGTCGGTGGAGATCTGCTCGCTTGCCTCGCCCTTGAGCAGGTGCGCCAGGCCACAGGCGAACTCGACCACCTCCAGCCCGCGCTGCAGCTCGCCGCCGGCGTCCTCGAGCGTCTTGCCGTGCTCCGAGGTGATGATCGCGGCAAGCTCGCCGATGCGCGCTGCCAACAGTTCGCGGAACCTGAACATGACCGCGGTGCGGCGCGCCAGCGAGAGCTGACTCCATTCACCGAAGGCTGCGCGGGCGCTTTGCACCGCTCGGTCGACGGTCGCCGCGTCGGCGAATGTGACCCGCCTCTGAATTGCGCCGGTCGCGGGGTCGAAGACCGGTCCGCTGCGGCCGGTGTCCGGCACCGGCGCCCCGTCGATCCAGTGCCCGGTGATCGCCAAGTCGACTGACGCGCTGGTCATGAGACCGGGATCCCCATGTGCTCGGAGACAATCTCGAGCACCTGGCCCAGCCGACCGACCAGGTCGTCGAGCAGCGGGGCGTCGCACACCAGCGGCGGGGCGATCTGAATAACGGTGTCGCCGCGGTCGTCCCCTCGCGCGATCAGCTGCGCGCGGATCAGCGCACCCGGCAAGCAGCGGCGCAGCAGCTCTTCGCGCTGCTCAGCGTCAAAGCGGCTCTCCGGGCCTTCAGGCACGAGCTCGACCGCCCAGAAGTAGCCGCTCCCACGGATGTCGCCCACGATCGGTAGGCGGCGGAGCGTTTCCAGCTGGGCTTCGAGGTGGGGCTCGTTGGTGCGAACGTTGGCGAGAACGTCCAGGCGTTCGAACAGCTCGAGGTTCTTCAGCGCGATCGCCGCCGCGACGGGATGGCCGGCGAACGTGATCCCGTGGAGCAGCGTTCGGCCGGCGTGGTCAAGCGGTGCGGCGACCTTGTCAGCGACGATCACCGCGCCCATCGCGGCGTAGGCCGAGGTAAGGCCTTTGGCGGTCGTGACGATGTCCGGCTCCGCGTCGAAGCGGCTTACGCCCAGCCAATCGCCGAGGCGACCAAAGCCGGTGATGACTTCGTCGGCGGCCAGCAGGATTCCGTGCTCGTCGCAGATCTCGCGCAGACCCGGCCAGTAGCCGTCGGGCGGCTGTAGGCAGCCACCCGCGTTCTGAACCGGCTCGGCGATGATCATCGCGATCGTGGCCGGACCCTCTCGCTCGATCACCCCCCGGATCTCATCGAGCAGTACCTGCGTCAGCTCGGCTCCCTGCTCGCGCCGACGGAAGCTGTTTGTGTTGGCGACGTGGAAGGTCTCGATGGCCGGACGGCCGAACGGCTCCTTGAACCCGGGGACGCCGGTGAACGACAGCGCCCCCAGGGTCACCCCGTGGTATGCGCGGTCGCGGGCTATGACCTTGGTTCGCTGCGGCTCACCGTTGGCGAGGTGGTAGTGGCGGACGATCTTCCACGCTGACTCGACGGACTCCGACCCGCCGCTCGTGAAGAACACATGGTTGAGCGCGCCTGGCATGACCCGAGCCAGCCGGCTGGCGAGCTCTAGCGCGGCCGGGTGGGCAACGCCCCACACGGTCGCGAACGGCAGCCGGACAAGCTGCTCGCGCGCCGCGTCCGCCATCTCCTCACCGAACGAGTAGCCGAGCTGGGCGCAGAACAGGCTCGAGAGGCCGTCGAGATGCCGGCGGCCTTGGCTATCGATTACGAAGACGCCATCGCCGCGCTCGAGGACGAGCAGCTCAGCTTCGCCACTGTGGAGGCCGCCGTTGCGCGAAAAATGGAAGAGCAGATTGTCTGCGTCGCGGGCCACGGTGGTCATAGCGGTACAGCCTACGCCCAGCGGTCCGGTCGACCCGCGAGGTCAACCCACACTTAGCCGCAGATCACAAGCCACCGGGGCGTGATGATCCGTCACGGACAAGGGCCCGGGCTACGGGGTGGCGGTGTCCACCTCGAACCACACGACGGTGTGCGGCGCCCGGTCGACTCCCCAGCTGGTCGCAGCCTTGTCCAAGAGGTACAGCCCGAAGCCCCCGGTACCGCGGCTGGGGTCCCGCGGCCGATACTCGAACCCGCCACCGGAGTCGGCGACCTCGATCCTGATCGAGCCCGGTTCAATTCGGCCATAGAGGCCGATCGTGCTGGGAGGACCGACGTCGGGATGGAGCACCGCGTTGGTGACGATCTCCGAGACGAGCAACTTGAGCGTCGCCATCGTGCTGTCCAAGAAAGGCTGCCCAGCGCAGAAGCCGGCGACGGCCGCCCGCGCGAGGCCAGGGGCCTCCGGGTTACGGTCGAGCTCCAGCCTCAGAACGTGCTGATCGTGCTCGCGGATCTCCTCTGACGGCGTTCGGCTCACACGTCGTCCCGGTTGATGAAGGGCAGCGCCTGGTCGGCGCCGGAGACCCGAATCACGAGTGCCGCGGCTTGCGCTTCGGGCCGGACGAGCCTCAAACGCCAGCCCTCCTCGCGTGAGCGATCGTAGAGTTCGATCAGGAGTCGCAGACCGGAGGAGTCCATGAAGGCCAAGCCGCGCAGGTCGACCGTCAAGTCGCTGGCGCCGTCGGCGAGACACCGAGCCAGGCACTCGGACAGCTCGGTGGCGGTGCGCATGTCGAGCTCTCCGGTCAGTGAGAGCGTCACGCCCTCTCCCTCGTCCTCCTGCTCGATCTCGAACTTGCCTGGTCTGATCATGTCCCAACTTCTTACTGGGTTAGGAGGAACCAGTAACGGTTCGTATTCGTGGCTCCCGACGGCGCTCCTCCCTGCCTTGAGCGGAGCCTTCGGTTGGTACTCGCTGCAGCGCCAGTGCGGCCATGTCGTCGGCGTACTCGCCGACCTGGAACTGTTCGACTGCCGCGGCCAGATTTTCGATGATCTGCCGGGCGGACATCTCCCGGCATCGGTCGAGGGTTGCGTGCAGCCGTCCGACCCCGTAGCGCTGCCCGTCGCTACCGACGGCATCAGTCACGCCATCCGTATGCATGACCAGTGTTCCCCCGTCCTCCAACTCGAGCGCGACGTCACTCCATTCGGCCTTCTCGAAGGCTCCCAGCAACGGACCATATTCGCCGACCTGACGCGCACCCGCCCCGTCGAGTTGAACGGGGAGCGGGTGGCCGCCCACCGCGAGCGTGATGCCATCATCATCGAGACGGAGGCAGAGCGCTGTGCAGATCGCGCCGCGTTGGCGTTTGAGGGTCGCGTCCAGCCTCTTCAGCAGCTCGGCCGGACTCGTAACGAACTCGGCTGTGGCCCGTAGCGTGTGGCGCACCAACGAGGTGAGCGCAGCCGCCTCCACGCCTTTACCGGTCACGTCTCCCACCGCCACGATCCAACTGTTCCCCACGGCCCAAGCGTCGTAGAAGTCACCGCCCACCTCCGAGCCGGCCAGCGCCGGGATGTAGACACTCGCAAGCTCGTAGCCAGGAATCTGCGGAAGCGTCTCGGGCAGCAGACTCTGCTGCAGCGTGTGAGCAATCCTCGATCGCTCGCTGTAGATACGCGAGTTCTCGATCGCCACGGCAGCCCGCGCGGCGAGTTGCTCGGCCAGCCCCATGTCTGAGTGATCGAGCACCCGCCCGGACTCCGCACTGACGAGCGTCATGGCACCGAGCGTCTCGCGCCCGATGCGCATCGGCACGACCACAGCCGAGCGCAGCCCTACCGACCGCAGCAGCTTCAGATGGCGCTCGTCCAGCGCGGTTTCGACCAGCATTTCATCGCCGATCTCCGGATAGAGCAAAGGCTCACCCGTCCGCAGAACGAGACCCAGCCCTCGTTCAGGATCGAGGCGTTCGGGCTCGTAAGCGCGAAGCTCCTCGGCCAATTTCAACCGTGCTGGATCGGCGTGGGCCACCGCCACCGGTACCCGGTATCCATCGGCATCGATTAGGTCGACCGCGCACCAGTCGACGATCTGCGGCACCGCCAGCCGCGCCACGTTGCGCAGCGTCTGCTCGTAGTCCAGAGAAGAGGCCAAGACCTCACTCGCCTGCGCCAAGAACGCCGACCGCTGCTCGGCGCGCTTCTGCTCGGTGATGTCCTCGATCACCATGATCGTCGCTTCGATCTCGCCGGCGTCGTCGCGCAACGGCGCCGCCTTCAGCAAGTTCCAGTGCTCAACTCCAGTGCGGCGATCGACCGTCCTGATCACCAGCGGCTCCGCCCCCTCGCCCCGCAGCAACTGCACCGACGGGATCTGGTCCATCGAGACTTCGCCGCCGTCCTCCCCGGTCACCACATAGTCGGCCATGATCTGGCCGGGAGGAGTCGCCCGTAATTCCTCGATCGACTCGAACCCCAGATGAGCCAGGGCAGCCCGGTTCGCGTAGATGATTCGGTCCTCCCGGTCCCTGATCGTGACCGGATCGCTCAACGATCCGACCGTGGCCTCGAACCGTCGCTCGCTGCCCAGCAGCGCCTCGCGGAGCTCCGCCACCAGACGGTCGCGCTCATGCTCGCTCTCCCGACGTTCTGAGATGTCCTGCACGAACGCCGTGAAGCTCCACTCACCATCCTGCTGCTCGGCCGAGATCGTCATCTCCACCGGGAACTCAGACCCGTCACGGCGCAGTGCCGCCAGCTCGACCCGGCGATCGAGCATGGGCGCAACGCCCTCTGACAGAAACCGTTGCAATCCGGCCTCATGCCTCTCCCGGAAACGCTCCGGGATGATCAGCTCGGCCACCGGACGGCCGATCACCTCCTCACGGCTGATGCCGAACATCCGCTCCGCGCTGGGATTCCAGTAGCTCACGCGCCCCAGCTGGTCCATGGAGACCACGGCGTTGTGCGCCCGATCGAGGATCGAAATCGTCCTGGGAGCACCCATCAGCGTGTGAATTTATCCGGGTCAGGACGCCAAGGTGCCGATGGCGCACGGTCACCGCCGCCGGGGGTCCGAGCCGCCGACGGTCGAGGGTCCAGCGCCCGCCCTACTCCTCCCCGGCCTCGGCCGGTAGGAGGAGACTCAGAGGTCCCGCTCGCGGCGCCTGAGCATCTGCTCGCGCTCGCGCTCGCCTCGAACCTTGCGAGCCTCGTGATGGGCTCGCTCGTTACGTTGAGCGATCTCCTTACGAAGCTCGTTGAACGCCGCCTCCGACGTCGACCGTCCCGGACCCGGCGCTTCCCGGGGGGGACCTGGCTTGGGATTCTGCTTCGCCATCTCGCTGCACTCCTCGTCGCTCCGCTTGAAGACTGGGCCACACGAAGATGCGAGAGCGCGGCACCCCGGCGGTGGCAGCTACTTCCACTGTACTCGGACCTTCGCCCGGGCGGCCCGCAGCAGCTCCGAGGACGAGTCTACGGGGATAGAGACGCAACCCGGAGGTTGCGCTAGTGTTCGCTCATGGCCACATTGATCTTTGTCCATGGCGCCTGCGTGCGCGACGCGGCCTGGTGGTGGAGCCGGATGATCACGCCACTGGCCGACCAGGGCATCACTACCGTCGCGGTGCCGCTGCCCAGCTGCGGTGAGACCGGCGACGAGCTCGGCGATCTCTACGCCGACGTCAGCGAGTGCCGCCGCGCGATCGCCGAAGCCGACGCGCCGGTCGTCCTGTGCGGCCACTCCTATGGCGGCATGATCATCACCGAGGCCGGCGCCGATGATCGCGTCAAGCAGCTGCTCTACGTGGCGTCGGTAATGCCGGAAGCCGGGCAGTCCCAGGCCGACCTCGTCGGCTCCGAGCCAGCGCCCTGGATGATCGCGGGCGACGACGGCACCGTTGGCGTCCGACCCGACCTGATCCGGGAACTCTTCCTCCAGGACTGCGACGAGGCCACGACCCAGCAGGCTCTCGCCCGCCTTACGCGACAGTCGCTCACCCCGTTCGCACAGCCACCCCGCCAAATCGCCTGGCAGCAGAAGCCTGCGACGTACTTCGTATGCACCGAGGACCTCGCCACTCCGGCCGAGGTGCAGCGTCAACGCGCCAGGGAGAACGTTCGACTCGTCGAGTTCGAGGCCGGCCACCACCCATTTCTCTCACGCCCCGACGCGTTCGCGCGCAGTATCGCCGCTGAGATCGCCAGCGTCGGCTGATCGACCGGCTCGTCTGTCGTGATCGCGATCGGCCGGGCGGCTTCATGACCCACCATCGAGGGTAGGGTCCCGACCGATGGCAACCGATCAGCCGCCCCTTGACCCCGCTGAGCCTTCCGGCGCCGCGGAGCAGGGCACCGGGGCCTCCGAGCCGGCCACCGTCCCACCGGCAGCCGCCGAACCGCAGACGGGTGTGCCGGCGAACCCGCCGCGGACGCGCGTGTCGGCCGCGTTCAGCGGCTTTGTAGCCGGGGCGATCGTCTTAGTCCTGCTGCTGATCTTCATCCTCGAGAACACGGCGAGGGTCAAGATCAGTTTCCTTGGTGCGGGTGGCCATATCGCGCTCGGGGTGGCGCTGCTCCTGGCCGCCGTCGGTGGCGCGCTGATCGTGGGCCTCCTCGGCGCGACCCGGATCGCACAGGTCAGGCGCCACGCTAAGCGCCGCGGCCGAAGCTAACTGCGGCTCACGTGGCTTGACCGCTGAGCGTTGTCGGGGGACCGTCAGAAACGCGGCGCAGCGTCAGTTGAGGCGGTTCGCCTGGCGCTCAACCGCACGGGCGGCCGTCACGGCAGGTCCGCCCGGATATCGGCGCAGCCAACGGCGCGTGCTGGAGGGCGCCCTTGTCGCGTCCGTGCTCAGCGGCGCACCCTCGGTCGTCCACGCCATTGCCAGCGGATCTGCGCGCGAGGGGCTCGGGTACGCCATCGATGCGACCCGCGCGATCGGTACGATCCTGCCGCCAGGCCGGCCGGGTCTAATCCGCGGCGGCGTTCTCCACGGTGTGATCTCGCTCGCCGCCGCCGAGTTGTTGGCACTAACGGTCCCACGGAAGCGTTCGCTCCTCTGGGGTCCGCTCGCAGGCCTCGTGATCGGCGTCCTCAATCTCGGCGTGATCGCGCCGCGCCGCTTCCCTGCACTCGCTGCCTTCGACCTCGGACCGCAGATCGCCGACCACGTCGCCTTCGGCCTCGTGTTCATTGCGGTCGCCGATCGCTGACGTACGTCGAACGGCGCGATCCTCGCCGTCGACGCAGGCCGCACCGCCGTGTAAATCGGCGAGCGGCCGGCCGGGGAGCTGGTCAACCCACCAGTCGAACGGGACTATCCGGAAAGCGAGCTCGAACCAGCGGAGATAATTAGCCGCTCAGCGCGCGTTGCTCCGTCTCGCAGCGGCCGTCTTGGGCGGCGGGGATGCGGTTGGAGGGTTCTGCCTCGCGCGTTCGGCGGCACGCTCAGCAGCTTCCTGCTTGAGCTCCGCCTGCTTCGTCGAGAGCGAAGCGATCTGCGCCGCGCGTCGTTCCGCCGCGGTGAGTCGGCGGTTCGTCGGTTGTGTGGACACGGTCACCTTGTGCTTTGGGGGCATCGTTCCGTCCTTCAGTCATTCCTACTTTGAGGTCAGCGTTTTCTTGGATCGCGTCTCCAGCCTCTAAGTCACGATTGGGTTCTTGCCGGGTAGGCCGCGTCCGCACGCCGGGCAGGCACGGTTCATCACCGGGTGGTCCAACTGTGTGTTATAGGGCTCGAAGTACACCCTGTGGCGCCCGACACCGAAGACCCGCAGCACGTTTCCGCACTGACAGCGATTTTCAATGAAGCTTCCGCTCTCGGATCCAGTGGGAGCGAGCCGCAGAGCTGCTTGCCGCTTGGGCTGGAAGCTCCTCGTTGCGGTGGCCATAGCCGACCGCCTTTCTGCTCTCCTCGATCGAAACCGTCGCCCGGGAAGCGGGGTGAGCTGGACTCTCTGAGCGCAGCCACCAGCCTAGCATAATCCGACCGCCCCACTCGGATTTCCAGAACCTGCTCGACCCTCGGTGGTGTGCTCCAACGGGATCAGGAAATGTCGCGGCAGTCCCGCTCCGCGACGATGGCTACGCCTCCTGCATCGGCAGCGACACCTCGGAAGCAGGCTCTGTCAATCGTTCCCGGTCGGGATCACCGTCGCCGGCTCGACCATCAGCAAGACCGTGCGTCCGTGCGCGCGTGGGCGATGAACCACGCCACGCGGGATCGTCACGCCCTGATGGACACCCAGCGAGAACGGCTCGCGCCCCTCCACCTCGAGCTCGAGCCTTCCCTCGAGCACGAGGAAGAACTCGTCTTCGTGCTCGTGGCTGTGCCAGTCGACGAGCTCGCCCTCGATCACGGCAAGTCGAACGACGCAATCGTTCACGCTCGTGAGCGTCTGATTCACCCACGGCTCATACCCTTCACCCTCCGCGGCAACGTCGATCTGCGCCAGCTGACCGTACTTGTCGTCGTACCTAATGTCGTATTTCTGCACCGACACCTCCCAGTGTTTCTGTAGAGCAATCGCGCCGGGGACAGATAAGCACGGCCACGGGGCCGCTTGCGGAATCTCGGTTCGTGCTACGCCGGAGGCTCGCCGCGCGGAGTCCGCGTAGCCGAGCCCACGCAGAGCGCCGTCCGGCGATCGAAGGCTCTTCCGGCTGTCGTTCCTGCAGGACGTCGCGCGCGAGGCGGATGGCGCGGCTACGGACGGCCGCGCGCTGTAGGTCCTCGATGTGAGCGCTGGCGAGCGCTCGACTGAGAGCGGGGTGCAGCACGTGAGCCTCCTCCGACGAATTTGCCTGTGGCGGTTCTGACCCTTTCTGCGGCAGAAACTCGCCGACGAATTTCGAGCGTCGGTGGTGTCACAGTGGGTATGAGCCGCGATGCCAGACTTCGCTCGTGAACGACAGCGCTCTGATCCGTGCCCGTGCGGGCGACCATCAGGCGTTCGCGGCGCTCACGGACCCCTACCGGCGCGAGCTTCAGCTGCACTGCTACCGGATCCTCGGCCAGGTGCAGGACGCCGAGGACGCGGTGCAGGAGACGCTCCTCTCCGCGTGGAGAGCATTGGAGTCATTCGAGGAGCGCTCGACGCTGCGCTCCTGGCTGTACCGAGTCGCTACCAACCGCTGTCTGAACATGCTGCGCGACAGCGGTAGACGCCTCGCCACGGCCACCGGGGTGCCATCAACCCCCCCGCAGCCCACCCGCTACGGCGAGGTGCTGTGGCTCGAGCCCTATCCCGACGCGCTGCTCGAAGGCATCGTCGACAGCGCGGCCGGTCCGGAGGCCCGCTACGAGACCCGCGAGGCGGTAACGCTCGCGTTTCTCACCGCGCTTCACCGCCTCCCGCCCCGCCAGCGTGCCGTGCTCGTGCTGCGCGACGTGCTCGGGTTCTCCGCCACTGAGGTCGCCGCGATGCTCGATACCACCCCGACGTCGGTGAACAGCGCGCTAATCCGCGCCCGCGCGACGATCGAGGAGCGCGGGCCCCGGGCGCACGACCGGGCGCCGCTCCCCCGATCAGCCCAAGAACTCGAGCTCGTCGCGCAGTTCGCGGACGCATTCGAGCGCGGAGAGGTGAAACCGATCGTCGAACTGCTGGCCGAGGACGCGTGGTGGACGATGCCGCCGGAGCCTTACGGGTACCAAGGCCACGACGCGATCAAGCAGTTCATCGCCCATGCGTTTGCGACGCGGGAGACCCCCCGCCGCCTCATTCCGACGCGGGCCAACTCCCAACCCGCATTCGGCCAGTACGTCAAAGACCCACACACCGAGGTTGGCCGGGCGCTCTCGCTGCTCGTCCTGACACTCGACGGCGACCGTATCTCGCACATCACCCGGTTCGCCGCGACCAGCGCCCTACCGCACTTCGGGCTCCCCCGCACCATTCCGTGGTAGCCGCTCGCTCAGCGCTGGAGCGATCAGCGTTACCCGTGCTGACCCGAAGGCTAGGCTCGCGACCTGCGGGCTCGCGCCCCTCCTCGCCGATGGCACGCGCCGGGCCCGATGATGGCTTCTGGGTCTCCTGCCGTTCTACGGCGCGAGCGCGCCGCCAAGACCACGTGCGTCACCGACCGGCGAACGACCCGGGTCGACGGGACGCCGGTCCAGAAGGCTCGAGCCTCGGTAGGCTCGGCGCGAACGAAGGAAACCTCGACCCAAGGCGGACCGATGTCGACGGCAGACTCTGAATCAATAGGACCCATCGCCCTGGCCCCGGACGGAGGGGAGGCGTTGTGGTTTATGGGCAGCCTTGCGTTGGTGAAATCCGACGCGGAGAGCACGGCCGGTCGTGTCGCCGTAATCGAGCATGTCTCCCCACCGGGCAGCGGGTCACCGCTGCATCGCCATACCCGCGAGGACGAATGGTTCTACGTCATCAACGGTGAGCTGACCTTCGCGGTTGGAGATGAGGTCATTCCCGCCCCGGCAGGATCATTCGTCTACGGGCCGCGCGGGATCCCCCATACCTTCATGGTGACTTCCTCAACGCCGGCGCGTTTCCTCTTGGTCACCGAGCCAGCCGGCTTTGAAGGATTCATGCGCGCCCTGTCTGTCCCCGCCGAGCAGCTCGCCCCCCCACCTCCCCCCGACAACCCCCCGGAGATGGGGCCAGTAATGGCGGCGGCGGCCGAATATGGCATCGAGATCCTGGGGCCTCCCGGCCTTCCCGCAACCTGATCTCCGCCGATCACCCGATCGGCGCGCGCGGTATTGCTTTAGACGACGAGAAAACGCCGGACTTCGGACTGGAGCGCAGGGCCGGAGCTTCCAACGCCTCGGTGGAGCTTGAGCACCTAGTGGCTCTGGGCTTTCAGGATGCACGCCACGGTGATGCCACGTTCCTTGTCGCTGTTGGCCCCCTGCTCAAGATCGCCTTGGGTCTTGAACCCAGCCGCCAGGAAGCGCTTCTGGAAGCAGTGCGCGGCGAACACTCTCTGGCCCGCGGTCAGTTGGGGGGCACTGCTAGTGGCGACCTGCAGCGCAAAGTTGTAGAAAATCGGCGACGCGATACCGGCCGACTTAGGCAGTTGGCTCGAGTTGGAGCTGGTCGGCGTGCTCGAAGATGCCTGGGTAGTCGCAGCGGGAGTCCTGGTCATGCTGCTGGAACTGCCGCAGCCCGCCACCGCACCTGCAGCGAGGCTCAACACCAACGCGATCTGGCACCTATACGACGTGCTCATCAGCCTCTCCCTCGTCTGGTTGTAATCCAAGCGGTGGCACTGCTGCCACGAACGCGTTCAGGCAGTCGCCCAGCCCTGGCCGGCCGGACATGCGAGATCAGCCGAACTCGACCGCGGATCGCGGTTCGTGTCGCCGACCTCTAAGTGGCCCGACCTGCGGTCTGCGCCGCCGCCTGCAGGAACTCGCGAAGCCGCATCTCCTCGGAGGTCGGTACCTCGAACGTGAAGGCTGGGTTGGTGAACGCGACGCTCGAGAAGAAAGGGGCCGCCAGATCCGTTGCCATCCCAATCTGCACGCGCACGGCATCGTGCTTGCGCGGCTCGAGTGATGCTGACGCCCACGCGAGAGGAATCCGGTACGAGCCCGCGATCGCCTGCGCAAACTGCTCGATCACGCCGTCCTCGACGCGCATCAGATTTCCCTCGAAGACGTACTCGAGTGCCATGACTCCACCGTATCGCGTCCGCCCACGCGCGGCTGCCCCGCAGCCGCCTCCGCGCGATCGCTTTCGCACGCTCGCCACCTCCCGTCGCGCGATCGCGTTGGCGACAAGGGAATCACGCGGCTAGCCACGGCGTGTGGCTCCGGCGTGCTGCCGCGTTTCGTCCAGAGCAGAAGCCGTCGGCTTCGCTCGCTGGTTCGATCTGGCCTGACACCGCGGGTAGACCCGGGTTGCTGGGTTAGGGAACTTCGACTCTGTCCGGGCCTGGTGCGGGCGCGAGTCGGAACAGGCGCCATTTGCCCTGGACCCCTTTCAAGTCGTGCTCGCCATGTTCGTCGAATTCGAACCCGGAGCCGGCGCATAGGTCCTTGACGGTTGAGGAGATGAGGGTCTCGCCAGCGGACGCCAGCGCCTCGACACGGGCGGCGATGTTCACGCCGATCCCGCTCACGTCGTCTCCACGCTTCTCGATCTCGCCGGTGTGGAGGCCGGCGCGGATGCGGATGTCAAGAGACTCGAGCTCACGATGCAGTTGCTCGGTGGCGGCGAGCGCGCGACTCGGGCTGTCGAACGTAGCGAGCACGCCGTCGCCCGTTTGCTGGATAACGCTCCCTGAGGCTTGGCGCACAACGCGAGCGGTTAGTGAATCGTGGTCGTCGAGCAGTCGCCGCCAGCGCGCGTCGCCGAGTGAGCTTGCCCGTTTCGTGGAGTCGATGATGTCTGTGAACAGCACAGTAGCCAGCACGCGATCGACCGAAACCCGGGCGACGCTTCCTGTCACAAACTCCTCAATCGCGTTCAGCACTCTGTCCTGATCGCCCAGCCACGGAAGGTGGTCGTGCCCCGGTAGCTCCAGCAATCGCGCACCGGGAATCTTCGCGGCGAGGTAACGACCGTTCTCGATGCTCAAGGGCTCATCAAGGTGGTGGATCACAAGGGTGGGCACCCGGATCGTTGGCAGCACCGACCGAATGTCGACGTCAAAGTTGACGTTCCACATCTTCACCACCGCGGCGGGACTGAGAGAGTTACGTTCCCAGCGCGCCACCCATCGCATCCAGTCCTCGTCCCTGACCATCGTTGGAGCGAGCACCCTGGCGCTGACCGCCCCGGTCCCCCACGACTGCGACCACGCCTGGGCGAGACGCCTCCAGTCCTCCAGTGAGAGGTTCCACGGCAAATCGTCGCGGCGGACCCAGCTCGGTGCCGTCGCCAGCAAAATCAGGCCCTTTGTGCGCTGCGGGTACGTGGCGGCGAAGAACGCGCTCATCGTGCCCCCATCGGAGATCCCGGCGATGAACGCCTCTTCGACACCCTCGGCGTCCATGACCGCCGTCATGTCCGTGACTCGTTCGGGAAACGAGGACAGGTCAGCGTGACGGTCGGACATCCCGGTCCCGCGCTTGTCGTAATGGATCAGACGACAGAAAGATCCCAGGCGACGCAGGAAACGTGCCGCTCGAGGCTCTTCCCACATGAGCTCGATGTTGGTCGCAAAGCCGGGAGTGCCGATCATGACCGGCCCCGACGTGCCGACCACCTGGTAGGCGATCTCAACGCCATCCGCATCTGCGTACTTGATCGGCGGAATGTCCCCGCTCACCGCGCGCACTCTACCCGCGAGCCAGCACGCCAACCGGCGCTGTAGGCGCGCCAATGCGTTTGATGTCTTCGGGTTGCGACGCGTCTAGACGACTAGACGGAACCTCGCCATTTCCCCTGGACCCCGCGCCCGCGCAGCTCGTCCAAAGCAGCGTTGCGGCGACGCCTAGTCAGCTCCCTGGGACCCTTGCTGCGCGCTGCTGCGTGAGAGCGGCAGCTCGGATGCTCGGGCGTTTGGCTTTGTCCCGATACCAAGCGCCGGACAGCTCCAGGTCATGGACCGCCAACACCGGACTTGAGCGAATTATGCGCATCACGTCATCCTGCCGTTCCAGAAGCGAAATCCCCCGAGGGTCCACGCTCGACATTCGTCGCCTCGATCCCCGTTTGTCGCCGACGCACTAGCTCGCTCTGGCAGCGTCGAATCGTGAAAGCGATCGTGGCCGAGATGCACGCTTTCCGCGCAATCCGAGGCCGTGATTGGAATAGGACAGATGCTCGTCGTCGCGTGAAAGCAGGGCCCGTAGCGGCGCGGCGGCCGATCGCCGCGCGTTGATTGGGGCCTTCTTCGAGAAGATGCCAAGCTTCTTGACGACAAAATCAAGAGGACCCGAGATGACAGAGACCACCCTGCCCGAACGCCGCGAGCTGCACTTCACCTCCGGGACCGACCGGTGCCACGCCTGGATATACATGCCGCCTGCCGCTGATACCGGCCGGCCGCCGATGATCGTCATGGCGCACGGTCTCGGCGCGGTGAAGGCGCTGCGGCTGGGGGCCTTCGCGGAGCGCTTCCGCGCCGCGGGGTACGCCTGCTTGGTCTTCGACTACCGCCACTTCGGCGACAGCGACGGCGAGCCGCGGGAACTGCTGAGCATCAGCCGCCAGCGCCAGGACTGGCGCGCCGCGGTCGCGTTCGCCCGCTCGCTGCCCGACATTGACCGTGACCGGATCGTGCTGTGGGGCACCTCGTTCGGCGGCGGACACGCGATCGTCACGCCGCCGATGACCGTGATGTGGTCGCGGCAATCGCGCAGTGTCCCTTCACCGACGGTACGGCCTCGGCCCGGCAAATCTCCCCGCGCGGAGCCGCGCGATTAGCCGCCGCGGCGGCTGGCGACCACCTCGCGCGTCTCATCGGTCGCCCGCCGGTTCGCGTCAAGGTTGCCGCCCGTCCGGGGGAGGTCGGGCTGATGGACGCCGAGGACGTCATCGACGGCGTCCTCGGACTCCTGGACGCCTCGGGGCTGACCGAGGAGCAGTACCGCAACGACGTCCCCGCCCGCGTTGCCCTCGAGATCCCGCTCGACGCCCCCGGTCGGCGAGCGAGCGAGGTCCGCTGTCCAATCCTGTTCTGCGTCTGTGACACCGATACGGTCGCCCCCGCCCAGGCCACCCTCCGCCATGCCGCCAAAGCCCCCCTTGGGGAGATCCGCCGCTACCCGGCCGGGCACTTCGACATCTACATCGGCGAGCACTTCGAGCGCGTCGTCGCCGACCAACTCGCGTTCCTGCGCGTACACGTCCCAACCGCGACCGCCTCAGCCTCCACGCACCACTAGGCGAGCAGGTCCCCGCTGGCATGAAGACGGGGCCCCCTGGGCATGTCATAGCGCGAACTCGGCAAAGCGGGCTGGGTACTCCTCGCCCTTGTTGCACGGCGTACGGCCTCGGTGATAGCCGGGCATCGTCGCGGGCGACCGACGATGCCCAGCGGCGTCCAGAAGTACGGACTGCATGGATCCTCCCTCGATGGATTGACGCTGGCTGCTCTTCGAGCTGAGTCGCCGCTATCACCGGGAAGAGCTCCCATCTATCGCAGGTACGTCCCGATGCCCGCGCTGAGCCGGGAGGCGTCGGCGCTTGGAGATGGTCGTGAGAAGTGGGAAGGGCGCGCGCGCATGTGATGCGAGCGGGACGGAACCGGTCAAACCGGGGCCGGGCGCATCAGATCGGTGCCGTCCCAGCCGTCTGCTGCTTGGCGCACGAGGCCAAAGAAGCCGCGCAGCGCGTCGTTGTCGGCGTGCAATTCGAGGTCGTGGCCGAACGTCGCGCCAGCGTCGTGCAGGGTGGTGTCGAGCTCCCCGAGGCGTGATCTGAGGTATTCGGGCAGGCCGCGGGCCTCGAGTTCAGCGCGGATCGCGTCAACGTCGGTTTCGGGCACTACATAGGCGACGTGCTGGAGGCGGGGCAGATCGTGGCCGTCGAAGCGTCGCTGCGCGTGCTCGGGCGTGTCCGGTCGATCTGCATCAGCTCGACCGGGACGCGGTTGCACATCCCGAAGGCGGCGCTGTGGAGGTACTCAGCTGGCTCGCCGCGTGAGGTGACGTCGGTGACCGGGACCTGCTCGATGTAGAAGAACGGCCCAGCTCCGAACTGCGCGTGCATGCGCCGGGCGGCAGCGTCGAGTTCGTCGACGACATACGCGTAGTGGTGGATCTCAGGCAGGTTCAGAGAGTTCGGCATTTCGTTGCCTCCTTGTCGTTTGCCAGATGTGAGCGGCCGGCGACGTCCAGCGCGCCGGGCTTCAGTGGGACGCTCGGTCGAGTCGCTCGGCGAGCTCGACGATCAGGCCCTCGGGTCCGCGGACGTAGCAGAGGAGGTAGACGTTCTCGTAGTCGACGATCTCCCCGATCGTCTCCCAGCCGTTCGCTCGGAGGCGCTCGACGACACCGCGCAGATCGCCCACGGTGAACGCGATGTGCCGGAGCCCGGGACGGTTCGCGGCGGGCACGGACTCCTGAGCGCCGGCGGGTGGCGAACGGAAGCGGATTACCTCGAAGACGTCTTTGCCGTCGGGAAGGCGAGCCATCACGACTTCGACCGTCACATTCTCAAGGCCGATGATCCGATCGATCCAACCTCCGGTGTATACGGCAGGCTCGTCGCAGTGAAGGCCGAGCAGCGTGAGAAACCGCACCGTCTCATCGAGATCCTCGACGACGAGACCGACGTGGACGAAGCTCGTGATGCCGCTGGGGCTGGAAACCGGGGGCATGTCTATCCTCTCTGGAGTTCCTTCAGGGGACCCAGAACGTATATCAGGTCCAGTTCCGTAAGGGAACCCCGAATCGGTATGCTCACTCCATGCAGCGCACGAACTTCGGCGAGATGGCGTGCTCGATCGCGCGCACGATGAACGTCGTCGGCGAGCCCTGGTCGCCGCTGATCCTGCGCGACGTATGGGTTGGCATGACCCGGTTTGAACAGATCCAGGCCGACCTCGGGATCTCGCGAAAGGTCCTGACGGAGCGGCTCAATCACCTTGTGCAGCACGGAGTACTCGAGCGTCGCCCCTACGACCGCAGACCCCGCCACGAGTACGTTCTAACCGACAAAGGCACAGAGCTCGTCGACATGCTGATGGTGATGGTCGGCTGGGGGGACAAGTGGCTCGCCGGGGAGGCCGGTCCGCCAGTCCTATACCGCCACCACGCATGCGGCGAGATCAGCCACGTCGACCTGCGCTGCGCACACTGCGGCGAGCCGATGCACGCCAAGAACGTCGAGCTACTCCCCGGCCCCGGCGCCACGCGCCCAGCCGGGAGCACGAGCGGATAAATACGCGGCGAGCAGCTCGCTCCGGCGATGGCCGCGACTGCGCAAGGCCGGTCCTCGCGCGCGAAAACACGGCGTCGCCCCGCTCGACCTCCCACGACAGCAAAGCCGGCATCCCCTCCCGACGCCCGGGCGAACGGCACGGACCTCGGAGTTCCCACGGTCTCCCGATCACCGTCAAGGACAGCCACGAGACCCAGCGACGGTCGCAAGCGTCGCCATCCACGAGCGGAGGGTTCAGCTGCCCGGATGGCGAAAGCGTGCGCCCGGGGTCCGCTCGATCAGGTGAGTGCGCTGTTGAAGTAGCCGTACCGGCGCGCTAAGCTCGTTGATGTCAGCTGCGGAGCGTGTCGCGGACGTCTTGAAGAAGCTCGTCTGAGTCGGGCGTCGGGCCGAGGGCGCGAGCGATGATGAGCGCGCCGACCATGGCGCACAGCTTCGTGATCGCCTGCACGGCGGGCCTCAGTCGCTGTCGTCGTCCGCCGGTTGGAGCGCTCGAGGTAGCGCTCGACTTGGGCTCGGTATGCCTCCCGTGATGCGTGGCCGAGGCGCGCGATATCGGAGCTGAGGGCGGCGACTCCGCACCCGGAGCTTGGGTTGTCGCGGTGCGATTCGGCGAGGTAGGCGTCGACGAACGCGTTGAGTGGGTCGTCGGCCTGGGCGGCAATCTCGGCGATGAGCGCGGCGCTGTCGGTGAGCGCTCGCTCAATCGCTTCGCGCGATCAAGTTCGTCGCGTGAGCTGAAGTGCTTGTAGAAGCCGCCGTGGGTGAGCTCGGCCGCCTTCATGATCTCGGCGACACCCGGCTGGGACGGTTCCCGATTCGCGAATGCGGGCGGCCGCGATCTCCACGATCCGCTCGTGGCTGGCCGCTTTCTCGTCTCGTGAGCGTCTCATTGCCAATTAGATGATAGCGATCATCCGGATCTGTTAGGATGACGCGCATCATCCAAATTGCCTCAGGAGAAGAAGATGGACATCAGAGGAAATACACGAGCGAAGAAGTCGTCACTTCATACGCGAAAGCGCACCGACGCGCACCGTCAGCGCCAACGGTGTGTCGTTCGCGTACCGGGAACTCGGACCGGCTGGCGGGATTCCGGTCGTGTTCTTCGTTCACCTCGGGCGCGACCCTGGACAATTGGGACCCGCGGATCGTCGATCCCATCGCGCAGAACCGCCACGTGATCGCCTTTGACCAGCCTGGGTGTCGGGGCGTCGACCGGGAAGGTGCCCGACAGCATCGAGGCGATGGCAGATGACGCCTACACGTTCATCCGCGCGCTTGGGTACGACAAGGTCGACATTTTCTCCTTCTCGATGGGCGGCATGATCGCCCAGGATCTCGCGCTCAAGCACCCCGATCTGATCCGCAAGCTCGTGCTGACCGGAACTGGGCCGCGGGGAGGCAAGGACATGGACAAGGTAGCCCGGACGACCTACTGGGACATGCTCCGGGCAGCGCTGACGCGCTCCGACCCGAAGGAGTTCCTGTTCTTCAACCGCAACGCGACCGGTAAGCAGGCGGCCAAGGCGTTTGTCCAGCGCCTGAAGGAACGCACCGACGACCGAGACGCGGACATCAGCATCAAGGCGTTTCAGACCCAGCTGAGGGCGATCAAGAAGTTCGGCCGCTCTGCCCCCTCGGATCTGTCGAAGCTCACCGCAGCCGACCTTGATCGCCAATGGCGACAACGACCGCATGGTCCCGTCCGTGCTCTCTGAGGATCTGCACCAGCGGATCACGGGCTCCGAGCTCGTCATCTATCCCGACTCCGGGCACGGCGGCATCTTCCAGTTCCACGAGGCGTTCGCACCCGTGGCCGCCGAGTTCCTTGCTCTCTGAGGCCTGGCAGACATGACCCAAACCCAGGACAGCCACAACCTGGACGACCGTTCCCACCAAGACGATCCAGGTGGGAGGCACGCCCTTCGCTTATCGCGAGCTCGGTCCCGAGGGCGGTGTTCCATTGGTCTTCCTCCATCATCTGCACGCGATCCTCGACGAGTGGGACCCGCGCGTCATCGACGGCATCGCCGCCACCCGGCACGTGATCACCTTCGACAACCGCGGGATCGGCGCGACCGGCGGCTCGGTCCCCCTCACGGTCGAGGAGATGGCCGACGACGCCGCGGCATTCATCCGCGCCCTCGGACACCAGCAGGTCGATCTGCTCGGCTTCTCCCTCGGCGGCGGCGTGGCCCAGTCGATCCTGCTGCGCGATCCGAAGCTGGTGCGCCGGGCGATCCTCGCCGGCACCGGACCCGCAGGCGCGGGCGGCCTGGAGAAGATGCCGCTGATCGCCGGAGGCGCCTACCTCAAGGCTGCGCTGACGCTGCGCAACCCCAAGCACTTCCTGTTCTTCCCCCGGACCCCGCACGGCAAGCGAGCAGCCACGGACTACATGGCCCGCCTGAAAGAGCGCACCACCGACCTCGACAAGCGGGTCTCGATGCAGGCACGCCAGGCCCAACTCAGGGCGATCGTCACGGCGGGCGGGCAGGCCCCCTACGACCTCAGCATCATCACCCAGCCGGTGCTCGTGGCCAACGGTGACCACGACGTCATGGTTGCCTCAGCGCACTCCGGCGACCTCGCCCGCCGCATCCCGAACTCGAAGCTCATCATCTACCCCGACGCCGGGCACGGCGGCGTCTTCCAGTACCACGAGGAGTTTGTCCCCTCCGTCCTGGAGTTCCTCGAGGCCGAGAACCAGCATGCGTAGACGTCGAGCCTGGACGGGAGGACCGTCCTGACACCGGAGACAGCGGCGGGTTCGGCGCAGCCCTCGCCGAGGGCTGCGCCCATGAGGGCCGAACCCGCGTTCTCGACCTCGAAGCCGTGCGCTCCAGGCGCAGGAATGCGAGCGTCAGCTGGCGACTATCGCTGAGGCTGGGTCCCGACGTCGGGATCTCCACGCACTCGAGCAGGTCACGGCCGAGGTCCGAGACCACTTCGGTGGCATCGACGTCGCGATCGCGGGCGCCGGGGTCCTCGGGCCTGTCCAGACGATCGGCGCCACCAGCGCGGCCGATTGGGACCGCGTCATCAACATCAACGTCGGCGGCGGTGGCGCACGCTCAAAGCTGCAGCCAGCGCTGGTCGCCAGGAACTCGCTGGGGCTGTCCTCGATGACGCCTAACCAGCAGCCGCTGCTCGGCAGCTACGCGGGAGCAAGGCGGCCGTCGCCGTGCTCTGCGACGTCGTGCGCCTGGAACTGCGGGCTTCTGGCGTGACTGTCGGCAGTGCCCACCCGGTGATCTTTCGCACAGCGATGATCGCCGACGGGCTCCACAGCCCGGCCGCCGTCGAACTCGTAAACGACTTCACCGGGGTGTTCAAGACCGTCCCGCTGGACACCGTTGTCGACGGCATCGTCCGCGGGATCGAACGCCGCTCCGCCAAGGTCGTCGTCCCTCGCGCCCATCGCGCCACCACGCTTGTGCCCGGCCTCGCACAGGCCGCCATCGAACGCCTCGCCTTTCGCCCCCGCACGATCCGCCGCGCCGTCCGGCTCGGCTCCCTGCCCACGTCCCCACCCGGCTCCCCTTTCCAACCTCTCATGAACACGAAAGCGCCATGACCTCCTCCTCCTCCACCACGACGGCAACCGCCGCCGCCGTGCTCGACACCCCCTTCGAGCTCCCCAGTGGCGCGACCCTCAAGAACCGTGGTCAAGGCGGCGATGAGCGATTCGAGGGGCAGCCGGTCCAGCTACATCGCCGGGTCGAGGAGCTCAGCGTGCTCGGCCTCTGGGGGATACCCGTAGACGTAGAGCAGCAGGTCCTCGTCTCCGAGGTTCGCCGTCTGAAGGGGCGTTCCCGCGTCCACATGGATCAGTCCACCGCGAGCGACGTCCTCCCGCTGGGGTGGGTCGCCCAGATACATCGTCAGTGTTCCCTCTAGGACGACAAAGGTCTCCTCTTGGTGGGCGTGCCGATGGCGTCGACCCTTAGCTCCAGGCTCATAGCGCCAGACGTTTGCGCGAGTGTGGGCGAAGCCGGCTACTTCACTGAGCTCGGCAACATGGCGCGCGGGCTCGCCCCCGCCGTGCGGGCGCGTCACCCACACAAAGTCCTGAGGACAAAGGGTCCGATACGGCATCCAGCCAAGCTATCGAGGCGTGAGGCCGGACACCTTGTCCCTTCTGCTCAGGGCCTAGAAGCAGCAGCGGAGCCCGGCATCAGTCGCTGTCCAAGGCTGCCGCTCCCGGACAGCAGGGATCCGGGTCCGCCGGCGCCGAGCGGGAGATGCTCCCACCAACACAGGAGCAGGTCTGTGGGAATCAGGCGTCGTGGTCTGGTCGGCGCAATGCGGTCTGCGGCCGCGGGCGGTTCGATGCCTAGCCGCCGTCGACGGCGACAACCATCTCGATCTCGACCGAAATGTTCATCGGTAACTCCGCCATTCCGACGGCAGAGCGCGCGTGGCGCCCCACCTGCTCGCCGAACACCTCCACCAAGAGGTCGGAGCAGCCATCGATGACCGCCGGCGTGTTCGTGAACCCCGGCGCACAGTTCACCATCCCGAACACCTTCAGCACGGACTGAACCCGGTCAAGCGACCCGACCTCTTCGCGGAGCGCTGCCAGCAGGAACAGGCCGGTGAGCCGGGCGGCCTCGCGGGCCTTCTCGAGTGAGATGTCGCTGCCGACCTTGCCGGTGATGACCGCGGCCAGATCCTCCGGCACCGAGATGTCGCGATTGCTCTTGCCTGGAATGCGCCCACTACTGTCGACGTTGACTGGCCCGTGACCCGACACGAACACGAGGTTGTCGATCCGCTTTGCGGACAGGTAGTTGCCCATCGCTGGCTGCAAACCGGGCAGCTCAACGCCCAATTCCTTCAGTCGCGCCTCCGGGTCCTTCACAGCGGCTACTCCACCACAGCGCGCCCGAGGACGCAACCACCCCTCGCAGGTAGCCCTGTTGGCCGGCGCGCTACATCTGGTGGACGCGCTCGGCGCGTCCGACGTCGTGCCTGCCCCCGTCGAGTGGCCTCGTATCCGCGCGTTGCAGGACACTCGGCATTACGCCCGACATGCCCGTCGCGGAATCAGAGCGGGGCGCGAGCCTGATCACGGGTTTGGAAGCCAACAGGTGGGGTCGCAGCTAGCGCCTCGAGGCGTTGGGCTCTTGGCGAGCAGCAGGTAGAGGTCCTAAATCTCTACCGCGAAGATCAGCCAGGATCCGGCGATGCCTTTGAGCTGATGCTCTCCTCGGTCAGAGAGGATTTGATCGGAGCCCACGATGAGGTCCCGGACGGTGCTGCTGACCAGCACCTCGCCGGGGCCGGCGAGACTGCTGATGCGCGCAGCGATGTGAACGGCGAGTCCTCCGATGTCACCACCGGCGAGCATCTCAAGCTCGCCGGTGTGCAGACCGGCGCGAAGGTCCAAGCCGAGTTGGCGAACACCGTCCCGGATTGCGATCGCGCCGCTGATCGCCCGACTCGGGCCGTCGAAGGTAGCGAGCATCCCATCGCCGAGCGACTTGATAAGCCTTCCTCGATGGCGCTCGACATGCTCTCGCACGAGCGCATCGTGACGTTCAAGCAGCACGCGCCAACGGCTATCGCCCAGCTCGGTCGCGCGATCGGTTGAACCCACGATGTCGGTGAAGAGCACGGTTGCTAACACGCGGTCGCTGAGCACCGGGCGTCGGACACCTGTCAGGAACTGCTCGATTTCATCCGCGGCCTGGCCACGTGCTCCGATCTCGACGTATCGCGCACCCGGGATGTGGGCCGCCGTGTAGCGCGAGTGACGCTCGTCGACGAATGCGTCGTTCGCTCGGTGCAGCACCAACGTGGGGCATTGAACACTCGAAAGCGCGTCGCGCACATCCACCTCGCCGACCATGGCAAGCGCCGCAGCGGCGGCATCCGGAGTCACCGATAGACGCCGGTGACGTGCGAGAAGACGTTGTCGCGCCTCATCCTGGCCGGCGAACCCGCCCCACGGCTGCTGGGGAGAGCTGCTACCCCAATGCTCAATCACCGCCTGAACCATCCCAGCGCGCTCCGCGACAGTTTGCGCCCACTCATAGTCCGGCCCGCGAACTACGCGCGGCGTAGGCGTGACCAGCACGAGCGCGCGAACGAGGTCAGGGTGCGATGCGGCAAAGAGCACCGCTAGGGCGCAACCTTCGGCAATCGAGATCAACGCCGGCTGCTCAGACTCCACGTCGTCGAGCACAGCACGGACATCATCGATCTGCTCCTCCAGCGGCGTGGCCCCAGCGATCCCGCCCGACATCCCGGCGCCCCGTCGATCGAACTGGATCAGCCGTGAGAACGAGCCCAGTCGCCTGAGAAAGCGCGCTGAGGGCGGCAGGTCCCAATCGAGCTCAATGTTCGAGAACCACCTCGGCACCATCAATAGATCCAGTGACCCTTCACCTGCCACCTGGTAGGCGATCTGCACCCCGCCACTACGCGCGTATCGCGTGACAACCTCCATCTCCAGCGCATCGTATGCCCGAGACCAGCGAACGCCGGCGGGAGCACGAAAGCAGGGGAGGACCCGCGCTCAACGAGCGACGTGCTCGTCGCCAATCTCGGGGCTGGCGGAATTAACAGATCGCATGGCCCGAGGAGCCGGCGATCGGTGCCCCGACCGGCTCAGATTGGTCGTGTCACGAGCACCGCATGCGGGCCGACCGCGGGGCGCAGGCGCCACGGATGCGCTGCGCGAATGGGACAGCGAACCGCCGGCGACCTCCTGTTCGAGAAGTATTAGCCGAGCGGGGATTCGACGTGCCGGAGCACGAGCCTGACCTTGGGATCGGCGCCAGGCCGGACTACCTGCTGAGACACGGCGGTGATCGGTGCCTCACCGAGGTCAACGAGTTTGCTCCCGAGTCGTGGCCGATCCGCCGCGGATCGAACTCCCAGCAGCAAGTGCTCAAGCCCATTCGGGGCCAGATCCATGAGGCGGCGCGGAACTTACGCAGCGCCACATCGCTCGGCCTCCCGCTCGTAGCACGGTTCCTCAGAACACTGAACCAGCCCAAACAAAAAGCGCGCTCTAGCGGGCCCTTCAGAAGCGGACGACGGGTCTCGAACCCGCGACCTTCGGCTTGGGAAGCCGACGCTCTACCAACTGAGCTACGTCCGCGCGCGCCCCATTCTAAGCCGCCACTGACGCCCCGGTGTGACGCTGCCCGGCGACTCCGGGCACTACCCTTGAGCGGCGATGCGCCGCTTTCTGCTTCCCGGTCTGGTGGCCGCCGCCGCCGTCGCGCTGGTGGCGCTGCTCGTGTTCGGAATCGAGAGTGAGGGCGTCAGCGGATCGCTCGATGCCGCGCTGGCCAAGGGCGTGCGGATGCAGGAGCCCGATGCGAACGTAGCGCTGCCCGTACTCGGCTCGGGCAGGATGCAGAGCCTGGCCCAACTGAAGGGCAAGGTGGTGGTGTTGAACCTGTTTGCGTCGTGGTGTGACCCGTGCAAGGCGGAAGCGCCGATCCTGGAAAGCGTCCAACGGCAGATCCAGGGACAGAACGCGACCGTGCTCGGGGTCACCTATCTCGACAACACCAGTGATGCGCAGCAGTTCGTCCACCACGAGCACATCAATTACCCCGTTGTGCGCGACGTGACCGGTAGCTTCGCCCGGGCTTGGGGCGCGAACGGTATTCCTGAAACCTTCGTGATCGACCGCTCCGGTCGGGTCGCAGCCGTGCGCCGCTACCAGCTGGCGGGTCCATGGCTGGCCCAAAACGTCGAGCGGATCTTGGCGGGCCGGACGTGAGGCGCACTGCGCTGCTGGGGCTGGCCGCACTGGTCCTCGCAACGCCGTTCCCGTCCGCCGCAGCAGCCGCCTCGCGCGCCTCGCTGACCGACATCGAGAGCCAGGTGATGTGCGTCGTCTGCAAGACCCCGCTCGCGGTCTCCCAGTCGCCCGAGGCCAACCGCGAGCGCGTGTTCATCTCCAATTTGATCGCGCAGGGCGAGACGAAGCCGCAGATCTTGACGGCGATGGTCTCCGAGTACGGCCCCGCGGTGCTGTCCCTCCCCCCCGCCCACGGCTTCGATGTCACGCTCTACATCCTCCCTCCGGCGGTGCTGATCATCGGCGCGGCGATCCTCCTTTACACGCTGCCCCGCTGGCGCCGGCGAACCCGCGCCGCGGACGCCGGCACACCAGATACGCCCACAGCCGCACCCGCGCCGCAGGAAGCGCGCCGACTCGAAGAAGATCTCGCCCGCTACGGGCGCTGACCGACCCGGCTACATCGATTCGGGGGCGCTCACGCCGAGCAGCCCGAGCGAGCCCGCGATCGTTCGTTGCGTGGCCGCCGACAACGCGATCCGGAACGACTCGGTCGACTCGGGCGTCGCCCCGACGACATGGCAGTCGCGGTAGAACGCCGTGAAGTCTTGGGCGAGCTCGAGCGCGAACGCGGCGATCCGGTGCGGCGCGCGCCGGTCCGCTGCCTCGGCGACCTCGTCCGGGAACGCTGCCAGCCTCATCACAAGCGCCCGTTCGGAGGGGTGCAGCTCCGAGGAGCCCCAGGCCTCCCGATCCTCCAAAGCCGCCGCGACCCGCTCGGCCGAGAGGCGACGGAGCATCGACGCGATCCGCGCGTGCGCGTATTGGATGTAGTAGACCGGGTTGTCGCGCGTCTGCTGGCGCGCCAGCGACAGGTCCAGATCCAGGGTCCGGTCGTGCGAGCGCTGGAGCATGAAGTAGCGGCACACGTCCACGCCGATCTCGTCGAGCAACTCGTCGAGCGTCACGAACTCGCCGCGCCGCTTTGACATCGCTGCTCGCTCCCCTCCCTCCGCGAGGTGCACGAACTGGATCAGTGGCACCTCGATGCTGTCAGGGTCGCCGCCCAGGGCGGCCATCCCGGCCTTTACGCTGATCGCCCACCCGTGGTGGTCGGCGCCGACCGGATCGAGCTGCAGGTCGAACCCGCGGGCGCGCTTGTCGAGCATGTACGCGAGGTCGGCCGCGAAGTACGTCGGCTCGCCGCTGGAGCGGATCACCACCCGGTCCTCGTTGTCGCCGAACGCGCTCGTCCGCAGCCACAGCGCGCCCTCGCTGCGGTATGCCTTGCCCTCCGCCTCGAGCTGGGACAGCACGCGTTCGACCGGAGAGGGCGAGCCCTCGTGCAGCACCCGCTCGGAGAAGAAGCGGTCGAAGTGGACACCGAACCGCTCGAGCGTTGCCCTGATCTCGCCCAGGAGCAGCTCGACTGCGCGGGCCGCCACCGCGTTGACATCCGATGACGCGGCGTCGGGAAGCTCGCGCGCCAGCTCTGCGACGTAGTCCCCCTGGTAACCATCTTCCGGCACGTCCTCTCCCCTCGCCCGGGCCACCACCGACTCCCCGAGCCGTCGCACCTGGCCCCCGGCGTCGTTGAAGTAGTACTCGCGTCCGACGGTGTGGCCGTGGTGGGCGAGGATCCGCGCGAGCGCGTCGCCGTACGCGGCGTGACGCCCGCTCGCCGCGACCAGCGGACCGGTCGGATTCGCTGACACGAACTCGACCAAGATCCGCTCAGCCCGCGCCGCTCCGCCGCTGCCGTACCGCTCCCCGGCTCCCAGCACCGCCGCCAGCGCGCCCCGGTACCAGTCGTCGGCCAGGAACAGGTTCAGAAACCCGGGTCCGGCGACCTCGGTCCGCGCCAGCGCCGCCCCCAGCACCCCAGCCAGAGCGGAGCCGACCCGCTCGGCGATCTCGCGCGGGGGTGCGCCGAGCGCGGGCGCGAGCAGCATCGCGGCGTTCGTCGAGTAGTCCCCCTGGCCGGCCCGTTTCGGTCGCTCGAGCCGGGGCTCCGCGGATCCGCCCCCGCCATCGCCCGCCTCGCCGCGCACCGCCAGGGCCGCTTCGCGGACCGCGTCGCGCAGGCTATTCAGAGGCGCCGTCGCGGACGTGGCGGTCATTGCGCCACCAAACCGGCCGGCTGGAAGACCCCCTCGAGCTGCTCGATCGCGGCCGGCGCTCCGATCGCGAACACCTTGTCGCCGGCGTTGATCACCGCGTCCGGTGAAGGCTGCGGCTCCAAGCCGCCGTCGACGCGCCGCAGCGCGACGATCACGGCCTGGCCGCGCACGTCGTTGATCGTCCGGCCGGCGCCGCGGCTGTCGGCGGGCACGTCGATCTCCTCGATCCGGAAGTCGGCAACGTCGACCACGCCGCCGACCTGGGGATGTAGGGCGATCCGGGCCATCTCCCGGCCCGAGGTCTTGTACGGCGAGATCACCCGGTCGGCGCCGGCCCGGTGCAGTTTCTGCTCGGCGTCCTCACGCGAGGCCCGCGCGACGATCAGCACATCGCTCCGCAGCCCCCGCGCGCTCAGCGCGATGAAGATGTTTTCGGCGTCCGAGTCCACGCAGGCGATCACGCCGGCGGCTCGCTCGATCCCGGCCGAAAGCAGCACCTCGTCCTCCGCCGGAGAGTGCTCAATCAGCTTCACGCCGTCCTCGGCCGCCGGCTCGCGCCGGGCGGGGTTCGGATCAACCACGACGAAGTCGACCCCCGCCGCCCGCAGGTCACGGACGACCTGGCGGCCGACGCGGCCGTAGCCGCAGACTATGAAGTGGTCCTTGTAGGCGTCGATCATTCGCTGCATTCGGCGTGCGGACAGCAGGCCGCTCAACTGGCCGGAGACGAAGAACTCGGCGACCGTGGCCAGCCCGTAAAACAGCGTACCGATGCCGAATAGCTCGAGCAGCGACTGCAGCACGCGGCCGCCCGTGTCGCGCGGCTGGGGTATCGCGCCGAGCGTCGTGATCGTGTCGAGCGTCCAGCTCGCCGCGTACCCGATCGATGCCCCCTCGCTCGCCGCATAGCCAAAGGTCCCGGCGACGAACAGGACCACCAGCGCAGCCAGCAGGATCGCCAACCTCCTGGTGAACTGCAGCAACTCGCGATGCTGGCGCCCCGTTCGCTGCTCAATCAGCCGGCGCCAATCGGCCCGCTCGGGCGTGCGCCCATCATCGACCGACCGCTCGGGCATCAGTAGTGGTACGGCTCTCCGGCGAGGATCTTGTGACCGCGGTACAGCTGCTCGAGCAGCACTACGCGGGCGAGCTGGTGGGGCAGCGTGATCGCCCCGAGCGAGAAGCGGTGGTCGACCTCCTCCAGCTCCAAGCCAAACGGGCCGCCGATCACGAAGCAGAGGTCGCGCCCACTCATCCGCCGCTCCTCCAGGAAGCGGCTGAAACGCATCGAGTCCATCGTCTCCCCGTCCCGGTGCAGCAGCGAGACGAACGACCGCGCCGGGAGTCGCCGGGCGACGTGCTCGTCCTCCCGGACCTCGAGCAGCTCGAGCCGCGTATGGCGCGCGATCAGCCTCTGGTAGTGGTTGACGTCGTCGGCAAACGGAGGGCGCAACTTGCCCACGGCGACGACGACGATCCGCACGATGGGATACTACGGCCCGACATGGAACCGAACCCACCAGAGCGACACATCAATATCCACTTCTCGCCCGAGGACATGGGCGGGAAATACGCCAACTTCGCCAACGTCAGCCACTCGGACTACGAGTTCACGATCACCTTCGCCCGCGTCGACCACGAGGTCGAGGACGACGAGATCCCGGGCGTCGTCGTCTCGCGTATCAACCTCGCGCCGAAGTTCATGCGCGAGCTGATCGACGCCCTGCAGGACAACTACTCAAAGTGGCAGACCCGCGAGGGGATCAAGAACCTGCCCGAGTACGGCGGCCAAGCCGGACACCAGCCGGGCAGCGGCGGCGACGACGAGGAATAGTTAAAGGGGCGAGCTTGCGCTCGCCTGTTTGGCGTACGTGAGCGCGGCACCGATCCGTTCTGCGGTTGGGGGGTGCGTGGCCAGCAGCCTCGAGACCCAGCGCGGAGGATCGAGATCGGCGACGTTCTGGAGCGCGATCGCGCGCTCGAAGGACACGAACGCATCGGGCGCGCCCGCCAGCCGCAGGGCGAAGCTGTCGGCGCGCCGCTCGATCGCCCGCGACAGACGATTGGAGATCAAGCCGAGCGGCGAGGTGACCAGTGCTGCCGCGAGGGCCACCGCCGGCAGCGCCGCGGGGGTCGCGCGCTCTGGCGAGAGCGCCCAGCTCAGCCGCTGGACCGCGAACGCCGCCGCCGGTGCCACCAGCACGGCATAAGCCACCCCTCGGGCCACATCCCGGTGGCGCACGTGACCGAGCTCGTGGGCGACCACAAGGCGGATCTCGTCCCGGCTGTACCGATCCAGCAGCGTGTCGAACAGGACCACGCGCTTGGTCGGGCCAAGGCCGGTGACGTAGGCGTTGGCGGCCGTCGTCCGGCGGCTCGCGTCGACCGAGTACACCTCGCCGATGCTGACCCCGGCGCGCCGGGCAAGCTCGAGCACATCGGCCCGCGTCTCGCCCTCCGGGAGCGGCTCGAACTTGTTGAAGATCGGGTCGAGCACGACTGGGGCCAGCGCCGCGAGCACCGTCCCCAACGTCACCGAGCCGGCGCCCGCCGGCCCCCACCACCGCCGCGGCCACCGCCGCATCGCCCAGACCGCCCCGGCGCCCCCGGCGCCTGCGAGCGCGGCGCTGATCCCCGCCTGCTTTGACAGATCGACGGCCCAGCCCCGCCACGGTTGCGTCACCAGCCCAACCTTGATCGCGCGGCGGCGAGCCACCGCCGCCAGCGGCAGCGGAGGCAGCGACAGGGCGGCGGTCATCCCCGCGCCCGCGACCGCGCCGCCCAGCACCGGGCGCCGCGCGAGGCGCCGCAGCACGGTCGGCCGGCGCCCGACCAGGTACGCAAGCGCGCCGCCTTCGACCAGAGCGCGAGCCAGAGCCAGCGCCAGCTGTGGTCGGGAGAATCGCCTGCCGCGAGCGATCTCCTGCTCGGAGAAGTAGGATCGCAGCTCAACCGCCGCCGGCTCGATCGCCTCTGAACGCGGCGCGAGCGCTCGCGCCCCGACTTCGGCCGCGGCGACGGCGAGGAGCATCGATGCGAGAACTCCTGAACGCCGAGCATCAGTCTGGACCACCCGAGAGACTGTAGACGTGAAAGTCGCGGTCGTTTCGGACATTCACGGCAACCGGCAGGCGTTCGAGGCCGTGCTCGACGAGGTCGCGGCGTCAGACGCCGAGGAGCTCTGGTGCCTGGGCGACCTGGTCGGGTACGGCGCCGACCCCGACGCGTGCGTCGAGCTCGCTCGGCGCCATGCCGCGATCTGCCTCGCCGGCAATCACGATCTCGGCGTGCGCGGTGACCTGCCGCTCGAGCAGTTCTCCCGAGGCGCCGCGCTGGCGGCGCAATGGACCCAGGAGACGATCACCGAGGAGACGCTCGCCTACCTGAAGAGCCTGCAGCCGACCCATCTCGACGAGTCGGTCGGGCTGTTTCACGCCAGCCCCCGCGATCCGGTGTGGGAGTACGTGCTCTCTCCGCTGCAGGCAGAGCTGTGTCTCGACGTGCAGGAGCACCGCGTCTGCCTGATCGGTCATTCGCACGTGGCGCTGTCGTTCTGGCGCCTTCCGGGTGCGTCCGCGACTGGCCAGACCCGGGCCGCCGATGATGCCCTGGATCTCACCGGCGGCGAATGGCTGATCAATCCGGGCAGCGTGGGGCAGCCTCGCGACGGCGACCCCAGGGCCGCGTGGCTTGAACTCGATGACCAGGCGTGGACCGCCACCTATCACCGGACCGAGTACGACATCGACCGCGCCGCAGCGGCCATCAGGGCGGCGAGATTGCCCGATTCGCTCGCCGAGCGGCTGTCGTTCGGGCAGTAGCGCCTAACCCCGCGCCAATCGTGTCCGCAGGACATCCCGCTAGCATCATCGCGCGGATGCGCTATGTGCCTCGCGCCATCCTGGTTGGCGGGCTTGGCCTTGCCGCTGCGTTCCTCGTCGCCTGTGGCGGCGGCTCCAGCCTGCTCTCGAGCAACCAGGCGAACTCACTGCTGGCGGCGTTCGACAGGGTCGGAACTGCGGCCCAGTCGGGCAACTGCGCGACCATAGACAACGCTAACTCGCAGCTCGACTCCCAGATTCAGAACCTTCCCGGTTCGATCCAGGGGAACATCACCGACAGCCTGAATCAGTGGGCGTCGACCGTGGGCAGCCTGGCCACCAAGGCATGTAAGACCACGACGACGAGCACCACCACCTCGACGCCGTCCACCACCTCGTCGACGACGAGCAGCACGACGACGACGAGCACCACCACGACCACCACGCCTCCGCCACCGACCAGTACGTCGACCACGACCACGAGTGCAACGACGACGACCGGCGGGAGTACTACTACTGGGTCCAGCGGCGGCGCCGGACTCGGGGGTGGGGGCGGCAGCGGCGGTGGGGCCGCCGGAACCGGACCATGACGCGCACGATGGACTTCTAATGAACCCAACCACCATCGCAGCAGGGCGCTACCAGCTCGAGGGAAGGCTCGGGGTGGGCGGGATGTCAACCGTCTATCTGGCCCTCGATTCGAGACTCGAGCGCCGCGTCGCGATCAAGCTTCTCGCCGAGCACCTCGCCGATGACGAGGCGTTCGTTTCGCGCTTCCGGCGCGAGGCGCTCGCCGCCGCGCGACTGGTCCACCCCAACATCGTGCAGGTGTTCGATTTCGGCTTCGACGAGAGCCAGCACCAGCATTTCATCGTGATGGAGCACGTTCCCGGCCATTCGTGCGCCGAACTGCTCCGCGATCGCGGCCACCTCGACCTCGAGCAGGGGGTCGACGTCATCACCCAGGCCTGCCGGGGGCTCGACTACGCCCACCGCAACGGCGTTGTCCATCGAGACGTGAAGCCGGGGAACCTGCTCGTCTCCGATAGTGACGTCGTCAAGCTGGCGGACTTCGGGATCGCCCGGGCCACCGATCAGTCGAGCATCACCCAGGTCGGATCGGTGCTCGGCACCGCGGCCTACCTCTCTCCCGAGCAGGCTCGCGGCGAGGAGGCCGGCCCGCGCGCGGATCTGTACTCGCTCGGCGTCGTCGCTTACCAGCTGCTCTCGGGTCGGCTGCCGTACGAGGCGACCTCGCTGTCCGAGCTGGCGCTGATGCAGCAGCGCGAGCTTCCCACCCCGCTCGAGGAGCTGAACCCGCAGGTCTCGCCCGAGCTCGCCGAGGCGGTGGCGATGGCGCTCGAGATCGACCAGGAGGCCCGTCCCGCGGATGCCATGCAGTTCGCCAAGGCGATCCAGGACGGCGCCCGCGGCCTGCCGCCGGTCGGCGCCGACTCCCCGACCATGCACCTCGGGACAAAGGGGGCGACCCGGATCCTCCCGACCCAGGACGTGCCGACCGCTGCTACGCGCGTGGCACCGCGTCCGCAAGGCGCGCCGCGCACCGGCCGTCAGGCCGTGCCACCGCGGGCGATCCTCGAGCCGACGGCCCGGCGCGCGCCGGAGCGGACCGCGGCTCCGGCCGCGCGGGCGCCGAGCCGGGGGCGCGGGTTCCGCCGGTTGATGATCGCCGCCTTCGTCGCGTTGGTGTTCGTGATCGCGGTGGTCATCGCGGTGACGCTCGCCACGAGCACCACCTCTACCGCGGTCGGGTTCAAGCGCGTCGTCGCCAATGATGTCCACACGGCGCTCAACGACATCCACAACTTCATCAACCAGTTCACGAAGTAGCTCCGGGGGCCGCCCCCGAGCGCAGCGCCGCTGCGACGGCCGGTAGCTCCTCGGCGTCGATCGCGCCACGCAGGTCCTCCATCAGCCGCGCCACGAAGCTGAGGTTGTGCAGCGTGACGAGGCGCAGGCCGGTCAACTCGCCGGCTCGCAGCAGGTAATGGATGTACCCGCGCGAGTAACCGCCGGAGCAGGCGGGACACGGGCAGCCATCGAGGATCGGCCGGTGGTCGCGGGCGAAGCGGCCCTTGGCCAGATCGACCCGCCAGCGCGCGCCGGGATGAGGGACGACCGCGACCCCGTGACGCCCGAGCCGGGTCGGCATCGCGCAGTCAAAGGTGTCGATCCCGAGCTCGACTCCGGCAATCAGGTCGTCGATGTCGCCGATCCCCAGGAGATGGCGGGGCCGATCGGGCGCGAGCCGATCGAGCTCGGCCGTCGTCCACGACACGACCTCGTACATCTGAGGCTTGTCCTGTCCCAGGGACCCGCCGATCGCGACGCCGTCGCAGCCGCTCGCCGCCACGACGCCGGCGGACTCGACGCGCAAGTCCTGTTCCACCCCGCCCTGGACGATCCCGTACACCGCTTGGCCGGGCGGCCCTTCTGCGGCGTGCCAGCGCAGGCAGCGCTCGAGCCACCGGTGGGTTCGCTCGGTCGACCTCGCCGTGTACTCGCGCGTGACATGAAACGGGGTGCACTCGTCGAACACGAGCGCAATATCCGAGCGCAGCGCAGCCTGGACCGCCATCGAGGTCTCCGGTTTCATGAACCGCTCGGAGCCGTCGATGTACGAGCGGAAGCGCACGCCTTCCTCGTCAATCGAGAGGATCGCGCCGGCGCCTTCGCTCGCCACCCCGCGCCGGCCCTTGATCTCGTCGGCCACCGTGCCGTGACCCATCGAGAACACCTGGAAGCCGCCCGAGTCGGTGATGATCGGCCGCGGCCAGCGCATGAACTCGTTCAGCCCGCCGAACTCCTCGATCAGCTGGGGGCCGGGGGCGAGAAACAGGTGGAACGTATTGCCGAGCACCATCTCGTAGCCGAGCCGCTCGACATCTCCGGGCTCGAGCGTCTTGACGGCGCCGCGAGTCGCCAGCGGTACGAACGCGGGCGTCCGGACCGAGCCGTGCGCCAGCTCTAGCGTGCCCGTCCGGGCACGCGAATCCGCCGACCGTGTCCGGACGCTGAATTTCACGGTCGGAGATCTTCCCAGCCTTCGACCAGGAAGAGGCGAGGCCGGGTGGCCTCGCCCCGCAACTAGCGCTACTGCCTGGACCGGCTAGGAGTCGCTGACCGTCTCGCCGGTGCCCTCGATGGCGCCACCGCCGACGGTGATCTCCACCTTGTGCGGCTTGCGCTCCTCGGGCTTCGGGATCCGGACCTCGAGGACGCCGCGCTCGACGCTGGCCTTGATGGCGCTCGCGTCGATGCCCTCGGGCAGGGTCAGACGGCGTACGAACGAGCCGGACGCGCGCTCGACCCGGACGAATCCCTCGCTGTGCTCCTCGTGCTCGGACTTCCGCTCACCGGAGACGGTGAGCACGTTGTCCTCGAGCTCGACGTTGACGTCCTGCTCGGAAAGGCCGGGGAGATCGGCCCGGAGGACGAACTCGCCCTCGTGCTCGACCAGATCCATCGCGGGAATCCACCGTCGGTACGCGCTGGCGCCGTTGCCGGCGGGCGCATCGAACAGAGTATTGAAGAGCCGGTTGACCTCGGACTGGATCGTATTCAGTTCGCGCACCGGCTCCCATCTGATGAGTGCCATTTCGCAACCTCCCGGGATACGGGTTCAAGTCTCTGTGTCACCCAGGATAAAATCTTAGTGACTTGATGTCAAGTCTAGTCCGCCCTCTAAGCGATTAAAGAGCGTCCGGTCATCGCCGCCGGCTGCTCGATCCCGAGCACGTGGAGCACCGTCGGGGCGACGTCGGCGAGCACCCCTCCGTCCCGCAGCGAGAGCCCTCGCACCGTGACGAACAGGGGCACCGGATTGAGCGAATGGGCTGTGTTGGGGCTCCCATCGGGCTCGAGCATGTTGTCGGCGTTGCCGTGGTCTGCGGTGACGATGCACGCGCCGCCGGAGTCATGAACCGCCGCGACAACCTCCGCCAGGCAACCATCGACCGTCTCCACGGCCTCGACCGCGGCGGTGATCACCCCCGTGTGGCCGACCATGTCGGCGTTCGCGAAATTGATGATCCCGAACTGCGGCTGGTCCTCGCGCCACGCGGTCACGAACGCGCCGGCCGCTTCGCGCGCGCTCATCGAGGGCTTCTGATCGTAGGTCGCGACGTCGCGGGGCGAGGGCACTAGCTCGCGCCGCTCGCCTTCGCACGGCTGCTCCAGGCCGCCGTTGAAGAAATACGTGACGTGCGGGTACTTCTCCGTCTCGGCCACGTGCAACTGCCGGCCGCCGGCGTCGGCGACCACTCCCGAGAGCGTCACTGACGGGTGCGAGGGAGCAAACGCGACCGGATATGGCCACCCCTCCTCGTACTCGGTCATCGTCATGTACCGCGCCACCGGTTCGGCGCCGCCGCGGTCGATCTCGGCGAAGCGGGGGTCGCAGAGGGCGCGCGTGAGCTCGCGCATCCGGTCCGGACGGAAGTTGAAAGCGATCACCGAGTCGCCGGGCCGGATCGTCGAAGCGCCCGCCTCGCCGATCACCGTGGGAGCGATGAACTCGTCGGTCTCGCCCCGTTCGTATGCCACGCGCGCGGCCTCCGCGCCGCTCGCCGCCGTGAACTCGCCCCGGCCGTGAACGAGCAAGTCATATGCCTTCTGAACGCGATCCCACCGGCGGTCCCGATCCATCGCGAAATACCGCCCGACCACCGAGCCGATCCGCCCCACCCCGGCGGTGTCGAGCCACTGCTCCACCTGCTCGAGGGAACCCTGGCCAGAGTGGGGCAGCGTGTCGCGCCCGTCGGTGAAGGCATGGACCACAAGATCCGGAACCCCGAGCTCCCCGGCCAGGGCGATCAGGGCCGCCAGGTGGGTGAAGCCCGAGTGCACTCCGCCGTCGGAGACGAGGCCGAGCAGGTGAACGCGCGGGGCGTCGGACATCGCCTCGCGAATCACTTCGTTCGAGGCGAACCCGTCCCCCGCCGCCGCGTCATTGATTCGCGTGAGGTCCTGCATCACCACGGCGCCGGCGCCGAGGTTCAGGTGGCCGACCTCGGAGTTGCCCATCTGTCCCTCCGGAAGGCCGACCGCGCGGCCGCAGGCGGTCAGCGTCGTGCGCGGGTACTCACCCCACAATTCGTCGAACACCGGCGTGGCGGCGAGCGAGATGGCGTTCCCCGGGCCGTCGGGAGCGAGACCCCAGCCGTCGAGCACGATCAGCACTGCGCGCGGGACTGGCAGCTGGTCGGGGCCGGGCTTGATCGCGGCCATCAGCCCGCGGCGGCGACGATCCCGGCAAACGACTCGGCCTCGAGCGACGCCCCGCCGACGAGCGCCCCATCGACGTCCGGCAGCGCGAGCAGCTCGGCGGCGTTGTCAGCCTTGACGCTGCCCCCGTACAGCACGCGCACCCGCTCGGCCTGATCTGCCGAGCGATCCGCGACGAGCGCCCGGATGAAGGCAATCGCCTCCTGGGCCTGCTCTGTGGGACAAGCTTGACCGGTGCCGATCGCCCAGATCGGCTCGTAGGCGATCACGACCTCGCCGAGGCGCTCGGAGTCGATCCGGCCCAGGTCCTCCTGGATCTGATGGCGGAGCTTGCGCTCGGTATCCCCGCGTTCCCGCTCCTCCTCGGTCTCGCCGACGCAGAGGATCGGCTGCAGCCCGTGGTCGAGCGCCGCCCCGACCTTCAGCGCCAGCGCGCGGTCGGACTCGCCGAACAGCTCACGGCGCTCGGAGTGGCCGAGGATCACCCCGTGGACATCGGCCTCGACCAGCATCGGCGGTGCCACCTCGCCGGTGTAGGCGCCAGAGTCGCTGTAGTGCATGTTCTGGGCGAACACCTGGACCCGCGAGCCACGCGTGGAATCGACCATCGCGCTCAGAGCCAGGAACGGCGGGCAGATCGCCACATCGACGCCGTCCGCGGTCGACACGCGCGGAAGCAGCGCCCCGATGAACGCCTCAGCCTCGGCGACGGTCTTGTGCATCTTCCAGTTGCCGGCGATCAGAGGAGTGCGGCTCATGCCAGCGCCTCCACCCCGGGCAGGCTCCGGCCCTCGATCAGCTCGAGCGCCGCGCCACCGCCCGTGGACACGTGCGTGACCTTCGCGGCGAGGCCGAACTCGTTGATCGCCGCGGCGCTGTCGCCGCCACCGACGACGGTGACGCCCGGCGCGTCGGCCACGGCCTGCGCGATGGCGCGCGTGCCGGCGGCAAACGGCGCCAGCTCGAACATTCCCATCGGGCCGTTCCAGAAGACGGTGCCGGCCACGAGGATCACCTCGCGATATGCGGCGCTCGTGCGCAGCCCGATGTCGAGACCCATCAGCCCGTCGGGGACGTCGACGCCATCGATCGGCTGCGGCGTGACATCGGCCGACGGCTCGGAGGCGGCGACCAGGTCGACCGGCAGCTGCAACTTCGAGCGGCCGGCCGAGCCCAGCAGGCGCGCGGCGAGCTCCACGTCCCCGGAGTCGCACTTCGAGGCGCCCACGTCGTGGCCGGCGGCGGCGAGGAACGGAAAGCACATCGCGCCCCCGATCAACACCGAGTCGGCGAGCTCGAGGAACCGCTCGATCACCGCGAGCTTGTCGCTGACCTTGGCGCCGCCGAGGATGGCCACCAGCGGCCGCGCCGGCTGCTCCAGCAGGTTGCTCAGCACCGTCACCTCGCGCTCGAGCAGTTCGCCGGCGGCGTGTGCGGGCAGCAGTCTCGCCACGCCGTCGGTCGACGCGTGGGCGCGGTGGGCGGCGCCGAAGGCGTCGTCGACGTAGGCATCGGCCAGCGAGGCCAGCGCGGCCGCCAGCTCGGGGTCGTTCTTCGTCTCCCCCGGCTCGTAGCGGACGTTCTCCAACACGAGGATGTCGCCCCGCCCGAGGTTGTCGGCAAATGCCCGGACGTCGTCGCCGACCACGCCGGGAGCGAGCGTGACGTCGGCGCCGGTCAGCTCGGCGAGCCGGTCAGCCGCCGGTCGCAGCGACAGCGACGGCTCGCGGTCCTTGGGGCGGCCGAGGTGCGAGGCCAAGATGATCCGAGCGCCGCGGCGGCGGAGCTCCTCGAGCGTCGGCACCGCAGCGCGGATCCGTGTGTCATCGGCGATCTCGCCGTTGCCGTCCAGCGGCACGTTGAAGTCCACCCGGACCAGCACCCGCTTCCCGTCCACGTCCCCCAGGTCCTGGAGTGTCTTCAAAGGACCCTTTGCACGAGGTCGACGACCCGGTTCGAGTAGCCCCACTCGTTGTCGTACCACGAGATGACCTTGACCATCGTCCCGTCCATGACCGACGTCAACGCGCTGTCGAAGATCGACGACGCGGGGTTCTTGACGATGTCGGAGGAGACGATCGGATCCTCGGTGTACTCGAGGAAGCTGGCCAGGGGACCGTCGCCGGCGGCGGCGCGCATCGCTTCGTTGACCTCCTCCACGGAGGTCTCCCGGTTGACCTCGACGGTGAGGTCCACGACCGACCCGGTCGGGACGGGAGCGCGAACGGCCATGCCGTTGAGCTTCCCGTTCAGCTCCGGGATCACGAGGCCGATCGCCTTCGCGGCGCCGGTCGAGGCGGGGATCAGGTTCACCGCTGCCGCGCGCGCCCGGCGCAGGTCCTTGTGCGGCATGTCCTGGAGCCGCTGGTCGGCGGTGTAGGCGTGGATCGTCGTCATCAGGCCGTGCTTGATCCCGATCGCGTCCTGCAGGACCTTCGCGACCGGGGCCAGGCAGTTGGTCGTGCACGACGCGTTCGAGATCACGACGTGCGCCTCGCGGTCGTATGCCTCCTCGAAGTTGACGCCGAGCACGACGGTCACATCGGGGTTGGTGGCCGGAGCCGAGATCACGACCTTCTTCGCGCCACCTTCGAGGTGCTTGGCGGCGTTCTCGCGGTCGGTGAACACGCCGGTGGATTCGATCACCACATCGGCGCCGAGCTCGCCCCACGGGATCGCCGCCGGGTCGCGCTCGGCCAGCAGCCGAACGTCGGCCCCGTCGACCCGCAGGCCGGTGTCGGTTTGCTCGACCGTGCCGGGGAACGGGCCGTAGTTCGAGTCGTACCTCAGCAGGTGCGCCATCGTCTTGGGATCGACGATGTCGTTGACCGCGACCCATTCGACGTCGGCCTTCGACTCACAGGCCGCGCGGAAAACGTTCCGGCCGATCCGTCCAAAGCCGTTGATACCGACCCGTACCGGCATGCAGGTGTCCTCCAAGCGTGTAGCGGCTGAAATACAAATGCCGACCGGTGACGACTCCCCGTCGGCACGCGACAGCCTAGCGACTAGCGCCGGGATGCAACCTCGACCCGGAGCCCGTCCGGGTCGAGCAGGTAGGCGGCGTAATACCGCCTTCCGTACTGCGGGCGGGGCCCTGGCGGACCGTCGTCACGGCCGCCGTTCGCGAGCCCTCCGTTGTACGCCGCGTCGACCGCCGCCTTGCCGCTGGCCTGGAGCGCCACGTGGCCATAGCCCGGCGCCGGGGGCCGGCCGCGGACCACGATCCACACCGACGGGCCGTTGACGCCGTAGGCCACCGCCTGCTCGGAGTCGATCATCCGGCGCGCCCCGAGCGCGCGGAACACGGCGTCGTAGAACGCCGCCGACCGGGCGAGGTCCGAGACCTCGAATCCGATGTGGTCGATCACGCCGGACGCTCGACGTCGCGATGGATGACCTCGACGAGAAATCCGGGCAGGGACTGATAGCGCTCGGCCAGATGCTCGGCGATGGCGACTGAGCGGTGCCGTCCCCCGGTGCACCCCAAGGACACGACGAGGTGCGCCTTGCCCTCCGCGAGGTACTGCTCGAGCAGGTAGTCGAGCAGCGGCAGCAGGTGGTCATAGAACCGGTCGAGGGCTCCATCGTGGTTGATGAACTCGACCACCCGCGCGTCGGTACCAGTCAGCGGGCGGAGCTCGTGCTCGTAGTGCGGGTTGGGCAGGAAGCGCACGTCGAACATCAGATCCGGGTCGCGGACGGGCCCGTACTTGAACCCGAAGCTCTCGAAGGTGACAGCGAGCCGCCCCGGCGTTCGCGAGGGCAGCAACTCATCGGCGAGCTTGCGGCGGAGCATCGCTGCCGTCAGTCCGGTCGTGTCGATCACCACATCGGCGCGGTCGCGCAATCCCCGCAGGACTTCCGCCTCACGCTCGATCCCCTCCACGACGCTGCCCGTCGGCGCCAGCGGATGACGCCGGCGCGTCTCCTTGTAGCGCATCAGCAACGTCATTTCGTCGGCCTCGAGAAACAGCACCCGGTGGCGGACGGCGGTCGCGCGGAGGTCGTCGAGCATCGCGGTCAGACCGTCGAAGTAGGCGCCCCCACGCACGTCGGAGACGACGGCCGCGCGAGCCACGTTCGAGCCCTCGTGGACGAACAAGTCGACCAGCGAGCGGATCATCTCCGACGGCAGGTTGTCGACGCAGAAGTACCCCTCGTCTTCGAACACGGCCATCGCGGTGGACTTGCCCGCGCCGGAGAACCCGGTGATGATCACCAGGTCGGTCAGGGCGGACGAGCCAGTGGCCATCATCGGAGCCTTGAAGCTTGACGGTCGAGGCGGACAAGCGCCGCCACTGGCGCTATCGCTCGGTATGACAGGATGCCGCGGGTGCGCCATCGCGTCGTGCCCATCGCCGTTGTCGCCGCCCTGTCTGCCCTGACGCTCGCACCGTCGGTATCGCCGGCCGATTCGAGCAGTACCACCGTATCGCCGGCCGATTCGGCCAGCCCAACCGTCTCTGTGGACGTCGGCAGCGCCTCGCCCGCCCGTCCGGTCGCGCCGGGATTCATCGGCGCCTCCACCGAGTTCTGGGCGGTCAAGGATTACACCGGGCGCGACCCCTCCCACATCAACCCGGTGCTCGTCCAGCTGCTCCGCAACCTCGCCCCCGGGGCGCAGCCGGTGCTGCGCATCGGCGGCAACTCGACCGATCAGACGTGGTGGCCGACCCGGGGCGTGATCCCCGGTGGCGGAGTCAAGTACGGGCTGACGAAGGGGTGGCTGCGGACGACCAAGGCGCTGGCCCAGGCGCTGAACGCCAAGCTGATCCTCGGCGTCAACCTCGCGGCCGGGCAGCCCGCCCTCGCCGCGGCGGAGGCTCGCGCGTTCGTGTCCGGGATCGGCCGGCAGTACATCCAGGCGATCGAGATCGGCAACGAGCCCGACGTGTACGGCCAGTTCGCGTGGTACAGGGCGCCCGACGGCCGGGTGTTCTTCTCCCGGCGCAGCAGCTACAGCCTGTCCGACTTCGAATCGGAGCTCGCCCGCTGGCGGGCGGCGCTCCCGGTCCTACCGCTGGGGGGACCGACGACCGCGGAGCTCGTGTGGCTGAGCGGGCTGGACAACTTCATCAGCTCCGAGTCCGGCCTCTCGGTGATCACGCTGCACCGCTACGCCCTGCGGGGCTGCAACCACATGCCCTCCTCCCCGCTGTTCGCCTCGATCCCCAACCTGCTCACCGATGCCTCGTCGGAGACGCTGGCTCAGAACGTCGCGCCGTACGCCACGGTCGCCCACGACCACGGCGTCCCGTTCCGGATCGACGAGCTCAACTCGGCATCGTGCGGGGGTGTCAAGGGCGTGAGCAACACGTTCGCGTCGGCGCTGTGGGCGCTCGACACGCTGTTCAACCTGGCCGGCGCGGGCGTGGATGGGGTCAACCTCCACACCTTCCCGAACGCCGGCTACGAGCTGTTCACGTTCAAGCACCACGGCTCGAGCTGGCAGGCGTTCGTCCACCCGGAGTACTACGGGCTGATGATGTTCAACCAGGCCGCGCCTCCGGGATCGCACCTGCTCAACGTGGCCGAGCCCGGGGGTCCGATCAAGGTCTGGGCCACCCAGACCCCGAGTAAGGCCACCCATGTCGTCGTGATCAACAAGTCGTTGACCCAACCCCAGCAGGTCCAGATCCACCTGCTGAATGGCGCCACCAGCGCCAACCTCGAGTGGCTGCAGGCGCCGGCCATCTCCGCCACCGACGGGGTAACCCTCGGCGGTCAGTCGTTCGGCGACGCGACCACTACCGGCAACATCGGCGGGACGCTCCGCACGGCGCAGCTCAACTCGTTTCTGGGCACGTACACGATCACGATGCCGCCGTCGAGCGCCGTGATGCTCACGCAGGGCTAAACGCCCGTCTTGTGCAGCTCCCGGTACAGCCGGCCGGCGAGCTTGCCCGGAACGCCCGGGACTGCCTCGAGCTCTTCCCGCGACGCCGACAGGATCGCGTCCGGCGAGCCGAAGTGGGTCAGCAAGGCGCGCTTACGGGCCGGGCCCACACCGGGGAGGCCGTCCAGAATCGAAGCGGTCATCGCCGTGTCGCGACGCTGGCGGTGATGGGTGATCGCGAACCGGTGCGCCTCGTCGCGGACCCGCTGGAGCAGCTGCAGCTCCGGCGTGTCGTGAGCCAGCGTCAGTGGGGCGGCGCGCCCGGGGATGAACAGCTCCTCGATCCGCTTGGCGAGCGCGACCACCAGTACGCCGCGCTGGCGAAAACCGGCCAGCGCGCGCAGCCCGGCGGACAGCTGCCCCTTCCCGCCGTCGATCACCACCAGGTTCGGCAGCGCGGCGAAGCTCGGGTCATAGTCCTTGTCGTGCGGTGAGAAGTCGCGCTGGCGCTCCCACTGCGCATAACGGCGGCCGAGCACCTCCTCCATGGCTGCGAAGTCGTCGGGGGCGGCCGCGGCAACCTTGAACCGCCGGTAGTCCGACTTCTTCGGCGCCCCGCCCTCGAACACGACCATCGAGGCGACCGTGTTGGTCCCCATCAGCGTGGAGATGTCGAAGCACTCGATCCGCAGCGGCACCGTGTCGAGCCCGAGCGCCTGCGCCAACCCGTCGAGCGCCTCCACCCGCTGCTGGCGGCGGCGCTCGGAGCGGAGCTTCTCCTGGTCGAGGGCAAGTCGCGCGTTGCGCTCCGCGAGCTCGAGGATCCGCCGTTTGTCGCCGCGCTCGGCGGCGCGGATCTCGACGTGGCCATCGCGTCGGGCGGTCAGCGCTTGGGCGAGCGCGTCGGTGTCGGTGAGCTCGCGTTGAACGACGAGCAGCGGCGGGATCATCATCGCGCTCGCGTAGTACTGGAGGATGAAGGCCTCCGCGACCTCGGCGATACCACCTTGCGCCTCGTTGTCCAGGTAGAACGACTGCCGGTCCGAGAGGACCCCGTCGCGCACCTGAAAGACCTGCGCGTTCGCCTCCCCGGTATCGCCGACCGCGACGGCGATCGCGTCGAGCGTGCCGACCGACTCGTTGGCGACGCGCTGACGCTCGAGCAGCGATCGGACCGCCCGCAGGCGGTTGCGCTCGCGCGCCGCGTCCTCGAACCGCTGCTCGTCCGAGGCCTGCTTCATTCCCTGCTCGAGCTCGCGCTCGATCGTCCGGTAGCGCCCGGAGAGGAAGTCGATTACGCCATCGATCCCCCGCCGGTAGTCCTCGCGGCTGACGTACCCGACGCACGGCGCCTCGCACCGCTTGATGTAGTAGTCGAGGCACGGGCTGCCGCTCCGGCGGCCCGGCTCGGGCCCCTCGCAGGAGCGGAACATGAACACCTTGCCGAGTACCTCGAGCGTTGATCTGACCCGCTTGGCGTTGCTGTAGGGACCGAAGTAGGCGCGGTCGCGGCGGTGGCGCTCGCGCGTGAAGTACACGCGCGGGAAATCCTCGTCGAGGCTGATCGCGATGTACGGGTACGACTTATCGTCGCGCAGGCGGATGTTGAACCGCGGCTTGTACTGCTTGATGAAGTTCTGCTCCGCCAGCAGCGCCTCGGCCTCGCTGTCGACGACCAGCGCCTCGATCCGGTCGATCATCGGAACCAGATCGCGCCCGGCGCGGGTGCTCGGGTTGGAGAAGTGCGAGGCCACGCGCTTGCGGATCGACTTGGCCTTGCCCACGTACAGCACCGTCCCGCGCGGGTTGCGGAACAGGTAGACGCCAGGCTCGTCGGGCAGCTCGCGGCGGCGGTCAGCAGGGACTACGGACATCCACTTCGAGGATAGGCGCCGTCAGTCGGCCGTGAACGAGACGCCGAGCCCGCCGAGCGCCAGCAGCAGTCCAACCAGCGCGACCGTTTCCCCAGGCCCGGCACTCGACCCCGGCGAGGCGTAGTCGGGCACGCTCAGCGCCGGGTTGAAGATATTCGCCCCATCCGTCGGTGGGACGGCGAGCGCATGGACCACGAACGCCACCGCCACCCCGCCGGCGATGACGGCCACCACCCGCGCCCCCCGCGAGCCGAACAGGGCCGTGGCGAGCAACCCGAAGGCCAACAGCGCGAGCAGGATGTCCGAGGCCGAGTACACCTGCCACGCCGTCGGGTCGTGCGGCACGCCGTTGATCGCCGGCCCGAACTCGGCCAGAAACGGGGCGGAGAACTGGTGGCTCCAGGTCAGGAACAGCGACCCGAGCAAGGTCGCGCTCCCGCACACGATCATCCAGTCCGACAGGACCTCGCGGTTCTCTTTGGACATCGGCCGGGTCCCAGTTTAAGGACCCGGCCGACGGTGGTCTGAGACGTCTAGGGAACTGCGGGGCGGGGCGGCAGCGGTGGTTCAGGCTTGGCCGGCCGCTCCGCCGCCTCCGGCTGGACCACGATCAGGAACACCCAACCGGCCACCGCGCCGCCGATGAACTGCGCCAGCCAGTACTTCCAGATGTTCGAGAAGCCGACCGCCCCGTGAACGATCTGTCCGAGCGCGACGGCCGGATTGAAGGCGCCGCCGGAAATCGCGCCGACCGCGAATGCCCCGGCCAGCACCGTGAATCCGATCGCCAGACCGTAGAAGGAGTTGCCCTCGGTCGCGCGCGTGGTGGCGACGTTCAGTACGACGAACGCGAGGGCGAACGTGAACAGGAACTCGGCCAGCAGCACCTTGCCGGTGCCGCCGAGCGGGCCGGCCTGCTGGTGTCCGGCGACGATGCTGGCGAACAGACCCCCGATCACGCCGGCGACCAGCTGCGTGAGGATGTACGCGAGCCACTCCTGCTGGGTCAGCTTGCCGCGGACCATCACCGCGGTCGAGACCGCCGGGTTGTAATGACCGCCGGAAATGTGGCCGCCGGCGAAGACCATCACCATCAGCACAGAGCCGATGGCCAGCGGCGCGAGCACGCCCGCGCCGGCTGCGTTGAGCTTCGCGGTAGCCGTCCCGACCGTGAACACCAAGAAGAAAGTCCCGATGAACTCGATCACGAGCTTGCGGTTCAATGCGATCACTACTCGCCTCCCGGGTCTAAACGTTTCCGACGTTCACAGTTCGACCCAGGACGCCGGTAACCTTCCTCGCGGTGGAGAGGACCGCGATTCGCACCTGCCCCTTGTGCGAGGCCACCTGTGGGCTGACGATCACGCACGACGGTGACGAGGTGAAAGCCGTCCGTGGCGATACCGACGACGTGTTCAGCCACGGCTTCCTGTGTCCAAAGGGCGTCGCGCTGAAGCAGCTGCACGACGACCCGGACCGGCTCACCACACCGCTGATCAAGCAGCCCGACGGGACGTTCGCCGCCGCCACCTGGGACGAGGCGTTCGAGTACATCGACGCGCGCCTTGAGCCGATCCTTCAAGCTGACCGCAACGCGGTCGCCACCTACCTGGGGAATCCGAACGCCCACCTGCTGGCGAACATGCTCTACGGGCCTGTTCTGCTCCGTGCCCTGGGGTCGAACAACCGCTACTCCGCGAGCACGGTCGACCAGTTCCCCAAGCAGATGTCCTCGGCGCTGATGTTCGGCACCGGCACGACCGTCGCCGTCCCCGACGTCGACCGCACCGACTACATGCTGATCCTCGGCGCCAATCCACTCGCGTCAAACGGCAGCCTGATGACCGCGCCGGACATGCGCGGCCGGCTGAAGCGGCTCAGAGCGCGCGGCGGCAAGCTCGTCGTGGTCGACCCCCGCCGCAGTCGGACCGCCCTGGAGGCAGACGAGCATCACTTCATCCGCCCCGGCACCGACGCGCTGCTGCTGTTCGCGCTGGTCAACGTGCTGTTCGAGGAGCACCTCACGGACGTCGAGGAACGGATCGCCGCGATTACGTCCGGGATCGAGACGGTCGCTCGGCTGAGCGAGCCGTTCACCCCGGAGGCGGTGGCTCCCGCGACCGGCATCGCGGCGGAGGAGATCCGGCGCATCGCCCGCGAGCTGGCGGCGTCGCCAACCGCCGTTGTGTACGGCCGCATCGGGACCTGCACACAGGAGTTCGGCACCACCGCCAGCTGGCTCATCGACGTGCTCAACCTGCTCACCGGCAACCTCGACCACGAGGGCGGCGCGATGTTCCCGCTGGGGGCGGCCGGCCATTCGAACGCCGCCGGCCCACCCGGTATCGGCCGCGGCGCGCGCTTTGGCCGCTTCACCAGCCGCGTCAGGCAGCTGCCGGAGATCTTCGGCGAGCTCCCGGTCGCGTGCCTGGCCGAGGAGATCGAAACGCCCGGGGAGGGGCAGGTCAGGGCGCTGATCACGATCAGCGGCAACCCGCTCGTATCGACGCCGAACAGTGACCGCCTGACCGCCGCGCTCGACCAGCTCGAGTTCATGGTCAGCCTCGACGTCTACCTCAATGAGACGACCCGCCACGCGGATGTTGTCCTACCGGCGCCCTCACCGCTCCGCCGCTCGCATTACGACCTGGCGCTGTACCTGTTCGCGGTCCGCAACGTCGCCAACTACTCGCCGCCGGTGCTCGGCCCCGACCCGGCCGTCCCCGACGAATGGATCACCCTGCTGAGACTGGCCGGCATTGCGTTCGGGCTCGGCCCGCATGCCGACGTGGAGATGCTCGACGAACAGGTGGCCCGGGCCGTGGTCGACCGCGAGCTCAAGCTCGAGTCCTCGCCGCTCTACGGCTGGACCCCAGATGACGTTCTGACCGAGCTCGCGCCGCGCGTCGGACCCGAGCGGCTGCTCGACCTCCAGCTCCGCGTCGGGCCCTACCGGCTGACGCTCGCCGATCTCGAGAATGCCCCGCACGGCATCGACCTCGGGCCGCTCGGACGGCGGCTGCCCGACGCGCTGAGAACAGCCAGCGGAATGATCGAGCTGGCGCCCGAGCCGCTCGTGGCCGACGTCCCGCGGCTCGAGCAGGCGATTGCCCGGACGCCCGAGAACGGCGCCCTCGTGCTCGTCGGCCGCCGACATCTTCGATCGAACAACTCATGGATGCACAACCTGCCGCTGCTGGTCAGCGGCCCGGCGCAATGCACGCTCCACGTCCACCCGGATGACGCCGCACCGCCACGAGTTGGTCGACGGCGAGCTAGCGGAGGTCCGGTCGCGCACTGGGATGGTGCACGCGCAGGTCGAGGTCACCGACGCGATCATGCCCGGCGTGGTCAGCCTCCCCCACGGTTGGGGTCACGACGTCGCCGGCATCGCGCTGACCGTCGCGTCCGAGCACCCGGGCACGAACAGCAACATCCTCGCCGACGAGCAATTACTCGACGCCGTCTCGGGCAACGCCGTCCTCAACGGGATCCCGGTCGAGCTCGCGCCCGTCCGGGCCGTCGCCGCCGTCTGATCAAGCCTCGCCGGCCTTCAGTACTGGCGGGCGGACCAGATGATCGTGAAGATCGCGTAGATCGCCACCGCCGCGACCACAACCGCCAGCACCGCGGCGGCGCCCTGCACGCGGTACAGCGCGCTGAGGACCAGCAGCAGCGCGCCTGCGGACACGTACAGCACGGCGCGTCGCTTGTCCCCCAGCGAGTACAGAGTCACCCGGTGCTCGCGGTACATCAGCGAGGCAAACCAGCCGAGGGTCGCGATGAACAGCAGCGAGATCGCCTGCAACACCGTGTTGGCAGCCTTGCCTCCGCCCGGGAGGACGTCGACGGCGGCGGCGATCAGCAGGATGATCGCGATGTTGCGGGCGTGCTTGAGCACCGCGTGAAAGCTTACGCCCGAACTGGGAGCGGCTGAAGGTCTTCGGATGCCGGCGATGGATCTGCGGCCTCCGAGGAGGAGTCGGGGGGCCGGGCGGGGGCGCCGAGAGGCGCGGAGGGGGCATCGGCGGGCTCGGCGGCGAACCGGTAGCCGACGCCGAAGTGGGTGTGCACGTAGCGCCACCCAGGCGACACGCCGTCCAGCTTGTTCCGGAGCTTGCGCACGAACACGTCGACCGAGCGGTCGCCCCGGACCATCGTGTAACCCCACACCCGCTGGTAGATGTCCTCGCGCTCCAGCACGCGTCCGTCGGCGGCGGCCAGCTGATGGAGCAGCTCGAACTCCTTGCGCGACAGGGAAACCGGAGTGTCACCGGCGTAGGCGTCGAAACGGTCCGGCCGGATCAGCAGTTCGCCCGCAGCGATCGCGGCGTCCCCGAGCGGAGCTTCCCCAGCGCGCCGCCGGCGCAGCACGGCCTGAATCCGCGCGATCAGCTCCTCCGGATGGCACGGCTTGGTCAGCCAGTCGTCGGCTCCGCTGCGCAGCGCGCGGACCCGGTCGGCGACCGGGGCGGGACCGCTGACCGCGATCAGGGCGAGGCCGGGTACGACGTGCGCGACCCGTTCGATGTAGTCGAGCCCGGTGAGGGCCGGATTGACGATCAGCGCATGCAGCCGGCGCGCGGTCAGCTGGTCGGATCCGGCGGCGTAGCCGAGCACCTCCCACTCCCACCCGAGGGCGGCGAACCGCCGCTCGAGCACGGTGAGCAGCCCGCTGTCGTCATCGATCAACGCGACGCGGATCACCGTCGCGACGTTTGTCGGTGACATCGTGCGCCGCAGTGTAGTGGCCGTTGGGGACGTCAACTACGCGGGCGGGAAGGCGACGGCCACCACGAGCCCGCCACCGCGCCGGGGGATAACTGACAGCTCAGCGCCGTGCGCGGCGGCGATCGCGTCGACGATCGACATCCCCAGCCCGATCCCGCCGTCGTGACGGGCGCGGGTGCCGTTCAACCGGCGGAACGGCTCCAGCAATGTGCGCGCCTCCTCGGGCGCGACCACAGCCCCGGTGTTCACGACGGTCAAGGTCGGCCGTCCATTCCGAACCTCGGTCGACGCGCGCGCCCAACCCCCCGGTTGGTTGTGCTGGACCGCGTTGCGGATCAGGTTCGAGACGAGTCGCTCCACGAGCGCCGGATCGCCGACCGTTGGCGCGGAGCGGAAGTCGGTCTCGAGCTCGGTGGCGCCGGGGTCGACGGTGTCTGCGGCGTCGTGCGCCACCTCTCGGAGGTCGACCGGGTCGCGCGTCTGGAGTCCGCGCTGGCTCCGCGCCAGCGTCAGCAGCGCCTCGATCGTCCGTTCCTGCTGTTCGCCGGCCACGAGCACTCGGCCCAGCGTCGTGCGGAGCGAGTCGACGTTCGCCTCGGGGTCGGCCAGCGCCACTTCGACCAGCGTCCGCTCGACCGTAACCGGGGTCCGCAGCTCGTGCGATGCGTTCGCCACGAATGCCCGCTGGGACTCGAACGCCCGCTCGAGCCGCTCTAGCAGCCCATCGAAGGTGTCGCCGAGCTCCTTCAGCTCATCGTCCCGGCCGGTGAGCGATAGCCGCTCGTGAAGGTTGTCGGCCGACATCTGCCGGACGCGCGCGTTCATCAGCCGCACCGGCGCGAGTGCGCGGCCGGCCATCAGCCAGCCCAGCCCGATCGAGACGATCGCCATGATCCCCAGCGCGATCCCCGACTCGGTCAGCAGCGCCGACAGCTGCGCCGCGTGGGCGCGCTTGACCGCCTGCTGCGCCGCGGACTTGACCTTCTCAACCGTCTGTGTCGCCTGTCGTGCGGTGCCGGCGAGGATTCCCTGCAGCCGCCCCGCTGCCGCCAGATACTGCTTCCAGACCGAGGCCGGGACACCGGCCGGGCGTAGGTTCGGGAGCGGCCCGGGCGCCGCGACGTTGTCGGCCGATACGACGTTGCCGGGCCCCTCCGTGCGGATCGTGCCGCCCGCCCCGGGGCGCCGGGTCCTCACGAAAACCCCGTCCTTGCCCTTCAGCCCCACGGGCAGCCGCGAGTTGAAACTGATCAGCGCCTGATCTTGGCCCGCCGTTGCGTTCTGGGAGACCAACCCGTAGGTGATCGCCAGCAGCAACGCGCCGGCGACGAGAAACAACGATCCATAGAGCAGCGTCAGCCGCAGCCGTACGGTTGGGCGTGGCAGCCACCGGCGCCATCCCGGACGGCGCGGACGCTCGCGCAGCGCCCACCGCTCGAGCGCCATCCGGCCGGCGCGAAACTCAGACGCGATAGCCGGCATGGGGCACGGTCTCGATGATCGGCGGGTCGCCGAGCTTGCGGCGCAGGCGGCTGATCGTCACCTTGACGACGTTGCTGAACGGATCGGCGGCCTCGTCCCATGCCCGCTCGAGCAGCTCCTCGGCGGAGACGACGCCGCCCCGGGCCGCGAGCAGCAGCTCGAGCACCGCCAGCTCCTTGGCGCTCAGGTCGAGCCGGCGGCCCCCACGGCTCGCGTATCGCTGGGCAGGGTCCAAGCGGAGATCGCCGTGGCTCATCACCGGCGGGAGCGCCGGCTGGGCCCGGCGCGCCAGCGCACGCACGCGTGCCACCAGCTCGGTGAAGGCAAACGGCTTGGGAAGGTAGTCGTCGGCGCCAATCGACAGGCCGGTGACGCGTTCCTCGATTCCGCCCGAGGCCGTGAGCATCAGCACCCGGGCGCGGGCCCCCTGCTCGACGAGCCGCTTGCACACCCGGTCGCCATGCGTGCCCGGCAGATCGCGATCGAGCACGACTACGTCGTAGTCGGTGACCAATGCGCGCTGGAGCGCCGCGTCGCCGTCGAGAACTACGTCGACCGCCATTCCCTCGCGTCTCAAGCCGATCGCCACGGTGTTCGCCAACTCCTCATGATCCTCGACCACCAGCACGCGCATCTCACAATTGTGTAGGCCGGAGCACGTCGATTCTCCATCAGGATCGCGCGCGCGTGGTTACAGGCAGGTAACGGGAGACGTTCCCGCGTGGTAACCGCCCGGCAGCTACCACTCGCGGCATGACTCGTCTCGTAACCATGCTGATGCTCGCGGGCGCGGTGCCGGCGCTCGCCGCATGCGGCAGCTCCAACCGCAACCCCGCCGCTTCGGCTGCTCCCAAGGCGGCCCAGAGCATCGCCTTCGCGAAGTGCATGCGTTCCCACGGAGTACCGAACTTCCCGGACCCGACCGGTAACGGGGGCGGGGGCCTTGCCATTCAGGCGTCCGACACCTCGGGCTCGCGCCAGTCGTTGAAGGTCAACGGCGTATCGGTCAACGCGCCGGCGTTCCAGTCGGCGATGCGGGCCTGCCAGTCGTACTTCCCCCACCGCAAGCCATCGGCCAGCCAGATCGCGGAGCTGAAGAAGAACGGCGTCCGGTTCGCTGCGTGCATGCGCTCGCACGGCGTGCCGAACTTCCCCGACCCTCAGTTCCAGACCGGTCCCGGTGGCGGCATCGGAGTCCGCATCGGCGGACCTGGGAGCGGGATAAACCCGCGGTCCCCGGCGTTCCAGTCGGCGCAGAAGGCGTGCGGCTCGCTGATCGGCGGCTTCGGCCCAAAGCTTCAGGTGCCGGCCGGATAGCCGCGACACGCAGTCGCCGCGTGGCCGCTCAAGCCGCCAGTCGGCTCGCCCAATCCGCGAGGGCGTCGTGTGCGGCGTCGGCGCGGTCCTGCGCGGCGCGGTACACCGTGTATGACTCTCGGCACAGACGCACGTGCCACTGCTCATAGGCCAGGTCCGCCTCGGCTTGGGCCTCGCGCCGGACGAAGCTGAACTCCTCGAGCAGTGCGTAATCCCGCATCGATGGTGTGAAGCCTGCGAGAGCCGGATCCGCGCCCCCGGGATCCGGCAGTTCGCGGGATATGTCGTTCGGGCTCATGCGAAACCTCCTGGGAATCACGAGCCGGTCATTTGACGTCTGCATAGTTTGAAACGCCGGGCGGCGGAAAAGGTTGCGCCAATTCGTACTACCCGTTCGCCGCCTCCCAACGGGCGTACAGATCGTCGATGGCGCGCTTCGCATCCTCGTGCCTCGCGGTCGAGGCGGCGGCCTTTTCCGGAGTCGACCACGCGCCTGGATCGGCGAGCTCATCCTCGATCGTGTGCAGCGCCGCCTCCGCGGCCTCGATCTCCTTCTCGAGGTTTCCGTTGCTGGCTCTTGGCGGATTCCGCTTCGCGTTGACCCCGCCACGCTTCTGCTTCTGCTTCTGCTTGGGCGCGGGTGCGGCCAGGGTCGGGGCGGCAGGCGCTGCCGCGCGCTCGGCCCGGACGCGGACGTACTCCGGCCAGCCGCCCACGTAGGACCGCAGCGTCTGCTCCTCGACCGCGACCGTCCGGCTGCCCACCGCGTCGAGCAGCGCCCGGTCGTGGGAGACGAGCAGCAGCGACCCGGGAAACTCGGACAGTGCCCCCTCCAGAGCCTCCCGGCTCTCGAGGTCCAGATGGTTGGTGGGTTCGTCGAGGATCAGCAGGTTCGCTCCGGACTGGACGAGCACCGCCAAGGAAAGTCGCCGGCGCTCTCCCCCCGACAAACCATCGAGCGGCTTCTCGGCCTCCTCGCCGCTGAACAAAAACCGGCCGAGCAGCGCGCGCGCGTTGCCGGGTGTCAATTTCGTCAGGTACTGCGTCGCCTCGAGCACGGTCCGCGCCGTGCCGGTGTTGAGCTCGTCGGCGTGCTGGGACAGGTAGCCGATCTGGACGTTGTGGCCCGTGCGCAGCTTTCCCGCCACCAGGTCCCTGCGCCCCGCGAGCGTCTCGATCAGCGTGGTCTTGCCGGTCCCGTTGGCGCCCACCAGTGACACGTGCTCGCCACGCTCCAGCCACATCTCGGCGCCGTGGAGCAGCTCCTTGTCGCCCGCCTTGAGTTCGCCGTCCAGGAGTTCGAATACGACCCGACCGCTCCGCTCCGGGGGCTTGAAGCTGAACTCGAGCGCCGCTCCGTCCGCCTGCGGCCGATTGATCCGGTCCATCTTCGACAGCTTCTTCGCGCGTGACTGCGCCTGCCGCGCGCGGGTGCCGGCGCGAAAGCGGGTGACGAACCGCTCGAGCCGTTCGATCTCGGCCTCCTGGCGCTCGAGCGCGCGGCCCAGCGCCAGCTCTCGCGCTGCCTTCTCCTTGCGCCACGCGTGCCAGGGGCCGTCGAAGAACCGCCCTCGTCCCGCCTCGAGCTCAAGCACGCTGGTCCCCACCGCCTCGAGGAACCAGCGGTCGTGCGCGACGAGCACGACCGCCGCATCGAGCTGGATCAAATGCTGCTCGAGCCACTCGAGCGATTCGATGTCGAGGTGGTTGGTCGGCTCGTCGAGCAGCAGCAGGTCCGGGTCGCCGGCCAGCGCGCGGCCGAGCGACGCGCGCGTCAGCTCGCCGCCGCTGAAGGTGTCCAGCCGCCGATCGAGGTCGGTGTCGTCGCGGAAGCCGAGGCCATGCAGCGTGGCGAGCGCACGGTCGCGCCAGCGGTAGCCGCCCGCGTGCTCGAGCCGGGCCTGCGCGTCGGCGTACCGGTTCAGCGTCCGCTCCTCATGGTCGCCGTCCGCCATCGCCTGCTCCAGCATCGCCAGCTCACCCTCGATCGCCACCAGCTCGCGCGCGCCCGCGAGGATGTAATCCCGCAGGCTGAGCGAGCGCTCCCGCGGCGGGCGCTGGTCGTGCAGGGACACCTTGGCGCCCTTGGCGAACACCAGCTCGCCGAAGTCGACTGACGCCTCGCCGGCCAGCATCCGCAACAGCGTCGTCTTACCGGCCCCGTTGCGACCCGACAAAGTCATGCGGTCGCGGCGTTCGAGCTTGAACGAGATCCCGCGCAGAAGTGGCTCCCCGGCAATGTCCTTTCCGAGGTCCGATGCGATCACGACGGCCATCAGGGGCCATGGTAGGTGGGTAGGATCACCCGATGCCGACCCACCCAGCCCCTCCAGAGCCTCCCATCGAAATGCCCCCGGCGCGGACGCTGCGCGTCCCCGGCCGCGGCGAGCTGTTCCTGCGTGACACCGGCGGCGATGGTCCAGTGGTGATGCTGCTGCACGGTTGGCTCGCCACCGCCGACCTGAACTGGTGGGCGGCGTACGGCGCGCTGATCGACGCCGGCTATCGCGTGCTCGCGATCGACCATCGGGGACACGGCCGCGGATTGCGCCCGCTGGCGCCGTTCCGCCTGTCCGAGTGCGCAGCCGACGCGGCCGCCGCGCTGCGCCAGCTCGACCTCGCTCCCGCCACGATCGTCGGTTACTCGATGGGTGGCGCGATCGCGCAGTTCGTCGCTCGCGACCACCGGGACGTGACCAGTGGGCTCGTGCTCAGCGGCACCGCCCAGCACTGGCAGGAACCGCAGACCAAGCGGGTGTGGCGGTCGATGGCCGTATTCGGCTTCACGCTCTCGGTGGCTCCTCGCTTGGCCTACAAATCCGGCTTCCGCCGCGTTGGTCTCAATGATCCGCGGCGGACGGCATGGCTGCTATCCGAACTCGAGCGCCATTCGGCCCGCGACGTGGCCGAAGCCGGCCGCGAGCTCGGCCGCTTCGACTCGCGGCCGTGGCTAGCTTCGGTGGACGTTCCGGCGGCCGTCGTGGTCACCAGCCGCGACGCTGCGGTGCCGCCCCGCAAGCAGCGCGAGCTGGCGGCTGCTTTGAACGCTTCGGTGTTCGAGGCAGCGATCGATCACCTCGAAGTGTCGATGCCGGGGACGCCGTTCAACGGGGCCCTGATCGACGCGATCGAGGCGGTCCGCGCGGAGGATCGCGCCGCCGCCGTGCGCTAGGCTTCGCGGCCCGATGCGCCGCAACAGAATCCTCACTGCGCTACTCGTGGTCGCCGTGACATTGCTCGCGCTGGCCCCGGACGCGTTCGCGTCTTCGGCCTCCGGCGGTCAGGGCTGGTTCGGGGAAACCAACGACAACAACATCACCAACGCGATGTTCATCGTGATCGTGTTCTTCCCCACGGTGATCACGATCTTCACGATCGTCCAGTCGCGCCTGGAAAAGCGCAAGCACGCTCGCATGGACGCCGCCAAGCGCCGCGCCGCCAGCCAGGATTGGCGCGGCGGCTGGTAACAGCGGGCCGCGGGCGATGGCGTACTTCGTAACCGGCGGCACCGGTTTCATCGGCCGCTTCCTGATCGAGCGGCTGCTCGAGCGCGAGGGTGACATCCACGTGCTCGTCCGCGAGAGCTCGGTCGACAAGCTGGCCGAACGGTGGGGCGACGATCCGCGGATCAAGCCGGTCATCGGCGACCTGGGCCGCCCTCGACTGGGGGTCGACCCCGATCAGCTGAAGGGCCAGATCGACCACTTCTTCCATCTCGCGGCGGTCTACGACATGACCGCCGACGAAGAGGCCAACCGGATCGCGAACGTCGAGGGCACGCGCCACGCGGTGGAGCTCGCCAACGCGCTCGAGGCAGGGATCTTCCACCACACCTCCTCGATCGCCGCCGCCGGCCTGCACAAGGGCCTGTTCCGCGAGGACATGTTCGACGAGGGCCAGAAGCTCGACCACCCGTACCACCGAACGAAGTTCGAGTCCGAGAAGATCGCGCGCACGCAGACGGCCGTGCCGTGGCGCGTGTACCGCCCGGCGATCGTGGTGGGCTCCTCGCAGACCGGCGAGATGGACAAGATCGACGGGCCGTACTACTTCTTCACCGCGATCAAGATGGCCCGGCATTACCTGCCGGGGTGGTTCCCGCTGATCGGCCCGGAGCTCGGGTACACGAACATCGTCCCTGTCGACTACGTGGCCGCCGCGATGGACCACATCGCCCATCAGCCCGGACTGGACGGCCAGGCCTTCCACCTGACCAACCCGAAGTCGCAGCGCTCGGGCGATGTGATGAACGAGATCGCCAAGGCGGCGCACGCGCCGCAGCTGACGGTCCGGATCGACACAAAGCTGCTCCAGGCGCTGCCGAAGGGAACGTTCTCGATGCTGATGCAGCTGCCCGCCGCCCGCGGGGTGCGCAAGGCTCTGCTGGCCGACTTCGGGATTCCGGACGAGGTGCTCGGGTACATCGGCTTGACCGCCGAGTTCGACACGCGTGACACCGAGCGCGCGCTCGACGGCTCGGGGATCGCCGTGCCCCCCTTGGAGAGTTATGCGGCGAAGCTGTGGGACTACTGGGAGCGCAATCTCGACCCGGACCTGTTCAAGGATCGTTCCTTTGAAGGGGCGGTCAACGGCAAGACCGTGCTGATCACGGGCGCATCGAGCGGGATCGGGCGCGCCGCGGCGTTCAAGATCGCGACGCGCCGGCGGCATCCCGCTGCTGGTCGCGCGCTCCGAGGACAAGCTTGAGCAGACCAAGCGCGAGATCGAGGACATGGGCGGCACCGCTTACGCCTACAGCGCCGACGTGTCCGATCCCGAGTCGATCGAGCGGCTCGTGGAGCGCGTGCTCGCTGACCACGCCGCCGTCGACGTGCTGGTCAACAACGCCGGCCGTTCGATCCGCCGCTCGATCGCGCTCTCATACGAGCGCTTCCACGACTTCGAGCGGACAATCCAGCTCAACTATCTGGGCACGATCAAGCTGATCATGGGTTTCCTGCCTCAGATGCGCGATCGTCGCGCGGGCCTCGTGGTCAACGTCTCCTCGATCGGTGTGCAGACGAACCCGCCCCGGTTTAGTGCGTACGTCGCGTCGAAAGCGGCGTTGGATGCATGGACCCGGGTCGTGGGTTCGGAGACGATCGGCGACAACGTCCACTTCACGACGATCCACATGCCGCTCGTCCGCACGCCGATGATCGCTCCGACGAAGATCTACGACAGCTTCCCGACGATCTCGCCCGACGAAGCCGCGGACCTGATCTGCGAGGCGATTCGCGCCAAGCCGAAGCACATCGGCACGCGTCTGGGCACATTCGGCGAGGTCTCCTACGCGCTGTTCCCCAAGGCAGTCGACCAGATCCTCTCCACCGCGTACAAGGTGTTCCCGGACAGCGCGGCGGCGAAGGGCGAGAAGGACCCCAACGAGCACGCCTCCACCGAGCAGGTCGCCCTCGCGCATCTGATGCGCGGGGTTCACTGGTAGCGGGTCGTCTCGCGCGGGGGAGGACGTATCTGGCCAGCCGTCGGGCTCAGCTCGCGCGGCTGAGGATTACGACCGGGATCTCGCGGGCCGTCCGACGCTGGTAGGCGTCGAAGTCGGGAAACATCTCCACCAGCCGCGGCCACAGCCTGTCCTTCTCCTCGCGCGTCGCTTGGCGCGCGGTGACCCGCCGCCGCTCGGCCCCGATCTGGACCTGCGTCGTCGGGTTCGCCTGGAGGTTGAGCCACCATGCGGGCGTCGCCTTCGAGCCGCCGCGCGACGCGACGACGACGACATCGTCGCCGTCGAGCAGGTACAGCACCGGTGCGGTCCGCTGCTGGCCGGACTTGCGCCCGACATGGTCGAGCAGCAGCACCGGCGCGCCTTTGACCTTGTTGCCCAGCCGGCCGTTCGTGCGCCGGTAGAGCGCGACGTTCGCGTTCACCGCCGCGTTGACGAGCTTGAAGCGCAACGTGCCCGGCTCTGGGATCGCGGGAGATGGGGCCATGGTTGCCCAGGCTATCCGACTGGGTACATTTACTGACATGGCGACACTCTCCGATCCCCAGGTACAAGCACTACTCGACAAGCCGTACTACGCGACGATCTCCACGCACAACAAGGATGACTCGATCCACTCGACCGTCATCTGGATCTCCTCCGAGAACGGCAGCGTGGCGGTCAACAGCGCGGTAGGACGGGTATGGCCCGCAAATCTGCAGCGCGATCCCCGCGTCACCCTCGTCGTCCAGGAAACCGGCAACCCCTACCACTTCGCCGAGATCCGCGGCACCGTAACCGACACGGCCGAGGGCGACACCGCCGACCAGCACATCAACGCACTCGCGAAGAAGTACATCGACCAGGACGAGTATCCCTACCGCCAGCCCGGCGAGGAGCGCATCAAGTTCACGATCGCTCCGGAGCACGTCCGGTACGTCAAGCAGGACTAGCGGGATGTCCGCGCTCGCGTCACGGTCCGACGCGGTGCTTGACACTGGGTTTTCCTACGTCCCCGGCGATCCCGTGCGGGTCCACGTGGTCCATCGCGATCGGCGGATCACGGTCAGCGACGAAGGCGGCGCCGTCGAGCGCGCCGGCAGACCATCGGGGTGGCGCGCCGCCGCAGACCGGATCGCCGACGAGCTGGTCGTGAACATCACGCGCCAGGGGGTCGTGACGCTGCCGGTCGTGCGGGTCGGACCGGGCCTGGAGGCGATCGTCCGCAGGATTGCGGAGGCGTCGCTGACGCTCTATCAAGAGTTGCTCGAGCTTCGCTGAGCTCCGAGCTCGAGCTCCGCTGACCGGGCGCCGATCGTCATCGCGATCACGGCGACCACCTGATAAGGCTCGTCCTCCAGGTTCCGCCACGTGAACCTGATGATCTCGTGGAGCGCGGACTTGTGGGCCTGGTCGCGTTTGTGATCGCGCTCGAAGGCGTACCGGTGGCCGTGGTACTGGTAGCCGTCGACCTCGACGATCAACCGGTATTGAGGCCAGAGAAAATCCGCCGGATAGCCGGCCACCCAGACCCCAGTCTGCGGCATCGGAAGCTTCGCCTTGCGCAGCAGCGCCTTCATCACGCGCTCCGCTTTGCTCGCCGTCCACAGCGGTCCGCCCGTCCGGTCGAGCTCCGCCCGCAGCGCCGCCGTTCCTGCCCGGTGCGGATGACGTTCGAGCACATCGCGGAGCTGTCGCTCGGTGACCAGCCGGCGGGAATAGGCCTCCGCGATCGCTGCCTCGAGCTCATCGCCGACCGCGACCGAGGCGAACTCAAGCAGCGCAATTTCGGGCGACACGATCGGGATCCCGTCGCACGCCGCTCGGTCCACGTCGGGGAGGTTGGCGATGGCGTACGCCCGGATCCCCGGCCGCGAGTCGGCCCGGCGTCCGACGAGGGCGATCTCCACTGGCCCCGGCCAGCGAGGGATGACACCGAGCAGCGAGAGCGCCGACCTGCGTCTGACCAACGCGTTCCCGCCATAGGCCAACACGGCCGCGAGCTCAGCCGCGCCAGGAAGCATCACCTCAGTGCCGAACAGAAAGACGCAACGGTGGACGCGATGCAGCGTTCCCCGGCGCTGGCGAGTTCGAATCATCTGAGCGCTGATCCCCGCCGCCCGGAGCTGGTCGGTCCTGATCAGATTCAGCTGACGGCCGGCCACACGGCCCGCAATCCGATCGAAATCGCCGGGATGTTTGACCAAAACCCCGCGCACCTCGTCGACCGGGACGATCTTCACGGGAAAGTGATGATCACCGTCACTAACCCCGCGCACAAAGGTGGCGGCGGAGAGTTGGCGGGGTTTTTGATGCTGCCGGCGTGGCATCTCTCTGTGTGACCAGAGCCTGCGCCGCCCAGAATTCACCCCCGCCCCCGGCCCCCTGTCAGATTCGGAACACCGTGATCAGGCGCTGCTCGTGCTCGGCGTCGATCCGGGCGATCACCTCGATGTGCTCCTCGAGCCCGGAGCCGCGGAGCTTCTGCGCCAGCAGCTCGTCCACCTGGAAGATCCCGGCGCTGTTCGACATCGTTATCTCAACCTGCACGGCGTGGTCACGGCCGGGGCTGATCTTGACGTCCTCGATCGCGTAGGCCGACAGCGAGTGGATGTTCTGGCGACCGGACTCGAACTCGACCCGCGAGCGGCCGCGCGCCATATCCAGCGCGTCCGCCACCCGGACGATCCCGGCCTCGACGGTGAAGGGCGCGCCGTCGCGCCGGTGGCCGATGATCGCGTGCAGCGCCTCCGACACGAGCACGGTCCGTTCGGGCTCCTCGTACGCCGCAGCCAGCAGCCCCCCGAGCTTGTCGGCGGTCAGAAACAGGCTGAAGCGCTCGTGGTCCATGCGGTGGATCGACATTCCGACGCAGTGGAACAGGCAGCCCGCGGCGATCACGACTTCCGCGTCGCGCTCGCTCATTCCGTAATCGGCCACCACTGAAGGCACGATCCCGCGCCGGAACAGCAGCCGGCCGAGGCGGAGCCCGATGTTCAACACGATCTGGATGTGCACCCAGCTGTGGTCACTCATCTGCAACCGGCGCGCCGCGTTGACTGCCGAGGCGAGCCACCATGCCTTGACCTGCGCGTCCGCGTTGACCGCGTCGAGGAACCGCTCGAGCCGGCGGTTCCCGCGTGTCGGCGCCCGGACGCGCATCTCGGCGATCGCCTGGCTCGGGGCGACGGGCGGCGGCTCCACCGGCGGTTCAACCAGCGGCTCGACCGCCTCGTCCGCCGGCTCGACCGCCTCGTCCGCCGGTTCGACCGCCTCGTCCGGCTCGTCCGGCTCGTCCAGCTCGTCCAGCTCGTCCGGCTCGTCCGGCCGCTCGATCGGATCGGGAAAGTCGTCGTCGAGGCTCACCGCGCCGCCTCCAGCAGCACGCCCTCCCGGATCCCGCCGCGACCAACCGCGAGCGCGACTCCGAACAGCTTCGACGCTGCCTCCAAGATCAGCAACCCGGCCGGCAGCAGCCGCACCCGCTCGGCCTCCAGCGAGAACCGCTCCGCGATCCGGCTCGCGGGTTCGGACGCGAGTAACGCGAACGCCCGCGTGAACGCCTCACCGTCTAGCCGAGGCCCGGCCAGCGTCGCGAGCGAGGCGGCGCTGCCCCCGACCGCGAGCGCTTCCAGCGGTTGTGGGACCTCGATCCCGTCCCAGGCGTCGGCAACGCGGGCCCGCGCCGCGGACATCTCACCGATCGCGGGCGGATCCGAGCGCAAGAAGGTGTCGGCGAGATCCCCAGAGCCGAAGGCGAATGAGGCCCACCAGCCGACGGTATCCGGCGGCGCACCGACGACGAGCTCAGACGAACCGCCGCCGACGTCGACGACGCCGAGTGCACCCTCGGGAACATGCCCAAGCGTTCCCGCCGCGCCGACGAAGGCAAGACGCGCCTCCTCCTCGCCGGACAGCACCGTGACCTCGAGACCGCAGCCGCCGGCGATCGCGCCCACGAACGCATCGCCGTTCGACGCCCGCCGGATCGCCGCGGTCGCGACCCCGATCACATCGCTCGCGCCGAAGGACCGTGCGACCACCAGCTGCTCGCGCACGACGTCGGCCACCTCGGCGATCTTGGCCGGGGCGATCGACCCGTCGGCGAGCAGCGCCGCGCCAATCCGGGTGAAGGCCTTCTGCTGGTGGACCGCGCGCAGGCCGTCGCCGGAGCAGTCAGCGATCAGGAGCCGCGTCGTGTTCGAACCGATGTCGATGCAGGCGCGACGCACGGGCGTGGTCACGGTACCGGCTTCGAGGAGATGCCGGGCGGCGGCCTCAGCAGGCTGGGCCGCAGGATCACCCAGCCCGCGGCCGTGATCGATAGCGCGCCGACGCCCGCAACGGCGAGCGCCGCGCGGACGCCGGCGAGCTCCGCCAGCAGCCCTCCGACGAGGATTCCGATTCCAGGGATGGCCTGCATCAGCGACTCCTGAAAGCCCATCAGCAGCGCCATCCACTGCTGCTCGACCTGCTGCTGCAGGGCGGTGCGCACTGCTACTGCCTCGACTCCGTTTCCGAGCCCGCCGACCGCCGCGCCGACCACGGCTACCGCGATCGTGGCTGCCGCAGCCATCACGAGGAAGCCGATCCCAAGCGCGGCGGCGCCGAGACCGACGAGGATCCGCGCGGGCGCGGCGTGCCAGCGGGCGTATATCGCGCTGCCCACCACGGCCCCCGCGCCCCACGCCGCCAGCAGGGCGCCGTATCCGCCCGCACCCTTGTGGAGCGTGTGTTGCGCCAGCACGACCTCGACGGGCAACGAGATGGTGAAGAACACGAGGCCCAGCGCCTGCAGCCCCATCAAGCTCCTGATCGCGGCGCGTTCGCGGACGTACCCGATCGCCGCCTTGACCCGACCACGACTGACGCCCGTCTCGTCGGCCGGGATGTCCGGCAGCGCCGTGCTGGTTACGAGCGTCAGAGCGACGACGCCGAACAGCCCCGCGTTGACGAATAGCGCCGTAACCGTTCCCCCTGCTGCGACGATCACGCCGCCGAGCGCCGGGCCGAGCATGAAGCAGAGCGAGAACAACGTGTTCATCAGCGCATTGCCTTCCTCGAGCAGACCCGCCGGGTTCAGCACATGCACGCTCGTCGCGCGCGCGATCGCCCGCGCGACCAGCGCGACCGTTCCATCGGCGAACGCGAGCACGAGGATCAGGGCCACCGAGGAGCGGTGGGCGAGCACCGCCAGTGCCCCGAACAGCACCGCCTCGGTTGCGTACAGGGCGGGCAAAACGACCCGCACCTCGGCGCGATCGATCCGGGCAATCACCGACGGCGCGAGCAGCGCGGGCGCGGCCTGTGCACACAGGAAGAACCCCATCGCCCCGATCGCGCTCCCAGTGCGGTGGTAGACCAGCACGGCGAGCGCGAGCGAGCCGACCGAGAACGCCAGCTCGTTCAGCGTGTACGCGGCCAGCAACCGCCGGTATGCAGGGAGCCTCAGGACTGTGCGCACGCGTACAAACTATCTACGGGTGCGCGTCGCGACCGAACCCGCGAGCGTTCTTTCACGTTCCGCTGCCATCATCAATGACGTGTCGGAACCAGCGATCGCCGTCCGCGGCCTGCGCAAGTCGTACTCCGACTTCGAGGCAGTAAGGGGGATCGACTTCGAAGTCCGGCGCGGCGAGGTGTTTGGGCTCCTCGGGCCTAACGGCGCCGGCAAGACAACGACGGTCGAGATTCTCGAGGGCTACCGAAAGCGGACTGCCGGCGAGGTCACCGTGCTCGGTTTTGACCCGGGCGAGCGGCCGCGGGAACTGCGCGCGCGCATGGGGATAGTGCTCCAGAGCACCGGGCTTTACCGCCACATTCGTGTGCGCGAGGCGCTGACCTACTTCGGGGCCATGTATCCCAAGCCCCGCGACGTCGACGAGGTCCTCGCTGTCGTGGGACTCGAGGGCAAGGAGGACGCGATGGCCCGGACGCTCTCCGGCGGGCAGCTGCGGAGGCTCGACCTCGCGCTCGCGCTCGTGGGCGATCCCGAGCTGATCTTCCTCGACGAGCCGACGACCGGGTTCGACCCGGCTGCGCGCCGGCACGCCTGGGAAACGATCCGCTCGTTGCGTGAGCTGGGCAAGACCGTGCTGCTGACGACCCACTACCTCGACGAGGCGCAGGCACTGGCCGATCGCGTCGCGATCATCAAGGACGGGCGGATCGTGATTGAGGGCGAGCCTGGGTCGCTCGGTGAGAGCGCCGGCGCGGCGCCGTTCCGGATCGCCTACCGCAACGGCGACGGCACGATCGTCGAGCGAGAGACCGACGACCCGACGATGCTCCTGCACGAGCTGACCGGCGCCGCGCTCGCTCGGGGGGAGCGGCTGGAGGCGCTCACCGTCACCCGCCCGACGCTCGAGGACGTGTACCTGGAGCTGACGGCCGGCGACGACCACGACGAGGCGCATACGGAGGCCGAGAACCCGCTCGGGGGACGCCGCCGCGGCCGCACGGGGCGGGGCGAGCGGCGATCGTCGCGGAGGCAGCGGCGATGAGCGAGGTCGCGGTGCTCGCCTGGCGTCAGTTCCGGCTGGAGCGGCGGCTGTTCTGGCGGAACCCGAGCGCCGCGTTTTTCAACTTCCTCCTGCCGCTGCTGTTCCTGGTGTTCTTCGGCGCGATCTTCCACAACCACCAGCACGATCTGAACGTAATCGTCCCGGGAATCGCCGGCATGTCCGTGATGTCGACCACGTTCACCGCGCTGGCGTTCAACCTCACCTTCCTGCGCGAGCAGGGTGTGTTGAAGCGGATCCGCGGGACCCCGATGCCAGGGATCTCGTACCTGCTCGGGATAGCCGGGAACGCGATCATGAACACGGCCACGCAGATCGTGATCATCACGGTGGCGGGCAAGGTCTTCTTCGGCACCGGCTGGCCGAAGGACTACTTCGAGCTGATCGTTTTTACTGCTGCCGGCGTGCTGTGCTTCGCTTCGCTCGGCGTTGCGTTCTCGCATGTGATTCCGAACTTCGACTCGGCCCCGGCGTATGTCAACGCCGTGTTCCTGCCCGTCGTGGCGGTCTCGGGCGTGTTCTTCGACGAGACGCACACCCCCGGGTTTCTCAAGGGGATCGCGCAGGCATTGCCGCTTTATCACCTCAACACTGGGCTGTCCGGGGCCATGGTCAAGGGCACCAGCCTTGGGCACAACATCGCCGCGCTCGGCGTGATCGCAGCGTGGTCAGCACTGGGGATCTTCTTCGCGGTGCGCGGCTTCAGCTGGGACCAACGCCGCAGCTGAGCCCGCCCGGCCACCGACTCCGCCCCGGCAAACCGACCCCGGCCGGTAGCTGAGCGTTCAGCCCAGCCGTCCTAACCCCGCGTTCACGGGGGCGCCGGTAGGCTGATGCACCGTTTTGCAGAAGCTCGCCGACGACCTGCACATCCTCCGCGGCTTCCCGCCGTACGCGATCAACGTCTACCTGATGGGGGACGTGCTCGTCGACGCCGGCTCGCGCCACGCCGCCAGGCGGATCCTGCGCCAGCTCACCGGCAGAACTGTCTCCGCGCACGCGCTGACGCATGCGCACGCCGATCACCAGGGCGCGAGCCACGAAGTGTGCGACGAGCTCCGGATTCCGCTGTGGTGTGGCGAGCGCGACGCGGACGCGGTCGAGGACGGTCGGATCCGCGAGCGGATGCCGTCCCACCCGATCAATTCGCTGATCGGCAGGGTATTCCCGGGCCCCCCACACCCCGTGGCCCGGCGCCTCAACGAAGGGGACGAGGTGGCCGGCTTTACGGTGCTCCACGTTCCGGGCCATTCTGCGGGGCACGTCGCCTACTGGCGAGACTCCGATCGGACCCTGATCTGCGGAGATGTGTTCACGAACCTGGACACGATCACGGGCGTGCCGGGCCTGCACGAGCCGAAGCCATTCTTCACACCAGACCCGGAGCGCAACCGCGAGTCGATGCGCCGGTTGGCGGCACTCGAGCCGCGACTCGTGTGCTTCGGACACGGCCGGCCGCTGCGCGACCCGGAGAAGCTCAAGCGGTTCACCGCCCGTGCCGCAGGTGTGACGGCAGCCGCGTAGCCGCGCCGAGTACCCCCGTACGTCATCCTGTCTGGCAGATGTCGATGCGGGCGCGCTCCTGGCACCTGACCAACACCTTCTCGCACCGGGACTTCCCCCTCGAGCGGCTCGTCGCCGCGCGGAACGGGACCGTCTCGATCTGCCTGCCGGCGCGTAACGAGGCGCGAACGATCGGGTCGATCCTCGAGCAGCTGCTGCCGCTGTGTGAGGCCGGTGTCGTCAACCAGCTGATGGTGGTCGACAACTCCACGGACGGCACCGCCGATATCGCCAGGAGCCTGGGCGCGGAGGTCTACGACCAGGAGGAACTCGCGCCGGAGCACGGGCCGGTGCTCGGCAAGGGCGACGCGATGTGGCGCGCGCTGCCGGTCCTGACGGGCGACATCGTCTGCTTCCTCGACGCCGATTCGGAGGACTTCGGCGCCCACTTCGCGCACGGCCTTCTCGGGCCGTTGCTCTGCTCCGATGAGATGGCCTTCGTGAAGGGCTTCTACCGGCGCCCGTTCCGGGTCGGCGAGCTCACGCTCCCGGACGAGGGCGGTCGGGTGACCGAACTCACGGCACGGCCGCTCCTGAACCTCTTCTATCCGGAGCTGGGGGCGGTCGCCCAGCCACTAGCGGGCGAGATTGCCGCGCGGCGCGAGCTGCTCGAGCAGCTTCCGTTCGTGACCGGCTACGGAGTTGACATCGCGCTGCTGCTCGACGCCTACGGCGCGGTCGGACTCGACGCGCTGGCCCAGGTAGATCTTGACGTCCGCCAGAACGACCACCAACCGCTTCGCGACCTTGGGCCGATGGCATTTGCCGTGCTGAGGGCCGTCGCTTCGCGGCTCGAGGGTGATGGACGGCTACGCGGGCCGCTCCCCTCGACGTTCCTCGGGCCCGGGGACGAGGACCTTCATGGCCGCGCTCCGGTGGCGGTCGAACGTCCACCGCTCGCGGTGCTGCGCGCCGCGGCGGCGTGAGGCACACTGGTGAGCGATCCCGTCGATCGCCCTTTGATCAGCCCGCTCGCCGGTGGGCAGCTGGGTGGTTCCGAGAGCGATTTCGTCGTCGTTGAATGGTCGGACTCGGGTGCGGGCGAGTGGGAGTGGATCGCCCCGCTTCACGTCCACCACGCCGACGATGAGGCCTGGTACGTGCTCGAGGGCACGCTCAGAGTCAGGCTCGGCGAGGAGACATTCGAGGCGGCCGCCGGGAGCGCCGTGCTGGCGACCAAGGGCACACCGCACGCGTACGCGAACGCGCGGAAAGGCGAGCCGGTCCGCTACCTGCTCGTGATGACGCCCAAGATCCGGGCGCTCGTGGAGGCGCTGCATGCCCCGGGGGCGGGCAACTACGCGGAGATCTTCCGCGCCCACGACTCCGAGCTGCTGACCTGAGCGCGCTCGGCGCGAACCGTCACACCTCCGCGATCATCATCGTCGCACCGCCCGTGGCGAATTTCGGGACATCGGCCGCCGCGGCCCGGCCCTCCTCGCTCCCCATCGCACCCTGCAGTGCCGACAGGTCGTCGAAATACAGCTCGGCGATGAGGTGGTACGGGGCTGCGGCTCCATCTGGGGTGCCGAGCACCTTGCCGGCCTCGAAGCGGCGTAGGTCGGGGATCTTCTCCGCCAGCGGAGCGTGGGTCGACTCGTAGTACTGGTCGAATGCCTCGGGATCCGTCGGCGGACCGTACGCGACGATGAGCTTGACCATCTCGAACTCCCTCTCTCGTGAATCCGGTCCCTGGGCGATCGTATACGCGGGGCTAGTCCGGAAGCAGCGGCACCGACAGCCCCGGCTCGCGGCCGACGAGCACGCCGCGCGTGATCGCATCCGACCCGAACCTGTCGCGGACACGATCAAGCGCCGCATCCAACTCGCGCGATCCTGCAAACGGCAGGACGAGCTGGACGGCACCCTCGTCTGCCAGGTTCTGGAGCGCGATCCCGATCAGCGTCAACCCCCGCGCCTCGATCAGCGGGCGCGACGCGTTCAGGAGATCGGTGGCGGTGCCGAGGATCGTGTGCGTGTCGGCCGTCGCCTCGGCCATCGTGTAGGAGCGGGTCGCGCGCGTGAAGTCGTTGAACCGCATCCGCAGGACGACCGTGCGGCACACCCGCTTGGCGGTTCGCATCCGCCGTGCCACGCGGTCGACCAACGCGATCAGGGAGGCGGCGATGTCGGCATCGGTCTTCGGCCGGCGCCCGAGCGCACGCTGCGCCCCGATCGATCGCCGCCGGCGCCCGACCACCACTGGCCGCGGGTCGTGGTTGTGCGCGAGCGCATGCAGGTGGCGCCCCGAGCCGCGGCCGAGCATCGCGACGAGGGCAGCCTCGCTGATCGCGGCGACGTCCCCGACGGTCACGATTCCCCTGTCGCGGAGCTTCGCCGAAGTCACCCGGCCCACGCCCCACAACCGCTCGACCGGCAGGGGATGGAGGAACGCGAGCTCGCCTGCGGGGGGCACGAGCAGTAACCCGTCGGGCTTTGCCACCCCACTCGCGACCTTGGCCAGGAACTTCGTCCGGGCGATCCCTACCGTAATCGGGAGCCCGATCTCGCGCCGGACCCGCCGCCGGAGCCGCGCGGCGATCTCCGCAGGCGAACCAGAGATGTGCTCGAGCCCGCGAACATCGAGGAAGGCCTCATCGATCGATAGGCCCTCTACCTCGGGCGCCGTGTCCTCGAATACCTTGAACACGTCCTTGCTGGCCTGCGCGTAGGCGGCGAACCGGGGCGTCACGACCGCGGCCTCTGGGCACAACCGCCGGGCCTGCCAGCCACCCATCGCCGTTCGCACGCCGCGCGCCTTCGCCTCATAGGAAGCCGCCAGGACCACGCCCCCGCCGACGATCACCGGGCGGCCCCGCAGCCGCGGGTCGTCCCGCTGCTCGACCGATGCGTAGAACGAGTCGAGATCCGCATGGATGATCGTCGCGCCGGCGCCGGGCACGAACGTATGTTCGCAGGCGAACCGGACGGGACCTCGCGCGGAGCGCCGAGCCGACGGCTCAGCGCGCAAATGCCTCGCGTGCTGCCCGGACGCCCGTGACCACCCGTTCGGCGTACCCGTACGTCCCTGAGTCGCGCAGCTCGGACGCCGCCTCGACCAGCGACCCGAGGGCCGCGAAGGCGAACGAGCCGCCGACCGAGATTCGCGCTACACCCAAGGAGGCCAGCTCCGACACCGGCGGCAACCCTCGCCCCACCAGCACGTTGACCGGTCGATCCACCGCCGCCACCAGTGCTCGGATCTGCCCCGCATCGCGGATGCCCGGGGCGAACAGTACGTCGGCCCCGGCGTCGGCGTACGCCTGCAGCCGCATCACCGTATCTCCCAGGTCCGGCCTGCCATGGAGGAAGTTTTCGCAGCGCGCCGTGAGCACAAAGGGCACCGGCCCCTCGTGCGCGGCTTGCGACGCCGCCGAGACCCGCGCCACCGCCAGCTCGAAGGCGTAGATCGGGCTTTCGTCGTTCCCCGTTGTGTCTTCGACCGAGCCCCCGGCCAATCCGGCCTGCACGGCGAGCCTGATCGTCTGCGCCACGCCCTCGGGCTCGTCAGCAAAGCAATTCTCGAGATCAGCGGACACGGGCACCTCGACGGCCCCCGCCAAGGCGGCTCCGTGCTCGATCGCCTCCTCGCGCGTAACCCCATAGTCGGGCCGGCCGAGTGTGGCTGCGAAGCCGCTGCTCGTCGTCGCCAGCGCCGCGAAGCCGAGCGACTCCAGCACGCGGGCCGAGCCCGCGTCCCACGCGTTTGGCATCAACAGCGGCTGGCCGGGCCGATGGAGCTCGAGCAAGCGGGCAGCCTTGTCTGCCTGAGAGAGGGCGGCACTCACCCGCCTATCCTCTCACGCCGCCAGCCGTAGCCCGCGGGTGCCCGCTCCTTCAGGGCGCCCGACGGCCACCCCGAGGATCTGGGCCAGCCGACGGCCAAACAGGTGGTGACCCGGCGCCGATTCCCCGAAGCCGGCCAGATCTGGCGTTATCACACGCCGTGTGCGGGAAAGCTGAGGTCGTACCCCCGTCCAGATCTCGCGCGTCGTCGCCACGCCGTGGACCAGCACGAGCGGCTCGCCGCTCCCGGTGTCAGCGACCGCGAGCAGCGCCACGGCCGCTCGATCGTGGTGACTGGGACGGAGATCACCAGTTCGATAATATTTGAGTCCACAAGCAATTTCACATCCATTGACGGAAAGGGGAAGTTCATGAAACTAGGACGGTTGCTACTCCGCGCGACGGTAGGCGGGTTCTTCATCGGGCATGGAACGCAGAAGCTGTTCGGCTGGTTCGGCGGCCACGGTCTCGAGGGCACCGGCCAGATGTTCGAGAGCCTCGGGCTCCGCCCCGGCCGCACAAACGCGATTGCCGCTGGAGCCGCCGAAGCGGGCGGCGGAGCGCTGCTGGCGGCCGGCCTCGCGACTCCGGTCGGCGCCGCTGTGATCACCGCGACGATGCTGACCGCCATCCATCGTGTCCACCTCAAAAACGGTCCGTGGACCACGAACGGCGGATACGAGTACAACGCCGTGCTGATCGCCGCTGCGTTGACACTCGCCGAGATCGGTCCTGGCAAGCCCTCGCTCGACGACGCGCTCGGGCTCAAGATGAGCGGCCCCGTGTGGGCAACCGCCGCAGCGCTCGGCGGAGTCGCCGGCGCGGTCGGAGCTCACGTCGCGGCGTCCGGTCAGTCTGCGCCGGAGCCGGCGCCCCCGGCCACGGCAGCCGAGACGAACGCGGATCAGCCCGGCGATCCGGCGAGCGCCCAGGCGGTGGCCGAGTAAGTCACCCGTAGACCGCGCCGCGCCAGACTGCAAACAGCGCGTCGACCGCTTCATCCTCCGAGCGGAGCTCCGATTCGAGCCCCAGCCCAGCTACATAAAGCGACCGCTCGGTCGCCCACAGCAGCACCGCCGTGAGCTCACGGCTGTCGGTTCCCGGGGGCGCCAGCCCGGCGGCGCGCTGGCGGTCGATCTCGGCGGAGACTCCGTCGGTGAACCGCCGCACGACCCCGAGCCACAGCGTCCGCAGCTCAGGCACGGCATTCCAGTGCTCGGACACGGCGCGCAACGCCAGTCGGTGGGTCTGCCACGTCGAGGCGGCTGCTTGCAGCGACACGGCGCATGGCCGCCACCGGCTCGTCGTCGTCCAGCCGGTTGATGAACGGGCTGGCGACGTCGTAGACGTCGTTCATGATCTTCGCCAGAAGCCCGACGACCACGTCGTACTTGGAGCTGAAATAGAAGTAGAAGGTCGCGCGCGAGATCTCCGCCTGTTCGATGATCTGCGCGACGCTGAGATCGCTCAGCGCGACCTCTTCGAGCATCCGTTCGGTCGCGGCCAAAATCTGCGCGCGCGTGTCGGCGTTGCCTTCCCGGGCGCGGCGATTCGACCCGTTCGTCGACCGTGCGCCGCCGCCTGCCCTGCCTGAGGCCTCCCTGAGCTCGCCCACTGCCACCGGCAGTCTACGCGCGCGCTTGCAGCGCGTCGCGCCACATGACCGTATCGGTGAACTGGTGCACGGAGGCGAGCCGACCGTCGGCGGCGCACCACAGATGCGCCACCTCGGCCTCGAAGGCGCGGCCCGAGGAACGGGCGCGGCCCACGTACCGGCCCACTACGAGCAACCTGCCGTCGGCGCATGGAATCCACTCGTCGGGCTCTGACGCGCACCGAGAACTCCCGCCCGATCGCCCACCATCCGTGGTCGCGCATCGCCACCATCCCATCTTTTTGGCCGCCGAGGCCGAACGGCATTCCCGGCGCGACGGAGCCCTGGAAGTCCGGCGCCAGCAGCTCCTCGACGGCGTCGCTGTCGCCGGTTGCCAGGGCTTCGTAGAGCCGGCGGACGAGCTCCTCGATCACGCGGGCGCCGCGACCCGCGGCGCGGCGCTGCGGGTCCGCGCCCGGCCCACGTCCACTTGGACCCCGAACCGCGGCGCGAGCGTGATCCCGCGGAGCACCACCGGGTCGGGCCGCTTGCGGACCGGCGCCAGCTCGACGGCCGGGATGGCCACCCGCAGTACCTCCGCGATCTCGGCCTGCGCCAGCGCCGCCCCGATGCACCGCCGGATCCCGCCCCCAAACGGAAGCCACGTGTACGACTCGACGCCGGCGTCGAACCATCGCTCGGGCCGGAACTCTCGCGCGCGCGGATAAAGATCCTCGCGCATGTGCGTGAGCAGGATTCCTGGGTAGACCCGGATGCCCGCCGGCAGCTCCCAGCCCGCGACCGTCCTCGGCCTGGTCAGCGTCCGCTCCGCTGCGTCGATCACCGGCCGCAGCCGCAAGCGTCTCCTTGACGACGGCGTCGAGGTAGGAGTCGTCCCGACCGGCCTCGAGCTCGTCTCGCAGTCGCGAGCCGGCCGCAGGGTTGCGCATCAACAGCTCGAACGCGAACGCAAGCTCTGTCGCCGTCGTTTCGTGGCCGGCCGCGAGCATCGTGAACAGCTCGTCGCGAACTTCGGCGTCGCTCATTCCCCGTCCTTCCTCGTCCCGCGCGCGCAGCAGCAGCGATAGGACGTCCGCCCGGTCGCGCAGATCCGGCTCCGCGCGCCGGCGCCCGATCTCCGCCAAGACCAGCTGGTCGGCGACGCGCAGCCGTTCGACAAATCGGCGACCGGGACTCCAGCGGCCGAGGTCGCGCCTCAGCCATGAGCTGACGAAGTACAGCGGGCTCAAGTCGAGCACGGCACCGAACGCGCGGCGAAGCCGCTCGACCTGCGCCGGCTCGGTTACGCCGAACACGGCGCGGGAGATGACCTCGAAGGTCAGAGCGCGCATGCGCTCGCGCAGCACGAGCCGCTGGCCCGGCCGCCACGAGCTCACCTCCCGCTCGGCGACCTCACGAACCACCTCGCGGAAGCCGTCGATGCGCGAGCCCTGGAAGGGTGGCAGCAGCAGCTTGCGCTGACGCATGTGCTCGGGTCCGTCGAGCACGAGCACCGAGTGAGATCCGAGTACGGGCGCCATGAACGAGTTCGCCTCGCCGGCGAGCAGGTCCGACTGGTCGCCGGTCAGCAGCTCTTTGATCGCGTCGGGCTCGGCGACGTACACGCCGGTTCCGAAGACGATGAACTTGACTGTGAACACGTTCCCGTACCGCCGTTGGCAGGCGAGCAGCGTGTCGAGCGGCCGAAGCGCGAACAGTCCGACGTTGACCGCGGCGGGTGTACGAGGACCCGGCGGAAGGGCGACTTTCATCGCGCGAGCTTGCGCAAGAACTTCACCAGAGCGGTGAAGAAAGCGTTGTGCGGGGTACGCGCCGTTGGGGTCGTTGTGCGAGTACGACGACTGGTAGTTGAACTTCGTGACGTGGCTGAGCGGGATCCCGGACTGCTTCGCCAGGGCGTCCGCGGCCTCGCCAATCAGCGGGCCACCGAGGGCGGCACCGAAGGCCAGCATGCGCAGGCGGTGGGGCAGCTTTCGACCCATCGTCGAGTGGACGTCGAGCACGGCCTGGGCCGGATTCGCGATGCCGTTATTCACCGCTTGGGTGTCGTCGGTCAGCCGCTGCGGGAAATACCACTCGGTGCCCGCCGCGCCGAGCACCTCGGGCGCCCCGAACATCGTCGCGAAGCGGGTGATCGGCGTCAGCGCGCCGGCGCCGTTCCACGTGTGGGCGCCGTTGATCGTGTGCGACGAGATCCCTGTGCCGAGATGGCCCTGAGCGGCGATCAGCGCTGGCGGGGAGGTCTTGTAATTGAGCGCGTAGCCGTATTGCGCCTCGTTCGTGACCCGCACGGGCGGCTTCAGGTCGGATGGCAAGAGCGGGAACTCCTGCCCCAGCGATGGGCCGTTTGGATCTTGAATCACTCCCATCGCGCCGGTGTCGTTGAAGATCCCGGCGAACGGCGCGCCGATGCCACCGAAGGACAGCCATGGGGTCGAACTGGCCGCGTTGAGCTTCGTCAGCGCCGCTTGCGCGTCGGCCGCGCTCTCGGCGAAGCCGCCGGCACCGTCGATGAACACGAGCCCGGCCAACTGGTTGGCGCCCGCGTGGCCGTGGAAGTCCCAGGTGGCGTAGGCAGTGACGACCGAGCCGCCGAGCGAGTGGCCGCCCAGCACGACCTTGCCGCCGAGCTTGCGCGCGGACCTGATTACGGTGCGGACGTCGTTGACGGCGACGGTCATCCCCCACCGCTTCGCATACGGCGGCGACAACGTCAGGTACCGGTTCGGCATGTGGTGGGTCACGGACTTGTCGGCCAGGAACCCGAGGTAGTAGTTGAACACCTCCGTCGTGCTCGCCTTGTGGCGCTTGGCGAGGTCGAGCACCGACTGGTCCTCGAGCAGGCTCTCGCGGCGCTGCACCGCCCACACCTGCCACCCCGGCACCGTTCTAGTGACCCATTGCGCGAGCGGCACGAAGTACGCGGCCGCGGCGCTCGTTCCCGGCTCGAGCACGAGCACGTTCCTCGCCCGCGGCGAGCCGACCTTGATCACGCCCACCTTGTCGTACCTGGCCGGCGTGCCCGGCGACGCGTAACTCTTCATCCAGGTCACCCGTAGTGCGCTCGCTGACCCCGCGAGCGACCCGAATGCGAATACCACTAGCACCGCTGCCAGGCGCCTGCTCCTCACAACGTGAAACCATACCCCGCGATGGCCTACGACGAGCACCTGGCCAACCGGATCCGGGAGTTGATCTCGGACGTGCCGAACGTAACCGAGAAGAAGATGTTCGGCGGGCTCGCGTTCCTGATCGGCGGCAACATGGCGGTCAGCGCGAGCGGCCAAGGCGGGCTGATGCTCCGATGCGACCCCGCCGACAGCGACGAACTCGCAGGCAAGCCTCACGCCAGCCGGATGGTGATGCGCGGCCGCGCGATGGACGGCTGGCTGCGGGTCGACGAGGCAGGGATCAAGACCAAGCGTCAGCTCGAGCCGTGGGTCAAGCGCGGCGTGCAGTACGCGCGCTCGCTGCCTGCGAAATAACGCCGTACGGATGAACCGCTTGCGCGAACTACTCGCCGGCGACGAGCTGGTAGTCGCGCCCGGGGTCTATGACGGAATCTCCGCCGCGCTCGTAGCCAAGCTCGGTTTTGCCGCCGCCTACATGACTGGGGCTGGCGTGTCCGCATCTTTGGGGCTGCCAGACGTTGGGCTGGTGACCTTGACCGAGATGGCGGACCGCGCGCGAGCCCTGACCTCACAGCTCGAGATCCCGCTGATCGCCGACGCCGACACCGGCTACGGGTCGCCGATCAACGTCGTTCGTACGGTCCGCGAATACGAGCGCGCAGGCGTCGCCGCGATCCAACTCGAGGATCAGACCTTTCCCAAGCGCTGCGGCCACCTCTCCGGCAAGGAGGTGATCAGCGCCGACCAGTTCGCGTTCTCGCTTCAGGCGGCCGTCGATGCCCGCGAGGAGATGCTGATCGTTGCCCGCACCGACGCCCGCGCGCCACTCGGACTGGACGAGGCGATCGCCCGCGCTAACCGGTACGCAGCCATCGGCGCAGATGTGATCTTCGTCGAGGCGCCGCGATCGGCCGATGAGATCGAACGGATTGGCGAGTCCGTCGAAGCGCCGCTGCTCCTGAACTTGGTACCGGGGGGGCTTACGCCTGAGGTCGAGCACAGTCGGTTGGTCGAACTCGGTTACCGGATCGCGATCTATCCCGGGGCCGTGATGATGGCCGTCATTTCCGGCGCCATCGAGTCGTTGTCCACGCTGCGCGGAGAGAGCAGCGCCGACACGGCTCCGGGCCCGGAGGCATTCTTCGAACTGTTCGGCCTGAGCCGATGGGTCGAGCTCGGCCAGCGCTACGAATAAAGGGAGCCGCCGGACACAGCGCCCCCCGTATGCTTGGCAGTCGATGTCGCCGATCTCGCGCGGATTCCACGGTCGGCCCCGCCCCCACGTCGATCCGTCCCGGATCCCGCCGGGCCAGTACCTCGTCAACGACTGGCCGGTCCTGTCCGCCGGCCCGACGCCGCGTCCGAACATGGACGAGTGGACATTCGAGATCGACGGCGCCGTGCAGCAGCCCGTGTCGTGGTCGTGGTCCGAGTTCACCTCGTTGCCGGCCGATGAGTTCACCGTCGACATCCACTGCGTGACCAAGTGGTCGAAGCTCGATACGACATGGAAGGGCGTCGCGATCGACACGCTGCTCCAGAACGTCAGCCCCGAGGCCAAGTACGTGACGGCGTTCTGCTACGGCGGATACACGACGAACGTGCCGCTCGATGACCTGATGGGTGGACGCGCCTGGGTCGCGTACGAGGCCTTCGGCGAGCCGCTGCATCCTGAGCACGGCGGTCCGGCGCGCCTCGTCGTCCCCCATCTGTACTTCTGGAAGAGCGCCAAGTGGGTCCGCGGCCTGCGGCTGACCGCCGACGACGAGCCCGGATTCTGGGAGCAGGCGGGTTACCACATGTACGGGGACCCGTGGCGTGAGCAGCGGTACTGGAACGACTAAGCCTGTCCCGGTCATCTGGCGGCTCGCCACCGTCCGGGGCCTGCACCGAGAGAACGCGCACGCCTGCACGCTGCTGCTGGACGTCCCCGAATGGCCGGGTCACACCGCCGGCCAGCACGTCGACGTCAGACTGACCGCCGAGGACGGCTACCAGGCCGAGCGCTCCTACTCGATCGCATCGGCCCCGGAATCGCAGCCGCTCCAGCTGACGATCGAGCGGATCGAAGATGGCGAGGTCTCGCCGTACCTCGCTGACGAGCTACGCCCTGGCGACGAGCTCGAGCTGCGCGGCCCGATCGGCGGTCCGTTCACCTGGCGGGTGTCCGAAGGCGGGCCGCTGCTGCTGCTGGCGGGAGGCTCGGGTCTCGTTCCCCTGATGGCGATGCTCCGCCATCGCGCCGCCCAGCACAGCGACGTCGACGCGCGTTTGCTGATGTCGGCTCGGCGAGTCGAGGACTTGCTCTACCCGGACGAGCTCGCAGGGATCGGCGCCGAGGTGCACTACACGCTAACCCGTGGGGCCCCGGACGGCTGGACCGGATTCACCGGCCGGGTCGACGCGACGATGCTGCAGCAGGTCGGTCCGACTCCCTCGCAGGAGCCACGGATTTACGTCTGCGGACCGACGCCGTTCGTCGAGCACGTAGCCGACCTGCTGATCGGGCTCGGCCACCCGCCGGAGATGATCCGCACCGAGCGGTTCGGTCCGACCGGTCAGTAGCTAAGCGAATCGCTTCTCCAGCCAGTGGTCGGCGAACGGCTCCTCGTTGAACGGCGCGACTTCGACCCAACCAGTTGAGCGGTACATCGCGAGCGCCTCGTTGAGGACCGCGCTCGTCTCGATATGGGCGACCGTCGCGCCACCGTCGCGCGCGCATTGCTCGAGCGTGTCAAGCAGGCGGCGTCCGACCCCGAGCCCTCGGACCCGGGGCGCGATCCACATCCGCTTGATCTCCGCCGGGGCGTCGGGATGATGCTTGACGCCCCCGCAACCGATTGCCTCACCGCCGAGGTAGGCGACGTAGAACTGGCCCGCCGGCGGGCGGAGCTCGTGCGGATGCGCTGTGGCGCCGACGGAAGGGTCGAAGCCGCGCGACGAGCGGCGGTTGAGTTCGGCCACGTATTCCGCCAAGCAGTACTGGGCGTCCGGGTGCTCGGGATCGATCGCCACGATCTCGACGCTTGCCGCGGTCAGCAGACGCTCGACGTCCGCCATCGCCACCACCAGCCGTTCGCGTTGGGAGGCGGTGAGCGGCTCGAGCAAGGACAACGCCCGCTGATCCGAATGCTCATCGAGCTTGGCGCGTTCGCGCCGGCCGGCTGCGGTCAGTCGCGCGACCCGCACCCGACCATCTCGCGCCGCGGCGGTCACCTTGACCAGCCGGGCCGCTTCAAGCGAGCGGAGCAGCCGGCTGAGGTAGCCGGAGTCGAGTCCTAGCCGGGCCCGCAGCAGCCGTAGCTCGCACCCCTCCGATCCGATCTCCCACAGCACCCGCGCCTCGCCGAGCGGCATCGCGTGGCCCAGGAATCGATCCTCGAGCGCCCCCACGCGCTCGGTCACGACTCGATTGAATCGCCGAACCTGCTCGACCATCGCATCCCCAGGCATTCTCTGACCTTAGTCAGAGAATCAGGAGCCGTCAAGGCGGGCGACTAACCATTGACACAGCGTCGCACGCCGCGTTACGGTCGCGGAGTGGGCGCGATGAGGATCCGGATGCTCGCCGGTGCCGCCGTTGTGGTGGCGACGGTCCTGGCTGTGATCACGTCAGGTGGAACGACCCCGGTCGCCCGTGCGAAGGCCACGGCTCCGGCGGTGACGCTCGGCGGAATCCACAAGATCAAGCACATCGTGATCATCATGCAGGAGAACCGGAGCTTCGACTCTTACTTCGGCACCTACACCCCACCGAAATACGCCGGGAAGCGCCAGACCGTCGCCGGGATCCCGGGTCTTGCCGGGCACCCGGGCAAGGTTCCCTGCGTCCCGGATCCGCAACGGCACGACTGTCAGAAGCCGTACCACAACACGCTCGACGTGAACGCCGGCGGCCCGCACATGGCCGTGGACGCCCGAGCGGACGTCGACGGCGGCAAGATGAACGGCTTCATCGGCAGCGTCGAGTCCGGTCACCCTGACACCGACCGGTTCGCTTGTCACGCGCCGATCTATACGACGGCGAGGCTGGTGCAGGTGCTCAACGGGCCGCCGTGCCTGGACGTGATGGGCTACCACACCGGACGTGAAATCGGCGACTACTGGAAGTACGCGAAGAACTTCGTGCTTCAGGATCGCATGTTCTCGCCGGTCGCCTCGTGGAGCCTGCCGGCGCACCTTTACATGATGTCCGCCTGGTCGGCCGCTTGCGCGAACTCCACGAACCCGATGAGCTGCAAGGCCAGCCTCTTGAATCCGGACTCCGACGGCCAGCCGCAGAACAACTCGAGCGCCGCGCTGCTCGGCCTGCTGACCGTCTCCGACAAGGACGACACGACCGGTGACTACGCCTGGACGGATATCACCTACCTCCTCCACAAATACCACGTGGGCTGGCGTTACTACTTGACGCAGGGCACGGAGCCCGATTGTGCGGACGGCGCGATGACCTGCACCCAGGTGCCGCAAAAGGTCAAGACACCTGAGATCTGGAACCCGCTGCCCGACTTCACCGACGTGCACCAGGACAACCAGCTCGGCGACATCGTCCCCATGCAGCGGTTCTTCAGCGACGCCTACAAGGGCCATCTCCCGGCGGTCTCCTGGGTGATCCCGTCCGGCGACAACTCCGAGCATGCGCCCGGCCGGATCAGTACCGGCCAGGACCACGTCGTCCGCACGATCAACGCGATCATGTCCGGCCCCGACTGGAAGTCGACGGCGATCTTCCTCACGTGGGATGACTGGGGCGGCTTCTACGACCACGTCAAGCCGCCGAAGGTCGACGGCCAGGGCTACGGGCTCAGAGTCCCGGGCCTGGTCATCAGCCCATACGCCAAATCTGGATATGTCGATCACCAGACGCTGTCGTTCGACGCGTATCTGAAGTTCATCGAGGACGACTTCCTCGGCGGCCAGCGACTGAACCCGAAGACCGATGGCCGCCCCGATGCGCGGCCGGACGTCCGCGAGAACGCGCGGCAGCTCGGCAACCTGCTCAGCGACTTCGACTTCCGTCAGAAGCCACGCAAGGCAATGCTGCTTCCGCGGATCCCGCCGAGCAAGCTACCGCCGGACCTGATCCCGGTCCTCCACAACTAAGGCGCTAGCGCGACTGCCGCCTCCGGGGTCGCGACATGGAAACTGAAGCTCTCCTCCAGATACAGGCGCACGACCTCGCCGTCATGGGAGTCGTAACCCAGCGACAGGTCCTGGCCCGACTCGAACACGAAGTCGCCGCCCCGAAGGCTGAGCACGACCGCGCCGTTGACTCCCGGGGCCCAGACGAGCGGACCCTCGAGGATCTTGCGCAGATGCTCGAGCAGCGGGTAGCCGCCGTGCTCGGCGCCCTCGACCACGCGGCGGTACTGCTCTCGCCCGAGCGCCATACCGTACGGCCCGGTGATGCCGTTGCACAGCAGCCGCTCGACGGCCTGCGCGACGTGGCTCGGGAATCCGTTCGGGTCCTCGCCTAGCGGCGGCACGGTGTGCGGTGAGAGTTCCCCGATCCCCTGGATCGCCCCGTGCCAGCCGTGGAACACGGCGACGTTCTCGGCCAGGGCGATCTGATGCGCAGCCTTGTCCAGCGGCTCGAGGTCAGCGTCCTCAGCACCGCGATCGAAGTCACGGAGCTCTGACCGTTCGAGCGCGAAGTCGGCGCGCAGCTCAACCAGCGGTAGCACCTGTCGCTGCAGACCGGCGACGCCATCCGCGGGCGCGTCCGGCGCTGGACGTACGCGCCCAAGGTTCGTCGCCGAGTACTCCCACCCGAAGGGACCCTTGAAGTCCACCAGCTTGCGCGCCGCCAGGGCCGGCGTCAGGCGCTCGCGCGCCTCGTCATCGAGCTCTTCCCACGCGGCGTCGCTGATCGGAGCGTGGGATCGAAGTAGATGGTTCATCGTGATGCCCCCCGCAGACTGCCGATCCCCAGCGAGGCCTCCTGCGCGCCGCCGTCCGCGCCCCCCTCGAGCGCCTCGGCCTCCGCCTCCTCGCCGTGCTCGACGATGTCACCCGGCTGGAACAAGATCCCGCGGGCGATCTCGCGCCAGGTCGGCGTCCGCCGCAATAGAAACTCCAGATCCATCGCGAAATGCTTGAACTCCTCCCCCTGCGCGTCGCGCATCACCGCAAGCGCGTCGGGGTCGGTCTCGACGGCGAGCCGCTGCTCGTACCAGCCGATCGCCTCCGCCTCCTCGGTCAGCGACGCGCACAGACGGGCGAACGTGCGCGTCGGTGCGGGCAGCTCGTCGGGAGGCTCGTGGTACTGATCAAAGCCCATCGGGATCTCCTTCGGCGGGGGGGACGGATAGAGCCACTCTAATGCTCGAATACCCTTTGAGGACATGGGCGATATCCCCCCGGTTCGAGAACTGCTTGCGCGCCGCGCCGGCGAGGAGCTCGAGCTCAACGACCGCTACCTCAACCCGCAGATGGGGCGGATCCTGCGGACGCTCGGTTTCGACCGGACCTGGGTCGGCGGCGACCGGGCGCACCTGGTCGATTCCGAGGGCCGCCGTTACCTCGACCTGATCTCGGGCTATGGCGTGTTCGCGCTGGGACGGAACCACCCGGACGTGATCGAAGGGATCCAGGACGTGCTCGCCGCCCACACCGCCAACCTCCCGCAGCTCGGCGTCACGCTGCTCGCGGGGGTGCTCGCCGAGCAGCTGCTCGAGCGGGCTCCCGGCAGCGTCGCCGCGATGGTGCCGGCCAACACCGGCACCGAGTCGGTCGAGGCGGCGATCAAGATCTCCCGCGCCGCCACCGGCCGCGCCCGCGTCGTGTACGCCGACCACGGTTTTCACGGACTGACCCTGGGCTCGCTGTCGATCAACGGCAACGACGAGTTCCGGGCCGGGTTCGGGCCGCTGCTGGCCGACTGCACGGCCGTGCCGTTCGGCGACGCCGACGCCGTCGAGCGCGAACTCGCGCACGGTGACGTGGCCGCCGTGATCCTCGAGCCGGTCCAGGGCAAGGGCGTGCACATACCGCCGGCCGGCTATCTCGCCACCGTCCAGAAGCGGTGCCGAGAAGCCGGGACCATGTTCGTCTGCGATGAGGTTCAGACCGGAATTGGCCGCACGGGCCGCTTCCTGGCGCTCGAGCATTGGGATCTGGAGCCGGACCTGATCTGCGTCGCCAAGGCCCTGTCCGGCGGGTTCGTCCCGATCGGGGGCGTGCTCGTCTCCCGCGCCGCGTTCGAGAAGGTCTTCGATGGGATGGAGCGCGCTGTCCGTCATGGCTCGACGTTCGGTACGAACGACCTGGCGGCCGCGGCCGCGCTGGCAACGTTGCGGGTGCTCGAACGCGACGGCGTCGTCGAGCATGCTCGGCAGATGGGCGACCTGCTGCTCGAGCTGACGGCCCCGCTGATCGATCGCCACGAGGTGGTGACCGACGTCCGGGGTCTGGGCCTGATCTGGGCGATCGAGCTCGGGCCCCCGCGAGGGGGCAGTGCGCGCGCGGTGTTCAACATGATCGAGCGAGCCCAGCCTGGCTTGTTCGCGCAGCTGATCACCGTGCCGCTGTTCCACGACCACCAGATCCTCGTCCAGGTCGCCGGTCACCGAATGAATGTGGTCAAGGCGCTGCCCTCGCTGCTCATCAACGAGCAGGAGGTACGGCAGTTCGCCGACGCCCTCGAAACCGTGATCACCGCCGCCGAGCGCGTGCCTCGGGCGATGACCCGGTTCGGATTGCAGATGGCGCGCGGGACCGCGCGCTCTCGCCGGCCACGCCGGCGCGCCGCCGCCGTCTGATGCGGGCGCTGGTCACGGGGGCCGCCGGGTTCATCGGTGCGCACGTGGTGCAAGCGCTACTCGCCGAGGGCGCCGAGGTGGTCGCCTTCGACCGCGTCGCGCCGCCCATCGACGTCGAGTTCATCCGCGGCGACGTGCTCGACGCGGACGGAGTTCGCCGCGCGGTCGACGGCTGCGAGGTGGTCTTCCACCTCGCAGCGGTCTACAGCTACGCCCGCGCCGACGCCGCCGTGATGCGGGCCGTCAACGTCGACGGCGTGCGCAATGTGCTGGAGGCCGCCGCGCGCGGCGGTCGCGCGCGGCGGATCGTGCACACGAGCTCGTGCGCGACCTGCGGTCCGGTCACCGGGCGCGCGGCGACCGAGCGCGACCTGCCTGCGCCGCGGGAACTCGCCGTGCCGTATCGGCGCACGAAGCTCGATGGCGAGCGGCTCGCGCTGCACGCCTCCGCCCATGGCATCGACGTGGTCGTCGTCAACCCGACGGTGCCGGTCGGTCCCGGCGACCGGCGGCCGACCCCGACCGGAAAGATGGTCCTCGATGTCGCGGGCGGGCGCGCTCGCGGATATGTGGCGCGCAGCGCCCTGAACATCGTCGCGGTCCAGGACGTCGCCGCCGGCCACATCCGCGCGTTCGAGCGCGGCCGCACCGGCGAGCGCTACCTGCTCGGCGGAGAGAACCTGGAGATGCGCAAGGTGTTCGCGCTGATCGCCCGCGCCGCCGGCCGTCCTGCGCCGCGTATCGCCGTCCCGTGGTCGGCCGCGTTCGCGGCCGCGCGCGCGGCCGATGCGGCACTGCGACCGTTCGGGCGCGAGCCGTCGTTGCTCGTGCTCGACGAGGTCCGCTCCGGCCGTCTCCCCCACCTGTTCGACGACGCCAAGGCGCGCGCCGAGCTCGGCTACGTCTCGCGACCGGCCGCCGAGGCGCTCGCCGCCGCCGTGGGCGGTGTGTAAACCTCTAGCGCGTGGAGCTTGGCAAGTTCGGAGTGTGGGTCTCGCCGCGCACGGTCGCCGACGATAATCTCGGCGAAGCGGCCAGGCTCGTTGAGGAGCTCGGATTCGGCACGTTCTGGCGGGGCGGATCACCGCAGGTCCCGGTACTCCAGCAGATCCTCGCGGCCACCGAGCGGCTCGTCGCGGCGACCGGGATCCTGAACGTTTGGAGCAGCGACCCCGTGCGCGTGGCGGCCGATTTCGCCGAGCTCGAAGCCGAGTTTCCGGGCCGCGTGCTGCTCGGAATCGGCATCGGCCACCCGGAGGCGACGAGCGAGTACACGAAGCCGCTGTCGGCCATGCGCGCGTTTCTCGACGCGCTCGATGATGCGGCGTCCCCGGTCCCGCCAGATCGACGCTGTCTCGCGGCGCTGCGCCCGCGCATGGTCCAGCTGAGCGCGGAGCGCGCGCTCGGCGCTCACCCGTACTTCGTCCCCGCCGCCCACACGCGCTGGGCACGGCAGCAGCTCGGCGAGGCGCCGCTGCTCGCGCCGGAGGTGGCGTGCGTGATCGATCCCGACCCCGAATCGGGCCGGGCGGCGGCCCGCGATTATGCGCAGCTGTACCTCGGGCTGACCAATTACACGAGCAACCTCCTGGCCCACGGCTTCACCGACCGCGACGTGGCCGATGGCGGCTCGGACCGGCTGATCGACGCTGTGGTCCCGCACGGAGAGGCTGATCAGGTGGCGTCGGCCGTACACGAGCACATCGAAGCCGGCGCCGACCATGTCTGCGTGCAGCCGGTCGGTGTCAACGGCATGCCCCGGGACGCGTGGACCGCACTCGCCGGAGCGCTGGGTCTCACCGGCTGAGTGCGCGCCCACATCTTCGACATGGACGGAACGCTGCTGATCGGGACCTCGGCTCCGGTTCTGGTGGCGGCGGCGCTCGGGCGCGGTGACTCGCTCGTGGAACTCGAGGAGCGATTCGCGGCCGGCGCCGCGACCGCGGTCGACTTCGCGCGCGTCCTGCACGAGATGTGGGGCGTCGTCCCGCCGGAGGTCGCCAGGCGGGCCTTCGCGGCGGCGCCGTTGCTGGCGAACATCCGCGAGGTCGTCGCTGACATCCACCGCCACGGTGAGCGGGCTTGCTTGATCACGATGTCGCCCGACTACTTCGCCGAGCAGTTCCTCGAGTTCGGCTTCGATTCGGTGTTCGCATCCAGGTTCCCCCGGTCCGTGGAACATGCTCTCGACGAGGCCGCAATCCTTGATCCCGAAGCGAAACCCCGTCTGGCCGCCCACTTCTGCGCAGAGCACGGGGTGAAGCTGGGCGACGCGGTGGCCTACGGCGACTCGATGTCCGACGTGTTCCTGTTTCGCGAGGCGGGGCTGCGAGTGTCGGTCAACGGCGATCACCACCTGGCCGAACTCGCCGACATCGCTGTCGAGGGAGAGGATCTGATGCTCGCCTACCGCGCTGCCCGCGAGTGGTGTGACCGCGCCGAACAGTCAGATTTTTGGACTCAGACTGAGAATTGAGCGATTCCGGATAAGCGGTATGGTGCGTCCGTGACCTCCACGAGTCGGATCGATCGGGTCGCCGCGGTGCGAGCCGCCGGGCTACGTGTCACCGCTCCGCGGGTAGCCGTGCTGGCAGAGGTGTTTGAGCGCAAGCACGTCACTGCCGACCAAGTGGCTCAGTCCGTGCGCAACCAGCTCGGCACGATTTCGACGCAGGCCGTCTACGACGTGCTGGGCGCGCTGACCCGCGCCGATCTGATCCGCCGGATCGAGCCGGCCGGGAGCCCGGCCCGGTACGAGGCGCGCGTCGGCGACAACCACCACCACGCCGTGTGCCGCTCGTGCGGAGCGATCACCGACGTCGACTGCATCGCGGGCGCCGCCCCGTGTCTCTCGCCGGACGACGCCGGCGGTTTCGTGATCGACGAGGCCGAGGTCACGTTCTGGGGTCTGTGCCCCGCTTGCCAGACAACGTCCCATCCAATCGAGAAGGAGAGCAGCTGATGACCGACAAGCCTCGTTTTACGACAACGGACGGAGGCGCCCCGGCCGCCAGCGACGAGTTCTCTCTCACGGTCGGGCCCGATGGCCCGATCCTTCTCCAGGACCAGTATCTGATCGAGCAGATGGCGAACTTCAACCGCGAACGGATCGCGGAGCGCCAGCCGCACGCGAAGGGAGCCGGGGCGTTCGGCCAGTTCGAGACGACCGAGGACGTCAGCGCCTATACCCGCGCCGCCCTGTTCGGACCCGGCGTCAGAACCGAAGTGCTCGCCCGCTTTTCCACCGTGGCCGGGGAGAGCGGCAGCCCTGACACATGGCGCGACCCCCGCGGCTTCGCGCTGAAGTTCTATACGTCGGAGGGCAACTACGACATGGTCGGCAATAACACGCCGGTCTTCTTCGTCCGCGACCCGATGAAGTTCCAGCACTTCATCCGCAGCCAGAAGCGGCGTGCCGACAACGGCCTGCGCGACCACGACATGCAGTGGGACTTCTGGACCCTCTCGCCCGAGTCGAGCCACCAGGTGACGTGGCTGATGGGCGATCGCGGGATTCCGAAGACCTGGCGCCACATGAACGGGTACTCGAGCCACACGTACATGTGGGTCAACGCGGCCGGAGACAAGTTCTGGGTCAAGTACCACTTCAAGACCGATCAGGGGATCGAGTGCCTCACCCAGGAGGACGCCGACCGGATCGCCGGCGAGAACGCGGACTACCACCGACAGGATCTGTTCGAGGCGATCCGCGACGGCGATTTCCCGAGCTGGACGCTGTACATGCAGATCATGCCCTTCGAGGAGGCGAAGACCTATCGCTTCAATCCCTTCGATCTGACCAAGGTATGGCCGCACGGCGACTACCCGCTGGTCAAGGTGGGGACATTGACGCTCAACCGCAACCTGACCGACTTCCATACCGAGATGGAGCAGGCCGCGTTCGAGCCCAACAACCTCGTGCCGGGGATCGGGCTGAGTCCCGACAAGATGCTCCTCGCCCGCGGGTTCTCGTATTCCGACGCGCACCGCGCGCGGCTTGGCGTCAACTACAAGCAGATCCCGGTCAACACGCCCCACGTGCCCGTCAACAGCTACAGCAAGGACGGCGTCGGACGCACGGTCAACGTGACCGACCCGGTCTACGCCCCGAACTCATACGGCGGACCTGTCGCCGACCCGTCGCGGACCGACGACGCCGGCCTGTGGGCGGCCGACGGTGCGATGGTGCGCTCGGCGTACACCCCGAGGGCCGATGACGATGACTACGGCCAGCCGAGAACGATGATTCGTGAGGTGTTCGACGACGAGGCGCGCGAGCGGTTCGTCTCTAACGTCGCGGGCCACCTCTGCCAAGGCGTCTCGGACAAGGTGCTCGCGCGCGCCTTCGAGTACTGGAAGAACGTCGACCAGGAAATCGGCGAGCGGATCGAGCAGGCAGTCGGCGCGACGGTCGGGGCCGCCTAACCCCCTGTAGTCGCCGGCAGCACCAAAGCGGACGGGTGATCGGGGTCACGGAGGACCTCGATCTCAACCGCACGGGTCGTCGTCGCGTTGATCGGGTCCTCGCCGGTGCCCGGGTTGCGGAGGTAGCGGGGGTGGGCGCCCGAGGACACCTGCAAGCGGATCCGATGGTGCTCCGCGAAGCGATGGGCAGTCGGCCACAAGTCAAACGCGACTCGCCAGGTTCCGTCGGCGGCCGGCCGTAGCCGATCCGGATCGATCCGAGTCAGTGCGTCGCAGACGTTCCACGACCCTCCGGCCGGATCGACGTCGCAGACCCGGGCGAACAAATCGAAATGTGGCGAACTGGCCCGGACGTGAAGCTCCACGCGGACCGGCCCGATCGCCTCGTAGGTGCCGGTCAGCGGCTCCGTCGTATACGTCAGCACATCGGCGCGCTGTTCGAGCTCTCGGTTGTCCACCACTGGCTTGCTCTCGAGCAGGGTCGGGCCACCGACCGCCGGCGTCGGATCTTGGGGGTCATACCGGTACCGGTCGCCGGATCCGGACGCCGCTACGGGCGGACCGTCTTGCAGACGTCCGCCGTCACCGAGCCACAGCCGCCGCTCGCCCGTCCCGGGCGGTGGCCAGCTTTCGAGCGTGCGCCACGGATCGTCGCTCCGCACGCCGGAGACATATATCCGCACGCTCGCGGACCGGACCAGCCGGTGATCGTCAAGGAGCGCCGCTCGGAGCCACGCGAGTCCGTCCCGCACGCCCGCCGCGGTCACCCCGGGAGCCGTGTGTGTCCACGGCCCGATGATCAACTGCGCATGGCGCCCAGCCGCCCGTAAGGCTCGGAAGTCCTCGAGCATCCACGGCAGGAAGATGTCCCACCACCCCCCGATCAACTGCACCGGCGCGGCGACGGTCTCAACGCCGGCCGCGTAGTCCCGGGCAACCCAGTACGCGTCCTCGCGCCGGGGGTTACCGAGCGCCTCGCGGAACCACGCCACCTCCGCGCCGGTGATCCACCGGTCGAGGTCCGAGAGCGGCGACTGCGCGAGCAGGGCCGGGAGCCGACGCAGGCCCCGGGCCATCAGGAGCGGCGCCAGCCGCCGCTCCTGGGCGGCCACCAGGACCAGCCATGCGGCCGACGTCTGCAGCGACATGCTCCCGCCGGCGTATGTCTGGCCGTGGAACTGGGAGGCGCTGACCTGAATCGCCAGCGCGCGCAGATCATCGCCCGCGTCGGGCGCGACCGCCCACTGAACCAGCCCCAGATAGCTGGGCCCGATCATCCCGATCCGCTGCGAGTGCCAGGGCTGCTCCCGTAGCCAGCGGATCGTCGCGAGACCGTCGCCCCGCTCATCAAACGGACTGAAGACCCCTTCTGACCCGAATGTCCCCCGGGTGCTCTGGATCAGCACCTGGAGCCCCCGTTCAGCGAGCAGCCTTCCCACGATCAACCCGACGATCTGCCGGCGGCCGTACGGAGAGCGCACCAGCACCGTGGGCTGCGGACGATCGCGTTGCTCCCGCGCCACCCACCGGTCGGCGAGCAGGACGGCGCCGTCGTCCATCGGGACGTGCAGATCGCGTTCGCACACGACGTCGTCCGTGAGCGGACGGATCAGCCGCATCCGCCGGCCGAGGATCGCGCTCGCCACACTCATCCCGACAGCATGCCGTTTTTCGCCGTGGCGAACGTTCACGCAACCTTTCGGTTGCGCTACCGTGTGACCATGCCCGCCACTGCGTACCGCTTCGGCATAGGTGGACTGCCCACCGAGTTGCCCGAGCTCCGCCAAGCAATCCGGCGCTACGAGGAGCTGGGGTTCGATTTCCTCGCCAAGGGCGATCACATCGGTAGTCCGGCCCCGTTCGCGCTGCTCGCGGTCGCCGCCGCGGTCAGCGAGCGCCTCAGGTTGCGCACCTACGTGCTGAATGTCGGATTCTGGAACTCGGTACTGCTCGCCCGTGAGGCGGCCACCCTCGACCAGCTCAGCGGCGGGCGGCTCGAGCTCGGGCTCGGCGCCGGGACGATCAAGCGCGAGTTCGACATCGCCGGTATCGACTGGGAGCCGCAAAACGCGCGCGTCGAGCGGATGAGACACACGCTGGTCGAGGTCCGGCGGCAGCTGGGCAGCAGCGATCATGCTCCCCGACCCGTTCAGGAGCCGATTCCCATCGCCGTCGGGGCGATGTCACGCAGTGGACTGACGGTCGCAGCCGAGCTTGCGGACATCGTCGGGTTCGCGGTCGTGCGCCACAAGCCGGGTCACGAGCCGGGCACGTTGACGCCGGCTACCGCCGAGGAGACCGACGAGCTGGTGGCGATGACGCGTCGCGCGGCGAACGGTCGACCCTTCGAGAGCGACGTGCTCCTGCAGGCCGTCGAGCTCGGCAAGGACCCGTTGGCGGGCGCCCGGGCTTATATCGAGCGCGAGGGCGAGGACGACGACCCCGCCGTGCTCGCCGAGTCACCGTGCATGCTGTTCGCGCGCACGGCGGCGGACGCTGCCGAGGAGCTGGAGCGCCGCCGCGAGCGGTGGGGGTTCACCAGCGTCACGACCTTTGCTCCATCGGCGGAGGCGCTCGCAGAGGTAGCCCGCGAGCTTCGCTGACGTGACCCTTGACCCTAGCCGGCTTCGAGCGCCAGCTTCAGCCGCCGCCCATTCAGCTGTCGTCGCCGACCAGCGCGACGAATCGACTCAGGTAGAGAGGCCAGCCCTGGTCGCCGCCGATCGCTTCGCGCAGCCCGTGCCAATCCTCGCCGTGACGGTCGAGGTACCGGTGAACGAGCTGGACCCGCGTGCGTTTCGAGTCCTCGGGGATGAACTCGATCTCGACCTCGCTCGTCCGCTCGGGATCGGTCTCCAGTTGCCACCGCGGGCTGATGTCCCAGCTGATCACGACGCGCCGCGGGGGCTCATACCGCAGCACCCGCGCCCACCGACATTCCGAGCCGTCGACCCCGCGGTCATAGACGTAGCCACCCGCGCGCGGCTCGAGCACGGTCTCGGCGATGTCGACGTCCAGCAGGTTGTGCTCGCGCGGCTTGATCCGGTCGAACTGCTCGGTGAACGTCTCGAACGCGACCTCGAGCGGCGCCTCGACGAGGATCGAGTGGACCACGGTGGTCAGCGGCACCCCCGTGTGACTGCTCACGGGCGTTCCTCCACGACCGTCTGGTAGGCAGCGAGCGCGCTGCCCCAGAAACGATCCAGATCGGCTCGGAGCGCGGCCAGCCCATCGGGACTCACGCGATAGATCCGCCGGGTGCCGACCGGCTCGTCGACCACGAGCCCAGCATTTTTGAGCACCCGCAGATGCTGCGAGACCGCGGGCCGGCTGATCGGCAGCTCGTCCGCCACCTCGACGACCGCGCGCGGGCGCTCGACGAGCAACTCGAAGATCGCCTTCCGGGTCGAATCCCCGAGCGCGGTCCACGCATCCCGTTGGTCAACCTCCATGGATGGTAAGTCTACACGAACCGTAAGCGTACGTCAACGGATCAGGAACGACTTCATTCCTCTAACGCAGACCGCCCCCCACGTGCGTGGAGGGCGGTGAAAAGTGGAGACGCCGGGACTCGAACCCGGGTCCGCAGTCGCGTGAAAGGTGGCGTCTACGAGCGTAGCCGGCGCTCTGATCTCGCCTCCGACTCGCCACGCCGGCGGGGTTGTCGGAGGCCAGCTCCCTTACGTGTCCTCGGATCGGAGGGAGCAAATCCTCACCGAGCAAGCCTGCTAATTGATCCCGGATCCCCTACCGCAGGCGAGCGGGGGGCGAGACGATCCTACGAACGGCGGCTACTTACGCAGCAGCAAGTCCGAGGTCGAAGTTGTGCGTGTCCGCACTTATGGTTTTCCCGGGGTTTTACGAGGCCTCCGGGAACCTCGACTCGCAACCACCTCCACGAGCCGACCACGTCGAAGCCTGTCGTCCCCTGGGGGTATTACTCCCTCAATTGTAGTCGGCAGCGGTCAAATCGAAGGACGGGATAAGACCTGACGGAAAAACCCATCAGCAGTGCCACACTTACTCGGCACATGGAATCGAGCGCCCAATTGCTCCCGCCGAGCGTTCCTCCGCCCGGCTACGTACCGCCCAGCGAGATCCCGCAGCGGCCCGACCGGCCGACCCGCCCGAAGCGCCTCCGTGAGAAGACGGGCGCGGCCAGCTGCAGCGCTGATCGCGCTGATCGCGAAGCTCAAGACCGTCCTGCTGCTCCTCCCCAAGCTGAAGCTGCTGATCACGGTGGGCTCGATGCTGGTCTCGGTGGCGGCGTACGCGCTGCTGTTCGGTTGGACGTTCGCCGTCGGCCTGGTCGTGCTCCTGTTCGTCCACGAGATGGGGCACGTGATCGCGCTGCGGCGTGAAGGGATCAAGACGAACAGACTCACGTTCATCCCGTTCCTCGGGGCGATGATCACCTCCAAGTCACTCGGCACCAACGCGCTCGCCGAAGCCCGGGTCGGGCTGGCGGGCCCGATCCTCGGCTCGGCCGCGGGCGTTGTGCCGCTACTGATCTGGCACGCCACCGGCAACCCGTTCTGGCGCGCGCTGGCCTTCTTCGCCTTCTACCTGAACCTGTTCAACCTGATCCCGATCTCGCCGCTCGACGGCGGCCGGGCGATGGCCGCGATGGCGCCGTGGATGTGGGTCGTCGGGTTCGTCGTGCTGGCCGCGTTCGGGATCATCTTCGACGCCCCGATCGTGCTCCTGTTCCTGATCATCGGCGGCGCCGACTCATGGCGGCGGTGGAAGCTGCGCAAGAACGGCGGTGCCGAGCAGGAGGCCTACTACCGAGTGAGCGCCCGGGGCCGCTTCCTCGTCGCGGTCGTGTACATCGGGCTCGCCGCGCTGCTCGTCGTCGGGCTCCACTCGACGTACGTCTTCCGCGGTCTGTAGCCCCAGCTCTACTACCGTCCCGCCTCGCGCAGCTCTCGCTGCACATCCCGCGCCATCTCCCGCTTGCGGATCGTGTCGCGCTTGTCGTGCACGTCCTTGCCGCGCGCCAGCGCCACCTCGACCTTCGCCCGCGACCGCGGGCCGGAGAAATAGATCCGAGTCGGCACCAAGGTCAGGCCGCGTTCGTGCGTCCGCCCCACCAATCGATCGAGCTCCTGCCGATGCAAGAGCAGCTTGCGGTCACGCTCAGGTTCGTGGTTGTCACGCGCCGCGTTCGCGTACGGCGGGATGTAGAGGCCGATCAGCCACATCTCTCCGTCGCGCATCACCGCGTATGAATCCTTCAGCTGTGCTTTGCCTTCGCGCAGCGACTTGACCTCGGTGCCGGTCAGCACGATCCCCGCTTCGAACCGCTCGAGCAGGTCGAACCGGTACGACGCCTGCCGGTTTGTCGCCACGTCACCCGCCACGGCGCGCCGCTTCTTGCCCTTGGCCACGAGCGCCTAATCCTCTCCGAAACCGGCCGCTGGCACCAGGTCCACCCTGCCGCGCGCGACATCGACGCCGTCGACGCGCACCGCCACGGAATCGCCCAGACGCAGCGCTCCGCCGGTGCGCGTCCCGACGAGCACCGTCCCCTGCTCGTTGAGCTCCCACCAATCGCCGCGCATCCGGCGCACCGGAAGCATCCCCTCGAACTCCCCGCTCCCACCGAACGCGACGAACGCCCCCGCCCCGATCACCCCCACGATCTCTCCCTCGAACACCTCGTCAGAACCGGATTCCGCCAGCCGCCGCTCCAGCAAGAAGCACCGCGCGATGTCGTCGGCGTCCCGCTCGATGGTCATCGCCTCGCGCTCGCGCGCCGAAGCCCATGGTCCCGCGGCCGCGACCCAAGAAGCGTCCGGCGCCTCGCCTCCGCCGGCCACCACGGACAGCAGCGCCCGGTGGCAGATCAGGTCCGGGTAGCGCCGGATCGGCGAGGTGAAATGGCAGTAATGGCTAAGGCCGAGGCCCGCATGGCCGCGGTTGCGCGGGTCGTAGTAGGCCTGCTGCAAAGACCGCAGCACGAGCCGGTTCAGCGCCCGGGCGCCCCGGCCGCCCTGCGAGGCGACCCACGAAGCGACCAGCGCCGACGCCTCGGCCACCACGTCCGCGGCCTGTTGAGGGGTCAGCGCCCCGCCCGGCACCGCCGGCGTCGGCACCCCCAGCGACGCAAGCTGCTCGATCAGCCGCTCAGCCGCCGGCCCATCCGGCCGCTCGTGCACCCGGTACAGCGCCGGCACCCGGGCCTGCTCCAGCACCCGCGCCACCTGCTCGTTGGCGGCGATCATCAGATGCTCGATCAGCCGGTGCGACTCGGTCTGCTCGATGATCGACTCGCCCGCCACGTTCCCAGCGCGATCGAACACGAACTCGGGCTCGGCCCCCTCCAGCACGACCGCCGACCCCCCGGACCGGCGCGCCGCGAGCGCACCCGCCGCCGCCCGCGCGGATGCCAGCACAGGCCCCCACGGGTCTTCCGCCCGCGAGGAACCCGCGAACACAGCGTCGACCTCCTCGTAGGCCAGCCGCTTGTCGGAGCGGATCACCGAGCGGTAGATCGACGCCCGCTTCACCCCCTCCCCGCCGACGTCCATCTCGACCGTCACCGCCAGTCGGTCCTGCCCCGGCACCAGCGAGCAGGCGTCGTTCGACAACGCCTGCGGGAGCATCGGCTCGACCGCGCCCGGCACGTACACCGACGTCCCGCGCCGGTAGGCCTCGCGATCGACCAGCGACCGCTGCGCGACGAACGCCGACACGTCGGCGATGTGCACCCACACGCGCCATCCCCCGTCGTCCAGCTCTGATGCGGACACCGCATCGTCGAAGTCCCGCGCAGAGACCGGGTCGATCGTCAGCGTCGGCACCGAGCGCAGATCTCGGCGCCCGTCGAGCGCGTCTCCACGCACGTCCGCCGCCTCCCGGGCCGAGCGCTCGACCGCCGGGTCGAACCGCCGCGCCAGCCCGCGGTCGACCATCAGCCCTTCGATCACGTCGCGCGCCACCGACGGCTTGCCGAGCCGGCGCGCGATCTCGGCGCGGCCGCCGCGGCCGTTTCGCGCAGCGCGAGGCCGCACCACCACCAAATCGCCGACATCAGCCTTCGGCGTGCGGCTGACCGCGAACCGCGGCCCCGCCTCGAAGAACGGCTCCGCGACGACGAACTTCCCGCGGCGCTCGAGGACCGCGACCCGCTCGCCGCTCAATGGACTTCGCCGGCGACCGTGCTCAACGCCACCTGGAGCGCGTGGTCAACTCGCGACCGCGGGTTCGAGCTCGCGCTGATGTTCGGCGTAATCCCCGCGCCTTGGCGAACCCCTCCGCCCCCGAGATTGCGGCCGCTCGGGGTGAAGTACTCGCCGACCGTGATGTCGAGGGCCCCACCGTTGGGAAGCGGCTCGATCTCCTGGAAGACGCCCTTGCCGTAGGTGTGCGTGCCGACGACGAGCGCGCGATGACGGTCCTGCAGAGCGCCCGTGACGATCTCGGCCGCGGACGCGGTCCCGCGGTCGACGAGCACCACCAGCGGAATATGGGCCGCGAACGCGTTGTCCTGCGCGGTGTAGACCTGCGGGGATTGCGCCCGCCCGCGCGTCGAGACGATCGTGCCGTCCGGGATGAAGATGCTGGCCACGTTCACGGCCTCCTCGAGCAGGCCGCCGCCGTTCTCGCGTAGATCGAGCACCAGCGCCTGCGCCCCTTCTCCGAGCACCTTGTGCACCTGGGTCCGTAGCTCGTCGCCGGAGTCAGCCGGCGCGAACGAGGTGAACTGGAGATAGCCGATCTTGACCCGCTTGTGCGTCTTGATCGAGCCACTCGCCACCGGCACGACGATGTTCTCGCGCGTGATCGAGACCGTCCGCCGACGCGACCGCGACCGGACCGTCAGCGTCACCTTCGTGCCCTGGCGTCCGCGGATCAGGCTCGAGGCGTAGTCAGCCGTACGCCCGGCCAGCGACCTCGCGTCGACCGCGAGGATCAGGTCGCCGCGTGACAGCCCCGCCCGCGCCGCCGGCGACTGCGGGAACACGTCGACGATCTGCAACCCGAGCGGATCGGGAAGCACGTCGACGCCAATCCCCGACAGGTGCGGGTTCGACTGGTTCTGGAACGAGGTGTACTGAGACGGACTGAAGTAGTGCGAGTAGGGGTCGTTGAGGCTCGCGACCGCGGCCGCCAGCCCTTTGTTGATCAGCGACGACCGGTTGACCGGCCGGTAGTACTGGTGCTGCACGTCATCCAGCACCTGCTGGACGAGCTGGGTGTCGCCCTGGTTGACGAAGAAGCTCTTCACCCCCGACGGGATCCAGCTCGAGTGTCCCCCCAGCCACACCCCGATCAGCAGCAGCACGACGACCACGACCGCAAGCGTCGTGTAGCGGCCGCGTGTTCGACGGGAGCGCACGAGGTTTGAGGGTAGCCGGACGCCCGCGCAAACCGCGCGGCTCGGACGGCTGGCTCAGACCCGCAGGAAGCGCCGCAGCGACAAGCCCGACCCGAGCGCGGAGACTCCGATCCCGGCCGCGAGCAGCACCGCGACGAGCCACACGAACGGGATCGTCCGTGGTGCCGCGATCAGCGTCCAGTTGTTGGCGAGCGGATCGAGCAGCGCGACCTTCGTGATCGCCAGCACGGCCAGCGCCAGCAGCGCGCCGGCGGCTCCGACGAGCACGCCCTCGATCACGAACGGCCAGCGGATGAACCAGTCGGTCGCGCCGACCAGCTTCATCACCTCGACCTCGCGCCGGCGGGCAAACAGCGACAGCCGGATCGTGTTACCGATCAGCATCACGGAGGCGATCACGAGCAGGATCCCCAGTACCAGCCCGATCCACGTGACCAGATTCGTCGCCCCGAGCAGCTTCTTCGTGTCGGTGACGTGATTGGAGACGTTCTGGATCGCGCCATCGATCAGCTTGGCCCCGCCGCCCGGCGTCGGTGGCTGCACCTCATTGCGGACGATCAGCACGTTCCCCGGGCTGTCGGGGGTCAGCTGGTAGGTGTCCGGCAGCGGGTTGGCCGAGAGCAGCGCGTACGCCGCCGGGTCCTGCTTTGACTGCAGCGCATAGGCCTGCTGCTTTGAGACGAACTCGACGCGCTTGACGTGCGGCAGTCCGGCCAGCTCATTGCGCACGCGCGTCTCCTCGGCAGCCGTGGCGGTGGTCCGCATATAGACCTCGACCTCGACCCGGTTGCGGACGCTCGAGGCGGTGCTGTCGGCGGCCTGCACGATCGGAATGAACACCCCGAGCACGAGCATCGTCACGAGCACGGTGATCAGCGCGGCGAACGACGGAGCGGCGCTGCGGCGCATCGCGCGAAGCGCCTCGCGCAGGAAGAACCCGAGCCTCATGACCTAGACCCCGTCCGGCCGGCCCGCCGGTGCCCGGAGGCGCTGTGCGAACTCGCGCGTGGTCTCGTCGCGGGCGTACAGGCCGGTTGCCTCGTCGCGGACGATCCGCCCGCGGGAGAGCTCCAGCACCCGGCGGCGCATCTTGTCCACCATCGCCTGGTCGTGGGTGGCCACGAGGATCGTCGTCCCGGTCTTGTTGATCCGGTAGAGCAGCCGCATGATGTCGATGCTCGTCTCAGGATCGAGGTTTCCGGTCGGCTCATCGGCCAGCAGCAGCGGCGGGTGGTTGACGAACGCGCGCGCGATCGAGACGCGCTGCTGCTCGCCACCCGACAGCTGGTCCGGATAGTTGTGGAGCTTCGTCGACAGCCCGGTCAGGCGGAGGATGTCCGGCACCTTGTCGCGGATATCGCGGCGGGTGCCGCCGGTCACCTGGAGGGCGTACGCGACGTTGTCGTACACGGTCCGGTTCGGCAGCAGCTTGAAGTCCTGGAATACGACGCCGATGTTGCGCCGGTAGAACGGGATCCGCTTGCGCGTGATCTCGGACAGCTCCTTTCCGGCGACGCGGATCGAACCCTCGGTCGCGTCGAGCTCTTTGATCAGCAGCCGCATGACCGTCGACTTGCCCGACCCGGTCGAGCCGACGAGGAACACGAACTCGCCCCGATCGACCGAGAACGTCGCCTGGTCCAGTCCGGTATCGCCGCTGTCGTACCGCTTGCAGACTCCCCGGAACTCGATCACCGGGGGCGCGGAAGCCGCCTGTGGAACTACTTTCCGGGGGTGTGTGGCAGGCGCGGCGACAACGCGCCGGCGGGTGCGTGAGGAGGAAGAAGGAGTAGCCATAGGGTGCGTCGCAGCCTAGCGACAAACCCCTGCAAGACGCCCGCGGGAGCGGCTCTTGCAAGCGGATTTGCAGGCACTTTTCATAAACAGACATTAAGGGGGCGGCTCCGCCGCCTTGTTTTACGGGCGGTTTCGGGGTGCACATCGGCTACCGTTGAACTCCGTGGCGAGGATCCGTGTAGAAACTCTTCCGAACGGGTTGCCGCTGTTTCGGATCGAGATCGAGGGCACCCGCGCGATCACTCTGCTGACGGCCTTTGACGCCGGCGCGCGGACCGAGCGCCCCGAGGAGAACGGAATGGCTCACTTCCTCGAGCACCTCGTGTTCAAGGGAGGCGAGAAGTACCCGACCTACCGCGATGTGAACGAGGCGGCCGAGCGGATCGGCGCGGTGCTCAACGCTTACACGAGCCACGACCTGGTCGCTTTCCACATCACCGCGCGGGCCGAGCGCGCGCCCGAAGCGATCGACCTGCTCACCGATTTCGTCGGTCGTCCGCAGATCGACGGGGACGAGCTCAATCGCGAGCGGGGCGTCGTCGTCCAGGAGATCGCCCGCGCCGAGGACCAACCGTCGGTACTCGCCGAGCACCTGATCGACGAAGCCGCCTTTGGCGACCATCCGCTCGGCCGCCCGGTGCTCGGCACGACCGAGCATCTGCGCAATACGTTCACCCGCGAGGGGATCCTCGCCTTCCGCGCGCGTCGCTGGGCGCCCGAGCATGGCGCCGCGTTCGTGGTCGGCAACCTCGATTCGCTCCCCGACGACGGGAAGCTCGCGGAGCTGTTCGGCCGCTTCCCCTCGCACGCCAAGCCGGATGGCTACGACCCCGCCCCGCCGCTTACGCCGCGGATCCTCGTCCGGGAACGCGACTCGCAGCAGTCGCACCTGCGGATGTCGTACCGCCCCTCGATCGACGTGAAGGCGCCCGCCCAGCGCGCCGCGATGACGATCTACTCGACTTTGCTCGGCGGCTCAATGGGGTCGCGCCTGTTCGACGAGATCCGCGAGCAGCGCGGCCTCGCCTACTCCGTCCACTCGATCGGTCACGCTTACGCGGATGTGCCGGTGCTACAGCTGTCCGCGGGCCTCGAGTCGGGCAAGGCGATCGAGGCATACCGGCGGATGAAGGAGATCGTCACCGAGTTGCGCGAGCAGGGCCCGACCGACGCGGAGGTCGAGCGCGCGCGGGCGTACGCCGCCGGCGCGCGGGCGATTGCCTTCGAGAACAGCGGTGCCGTCGCCCGCAACGCCGCCAACCAGACGATCCTCTACGGCGAGCCGGTCGATCCCGACGATGTGATCGCGCGGCTCGACGCCGTCACCAAGGACCAGGTCGCCGAGGTGGCGGCGGGGATCTCCGAAGCCCTGTCGGTCGCGTGCGTCGGTCCGCACACGACAGAGGAGTTCGAATCCGCGTAACCCGGGTGGCCGCCGCGAGCGCGGCAGCAGTCAGTCTGGTGGGGTGCGGCGGCCAGGCCTCATCGACCACCACTCCGACGGTCCCGGCCGTCCGCCCCGCACACGATCACCGTCCGGCGCCGAAGGCGGCACGGCCCTCCCCCACGCTCACGCGGCTCACCCGCGCGCTCGATCGCCAATTCCAGCTCGCCGGCGCAGTGAGCGGCGGGTACGTGCTCGACCTCACCACCGGCCAGCAGCTGTTCTCGCTGCGCGCCGACGTCAAGCGGGCGCCGGCGTCGGTCGAGAAAGTCTTCACCACGGTCGCGCTACTGAACGATCTAGGCCCGAACGCGCGCCTGCGGACCGCTGTCTACGGAGCCGGCCACCTCGGCCCCGGCGGCGTGTGGCACGGCAGCTTGTACCTGCGCGGCGGCGGCGACCCGACGTTCGGCGACGGCACCTTCAACCGGATCTGGGAGCAGGGCTACGGCCCGACCGCGTCGCAGCTCGCCGGTCAGCTCGCCCGCGCCGGGATCCGCCGGGTGACGGGGCAGCTCTTCGGCGACGCGTCACTGTTCGACGCGCGCCCCGGACCGCCGTCCAGCGACTACCAACCTGACATCCCGGACCTCGGCGGGCAGCTGAGCGGGCTCACCTTTGACCACGGCGCGACGCTGGCCGCCGCGACCGCGCACAACTCTGGGCCGGCCACGAGGCGCCACCACGCGACGCCGCCCCTCAGCCCGGGGGCGCTCGCAGCGCACGAGCTGGCCCTCACGCTCAAGTCGGCCGGCATCAAGGCGACTGCGTCGACTCGCACTTGGAGTACCCCGCCAGACGCGCGCCGGCTCGCGACCGTCTCCTCGCCGCCGCTGTCGGTGATGCTGCGTCTGATGGATGTCCCCTCAGACGACTTCTTCGCGGAGATGCTGACCAAGCAGCTCGGCCTCAAGGTGATGGGGCACGGGACGACGGCGGCTGGCGCCTACGTGATCTCGAGCGCGATCCGCGCCTACCACCTGCATCCGCAGATCATCGACGGCTCCGGCCTCTCCCGGCGCGATCTCGCCTCGCCGCACGAAGTCGTCGACCTCCTCCGCTTCGTAGAGCCCACCGCGATCGGCGCCACCCTGACCGCCTCGTTGCCGACCGTCGGCGTCAGCGGCACCACGCGCACGATCGCGGTACGGACGGCAGCGGCGGGGCGGTGCGCGGCCAAGACAGGAACGCTCGACAACGTCAGCAACCTCGCCGGATACTGTCGCGCGCGCGGACATCAGCTGCTCGCCTTCGCCCTGTTCGTCGATGGCCCCCCGAACTGGTCCGCGCTGACGTTGATCGGACGGATGGTCGCCGCGATTGCTAGGTATTAGTGTGCATGACGTGGACGGGACGGCCGCCGCGATCAATCGCGCCGAGCTCCAGCGGTACCTCGAGCGGATCAGCGACCGCTGGCCGATCGACGTCGCCCTGCTTGGCGGGGCGCGCGTCGAGGACGAGCGCGGCGCTCTGCCGCAGCGCGAGCGTGGACCCGAGTTCGTCGTGATTCTCGTCTCGCCGTCGTATGACGGGATGCCCTGGCTCGAGCGCGTCTACCACGCGGGGTCGCTGTGGGACGGCCTCGAGATGGGCGCCGGCGCCGACGTCCACTGCTACACCCCGCCCGAGTTCGAGCGCAAGCGGATGACGCTCAGAGCGGTGCGCGAGGCGGTCGAGCACGGGCTCGACCTGCTGTCGATCAGCTGATCGCGACCATCCGCTCGATCGGGACCCGCGCCCGGTCGGCTACCGATGCCGGCACCTTGACCTCGTGTCCGCCGTCGCGCAGCGAGTCGCGAAGCTTCGGAAGCGTGATCATCTTCATGAACCGGCAGTGCGCCGCCTCGTTGGCGGCGATGAAATCGATCTCCGGCGCCGCGGCGCGGAGCGGATGGAGCATCCCAGTCTCGGTTGCCACGATCGCCGTGCGCCGCTCGTTTGCGTGCTCGCTGGCGTAACGCAGCATCCCGCCGGTCGACAGCATGTGCACGCCGTTGGCGTCGACGTCTCCGGCGGCTACGTACTCCATCACCGATGTCGAGCACCCGCACTCGGGGTGAATCAGAAAGTCAGAACCCGGATGCGCGGCGCGGACAGCGGCGATGTCGTCCGGCCGGATCCCGGCGTGGACGTGGCACTCGCCGTCCCACACGTGCATGGGCCGTCCGAGCGTCTTTTCCACGTACGCCCCGAGGAACATGTCAGGCCCGAACAGGATCTCGGTGTCGTCGCCGTGCTCCCGATAGATGTGCTCGACCACTCGCACCGCGTTGGCCGAAGTGCAGCAGTAATCGGTCTCCGCCTTGACCTCGGCCGTCGTGTTCACATACATCACGACCACCGCGCCGGGGTGCTTCGCCTTCCATTCGCGAAGCTGCTCGGCGGTGATCGAGTCCGCCAGCGAGCAGCCGGCCTCCGGGTCGGGGATCAGCACCCTCTTGTCCGGGCAGAGAATCGACGCGGTCTCGGCCATGAAGTGGACGCCGCAGAACACGATCAGCTCGCCGTCGGCGGCTGCGGCCCGCTGGGAGAGCCCGAGCGAGTCGCCGACGTAGTCGGCCACGTCCTGGATCTCGGGCAACTGGTAGTTGTGGGCGAGGATCACCGCGTGGCGATCGCGCGCAAGCTCGCGCACCTCGTCCTTCAGGACGGGGATGTTCTCGAGCATCATCGGCGCGTCGGGCGCACCGAGCATCGGGAGGTTCATGTCAGCGGTTCGAGGATCAGGGAGAGGTCGAGGGCCGGCGCGCTGTGCGTCAACGCACCGACTGAGACGAAGTTTACGCCGGTCTGAGCGGCGTCCCGGAGCGTCTCGAGGGTGAACCCCCCACTCGCCTCTGTCTTCGCTCGGCCCGCGACCCGTGCCACCGCCGCACGGAGCTGCTCCGGGCTCATGTTGTCGAGCAGGATCCACGGCGCCCCCGCCTCGAGCGCCTCGTCGACCTCCTCGAGCGTATGCGCCTCGACCGTCAGCATCAGTCCCGGCGCGAACGCCGCGGCCGCCCTCACCGCCGGCCCCACCCCGCCCGCCAGCGCGGCGTGGTTCTCCTTGATCAGGATCGCGTCGTACAGCCCCGCGCGGTGGTTTGTGCCGCCTCCGGCCAGGACCGCAGCCTTCTCCAATGCCCTCAGCCCTGGCGTCGTCTTGCGCGTGTCGAGGATCCGTGCGCCCGTGCCCTCGATCGAATTCACGGCTCGGGCGCTCAGCGTGGCCACGCCGGAGAGCCTGGCGAGAAAGTTCAGCGCGGTCCGCTCGGCGCTCAGCAGCGCCCGAGCCGAACCCTCCACCGCCAGCACCGGGCCGCCGTCCTCTCGCCACACCCCCTCGTCCACGAGGCGGTCAAACCGGGCGTCCGGGTCGAGCTGCCTGAATGCCTCCTCGGCCACCTCGAGACCGAAGATCACGCCCGGCGCCTTCTGCGTGATCACCGCCCGCGCGCGGGCATTCTCCGGCACCGTGGCAGCCGTCGTCACGTCGCCATCGCCGACGTCCTCGGCGATCGCCCGGCGCACCACTTCCGTCGTCGTCAGCTCCGGCCCGGTGGTCATCGTGCGCGCTAGTATGCCGCCCGAGTAGGGGCCTCGACCGAAAGAGAGACACATGCCAAGGGGCATTCGCTGTGCATTTGTAATGGTCGCCGTCTGTGCGACCTTCACCGCCGCCGCGCAGGCCGCCGGCCCACCGCCGCCGAAAACCTTTGGCGGCGCCAAGGTGAAGGCGTTCGCCTCCGGCCCGGCTACGACCGGCCTGAAGAACGTGACCTCGTTCGCGTTCGGCGACGGCGCGATCTTCGTCGGCGACTCGGGCAACAGCCAGAGCCTTCCGAACGGGGGCGTTTACGTGCTCGAGCACGGTGCCGGAGTGCCAATCCCGAACTCGCCGATCTTCGTCGGCGGGATGACCTGGCACGCGGGGGCTCTGTACCTCAGCGGCGGAGTTCTCACCAGCACCGGCCCGACCTGGGAGATCATGCGCTGGAGCGGCTGGAACGGGAGCACGTTCACCCACCGCAGCGTGGTGTACACCGCGCCGACGGGCTTCCAGGGCTTCAACGGGATCGCCTTCGGACCGGATGGCCGGCTGTACGTCAACGTCGATCTCGGCCTGCTGAATAACAATGACCATGGTCCGGCGACGATCTCACCGTTCGTGTACGACATCCTCTCGATGACCGCGAGCGGCAAATCGGTAAAGGTGTTCGCGTCGGGTATCCGCCAGCCATGGCAGATGGCCTTCGTGCCCGGTTCGCCTGACCCGTTCGTGTCCGACCTCGGACAGGACGCCGGCGCGAAGAATCCGCCGGACTTCATCCTGCAGGTGCACAAGGGAGACAACTACGGGTTCCCCAAGTGCAACTGGACGAAGGGCAGCAAGTGCGGCAAGTACGCCAAGCCGTTCAAGAAGTTCTCGCCCCACATGGACGTGATGGGTCTGGCCGTCGTCGGTAAGACCCTGTACTTCGGCTCGTTCCTGGGCGCTGATGCCAAGAGCGGTGGCGCGCTGTACTCGATCCCTGTCACCGGCGGCAAGGTGTCGCCCGTGGTCACCGGGTTCCCCATCGCGACGGATGCACTCGCCGCCAAGGGCGGCTACCTGTACGTCGGTGGTTCGACGCAAGCCGGTCTCGGCGTCGTCTATCGCGTCAAGCCGTAGCTAGACGGAATCTGCTTCCGGGGTCTCGGCCGCTTGCGCCGGGACCCCGGACAGCACCCTGACGGTGCGGAACTCGGGGTCCGAGGCTCCATGCAGCCGGGCCCCCGCGTCCGTCAGCCTGCGCAGGTAGTCGACCACCTCCGCGGTCACCCGCTCGCCGGGCAGCAGTGTCGGAACCCCTGGCGGGTACCCGGCGATCGCCTCAGTTGAGATACGGCCGATCGCTTGCTCTACCGGGACCGCCTCGCTCGTCCCCAAGAAGGCCTCGCGGGGCGTCACCGGCGTATCCGCCGAGGACGGTGCCTGCGCCCGGATCGCCTCGAGGGTCCCCGGGCGGGCGATCTGTCTGACCGTCTCCGCGAGGTCGTGCGCGAGCCGCTCGAGCGGCTCGTTGTCGGGGCCCATCCCGAGCACGAACACGAGCGTTGCGTGGGTGGCGAGCTCGGTGAAGGTGTCGTAGGACGCCCGCAGCGCCGCCGCTATCTCGTATCCCGTGCAACCCGTACCGCGCACGTCGACGACGATCCGCAGCGGGTCCCACCCCGCCACCCCCGGGGTGCCGACGAGCCTGTCGGCGACCACGCGGCATCCGGGGATCGCGTCAATCGCCTGCGCGGTCTCGATCGAGGCCGCGATCGTGCCGTCGAGCAGCATGTTTCCGTGCACCGCGAGCTGCCGGCGCGCCGCGTCCAGCGACGCCATCAGCAATGAGCTGGGACTGGTCGAGCGAACCAGCCGCACCGCGCGGGCGATCGCATCCCCATCGATCAGCTCGCTGTCGGCGACGTGCAGCATCGCCGACTGGGTCAGGCTGCCGACGATCTTGTGCGTCGAGGCGAGGACCGCGTCCGCCCCGAGCGCGAGTGGCGAATCGGGCAGCCGCGGGTGAAAGCCGAAGTGGGCGCCCCACGCGCCGTCGACGACCAGTGGGATCCCCGCGGCGTGCGCGACCTCGACGCAGCCCGCGACGTCCGCGGCCATCCCGTAATAGGTGGGCGAGACGATGAACGCCGCCCGGGCCTGCGGCGCGGCGGCGAGCGCCCGCTCTAATGCGTCCGGCGTCACGCACAGCGCGATCCCGAGCTCGTCGTTGTACTCGGGTGCGACGAAAGTCGCCGAGCCTCCGCTCAGCACCAGCCCGTCGATCACGCTCGCGTGGCTGTTGCGCTGGATCACCACCGGGGCGCCGAGCGGGGCCAGCGCCAGGCACAGGGCGTGGTTGCCCTGGGTCGCGCCGTTGGTCAAAAACCACGTCCGCCCGGCGCCGTAGGCCTTGGCTGCGAGCACCTCGGCCCGCTCGAACGGCGTCGGCGAAGGGCCGACATCCACTCCCTCTATGTCCTGCGGGATGTCGAGGAGCAGCGCGCGGTCCCCGAGCGCGCGGCGCAGGCCGAGGTCCGCGCCATCGCCGCCCTTGTGACCGGGTACATGGAATCGCGTCGGCCCCCGGAATCCGTACGCCACCACGGCATCGAGGTACGGCGCCGTCGGCTGCTCGGGCGGGCCGCTGCTCACCCGGAGCGCCCCGGCGAGCCCTTGGCGGTCTTCAGCAGGTAGGCGCGGGCGAACCCGTCGAGGTCGCCGTCGAGCACGCGGTTGGCGTCGCCCATCTCGTAGTCGGTCCGCGAGTCCTTGACCATCGTGTACGGATGCAGGACGTAGGAGCGGATCTGCGAGCCGAAGTTGACGTCCTGGGCCTCGCCCCGCTCGCGGGCGATCTCCTCGCGGCGCTTGCGCTCCTCGAGCTCGAGCAGCTTCGAGCGCAGCATCGTCATCGCCTCCGCCTTGTTCGAGGACTGCGAGCGCTCGTTCTGGCATTGGACGACGATTCCCGTCGGCTTGTGGGTGATCCGCACGGCCGAATCGGTCTTGTTGACGTGCTGGCCGCCGGCGCCGCTGGCTCGGTAGGTGTCGATCTGCAGGTCGTCGTCATCGATCTCGACCTCGTCGACGTCGTCGACGAACGGCGAGACCTCGACCCCGGCGAAGCTCGTGTGGCGCCGGTTGGCCGAGTCGAACGGTGAGAGCCGCACGAGCCGGTGGACGCCCTTCTCGCTCGCGAACAGCCCGTAGGCGTTCTCGCCCTTGACCCGGAAGGTCGCGGACTTGATCCCCGCCTCCTCGCCGGGCGACGCCTCCAGCAGCTCGACGCCGAATCCCCGGCGCTCCGCCCACCGCATCTCCATCCGGAGCACGATTTCCGCCCAGTCCTGGGCGTCGGTGCCACCGGCCCCGGCGTTGACCGTGACCAGGGCGTCGCCGGCGTCGTAGGGCCCGGAGAACAGGCGCGCCTCCTCGAGCTCGTCGAGCCGCGATTGGACGGATGCCACCTGCTCCTCGAGCTCGGCGGCCATCTCCGGATCCTCCTCGGCGAGCTCGGCCAGCGGCTCTAGGTCGGCGGCGTCGCGCTCGAGCTCGCGGAACGTGTTCAGCCGGCGGCTGACCCGCGCGTGCTCGGCCGACACCTCGGCCGCATGGTCCTGGTTGTCCCAGAACCCGGGCGCCCCCATCTCCTGCTCGAGCGCCGTGACGCGCTCGGCCAGTGAAGCAGGGTCAAAGATAGTCCGCGAGCAGCTTGAGTTGCTCGCGGATCGCCGCGAGACGCTGGGAGAGCGGCTCTGTGGGTGCGGAGGCCATCGACGGCAATCCTAGCGGCGTCGGTCTCCCGGACGCCGACCTCGCCGCCGCGGATCATGGCGCTCGCGCCGCGCGAGGTGGCGCTCGACGCGGTCGAACTCCGGCGCGGGCCCGTACAAGCGCCAACCGTTGCGCAGGAGCGGAATCACGACGAGCAGCGCCACCCACTGCGGCCAAAACTGGCCGTTGGCCCCGGACGTCAGCCAGATCACGGTGCAGAGGACAAACAGGCTGACTCCCCCGCCGGCCTGCTGGAGCGTGCGGCGCATCAGCTGGCTCCGGCGCTGGGCCAGCTGGGCCCGAGTCTGCGCGGTCGTCGCCGGCAGCTTCGGCAGGTCAGCGCGGAGCGCCGCAAGCTCGCCGCTCGTCTTCGCCGCGTACGCGGCGCTTACCCGCTCGTTGAGCTCGTCCTCATCGAGGCGCCCGGCCGCGAAGTGCTCGCGAATCTCCTCGGCCGCGCGGTCGCGCTCCTGATCTGAGATGCGGACATGGGCTGGCTCGCTCACCGTCGGCAGTCTGAAGCTCGCCGGGCGGGCACGTCAACCCAGCCAACCATCGCATCAATAACCCCGACCTCCGCGGCCGCCCCTCAGATCCTGCGGAGATAGTGTCGCTGACGATCACTAACCCCGCAGAGATGGCCGGGGTCGCGCCGAGCGCGGACTTATGGGCAAGGGGCGGGGGCGGCAGGGCTGCGGGGCGGCGGCGGGGCGGCGGGGGGGCAGCGGGGCGGCGGGGGGGCAGCGGGGCGGCGGCAGCGCCTAAGCGCCGTGGCACTTCTTGAACTTCTTGCCGCTCCCGCACCAGCATGGGTCGTTGCGGCCAATCTGCGCGGTCTCGTCGACGCGGCGCTGTTCGACGACCGGAGGCAGCAGCGACTGCTCGTCACCTTCGGCGTACCCGGTGGCCCCCGCCGCACCGGCTTCCGCCGCAGCCCCAGCGGCGGCGGCGGCCATGGCCATCGAGCCGGTCGCGTTGCCGCTCCCGCCCGAGTAGGTCACGTTGCGCCCGCCTGTGGCGGAGCTCGACCCCGGGGTGACACGGCGCGGCGGAGGCTGCGGAGCCTCCCCGTTCTCGCCCTCGATCGTCACCTCGATGTGGAAGATCATCCGCGCGAAGTCGCCCCAGATGCTGTTCATCAGGTCACCGAACAGCGTGTAGGCCTCGTTCTTATAGGCCACCAGCGGCTCGATCTGAGCGAAGCCGCGCAGATGGATCCCCTCGCGCAGGTAATCCATGTCGTACAGGTGCTCGCGCCAGCGCTGGTCGATGATCTGCAGCAGCAGCGCCCGCTCGAGCCAGCGCATCAGCTCCTCGCCCAGCTCCTGTTCGCGCTGGTCGTAGATGGCCAGCGCCTCCTCGGACAGGCGCAGCGACAGCTCCTCGCGGTCGGCCTGGTTGGGATCGGTCGCCAGCAGCTCGGTGCTCGGCGAGAACACTTCCTCAATGCGGCGGAACAGCGCCTCGATGTCCCAGTCCTCGACGAAGTCGCCGGTCGTGTATTCCTCGACGAGCCGCTCGATCACCTTGACGATCTCCTCGCGCGCCGCGTCGCCCATGTCACGGCCCTCGAGCACGTCGTCGCGATAGCTGTAGATCACGTCGCGCTGCTGGTTGAGCACGTCGTCGTACTCGAGCGTGTGCTTGCGCTGCAGGAAATGCTGCTCCTCGACCTTGCGCTGCGCCTTTTCGATCTGCTTCGAGAGCATCCCCGCCTCGATCGGCTCCTCGTTGCCCTCGTCGTCGGTGGTGCCGAGCCGATCGAGGATCTTGTAGATCCGCTCGCCGGCGAACAGCCGCACGAGATCGTCCTGCGCACTCAAGAAGAAGCGAGACTCACCGGGATCGCCCTGGCGGCCCGAGCGGCCTCGGAGCTGGTTGTCGATCCGGCGCGACTCATGACGCTCGGTGCCGATGATGAACAGGCCACCCGACTCGAGCACCTGCTCGCGCAGCTCCTCGACCCGCGCCTCCACCGTCGGCAGCACCTTCTCGTAGTGCTCGTCGTAGTCGGGCATTCCCGGCTGCAGTCCGAGCTTGGCCAGCTCGAGCTGGGTGAGATGCTCAGGATTGCCGCCGAGCTTGATGTCGACGCCACGTCCGGCCATGTTGGTCGCGATCGTGACCGCTCCGGGAGCGCCGGCCTCGGCGATCGTCTCCCCCTCGCGCTCGGCGAACTCGGGCTTCGCGTTCAGCACGGTGTGCTTGATCCCTCGCCGCTTGAGCTGCTCGGAGAGCAGCTCAGAGATCTCCACCGAGATCGTGCCCACGAGCACCGGCTGACCAGCCTGGTGGCGCTGCTCGATCTCTCGGACCACGGCGTTCCACTTGCCGTCCTTGGTCTTGTAGACCTGGTCGTTGCGGTCCTTGCGGACCATCGGGCGGTTGGTCGGGACCTGCACGACCGCCAGCTCGTAGATCTTCATGAACTCGGTCGCCTCGGTCAGCGCCGTGCCGGTCATCCCCGCGAGCTTGTCGTACATCCGGAAGTAGTTCTGCAGGGTGATCGTGGCGAGCGTCTGGTTCTCCTCCTGGACGCGTACCCCCTCCTTGGCCTCGACCGCCTGGTGCAGGCCCTCGGACCACCGCCGGCCCTCGAGGATCCGGCCGGTGAATTCGTCGATGATCTTGACCTCGTCGTCGATGACCGCATAGTCGACGTCGCGCTTGAACAGCGACTCGGCCTTCAACGCCTGGTGCAGGTGGTTGACCAGGTGGCCGTTCTCGGCCCGGTACAGGTGGTCGATGTTGAGGAACCGCTCCGCCTTCGCGACGCCCTGCTCGGTCACCGCGACGGTCTTGTGCTTCTCGTCGAACTCGTAGTCGAAGTCGGCGACGAACTCCTTCTTGGCCCGCGGGTCGAGCCCTTCCGGCGTCTTGCCCGGGCGCATCTGCGGCGCCAGCCGGGCGAAGCGCTGATACAGGTCAGCCGCCTGCTCGGGCGCCCCGGAGATGATCAGCGGCGTGCGCGCCTCATCGATCAAGATGTTGTCGACCTCATCGACGATCGCGAACGTGTGGTACGGCGACTTGCCCTCCTCGGGCCTCGGCCGCCCGCCGTTCTGGACCTTCAGCTCGATCGCCTGGGCCATGTTGTCCCGCAGGTAGTCGAACCCGAACTCCGAGTTCGTCCCATACGTGACGTCCGCCGCATACGCCGCGAGCTTTTCCTCGGGCGGCTGCATGTTCTGGAGCACGCCGACGGTCACGCCGAGCAGGTCGTAGATCGGCTTCATCCACAGCGCATCGCGACGGGCCAGGTAGTCGTTGACGGTGACAACGTGGACTCCGCGGCCGGCGAGCGTGTTCAGCACGACCGCGAGCGTCGCCGTCAGGGTCTTTCCCTCGCCGGTCTTCATCTCGGCGATGGCGCCGTCATGGAGGACCATCCCGCCGATCAGCTGCACGTCGAAGTGGCGCATCCCCATCGCGCGCTTGCCTGCCTCGCGCACCAGCGCGAAGCACTCGAACTGGAGATCGTCGAGCGATTCGCCGTTGCGCGCGCGCTCGCGCAGCTCGTCGGCGGCCTCCTTCAGCTCGCCGTCGCTGTAGTGCTCGAGCTCGTCTTCGAACCCGTTGATCCGGGCCACACGCTGCTCATAAGCCTTGAACTTCTTGCCCTCGCCCATCCGCAGGGCGCGGTCGAGGAACGACATGCGATCTAGGTTAGCCGAGTCACGATTGGTTGAAATCCCCCCACGCCGGGTTCATATCGTCCCCTTACCCGGGGCTCTTGAATCGGACCGCCCCTAGGCGCCGGCGAGGGCGGCGAGGTGGTAGCGGAGACCTACGCCGAAGGCCGTCGCTGTGCCGTCGTACGAGGTGATCAGCGGCGTACGTGGAGATCGGTACCCGAGGCCGACGCGGCCAGCGTGCATGCGGCGATCGCCGCGATCGCCGCGCTCGCTACGCCGATCCGCAACGTTCAGGCCGCCGGCGAGATATCGCCCGGCACGGCCGCGCCACCCAGCGCTCGCGACTCGCGCCGCTTGCGCCGCTTGTCCCGGTGGCGCTTTACCTGCACGGCCAGCTCGTCGCTGACCATGTTGACCGAGTGGATCATGTCCGGCGAGGCGTCGCGCGCCCGCAGCGTCACCCCCTTCAGGTGGAGGGTCGCCTCCGCGACCTGTGAATCGGCAATTGCTGGATTGCGCTCCTCGAAGACCTCGACCTCGAGCTCGGCCAGCTCGGATACCTGACGGGAGACCTTGCGAAACCGCTTCTCGACGTGTTCGCGCAGGTCTTCGGAAACCGTCAGGTTCCGTCCCTTGACCTCGATACGCATCGGCCGACCTCCTATGGAAGGATGGATGTGCGTGCGAGGCACACGTTAATGCCGCGCGCACGCTTTGTCGATCCAATGTCTAGTCCCGCCCCCCAGATCGCCTGGTCGTTCGATCCGGGCGCCTTGATCGTGGTGGCGGCGCTGGGCCTGCTCTACCTCACCGCGTGGCGCCGGGCTCGCAAGCCGGGGGAGCCCCACCCACCCGGGTACGGCCGCCTGACGCTGTTCGCCTCCGGCCTGGCCGTGATCCTGATCGCGCTGGTCTCCCCCGTCGACCGGCTCGGCGAGCAGCTGTTGCTTTTCCACATGATCCAGCACGTGCTGCTGCTCGACCTCGCACCGATTTTGTTGATCCTCGGGTTCACCAAGACTCTGCTGCGACCGGTCACTCGCCGGATCCACACGATCGAGCGGAAGGCCGGCGTGCTGGCCCACCCCGCGGCCGCGGTCCTGCTGTACGCGGGCTTCATGTGGCTGTGGCACATCCCCGCGATGTACGACGCCGCGCTCAACCACTCAGGTATCCACGTGCTCGAGCACGCGTGCTTTGGGCTGGCCGGGGGCCTTTACTGGTGGCACCTGCTCTCGCCGATCCGCAGCCGCATGCGGCTTGGTGGCATGGGCCCGGTGCTGTACATGGTCTCGACGAAACTGCTCGTGGGGATCCTCGGGATCGCGCTCGCCTTCGCCCCGAACGCGTTCTATCCGTTCTACGAGCACCACCCCCACTACTGGGGGCTGGCGCCCGGCGAGGATCAGAACCTGGCCGGCCTGATCATGGCCCTCGAGCAGTCGATCGTGATGGGGATCGCGCTCGTGTGGCTGTTCGTGCGCATGCTCACCGAATCGGAGCGCGAGGCCCAACGCGAAGAGCGGTTCGAGATCGCCCAAACCTGACGGGCGACCCCGAACCGCTCAATCGCGGCTACTTCAGCGGCTCAGCACTTCGACGAGCCGGTGACCGTCTGCGTGACGCCATGGGCGCCAGCAGCCGGTGACGGCCGTGAATGACACCGAGAACGGGCGCTTGCCGCCCTTGCAGCCCACCGAAGCGAACAGCGGCTTGCCCTTGAACGTCGTCTTCTTCAGCACGATCGTCTCACTCGTCAGGCTGCCGTAGAGGCCGGCGTGGTTCGCGACCTTCGTTGACACGTCGGGCGGCAGTGGAACGTTGAGCACGAGGTTCTTGCCCGACATCTGCATCGTGCCGGGGTAGGGAGCCGTCTGACCGGTGGTCAGGCCGCCGCATTGTGTGGCCGACTTCGCCGTGAAGAAGTACCACGCCTTGCCGCCGCCGCCGTTCCAGACGTCGAGGCCCGGGTTGCACGAAATCGCGCTGGACGAGGCCAGCGTCGGCCCGCCGATCTCCGCGTGCACGGAACCGCTTGCCACCTCAGAACCCTTCGGGCAGTTGCCGTCGTACTTCGGTGGCGTCAGGATCTTGGCCGAGCTGCACGCCGGGAACTTGTTCGCGTTCGTGATCAGGCCATAGATCGTGGTCTTGATATTGACCAGCACGTTGGCGACCTTGCCCGACGTGAGGTTCGCCGCCCCGAGCTTCTCGGTGATGCTTACGGGGACCGGCTTACTGGGCGTACCGGCCGCGGTCGGGCTGGCCGACACCGACGCCGTGTACTTATTGATCGACGCCGCGTATGCGACGGCGGCGCCCGCCAGCACGGCGATCGCCGTGCCGATGATGAGGAACCGTCTCAATCTGCTCTCCTCTGTTGTGTGGGTTGGTGTGCGCCAGAGCCGGCCGCTCTCATGGCAGTGGTTGTAGGTGCGGAAATGCTTGCAATTGCCCCGTCGTAGAGCGCCCGAGCGAGCCTTGCGCCCTGCACGGCGGCCCTCCCGGCGTCGCCGTGTAATAGGTACCTCGCAAAATCGCTGCAAGGCTAGCGCTTATTGACGGTCCGATGGTTGGTTGAGGGTTAGTCGTGCACAGGTAGCTGCCGAACACCGGTAGGCCGCTGGGCAGCGAGCTGTATCCGCCGGGCACCAGGTACGGATTCGCGCGGTTGCTCTCGAGCCGGTGCTGGTAGGCGGCGAGCACCTCGGGGTTGACGGGGTTCGCGATCCGGAGGTAGTGGAGCGCCTTGGTCGAAACGACGTTCAGCGCCACCCCCTGCGTGGTGGCCGCACTGTTGGCGAAGAACGCCGCGATCTCGCGCCGGTACGTGTTGATGTAGTCGAACACCGGAACGAGATTGCCGAGATACGGTGTGAGCCGTCCCAGCCAGGGGACGCTGGCGTTCAGGAACCGGTCGAACGCGGGGACGCCGGCGCGAGAGGCGCGGGTCAGCGGGCCGATGTCCTGCAGGATCGCCCGCAGTGAGGGCGCGGAGACCGCCGAGTACTCGAGCGCGGGCGACAGCTGCCGCGCGGCCGGCCGCAGCTCGTCGATCAGCGGCTTCGCCAGCGTCGCGAACGAATTCACGCGGGCGATCGCCTGCCGGGTGGCGACCGTGAAAGCGGGGAAGGCGCGCACTGACGCCTGCAGCGCCCGGTCCTGCGCGGCGGTCGCCGCGAACAACGAATTCGAGTTGCGGATGAAGCCCTGGAGCGCGGACGGTGAGGCCGCCAGGGCGCTGAAGACCTGCCCGCCGTCGTGCAGCAGCGTGGTCGTGGCGGCACTGTCGCGCCGGAGCACGGCGAGCACGGAGTCGACGTTCGTGGCGAACGGGTAAAGCTCGGCGAAGGCCTGGTTGAACTGCTCGCCGCGGTTGGTCAGCGCCATCCCGTCCTGCTGCTGCCAGACCATGAACGCGTGTCTGGTCGCCGGGTCGAACGTCGAGAGGATCTGGTCGAGCTGCACGGTCGGCGCGACCTGGGCCTGCGGGATGAACCCGCCGTCGCGGAGCTTCGGGCCCGACTGGGTGCCCGGGTGACAGCTCGACGTAGGTCTCGCCGAGCAGCGATTTCGCCCGCAGGATCGCGCGCGTGTCGGTGGGCCGCGGGGCGTACTGGCTGTCGATCTGGATCACTGCGCGGGAAAGGCCGGTGCGCACATCCAGATCGACGGACTGCACCTTGCCGACGCTGACGCCGGAGATCCGCACGTCGGACTGGGGCGAGAGCTCGACCGCCTGGTTGAACTCGGTGACGATCCGGTAGCCCTGCGCCGCGAAGGGGATCGTCCCGCCGAACGAGATCCACAGGAACAGCAGCAGCCCCACGCAGGATCCGGCAAACGCGACCATGGCGAGGATCCGAGCCGGTGCTTGGGGCTTGCTTGTTCACGGCAGCGCCGCCGGGCAGTAGCGGGACTTGATCGTCGCGTGGTCGGGCGCGTTCAGCAGGTCCACCAGCGGGCCGAGCGCCGGATCTGAGGCCACCAGCGCGACCTCGAACAGGTTCAGGCTCGCGCAGGAGGCCATGAACACGCCGCGCACGATCGGGCCGTGAGCGTCCTGCGAGTTGGCCAGGCTCTCCGCGATATGCGCCAGCCACGAGCCCCAGAACAAGTAGCTGTGCTGGCCGCCACCGGGCTGGTAGGCGAGCGTGTTGAACAGCGCGTTGAGTACGCCGATCGAGTCGGCGAGCTTCGGCGTCGAGGACGCGAGCAGCGCCGAGGCCGGCTTCAGGACGCGGGCCACCGGCTGGACCCCGATCGCGAACGGCCGCAGTTGGTTGCGGATCACGGGCGTCGTGTCGCGGAACAGCGGGCGCACCGCCTCCAGTGCCGGAGCCAGCGCGTGCGCGAACGGGAGCAGGCCATGCAGGGCGGTCGCGCTCGAGGACGCGAACCCGCGAACCCGCCCCAACGTGGTGGTGGTCTGCTGCAAGGTCCCGGGCAGGAGCGTCAGGGCGTTCTCGAGTGCCGCGTCCTGCGAGGAGATGGCCGAGAAGTTGGTGTTCGAGGAGTTGATCAGCGAGGTCAGCCGGCCGTCGACCCCGCCGAGCGCGCGCGTCACCTGCCCCAGCCCGGTGATCGCGCGCCGGATGTCGGTGCTGCGCTGCGACAGCAAGCTGGTGAAGGTCCGCGTGTCGCGGTTGAGCGGGGCGAACCGCTTGAACGTGCCGATCAGATCCGCGACCGCCTTCGCACTCGGCGCCGGCCCCGCGTTACCCGGGTCGCGGAACGCCTGCGAGCCGCCGGCCAGGAGTAGCAACAGGTAGTTGCGCGTGTCGGCGTCGAGCGAGTTGAGAACCTGGTCGAGGTCGACCGTGGGCTGCGTGCTCGCGGGTCCGAGCATCCCGCCGTCGGGGACCCGTCCGGCGCCCGGCGTCCCCGGATCGAGGGCCAGGTACATGTCCTTCAACGGCGTGCGCGGACGGAGCAGGACCGACGCGTTGTTGTAGATCGGCGCGTACTGCTTGTAGATGTTCATGGTCACGATTGCGCGCCCACCCTGGAGCCTGCACACCGCCGATCTCGCCGACCTGCACGCCGGCGATGTCCACCGACTGGCCCTGTCCCCCCGTGACGGCAGCGGCATTCTGGAACGCGGTATGCACGGTGTAGTAGCTGCGGCCGAGCGTGAACGCGGGCTGGTGCAGGAGGATGTACGCCGCCACCGCAACCGAGGCCAGCGCCAGCGCGGCGATGGCGATGAAGTCCTGCCGGTGAGTCGTGATCGCGCGCTTCACGGCGCGGCTCCGGTGGCGACGTTATTGAGATTGACGAGCGGGTTCCGGTAGCACGACAGGCTGCGGACCAGGGGGGGCGGGTTGCCCGCGAAGGCCGGGCGCGTGCCAAGCGGCGGGAGCACGAAATTGCCGTAGAACGGCCCCGCGCTGCCCACGATCGGTGTCTGAGCGCGGATGTTGCCGCCGCCCGCCGAGGAGCGGACGTAGCGGCCGTTGCCGTCGAAGTTGCCCGACGCGCCGGCGATCCCGACGGCGCTCTGGAATAGCTCCTGGTAGACCTGCAGTCCCGTCCCGACCGGCGGGTCGGAGATCGTCTCGTACCCGACCGCGTTGATGTTGTGCTCAAAGCAGCGGGCGAGCAGATCGAGCCCGTGGACGAGATTCTTCGTGGCGCCGATCGTCGTCGCCGTCTTCTGCACGGCCGGCGTCAGGTCCGACAGGAGGCCGCCGAGTTCGCTCCGCGACGCCAAAGCGGTCGCCTGTGCCAGCCACGGCAGCGCCGCGCCGACGGTCTGGTCGGTCTGCGTCACGCCCGGGAAGATGGCCTTCGCGAACTGGCGGGTCGGGGGGAACGAGCGGTCGAGCTGCGTGTCGGCGGCGTCGGTCGAGCGGAGCAGCGCCGGCAGCACCCCGATCGTCCGTGACAGAGCGCTCTGGCGGGCGGCCAGCGCCGCCAGCGTCGCGTTGAACGTGTGCACGAAGCTGCCCAGCTGCGGACCGCTGGCGGCCAGCGCCTTGAACACTTCCTGGTTCCCCACCACCGCGTTCGACAGGTCATGCGGCTGGATCCCCAGCAGCGCCTGATTGACGATTGCCGACGCGCGGAAGGCGCCCACCGAGTAGCGCAGCGACTGGTTCAACGCCTGGCCCCCGGTCAGCCCGCGAACGCTCGGGTCCTGGCCCGCGTCGGCGGACACGGTCGGGACCGTGTTCAGCGCGCCGCCGAGTCCCTGCAGAAGCGTCTGCAGGTTCGACGCGGGCATCGCTGTTCAGAGCCGACAGCACGCGGTCGAGCTGCACCGGACCCGACGTGCTCGCTGCCGGCAGCGTCGCTCCGGAGCCCAGCACCGAGGCGCTGGGGCTGCCCGGGCTCAGGTCGACGTAGAAGTTGCCCTCCAGGAAGATCCGCGAGCGGATCGCCACGGTGGCGTTGGCATGGATCGGGAGCCCGTTGGGGTTGATGGCCATCGTGATCACCGCCGCATCGCGGCTGTGCGGGATGTACTTGACGCCGGTCACCTGCCCGACCTCGACCCCGGCGATCCGCACCGGCGAGGGGATGTGCAGTTCGGTGTTCGAGGTGAACACGGCCTTGAGCAGGAATGGCGCAGCAGCGAACGGGAGCGACCCTCCGAACACCAGGTAGCAGAGGACGAGGATCACCACGGCTCCCGAGCACTCCGGCGCCGGAATCGCGACAGTCGCGGTTGGTGGCGCCTCATCCCGTCGGCCTCTTCGTCGTCTGCGTCTTGAGCCCGACGTTTCCGGCGGGGTTGCCGATGAGCGCGCGGGCGCCCGAGTATGGCTCGTTGCCGGCCGCGCATTCGGGTGTCTGGCCGGGGGAGTCGGTGTTCGGGTACGGGTTGACGTGGATCGGTCCGTGCTCGTCTGCCGTGCTGGTGTCGGGTGTCGTGTACGGCTTTTGGGAGGGGACGCTCTCGGCGCCGGGAACGTCGTCGATCGTCACCAGGTTGAAGCGCAGCGCCGTCCCGGTCACCAGGTTCTCGGCCAACGTCGAGCCGATATTGCGCAGGAACAACGTGACGTAGTTGCACGACGCCTGAGCCGGGGTCAGGAAGGCCAGCGGCGAGCGGAGGCTGTGGGCGGTCAGGGTGAGCCGGTCGAGTGCGGCCTGAACCGTCCCGTTGGTACCGAAGTTGCGCAGCGTCCGCGCGAGCGTCACGGTCCGCTGGTCGAGCGCCGTCGAGCCCGGCAGGTTGCGCGTCCCGGCGGCGAACGCGTCGGCCAGCACCGGCGCGCTGGCCGGCAGCGTGGCGAAGCCGGGGCGCAGATCCGCCGAACAGACCGGCGGTGTCGTTGAGGAAGGCCTGCACCCGCGGGCTGTCGGCCGCCACCGTGGAGAACGTCGGCGGTGTCTCCGAGATCCACTGTTGCAGGTAGGGAACCGCTACCGGGGCGATCGCTTTGAACGTCGTGTCGAGGTTCGAGTACAGCGATGCCTGCGCCGCCGCCACCGGCGCGACGGCCGCCGAGAACCGCTCGAGCCCGCGGAAGAACCCGCCGAAGTCGGTCTTCGACGAGGCGAGGTTCGAAGCCACCGGCCCGAGGTCGGTGACCAGCGGGCGGAACGCGGCGATCGCGTTGTTGATGTCGGCGCCCCGGCTGGCCAGCGCATCGCTGAACCCGACCGTGGCCTCGGTCACCCCCTTGCGGGTCGGCGGGTTGAACATCGACAGCAGCTGGTCGAGATCGACCTCGGCCGTGCTGTGCCCGAGCGGCACCGTCGCCCCATTACGCCACACCTGTCGCGAGTTGCCCTTGAGCACATCGATGAACTTCAGCCCGATCGATCCCTTCAGCCGCACGTCGAACACAGAGTTGACCGGGAGGGGCTGCACCTTCTTGTCCAGCGACAGGTTCAACACGGCGATCGGCTGCCCGGCGGGGCCACGACCGGGGTCGACGGAGGTGACGAGCCCGATCAGCGCGCCGCCCATGTGGACCTCGCCGCCGTGCGTGAACTCCTGGGCGTCAGGGATCTGGACGTGGAGCGCGTATTTGGGGACGAACGGCAGCCCGTTGTCGGCCTGATAGGCCAGCGATACCGCGACCACGGTGACGAGCACGGTCAGCGCGCCGATCAGGATCGGATTGCCCAGCAGCCCACGGTCGCGACCGGTGCGCCGCCTCATCGCCGGTTCCCGATCAGATAGCCGAGCAGACCCTTCAGGGTGTCGGTCGAGTGTGTCGCCACAGCCTTGGTCGCCTGCACCGCCACCGGATTCGACGCCGCCGCAGCATCGACCGCCGCGGGTACGCCCCCGCGCCCGTTGGTGAAGTTGGCCGAGCAGCCCGCCGCCGGGGTCTTGACATACGCGGTGCAGCCCCCGACCAGCGGCTCGGCGCGGACGTAGTGGCCGCTGGAGTCGAACCCATTCGCGGCGCTGGTCCCGTAGAACAGGACGCTCATCAGTCGCTCGATGGCGCCGGTCTGGTTGAGGCTCTCGAGCAGCCGCTGCAGCGACGTGGAGGACGGGTTCGCCTGCACGCCGAGCCGCCGCAGCCGCTGCGCCAGCGGGAGCGTCGCCTCGAGCAGCGGCGTCGATTGCGCCGAGGATTTGCCCAGCGCGATCAGCGCAGGTCTGGCCGCCCGCGCAAACGGCGTCAGATTCTCGAACTCGTGGCCGAGCGCCGACGCGCTCAGACCGAGCGAGGTCATCAGCGGAGTGCCCTGCTGCGCCAGCCGTCCCAGCGAGACCATCAACGGCCGCAGCGCGCGCAGGAAGGGTGGGAACAGCTGGATCGAACGCGCCTCGTCGGCCGCCCGCGCCGCCGCGGCGACCGAGGTCGTGTTCGCCTGGATCACGAAGTCGCTGATCGCGCTGCGTACCTTCGCCAGTGGCGTCAGCACGGCGTTGGAGTCAGTGGCTAGCTGCGCCAGCTGGCGATTCTGCCGGGCGAGGATCTGGAAGACCTTGTCCGTCTGGCCGAGAGCGGGGTTGGCGCGGTGGATGACGGCGTTCAAATCGCTGCCGCGCCCCGCCAGGCCGGTGCCGAGCTCGTCGAGGATCAGCGCGAACCGCTCGCGAATCGGCTCCTGGTAGATGCTCTGGGCGATGTCGGAGTCGATCGGCGAGCTCGTCTGGGAGATCGGCAGGTAGTACTGGCCGGTGCCAGGCCCGCTGGTGAGCTTCTTCAGCGCCGGCGCGCTCGCTGTGCCGGGCTCGCAATCGACGTACTTCTCGCCGATCAGCGACTGGGGACGGATCGCGCAGGTCGCGTTGGCGTGGAACGGGGTGAACTGCGAGTTGTCGATTTCGATCACCACTGCCGCCCGCTTCGGCTCGCCCCGGGCGACCGACAACGAATCGATCGCTCCGACCGGTGCTCCAGAGATGCGGACGTCCTCGCCCGGGACGGCGAACGCGGCGTTGTCGAAGATCGCCCGGACCAGGTACGCGGTGCCCGCCCCGCGCGATGGGCTGGTGAAGGCGCCGAGGCCGAACGCGACGATCACCGCCACCAGCGCCGCCCCGATGGCCGCGAGCCGCCTCATGGTCCCGGCGGGGTAGAGCTCGGATCGCAGCCCGGCACGACCCACGGCGCCGATCCATCGGGGGCCGGTTGCACCGCGCCGCCCGGACAACGGGACTTGACCACGTGAAGACCGGTGTCCCGCGTCGCGAACGCCGGGATCGGCTCGAGCTGGTTGGCCGCGTTGACGGTGAAGGCGTCGAACACCGGCTGCGTCCGGGCGTAGTGCCCGTTGGCGTCGTAATAGGCGCCGAGCTGGCCGAGGTTGGTCAGCGCCGCGACGACGTCGGGCGCGTACTCGCGCAAGTAGTCGAGCTGCGGTTGCGAGTAGTTCATCTGCGCGATCATCCGCGGGAAAGCCGGGATCGCGATCCGCGCCAGCGACGGCGTGGCTCTGAGCAACGTGGTCAGGTCTCCCACCCCCGGCGGTGCCTTCAGCAGCCCGCTCAGCTGGGCCAGCACCGGGATCGATTCGCGCGAGAAGTTCTTCAGCGCCCGGGCGAAGGGCTCGAGCCGGCGATCCTGGGGAATCGACTCGCGGACCAGCGGATCGAGCGCGTCGAGCGTCGTCCGCAGCCCCGCGAACGTCCTTGTCGAGTGGTTGAGCGCCCCCGGCAGCAGCGCCAGCGCCTGCTCCAGCGCGTTGCTCCGGCTCGCGATCGCCCCGGTCGCCGCGCTGCCGTTCGACACCAACTGGGTCAGCTCGGACGTGCGCGCCGCGAGCACCTGCATCGTCTGCGCGCCCTGCACGAGCAGGCCGTCGAAGGCCGGTTCGTTACGCGTCAGCTCGGCGGTGACATTGCTCGTCGACGCGAGGGCCGGGGCCAGGTACTCGAGCGTCCGGTTGGCCTGCGCCGACTTGCCCTGGATGCTCGCCGCCTCGCCGCGGATGAAGCCCCGCAGCCCGTTGCGGGTGGCGGGGTCGACCGCGTCGAACAGCTGGTCGAGACCGACGTCGGCGTGGCTGTCCTGCTCCGGGATGGTCCCGCCCGAAGGGATCCCGGGTGCATTCTGCGGCCCGGGCGACAGCGTGACGTACTTGTTGGCGATCCCCGAGAGCGAGTTCTCGTAGATCCGCGCGATCGTGCCCTGGTGCAGCGGGGCGGCGTCGGAGTCGACCCCGATCGCGATCTCCGCCGCGCCATTGGGCGCCAGCCCGATCGACTGAACCGACCCGACGTTGGCCGGCCCGATCATCACCAGGTCGCCGGCGACCAGGCCACTCGCGTCCTGGAAGTCGATCTTGACCGTGTAGGCCGGACCGCCGCCGAACAGCAGGAGCCCGACAACCACGATCGCGACCGCGAGCGCCGCGACCGCAGCCAACCTCGCGATCAGGCTGACGTCCGGCGGAGGTGGTCCGGCCGGCGCGACCGTCGAATCGTCCGGATTCTCCATTTGCGCCAGCACCCCATGATCTGGACCTGCGATCTTCTCTCTCCTAACCCCGACGTCTCCCTCGCCGCAATGGCGGGCCTATCCTGCCAGAGTCGGAGGGGTGGCGCTGTCAGTAGGCGCTACGCGCCGGCCCGCGTCCGACGCGCCGGCTGGGCCAGCAGCGCCGCCCCGATCGCGCCCCCCTGGTCGCCCAGCGAGGCCATCTGCACATCCGGCGCACCGACGTATAGGTGCGGTTCCATCTCCTTGGCGATCCGGGCCACGTACGGCTGGCCGAAACGCAGCCCGAGACCCCCGCCGATCACGACCGCGTCGACGTCGAGCAGGTTGACGGCCGAGGCAATCCCGGCGCCCAGCGCGTGTACCGCCTCGTCGATCAGCTCGATGGTCAGCTTGTCGCCATGTTTGACCGCGGCCTCCCAGACCGCACTCGTGACCCGCGGCCGATCGTGCTTGCGCATCAGCTTGAACAGATCCGTCTTGGCGCCCTTGTCCTTGAGCTTGCGCGCCCGCGCCTCCATCGCCGCGCGCCCGGCGTAGGCCTCAAGGCATCCGCGCCGGCCGCACGGACAGCGCCGGCCGTCGACCTTGACCACCGTGTGGCCGATCTCGCCGGCCCCCCCGCGCCCGAGCCAAGCCTTGCCGTTGAGCACGAGCCCGCCGCCGACGCCGGTGCCCCAGAACACCCCCAGCACCGACTTGTACGGCTTACCGGCGCCAAGTTTGTATTCGCCGTCGGTCGCCACCTGGACGTCGTTGCCGACGAATACCTCCGTGCGCAGACGCCGCGCCAGCTCGGCTCCGAGCGGATAGCTCCCAGACCAGTCGGGAAGGTTGAGCGCGGTCGACACAGCGCCGGTCTGGGGGTTGACGTTGCCCGGCGCGCCCACGCCGACGCCGCGCAGGTCGACGGGCTTGACGCCCGCCAGCTTCGCCGCCTCACGGAGCGTTATCACCAGCTCAGCGGTGACGGCTCCCGGACCGCCGGTCGTCGGCGTCGGCCGCCGCGCCGCGCCCAGCACCTTGCTGCGCGAGTCGACGATCACCGCCTCGATCTTCGTCCCCCCGAGGTCGATCCCGCCCCGTACCGTTCCGTCCGCCACTGGCATGCGGCGCAATCCTAGTGGTCTCCGAAGTCAGTTCCGCCGCACCGAGAGGCGGTCCCGACGACGACCGGCGAGGACGCAGCGAGCGTGGTGTGCCTTAGGCACACGAGCGAGCGAGGACGACGCCGGGCGCCGTCAGGGTCGACTCGAATGCGGTGGACCTGGCGTCGGGGGCCACTACGCCCAGGACTCCCGGTAATCCGATTGCTCTGCGGTCGGGGCGTCGATCTGGACGCCCAGGGAGGCGAGCTTCAACCTGCCGACCTCGCGGTCGATCTGGGCCGGCACCGGGTGGACGCCGGCCTCGAGCTCCGCGCGCCGGCGCACCAGGTCCTCGACGCACAACGCCTGGAGCGCGAACGACACGTCCATCACCGCCGCCGGATGGCCCTCCCCGGCCGCCAGGTTGACCACCCGTCCCGATGCGAGCACGTTCACCCGCCGTCCGTCGCCGAGCTCGTACTGCTCCACGAGCGGCCGGGCATCGCGCACATCGATGGCCAGCGCGTGGAGCTCCTCGAGGTCGATCTCCACGTCGAAGTGGCCCGCGTTCGCCAGCAGTGCGCCGTCTTTCATCCGCTCGAAGTGCTCGCGCCGCAGCACGCGCCGCGACCCCGTGACGGTCACGAACACATCGCCGCGGGGCGCCGCTTCGAGCGCCGTCATCACCTCGTAGCCGGACATTCGGGCCTCGAGCGCGCGCAACGGATCGACCTCGCAGACGATCACCGCCGAGCCCGCTCCCCGGGCTCGCTCGGCGATCCCCTGGCCGGCCCAGCCGTACCCGAGCACGACCACGGTGTGGCCCGCGAGCAGAACATTCGAGGCGCGAACGATCCCGTCGAGCGCCGACTGGCCGGTGCCATGACGGTCGTTGAGCGCCCGCTCGGTCCGGGCCTCGTTGGTGGCCAGGACCGCGCACCGGAGCTCGCCGGCCTGCTCGAGCCGGCGCAGCCGGATCAGCCCGGTCGTCGTCTCCTCGCAACCGCCGATCAGCTCCTCGAGCGCGCCGGTGGCGTGCGCCGTGACGAGCAGGTCGGCCCCGTCGTCGAGGGTCACCTGGGGCCGCGCCTCGAGCAGTGCGTGCACGTGCGCGGCATAGGTCTCGAGGTCCTCCCCGTGTCGGGCTCGCACCTCGACTCCGTCACCGATGGCCAGCGCCGCGGCGACGTCGTCCTGCGCCGACAGCGGATTCGCCGAGCACAGCGCCGCCCGCGCGCCGCCCGCGATCAGCGTCCTGATCAGGTTCGCGGTCTCCGCCGTGACGTGCAGGCAGGCGGCGACGCGAATCCCGTCCAGCGGCCGCTCGACGCCGAACCGCTCGCGGATCTGCGCCAGCACGGGCATCTGCTGCTCGGCCCAGGCGATCCGGGCCGCCCCTTGCTCGGCCAGGCTCGGATCGCTTATGTCGTTCCCGGGCTGTGCATGCACAGCCCGGCCGGGGGGTGCATGCACCCCCCGGCGGCGGGCCGCATGCGGCCCGCCGGTCATCTAGTACCTGTAGTGGTCGGGCTTGTACGGGCCCTCGGGCGGAACCCCGAGGTACGCCGCCTGGGCCGGGGTCAGCTCCGTCAACCGCGCGCCGAGCGCGTCGAGGTGGAGCCGGGCGACCTTCTCGTCGAGGTGCTTGGGCAGCGTGTACACGCGGTGCTCGTAGATGTCGTTGTGGCCGAACAGCTCGATCTGCGCGATCACCTGGTTGGTGAACGAGTTCGACATCACGAAGCTCGGATGGCCCGTGGCGTTGCCGAGGTTCAGCAGCCGGCCCTCTGAGAGCACGAGGATCGAGTGGCCGTCCGAGAACCGCCACTCGTCGACCTGCGGCTTGATGTTGATCCGCTCGACGCCCGGCGTCGCCGTCAGCCCGGCGATGTCGATCTCGTTGTCGAAGTGGCCGATATTGCCGACGATCGCCTGATGCTTCATCCGCGACATGTGATCGGCGGTGATCACGTCGCGGTTCCCGGTGGCCGTGACGAAGATGTCGGCGCTTCCGACGACGTCTTCGAGCGGGGCCACCTGGTAGCCGTCCATCGCGGCCTGCAGCGCGCAGATCGGATCGATCTCGGTGACGATCACGCGCGCCCCCTGGCCGCGGAGCGATTCGGCGCAACCCTTGCCGACGTCGCCGTAGCCGCAGACGACGGCGACCTTGCCGCCGATCAGCACGTCGGTCGCACGGTTGATGCCATCGATCAGCGAATGGCGGCAGCCGTACTTGTTGTCGAACTTCGACTTCGTGACCGCGTCGTTGACATTGATCGCGGGGAACAGCAGCTCGCCCTGCTCGGCGAACTGGTACAGGCGGTGCACGCCGGTGGTGGTTTCCTCGGTCACGCCGCGGATGTTCTTGGCGATGTTCGTCCACCGCTGCGGGTCCTCGTTGAGCGTGCGGCTCAGCAGCTCGAGGATGATCCGGAACTCGTCATTGTCGGCGCTGGCCGGATTCGGGACCGCGCCGGCGCGCTCGAACTCGGCTCCCTTGTGGACGAGGAGCGTGGCGTCGCCGCCGTCGTCGAGGATCATGTTCGGGCCCTCGCCGTCCGGCCAGGTCAGCGCCTGCTCGGTGCACCACCAGTACTCCTCGAGGCTCTCGCCCTTCCACGCGTACACCGGGATCGCCCTGGGGGTCCTCCGGCGTGCCCTCAGGCCCGACGGCGATCGCCGCGGCGGCGTGGTCCTGGGTGGAGAAGATGTTGCACGAGGCCCAGCGGACCTCAGCGCCGAGCGCCACGAGCGTCTCGATCAGGACGGCCGTCTGGATCGTCATGTGCAGCGAGCCGGTGATCCGCGCGCCCTTCAGGGGCTGCGTGTCGGCGTACTCGCGCCGAGTCGCCATCAGGCCCGGCATCTCGTGCTCGGCCAGCCGGATCTCCTTGCGGCCGAATGCCGCCAGCGAGAGGTCCGCGACCTTGTAATCCGTCTTCGAAGCCGTCGTGCTCATCTAGTCTCCTCAGGCTGCCCGCAGCAGCCGTTCGTGCTTTTCCTGTTCAAAGCGCAGCCAGTCGGCGGCGCTGACGTGCTGGGGCCGGCTCGGCGCAGAAGCGAGCCACTCCTGTACTGCCTGGCGGAGCTCCGGGTCGTTCGTCATTCTGGCCGCGAACGCCACGTCGGTCAGCCCGACGTCAAACCGCGCGAGCAGCTCCTTGAGGGTCCGGAGGCGCTGGAGCTCGGCCGGTCCGTAGAGGCGGTAGCCGGAGCCCGACCGCGGCGGCGCCACGAGCCCTGCGCGCTCGATGTAGCGGAGCATCCGAGCCGACCACCCAGTCGTCTCTGCGGCCTCGTGAATGGTCAGCGCCTGCATCGGGGCAAACATTACCACGATCGTGTCAAGGTTGTGAAAGGCTCTTGTACAACACTCGTCCAGACACCGGGTTTCGGGCCTACTTTCGGCCTAGCATGCATTCAAACTCCAGGGGAAGCCGGTAACGCGCATGGAAGCTCGTCCCACACGTCCACAGAGCCCCAACGCGCGCCGGCGGTGCACAGCCGCCGTGGTCGCGCTCGCAGCATGCCTCGCGCTCGGGGTCAGCCCCGCCCTGGCCGACCCGACCCCGCTCGGGGCGATCGGCGCGCCCAAATGCACGCAGAACTGCGGCACCACCATCACCCTCGGTGGGTCTAAATGCACGCAGAACTGCGGCTCCTCGACCGCCCCCCTCATCGTCTACAAGACGACGCCGACTGTGGCGCAGATCACGCCACCGCCGCCCACGCACGCCACCCCACCACCGGCCCGCAAGCCGAAGCCGGTGCGGCGGACGCCAGCGGCACACCACAGCTCCGGCAGCACTCACCACACCTCGACACGGGGGACCAGCCACACCAGCACCCGTCGGACGGGCTCGACCATCGTCCATCGCGCTACGGGACCGGCGTCACGGGGATCCGTCGTATCGACTCCCGCTCGCCAGCCGGTGACATCGGGGAACCCGGCCCGAGCCGGACGGCGCGGCGGCGCACGCGGTGCCAAGCACCGGCGCGTCGCCGCGAGCCGCCCGCACCGTCCGGCGGCAACGCGCACGATCCCGTCGCCGCCAAGCGTGATCGACCGGTTCGTCTCGAGCATCCCCACGCCGCTGGTGATCGCCCTTGGGGTCGCCGCGCTGCTCACGGTCCTGTCCGTGCTCGTTGCGCTGTGGTCGGGGCTGCTGGCCCGCCGGCGCGCGGGCGAGATCGAGGAGGTCAGCGCCGCGGCGCTGACCGATCCGCTCACCGGCGTGCTCAACCGGCGGGGCTTCAACGAGGCGCTGGAACGCGAGCTTGACCGCGCCGGCCGGCACGACCAACGCTTCGCGATCGCCTATGTGGACATCCGCGGCCTGAAGACCGTCAACGACACCGAGGGCCATCTCGCCGGGGACGAGCTGCTGCGCCAGGTGGCCAGCGTGCTCCGGGATTCCGCGCGCGCCCACGACGTCGTCGGGCGGCTCGGCGGCGACGAGCTCGGCGTGCTGCTAGTCGAGCAGAGCGACGGACCCGAACCGGTGATCGAGCGGATCCACGATGAGGTCGCGGCCCGCCGGGCCACCATCGGACTGCGCTCGGATTGGGACCTGACGATCGGCACCGCCACCTTCCCCGAGGACGGGGACTCGTTCGACGAGCTGCTCGCCGCGGCTGACCGTCGGCTCTACGAGCAGCGCGGCATCGCGCTGCGCTAGCCGCCTAGCCCCTTCTGAGCGTTTCCTTCAGCTGATCCATGACCTCGACCGGGGTCGGATCGATGCCCTGCAGCACTGCGACGTACAGCGACACCAGGTCGCCCAGCAGCACCAGGGAAATCAGCCGCTCGATCGCCGTCTCGCCGACACTTTCGACGCGGAAGGTCGCAGCGGCGCTCCGGGCGATCAGGCCCCGGGTCAGCTCGACCCGCTGCCGGATTCGCGGATGCAGATCTGAGTCGTCGAGAAACACAGCGCTCAGCCGGCCGACCCCGCCCGCGCCATGCCAGCCCTCGATCTCGTTGTGGTCGATCTCGGGCAGCTCGCCGGCAAAGGCCGGTGTCTTGGCGTTCTCGTTGAGCTGCGTCTTCCACCGGTAGGCGATCGGCGCGGTGAGACCGGCGCCGGCGATCTGAACGACGGTGCCGCACACGCCACGCGCGAGCTGCTTCGGAAGCGAATCCTCGGCGCCGTCGGGACCCCACTCGGCGACCAGCGCCTCCGCATGCGCGGCGGCAACGTCGATCTCCGCGTGCAGCCGCTCGCCGGCGCCGCAGACGGCCGCCGCCTCCAGCGCGATGACCAGCGAGTATGCGACCGCCGCGCGTGGTTGAAAGCCGCCGGGAACCGGCACGATCGGAACGTTCTCGGCCGTCGCGGCCTCGGCCAGACGCCCGCCGCTGGTCGCGACGATCCGGGTCGCCCCGAGCGCTCCGGCCGCCTCGTAAATGGCCAGCGTCTCCTCGGTCTGGCCCGAGTAGCTCGAGCACAACACGGTCGTATCGGGCGTCGTCCAGGCCGGCAGCGCGTAGCCGCGGGCCACCACAATCGGGCGCGAGGCACGGTCACCCAACGCCGCGCGGGCCAGCAGGCCGCCGATCGCCGAGCCGCCCATCCCAGCGACGACCAGGCCGCCCGGGGTGTCGCGCACCTCGAGATCCGCCGATTCGACGCGCCACAGCGCGTCGCGCAGCTGGTCGGGCAGGTTGAGGATGTCCTTGAGCATGCCGCCGGTATCGACCGCGGCGATCGCGTCACGGCCGAGGTCCGTGGCGACGCTCATGACTTGATCGCCTGCTCACCCAACACGTGCCCCGGGACGATACGCGCGCCCGCCCCGACAGCGCGTCCAGACTCGATCGTCGCCCCGGCTCCGATCACCGCCTCGTCCGCGACGGTGCACCCGCTTCCCAGCTGCACGCACGGTCCGAGGATCGAACCGGTGACTGTGCTCCGCTCGCCGACCTGAGCACTGCTCAACACGGCCGCGCGGGTCACGGTCGCCCCCTCCGCGACCACGGCGCCGGTGCCGAGTACGGCGTAAGGCCCGACGGTGGCGCCCGCCGCGACGGTCGCGCCCGGCCCGATCAGCGCCGGCGCCAGCACCGCCCCGTGAACGTCGGCGTCGGCGGCCAGGACGCCGCCGGCTGCCGCAATCTCGCCCCCGATCTCGGTCTGTACTGAGCCATCGAGGATGTCGAACGTCGCCTGGAGATAGCGGGCCGGGGTGCCGATGTCGAGCCAGTAGCCGCTCGCGGCATAGCCGTAGAGGCCGTGGCCCACGAGCCGGGGGAACACGTCGCGCTCGATCGACACGTTCGTGCCCGCCGGCGGCATCAACTCGAGCATCCGCCGCTCGACCACATACGCGCCGGCGTTGATCAGGTCGGTGTCGATCTCCTCGGGCCTCGGCTTCTCGAGGAACTGGCTGACCGAGCCGTCCTCGTTGCGTCGTACGAGTCCGTAGGCGGAGGGGTCGTCCACCGGGTACAGCGCGAGCGTCGCCGTCGCGTCCGTGCGCGCGTGCTGCTCGATCAGAGCGGTCAGGTCGATGTCGGTGAGCACGTCGCCGTTGAGCATCAGGAACCGTTCATCGAGCAGGCCCTGAGCGAACTTGAGCGCCCCGCCGGTGCCGAGCGGCTCGGGCTCCTCGACGTACCGCAGCCGGAGCCCGAACGCGGCGCCGTCCCCGAGCACGTCCCGGACACCGTCCGCCATGAATCCGCAGGCCATCACGACGTCGTCGACGCCGTGGCTGCGCAGCCACTCGAGCATGTACGAGATGAACGGCCGGTCGACCAACGGAATGACCGGCTTTGGGGTCGTCTCGGTCAGCGGGCGGAGCCTCGTTCCCTCCCCGCCGGCCAGGATCAGCGCCTGCATCGCCGCTCAGCGTCCGATGCCGGTGTAGATCAGACCGGCGTCGGCGACCGCCTTGCGGTCCAGGAAGTTGCGTCCGTCGACGATCACGTTGCCCCGCATGCGCGCGACGACCCGAGCGAGGTCGAGCTCGCGGAACTCGGGCCATTCGGTCACGAGTACGGCGGCGTCGGCGCCGTCGAGCGCGTCGAGCGCCGAGTCGGCGAACTCGACGCCGACCATCAGCTTGCGCGCCTCGTGCTCGGCCACGGGGTCATAGGCCCGAACGGTTGCCCCGTCCGCCTGCAGCCGCGCGGCCAGCACCAGCGACGACGCCTCGCGCATGTCGTCGGTGTTCGCCTTGAAGGCCAGCCCGAGCAGGGCCACCTTCTTGCCGACCAACGATCCGAGGTGCTTCTGCAGCTTGGCGATCACCCGCCGCTTCTGCAACTCGTTGACCTCGATCACCGAGGTCAGCAACTGGAAGTGGTACCCGGAGTTTCCGGCCAGCTGCTTCAAAGCCGATACATCCTTGGGAAAGCAGGACCCTCCGAATCCGATCCCGGGCCTGAGGAAGTGCGGCCCGATCCGTGCGTCGAGACCGATCCCGCGGGCCACCTCGAGGACGTCGGCACCGGTGAGCTCGGAGACGTTCGCGATCTCGTTGATGAAGCTGATCTTCGTGGCCAGAAACGCATTCGCCGCCAGCTTGATCATCTCGGCGCTGTAGATGTCGGTCCGGACCAGGGGCGCGTCGAGCGGCCTGTACAGCTCGACCACCGCATCGCCCGCCCAGTCGCCGTCGTCGCCGACGACCACGCGATCGGGGTGCAGAAAGTCCTCCAGCGCCGACCCCTCCTTCAAAAACTCCGGGCACGAGACGTAGGCGAACCCGGCCTTGCCCTGCTCGACGAACATCCGCTTGATCGTCGCCCCGGTCCCCACCGGGACCGTCGACTTCATCACCAGCGCGTGGCGGTCGGACGCCGGCATCGAGCTGACCACGGCGTTGACGGCGGACAGGTCGGCATCGCCCGAGTACGTCGGTGGGGTGCCGACCGCGACGAACAGCAGCCGCGCGTGCTCGAGCGCGGGCCCGAGCTCGGTATCGAAGTGGAGCCGCGCGCTGTTGCGCGAGATCGACTCGGCGAGCCCCGGTTCGTAGATCGGGATCTCGCCGTCGCGCAGGCGCGCGATCTTGTCCGGGTCGATGTCGACACACCACACGTCCGAGCCGAATTCGGCGAATCCGGCCGCGGTGACGAGGCCGACGTAGCCGGTGCCGATAACGGCGATCGGTTCGCGTTGCGAGTTCATCGGAGCGCGGGAGGGTAGCGACGTCCAGGCTGCGACGTCCGGGCTTACGAGGCCCGCGTGAACGAGGCGGCGATGCCGACCAGCTGCTTGTTCGTGAGCGCGTCGTTGAGTGTGTTGGAAACCCAGTAGGCCGCGTGCGGGGTGCGCCACGCCACCAGGCTCACGTGGGCGCCGCTGTAGAACAGCTGCAGCAGCTTGCCGTTGACATTCTCACTCGTGGACTTGCCATTGAAGATCGGCGGGTGGGTCCAGGTGGTGCCCTGGATGCCGTAGTACTCCCCGAGGGCGGAGTTCAGCGCCACGGTCATCCGGTAGGCGGGATAGGCCCCGCCACCCTGAGCCCGGATCCGGTAGCGGCGCGGGTAGGACTTGGCGTACTCGAGGGCCGGCTCGGATCCGTCGTTGCAGTTGCCGGTGACCGACGAGCAGTAAGCCGGTAGCCAGGTGCCGGTCGCGGTCGGGACGAGCTTCGGGTAGTACACCGGGAAGCCCATGTTGCCGAGCGCCAGCGCCTGGTTACGCCCGCCCGCGGCGTCGGCGGTCAGACCCGCCGTCGGCGCCTTCGCGGACTTGTGCTTGCGCGCGCCCGAAGCCCCGGCGACGGGCGGCTGGGTCGGGGTCATGAATGCTCGGAAGGCGGCGTCCATCGCCCGCGGATCCGCGGTCACGTAGCACGGGGTCTGGCCGCCCGCGGTGCACACGCTGAACTGGGCCGGGAACGAGATCTGCTTGAGCGTGTGTCCATCCGCATTGATCACCAGGTCGAACAGGTTGATCAGCCCGTCGATCGTGTGCAGCGTGTGGTCGGTCTGCACGTGCTGGCCGAAGATCTTGAACAGCGTGTCGCGCTCGCCGAGCAGCTGGCCGACGCTGAACTGGTCCTTGGCCCAACGGACGAAGTCCTGCTGGCGCGCGTTGCGGACGATGTCCGAGTCCGTGTGCCGGAAGCGCACGAACTCGAGCGCTTGCGTCCCGCACAGCTTCTGGTATCCGGGCTGGATGTCGATGCTCGAGTAATCCGTCAGGGCGGTGTTGTTGTAGTAGCGGTGGTCGACGTCCGTGTACACGCAGCCGATCGCGTTGACGAGATCGGAGAAACCGCCGAAGTTGACGTCGAGGATGTGGTTGACCGAAAGGCCCGGGAATACCTGCGTCTTCAGCGTCTTGATCAGCAGGTTCGGCCCCCCCACCGAATACGCCTCGTTGAGCTTGGCCGTCCCGACGCCGGGCAGTTGCACCCTCAGGTCACGCGGGACCGACAGCAGGTTGATCGTCGAGGAGCTGTCGTCGATCCGCACCAGCATCATCGTGTCGGTGTTGGACGCACGGTATGACTCCCCGGCGCGGTGATCGGATCCGATCAGCAGCAGCGTCTGCGGCGCGCCCGCCGCCGGTAGCTGGACGTCGGGGTTCTTCAGCGCCGGCGTGGCGTTGAAGTAGTCGGCGATGTCCTTGACCTGGAGCAGCCCCGCCACCGCCGTGGTGGCCGCGGTAAACGCGATCACGAGCACCGCCGCAGCCGCGAACCGCCACAGGCTGCCGCCGCGGGTCCTCCCGATCACGCCGCTCCCCCCTCGATCGCCCGCAGCGGGTCCATCGGTTTGCGGTTGGCGTCGTCGAGCCACAGCTGAAGCGATTTGACGAAATCGCCGAGGGCGCGGCGGTAGCGCGCCAGGGACGACACCGAGACCCACTCATCCGGCCCGTGATGCCCGGCCCCCACCGGTCCGAACTCCACCGCTGGGATGCCGCCCCGAATGAACGACGCCGCGTCGGAAGCTCCGTCCCGGCCCACGCTCATCACCTCAGTGTCGGGCATCGACCGAGCGACGGCATCCCGCAGGCCTTTTACGTACGGGTTCGCCCGCGACACCGTCACGGGCGGCCAGATGAACGTTTTCGTCACCTCGATTGAGGGGATTTTGCGCACCTGCTCGAGGATCTCGCCGGGGTCCTGCCCGGGCAGGTAGCGGACATCTACCGCCATCGTGCACTCGTCCGGGACCATGTTCAGCGCGTGGCCGCCGGAGATCCGGCCCAGGTTTATCGACGGCCGGGCGAACATCTCCGAGGACTCCCGCGCGAACGGAAGCGACTCGATGGCGCGGAACACGTCGACAGCCTTCACCACCGCGTTGTCGCCGAGCCAGGGCGTGGACGAGTGCGCCGCCAGGCCATGGACGACGATCCGCATCACCAGCACGCCCTTCGCCTCCACCCCGATGTGCATATCCGTCGGCTCGCCGGTGATCGCGAAATCGCCGCCCAGACCGCGCTTGACGATCGCGTCGGTCGAGCGATCATCGGTCTCCTCGGATTCCTCGTCGGGAACACAGATGAACCTGACCCGGATCCGGTCCTGGCGCTCGAGGTCCTTGAGCGCGCACATCATCGCCGCCAGGCCGCCCTTCATGTCGTAGGCGCCGCGCCCGATCAGCCGGTCGCCCTCGACCCGGGGCTCGAGCTGCTCGGGTCGCGCCGGGACCACGTCGAGATGGCCGTGGAACACGACGCATGGAGCTCCGGTCCCCGCGCCCGCCTCGGCCACCAGCACGGGCAACCCGTTGTGGTCGTAGGTCTGCACCTCGATCTCGCGTGATTCGAGCCACCCCTTCACGAATCCTGCGGCCGCCACGATCTCCTCGGGCCGGGCGGTGTCATAGCTGACAGATCAGACGCTCGGCGGATTTGAAGCCAGCGGCGCCTTCGCTCGACGGCGGGCAATAACCTGAGGAACGACGTGGACCTGCTGATGTCCGCGGGGTTACTGATGCTCACTGCGCATAACCCCGCACACAACGCTGCAGCCGTGGCGACTGCGGACTTATTGATGCGCCGCGGATGCGCGGGCGCCGCGGATGCGCGGGCGCCGCCGCTCGCCCCGGGCGCGGACCGCGCGTGAGGCCTGAGCCCTCGGCGACCGGATGAACGCCTCCCAGCGGTCCTTGTCCCGCTGGGCCTGGCGCCGCTTCTCGGAGTCATCGCCGGCCGAATCGAGCTCCCGCTCGGCCTCGGAGAGCCGGTCGCGGAGCTGTGAGACGTCCAGGTCCTCGGGTTTGTGGACCTCGCCGACGAGCACTAGCACGCGGTTGTTTGCCACCTGCATGTAGCCCTCGGACTGCGCGTACCGCTCGATCTCGGTCTCGGAGCGGTACAGGCGCAGCTCGGTCGGCTCGAGCATCGCCAGCACCGGCGACATGTTCGCCAGCACGCCGATAAGGCCGACCGTCGTCCGCGTCGAGACCATCTCGACCTCGTCGTCGAACACCTTTCCCTCGGGGGTCAGGACCTCGACCGGGAACTTGGTGTGGGCCATTACTCGGACTTGCCCTCGTCAGAGCCGGCCTCGGCAGAGCTGGCATCCGGGGACTTGCCCTCGTCGGACTTGCCGTCGTCGGACTTGCCCTCGTCGGACTTGCCCTGGCCGGACTTGCGCTTGTCAGAGTCGCCCCTGGCGTCCTCCACAACCTGGTCGATCGTGCCCTTCATGAAGAAGGCGCGCTCGGGGAGGTCGTCGTGCTTGCCTTCGAGGATCTCCTTGAAGCCGCGGATCGACTCCCCGATCGGAACGAACACGCCAGGGGTGCCGGTGAACTGCTCGGCGACGTGGAACGGCTGGGAAAGGAACCGCTCGAGCTTGCGCGCGCGGTTCACCGTCACCTTGTCCTCGTCGGAGAGCTCGTCGATCCCGAGGATCGCGATGATGTCCTGGAGCTCGCGGTAGCGCTGGAGGACCTCCTTGACCTGGTTCGCGACCTGGAAGTGCTCTTCGCCGAGGATCTCGGCCTTGAGGATCGTCGAGGTCGAGTCGAGCGGATCGACGGCCGGGTAGATCCCCTTCTCGGCGATCGACCGCGACAGCGTGGTGGTCGCGTTGAGGTGGGCGAAGGCGGATGCCGGCGCCGGGTCGGTGAGGTCGTCGGCGGGGACGTAGATCGCCTGGATACTCGTCACCGAGCCGTTGCGCGTCGAGGTGATCCGCTCCTGGAGCTGGCCCATCTCGGACGCCAGCGTCGGCTGGTAGCCCACCTGCGAGGGCATCCGGCCGAGCAGCGCGGAGACCTCGGATCCCGCCTGTACGAAGCGGAAGATGTTGTCGATGAACAGCAGCACGTCCTGACCCTCGTGGTCGCGGAAGTACTCCGCCATCGTCAGCCCGGTCAAGGCCACGCGCATGCGCGCGCCGGGGGGCTCGTTCATCTGGCCGAACACCAGCATCGTCTTGTCGATGACCCCCGACTCCTTCATCTCGAGCCACAGGTCGTTGCCCTCACGCGAGCGCTCGCCCACGCCACAGAACGCGGACAGGCCGCCGTGCTCCTGCGCCAGGTTGTTGATCAGCTCCTGGATGATCACGGTCTTGCCGACCCCGGCGCCGCCGAACAGGCCGACCTTGCCGCCCTTCGCGTACGGCGCGAGCAGGTCGATGACCTTGATCCCGGTCTCGAACATCTCGGTCGTCGGCGTCAGCGCCTCGATCCCGGGGGCATCGCGGTGGATCGGCCACCGCTCGGTGTCCTCCGGGAGATCGTCGCCGAGGTCGATCGGCTCGCCGAGCAGGTTGAAGATCCGCCCGAGCGTCACCTCACCGACGGGCACCGTGATCGGCGCGCCGGTGTCGATCACCTCGGTCCCGCGGGCGAGGCCGTCGGTCGTGTCCATGGCCACTGCGCGGACCCGGTCGTCGCCCAGATGCTGCTGAACTTCGCAGACCAGCACCGACTCCCCGGCGGCGGCGATGTCTTCGGTCTCTTCGGCGCGCATCGCCTCCGGCCGCGCCACGGTGATCGCGTGGTTGATCTCCGGGAGCTTGTCGGGGAATACGGCCTCGATCACGACCCCCTGGATCTGCTCGATCCGGCCCTTGTTCTGAGTCTTCTTCTCGGGTTCAGCAGTCACTGACATGCGTGTGTCTCCTTTAGGGCGCCTAGAGCGCCTCGGCGCCGGCAACGACTTCCAGAATCTCCTGCGTGATCTCGGCCTGGCGGGCTCGGTTCATCTCGAGCGTCAGGTCCTGAATCAGCGTCCCCGCGTTCTCTGACGCGTTGCGCATCGCGGTCATCCGCGCGCCGTGTTCGGAGGCAGTCGACTCGAGCAACGCGCGGTAGATCGAGATCTCCACGTAGTCTGGCACGAGCCGACCCAGGATCTCCTCGGGATCCGGCTCGTATTCGACGAGCGCGCGGCGGTCGCGCCCGTCCTCCGCGTCCTCGCGGTCCTCGTCGTCCTCCGAATCGTCGTCGAGGATCGTCGCCCGCTGGAGCGGCAGCAGCGTCTCGCGGCGGACCACTTGCGAGATCGGCGAGATGTAGCCGTTGTAGAGGATCTCGACCTGGTCGACCTCGCCGTCGATATATGCGGCCATCAGCCGCTCGGCGATGTTGCGCGCATCGGCGTAGGCGGGACGATCGGAGAAGCCGGTGAAGCTCCCCTTGGGCTCGAGCCCCCGGAAGCGAAGCGACGAAGACGGACGCCGACCCGATGCGTAGTAGACCGCCTGGTGGCCCTCGCCCTGGTGGTCGCGCCCGGCGCGGACGCCGGCCCGGACGATCTGCGAGTTGAACGCGCCGGCCAGCCCGCGGTCGCCGGCGACCAGGAGCAGGCCGACGTTGTTGGTGCTCTCGTGCTCCTCCAAGATCGGTAGCCGCGGCACGTCGCCGGCGGCCTTCGCCGCCTCGCGGGTCATCCGCCGAATTGCGTCCGCATACGGGCGCAGCGCTTCGATCCGCTGCTCGGCCCGGCGCAGCCGCGCGGCGGCGACCATCTCCATGGCACGCGTGATCTTCTGGATGTTCTTGACCGCATCGATGCGGTTGCGGACGTCGCGCTGGGTGGGCATCGGTTCGTGGGCGACCGCCTTACGCGGTCACGGCCTCCTCCGGCTCGTTCTCCTCGGAGCTCTGGCCAGAGTCCGAGTCGGACTCAGATTCAGAGCCGGAGCCCGAGCCCGAGTTCCCGTCCTCGCGTCCGCGCCGATCCGGGACCTGCGCGATGTCGTCGGCCTCGAGCGGGTGGCCCTCCTCGTCGAGGTCGTAGCCAAAGTCCTCCGCGAACCGCTTGACCGCCTGATCGACGCCCTTCTGCGTGTCGTCGCCCCAGTCGCCCTCGGCGACCTTCTTGAGCAGCTCGGGCTCGTTGGCCCGCACGTCCGAGGTCAGCCCGGCCAGGAACTTGTTGACCTTGTCGACCACGATCCGGTCGAGGTAGCCGTTTGTCGCCGCGTAGATCTGGACCACCTGGTCCTCGACCGGCATCGGATGACCCTCGGCCTGGTTCAGAGCCTTGACCAAGCGCTCGCCACGAGCCAGCGTGCGCTGCGTCTCGGCGTCGAGGTCTGAGCCGAACTGCGAGAACGCCTCAAGTTCGCGGTATTGGGAGAGCTCCAACTTCAGCCGGCCCGCGACCTTTCGCATCGGTGTGATCTGGGCGTTGCCACCCACGCGGGAGACGGAGATGCCGACGTTGATCGCCGGCCGGACGCCCGAGTAGAACAGCTTCGGCTCGAGGAAGATCTGCCCGTCGGTGATCGAGATCACGTTCGTCGGGATGTAGGCCGACACGTCGCCGGCCTGCGTCTCGATGATCGGCAGCGCCGTCAGCGAACCGCCACCCGGGAGCTTCTTCCCGGTCGAGGGGTCGACCAGATCGTCAGACAGCTTGACCGCCCGCTCGAGCAGCCGCGAGTGCAGGTAGAAGACGTCGCCCGGATATGCCTCGCGGCCCGGCGGGCGGCGCAGCAGCAGCGACATCTGACGGTACGCGGCGGCGTGCTTGGAGAGGTCGTCGTAGATGGCCAGCGCCGCCTGGCCGTTGTAGAGGAAGTGCTCGGCCATCGCGCAGCCCGCGTACGGCGCCAGGTACGTGATCGGCGCTGCCTCGTCAGCCGCCGCCATCACGATGATCGTGTTCTGCATCGCGCCGGCTTCCTCCAGACGCTGCGCGATCTGGACGACGGTCGATTTGCGCTGACCGATCGCCACGTACACGGAGATCAGGTCGCGGTCCTTGTTGTTGACGATCGCGTCGATGGCGATCGACGTCTTGCCCGTCTGCCGGTCGCCGATGATCAGCTCGCGCTGGCCACGGCCGATCGGGATCATCGAATCGATCGCCTTGAGCCCGGTGAGCATCGGCTCCTTCACCGGCTGGCGCTGAACGACGCCCGGCGCCTTGAACTCGATCGGCCGGGTCTGGCTCGTGTTGAGTTCGCCCTTGCCGTCCAGCGGGATGCCGAGCGGCGAAACGATCCGGCCGAGGAGCTCCTCGCCCACCGGGATCTGCAGCAGATGCCCGGAGCGCTTGACGGTGTCGCCCTCGCTGATGTGCTCCCACTCGCCGAACAGCACGGCGCCGACGTTGTCGGCCTCGAGGTTGAGCGCCAGCCCGGTCACGTCGTGGGGAAGCTCGAGCATCTCGAACGACATAGCGCTCTCGAGACCGTGCACGCGGCAGATACCGTCGGCGACGGACAGCACCGTCCCGACCTCGGACAGCTCGGCGCCGCCTTCGTCGAGACCCTCGATCCGGCGCTTGAGAATTGAGGTGATTTCGTCGGGCTTGATGTCCATGTGCGGCTTCCTTTCGTACGCGAGCGCTAGGCCGCGTGCGCGACTTGCTTTCGAAGTTGTTCGAGGCGGTTGCGAATCGATGCGTCGAGGATCACGTTCCCGACCCGCAGCACGATCCCGCCGATGATGCCGTCGTCGATCTCGCTCGAGAGCTCGATCTTACGGCCGGTCTGCTGGCCGATCTGCTCGCCGATCGTCCTGACCGTCTGCTCGTCGAGCTCCACTGCGCTCGTGACCTGCACCTTGAGGAGCCGGTTCTCCTCCTCCCATAGCCGGTCGTACGCGGTCCGGATGCGGAAGATCACCGGCATCCGGTGGCGCTCGAGCAACGCTTCGAGGAAGTTGGAGAAGATCGGCTCGGCGCCGCTGATCGCGCGCTCGAGCCCCTCCTTCTTCTCTTGGGTCGAGAAGTAGGGCGAGAACAGGAAGATCGCCATCTGCCGGTTGGCGTTGAGCGCGTCCGCGAACTGGGCCAGTTGCTCCTTGACCACGTCCAGCAGCCCCATCTCCTTCGCCACCTGAAACAGGGAGCGCGCGTAAACCTGGGCGATCTCTTCCATGGCTTTGTGCTTCCCCGCTTCCGGTCCCTAGTTCTCGCTGCTCGCCAGCGCCGTGAAATCGAGCTCGGAGATGGCCTCCTGGACCAGACGCCGCTGGTCCTCAGGGGTGAGCGTCTTGCGGGTCACACGCTCGGTCGCCATCACCGTGAGGTCGGCGACCTCGCGACGGAGTTCCTGAATCGCCTTGCGGGTCTCGGCGGCGATGTCGCGCCGGGCCTGCTCGAGCATCTCCTCGCGCTTCTTGCTCGCCTGCTCACGAGACTCACGCTCATGAACCTCAGCCGCCCGCATCGCGCGCGAGACGATCTCGTCGGCCTGCCCTCGCGCCTCGTTGAGCCGCTCGCGGTAGTCCTCGAGCAGCTTGTGCGCCTCGTCGCGGATCCGCTGCGCCTCGTCGATCGAGTTCTCGATCGCGTGCGTACGGTCGTCGAGCATCTTCGCGATCCGCGGGAACACCGCCTTGCGGAGGATGAACAGGGCGATGAAGAACACGACCAGCGTCCAGATCATCAACCCGACATTGGGCGAGATCAGGAACGAGTTCGACGCTGCTGTGGGGATGTGCGCCATCTCGGTCTAGAGGAAGAAGGCGATGAACCCGCCGACCAGTCCGTAGAAGAAGCACGCCTCGGTGAGCGCGAAGCCGAGCCACTGGATCGAGGTGATCTCGTCGCGCATCTCGGGCTGGCGAGTGACCGACTCGATCACCTTGCCGAACAGGATGCCGATCCCCGCGCCGGCGCCCGCGGCGCCGCCACCGGCACCAACACCGAGCGCGATCGCGCGGCCGGCGGCTTTCCCATACGTGGTCGGGTCAGTAGCTGCTGCAAAGAGATGAATTACTGCTTGGAGCATTTGCTCGATAACTCCTTGTTAGTGGCTCTGTGACGCTCCGCCAATGTAAATGGCGGTCAGAATCGCGAAGATGAATGCCTGCAGACCGGCGATCAAGATTGCCTCGAATAGGTAGATCGCGATACCCAGCGGCAGTAGCGCCCATGCGATGTACGGGTCGCCCACGAGCACGCCGAGCTCGCCGGCCATGAAGGCGATCAGCAGGTGGCCGGCCAGCAGGTTGGCCCACAGCCGGACGGTCAGCGAGAGCAGCCGCAGGAACACCGACAGCACCTCGATCACGAAGATCAGCGGCACCATGCCGCCCGTGACCCCGCCCGGCATCAGGCTCTTGAGGTAACCGATCGGCCCGTGGTGCTTGACCCCCTCGTAGTTGAAGATGAAGAAGACCCCGAGGGCGAGGATCAGGGGGAACGCGACGTTCGTGTCCGCCGCATAGATCTGGAACGAGGGGATGTGCGCGCCGAACAGGTTGAACTTTTCCTGCGAGTTGACCGGCAGCGGGATGTACCCGATCAGGTTCGTGACCAGGATGAACACGAACAGCGTCGCGACGAGCGGGAAGTACTTGCGCGTGAGCTCCGAGTCCATGTTGTCCTTCGACATGGACTGGCTGAGGTTGTAGAACGACTCCACCGCGGCCTGTACTCGCCCGGGACGCTGCTGCAGGCGTCGAGCGATCCACAGCATGACGCCGATCGTGATCCCGACCGTCAGCAGTAGGTAGAGCACGCCCTTGTTGAACGAGATCGGCCCGACCTTGAACCAGGTATCGAGCTTGAACTCGTCGGTCGGCGAGAACACGCCGCTGGCCACGGTCGGCGCCTTGTGCGGCTTCAGCCCAAGCAGCGCGGCAAAGAACACGATCCCCGCCGATCCACAGGATCAGCACGGGGTAACCGATCTTCTTGCCTGTCGAGAGGCCGTCCCACCATCGCGTCACGCCGCTCATGGCGTCACCTCCCCCGAGGAGGACCGCTCTGCTTCGGTGGTCCGCTGATGATGCGGATCACGAACGCAATCGAATACGCGCCGAAGATCATCAGCGCAGCGGCCAGGCCGTCGGCGCGATGACCAGCGACCCCGGCGACAATGATCGCCCCGGCGAGCAGCCAGATCCGCCCGAACGCCTCGAACAGGTTCGCGCCGAGCTGCTGCCGCGGTTCGCGCAGCTTCGCGGTCCAGCGCCGGTCGAGCCAATGGACGATCCGCTGCACGATCCACCCGCCAGCTCCCAGCGCGCACCCGAGCGCGGGTGCGCCGACGGCGATGGCGACGGGCGCAGCGACCGCGACGACCACCACATCGAGATACGTGAGGGCGATCATCGGGCGCTCGTCTCTAGCTGCGGCGCTCACCGCCACGGCACGCTCCGCGCGCGCAGGCGCAGCTGTTCGTCGAAACGGTGTGACAACGGTGACAAATCCGTGGGAGCGGTGGCGGCAACGTACGAACCGCGAGGCCGGGGGCCTCGTCGGGGCGGCAATGCTAGCCGATGCCCTAACGCGGTGTCGGTCGCTCTGGCAGCGGTTTCAGACGTTTTTGAAGCGGTTGATCACGACCGCGACTCCGACGCCGAACCCAACCAGGATCCCGGCCACCAGCAGCGGGGTGACCGCACCGACGAGCGCCCCGATTCCCGCCCCGATCCCGGCGCAGACGATGTTCGTGGCGATCAGCAGGAAACCCGCTCCGGCGACGTCGCGACCGGTGATGCGGGGGCCGTTCGCCGACATCAGCGTTAGGCGGCGAGCTGCTGGGCGCGGCGGCGCTCCGGCAGCGCCGGCTTCCACACTTGACCCTCCGCCCACGCCGCCGCAAGCCCGGCCCGCGGCAGCCCGAGCGCCCCCTCGTAGACCAGGTAGCGCGCCTCCCAGCGCGGGAAGAACTTGGCGTTGAAGCGGTACAGGCTCTCGATCTGGAAGTACGGGTTGAATTTCTTCGCGATCCAGCCGATCAGCCGCTCGAGCACGGTCTCCGGACTGTGCATGTACCGCGCGAAGGTCGCGAAGTTCAGCGACATCTCCTTGAGCTCGCGCTGGCGCAACAGCTCGACGGCGCGGCAGACCATGAACTCGGTCAGACCGTTCGGGGTCTCGGGGTCGCGGCGCATGAACGACAGCGACACGGTCGCGCGGCCGTAACAGGGCACGAAGTGCAGCACACCACGAATCTGCTCGTTCTCGTCTTTGGCCAGCAGGAGGAGCGTCTCATCGGCGTGAGCGCCGTCGATCCGGTCCATCGCCATCGAGAAGCCACGCTCAGGAGCGCCCTCGCGGCCGAGTTCGAGCACGCGCTCCACCTCGCACAGTGTCTGCGCAGGCGAGCTTTGTCACCTCGTGCACCTCCGCCGTATATCCGGCCTTGGTCAAGCGGGTGACCGACTGGCGAACCTTGCGGATCGGCCGCCCTTCGAGCGAGAACTTGTCGAGCTCGATGATCGCCTCGTCGCCGAGGTAGATCGTCTTCAGCCCGAATTCCTCGTAAAGCGGGCACAGCCGCTCGTGCGCGCCAATCACCCCGAGCCTCAGGCCGCGGGTCTCGGCGAATGTCTTCAGCTGCTCGATCAGTCCCGGAAACGCGGCGCGCGTGCCGACCGGATCGCCGGAGAGCAGCAGCACTCCGTTCTCGATCCGGTAGCCGACGAACGCGTCTCGCTGGTCGCTGAAGAAGTACTGCTTGTCGCCCCTGAGCTTGAAGAACGAAAGCGTGTCGGTGCCGTGGTCCTGGACCAGCTGCGCTGCGGCCGCCCGCGAGTCGGCGCCCGGCAGGGCACGCGGGCCCGTGAGCGGACGGAAGATCACGTACGCGACCGCAAGCAGCGTGAGCACCGCGGTCACCTGGAGGGAGTCGGGACGTGACGCCCACGAGGCGAGCACGGCGACGGCAACGGCGCCCGCCGCGAGCAGCGGGGCCCGCCACAACGCCGAGCGGAGTGTGATCGGGTCGCTGTGGACCTTGAACGAGTCTCCGGTGAAAGCCAGTGCCGCCGCTACGCCCCAGGTGAACAGTGTCTCCTCAAAGTCGAGCCCCTTCAGCAGATCGAACAGACCAAGGACCAGCATCAGCAGGAGCGCTGCCTGCCACGCGCGCCGGCGGCGCTTGAGCAGGTAGGGCGACACCAGCAGCAGCGCCGCGCCCGCGGGCAGCGCCAGCGCGTGGAACATCCGTATCGCCTGCATCGGCTCGTACTGGAGGAGCAGGTGGCCGCGCCAGCGGATGTTCGGCGTCAGCGATGAGCCGATGTTGATGAGGCCGACGAAGGCTGCGGCAAAGGCAGCGATTCGCGGCAGCCAGGGTGAAGTGCGAGAAGTGTCCATCAGTGTGAGCTCGCGGCCATTCCGTAGGCGTGACCCCGCCGCGAGCCGAGTCAGATGCTCAGTGTACGTAGCTTCAGCCCCGTGGTTACGCCACCGGACGCCGGGATCCTGCCCCTCAGGGCTCGAGATCGCGGAGCTTCCCGCGGACCGTGCGGCGCTTCTCGACCAGCTCGGCTTCGAGCTGCGTGAGCTCCGCCAGCCGCCCGCGCACCAGCTCCAGCTGGGTGCCGATGTGGGTGAGCGACTGGTTGAGGATCTGCTTGCGGGTCTCGCGATCCTCGGTCGCGTGATACTCGCGGCGGAGCTCGGCCCGGGCCGTCTCGGCCTCCAGGAGCCGGCAGAGCTGCTCGAGCGACAGCCCCAGCAAGTCGCGGAGGCGGACGATCTCGGTGATCCGCTCGACGTCGGCCTGGGTGTACAACCGGTGCTGTCCCTGAGCCCGGTCGCCGGCCCCGGGCAGCAGCCCGATCTCCTCGTAGTAGCGGATCGTTCGCGGCGTCGTGCCGGTCAGCTCCGCCACCTCTCCGATCCGGAGCTTTTCCGTCGTGGCGCTCATGTCAGCTGCGGCTGCGGCTCGGTCTCGGCCACGGCCGGCTCCTTGACCTGCTTCGGACGGGCCAGCGCGACGAACGCCCCCAGCACCGAGATCGCCGTGAGGCACCACAGTGCCGTGTGCATGTTCGAGATGAATGGTGTGAGCTGACTGTTGGAGATGTGGTTGGCGAGGCCCGAGAAGACGCTGAACAGGACGTGCTTCGGGACAGAGCTGGTGACCACCGCGAGCACAAAGGCGATCGAGAGGACGGCGCCGGTGTTCTGGACGAGGATCCGCGCCCCCGAGGCGATTCCGCGCCGGTGCGCCGCCACGGTGCCCATCATCGCGGCCGTGTTGGGCGAGTTGAACATCCCCGAGCCGCAGCCCACGATGAACATGTAGATGGCGGGCGCCCAGTAGGTCGTGTCGCGGCCGAGCGTCGTCATCAGGCCGAGGCCGAGCGCCGTCACCAGCATCCCTAGCGAAGCGAGCGCCCGCGAGCCGTTGCGGTCCGCCCAGATCCCGGCCAGGGGCGAGGCGATCAGCATCCCGACGGCGAGCGGGGCCAGTTTCAGCCCAGCGAGGATCGGCGAGTTGCCCTGGACGCCCTGGAAGTAGAAGACGAACACGAACATCAAGGCAAAGCGCGCCAGGCCGTTGAGGAAGGCGGCAGCGGCCGAGGCCGAGAACAGGCGGCTCTTGAAGATCGTCAGATCGAGCATCGGCGCTTTTTGCTGGCGCTCGATCAGCACGAACAAGGGCAGCAGCACCGCAGCGACGATCAGGCTGACGATCACCGTGGTGTTATTCCAGCCGCTGATCCCGCCCTTGCTGATCCCGAGCACGAGTCCCGTCAGCCCGAGCAGGAACGTGATCGTGCCGGGGGCATCAAACCGCGTGTCGCCACTGCGGCCGGTGATCTCGTGCAGCACGAGGTATGCCCACAGGCTGCCCCCGAGCGCGAACGGAACGTTGAACCAGAACACCCAGTGCCAGCTGATCGCGACCAGCGCGCCACCGAGCACCGGGCCGATCACCAGGCCAACCGCGGCGACCATCGTGTTCGTGCCCATCGCCACCCCGAGCTGCTCCTTCGGGAACGCGTCGGTCACGATCGCCGCCGCATTGGCGAACAGGAATGCGCCGCCGAGCCCCTGGGCGATCCGCCACAAGATCAGCTGCGTCCCGTTGCCGGCGAACCCCGCGCCGAGCGAGGCCGCGGCGAACACGATGAACCCGGCGATGTAGGCCTGCTTGCGGCCAAATTGATCGGACAGCCGGCCGGCGCTCAGCACCAGCACGGTCGAGGCGATCATGTACACGAGGATCACCCACACCAGCTCCAGCAGACCCGTGTGCAAGGTCCGCTCGAGGTCCGGCAGGGCGATGATCAGGGTGCCGGAGTTGATCGTCGCCAGCAGCATCCCCAGGCTCGTGCACGAGAGCGCCCACCACTTGTAGTGGCTGTGCTCCGCGCTGACGCCGAGACGGCGTCCGGCCGGGGTTTTGGATCGAGGGGCTGCGGCGGTTGAAGTCGACAGTTAGATCAGGGCTCCGGAGGCGAAGTGAACTCTTACGTAAACGTCAGAATAGCACCCCAGCGCGGCCCACCTGACGTTTGCGGGGGCTTAGGTCTCGAACGACGCGAGCGTGGCCAGGATCACGAACGCCGCGATCAGCGCCGCCCCCTCGAATGCGGTCGCTTCGCCGTCGCCCGTGACCTGCCAGACGATCACGGCGGTCCCGAACAGCGCTCCGGCGTACACCGGCGCGAGCGAGAACGTGAGGGCCGTCGAGGTCAGCAGCGACACCAACACCAGCAGCGGGTACAGGAACGCCGCGATCTGCGCAATCGAGTTCTTGACCACCGAGATCGCGAGCTCGGACTTGCCCTTGTGGGCCATCACGATGCCGGCAACGTTCTCGACCGCGTTGCCGGCGATCGCCACGATCACCAGTCCGGCGAACGCGCGCGAGATGTGGAGCTTGTGGATCGTCGGTGTGAGCGCGTGGACGAACCAATCCGACACGAACGCCGAGCCCGTCCCGGCCGCGATCAGCAGCACGAGGGCGGTCACGATGGCGATCCGCGGTTGCCGGTCGTCGTCCGGCGGCCGCTCGTCGGACTGCAGGTATTGCCGCAGCCATACCGCCGTAGACGATCAGGATCGCTATCGCGCTGATGATCGAGATCGTCTTGATGTGATGGCTGGCCGCGTCGTGAGCCGAGGCGGCCAGCCCGACCAGGACGATGATGAACGATGCGATCAGCACGAGCGTGGCTGTGTCATTCGGCAGCCGCGGGCTGAACCGCATGATCCCGTCCCCCGTCCGTCGCGCGCCGGCGATGATCACGAGTCCCAGCACCAGCAGCGCGTTGACGAAGATCGAGCCGAGGATCGCGGTCTCCGCGACGATCTTCTCCCCCGCGTTCAAGGCAAAGATGACGACGAAGAACTCGGGGAGGTTGCCGACGGTCGACTGCATCAAGCCGGTCGCGCCGGGCCCGAAGCGCTCGCCCACCTGCTCGGTCGCGAACGACACGATCCAGGCCAGACCGGCGAGCGCGAGCGTCGCGAACACGAACGCGATCACCGCCGAGATCCCTCCCGCGTACCGCGTCGCGCCGGCGGCAGCGGTAGCCGCCACTACGGCGGCGAGGAGCAGTCGCTCGATCCGCGAAAGGCCCGTCAACGGCCCGTCATCACGGTGTCCTCGTCGCTGTACGCCGGCGAGCAGCAGCACAGCAGGACGAGCGGCTCGGACGTGCCGTTCCAGAGCTTGTGGGGAGTTCCGGGCGGGATCACGACGCAGTCGCCGCCGGCGACCGAGTCCTCGTCCTCGCCGAGCCGCATCCGGCCCGCGCCGGAGACGAAGTAGTAGATCTCCTCGGAGACCGGGTGGTAGTGCTCGGCGGTCTCGCCACCCGCGGGCAGCGTCGCCTCGGCCAGGCTCTGGTTCCGGGCCGAGGTCCAGGCCGGGCCGGCCAGCTCGCGGATCGACGAGCCATCGAGCGTCACGAACGACCGCAGCTGCCCCAGGTTGGCCTTCTCCACGTGCGCGACCCTACCCCACCTTGTCGAACTCGCCGGTCTCGATGTCCCGCTCCACCTGCTCATCGACCTCGCGCTCGCTCGCCTCGGGGTCCGCCGCCCGCAGCTGCCGAGCGCGCAACCGCCGGAACTTGAAGATCTCGAGCACGTACACGAGGTACACGCTCGCTGCGAGCGCGATCAGCCCGAGCGCGATCATCAGTAACAGCCAGCCGATCCGGTAGTGCCCGTTGTGCTCGGAGTAGGGGACGATCGCGGACGCGACCGCGACGCCGGCCAGCATCAGCGTCCAGCCGTACAGGTACGCAATCGTCTTGCGCTGCGAGAAACCGATCCTCGCCATCCGGTGGTGGAAGTGGTAGTCGTCCGCAGTCCACGGCATGCGCCGGTACTTGAGCCGCTTGGCGACGACGAAACTGGTGTCGAGGAACGGCACCGCGAGGATCATCAGCGGCACCGCCAGGGCGAGGACGGCGCCCGTCTTCAGCGACCCGATCACCGCCACCACGCCGAGCAGATAGCCGAGGAGATTGGCCCCGGAGTCCCCCATGAACACCGACGCGGGCGGGAAATTGAAGAACAGGAACCCGAGCGAAGCGCCGGCCGTCAGCGCCGCCAACACGGCCGCGGCCGTGGTTCCGCCGGCCAGGCTGAACACAATTATCGAGAACGCGACCCCGTCGATCGTGCAGAGCCCGGCCGCCAGCCCGTCGACCCCGTCCGAGAAGTTGACCACGTTCATCAGCCCGACGAGCCAGATCGCGCTGATCACGCCGCCCGCATTCGGAAACTGCGCGGCACCGATGAACGGCAGCGTCACGTTGGTGACGAGCACGCCGCCCTCGACGGCAATTATGGCCGCGCCGATCTGGCCGACCAGCTTGAGGATCGGCGGCAGCGAGAGCCAGTCGTCTACCGCCCCGACGAGCGTGATCACGGCGGCGCCCGCGACGATGGCCCAGGTGTGGACGGTCCCACCCGAGCCGAGTGGTGTGTGCGGCACATGATGCAGGTGGATCGTGGAGGGCAACCAGATCCACGCCGCCACCAGAGCGCCGGCCAGGATCGCCAGCCCGCCGAGCCGCGGCGTCGGTTTCTGCGAGAGGCCGCGCGCGCTCGGAAAGTCCAGCGCGCCGATCCGATGTGCGATCCGCGCCGCCCATGGCGTCAGCAGCGCTGAGACGGCCATCGCGACAAGGAAGGCGAAGACGGCATCCCAATACCGCATGCCCGGCTAAGGATGGCAGCAGATCAGGACTGCTGGGCGAAAACCGCGCTCAGGCGACGGCGGGCGTCAGCCCAACGTACAGCGGGTAGCGCTCGGCGATCGCGCTCACGCGGGCCGAAAGCGCGCTGCGCCGGTCCTCGAACCCGTCCGGCTGGAGGGCCTCGGCGATGATCTGGCCGACCTCGACGAAGTCTTCGCTCCCCAGCCCGCGCGTGGCCAGTGCCGGCGTGCCGATCCGGAGCCCGCTGGAGACGGCCGGAGGCCGCGGGTCAAACGGCACCGCGTTGCGGTTGACGGTGATCCCGACGTCGTGGAGCCGGTCCTCGGCCTGCTGGCCGTCGAGCGAGGACTCGCGTAGGTCGCACAGCACCAGGTGAACGTCGGTCCCGCCCGTGAGCACATTGATCCCGCCGCCCGCGCCGAGCAGCTGCTCGGCGACCGCGCGGGCTCCGGCCAGCGTCCGTTCTTGGCGCTCGCGAAACTCCTCGGACGCGGCGATCTTCAGCGCCACCGCCTTGCCGGCGATCGTGTGCATCAGCGGGCCGCCCTGCTGGCCCGGGAACACGGATGAGTTGATCTTCTTGGCGTGCTCCTCGGTACACAGGATCAGCCCGCCGCGGCCGCCGCCGATCGTCTTGTGGATCGTGGTCGTGACCACGTGGGCATGCGGCACCGGGGTGGGATGCACCCCCGCCGCCACCAGGCCGGCGAAGTGAGCCATGTCCACCACCAGATACGCGCCCACCGCGTCCGCGATGGCACGGAAGCGCTCGAAATCGAGCTGCCGCGAGTAGGCCGACCACCCTGCCAGCAGGACCTTCGGCCGGTGCTCGTGCGCCAGCCGTTCGACTTCGTCCATGTCGATCAGGCTCGTCTCGCGATCGACGTGGTAGGCGACGATCTTGTAGAGCCGGCCCGAGACGTTGATCTTCATCCCATGCGTGAGGTGACCGCCGTGGGATAGCTCGAGCCCCATCATCGTGTCGCCGGGCTCCATCAGCGCGAAGTACACCGCCGTGTTGGCCTGCGCACCGGAGTGGGGCTGGACGTTTGCGTGCTCCGCGCCGAACAGTGCCTTGGCACGGTCGATCGCGAGCTGCTCCGCGATGTCGACGTACTCGCAGCCGCCGTAATAGCGCTTGCCCGGATAGCCCTCGGCGTACTTGTTGGTCAGCACGCTTCCCTGGCACTCGAGCACCGAGACGGGCACGAAATTCTCCGACGCGATCATCTCGAGTGTCCGCTGCTGGCGCTCGAGCTCGGCGCCAAGGACCTCGGCGATCTCCGGATCGACCTCGGATACGGGCCGGTTGAAGAAGTCGGGCGGCAGCTCGGAGCTCATCGCCTCGCGACGATACCAGCGGTAGGAGCGACAGACGGTAGGCTGACGGCCGATGCCGGTCCGAGCGGGGAAACCTGGACTGTGTCGGGCAGCGATCGCCGCGCTGGCGCTCGCAGTGGCTGGGTGCGGCGGCGCGAGCGACGCGAACTCCGTACGGACGACGTTCGCCAACTTCTACGCGGCGCTGGTCAAGCACCAGCCGCAGGCGGCGTGCGACGCGATCACCAATGCGTTCTGGCAGGGGTTCAGGCAGGACCTCGCGGGCCGCCTCCCCGGGCAGGTGCCGCCGACTACGTGCGTCGCCGGGATGGCGTACCTGTTCCGCCTCGAGGGACGGACGCCGGCCACGAGCAGCCCGAAGCTGTCGAGCATCAGGGTCAACGGGTCGACCGCCACGGCCCGGCTCCAGGGCCCGGTCCACACGCCGGTGGAGTTCACCCGGGTCGGCGGAGTGTGGCGGCTGAACTGCTGCACGGGCTCGCAGCTCGCAGAGCGCCCGAGCACGACCTACCGGATCCCCTCCGGGAGCATGGAGCCGACGCTCCGGATCGGCCAGATCGTGACAGCCGACGACGCAGCCATGCGCGCTCACCCGCCGGCCATCGGCGACATCGTCGTGTTCCATCCCCCCGCCGGCGCGGATGCGGCGGCAGCGGTCTGCGGTGCGCGGAATCAGGGAATGGGCCACCGGCAAGCATGCGACGCGCCAACGGCCAAGGAGTCAGTCCAGACGTTCATCAAGCGCGTCGTCGCCGGCCCGGGCGATCGGATCTCGATCGTCAACGGTCGCGTGATCCGCAACGGAGTCCGCGAACAAGCGCCGTACGTCAACGGTTGCAGCGGGGCGCCGTGCAACTTCCCCAAGCCGATTGTGCTCCCGCAGGGCGAGTATTACGTGCTCGGCGACAACCGCGAGGCCTCTTACGACAGCCGCTTCTGGGGCCCGATCAAGCGGGCTTGGATCATCGGGCTGGTCAAGCCGTAGATCACTAACTCCGCACTCGCCTCGCCGGCGCCGAACTCGGCGGAGTTAGTGCCCGTGAGCGTCACTATCCCCGCACCATCTGGGCGTCAGCGACAGATTGCGGACTTATTGATCCGCCGGGCACCGGCCGCCTGACACTAGGCGGTCCCGTCAAGCTACAGACCCACATGAGCGAGCAAAAGCTAGGCATCGTCGGCATCGGACGGATGGGGCTCCCGATCGCCGCTCGGCTCCGCGACGCGGGGTTAGAGGTTGCCGTCACGGACCTCGAACATGGCCTACAGAAGGCCGCCGAGGACGAGGGGCTCGTGTGGGTGCCCGAGCTCGGGGACCTCGCCTCGACCTCAGAGGTCGTGATCACCGTGCTCCCAGGCCCGGGTGAGGTCCGGCAGGTGATCGAGCCGATACTGGCGCGGCTGCGCCCCGGGGGCACCTGGATCGACATGACGAGCGCAGTGCCGGCCGTCTCCGCGGAGATCCGAGGCCGGGCCAGCTCGCCGACCAGCGTCCACATCCTCGAATGTCCGGTCGGCGGCGACCCCACAGCCGCGCGGTCCGGGACCCTCCTGGGCTATGTCGGCACCGACCCGGACGATCTGAAGCCGCATCGCTCCATGCTCGAGGCACTATGCCGCGAGCTCGTGCACATCGGCCCACCGGGAACCGGATACGCGGTCAAGCTACTCGTGAACGCGCTGTGGTTCGGGCAGGCGCTGGCGGTCGCGGAGACCCTGGCGCTCGGCTCCAGGCTCGGCCTCGACCCCCGAGCGCTCAAACACACGCTCACCCGCGGCCCCGCCGCGGGGCGGATCGTCGAGGAAGCGGGAGATGCGCTGCTCCGCGGTGACGACATGGCGACCTTCCCGCTCGCTCGCTGCGTGGAGGAGCTCGAGGGGGTTCTCGATCTCGCCGCCGCGCCCGACCGGCTTTCGCTGCCCCTCACCAGCCGGGTGGCCGAGCTCTACGGGCAGGCGCTGGAGCGGTTCGGCGATGCGGACGGAGAGCTGCTGGCGGCCCGATACCTCAGCGAACAGCTTGGCGTTTGCTTCTCATGACGCAGCGCAAGCCACCAGGACGGCGAGGTCGCCCGACTCCCAGAGGATTCGAGCCTCCGCGAAGCCGGCCGCGAGCAGCCATTTGACTTGGTCCTCGGCCCGGTCGGGCTTGTCATAGCCGGGCGTCAGCTCGATCGCCGGCTCCCCGTTGGCGGGCACGACGACGTCTCCGAGCACGAATCGGCCGCCCGGCACCAGCGCCGCAAGCACGCGCGTGAACAGGTCGGCCTTTTCCCCCGGGTCCAGATGGTGAACCGCGAGCGCGCTCGCCACCAGCTCGAACGGCCCCTCGGGGAGCGGGTCCTGAAGCCGCGCGACGCGCAGATCGATCGTCGCTCCCCCGAGCCGCTCGCGGGCCGACGACAGCATCTGCGGACTCTCGTCGACGCCGACCAGCGACGCGCCGGGATGGACGGCCAGCAGCCGGCTTGCGGTCTCCCCCGTGCCCGTGCCGAGATCGAGGATCGAGCCCACGCCGTTGCCCGTCGCCCCTACGACGACTCGCTGGAACTCGTCGTATTGCGGGATGTCCTCGCGGATCATGTTCGCGTAGGTATCGGGGTTGAAGTGGTACTGGCCGTCGAGCGCGCTCGACAGCTGCTCGGCGCTCACCGAGCCCTGGCGGACGACGACCACCGCTTCGCTGCCGCCCCGCTCGTATCCGCGCAGGTCGACCACGGTTGAGGCGATCCCCGGCAACTCGCCCCCGTCGATCTCCAGATCCGCTGCCGCTCGCAGCAGCGGATGAACGTCCGCGAGCCGCCGCGCTTCCGGCCCACCCGCGCGGTTCGCGCTCGACTGAAGCACCGCAGCAGAGGCTCCCCTCAGCAGCGGCACATCCGGCACGCGCAGCCCGATCGTCTCGGGATCATCGCCGCAGGCCAGCTCGAACCGCCGATCCGGGTTCGGCAACAGCGCCGTCACGCCCCCCGGCATCAGCCGCCCCAGCGCCTCACGCGTCCGCACGCCGAGCTCCGGGAACGCGGCGAGTGCGGCCTCGAGGTCGAAGAACATCACCGCCGAGGGCTTCGCTGGCGAGCGCTGCTTGAGCAGGTGCAGCCGCTCAACGGCGAAGTGGTTGTCGGGGTCGCAAGCGATCCCGTACACGGTGTCGGCGGGAAACAGCACGACGCCGCCTTTGGCGACGCACCGGTCGAAGTCTCTGGCCGCGCTCATCTGCGCCCGACGATCACGCGCTCCACCCCGGCCAGGTCGCGCATCCGGTCCACCGCCGCGAAGCCTGCGGCAACGAGCAGCTCCACGGCCGCGTCGGCCTGATCGAACCCGACCTCCAGCGCCACGATCGGGACCGAAGCGGCCGCCGCCACCAGGCGCTTGATCACGTCGAGGCCGTCTGCTCCGGCGAACAGTGCCGACGCTGGCTCATACCGAGAGATCTCCGGGGCGACCGCGGCTCCGTCGGCGACGTACGGGAGGTTGGCCAGCACTGCGTCGTAGCCGCCGCCGTCGAGGAGATCCGCGCAGACGAACCGCACGTCCAGACCGAGCCGCGCCCCGTTCTCGCGCGCGACCGCCAGCGCATCTTCGGACACGTCGATCGCGGTGACGGCCAGGTCCGGCCGCTCGTCCTTCAGAGCCAGGGCGACGGCGCCGCTCCCGGTGCCGACGTCCACCACGCTCGCCCCGTCCGGCAGCGTCAACCCGAGTTCGACCAGCAGCTCCGTCTCGGGGCGGGGGATCAACACACGACGGTCGACCGACAGCGTCAGTCGCCGGAACTCCCGCCGGCCGAGGATGTACGCGACCGGCTCGCGCGCCGCTCGCCGCGCGAGCAGCTTGTCGTAGCAGCGAACCGTCTCGACCGGCAAACCGGCGCGCGCGTCCAGCACCAGCCGCTCACGTCCCACCCCCATCGCGTCCGCGAGTAGCAGCTCGGCATCGAGGCGGGGAGCGTCGACTCCGGCGCGGGCTAGCGCGGACGCGCCACGGGCGAGTGCCCCGCGAACCGACTCGGCGGCCACCGCCGCCTCAGGCAACCGCCTTCTCCTCCAGCCGTCGCCGCTTCTCGTCGTCCTGCAGGGCCGCGGTGAGCTCGTCCAGCTCGCCCATCAGGATCCCGTCGAGGTTGTGCGACAGCAGGTTGATCCGGTGATCCTTGACCCTGCGCTCGCCGTAGTTGTAGGTGCGGATCTTCTCGGCCCGGTCGCCGGTCCCCACCTGCGCTGAGCGCGAGGCGGCCGTCTCGGCCTGCTGCTCGGCCAGCGCCCGCTCGTACAGCCGCGCCCGGAGCACTCGCATCGCGCGCTCTCGGTTCTGGAGCTGCGACTTCTCATCCTGCATCGAAACGACGATCCCCGAAGGCTTGTGCGTGATGCGCACTGCGGAGTCGGTCGTGTTGACCGATTGCCCACCGGGCCCCGAGGAGCGGTACACGTCGATCTGTAAATCGCTCGGGTCGATGGAGACCTCGACGTCCTCCACCTCAGGGAGAACGGCCACGGTGGCGGTCGAGGTGTGGATCCGGCCCTGCGATTCCGTCTCGGGCACGCGCTGGACGCGGTGCGTCCCACCCTCGAATTTGAACACCGAGTACGCGCCCTCACCCTTGATCGCGAACGTGTAGGTGCCGTCCCCGATGGCCAGCGGCTCCACGGTGAACCCGCGGCGCTCGGCGTATCTGGTCAGCATCCGGTACAGATCGCCGGCCCACAGCGCGGCCTCGTCGCCGCCGGCGCCCGGCCGGATCTCGACGATCACGTTCTTGGAATCGTTCGGGTCGCGCTCCACCATCGCCAAGCGGATCTCCTCCTCGAGCGCGTCGATCCGCTCGCGCGAGGACTCGAGCAGCGCCCGCAGCTCCGGATCCTCGCCATCCTCGGTGAGCAGCTCGCGAGCGCCTTCCACGTCGTCGGCCGCGCGCCGATACTCGGCGGCCAGCCGCGCCGCGGGCTCGAGCTCGCTGTACGCCCTGCTCGCAGCCGTGAACCGCTCGCGGTCGGAGATCACCGCCGGATCCGCGAGCTCGTCCTCGAGCGAGGCGAACCGCGCCTCGATTTGTGCCACCAGCTCGTCGATCATCGCCGTTCGAGTGTATGACCAGCCAACTCGGCTGGCACGATCGTCGCCCTACGCGACGAGCTCGACGCCAACCAGGTCGGAGGCCGACAGCAGGTCTGTCCCCTCCGCGGCGAGGACCGCCTGGAGCGACGCGATCGATACGGCGAGCTGATCGAGGTCGGGCTCGCGCGTGGTCAGCTTCTGCAAGGCCAGGCCGGGGGCCATCACAACCTGCACCCAGCGCCGGCGCCGGTTCCGCCCCGCCCACTTGATCACCTCGAACGACAGGCCGGCGATTAGCGGAACGCCCAGGATCCGGGTGATCACGAGGATCCACCAGACTGGCAGGCCGATCGGCGCGAACACGAAGATCGCGACGATCATCACCACCAGCAGGAAGCTCGTCCCGCACCGCGGATGGAGTCTCGAATACAGCGCCGCCCTTCTCGGCACGAGCTCGTCACCGGCCTCGAAGCAGGAAATCACCTTGTGCTCGGCCCCGTGGTACTCGAACACCCGGCGCAGGTCCTTCAGCCGCGAGAGCAACAACAGGTAGCCGAGGAAGATCCCTGTCCGGACGACGCCCTCGACGAGCCAGAACAGGAATGACGAGCCGAGCTGGTGCTTGATCAGGCTGGTGAGCCCGACCGGGACGACGAAGAACAGGCCGATCGCGAACACCAGCGCGACCACGATCGTGCCCACCCACACGCCCCCGGAAAGCGCCTGCGGCTCCTCGGAATCCGGGAGCTGCGCGTTCGCAGAGATCCCTAGCGCCCGCATCCCGATGGTCAGCGACTCAGCCAGCGCGACCACGCCGCGGATGACCGGCAACCGCCAAATCCGGCGCCGCTTCGCCCAGGGCTGGAGAGGAAACGTCTCGACGGCGATCGGGCCGAGCGAATCCGGGCCCGCGTCGTCAGCGGCGGGTTTGCGTACGGCCACCGCCCACGTGCGCACCCCGCGCATCATCACGCCCTCGAGCACCGCCTGACCCCCGACGGGCGCGTCGCGCGACGCGGTTAGCCGACCCTCCTCGAGGCGCTCCCCCTCGATTACGGCCAACAGAAGGTCCTAGGAGTTCGCGCCCGCGCGTGCAGCGCGACGGCCCTTGGCGGCGCGGCGCTGGAAGCGCTCGACGCGGCCACCGGTGTCGACGAGCTTCTGGCGCCCGGTGTAGAACGGGTGGCAGGCCGAACAGATTTCGACGTGGATTTCGGATTGGGTCGAGCGAGTCGTGAACTCGTTGCCGCATGTGCAGCGCACGTGCGCCTCGACGTACTCGGGATGGATATCTGTCTTCATCGCAAGATCCAGTGTAGCGGGACGTTGAAGCGCCCAGGCCGCACGAACTCAGCCCGCCGGGCTCCCGGGCTGCGCCGGGCAGCTGGCCGCCAGCGTGGTGTCGGCGCGGGTGTAAACGTCGACCTGCTGGGTGGGATCGATCGTCATCTCGGGCGCTGCCGACTGGACGCAGGGGGGCCCGGTGAAGGTCCGCGCCAGCGTCTGATGGGCGTTGATGTGGTCAATCCTGATCACGTTGCTCGGCGATGAGAACCCGTTGCCGGTGATCTCGACCTCGAACGGGCCGGCGCCGGTCAATCCGGTGTTCTTGATCGTCGCGGTGTACTGGTCGTGTTTCGGCTTGTTCGGGATCGTCTGGGCCGTGAACGAGAGGGCAACGAGGTCCGGGCGCAGCTCGGGCTGGTAACAGGTCGGCGACTCGCGGACGGTCTCGCCGAGGATCCGTTTGTGCGCGCCGAGCCAGCGGAAGTGGACCTGGAATCTGTATGTGGCGGGCGCCGGAAGGTCGGCCACCGGATGGTTCAGCGTCCACACGTCGCCGGGACGCGAGCCCAAAGGGGTCGCCTGCCTGGGGGGCGAGACCCAGCTCCCGAGGTCCCCGCCGCGGACCGCCGTCCAAGGCCCGCTTCCGGTTTTGCTCAGCAGGTTGAACTGGAGCTCCATCCCCCTGGTCCCCTTGATTGGACGCATCACGGCCTTCACGGAGACGATCCGTTGCGCCGGTTCGATCGCCTTCGTGCACTCGAATCCGCGGAGGTGCGCGCGCGGCGCCGTCGATGCGGCGCCGGCGACGGCGGCGGCGGCGGACGCGCCCAGGCACGCCAAGGCGGCGATGGATACGACCAGCAATTGCCTCATACCCGGCTTAAACAACGGCGGGAGCAAGAAGTTTCCCGCCCTCGGGCCGGTCAGGTGATCTGGTAAAGCGGCCCGTCGCCACCCTCAGGTGGCGTCAGACGGCCACCCTTGGCGGTGATCGCCCCGCACTGGACGCAGTTCGTGTAGTTGACGATCACGTCGACGGGACCCTCCTGCGGAGCCTCGTCCGGGATCTCGTAGACGCCTGCGGGGCACATGTACCGCCACGTCTCGGCGATCTCCCGCGGGACGTTCTTGCGCAGCCGGATGTGGTTCGGAGCGTCGTCTCTGGTCGCGTTGCCGGTGATGTAGACCGACGAGAGCTTGTCGAAGATGTACTTGTTGTCAGGCTTCGGATACTTGTCGCGCGTCTTGCCGACAAACATCGGCTCCGCATCGTCGCGATGCCAGGCCTGGCGCCCGAAGGGAACCCTGCCCCTCGACATGATCGCCGGCCCGGCGAGCAGGCTGCCCATCAGGAACCCCTTCTGGAACGCCTGACGCGCATTGCGGACCTCGTAGAGCTCCTTGGCGATCGAAGATTCCTCCACCGCCGTCTCGTAGGACTCGAGCGCCTCGCCGTTCTTGAGGTTCTTGTAGATCGCCTCGGCGGCCAGGATGCCTGACTTGATGCAGTGGTGGACGCCTTTGAGCGCGGCCGTGTCGACCATGCCGGCGGCGTCACCCACGAGCACGGCCCCCGGCATCGAGAGCTTCGGCATCGACCAGTACCCGCCGCCCGGCAGCGCCTTGGCGCCCCAAGCCACCCGCTCGCCGCCTTCGAGCACGTCCTTGACCAGCGGGTGTGTCTTGAACTGCTGGAGCAGGTCATGCGCCGAGACCGTGGCGTCTCGGTAGTTGAGGTCGACCACGAACCCGATCGAGACGAGATCGTCGCCGGTCTTCTCATCCTTCATCGGGTACATCCACGTGCCGCCGAGCAATCCGTACTTCCGCGCCACGCGCATCGGCCACGGCTGGCTGAAGGTGTGGATCACGCGGTCGAGCGGCTTTTTGACCTTCCAGACTTCCTTGACGCCCAGCTCCCAGACCTGTGGCTCGCGGTTCTCCGCCAGGCCGAACTCTTTTATCGCCGCGCCGGTGAGGTGACCCCAGCAACCCTCGGCGAGCACCGTGGCCCGGGCCTTGATGTCGGTTCCCGGCTCGAAGTTGCCCAGCGGTTCGCCATCCTTGCCACGGCCCTTGTCGCCGGAGCGAACCCCGACCACCTTGCCGTCCTCCACGATCAGCTGGGTCGCCGAGGTCTCGGTGAGGACGTACGCGCCGCCCTCCTCGGCCTGCTTCTGCTGGTAGCGGGCCAGCGCCGAGACGGACACAACCTCGTTCCCGTGGTTCTTGAAATTCGGCACGAACGGGATCGGCACCGGGAGCTTGCCCTTGGCGCTCGTGAGCACATACACCGACTCCTTGGTCACCTCGCCGAAGGCAAAGCGCTCCTTGCGCCAGTCCTCGCGGGTGAGGTCCGGGAACAGCTCCTGGAGCGGACCCGGTCGCATCACGGCGCCCGAGAGGTTGTGGCCGCCGCACGTTTTCGCCTTCTCGACGACGGCGACCGGCACCTCGCCGAGCTGCTCCATCAGCTCCGGGTCGTCCCCGAGCAGCTGGAGCAGCCGGTTCGCGCAGGCCAGGCCGGCGGTCCCGCCACCGACGATCACCACGCCGACCTCGATCAACTCGTCCTCGTCGTCGAGGCCGCGCTTGACGAACTCCTTGAGCGAGTCGACCGGCGGTGGGAACTCGCTCGGCGCGTAAGGACCGTGCCCGTTGTGCGACGCCACTAGGAGCCCTTCTTCGCCTTGATCGCCTCGGTCAGCTTCGGCAGGATCTTGTTCAGATCGCCGACGATGCCCAGATCGGAGAACTCGAAGATCGGCGCGTTCGCGTCCTTGTTGATGGCGACGATGTTCTCCGAGGACTGCATCCCGACCTTGTGCTGGATCGCGCCGGAGATCCCCGCCGCGAAGTAGAGCTTCGGCGACACGGTCTTTCCGGTCTGACCGATCTGCGCAGCGTACGGGTACCAGCCGGCATCGACGACCGCGCGGGTCGCGGCGACGGCACTGTTGCCACCGAACGCCTTGGCCAGCGCCTCTGCCAGCTCGAACCCTTCAGGCTTGCCCAAGCCGCGCCCGCCGGCGATCAGGATGTCCGCACCCTCGATGTCGACGTCGGCGCCACGCTGCTCGCCGCGCTGGACCATTTTGGCCTGGTTGGACCACGGCGAGTACTCGACCTCGACGTCGACCACCTCGGCCGCGCCATCGCCGGACTCGCGCATCTCGAATGCGTTGATCCGGCCGATGATGATCCCCTTGTCCTTGTAACGGGAGACCGAGATCTTTGAGTCACCGAGGATCGGGCGCTCCGCGACGAGCTTGCCGTCCTCGGCCCGAACGGCGGTGACCTCCATCGTCACGCCGGCTTGCTTGCGCGCCGCCAGTCCCGCGCCGATCTCGAAGCCGAGCAGGCCGCCGCCGAACAACGCGTATTGGCAGTCCTGCTCGTCCATCACCTTCGACATCACGTCGATCACTGGCTGCGCCAGGCCCTCGGCGCCCTGCGCGCGGAACACCTTCTTGGCGCCATACCGGCCGAGCGTCTGACACAGGTCATCGGTCAGGTCCTCTCCGCCGACGACGACGGCGTGGCACTCGCCGCCGATTTCAGCGGCGCGAGCGGCACCCTCGGACACCGCTCCGAGCGAGTTCTTGTTGAACGCGCCCTCGTAGTGGAGAACGTACGTGAGGACGTCGGCCATTTAGATCAGCTTCCTTTCGTCGAGCCAGGCGACGATCTTCTCGACCGTCTCGTTCGTGTCCTCGTCCTCGATGATCTGCCCGGCGGCCTTCGCGGGCGGGTCGTGAAAGTCACCGCAACTGACCTGGGAGCCGTCCTCGCCCACGAGCGAAGAATCGATCCCAACGTCACCGGCCGACTTCGACTCGAGCGGCTTCTTCTTCGCGCCCATGATCGCCTTCAGCGAGGGGTAGCGCGGCTCGTTGATCGCGTCGCCCACCGAGATCACCGCCGGGAGCTCGACCTGGACGGTGTCGTAGCCGTACTCGGCCTGGCGCTCACAGCGCAGCCCGCCGCCGTCGACGTCCATCTTGATCACCTGCGTGAGCGACGGCATCTGCAGGTGGTCGGCGACCACAGCCCCGATCGTGTAGCACTCGCCGTCATCGGACTGCTGGCCGAGCAGGACGAGGTCGGGCTGCTCTGACTCGAGCACCTTCGCCAGCGCATAGCCGGTCGCGGCGACGTCCGAGCCCGCCAGACCATCGTCGGTCAGCTGCACGGAGCGGTCAGCGCCCAGCGACACCGCCTTGTGCAGAGCCCGGACGGCCGACTCGGGACCCATCGTCACGGCGACGATCTCCTCGACCTCGGCGTTTCCGCCCTCGCGAATCTGCATCGCAGCCTCGATGGCGTGCGTGTCGTAAGGGTTGAGGTTCTTCTCCCCTGAGCGGTCCATCCGCCCCGTCGAGGGGTTGATTCGCTTCTCGACGGCGGCGTCTGGCACCTCTTTCACCAGGACGCAAATCTTCAAAGCAGCCTCCTACTTGGGTTCAGGGGGTGTGAGTTTACCCGGTTGACTGACGAGTCAATCGGCCCGGGGCGGGCTAGGCGCGGACGGCTCCACGGATGAAGTCGATCGCATCCTGCGTAGGTGCGCCGGGGGTGAATACCTCCGCGACGCCGAGCCGTTTCAGCTCTTCGATGTCTTCGGCCGGGATCGTCCCGCCAAGCGTCACGACGACATCGTCGATGCCCTGCTCTCCCAGCAGCTTCATGATCCTCGGCACGAGCGTCATGTGCGCCCCGGAGAGGATCGACAGGCCGACCGCGTCGGCGTCCTCCTGGATCACCGTCTCGACGATCTGCTCGGGGGTTTGATGGAGCCCCGTGTAGATGACCTCCATGCCAGCGTCGCGGAGCGCGCGGGCGATGATCTTGGCGCCGCGATCGTGGCCGTCGAGGCCAGGCTTCGCAACGACGACGCGGATCTTCTTCTCGGTGGAGGGAGACATCTGGGAAAGGCCGGCCGGGGGCGGGGGGATTCTAATAATCCAGCCGCGCGGGGGCCTGCACGTCAGCCGTTCGCGCGCGCGGCCCGCTGTCACATTCGCGCGCCCTGCCGTGTCAATGAGGTAGGCGCAACTAACGAGCCAACCAAAAGGACCACGATGGAACCACGAATCGACAGCCCCGCCCAGACCCTTCCCGGCGTCCTGTCCGCGCTTCAGAAGCTATCCGCGGCGACTCACCACGCAGGTGTCCCGCGGACCACACTCCTGCTGATCGAGGTCCGGGCCAGCCAGATCAACGGCTGCTCGGTGTGCCTGGACATGCACACGCGCGAGCTCCGGAACCAAGGCGAGTCCGACGAGCGGATCTTCATGATCGGGGCGTGGCGCGAGGCCCCGTACTTCACCGATGCCGAGCGCGCCGCGCTGGCGTTGACGGAGTCGTTGACCCGGCTCGCCGATCAATCTGACCCCGTACCGGACGCTATGTGGGAGGAGGCCTCCCGCCACTACGACGAGCAGGAGCTCGGAGCGCTGGTGGTGGCAATCGCCTCAATCAACACATGGAACCGGATCAATGCGGCGACCCGGCAGATCACCGGCGACTGGGTGACGCAGTTCATCCCCGCCCCGCGGGCCGCCTAACCCATTCGCCTGCCGAAGGGTCGGCCGACCGAGGGATCGCCCCGCCCAGAGGTCGGCCGACCGCGGACGATTGCGACTGGCCGTCGCCGGGTAGGTCAGTAGTGAGCGAGGGCGCGCTCGCCATCGACGTATGCCACGGCACGCGTCGACGCACGCGCCGCATCGTTCACCGGTGGCACCGCCACCGGCCCGTACCAATGGCCATCGATCCTCAGAGGTGTGAAGCTGCATGGCACAGCAAACGACGACTCAACGACGCGCCGCCGCCGAGAAGGCTGCGGCCACCCGCAAGCGAAACGCTGCTCGGCGCAGCGCCAAGACAACCCGAACCGCCGCCCGCGCAACCGGGCGCTCGGCCACCGCGACCAGCCGGTCGACGGTGGGCGCGGCCGCGTCGGGGCTGCAAGGCGCCGCGCGTCAGGGTGAGCGGTTGGTGCTGATCCAGCTCGGCGCCGCCCTCGAGGCCCGCGACGCCGTCGTGGGCACGTTCCGGCGGTACTCCGACCCGAGGCGCCGGACGACGTCGCTGCGCAAGTTGGAGCGTCGTGGCGAGCAGGCAGTGCGTCGCGGCCGCAGGCAGGTCAAGCGCGACGCGACGACCGCCGTGCGCGACGTCAAGGCAGTCGCGCGGGATCTCGTCTGACGTCTAGAAAGCGGGCGCCCGTGCAGAAGCGGGCGCCTGACGTTCAGAAAGCGGGCGATTCGGTGTAGGAGCCGAACACGGACTGAAGGGCTTGAATCATCTCGCCCTCCGTCGCATCGGCGCGCGCAGCGTCGAGCAGCAGCGGCATTAGGTTCGTGTTCGGGTCCCGCGCCGCCCGCTCCAGGGCCTCCAGGGCACTGGTGACCGCGTCGCCGTCGCGACGCTCGCGGACCGCCCGGACGCGTTCGATCTGCTTGGTCTCCAGCGCCGGGTCGATCCGGAGGGTCGGTGTCGCGTCCTCGCCACCCTCGGTGTAGGCGTTGACGCCCACGACCTGTCGCATCCCGGACTCGACCTCCTGCTGATAGCGGAACGCCGCGTCGGCGATCTCCCGCTGCGGGAAGCCGCGCTTGACCGCCTCGACCATCCCCCCCAGCTCGTCGATCTTGGAGAAGTACTCGTAGCACTGCTCCTCCATCCGATCGGTCAGCGCCTCGACGAAATACGAGCCCCCCAACGGGTCGATGGTGTTCGCGACTCCGGTTTCCTCGGCGATGATCTGCTGCGTGCGCAGGGCGACCTTGACCGCCGCCTCGGTCGGGAGGGCGAGCGCCTCGTCGAAGCTGTTGGTGTGCAGCGACTGAGTCCCGCCGAGGACGCCGGCCAGGGCCTCGATGGCCGTGCGCACGATGTTGTTCAGCGGCTGCTGGGCGGTCAGCGACACTCCCGCCGTCTGGGTGTGGAACCGCATCAACATCGACTTCGGGTTCCGCGCCCCGAATGTGTCGCGCAGCTCACGGGCCCAGATCCGCCGCGCCGCTCGGTACTTCGCGATCTCCTCGAAGAAGTCGATCTGCGCGTTGAAGAAGAAGCTCAGCCGTGGCGCAAAGGCATCCACGTCCAGCCCCCGGGCGACCGCTAGCTCTACGTAGGTCAGGCCGTCTTTGAGCGTAAACGCCAGCTCCTGCACTGCGGTGGAGCCCGCCTCTCGGATGTGGTAGCCGGAGATGCTGATCGGATGCCAGCGCGGCATCTCGCCCGAGCACCACTCGATCATGTCCGTGACCAGACGCATCGCCGGATCGACCGGGAAGCACCACTCCTTCTGCGCGATGTACTCCTTCAAGATGTCCGTCTGGATCGTTCCCGACAGACGGTCCGGACCGATCCCGCGCCGCTCTGCCGCGATCACATAGAAGGCGAGCATGATGGCCGCGGGGGCGTTGATCGTCATCGACACGCTCACGTCCTCGAGCGGAATGCCGCCGAACAACGTCTCCATGTCGGCCACCGTGTCGATCGCGGTGCCCTCGCGCCCGACCTCGCCCAGCGAACGGGGATGGTCGGAGTCGTGACCCATCAACGAAGGCATGTCGAACGCCGTCGACAGCCCGGTCTGCCCATGGTCCAGCAGGTACCGGAACCGCTGGTTGGTCTCCTCTGAGGTGCCAAACCCCGCGAACTGCCGCATCGTCCACAACCGCCCGCGATACATCGACCCGTAGACGCCGCGCGTGTACGGAAACTCGCCCGGCAGCCCGATCGACTCATCCGGGTCGTCCGGCAGGTCCGCCTCGGTGTAGAGCGGCCGGATCGGCTCGCCCGACATCGTCGAAAACGGTGCCTCACGCTCGCCTTCGCGAGCGTAGGTTTCGCGCTCCCACCTCTCCGCGTCGCCAGAGCTCGTCCGAGTTCTCGTGGCCATCAACCGGAGTTTACGTTCACCGTCCTCAGCGGCGAACAGCGAGCCTGCGGGGGCGCGAGGTTCGCGCCGGTACCCGGTCGATCGTGCGGCGCGCCCGAACGCGAGTCCGCGCCGCCGGCCCGCGCCTGCCAGCGCGCGCGGCGAGAGCGGCGGTGCCCGCTCCGCCCGCCGCGGCGGCGCCGGCCAGCAGCGCCACGCCCTTCAGGCGGCGGCTGAGGTGGTCGAGCCGCAGCACCTCCCAGCCCTCCCCGCGGGCCAGCGCGAGCAGCTCGCGATCGGGGTTGACCACCACCGGATGGCCGACCGCGCGCAGCATCGGCAGATCCGAGACCGAATCGGAATACGCGTACGACGCTGCCAGGTCCAGGTTCTGCTCGCGCGCGAGCTGCTCGATCGCGGTCGCCTTGCCGGCTCCGTAGATGAACAGCCCCTCGGGCCGTCCGGTGTAGACCCCGTCGCGCACGCTGGAGAACTGCGACCCGATCCCGCCGTCGAGCGCGAGGACGCGCGCGAGCATCTCCGCCAGCTCCCCGGACGCGGCGGTGACGATGTACACGCGCCGCCCTTCGTCTTGGTGGCGGTGAGCGATGGCGAGTACCTCCGGGTATATCCGAGGCAGCACGCCGCCCAGCACGCTGGCGCCGAGCCGCTCCAGATCACGGACGCGGACACCGGCGAGCGACTTCGAGATCCGGTCGCGCAGCTGGTTCGTGTCCTCGTCGGAGGCCCCGCGCAGGCGGAAGCGCAGGTTCGCCACCGCGTCGGCGATCAGCCGACGGCGAGACATCAATCCGGCTTTGTAGGCGGCACGCCCGAACTGGAAGGCCGAGGAGCCCTCCATCAAGGTGCGGTCCAGATCGAAGAAAGCGGCGCTAGCCGCCATTCACTTCCACAATTACCGCGTCACCCTGGCCGCCGCCCGAGCAGATGGCGGCGCAGCCGAGGCCGCCACCGCGCCGGCGCAGTTCGGCGATCAGCGTGCCGAGGATCCGCGCGCCCGAGGCGCCGATCGGATGGCCCAGGGCGATCGCGCCGCCGTTGACGTTGACCTTGTCCTCTTGGATCCCGAGCATCCGCATCGAGTTCAGGGTCACCGAGGCGAAGGCCTCATTGATCTCCCACAGGTCGATCTGATCGGCGGTGAGACCGGCCTTCGCCAGCGCCAGCTGCGCTGCCTTGGCCGGCGTGCGGGCCAGGTACGGGAAGTCGTCGGCAACCTGTGCCTGGGCGACGATCGTCGCGAGCGCGGTCTTGCCATTCTTCGACGCCCACTCGTCGCTGGCCAGCACCAGCGCGCCGCCGCCATCGTTGACTCCGGGGGCATTGCCCGCGGTCGTAGCGCCGTCGGAAGAGAACGCGGGCCGCAGCTTGGCCAGCGTCTCGAGCGTTGTGTCGCGGCGCGGGGCCTCGTCGATCTCGACGACCGTGTCGCCCTTTTTGCCCTTGATCGTCACCGGAACGATCTCCTCGGGCAGGCGGCCCTCGTCGGTCGCCTTGATCGCGAGCTCATGCGAGCGCAGCGCCCAGCGGTCCATGTCGGCGCGGGTCAGCTCCATCTCGGCTGAGACCGCATCGTTGTCGGCGCCCATGTGCTTGCCGTTGAACGGGTTCGTGAGCCCATCGTTGATCATCGCGTCGATCGCCTTGGCGTCGCCCATGCGGAAGCCGAAGCGGGCCTCCTTGAGCATGTACGGCGACTTCGACATCGACTCCATGCCGCCCCCGACGCCGATCTCGAGATCGCCGGCGCGAATCGCGGTGTCGAGCAGCGCGGCGGCGCGAATCCCGGAAGCGCATACCTTGTTGATCGTCTCGGAGGGGACCTCCTTCGGGATCCCGCCCTTGATCTGCGCCTGGCGCGAAGGGATCTGGCCCTGACCAGCCTGAAGCACCTGGCCCATGATCACGTGCTGAACCTGGTCGGGGGCGACATCGGCCCGCTCGAGCGCGGCCTGGATCGCGGTGCCGCCGAGCTCGGTCGCGTCGACCGAGGCGAGGCCGCCGCCGAGCTTGCCGATCGGCGTCCGGGCGGCAGAGAGGATCACGGTCTTGGGCATCAGGTCTCCGGTTTCGTCAAAGGTGGTGGCGTTTGAGATCCTAGTAGCGTCCGCGTCCGTGCACGTGGCCGCTACGACCGACGCGCCGCTCGAGACAGCCGCGGACACGATCATCGTGGGTGTGTGCGACGGCGAGGGGATCGCCCACGATCTCTCCGGCGGCGAGCTCGGTGCGTTGCTCACGACTGGGGAAGCACGGACCTCGCTCAAATCGCTGGCTGTCGCCCACGCCGCGGGGCGACGGTGGATCATCGTCGGGCTCGGGCCACGCGAGCGGCTCGACGGTGAGGCGGCACGGGTGGCCGCGGCCGCGGCGCACAGCCGCGCGCGTGAGCTGAGCGCGCGCACGGTCTGCTGGGAGGTCCCCCACCACGTCGAGCCCGCGGTCGTCTCCGGGCTGGTCGAAGGAACGATGCTCCGCGGGTACGAGTTCTTGCGCTTCAAGTCATCCGAGCGGCGGCCGGGCCTCGAGCGACTGATCGTCTCGGCGCATCACGACATCTCCGGCGTGGTCGACCGAGCGGCGGTGGTGACCCGCGCACAGAACCATGCCCGCGACCTCGCCAACCTCCCGCCGAACGAGCTGACCCCGTCAGCCCTGGGCGCCTACGCGGTGCAGCGGGCAGATGGTCTCGAGGGCATGTCGGCCACCGTCCTGCCCGTGGATCCCGCGATGGGCGCTTTCGCGGCCGTCGCCCAGGGCTCGGCGCTCGAGCCGGCGCTGATTCGCATCTCCTATGACGGCGCGGCGGCGGGCCGCTGGTGGGATTCGTCGGCAAGGGGGTGACATTCGACTCCGGCGGTCTCACGGTCAAGCCACCACCCTCGATCTACAACGAGAAGTTCGACATGAGTGGCGGCGCGGCCGTGATCGAGTCGATCGCCACGCTCGCGGAGCTGCGGGCGCCGGTACGCGTGCTCGGTGTCGTCGGTGCGACCGAGAACGTGATCGGCCCGGAGGCGATGCGCCCGAGCGACATCGTCCGCGCGCTCGACGGCACGACGATCGAGATCAACAATCCCGACGCCGAAGGCCGACTCGTGCTCGCCGACTGCATCACCTACGCGATCCGCGAGGGATGCGAACGGATCGTCGACGTCGCCACGCTCACGGGCGCCGCTGTCAGCGCGCTGGGGCGCGCGTACGCCGGACTGTTCAGCAACGACGAGCGGCTGGCGGCAGAGATCGCCGCGGCCTCTGCGCGCAGCGGCGAGCTCGTCTGGCGGCTGCCGCTCCATCCCCAGTACGCCGAGCAGACGAAGGGACGGTACGCCGATCTGACGAATCGCCCAGAGCCCCGCGAGGGGCTGGCCAGCGCCGCCGCCGAGTTCCTGCACCACTTCGCCGGCGCCGTACCTTGGGCCCATCTCGACATCGCCGGGATGGCCTACAACGCGCGCTCCGACTACTTCGGCGGCAAGGGCGCGACCGGGTTCGGCGTGCGCCTGCTGACCGAGTTCGCTGCGGGGCTCAGACCCTGATCACGCCGAGCAGGCGCCGCATCAGCCCGAGCCGCCCCTCGATCCGGACCCGGCCCAGCGCGACCTTCCCGAGCGCCGCGCGGCCGCGCGAGTTGATCGGATTCGGTACGCCTCCCCACAGCGGCGTCACCATCAGGCTGATCAGGTCTGCCAAGCGTGCCCTGGATCCGAAGATCGGGGGCGACGGCGCACGCGTCCTCGACGACCACGAGCCGGTCTCCGAACACGATCCGCACTGGCGGGTAATCGTCCCCGAGGTTGAGCTCGACCTCAGCACGGAGACGGTTGGCTAGCGCCGGTCGGCGCCGCACCCCGCGCTCGACGATCGCCATGATCGCGGGCGACAACCCGCCCGGCTGCAAAGCGCCGAGGCGGACGTGCGGCGGTCGGCCGTGACCCCGAGCCGGGCGCGCGGCGGCGCTACGCTGCACCGTGTCGAGTTCATCGGTGGGGGCGGCCAGCAACGCCGGATCGGGAGGCGGGAAATTGGATGGTCCGGCCACCCGCAGGATCGTACGCACCGGGCTGGCGCTGCTTTCAATAATCTAAAAACATGCATTTCGAACTTTCCGACGATCACCGGCTGCTGCGCTCGACCGTGCGGGAGTTCGCCGAACAGGAGATCGCCCCGGTCGCCGAGGAGCTTGGATCGCTCCAAGTCGTTCCCCTACGAAATCGTCAAGCGGCTCGGTGAGCTGGACCTGATGGGGATCCCGTTTCCCGAGGAGTACGGGGGCGCCGGCAGCGACTCACTCGCTTACGCGGTGGCCGTCGAGGAGCTGGCCCGGATCGATTCGTCGGTCGCCATCACGATGTGCGCGCACACCTCGCTCGGGACGCAACCGATCTACCTGTTCGGGTCCGACGCTCAGAAGCGCGAGTGGCTCCCGCAGCTGTGCAGCGGCCAGCGCCTCGCCGCCTTCGGGCTGACCGAGCCGGAGGCGGGGTCGGACGCCGGGAACACGCAGACCCGCGCGACTCGCGACAACGGCGAATGGGTCGATCAACGGCGCCAAGCAGTTCATCACCAACGCCGGGACCGACATCAGCGCGCTCGTCTCGATCACCGCGGTGACCGGTGAGAACGAGATCTCGAACCTGATCGTGCCCAACGGGGCCCCTGGATACGAGCAGGGCGAGCCGTACCGGAAGATGGGCTGGAACGCGTCCGACACGCGGCCGCTGATGTTCTCCGATTGCCGCGTCCCCGAGGAGAACCTGCTCGGCCAGCGCGGCGCCGGCTTCCGCCAGTTCCTCCGCGTGCTCGACATCGGCCGGATCGGTGTGGCGGCGATGGGCGTCGGGCTGGCCCAGGGCGCGCTCGACCAGGCGCTCGCGTACGCCAAGGAACGGCGCGCGTTCGGCAAACCGATCGGTAGTTTCCAGGCCATCCAGTCGAAGCTCGCGGTGATCTCCGCGGAGGTCGATGCGACCAGACTGCTCGTCTACAAGGCCGCATGGCTCAAGGACAACGATCGCAACTTCTCGATCACCGCCGCCCAGGCGAAGCTCAAGAGCGGCCGCCTCGCGGTGCGCGCCGCGGACGAGGCGGTCCAGATCCATGGAGGCTACGGCTACATCGAGGAGTACCCGGTGTGCCGGTTCTATCGCGACGCGAAGGTACTCACGATCGGCGAGGGCACCGACGAGGTGCAGGAGATGGTGATCGCGCGCTCCCTCGGTCTGTGAGCCGAGTCGCCGCGCTGATCGCGCTGCTGGCGTCCGTTACGCCGGCCGCCGTCGCGTCGGCTACGCCGGCCGCCGCGGCGGCTCCCTCACCGTTTGCCGGCGCCCGGCTCGAGGGACAGTTCTCGATGCACGCCCGGATCACGGTCGCCCACCATGTCGTGCGCGAGCACGTCGGGGAGCGGCTCGGACGCACCTGGACCTTCCGGCCGCTGTGCGCCAGCGGCGCGTGCGCCCAGGTCGAGCTCGTGCGCAACCGCGCCGGCGGCGCGGACGTGCTGACGCTCACGGAGACCACCGCCGGCTCCTACGCCGGCAATGGGTTGTTCTACGCGCCACTGTCGTGCGCCGGCAAAACGTACGCCCGGGGCGAGTCGGTCCCGTTCAGGATCACGGTGACGATTACCGCCGAGTCCATCTACGGTTTCGCCACGGCGCTCAAAGCGACGTACGTGAACCGCTCGCGCCGAAACCTGACGCGGTGCGTCGACGTGCCGGGCCACGACGCCGCCGCCTACACCGGCCAGCTGGCGCCGGCCTCGGGCGGGACCGGCGCGTAGCTAACGCCCGATCGCCTGCGGAAAGTTGAACAGGTGGTGGGGGTCGACGGTCTTGCGGATCGACTTCAGCCGCGCGTAGTTGGCGCCGTAGTACGCCCGCTGCCAGTGCGGCTGCGCGGAGTCGATGTAGTTCTGGTAGGCCCTCCCGGAGACGTACGGCCGCATCCGGCCCCAAGCCTGATCGACCCACGCGCGGCTCGGGCCATTCCCGTAGTACTGGATGCAGAAGAGATCGTCGCGGTGGACGAACGCGGTAGCCGACGCGGCGACGCGATTGATCGCGCCGCCGTAGCAGTCGCAAAGCAGCGCGCCAGAGCCAACTGAGGACTCGGCCGCGGCCACCATCGCGGCCCGGCCGGCGGCCGGCAGAGGGGTCGAGACGTAGTCAGATTTCGCGGTGAAACTCATCCGCGGGAGGGTCCCGCCGGGCCGCGTGCCCACCGTGTGGCACTGGACGGCGCTGTCGTGAGCACAGCCCGCCCAGAGCCGCATCAGCTGGAGGTAGGACAAACTGCCGCTGCCGGTGATGCGCGCGCCCGGGACCGACAGGACCGGCGCGAGGAGCGACCGGAGCGCCCCTGCCGCCCCGAAGTACTGGCCATCCATGGTGATCGACGGCCCGCTGTTGACGTGAAGGATCGTGGTGAGCTTGTCCGTCGAATGCGGTGCCCACGACTGCCACGCCTCGATCGCAGCGGTGGCGGACGACCAGGGCCAGTCGACGAAGAAGTACGCGGCGCTCGACGGCGCCTTCTGGAGCTTCATCGTCAGCCGCGTGACGACGCCGAGGTTGCCGCCACCGCCCCCGCGCAGCGCCCACAGCAAATCTGGGTCTGAGCGGTGGCTGACGTCGTGGATGTGACCGTCGGCAGTGACGATCCGAGCTCCGACGATGTGGTCGCAGGCGAGCCCGTAATGGCGCCCCGCGAGTCCCATCCCGCCCCCGAGCGCGTGGCCGGCGATCCCGACGGACGGGCACGAGCCGGCTGGGATCGTCGCGCCGTGCGCGGCGAGCGCTGCGTATACATCGATCAGCTGCGCGCCGGCGCCGATCTGGGCGGTGCCGCTGCGCTTGTCGACGCTGACGCCGTGGATGTTGCGCAGGTCGAGCACGACGCCGTCGGACAGCGTCGAGTACCCGGCGTAGCTGTGACCACCGCTCCTGGCTCTGACCGGGACACCGTTGGCGACGCACCACTTGATCGCGCCGCTGACATCGCTCGAGCTCAGCGGACGCGCGACGGCCTTCGGAGCTAGACCGTCGAACCGCTCGTTGTAGACGTGGGACGCGGCGGCGAAGCCTGGCTGGCCGCGGTAGATCACCGGACCCCGGATCGCGTCTGAAAGCTTCTTCGGCGTCCCCGGGGCAGCCACCGCACGACGCCCGGAGCCGCGGCTCGGGTTCGCCCGGCCTTCCCCGCAGCCGGCGATCAGCGCTGCCGCGCCCGTGGCCAGGAACGTGCGGCGGTCGACCGGGTTCATGCGGGAGAGTGTCCCACCGGCGGCGGCGCGATCGCCAGCGACTTCAGCAGGTGATCGACAGTCGCGAGCTGGTGGCGCCGGCGCGCTCGATCGCCGGCCACCACGACGTACAGGCAGAACGGTCGTTCGGCCGCGGTGAAGAAATGCTGGGCGCCCCGCTGCCCCGGCCGCGGGTGCGCGAGCCCTCGCTCGGAGAACCGAGTCGGGTCGAGCTTCACGCGCTTGGCCGCGAACAGCCCGCGCCCAGCCGTCAGGCCGTTGCCGGGCGCGTACTCGACGAGCGCAACGAAGATCGCCTGCGCCGGCATCCGAGCGGTGCACTCATCCCCGAACGTGGAGTGGTCGTCGAGCGCGATGCGGTAGTCGCCCGCGTGCAACACGGCGACGCCGGCGCGAGCGAACAGGCGCCCGCTCCAGCCGGCGGGAAGCTCGAGCCGTACCCCGTGGGCGTCGAGGATCACGACGCCGCCCCGGCCACCGCGAGGACGAGGATCGCCGCCAGGCCGCCCGCGCCGGCACGAACGGCAGCCGTCCTCGCCCGGTCCAGTCGCGCGTGGAACGCGACGAGCCGTTCGAGCCGGTCGATCCCCGCGCCCGCCAGCGGGGTCAAGCCGCGAACCAGCCCAAAGCAACCGACGATCAGCCCGCCCTCCGCCGGCGAGCCCGTCAGGAGCGCTGCGGCCAGCGCGAGGTAGGTCGCCGCGCTCGAGACGACCGTGGCCAGCCCGAACCCGAGCTGCGCGCCGAAGCCGAACCCGTACACCCAGCCGCGGTAGCGGTGGAGCCAATGCTCATTGACTTGGCGTCGGGGGCCGGGGGCAGGATCCGCGCGGGCATCGACCGCGAGCGCGAGCAGCGCGAGCAGCGCCAGAACGCCGAGCCGAGCGGGGGCGCTCAGGCTCGCCGGAAGCGCTATGGCGCCGAGACCGCCGGCGAGCGCCCCCAGCGCCACGCCACCCGCGACCCCACCGATCACGAACGCGCCCACCGTCACGATCCAATGCGATTGCCGTCCCCGCTCACCGAGCGGAGTGATGCTCGCGAGCATCGATTCCCCTCAGGGAGACCACGCCGCCCGGATCGCCCCGATGATCCCGGCGGCGCATCCGAGCGCCACCAGCAGGGTCACGGCTGACGCCCTCCCGGGTACAGGCTCGGGTCTTGCGGGTCGATCCCGGCCGCTGCGAACACGTCGTCGATGTGGCGACCGCGCGCGGCCGGGCCCGGGGCCCGTTCGTCCTCGATTGCGTCGCCGACGAGCGACGCGAGCGCCTCCCAGGTCGTCGCCACACCCTCACCGCGGATCGTTCCGTCGACCAGTACGAAGTACGGCGCGCCGGGGACGCCATAGTCGCCCCAAGCCGCCGACGACATCACCACCGGCGTGTTGCGCGGCGCCAGCTTGCGGATTCGCGATGGGCTCTCACGATCCGTGCCGTGGGAGACGATCACCGCGCTCACGCCCTGGGGAAGCCGTGGGTCGGCGAGCGACTCCCAGAACGCCTGACACGTCGTGCAGCCGGTGGTCAGAAATGCGAGCAGCGTCGGCGCCTGCCCATTGCCGGTGAAGTCAAGTACCACGGCGTCGCCGCCCGGCGTCGTGCCGCTCAGCGCCGGCGCGGTCTGTCCGCTCCGCGGCGGGCTCGCCGTCGGTGGTCTCGGCACCGTCGCCTCCCCGGGCGGACCGAGCCGGCGGAGGATCTCGGCGTGGCTGCGCAACAGTCCGATCACGAGCACGAGCAGCAGCACCAGCACCACTGTTTCGATCGAAACAATCGCCGTCATCGGCTTCTCAGACCCCGCCTCCGCCCGGTAGCGGAGTGGCCAGCCCCTCCAGACAGCTCGCCTCGTGATGGCACGTGTTGTCATCGACCATCAGCGTGCCGTTGCAGTTGAGTTCGGCGATCTTCGCCGGGTTGTGGCAGATCATCAGCCGGCATACGACCTCGGTGGTTCCGGAGATCTCCGTGTTGCACTGGCCGTAGCGGAACTGGTTGCAATCGACGCGGCGCTTGCGGCAGTCGCCGTTTGCGCACTGGCACCCGCCCGGAAACACCGCTCCCGGATGGCGGTTGCAATCGAGGTAGTAGCGAACGCCCTCGCTGTGGCACAGACCATGACCGTTGTAAGACGTGCACTTCCACCAGCCCGCTACGTACGTGCCGGGCGGGCAGGTGTTGTAGCCGTGTTCGATCTCGCAGCAGAACGCCGTGTAGCCGTCGAGACACAGGCCGCGTTTGCAGTGGCTCGGCCCGATCACTGCCCACGCGGTCCCTGGCCGGATCAGGTACTCGACTGGAGCGACCGCCAACGCGGCGCCGGCCAGCGCGGCGCGATTGAGCGCGGTCCGCCGCGAGCTGCGCCGGTCGAGCAACGAGGAGGCTCGCTCCGCCAACGCCTTGGCCAGGTTCACCGTCCGCCCCATGCCGCCCACGCGGACGGCAGCTCCGAATAGGCCACGACGGTCGCGTACACCGCCGCACCGATGCCGAGGACCAGGGTCGCCGCTGTAACCGCTGGGCGAGCGAGGACCCAGCCGATCCCGTGAGCCGAGCCCGTCGCGGCGATCGTGCAGATGGTCGCCAGCGACGCGCTGATCGCGGTTTGCCACGGCGACGCCGGTGCTCCGGAGTCGCCGAAGCATCCACATTCGGCGCCACGGCGGTGCAACACGAGCGCCAGCGCCGCGAACGCGGCGTACACAATGGCCAGCGCGACGGCCGTGGCGGGCATCGGCACGGCTGCCGCAGTCGCACCCAGCGCGAACTCGCCGGCCGCGAAGACACGGATCGCCAGCACGTGGCCAGGTAGACCCGCGGCGCGCAGGGCGCGCGCGGCGGGCCCCGGCGCGCGCAGCTTCGCGACCCCAGCGACGCACAGCGTCAGCGCGGCGATCAGGTACGGGGCAGTGAGCGCCTGCGCCACCGCCTATCGCCCCTCGAGAATCGTCGCCGCCGCGCTGGCGGGGTCGATCTCACGCGAGACGACACGGTCGAGCAGCTCCTGGGTCGAGGGGTCCTCGCGGATCGCCGCTTCCAGCTCGCGGCGCAGCCGGAAGGTGGCGATCCCCAGCACCTCACTGAGCAGGTTCCTTCGCCGGCGCTCGGACAGGGTCCCCTCCGCGACGATGTACTCGCGGTGCGCGGCGAGTTTTTCGCGCAGCTCCTCGGCCCCCTCCCCCCGGGCCGCCTCGGTGCGGACGATCGGCACCTCCCAGCCCTTTCTCGGACCCAGCGCGAGAACGCCCTTGATCTCACGGATCATCGTGTCGGTCAGCGGATGGTCGGACTTGTTGACGACGATCACGTCGGGGATCTCCATCACCCCCGCCTTCAGCGCCTGGATCGAGTCGCCCGAGCCCGGCATCAGCACGAGCACGACGGTGTCGGCGTGATCGATGATGTCGACCTCCGCCTGCCCCACACCGACGGTCTCGAGCAACACCACGTCGCGTCCGGAGGCATCCATCAGCAGCGCCGCCTGAAGCGCCGCCTCACTGAGTCCGCCCAGGGCGCCCCGATTGGCCATCGACCGTATGAACACGCCGGGATCGAGAAAGTGATCGGCCAGACGGATCCGATCTCCGAGCAGCGCCCCGTGGGTGAACGGTGAGGAGGGGTCGATCGAGAGCACCGCCACCGTGCGCTCGTGTTCGCGCTCGAGCTTCGTCAGCGCGCCCATCAGTGTCGATTTGCCGACCCCCGGGGGGCCGGTGAAGCCGACGATCGCCGCGTTGCCGGTCTTGGGGTAGATCTCCCGGACGAGCTCCCAGCCCTCGGGATCGTCGTCCTCGACCAGGCTGATGGCGCGCGCCAGCGCCCGCTTGTCGCCGTTGAGCAGGCGCTCCGCAAGTGTCTTGTCGGCGGTCGGCATCGGACGGCAATCATGCTAGGGGGCGCGTACGATCCGCGCGGTGGAACCGACGACGGTCTCCTCGAAGACGAAGGCCCGCGCGCCGCAGGTCCCCCTGATCGTGCGCTCGCCGCCACCGCCGTTGCGCGGCGGCCCTTTGGCCTTCTGGCGGTTCGCGCGGACCCACAACATGCTGCTGCCGGGCTACGTGCCCTTGCTGCTCCGGTGGTTGTGGCTGAAGGTGCGCTGGCGCGGGCGCTTCCAAACCGATGGCCTGTGCTTCGTCTGCCCGGGGGTGAAGTTCGAGATCGGCCCCGATGCGGTCGTCCGGCTCGGTCGATGGTCGTGGCTCGGTCACGGGTGCAAGATCCGCGCCCACGAGGGACTGATCTCCGTCGGCGCCAAGTCGGTGCTCGGCCAGGAGTGCACGATCTCCTGCTACCGACACGTTTCGATCGGCCGGGAGTGCATCATCGCCGACCGCACGATGATGATCGACTTTGACCACGGGATGGTCGAGAGCGAGCGCCCGATCCGCGAGCAGGGGATCTACAAGCGCGATGTGCGGATCGGCCACAACGTCTGGATGGGCTACGCCGCCTGCGTGTTGCGCGGCGTTGCCGTCGGTGACAACAGCGTGATCGGGACCAACTCGGTGGTCACGAAGGACGTGCCGGCGAACGCCGTCGTCGGCGGGGTGCCCGCACGGCTGATCCGGATGCGCAAGGCCCCCCAGTCATTCATCTGGGCCGACTGAGCCCGGGCGCCAGGTTCCTCAGGCTCGAGGCCTCCCCTGAGTTGAGCGCCGACTCGAGCGCCGCCGCGTGCGCCGCCGCCCGCTCCCGCGGATAGTCGCCCGCGGTCCCCGTCGTGGCCAGGAACGCCCAGTCGCTCGCCTGGAGCGCCAGCAGCTCGCGTAGTGCCCGCTCGTTCGGCGGGGTCTCGGCGCGCAGCACGGCGAGCTCAGCCGTGCGGGTCTGCCACGCGAGGTCCGCCACCGCCGGCCCACTCCACGTGCGGAGGTCTCCCCCATCGCCCCAGCTGGTCGGCCGCAGCTCGCGCGGCGCCGGGGCTGGCTCCGCGATTTCGAGGGCATCGTCGAGCGTGGTCAGCGTCAGGTCCTGCCGCTCAGCCTCCTCGAGCACCCGCTCGACCCACCCCACCCCCTCGTACCACCAGTGGCCGAGCAGCTCGGTGTCCAGCGCGCACACGCATACGCCGCCCTCCTCAACACGCTCTTTCGCGTGGGCGACGAATTCGCGGGCGTGCTCGCCGGCTTGGCGACTCGCGGCGGCGGGATCGTAGGCCGCGCCGTCGTTGCGATGGGCCCGGTGGTCGTGCTCGGTCTGGCGGTGGTGATCCCGATAGGCGGCGCTCGAGGGATATCCGTGGTCGCTCCACACCAGCGCCATCGTCGCCCGGTCGATCGGCCACAGCACCGTGCCGGCGTCGGTCTCGAGCGGGGTCAGATGTCGCTGGTCATTCAGGCCAAACAGGTTCGTCAGCTCCACGCACGAGGCCCTCACGCCCTCCTCTTCGAGCAGCGGGTCGAGCCACGGCGCGTGCGCGCACTCGGGTAACCAAAATCCGCCGCTCCACTCGCCGAACCGCCGGCGGTGCGAGTCGATCCCGGTCTCGACCTGGAGCGCGACGCCGGCGTCGGAGGCGATCAGCGGCAGCACGGCGTGCGTAGCCGACGAGGTCCACGTGGCGCGCTCGCCGAGGGCATGGAGCAGATCGAGGCGCTTCAGTCGCTCCGCCGCGTCGGCGTACTGAGTAGCCGAGCGTTCGAGCTCGGCGACCTGGCGGACGTCGCCGGCCCGCCTCGCCGCCGCGATGTCTCTGGCGTGCGACTCCGGCCGGATCTGCTCCAGGAACGCGATGCACCGCTCGATCGCCCCGGGGGCCTCGAGCTGATCGCACAGCACCGGCGTCAGCGAGAGGGTGAGCGGCGGGTTGGCCGGCAACACGTCGAGCAGCGGCAGGTACGAGGTCGCGATCGCCTCCCACAGCCACTCCTCGCCGAACGGCCACGTCCCGAAGCCCTCAGGGTTCCGCACGAATGCATCCATATCCGGCGGGGGCCAGGGGGCACCGCCCTCGACGTACGGCATGTGGGTGTGGAGGACGATCGCCAGGGCACCCGGAGCCATTTGTCGGAGGCTATTCGCCGGGTGCCCCCTCCCGCTTCCCGCCTGAGTCCTGACGCCGTCACGGCGTCGTTCCGCGCGCGGTTCGAAACCTCAGCTGAGGATCGCGGTTACGCGGTCGCCACGACCTCGCACACGTCGTTCCCGATGATGTTCGTCCCGGATGGAACCATCGATGGCACGCGCTCCGAGGCTGCGGCCGCGTTCTCCTCGGAGTCGAAGACCACGATTGACCTCCCCTCCCCGCCGGCCCGGGTCCAGTATCCGGCGATGAAGCCCGGCAGCTCCTTGACCTGAGGCACGACCCGCTCGCGCAGGATCGTGGGGTCCGGATTCTCAGAGAGTTGCACCGTCACGAGCACTGCATGCATCGTCCTCTCCCTTCGTAGTGGGCCTGTCGCGATACGACCCTAACCGGCGCCGCCCTCGCCCGGCAAGAAATGCTGCCGTCCTGGCGGAGCAGAGACAACCGCGGTCCGCGCCGCCATCCCAGTTGCCGGGCAATGTGCGCCGAGTCGTAGATCTGGCGCATCGAGAGAACCCGAGAATCGCTCAGCGTGATGATGTTGCACACCTCAAACTGCACGCTACGCCCTGTGGGTGGCGTGCCACCCCGAGGCCCGAGGTTTGTTCCGCTCACATCCAGTCGTACGACTACGACAGCGCCCTCGGCCACGATCTCCTTGATTTCCCGCCGGTGGTCGGGAACGCCTCAAAGAACGCAGCATCCACCGCCCGCATTTCGCCGAGACCATTCGCCGGGTGGGGCTGGCCCAAGTAGCTCGCCTCGGGAAGGTAGTAACCGTACGCGCGATCCAGATCGTGAGCATTCAGCGCTTCGAATAGCTCCTGGACAACCCTGACATTCTCGGCCCTGCCCACGAGGTCGAGTCTGCCAAAGGGACGACGCGACCGGAAACTGCCCGCACGCTGCGCGAGGCTGGCTCAGATCTCCACCCCGCGGTCCGCGAGCCAGTCGCGGACGGCCGTCGGCGGGTCGCCCTTCCACTCGGCGCGCGCCGCTAGCCGCAGGATCTTCTCGGGCGCGTCGTGCAGCTCGTCGCGGCGGTGGGCGAGGTACAGAATCACGGCGGCGGCGATCGAGACCGAGGGATCCTCGATCTCTGGATCGATCCGGGCGACAGCGTCGGCGACACGACGGTCGAGGCCGTCGACCACAGCGCGCACCGGCTCGTCGCTGTCCTCGAATTCCATCAGCAGGTCGCCGAGGTTGGCGTTCGTGTCGGTTGGGTCGGCGATCTCGACGGCGCGTTTGGCAACGTCGAACAGGGAGACTGGCGTCGGTTCAGTTGGCATACGCCGTGAGGCTATTACTTGGCGTAGTGCTGAAGGATGTACACGCCGTAGCCAGCAAGGGCGGCGACCAGCACCGTGCCGCCGAGCATCAATAGCGTGACCGAGCGGCTCCGCTCGGCCTGGCGTCGCTGGATCTCGCCCAGGCCGTGCTTGGACAGCTGGCGCACCGTCGCCCGGTACGGCGCGGGCTCCCACCAGTGGTCGGTGCCGCCGCGGGCGACGCGACGCTCGGCGAAGTACTCGATTACGAAGGCGAACACGGGGAACATCGGCCGCCGGCCGAGAAACCCGGCCAGGACGACCACGACCTTCGTCGTCCATTGGTCCGAGTAGAGCTTGGCCGCAATGTTCGGGTGCGACCCGATCGCGGGGGCCAGGCTGCCGGTGTGGAGCCACCGCTGGAGCTGGTGCATCAGCAGCCCGAGCCCGATGAATAGGGGAACCATCAACAACAGCGTCAGCAGTACCCGGCCGATGACCGCGGTAGCGGAATGGATCTTGTGCATCGCCCTCGGGTGCTTGTAGGGGTTGAACAGCACGAACAGCACGACCATCGTCGCCAGGTAGGACTCCCCGCCGCCGCGGAACATGTGCCGCCACGTGTTCCAGTGGGCCTGTGACAACAAGTGGATGTGCTGGGAGAGCAGCGTGTCCCAGAACTGCTTGACCGGGTGGATCAGCTCGAACGCGATGTAGTACACGGCGATCCACGCCAGCACCATCACGTGCGCGAGCGGAATCGAGATCAGCAGCTGCTGGATGTGGTTGCGAGCCCACCGGCGCGGGTTTTCTCGCAGGCTGACGAGCGGGTCCGGATACTTCTCCGGCGTGGTCGTGTCGGGTGCCCGGGGGGCGGCGGCGGTCGTCATGTCGTTCTGCAGACGGCGACCAGATCGAGAGCGGATTCCAGATCATCGCGGTCCTGCAGGACGAAATCCCCGGCCGCGATCGCCGGGGTGAACCAGTCGTAGAACGGCTTCGTGAGCTTCAGCCGAGGGTGGATGGCGTCCCACCCGAGCTTCAGCGCCACCGCATGGAGCTTCAGCTTGCGCGCGTGGAACAGCCCATACAGGTGGACATCGTCGAATACGGTCTCACACAGCGCTCGGAACTCCTCAGCCCGGTACTCCTTGAGATGCCACGGGTTGTCCGACTTCTCGGCGCCGGGCGGGGCCAGGGTCAACACGTTCGGGGTCGAGATGTACGCGACGCCTCCGGGACTCAGCAGGCGTTTGAAATGGGCGAGCACGGCTTCCGGGTCCTGGACGTGCTCGATCGTCTGCAGGAACACGACCGCGCCGAAGCTGTCCGGCTCGCCGTACGCCTCGACCAGGCCCCGTTCAAACCTGAGGCCTTCGCGGCCATAGCGCGCCTTCGCATGCTCGTGTGCCTCGGGATTGGCGTCCAGGCCGACGACCGACGCTGCCGAGCGCCACAGCACCTCGGAGCCGTAGCCCTCTCCGCACGCCATGTCGAGTACGCGCTGCCCGGCCACACGCGCGCCGATCCACTCGTACACGGCCAAGTGCCGCCGATACCAGTAATTCTCGGCCGGGACGTCGGGCAACGTCCGCTCCCCCGTCAACGACAGCGGCGGCACCCCAGGCGGCTGATTTTCCTGAACGTAGACGTTCACGTACCTGGGCGACAGGGTATTGTGCCCCCCGCCATGGAGGCAGTCCGGACGGCGGATGAGATCCGCGATGTCAACACCCGTTACCACGACGTGGCCGCCGCGAGCTACGACTCGAAGTGGGGAATCGACTTCGGCGATATCGGACGCTCGCAGGTGCTCGGCAAGCTGCGCAAGCTGCTCGGCTCCGAGCTGCACGGCGGCTTTCAGCGCTCGCTGGAGATCGGCGCCGGAACCGGCTATTTCACGCTGAATCTGATGCTCGCGGGGATCGTCCAGGAGGCGACCTGCACTGACATCTCGCCCGGGATGGTGGCCACGCTCGGCGCGAACGCGGAGCGGCTCGGCCTCTCAGTGAAGACGGCGCGCGCCGACGCGGAGTCGCTGCCCTTCCCGGCGGAGAGCTTCGATCTCGTGCTCGGCCACGCCGTGCTCCACCATCTCCCCGATCTGGAGCGCGCCTTCGCCGAGTTCCACCGTGTGCTGAGGCCCGGCGGCCGGATCTTTTTTGCCGGCGAGCCGTCGCGGGTCGGCGACCGGATCGCGGCGATTCCCAAGCGGGCCGCCGTGCTGCTCGCGCCGGCGTGGCGAGCCATGCTGCGGGCCGCCCCGGCAGGTGCCCCTCCCGCCTCGGCCGGCGGCGCTCACGAGGAGGACCACCAGCTCGAGGGGTTCGTCGACATTCACGCGTTCGGGCCGCGTGATCTGTCCGGGCTCGCGGCCCAGGCCGGCTTCGAGCGCGTCCGCGTCCGCGGCGAGGAGCTGACCGCCAACTGGTTCGGATGGTTCAACCGCGCGCTCGAGGCGACTGCCGACCCCGACACCGTGCCGATGATGTGGAAGCAATACGCGTGCGACGGCTATCTGCTGCTCCAGAAGCTCGACCAAGGGTTGTTGGAGCCCCGCCTGCCGCCGGCGATCTTCTACAACCTGCTCCTCACTGCGCGCCGGCCGTAGCCCTCAGGGCGTACGCTCGGAGCGCGATGGCCGCCGAGCTCGAGCACGACTTTCCGCTGTTTCCGCTAGCTATCGTCGCGCTGCCGGGTGAGCTGATCCCGCTCCACATCTTCGAGGAGCGGTACAAGACGATGATGAACGAGTGTCTGACCGGGGACAGCGAGTTCGGGATTGTCTGGCTGTCCGACGATGGCCTGCGTGACAACGGCTGCGCGGCGCGGATCGATCGCGTGCTCGAGCGAATGGACGACGGCCGGATGAATCTGCTGGCGCGCGGGACGCGCGTGTTCCGGGTCATCGAGCGCCAAGCCCACCTCGCTTATCCCGCCGGCGTCGTCGAGTTCGTGGCGGAGGAAGACGACGTCGACCCCGCGCTGCTGGACACCGCCCGCGCGGCCTACGCCGACCTCGTGAAGCGGGCCACCGACCGTGACCCCGAGAGCGGTGAGCTGACCACCATGGGGGCCTACGAGATGGCCGCCACGGTCGACTTCGGGCTCGATGTGAAGCAGGGCCTACTCGACCTCCGCTCCGAAAGCGCCCGTCTGCGCCTCGTAACGCGGCTGTTCCGCGCCGCGCTGACACGACTGGACTTCGTCGACCAAGCGCAGGCGCGCGCCCGCTCGAACGGAAAAATCCACTTCGGCTGACCCAGCCCTGGCCCTCCCACGGCCAACACTGAATCCGCTCAGGAGTTGTAGATGACCATCGCCAGACCGAACAGGCAGCAGTAGGCGGCGAATGGGTTCAGGTTTCCGCGGCGGAAGTAGCGGGTGAGGAAGTGGACCGTGAACACTGCGACCACCGCGGCGCTGGCCGCCGCGATCACCGCGTAGCCGCGGATGCCGTTGCCGTTCGGGCCCGTCATGTCGCTCAGCTTGAACAGGCCGGCCGCGAGGATGATCGGCGTCGCGAGCAGGAAGCCGAACTTGGCGGCGTCGGCGTTGTCGAGTCCCCGCAACAGGCCAGCCGCCATGACCATCCCGTCGCGGCTGATGCCGGCGATCAGCCCGCCCGCCTGCGCGAAGCCGATCCCAACCGCCTCCTTGAACTCGAGCGTCTCGAGCTTGCGTCCCCCCTCCCGGTTGAGTCCCTCTTCGCGGGCAAGCTCGCGCACCTCGGCTCGTCGGCGCAGCCGCTCGGCGCCGAACAGGATGAGCCCGTTGACTACCAGGAAGATCGCAGCGACCTCCGGTTTGGCGGTGGCGGTGCGCGCGACGTGCTCGAGCGCCAACCCGAGGATCCCCGTCGGGATGCTCGCGGCGATGATCAGCCACACGAGCCGTTCGGTCGAGGTCTCGATCCGTCGCTTCGCCAGTGTTGCGAAGAACGCCTTGATCAGCGCGATGTACTCACGCCCGAAATAGATCAGCAAGCCGATCGCGCTACCGACGTGCAACATCACGATGAACGCGAGCCAGGCGTTCTCGGACCCGCTGGACTGGTATTTGACGAGGTCGTTCCAGCCGAACAGTTTCGGGAACAGCACCGTGTGCCCGAGACTGGAGATCGGGAACAGCTCCGAGAACCCCTGAAGCGCTCCGAGCACGATGGCTCGGAACGTGTCGAAGCCGTGTGTTAGGGCCGCGATCGCGAACACGAGCGGGGAACCGTAGCGAAGCGCGCAGCGCGTGAGAGCTTCCTCATCAGCATGGGCCGGCCAGCGCGCGAAGCATGAACTCCTCTACGCCGGCGAGCTCGTGGTGCCTTGCCGCCGCCGTGTCGGGGAACGCGATCGTCCCATCCTGCATCCTCACCGTGTACCGGTAGAAGCTGTCGGCGGGGGCCGGAAGCGACAGCTTCCGCATGGCGTCGCCGTCGAGATTGACGACCAGATCTCGCGCTTCGATCAGCAGCCGGCTCGAGATCCGCTGCGCCCTGCCGCCGTTGCAGCGGATCGTGCCACCGTCGTTGACCAGCAGCGTCAGCCGGTGCCCACCGCCTACCCGGGTCAGCAGGAAGTCGTCCCCCGACCGGACGTCGAACCCGCACGCGCTCAAGGCGAGCGCGAGCGCCACGATCCCGAGCGCTCTCATTCAGTCTGATTGCACCACGATCGCCGCGCCGCCGCGCCGCGGATCGCCGCCGCCCGCGAACCCGCCGCGGGAATCTCGCGCCACGGCCTGCGCACCCCCGAAGAACAGATTGCGATCACGAAACCGGCTGACCGCCCGCCCGGCTGCGGTGAGCGAATCCACATCGATACCGGGCTCGGCGTACACGACTCCGTCCTCGAAGTGCACGCGGGGGGCGTGAACCGCCTCGCCCGCCGGCATGCCCTGGTCGATCACGCGGATGATCGTTTGCAGGATCGCGGACCGGATCCGGTTCGAGCCCGCGCTGCCCAGCGCCAGGATCGGATCGCCGTCGTCGAGCACCACGGTCGGCGCCATCATCGACGGCAGCCGCCGCCCCGGGGCAAACCGGTGAAAGCCGAGCGGGTTGAGGTCCTGCTCCCCGAGCATGTTGTTCAGGTGCACACCGGTGCCGGGCACGACAACGCCGGAACACGCGCCGTTCGAGCACGTCACCGAGCATGCCCACCCCTCACGGTCGAGCACCGCGATGTGCGTGGTCGATCCCAGCCGGCCGCCCCCGGATAGGAACCGCGCCACGAACCCGGGATCGTCGAGTCCCTCGAGGAACTCCGGCGTGCGCGCGGCCTGCGTGCGCTCCATCGCGGAGACGATCGCCTCCACCGATGGCGGCGAAGGCGCGCTGGCCAGCAGGCCCAGCGCGTGAGCGATCAGGATCCCGCCCGCCGACGGCGGCGGGTTCGTCAGCACGTCGTATTCCCGGTACGAGACGTGCACCGGCTCGCGCGAGACCACCTCGTACGAAGACAGGTCCTCGGCGGTCAGCATCCCGCCGCGCTCGCCCACCCACGAGACGATCGCATCGCCGATGTCGCCGCTGTAAAACGGCTCCGCCCCCTCTCGGCCGAGCCGCTCGAGCGCGTCGGCCAGCTCCGGCTGGCGAATCACGTCGCCGGTGCCGAGCACGCGCCCCTCGGGCGCGAACAGCGCCGCCGCTTCGGGCGTCGAGGTGACGATCCCGGCGAGGATCTCGATCACGTACGCCTGCTGCTCGTTCAAGGCGACCCCGTCACGGGCCAGGGACACCCCGGGCGCCACCAGCGAGGACAGCGGAACGCTGCCAAAGCGATCGCGAGCCGCGCACAGCCCGGCCGGCAGCCCGTACGCGCCGACCGAGGCCACGCCCACGTTGAACACCTGCACCGCATCGCCGAACGACACATCGACGGGAATCAGCTCCGCCGTGCGCCGATCCGCCTCGGCCCCGAACCCCGGCGCGGCGACGAAGAAGTCGAGCAGCACCGACGCCTCTCCCGGGGCCACGACCAGCATGTAGCCGCCCGCGCCAAGCGAGTTCAGCAGCGGCTCACAGGCAAACGACGCCACCATCGACGCGATCGCCGCATCGACCGCATTCCCTCCCTCTCGCAGGACCCCGGCGCCGACTGAAGCCGTCGTCGGATGTCCCGCGGCAACGACGCCCAGCTGCCTACCTTCTTGGGATGAACTCTGGGACGTCGAGGTCAAAAGCGGATTCGCGTCGGACCCGGCTGACGCGCGGCTCTCCGGCCGGCTCCCGTAGCTCGCGCCGCTCGTGCGGACGCTCGCCCAGCGAGTCCAGGGCCATCGCCCCGCGCCGCGGCCGTCGTTCCCCGTAGCCGGTGGCCACCACGGTGACCCACACCTGGTCGTCGAGCTTTTCGTCGACCATGGCCCCGAAGATGATGTTCGCGTCGGGGTGGGCCGCTTCGGCAACCGCCTTAGCCGCCTCGTTGACCTCCCAAAGGGATAGGTCACGCCCGCCGGTGATCGACAGCAGGATCGACTTGGCGCCGTCCATGCTGGTCTCAAGCAGCGGCGAGGCGACGGCCTGCTCGGCCGCATCGATCGCGCGCCGGTCGCCGGTGCCCATCCCGATTCCGAGTAGCGCGTTGCCGGCGTCCGACATGATCGTGCGGACGTCCGCGAAGTCGAGGTTGATCAGCCCGGGCAGGGTCACCAGATCCGAAACGCCCTGGACGCCCTGGCGGAGTACGTCGTCGGCGACGCGGAACGCCTCGACCATCGACGTGTTGCGGTCGAGCACCGACAGCAGCCGGTTGTTCGGGACGACGATCAGCGTGTCCACCTGCTCGGCCAGGGTGGCGATTCCAGCCTCGGCCTGATCACGCCGCCGCGAACCCTCAAACTGGAACGGCCGCGTCACGATCCCAACCGTCAGCGCACCGAGCTCGCGCGCGATCGACGCAACCACCGGGGCTGCGCCCGTGCCGGTGCCGCCCCCGGCGCCGGCCGCGATGAAGACCATGTCCGCCCCGCGCAGCAGCGCTTTGATCCGGTCGTACTCGTCTTTGGCGGCCGCGCGACCGAGATCCGGATTGGATCCCGAGCCGAGTCCGCGGGTGACGGCCTCGCCGATGTGCAGCGTCTCGGGCGCAGCCGAGGTCTGCAGCGACTGGAGATCGGTGTTGATCGCGATGAACTCGACGCCCTCGATCTCGGCCTCGATCATCCGGTTGACGGCGTTGACACCGGCGCCGCCGACTCCAACCACCTTCAATACGGGCGAGCCGACCGGCCGCGGTGGCGCGAATGACTCCGCCACGTGCTCGGGTCGGGCGTAGACGTCGGCCAGCGGCTCGGGCGCGGGGTCGTGAACGACTGGTCGGTCCAGCACGTTCTCCGGGATGTCGGAGGAGAAGACGTGGCGGAGCCGCTCCTGAGGAGACGGAACGTGACGCTCGACCGGTTCCACCTCGAGCTCGGGCTCCGGGCGTGACGGAGCCGACGGCGGCGCCGGTAGCGCGCGCTCCTCGACCGGCTCACGCGATGGCGAGGACGGCTGATCCTCGGACGGCTGGCCGGTGGTGTCCTCGGCGGTCTTGCGGAACAGGGCAGCGAGCGGCCCTTCGCGCATGCTGGCGCGCTTAGCGTTTGGCATTTGAGAGGACCTCCTTCGCGAGCTGCCGATAGGCGTGGGCGGCCAAGCCGTCCGGATCGTACTTGAGCACCGACATGCCTTTCACAGGCGCCTCGGCGAATCGCACCGTTTTGCGGATTCTCGATGCGAACACGCGATCCCCGAAGTTCTCCTCGAGCAGCTCGATCGCCTCCTTGGCGTGGAGGGTGCGCGAGTCAACCATGGTCGGGAGGATGCCCTCGATATCAACATCCGGGTTGAGGTTCTCACGGATCATCGCGAGCGTGTTCTGAAGCTGGATCAGACCGCGCATGGACAGATACTCGCACTGGACGGGGACGATTACCTTGTGCGCCGCCGTGAGCGCGTTGATCGTCAGCAGCCCGAGACTGGGCGGCGTGTCGATGAAGACGAAGTCGTAGTCCTCGTCGACCTCCGCCAGCGCCCGCTGCAACTTGCGCTCGCGGCCGATCATCGTCGACATCGCAATCTCCGCACCGGCCAGGTCGATCGAAGCGCACGCGACATCGACCTCGCGCTTGCGGACCACCTCCCGGATTGGGGTTCCATGCACAAGCACGTCGTACATCGACGTGTCGAGCGTGTCCGGGTCGATTCCCTGCGACATCGTCAGGTTCCCTTGCGGGTCCATGTCGCAGCACAGCACGCGGTGGCCCTCCTCGGCGAAGGCCACGGCGAGATTGAGCGTGGTCGTGGTCTTGGCGACGCCGCCCTTTTGGTTGGCGAACGCGATCACCTTCAAGGGGGTCACGGGGCTCTCCGATGCGTCAGGGAACTCATACGCGCCTGTATTCGCACGGACGGTGGTGATTCCTTCACCACCAGGGCGTTTCGTCCCCGGCCAGTATCGTCAGAGCGCTGTGCCAGGCCTACTCGACAAGCGCCTGATCTTCGTGATGGGCAAGGGCGGCGTCGGCAAGTCGACGGTCTCGATCGCCCTCGGGCTGCTCGCCGCACGGCGTGGCAAGCGCTGCATCGTCGTCGAACTCGCCGCTCAGGACCGCGTCCAACGGACATTCGAGCAGCCACCGACGGCGAAGCCGTTGATCGCCGAGGGCTTCGTGGAGATCGAGCTCTCGCCGGGGCTGTTCACGATCTCAGTCGACCCGCAGCACGCGATGGAGGAGTACCTGCGCGTAAAGGCGGGGCCGCTCGGTCATGCGCTGTCGGCCTCGCGGATGTTCCAGGCCTTCGCGATGGCCACCCCGGGTATGCGCGAGCTGCTCAGCATCGGCAAGGTCTGGGAGCTTGCCCAGCTCGAGCGCCGCACGCACGGTGCCGCACCGTATGACCTGGTGATCGTCGACGCGCCCGCCACCGGGCATGGCGTGGGGTTACTGAAGACGCCGAGGACGTTCGCCGACATCGCCCGCGTCGGCCCGATCGCCCACCAGGGACGCACGATCGCGACGACGATCGAGGATCGAACCTTCACCGGAATCGTCGCGGTCGCGACGGCCGAGGAGATGCCGGTCAATGAAACGCTCGCGATGTGCGACGCACTGGCTGCCGAGCACCTCTCGCTCGACCTGGTGATTCTCAATGCGCTCTACCCCGAGCGCTTCGACGAGCAGGACGTGGCGATGCTGACGGCCGCGCTCGAGCAATCCGAATCCTCGCTCGCGCGAGGCGCGCTGAGGGCCGCCCTCTCCGAGCAGGCACGGACCGCGACGCAGCGCCACCAGCGAGTACGCCTGCGCCAGCAAGTGCAATGCGGCCTCGTCGAGCTGCCCTATGTGTTCGCCGACGATGTAGGCCGGCCCGAGCTCGAGCAGCTGTCGCAACAACTCGAGGCTGCGCTCGGCGCCGGCCGCCCGCGCACCCGGACTGCGACCGCGGTCAAATGAGCATCGCCGAACTGCTCGAGGGCAAGCGCGTCTGCGTCTGCGCGGGCGCCGGGGGTGTGGGGAAGACGACGACTTCGGCGGCGATCGCGCTCGGAATGGCGGCGAGTGGTGCGCGCGTCGCGGTGGTGACGATCGATCCCGCGAAGCGGCTCGCCAACGCGCTCGGCCTCGAAACCCTCGAGAACGAGCCCCGGCTGGTGGAGCCAGAGCGCATCACCGGCGTCGAGATGCGCGGCGAGCTGTGGGCGATGATGCTCGATTCCAAGCGGACCTTTGACGAGCTGATCGACCGGATCGCGCCCACCCCCGACCGCGCCGCCGAGATCAAGGCCAACCGCGTATACCGCGAGCTGTCGACGGCCGTGTCGGGGTCGCAGGAGTTCACCGCGATCGCCAAGCTGTATGACCTCGACCGCGAGGGGGACTTCGATCTGCTCGTGCTCGACACGCCGCCGTCTCGCAACGCGCTCGACTTCCTCGACGCTCCCGGTCGGCTGACGGCGTTCCTCGAGGGAAGAGCCTTGAAGGCCTTCCTGCGGCCAACAGGTTTCGGGATGAAGGTGCTCGGGCGCGGCGCGGCGCCCGTGCTCGGCGCACTCAGACGGGTCACCGGCGTAGATCTGATCGCCGATCTGTCCACGTTCTTTGCGCTACTGGGTGACATGACCGAGGACTTCAGTCAGCGCGCGGCTCAGGTCGAGCGGATGTGCAAGGCCGACTCGTCCGCGTTCCTACTGGTCACCTCGGCCCAGAGCGGCCCGATCGACGAGGCGATCTGGTTTCGCCGCACGCTGGAGGAGGTCGGGCTGCCGTTCGCCGGCGTGGTCGTCAACCGTGTCCACCACGACCTGCTCGGCGACCGGCCCCCCGGCGCCGTGACAGCGGCGCTCGGCTCCGAGCTCGATCTCCCCCCCGAGCTCGTCGCCCAGGTCGCCGACAACTTTCACGATTACCACGTGCTCGCGCGCCGCGACGAGCGCAACATCGCCCGCTTGCAGGCGGAACTCGATGAGCGCCCGCTGCTGCTGGTGCCCCAGCTGGACGACGACGTGCACGACGTCGACGGCCTGCTGGCGGTCCATCGCTACCTGTTCGCCTCGGCGCCGGAACGCCAAAAACTATTCGCAGAAGTGGTCGCGTAGCTGGGATACTGGCCGCAGGTTGGGCTGGAGAGGAGATCGGCGGCCGCGTCTTCACGCGGTCATCCTGACGGCTGCATTCATGCTGCTGTTGCCCGCGTCGGCGCTCGCCGACACGACGATCGGGTTCGACGACCTGCCCGCGGGAGCCGTGATCACGAACCAGTACGCGAACGTGGGCGGCGCCGGCCAGGGCGTCGTGCTCGGCCAGGTACCCGGGCCGAACGGAAGCGTTCCGATCTGGGCCGACCAGGCCACGATCACGAGCGCCCCGACGCAGGCGCACTCGCCTCCGAACGTGCTTGGCATTGACTGCCACAGCTGTGACGCAAACGAGTCCGTGGCCGAAGGCACCTTCCAGGTCCCGCGCTCGCACGTGTCCGCCTATGTGGGGCTGCTCGGCACGCCCACGTCGCCCTCTTGTACACCCGGCAGCACGGCAGAGAACTGTGTGACGGTGACGCTGACCGCCTACGACTCGGGCGGCAATGTGGTCGGGACTCCGGACTCCGTCACCGTCACCCAGGGCGCGGGCATCAACACGCTGATCTCCGTCACGGCGCCCTCGGAAGAGATCGCCGGATTCGCCTTCACGTCCAGGAACAACGAAGCGGTCGCGATCGATGACCTCAGCTTTGACGTACCGGCGAGCCCGCCCCCACCGGATTTCTCGCTCACGCCTGCCACGGGCGACGTCAGCTTCGTGCAGGGCGGAAGTGCGACGGACACGATCACCATCGACCGTCTGGGGGGGTCCTCAGGCGGCATCTCGTTTTCCGCCAGCGGACTGCCAACCGGCGTGACCGCCTCGTTCGCGCCGAACCCGGCGGACGCGAGCCAGACGGTGATGACGCTTTCGGCCGCACCCGACGCTCCGCCCAGCCCTAATCATTTTCTGCCGATCACCGTTACCGGCACGCCGCAGTCGGCGAAGGCAGGCCCGGCCGCGCGGAGCGCGACGGTCAGTGTCTACGTGACGCCGGCTTTCGGCATCTCCGTCCGGGGTTCCACCTCTTTTGACCTGTCGGCGTGCACGATCCAGGTGCCGCTGGCGGTCAACCGTGACCCCAGCTTCGCCGGTCCCGTGTCGCTGTCGATCACTGGGTTGCCGGCCGGAGTCCAGGCCGCGTTCAGCCCGGTGCAGGCGACGTTCCCGGGCTCCACGCAATCGCGGGCCGTGACGCTCACGCTGACCGCGCCTGCCACCGGCAACACGATCCTCCGCCGTACCGCCACGATCCACGGCACCCATCCACCGTTCGGCGAGGAGGACGCGACGATCTCGGTCGGCGGAACCTGCGCGCTGAAGTTCGATCCCGAGGTGGTCTCGATGCAGATCACCCAGGGAACGCAGCTGCCGGTGCTGCCCAAACGCAACCCGGGCAATCCCGCCGCCCCGATCACGTATACGTCGATCGGACAGCAGGCGCTCGGCGGCACCCAGGAGGCGCTCGCCAAGCTCGCCGCGTTCAAGCCAACGATCGTGCGCGTATACGCCGACCTCAAGTACGGACCGGCCAACGGAATCCAGGTGCCGGCCGTCCTCAACGGCTACACCACGGACGTCCACGGCAACCAGGTGCCGCTACCCGGAAGCCCGATCCTGCCCGTCGCCACGCCGGGGAACCTGATCCCAAACATCGAGGGCGTATTCGGCGACGACTTCCTCCAGGACGACTACGTCGGCGTGTACACGTTCGCGCTGCCGAGTTCGTGGGAGCGCGGCAAGGTCCAGCTCCAGGCGCAGCTGCTGCCGTCGCAGCCGACCTCGCTCCCGCCGGTAGCCAGCGCGCAGACGGCCGCGCGCACGGCGAATGTGCCCGGTCTGCCCCCGGCCTGGGCGCCGTGCACTACCAGCTCGTGCCAGATCGACAACAAGTTCGCGATCAGCCAGATCCCGTTTTTGTACACGTTCTCGGTCACGATCCGCCCGCTCGCGATGATCGTCACACACCCGTACGACGCAACCCTGCCGGACCCCGCCACGGTGTTCAAGTGGGCCGGGGTGGTGACGCCGATGCCGATGATCATCGAGCCGTACGCCGGCACGATCGACATCTCAGGCCAGGTCGGCCAGGACAACAGCAATGGGGCCGCGACGATCGCATTGCTCGACAAGCTCAACGATTACGTCTGTGACCACGGGTCGCCCGACCACGGCTGGGATGTCGGCGTAGAGCAAGCGGGCATCCGCAGCGCCCAGCGCAACGGGTACTGCACGTTGTTCGACAGTGGATTGGCGTTCGACGCCACTCCCGTGCAGTTCGCCCTGGTGAACTCCCCCCAGCCGCTGGTCAGCGTCGCGCACGAGCTGTTTCACCTGTTCGGGCGCCCGCATGCGTCGGCGTGTAACGGCGCCAACGTCGGTGTGGGCGGTGGAACCGTTCCGGCCGAGACCTGGCCGCTGGACCAGCAGGGCTACCTCCAGAGCGTCGGACTCGCCCCCGCCGAGCCCGGCTATCCGTTCCCCTACCAGGTGATCCCCGCGACCTCTGCGGCCGGAACGCAGTGGTTCGACTTCATGTCCTACTGCGACAACGCGTCCGCCGGCGACCCGTTGCAGGGAACCCGCAATGCGTGGGTGTCCGTGCACAACTGGAACGCAGTGCTGAGTGAATTCGGCTACTCAGCCGCCCGGGATACCCGCGCAGGTCAAGCCCGGTCCGCAGCGGCCGTCCACACGGTCGCCTCACTCCAGGTCCGCGCTTCCGTGCAGCCCGGCGGAAAGGTGACGATCGACGACGTCGAGCCGGTCAAGGCCCCGGTGCAGAAGCCGACCACCGCGCCATACGACTTGGTTGCCACGGGCGCCAACGGCACCACGGTCGCCGAGATCCCGATGCGGGTCTCGCTCGGCCACGTTGACTCGCGGCCAGCGGTGCCGATCCTGACGCTCACGGGGGTCGTGCCCGCGACCGGAGTCAACAGCGTCCGGATCACCGCGAACGGGGCGACGCTCGCCACCCGCACCGAGGGCCGCTACGCGCCGGCGCTTACCGCGCCTGCGCCACCGAGCTTCGGCAAGGCCGACGCGACATTCCACTGGCACGCCTCCGAGCGCGGCGGCGGCGCCCTCAGCGCGGAGGTCGATTACTCGGGTGACGGGGGACGGAGATGGAACCCAATTTGGATCGGGCCGAATCTCGGTAGCGCCCTCGTTCCCCTCCGCTACCTCTTCCACTCCGCCAACGCTCGCCTACGTGTGATCGTCAACGACGGCTTCCGCGCCGCGTCCGCCGTGTCACACCGGTTCCGTTCGCCGGGTGCACCGCCGTCCGCGGAGATCCTGATGCCGTGGTCCGGCACGCGCGAGCTGAACGACGCCCCGCTCGGGCTCGACGGCCAGGCGTTCGACGACAGTTCTCGGATGCTCACCGGCCGGCGACTGCGGTGGATGCTCGGACAACGGCTGCTCGGTACCGGCGGCCGGATCACGGTTACCGGATTGTCCGCGGGTCGGCATCGGATCGTGCTGGTCGCCACCGACCGCTTCGGTCGCATCGGACGAGCTTCGGTCGAAGTAGTGCTGCGCGGCTCGAGACCGGTCTTTACCGTTCTGTCGGCGCCGCCGAGTGCCAAGCGCAACGCGCGGTCGCTGCGCCTCAAGGTGGCGAGCTCGCTACCGGCGACGTTGGTCGTACGCGTCCCCGGGGGCCGAGCGCAACGCTTCACGCTCGGGCGCACCACACGTCGGCTGACGGTGCGGATCAGGCGTGGCCACACGACGCTCCAGCTGAACCTGTCGCTCGGTGCCGGCGGCCTCACACGGAAGGTCGGGCTCGCGGTCAAGCGTTGACCGCCGGGGCGGCGCGCTCGGCCCACCGCTCGGCGACCTCACATCTGGCCGTGATCTCGCGTTCAATTCCCGCGATGGACGTCGGCCCCAAACCTTCGGTGATGGCCGCCGCCGCTCTGACCGTGGCGGTGTGGTCCTCGGCGTTCATTGCGATCCGCTACGAACGCCATGCGTTCGGGCCGGGAGAGATCGCGCTCGGCCGGCTGCTCGTGGGCGCCGTCGCGTTGGGGGCGCTGATGGTTGTGCGCCGCGAGCCGCTGCCGCCACGGCGGACGCTGGGCAGGATTGTGATTTGCGGCGTGCTGTGGTTCGGCGTCTACAACGTCGCGTTGAACGCGGCCGAGCGCCACGTCGATGCTGGGATCGCGGCGCTGCTCGTCAACGTCGGACCGATCTTCATCGCGATCCTCGCCGGTGCGGTACTGAAGGAGGGATTCCCGCGGCTGTTGCTCGTGGGCTGCGTGGTTGCGTTCGCCGGCGCGGCGCTGATCGGGGTCGCGGGCGCCAAGCACCACGTCGGCGCCGGTTGGGGGATCGCGCTGTGCATCATCGCCGCGCTGTCCTACGCCGTCGGCGTCATCGCCCAGAAGCCAGTCCTCGCGCATGCCTCCGCGCTGAGCGTCACGTGGCTCGCCTGCACGGTCGGCGCGGTGTCCTGCCTGCCGTATACGCCCGGCCTCATCCACGCGCTCGGACATGTGACCGCGGGCCAGACACTGTGGATCGTCTACCTGGGGATCTTTCCGACTACGGTGGGGTTCCTCGCGTGGGGCTACGCGCTCTCGCACACGACCGCCGGACGGATGGGGTCGCTCACCTACCTCGTGCCGCCGCTCGCGCTGCTGCTCGGGTGGCCGCTCCTGTCGGAGACGCCGCCCCTGCTCGCGATCCCGGGCGGCGTACTGTGCATCGCCGGCGTGGCCTTGGCGCGCTGGCAACCGATCCGCGCGCCTGCGCTCGTCACTTCACCGCAACCATCACGTCAGACGCCTTGATGATCGCGACGACCTCCATCCCCGCCGAAAGGTCGAGCTCCTGTGCCGCCTCGTCGGTGATCGACGCGACCAGGCGCTGACCGGCGACCTCGATCTCGACATTCGCGATCGCGGCGCCGTGGTTGATCGCCACGACCTTCCCTGCAAGTTGGTTGCGTGCGCTGAGTTTCATGCCGGCAACACTAGCCGGACGCCGCGGCTCAGACCACAGAGCCGCAGGCCGATAGGTCGTAGCCGCCGAACTGCGCGACCCGCTCGGTGAACGCCGGCCGCCCGAGCAGCTCCGCGAGTGATTCGATCCCCGGATGCGCTAGCCAGCGCTCGGCCACCCAGAGCTCGACCGAATGCTCCTCCAGGGGGAGGAACCGCAGACCAAACGACCGTGCCGCACCCTCGGTCGTGACCGCGCTCAGCCCTAGCAGGGCCGCGGTCCGGGCGGCGTCGAGGTGGCCCGAGGCCACCGGGCCCTGGGCCGACCGGCCGCCCGCGCGCTCGAATGCCTTCTGGCTTGACGCCGCGCGGTCGCGCTGGACTACTTTGCCCGCCAGCACGGCCTCGAGCGACGCCCGCCGTAAACGCGGGGCCAGGCCTACGCCGACCTGCCACGACGCGAAGCGCCAGCGCGCGACGGCGACCGGTGGCTCGGGTAGGTGCCCCCGCCGATCATGAACAACCGCCGCGTGGACCGTGCCGGCTCGCAGCGCCTTGAGCGCCACCCCGGTGGGGGCCGAGAGCGCGAGCAGGCTGCGGGGGCCAAGGCCGGCGAGCATCGCCTCCGCGACCCCGAGCGCCGGATCGCAGCCGGCGATCACCACGCCAGCGGGCCTGGCGCCCTCGAACAGGCGCAGCGCGCCACCCGCGAGCACGCCGTCCGGCGCCGCCCAACCGGCACCGGCGACGCCGTGGTCAGCCATCTCGGCGGCGACGAGTTGGTCGCCTACCCTCCCCACGCGCAGCCGCGCCCCATCGGGTAACCGATCGCCTAGTGCCCCCACGACAGACGGCGGGTCGTGCGAGCCGAACAACTCCTCGACGGTTGTCCCCAGCGCCCGCGCCAGCGAGAGCGCTGCCGCGACGGCCGGCGTGTTGCGCCCGGCTTCCACTGCCGCGATCAGCTGGCGGCTGACCCCGCTCCGGACGGCGAGCTGCGGTCTGGGTCAGGCCGAGTTCGACACGTCTGGATCGCACGCTCACTGCCAGGATCCTAGTATCTTGCTCCGATCCTGTCACGATGAAGCAGCGGAGGCGGCCGGTGGTCAATTCAAAACGAGCGGTGGCAGTTGGGTCGGTAATCGGTGCGGTGGCTCTCGCCGGGTGCGGGAGCAGCGCCAGCACCAGCTCGACCAGCGCCTCCGGCACGACGGGTTCGAGCGCCGCGTCGACGACCTCGCCCGCAGCATCGACTGGATCGGGACCGACCGTACTCGCGGCCGCCTCACTGACCAAGGTGTTGCCGAAGATCGACCCGAGCGCCAAGTACACGTTTGCCGGTTCCGATGCGCTCGAGGCGCAGATCGAGCAGGGTGCGCCCGCCGATGTTTTCGCCGCCGCCAGCCCTAAGCAGCCTGCTGCGCTCTTCGCCAAGGGGCTGGTGACCAAGCCCGTCGAGTTCGCGACCAACACGCTCGTACTCATCGTGCCGAAGAACAACCCGGCGCACATCACGTCCGTCAGCGACATCACGAAACCCGGCGTCAAGCTCGTCATCTGCCAGGCCGCGGTGCCGTGCGGGGATTACGCACGCAAGGCGTTCGCGAATCTCGGGATCACGGTCCCCGCGATGAAGAACGTGGTCAGCCAGACGACCGACGTCACGCAGACCGTCGCCGAGGTGGCGCTCGGTCAGGCGGATGCCGGGTTCGTGTACATCACCGACGCGAAGGCCGCCGCTGGGAAGGTCGTCCCGCTCAAGCTCCCCGCCGAGGCGAAGCCGGGAGCGATGGACTTCATCGCAGTGGTCAAGGCCAGCAAGAACATGACCGGCGCCGACGCGTTCGTCAAAGCGGTGCTCTCCGCGAAGGGTCAGGCGACGCTCCGCGCCGCCGGCTTCGGTAAGCCGTGAGTCTCGCGCGGCGGTTCGGGGGAGGCGGCGGCGCCGCGCTGCTCATCGCGGTCGTGCTCGCGTTCCTGGTTCTCCCGATCGTCGCGCTGATCACCTACCAGCCACTCCACAGCCTGTTCCACGACTTCGGGACGAAGGTCGCGACCGATGCGATCCTGGTCTCGCTGAAGTGCAATGCGATCGCGTTCGGAGCGATGATCGCGCTCGGAACGCCGTTCGCATACGTGCTCGCCCGCCACCGGTTCAGGGGGCGGACGCTGCTGGTCACGATCGTCGAGCTGCCGCTGGTGATGCCGCCGGCCGTCGCCGGGCTCGGACTGCTGGTTGCGTTCGGCCGCTTCGGGCTGCTCGGCGGCACGCTCAACGCACTGGGTATCCAGCTCGGATTCACGCAGGCAGCCGTCGTGCTCGCCGTCCTGTTCGTCGCCGCACCGTTCTACCTGCGGTTCGCGATCGCCGCCTTCGAGGGAATTGACGACACCTTGCTGGATGTCGCCGGCACGCTGGGCGCAGGACGGGTCCGGCGCTTCTTCAGGGTTGCCATCCCGCTTGCCGGCGGGGGCCTGGGGGCTGCCGCCGGGGTCGCCTTCGCGCGCGGCATGGGCGAGTTCGGCGCCACCATCCTGTTCGCAGGGAGCTTTCAGGGGACCACCCAAACGATGGCGCTGGCCGTGTACGCGCTGTTCGCCGCCAGCCTCGATCAAGCCATCGCCATCGGCGTGGAGTTGATAATCGTCAGCGCCGTGATCCTGATCTCCACAAAGCTGCTGTTCTCATATTGGAACGCCTCGACATCGACATCGTCCTCGAGCGGCGAGCGTTCGATCTTCGCGCGTGCCTGAGCGTCGGGCCTGAGACGGTCGCGCTCGTCGGCCCGTCGGGCGCAGGCAAGACCTCACTGCTTCGTGCGATTGCGGGGCTCGAAAAGCCGCGCCTCGGGCGGATCTCGCTCGGGGACGAGACCTGGTTCGACGCCCAGACGAAACTGCACCGTGGCGCCGAGCACCGCCACGTCGGCTACCTGCCTCAGGACTACGGGCTGTTCCCCCATCTGACGGTGTCGGGAAACGTCGCTTTCGCCGCACGACGCGAGCGGCCAGACCTGCTCGAGCGGCTCGGGATCTCGCACCTGGCCAATGTCCGACCGCGGAGCCTGTCCGGAGGCGAGCGTCAGCGGGTCGCGCTGGCACGGGCGCTCGCGCGCGAGCCCCGGGTGCTGCTGCTCGACGAGCCGTTCGGTGCCCTTGACGCCATCACCCGCCGGCGGGTGCGTGACGAGCTCGCAGACCTGCTCGCGACCCTGCGGCTCCCCAGCTTGCTGGTCACGCACGCGTTCGAGGACGCGGTCGCACTGTCGCACCGCGTGGGTGTGCTCGACCTCGGCCAGCTGGTTCAGCTCGGCGCGCCGGAGGAGCTCCTCCAGGAGCCGGCCAGCGCGCTGGTGGCGGAGCTGACCGGGGCGAACGTGCTCGCCGGGATGGCGGTGCGAACCGCCTCCGGTTCGATGATCGCGCTCGACGGCGGCGGCTCGGTGGCCACCGACACCACCGCCGAGGGACCGGTTCGGATCGCGATCCAGCCGTGGGAGCTTTCGCTGGCCGAGCCTGGTACCGCGGCGCTGACCGACCGCGTCGTCGACGTCCATCACGACCGCGGCGCGCTGGTCGTGCGGCTCGAGCGCGTCACCGTCCGGGTCACCGCCGACGCGGACGGCGGACCTCAGCCGATCGCGGGGCAGCTGCTGGGGCTCGGGGTGGCGTCGCGGTGCGTCCGGGTGCTCCCGAGCGCAATCCCGCAGAACACCGCCTGATCGATCGGGAATGCCTAGGCGGTGAGCGCAGCCGGAGCTGAGGCGAGCGCGGCCTCGATCGCCGTCACCAGCTCGCGCGCCGACTCGGCGGTCAACTCGACGGCGACCCGCGCCGCCGGACCCTTCGACGGGTCGGCGAAGTCGATGTTCAGCGTGTGCTCGGCGAGCGCGTGTACCGGATGGTCGAAGTACACGGTTCCGTTGGTCAGCCGGAACCAACGGCCCTCGGGACCCTTGGCGCTGCCCTGCAGCTCGGTGTTGACGGTGGCATAGGTGCACATATCAGCCTCCCAGGTGGGTCTTCAGGAAGTCCTCGATCCGCTCCCACCCGTCAACCGCCGCCTCGGGCCGGTAGGCGGGGCGGTCGACCGAGAAGAACGCGTGGCCGGCACCGTCGTAGCGGTGGAACTCGTGCGGCTTGCCCTCGCGGGTCAGGATCTCGTCGAGTTCGTCGACGTGCGCCGGCGTCGGGTATTGGTCGTCGTTGCCGAACAGACCGAGCAGCGGGGCGCGCAGGTCCGGCAGCTGATCGACGAGGTTCGTCACCTTCAGCGGAAAACCCTCGGGTGGCGTGCCGGTGACGAACGCGCCGTAGCAGTCGATCGCAGCATCGAGGTCGACGTTGCAGGCCGCAAGCACCGACTGGCGCCCGCCCGAGCAGTAGCCGATGACACCGACTTTGCCGTTCGAGGTCGGTAGTGAGCGCAGGTATGAGGCCGCACCGGCGACATCCCTGACCAGCTGCTCGTCGGGTACTCCACCCTGCGCCCGCGCGGTCGCTGCGGCGTCGTCGGGCGCGGCGCCGGGCGCCACGCGCCAGTACAGGTTGGGCATGATCGCGTCGTAGCCGAGCTCCGCGAAGCGGCGCACGATCTCCTTCGAGCCGCGGTCGTAGCCGGGCATGTGGTGGATCACGACCATTCCTCCGCGCGGACCTTCTCCTTCCGGGCGCGCGAGGTATGCCTCCACGTCGTCGTCCCCGTGGCCTTTGATCATGACCGTCTGGGTGGTCATCGAATCGCTCATCGGCGAGTCATATCACCGACGGCGATCAGCAGAAGCTCCGGGGGCTCCGTCGTCCATGTAGACCAGGCCAGCAGGAGCGGCTCCCACTCGCTCGCCGCCAGCGCTTGCGGCTCGGCGCCGGGGCGGGCGAGGTCGGCGCGGCGCTCGTGCAGCAGCTCCCACACCGCCTGCTCGGCTATCGCCAGTCGTTCCGATGCCCGGGCCCGCGGGGCCGCGACCCGGGCCAGCGACACCGCGCGCGACACCGGGATCGGTCCGATCCCGGTCAGAGCGACAAGCTCGTCCTTGACCGCCGCCAGAGCGAGCGTCGCGCCGGCCGCAGTCCCTCCGCCGGCGGGTGCGCGACCGCGCGCCCGCCAGCTCGCGCTCGGTCACGTCCGTGCCCTCCCGCTCGACGTTGCTCCAGCCGCGGCCGATGGCGATTTCGTCCGCGCGCAGCTCCCGCGACTCGTAGACCGTCAGCCGAGCCTTGTCGGGCGTCCACCGACGATCCTCGGTAGCGACGTCCGAGCCGCGCGCCCAGGGGCGGGTGAACTGTTCCTCGAGCTCCTGCCGGCTCAGGTTGTACGCGCGGGCGCTGTGCGGGAACTGCCGCAGCTGAACGTGGAACACCAACCCGGCCATTCCACACCGGAGCGTAACTCAGCGCTGGTCGTCAGCCGGGTTGCACAGGACGCCGGTCGTCGCCAACAAGTCGGGCGCCGTCCATGGGTTCGTCCGGTCCGCCCCCGGCGGGCTGCCACCACCAGGACAGGGAGCGATCGAGCTGCGCCCGTTACCGACTGGCAGGACAGTGCCCGTGAGCCCACCGAGCAGCTGGCCCACGGTGTTCAGGACGCCCGTCAAGGTGTCGCCCCCCGCCTGGATCGACAACAGGGTCTTCAGATAGTGGCCGTTGGCGTCGTAGCCGCCCCCCGAGGCGCCACCGACGCCGTTGAAGAAGCCCGCGATCAGGTCCGGCGCGTACGGACGCAGCCCGGCCAGGATTGGAACCAGGGGTTTCAGCGCCGCGGTGAGGGAGCGAACCGCGGGCGTCGCCACCTTCTCGACCGGCGGCAACGCCTTGAGCGCCGCGCTCGCAGACGGAACCAGCCCCTGGATCCCCTCGACGGTCGGAACCGCGTTGCGAGCCGTCGGCACCAGGGTGCGCAGCAGTGTGCCGAGCCGTGGGGCGACAGGCTGCAGGTCCCGGAGCGTCGGATTGAGCGCCCGTAACGTGAAATTCGTGTCGGCGAGCACCGCGGTCCCCTGGTGCAGCACGCCCGGAGCCCGAGCGATCTCGTCCTCGAGCGCGGCACGCTGCGAGGCGACCTCCCGCAACCACGCGGCGGTGTTGGAGACCAGTCCGCCGAGGTCCTGGCTACGCGAGGCGAGCGCGCTCGAGACTTGCGCTGTCGAGCGCACGAGTTGGGCGAGCGCGTAGCGATCGGCGGCGATCTGGCTGCCCAGCTGTGCGGACTGGCTGAGCGCAGGGTTGAGGTACGCGATCGATCGGTTGAGCTGCGCCGGGGTCGGGTTGCCGACGAAGTACGCGCCCGTTTTGATGATCCGCTGCAGCGAGGTCCGGACCTTCGGCGTCAGCGCGTCGAGCAGCACGTCGAGGTCGACGATCCCCCGCGTCTGCGCCACGGGTAGCGCGCCGCCGCTCCTGATCGGCGCGCCAGGTCCGAGCGTGAGGGCGACGAAGCGGTTCGCGACCCCGGTGAGGCTGAGCTGACCGATGGTCGCGATGGTGTCCTGGCGGATCGGCGTGATGCTCGAGTCGGAGATGTCAAGCTCGACGTCAGCCAGACCACGGTTGGTGATCGTGACACCCCCGACGGAGCCAACCTGATGGCCGGCGATCGTCACGAGGTCACCTGACACGAGCTGCCCGGCGTCGGAGAACTCCGCGTGTACGACGTATCCCGACCCGCCGCCGAACAGGAGAATCACGACTACGACGACTGCTGCCGCCAGGCCTGCAAACGCCGCCGCCCGTGGCAGCCGCTCACGCAGTCCGCCTTCCATTCCCGGCCACCCACCTCTCGATGCGCTGGATCACGGCCATCATAACCGTTGCACGAGTTGGTGGAATCGTTGAGATGGTGCCTTAGCAACCGGCTGCTGCGGCGTCCGACAGCAGATCGTCGGCCACGGCACAGAGGTCGGCGTCGAGATGCCCACACACGACATCGCGTAGCAGCGCCCGCAGGTAATCGGCGAGCTCAAACACGAGCGAGTCCGCATCCGAGGCGGCGGGGGCAAGGCCGTTGATCACGGCCCGCTCAAGCGAGATCGCGTGGGCGGTGCGCTCCGCCAGCACCTGTCGCTCGGGTTCGCGCCCGCAGATCACGGCGAGCCGCTGCGCGAGCCGTCCGCTGCTCGGCCCCTCAGGCTCGAGTAGCGCTCGCAGCGCGAGCAGGTAATCGGTCAGCGCCTCGAACGGCGCGAGCCGTTCGCATCCCATTTCGAACCTGGACAGCGCCCAGGCCACCTCACCGCTCCCGGGCATCCTCCGCGACACGAGGTTGTAGAACGCACGCAGCTCATCCTCCTGCTCGGCTGAGATGAACGTGACCAGCCGCGGGCGGCCACTCGTGTACAGCGGGGCGTGGCGCCAGGGGCCGGAGTCTGAGCGAGTCCATGCCAGTGGACCCAGCGCGTACCCACCGCGCTCGAACAGTCTCAGCGCGGTCAGCACACGCCGGAAGCGCACACGCGCAATCGGCATCGGAGGCCGGCCCAAGTCGTCTCGAAGGGTCAGCACGGCGAGCACGTTGGGCTCCTCGCCGTAGGCCCAAACCGCTTCGTCCGGCGCGTCGGTCAGTGCCTCGCCACGGATCAGCGACAACCCGTCGCCGAGTGCCAGCTCGGACGTGTCGTGGTCGAGCGCGACTCCCAGTACCGGCGCCACCACGACAGACACCGCACGGCCTTCGTACACCGCGTGCTCGAGTTGCTCGTAGGCGGCCGCGAACCGCTCCGGATCGAACCCGAACGCGCTGCGCTCCGCGAACACCGACCCGAGGAAGGCACGCAAGGCCAGGTCGGCCCGCTCCCGTGGTTCGGCCGGAATCCGCTGCTCGTCCTGATCGCGCAGGTAAGCCTCGACGCCCTCGAGTGACGCCAACGCCCGTGCCGCTGGCGCGTAGGTGGGCAGGGCGGACAGCAGACCCACCCGCTCACGGATGAATGCGCCTGTCAGTGGCCGGTAGCAGTACAGCGCCGGACGGCGCTGGCGCGTCGGGGTGGAGACGATCTCGAACGGGATCTCGGCGCCCGAGTCCGTCTCGGCCGACAGCTGGCCGGCCGCGTCGGCTGTGAATGCCTCGAGCGCCGCGTGCAGACTGGTGTTTCGCACGCCCGCGGTTTCTTCATCAGCGGGGCCGATCCTCCCTGGAGAACGTCAGGTTGCAGGCGAGGGGTGCTCGATCTCGGCCAAGTGATCCACGTTCGCGACGTCGGCGCCATCGTGGCTTGGCACGCCGTCGAACCATGCGTCGAGGATCTCCGTCAGTGCTGCGTGGGAAGTCAGGCGCAGGCTGAGCGCGAGCACGTTGGCGTCGTTCCACTGCCGCGCACCGTCGGCTGTCTGCGCATCGACGCACAGCGCCGCACGAACGCCGGCGACCTTGTTTGCCGCGATCGACGCCCCCGTCCCCGTCCAACAGGCGATAACGGCCTGATCGGCCCTTCGTTCGGCGACGTCGCGGGCCGCCGCCTCGCTCGCCCAGGCCCAGTCATCCCGCTCCCCCTCGGCGTACGCCCCGTGGGGAATCGGCTCGTGGCCACGGCGGCGCAACTCGTCGGGAATCGCTGTGGCGACCCCTGTCAGCTCATCCGCGGCGATCGCGATCCGCACAGCGGGTGGATCAGGCGGCGACGCCGACCGGCTCAGGCTCGCGCTCGTCGATCCCGCCCTCGGGACATTCGGCGCCGAGCCACGCGAGACCGTAAGTGCGCATGTCCTCGATCAGCGGCACCAGCGCGCGTCCTTTGTCAGTGAGCGCGTACTCGACGCGCGGCGGAACCTCCGGAAACGTCTGGCGCTCAACGATCCCCTCTTCCTCCAGGGCTCGCAGTCTCAGCGACAGCGTCCTCGGACTGATGCCCTGAAGCGACCGCTCCAATTCGCAGAACCGCGACCTACCGTCCGCCAGGTCCCGAATCACCAGCAAAGTCCACTTGCCACACACGATTTCGGCCGTCCGGCACACCGGACACGTGTCATTTGAAGCCATGCGGAGTTCAATTCTAGCGCAATGCTTCACGAACTGAAGTCTTGCGACAATTGCAGCCACTTCGGATAGGCTGGCGGCCGTGCCGGTCCATCCGACGCCAGAGCAGATAACCCAGCTGACCGGAGCCGACGACGGCCCGATCGTGATGCTCAACTTGCTGCGGTTCAAGGCGCAGGCCGACGGGATCGACGAGGGTGTGAGTGGTGCCGAGGCGTACGCGCGTTACAGCGCCGCGGTTGAGCCGTTCCTCGCAGGCGTTGGCGGACGTCTTCTGTCGGCGATCCGGCCAAGCCAGTCGGTGATCGGGCCGCCGGACTCCGAATGGGATCTCGTACTGCTCGTCCAGTACCCCTCCCGGGCCAAGTTTCTGCAGATGGCGACCAATCCGGAGTACCTGAAAATCCACGCCCACCGCGATGCAGCGCTGGCGGACTCGCGACTGGTCGCCTGCGAGCAGCTCTCGGAGGACGCGCTGGGGCCGGCTAGTTAGCCGGCGGCGCCTGCGAGGAACCGTTGCGGGAGGCCGCGCCAGGAGGGCCGGCCGGCACTGAGCCAGCGGGAACCGGCCCGGGCTGACCCGACTTTCGGAGCGTCACGGGGCCCGCGGTGCGGGCGTCACCGAGGTCGTCCATCGAGGTCGCGGTGCGGCCCTCGGCGGCGACCAGCAGCTTGAAGTCGTGGGGGCTCGTGGCGACGCGAAGTGCCTCCTCCATCGAGACCCGGCCTGCCTGGAAGTGGCGAAGCAGCGCCTGGTCGAACGTCTGCATGCCGTAGTACTCGCCCTCGGTGATGACCTCGCGCAGACGGCCGGTCTCGTCGGGGTCCATGATCATGTCGCGCGCGCGGCCGGTCATCCGCAGGACCTCGCAGACGGCCACGCGCCCCGCCCCATCGGGCGTCGGCACCAACCGTTGCGAGATGATCCCCTTGAGCGTGCCGGCCAGCATCGCGCGGGCCTGAGACTGCTCGTGGAGCGGGAAGAAGTCGATGATGCGGTTGACGGACTCGGGCGCGTCGAGGGTGTGCACGGTACTCAGCACGAGGTGACCGGTTTCGGCTGCGGCGAGCGCCGTGCGGACCGTCTCCTCGTCGCGCATCTCGCCGATCAGGATCACATCGGGGTCCTGACGCAGCACGCGGCGCATGGCGCGGGCGAACGAGGCGGTGTCCATCCCGACCTCGCGCTGGTTGATCACCGAGTTGCGATCGGTGTGGAGATACTCGATCGGGTCCTCGATCGTGACGATATGGCGCGCCTTTGATTCGTTGATCTGATCGACGATCGCGGCGAGGGTGGTCGATTTCCCCGACCCCGTCGTCCCCGTCAGCAAGATGAGACCGCGCTCCTCGTTGGCCAGGTCGGAGACCACGGCGGGCAACCCGAGCTCGGCGATCGTCCGCACCGAGTACGGGATCACGCGCAGCGCGATGGAGATCGCCCCACGTTGACGGAACGCGTTGACACGGAACCGGGCCAGTCCTTCGACCGAATAGGCGAAATCGACCTCACCCTCCTGCCCGAACTCGGCCAGCTTTTCCGGGTCGGTCAGCATCTCGTGCACGATCCGCTCGGTGTCCGAGCCGGTCAACGGTTCGTACTCCTCGATCGGGCCAAGCCGTCCGTGAACTCGGGCCAGCGGCCGCGACGCGACCTTCAGATGAAGGTCCGACCCCTCCTTGCGCACCACGTAGCGCAACGCCTCGTGCAGATCAAGCATCTAGCTGTTGATCGGCGCCACGAGGCGCGCGCTTGAGTCGTGGTCGGCAGTCTGGACGCTAGCTAGGCGACGTCGCGCAACTTTTGCGCCTCAGCCAGCGACTGGAGCTTCTTCAGCGACTGGTTCTCGATCTGGCGAATCCGCTCACGGGTGACGTTGAACGTCCGCCCGACCTCGTCGAGCGTCCGCGGGTGCTCACCGCCCAGCCCATAGCGGAGCTCGAGCACGCGGCGCTCGCGGTAGGAGAGGTTCTCCAGCGCCTCGCGGAGGGCTTCCTTCGTGAGGATCTCCGCCGCGCGTTCGTACGGCGACTCCGCCCGCTCGTCGGCGATGAACTGGCCGAACTCGGACTCCTCCTCGTCGCCGACCGGCTTCTCGAGCGACACTGGGGCCTGGGCCGATCGCTTGATCGACTCGACCTCGTCAGGCTCGATTCCAGTCACCTCCGCGATTTCCTCCGCCGTCGGCTCCCGGCCGAGCTCGGTCACGAGCTTACGCTCGGCCCGGCCGATCTTGTTGAGCTTCTCGACCACGTGCACCGGGATCCGGATCGTCCGCGCCTTGTCGGCCAAGGCGCGTGCAATCGCCTGCCGAATCCACCATGTGGCGTACGTGGAGAACTTGAATCCCTTGCGATAGTCGAACTTCTCGGCCGCGCGCACCAGCCCGAGCGTCCCCTCCTGGATCAGGTCGAGGAAGGGCAGCCCCTGGTTGCGGTAGTTCTTCGCGATCGAGACGACGAGCCGGAGGTTCGACTCGACCATCTTCTGCTTTGCGTCGAGATCACCGCGCTCGATCCGCTTCGCGAGGTCGACCTCTTCCTGGGCGGTCAGCAGCCGGACCTTGCCGATGTCCTTCAGGAACAGCTGAAGGGAGTCGGTGGTCATGTCCGGCTTCAGATCAAGCGCCGTCTTCGGCTTGCGCCGGCCACGCTTATCCGGGGCCCGCTCGACCTCGGCCGCCGCTAGCGCCGGGTCTACTTCTTCGACGAGCTCGATTTCCGCGCGCTCAAGATAACCGTGAAGCTCTTCGACGTCGGCCTCGTCCAGATCAAGCTCCGAGATCGCACTGGAGATGTCGGCGTACGTGAGCACGCCGAGCTGCTGGCCGCGGTTGACGAGTCCTTTGATCTCTTCGAGTTCCTGCAGTTCTGCTACGGACATCTGGTTTCCCAATTCTGTGGCACGCGCCGGTCGTCTGGACGCTTCCGGCGCAGAGGGTCAGGAGTGCGGAAAAGGCCCTGCAGGGCGTACGCCCGCTACTCAAACACTGTGGAAAAGTCTAGTCGCTATATTTTTTGAAGTCAATCGGAGCCGCACTAGCGGGCATAGCGACGTACGACTAGTACGTAGAACGGCGCCATACGTTTCAAGTTGCGTTCCAGTTTCCGGATTGATCGTAGGTATGTGTAGGTATCGGACCCTGGCTGACCCCGCTTGAACGTCGGGAAGGCCGCGTCGGCTCAGGTACGCGATGATGTGTCGGCGTGAGCGAAGATCGACCGACCGACGTCCTCGGGGCGCTGCCCCGCACCCGCCCGCACCGGCGTTCTTCGAAGCGTGCCGCACCGTCGGACGCCGCTCCGCCGGCGGCGGACAACGCTCCACGGGCAGCCGATAAGCCTGCCCGGGTGACTAAGGCTGCACCGGTAGCTAAGGCTGCACCGGCGACCAAGGCTGCCCCGGCGGCGAAGCGCGCGCCGAAGAAGGCAACGGCGGCGCGGACCACGCCCACCCCCGCGGCTAATCGCAAGCCGGCCGCGCGCACCCGACCGCGCAAGTCGGGCTCGGAGGCGATTCGTCAGCCGGCCCAGCCCGCCGGCACCCCGTCCCAGCCCCGCGCGGCCCGCGCCACGGTCCCGCCGTCAGGCACCGAGATCCTCGGCACCGCCGTCCACGCCGCCGCTGAGCTGGCCGAAATCGGGCTGACCGCCGGCGCCCGGGCGCTGCGCAACGCGCTCTCGCGCCTGCCGCGGCCTTAGCTGGCCGGACGGCTAGGGTCACATAACGCCGCGGCGAGAGTTTCGTATACTGCCGCCCACTTCGAACGCCGAACGGTCGCGCGTCCGCGCCCGATCGACGGGGGAACCACTTGCAGCCGGCCAACAACGGCTGCAGGGGCGAATCGGTCTCAACTGAGGCCGTAGCGCTGTTCAAAGCGCGAGCCCGTCAGCTCACCCCGTAGGCACGACCGAGGAACAACCGATCATCGTGACCCGCCGGGTAAAGCTGACTGCTGTGACCGCGCTCTTGCTGAGCGCCGCCGGACCGACGCTCGCCAGCGCCGCCGCGGGCCCATCGGGTGGAGTCGACCTCGGCGCCGCGTTGACCGCTGTCAACCCTTCGAGCGGCAACGCCGGTACGCCCCAGCCGGGCAACATCGCCGTCACCGCGACGGGCGATGGCATCACGATCACGACCCGCGCCTCGGCGCTGCTGGCCAAGCAGCTGACCTTCAGCGGGTCGGCGCCGACCTCAGACGCCGGCAAAACGGTCGAGATCGAACGGCTCGGCCATCAGACCGGCTGGACCTGGGAGTCGACGGCGTCCGCCACGGTCGCCCGAAACGGAACCTTCATCACCCACTGGACGACGAACCACATCGGCCGGTTTGCCATCCGCGCGCGTGATCGGGGGCGCCGCGAGCGCCGCCACGGCAGCGCCGACCCTCGCCGTCACCATCTACCGCCCGTCGCTGGCGACGATGTACGGACCCGGCTTCTGGGGTCAGCGGACAGCTTGCGGGAAGGTGCTCCACCGGGCGACGCTCGGAGTCGCAAACCGCACCCTGCGGTGCGGCGAGAAGGTCGCGCTCTACTACCGCGGTCGGACCCTGATCGTGCCGGTTATCGACCGCGGTCCGTACGCGAACGGCGCCGACTGGGACCTCACCGAAGCAACCGACAAGGCGCTTGGGGTCCCGGGTACGGCGACCGTCGGCGCTGTGTCGCTCCCCGCTCCGCCGGCGCACCCGTAGCGCCGGCCCTACCCGCGGGCCGCCGCGCAGCGCGGCTAAGGCGCTTCCGGCGGCGGCGGGCCCGACGGTACGACCGAGATTCCGCTCGCCGCCGCGGCGAACCGCGACTCCTCGGCGACCTCGATCAGGCTCGACACGTCGTGCCCGTCCTCGCCGACCACAGCGATCCCGATCGTCACCGACATTGGCGCGCCCCGCCATTGCGGCGCCCCGCGAACCTCCTCGGCGATCCGCGCCGCCAGCGCCTGGGCGCCCGGCCGTCCCGTGTCGCGCGCGATCACCCATGCCCGCGACTCGCTCTCGCTGGCCAGGATGTCCTGCCGCCGGACAGCGTCGCGGAGGGCCTGCGCGAACCGGCCGAACATCGCGGTCGCCTCCCCTTCGCTCTCAATCGACAGCAGCCGGTCGGCGTCCTCGAGCTCGGCCAACAGCAGCGAGAGGGTGCCCCCGCTCCGCTCGGTCCGGATCAGCTCGTCCTCGAACGCGCCGACCCAGAGGGGACGTCGCTCGGCTACCGCTGAAGGTCGCGGGAACGGGGCCGCCTCCACAGGCCCAGGTTCGGCGGCGGAAGGCTCCGCCACCGGGCCGGTTTCGGCGGCCGCCACGGGCCCGGGTTGCGGCGACGCCTCCACCCGCTCGGGAACCGGCATCTCCACCGGCGCCACGGGCCCCGCTTCCGCGACGCGACTGCCTCGGAGCGCCGCCGCCCGCACCAGCCCCACGATCACCCCGATGCGTTCGGCGAGCTCCGCGATCTGATCCGGATCGGGCGCACGCAGCTCCTCGCGAACGGCCGCCCACACGACCTCTCCCAGCATGTCGACCGCCACCGCTGTCGCGTCGGCGGACCCGCCGGCGCCGGCGATCTCCCCCGCCCGGGCAGCGAGCGGCTCGAGCGCTCCGCCTTCCTCGAGCCGGCGAAGATCGTTGTCATCGCCGATCGCCCGTACGACCGAGTCGAACAGCCGCGGCCCGTCGGTGGCCATCTCGCCGGCGAGAATCGCTGGCATCCGGTCGAGTGGGGCGCGCTCGAGCAGCGCGAGCAGCCACCCCTTGGCCAGCTCCTCTACTCGCGCCAGCAGCTCGTCGACCGGGGCGTCGGCAACTGGTCGCGCGCGTCGTCGACGTGGCGGACCTGATTGCACTTAGTTCGTATATCACGCCCGCCAGTCGCCACGCTCCCCCGCGGGACGCCGAGAACCGCGAGAATTCGCGCGATGCCCGAGCATCTTCTGTCAGTCGCGGACGCCCGCGCGATCGTCCTTCAGAACATCCGCCCGCTCGACACCGAGGTGGTGTCGGTCGACGCGGCGCTGGACCGCGTGCTCGCGACCGACATCGTTGCCGCGCAGGACGTTCCGCCGTTCGCGTGCTCGGCGATGGACGGCTACGCGATCCACGCCGGTCCCGCGGGACGGCTTCTCACCGTCGTCGCCGAGTCGCGCGCGGGCGCCCCGAGTGACCGCGAGGTCCGCACCGGCGATGCGATTCGGATCTCCACCGGAGCGGCTGTGCCCGCGGGCGCGGACGCGGTGCTGAGACAGGAGGACGTGCAGAGCGCTCCAGACGGCCAGATCGCGCTGGGGGCCGCCACCGCAACCGGCGAGAACGTTCGCCACGCCGGAGAGGACATGCAGGCCGGCGAGAAGGTGCTCAGCGCCGGCGCGAGCCTCGGCGTGCCCGAGCTCGGCGTTGCCGTGGCCGCCGGGGCCGGCGAGCTCACAGTGTCCCGCCGGCCACGGGTGGCGATCGTCTCGACCGGCGATGAGCTGCGCGCCCCCGGCGAGCCCCTGGGCCCCGGCGAGATCCACAACTCGAACGCGGTCACGTTGGCGGCGCTGGCGACCCGCTGCGGTGCGGTCGCGACGGTTGTCGCCCGAGTCGGGGACGATCGCGCGGCGACCGAGGAGACGCTTGCTCACGCGCTCGAGGAGGCCGACGTCGTGGTCATCAGCGGCGGCGTTTCGGTAGGGCCGCACGACCACGTCAAGCCGGCGCTCGAGGCGCTCGGCGTCGAGCAACGCTTCTGGCGGGTCGCCCTGCAACCGGGAAAACCAACTTGGTTCGGGACTCGCGACGGCAAGCTCGCGTTCGGGCTGCCCGGTAATCCGGTGTCGACCATCGTCACCTTCACGCTGTTCGTGAGACCCGCGCTCGCCTCCTTGCAGGGCGCCGATCAGGAGCGCGGCCCCCGCGCGACCGCGGAGCTCGGCGTCGACGTGCCCCGCAACGGCAACCGTGACCAGGCGATCCGGGTGCGCCTCCAACGCGAAAATGGCGTCGCGCGTGCGTTTCCCACGGGCCCGCAGGGGTCACACATCATCACCTCGCTGTTGCAGGCAGACGCGCTCGCCGTCGTGCCAATGGGCGACGGGTCGCTGCCGGCCGGGACCACCGTCACGCTTGAAACCATCCCCCGCTAACGCACAACCGGTAACAATCACGCGGATGGTCGCCCCCCTCATCGCTGCGCTCGTCGCGCTGCTCGGGCTGGTCGCAGCCTGGCGGAGCCGCCGTCGGAGGCTGCCGGCGCGGACCGTCATCGTGGCGCCCCGCGAGTCGACCGTGATCGCGCGCGACGGCGGCGTCCGCTCGGTTCAATCGGCGGTGCTGACCACCACACCCGAGAGCCTCGACCGCCTCTGGAACCCGACGAACCTCGAGAACCTCGGCCGGACCTACTGGGCGTTCCTAAGCAAAGTGACGCTCGGGTTCATTCGGGTGATCTACAGCGAGCATTCGCGCCGGGTGGTGTTTCTCGCCCGCCCGTTCACGTTGCTGCGTTTCGAGCCGCCCGAGTACGTCACCGAGGCTGATCACGGCTCGATCAAATGGCGGATCAGAGACGGCCTGCTCGTCGCCCGCAGCGGCCGCGGATGCGGCTTCCTCGCGCTCGACGTCCGCCGCGAAGCCGCTGCGCAGCTGCGGATCGAGGTCGAGGTCGCGAACTTCTACCCGGCGATCGCCGTCGGCTTCAGCGTCCCCGTCTACGAGATGACGCAGTCCGCGATCCATGTGCTGGTGACGCACGCTTTCCTGCGCTCGCTGGCGACGCTCGAGCTGAAGGAGTCGAAGGTCGGGGCCCTGCGGACGTCCGAGGGCAACGGCGCCGTGCCCCAGGCGGCGGAGATTCCTCAGCCGTAGCGCACGCCGGTGAGGCCGCGCAGCTTGGAGCGGTCGTGGCGCGCGGAGACCCGCCGCACGGTGCCCGACCGAGAGCGCATCACGAGCGACTCGGTGGTCGCATGGCCCGCCCGGTAGCGAACGCCTTGTAGGACGTCGCCATCGGTGACGCCGGTGGCGGAGAAGAACACGTCCTCGCCGGCGATCAGGTCGTCGGCGGTTAGGACACGGTCAAGGTCGTAGCCGGCCGCCACGGCCGCGCTTCGCTCCTCGTCGTTTCGCGGCCACAGGCGGCCGAGGAGGTGGCCGCCGGTGCATTTGATCGCGGCCGCGGAGATCACGCCCTCGGGCGTACCGCCGATCCCCCAGAGCAAATCGACCGGCGAGTTGTCAGAGACCGCGAGTAGCGCCGCGGAGACGTCGCCATCCAGGATCAGCCGAATCCGAGCGCCGGCCTCGCGGACCTCACGCATCGCTTCGTGGTGGCGTTCGCGGTCGAGCATCACCACCATCACGTCGCCAATCTCGGTGCCCTTGCGCTCCGCGATGAGCCGCAACGTCTCGGGGAGCGGGCGGTCGAGATCGAGCAGGTCCGCGATCTCCGGGCCGCCGGCGATCTTCTCCATGTACACGCACGGACCTGGATCGAACATCGTCCCGCGCTCCGACAGGGCGATCACCGCGATCGCGCTCGGCATCCCCAGCGCGGTGAGCCGCGTTCCCTCGAGCGGGTCGACGGCGATATCGACCTGCGGCGGCGATCCGTCGCCGATCTGCTCGCCGTTGAAAAGCATCGGCGCCTCGTCCTTCTCCCCCTCGCCGATCACCACGACTCCGTCCATCGCCACCGAGTCGAGCATGGCCCGCATCGCGTCGACGGCGGCCTGGTCGGCGCCCTCCTTGTCGCCGCGGCCGACCATCCGTGCCGCTGCCAGCGCCGCGGCCTCGGTGACGCGCACGAGCTCGAGGGCCAGATTCCGATCTGGCCGTTCGTTGCCAGGCGATGCACTCACAGGACGCCCGGGGGCTTGCGCCGGACCCCGCCGCTCTCCCGCGAGCGCCAGATCGAGCCGGTGAGGATCAGCAACCCGCCGGCCAGCCCCACCCACCAACCGTAATCGAGGCTGATCTGGCCAGACGGCGTGCCCGGCTTGTCGATCACGCCGCGGAAGATGATGAAGGTCAGCGCCGCGAGCGCGATCACCGCCGTAAGCTCGCCGCGGGGCCACGAGAGTGCGTGTCCGCGGACGATGATGTAAGCGAGGACCGCCGGCGTGACCGCCGCGAGCAGCAGCAAAAAGCGGAGAATCGTCAGAGCGTTCCAAGCCGTGCACGACGTGTTGGGACCGCGGCAGCTGTTCAATGCCGCGTAGCGGTTGCCCAGCGAGTACCAGGCGAGGAAGACCGAGATCGCCAGCAGCACGCCGCCGATCGCGGCAATCATCTCGCCCCTGTCGAGCTGCTTGAAGTCCACGGCGAGCGCAGCCTATCCGCTTTCAAAAGGTCGCTACAACCCGACAACCGCAAGCTCGGGGCGCGCCACGCCCGTCGTGGTGGCCGCGTCGGCGACCGCCGTCGCCACCGCGTCGTGCACGCGCTGGTCGAGCGCGTCGGGTACCAGCTCCCCCTCGCTCGTCAGCTCCGCCAGCGCGCGCGCCGCGGCCAGCTTCATCTCGACGTTGATCCGGTCGGCGCCCGCCCGCAGCGCGCCGCGGAAGATTCCGGGATAGCCGAGCACGTTGTTGACGCTGCGTCCGTCGCCGGCGAACGCCGCTCCGGCCGCCTCGGCATCCTCGGGCGAGATCTCCGGGTCGGGGTTCGACAGGGCCAGGATCACCTGCCCCGTGCGGATCATCGCCGGAGTGATCAGCCCCGGTCGACCGGTGGTGGCGACGACGACGTCGGCGGCCGCCATCACCTCCTCCATCGATCCGAGCTCGATCCCTCGGGCGCGCGCCCGCTCGTGCGACTCCTCCGAAGGATCGAATGCGATCACCCGCTTGACGCCGCCCTCGACCATCAACGCCGCGATCCCAAGTCCCGCCGCGCCCAACCCCAGCTGGCCGACGGTGGCTTCGCGCAATGTGATCCCCGCGTTCCGGCACGCCACGATTGCCGCCGCCACCGAGACGACGGCGGTCCCGTGGACGTCGTCATGCATCACCGGCTGGGGCAGCGCCTCGATGAGCCGCCGCTCGATCTCGAAGCACTCCGGCGCCGAGATGTCCTCAAGATGGATGCCGCCGAAGGTCCGCGCAATCCGCACGACCGTCTCGACGAAGCCGTCGACGTCTGCGGGCTCGACGTCGATCAGCACCGGCATCGCCGAGATCCCGGCGAACTGGCGGTAGAACACCGCTTTGCCCTCCATCACCGGCATCGCCGCTACCGGACCGATGTTCCCCAGCCCGAGCACTCGGGAGCCGTTCGTGCAGATGGCGACGCTGCGGGCGATCATCGTGTACCGCGCGGCAAGCGCGGGCTCGGCGGCGATCGCCATGCTCACGCGCGCGACCCCGGGCGTGTACACGTCACGCATCTCCTGGACCGTGCGCACCGGATGGATCGCGTCAATCGACAGCTTGCCGCCCTCGCTGCGGATCAGCGCGCGGTCCTGGTACCAGACGACCCGCACGCCTTCGACGGCGTCGATCAGCGAGGCGATCGAGCTCGCCTGCTCGGTGTCGCGGACCTCGACCGTGATCTCGCGGATCGAGCGCTCGCGTCCGATCGAGACCGTGACGACATCGCCGATCAGGCCTTTCCCCTCCGCGATCGCCCCGGCGACGCGAGCAAGCTGCCCTGCCTGGTGCGGGATCTGAACCCGGTAGGTGCAGTCGAGCACGCCGCGACTCTAACCTCCGCGGCATGGAGTTCCAACAGCTGCTCCCGGAGCCCGGCACGTTTGCGCTCCCCGAGGGTCTTGCGAGCCTGGACCTGCAGGCCAAGGCCACCGACCGGCCCTACACGATCGCCAATTTCGTCTCCAGCGCCGATGGGCGGGCCACGTTCGCCGGGCGCTCTGGACAGCTCGGGGACGAGGGCGACCGCGCGATGTTCCACGGCCTCCGCGAACAGGTCGACGCGGTGCTCGTGGGGACGAAGACACTCGCCGTCGAGCGCTACGGCCGCATCCTCGGTAGACCCGAACGGCGCGAGCGGCGTGTCGCGCGCGGCTGGACAGCTGAGCCGCTCGCCTGCTTGATCACCCATACCGGGATGGTCCCGACCGACATCCCGCTGTTCGACGAGCCCGAGCAGCGGATCGCGATCTTCACCTCGGCGGAAATCCCCACCCCGCAGTGCGCGGCCACCGTGGAGGTCGTCCGTCTGGACCCCGCGGAGCTGACTTGCGCGACCGTGTTGCGCCGCCTCCTCGACGACTTCGGCGTCCGCTCGCTGCTCTGCGAGGGCGGGCCGTCGACGTTCGGCGTGCTGCTCCACGAGGGTCTGGTCGACGAGCTGTTCCTCACCCTCTCCGCCAAGCTCAACGGCGGGGGTCAGGGCCCCCCGATCACCACCGGACCTGAGCTCCCGATGCCGCAGGAGCTGTCCGTGATCTGGGCGCTCGAGCGCCAGAACTCGTTGTTCCTGCGCTATCGCATCCTCGGCCGCTGAACGCGGCCGCTCCATATCACCCCTACCAGGTAGTGAAAATATGGAGCGCCCCCGGCGATTGCGGACCCGGGCGGACCGCAATCCGAGGTGGACTCGAGCTCGTGGCCCCCGAGTTTCGAAAGCCGACACATCGGGGATGGGACAATGAGTCCATGGGAACCGAGATCGCCGATCGGACCGAGGCGGCGGCGGGGATCGACGCGGCAGCGGTGGTCGACGCGCTCGGCGAAGCCCGCGAGCGGACGCTCAAGCTCGTCGAGTCGATCAGCGACGAAGAGCTCGAACGGGTCCACTCGCCGCTGATGAGCCCCTTGGCGTGGGACCTCGGTCACATCGCCGCGTTCGAGGACCTGTGGCTTGTCCACCGGTTCGGCGGCAAGCCCCTGCTCCACGATGATCTGGCCGATGTCTACGACGCGTTCGAGACCCCGCGCGCCGGTCGCGGCGACCTGCCTTTCCTGCGCCCCTCGGAGGCGCGGGATTACCTTGCCCAGACCCGCGACCGCACGCTCGAAACGATCGCCGAGCGCGGTGTCGCCGATGTCCACGAGATGGTGATCCGCCACGAGCACCAGCACAACGAGACGATGCTGCAGACGATCCAGCTCGCGCGCCTCGAGGGGTACCGACTCGGGACCGGACAGCATCCGCCGGTGCGCACCCGCCGCCACAGTACGGCTGCCGCCGATCTGGATCTGGTCGAGATTCCGGCCGGGCGGTGCACGATCGGCGCCGGCCCCAACGGCTTCGCGTACGACAACGAGCGCCCCCGCCACCAGACCGACGTCCGCGCCTACCTGATCGGGCGCACCCCGATTACCAACGCCTCCTACCTGACCTTCGTCGAGGGCGGCGGCTACGAGCGGCGCGAGTGGTGGACCGATGAGGGCTGGGCGTGGAAGGAGGAGTACGACATCACGAGACCTGGCAGCTGGACGGCGGATCACGAATCCGAGTGGCGCCTGACCGGCTACCAGCCCCTCGATCCGCACAGCCCCGTCGTCCATGTCTCCTGGTTCGAGGCCGACGCCTTCGCTCGCGCACACGGCACTCGTCTTCCCACCGAGATCGAGTGGGAGAAGGCGGCGACCTGGAACCAGGAAACGGCGAGGGCGGCCATATATCCCTGGGGCGATCAACCGCTGGTGCCCGGCACCCACGCGAACGTCGACCACACCAGTCCAGGCCCGCAGCCCGTCGGCGGCCATCCGGACGGCGCGTCGGCCTACGGCGTGCACGATCTGATCGGCGATGTCTGGGAATGGACATCGAGCGACTTCTCCGGCTATCCCGGATTCCAGCCTTACCCGTACCGCGAGTACTCAGAGGTGTTCTTCGGCTCCGAGTACAAGGTGCTCAGAGGGGGCTCTTGGGCCACCCGGGCACGCGTGATCACTCCGTCATTCCGAAACTGGGACTACCCGCTGCGCAGGCAGATCTTCGCGGGCTTCCGGATTGCAAAGGATCTCCAGCCATGACCGCTCCGACGAAGACCCTCACCGAGACCGACCTGATCCGGATCGAGTCCTACCTCGAGGATCACGACGACCGCTCGCTGGCCTACGACGTCCTCGATGGCCTCACCCGCCCGTTCAAGGAGCTTCCGCCGAAGCACTTCTACGACGCTCGGGGCTCTGAGCTGTTCGACCAGATCTGCGAGCTCCCCGAGTACTACCCGACCCGCACCGAGAAGGAGATCCTGTCCGGCAACGCCGAGGACATCGTCGCCGCCACGCAGGCCGGGGAGTTGGTCGAGCTCGGCTCCGGCTCGGCCGAAAAGGCGAGGATTCTCCTCGACGCGATGAACGACGCCGGCACGCTCTCCCGCTACGTGCCGCTGGACGTTTCTGAGACCGTCGTCCTCGACGCCGCCCGCCAGCTGGTCGAGGAGTACGACTCACTCAGCGTCTACGGGGTGATCGGTGACTTCGAGCGCCACCTCGATGGGGTCCCCGAACCCGACGGGACGCCGCGGATCGTGGCGCTGCTCGGCGGCACCATCGGCAACTTCCCGCCCGGGACCCGCCGTCGGCTGCTGCGCCGGATCGCGGCGCTGCTCGGACCGGCCGACAGGCTGCTGCTCGGTACCGACCTGGTCAAAGATCCGGATGTGATCGAGGCCGCGTATGACGACCCCGACGGCGTCACCGCCGAGTTCAACCGCAACGTGCTCCATGTGATCAATCGCGAACTCGACGCCGACTTTGTCGCCGACGCGTTCGAGCACGTCGCGTTTTTCGATCGCCGCCAGGAGTGGATCGAGATGCGGCTCCGCGCCCGGCGCCCGTGCCGGGTCAAGATCGCCGAGCTCGGGTTGGCCGTCGAGTTCGCCGCAGGCGAGGAGCTCCGGACCGAGATCAGCTGCAAGTTCACTCGCGCGCGACTCGAGGACGACCTGGCCGCGGCCGGACTCGTGCTCGACCGGTGGTACACCGACGAGGACGCCCTGTTCGCGCTCTCGCTCGCGCGTCGCCTGGACTGAACCGATTAATAAGTCCGCACTCGCCCGCCGGCACGTGGACTCGGCGGAGTTATTGAGCGTGAGCGTTACTAACCCCGCAACATCCAAGTGCCGAGCGCGGATTGCGGACTTATTGATCCGCCCCGAGCGAGCGCGGGGGAGCGAGCGAGGGGCGAGCGAGCGAGGGGCGAGCGGGCGGGCGCGCTGCTCCCGGTCACTCGCGCTCGATCACGCGCAGCCCTTCGCGCGGCGTCCACCACTCGACGACGAGCATCGTGGCGCCGGCGTTGAGGTGCGTGTGCACGACGTCCGCGATATCGGCCCGAAACCGCTCACCCGGCGGCCCTTCGGTGATAGGTCCGGCCGCGACCGCCCGACCGGAGATCTTCGCCTCGCCCGGCCACTCCGACTCGGCGCCCTCGACCGGGTCGATCGTCGCGCTGTGCAACGCGAACCGCGGGTCTCGGCGCAGGTCCGCGCCCTTGCGCGCGTTGGGCATTGAGCCGAAGACCAGTTCGCCGTCCTCAAACACCGCCTCGATCCCCGAGATCCGCGGGGACCCGTCGGCCCGCAGGGTGGCGATCGTCTTGTGGCGGCGGGCCTCGAATAGCGCCCGCACCCGCGCAGCGAACTCGGGAGCGCCAGCCTCGACGTCTCGCCACGCAGCCACGCCCACGCCCAAGCCCACGCCAAAGCCCTAATCGTGGGAGCCGAGAAACGCCGCGACGAGCTCGAGGAACCGGTCCGGTTGTTCGAGGTGGGTCGAGTGGCTCGTGCCTTCGACCAGTTCCCACACAGCGTTCGGCAGCGCTTCGACCAGCGGTGTGACGACGGCCGGTGTGGCCTCGTCGTACTCACCGGAGATCACCAGCACCGGCAGCCGGACCTCGTGAAGGCGCGGGGTGATGTCCCACCCGCCCAGCGTTCCGATCACGTGAAACTCGCTCGGGCCGTTCATCGTGTGGTAGACGGTGGGGTCCTCGTCCAGGCGGTCGAAGGTCCGCTGCAGCGGGTCCGGAAACGGCACGATCCGGCACAGGTGGCGCTCGTAGAACCGCATCGTCGCCTCCTGGTACTCCTCGCTGTCGATGGTGCCGGCGGCCTCGTGTCGCTCGAGCGTCCGCTGCACGTCTTCCGGGAGCAGCCCGCGCAGGCGGTTGGCCTCCGCGAGCCACAACCGCATCGAGGCCGGGGAGTTGGCGACCACCAGCGAGCGCAGCCCCGGCGGCTGACGCACTGCGTGCTCCATCCCGAGCATCCCACCCCACGATTGACCGAGCACGTGGTAGCGGTCCGTGATCCCCAGATGCTCCAGCACCGCATCGAGCTCGCGGCAGAACAGCTCCGGTCGCCAAAAATCGACCGGCGCATCAGGCAGGTGTTGTGAGCGACCACATCCGAGCTGGTCGTAGAACACGCACGCCCGTCCGGTCCGCTCCGTCAACGCCGCCAGCGGCTGCAGATAGTCATGCGGGGCGCCCGGCCCTCCGTGCAGGATCACCAACGGCGCTAGGCCGCCCCCACCAAGCTCGCCGACCACGCGATACCAAGTCCAACCCTCGTCCCAATTGAGGACGCCCTCGCTCACTGACTCAACCTACCGCAGCGGTGCCAGTAGGGTTCCCGGCCATGCAAATCGAAGGCAGTGGCGCGCTCGTAGCGGGCGGCGCATCCGGACTCGGCGAGGCGACCGCGCGGGCGCTGAGCGCCCGGGGCGCGTCGGTGACCATCGCCGACCTCAACGAAGACAAGGGCAACGCGCTGGCCCAAGAGCTCGGCGCGGCGTTCGTGAAGACCGACGTCACCGACGAAGCGCAGGTCCAGGCCGCCGCCGAGCAAGCCGCCGAGCAAGCCGGCAATCTCCGGATCTCCATCTGCTGCGCGGGCATCGGCTGGGCTGAGCGAGTCGCGAGCAAGCGCGGACCGGCGCAGCTGCAGCCGTTCGAGACGGTCATCCGCGTCAACCTGATCGGCACCTTCAACGTGCTCCGGTTCGCCGCGGCCAAGATGATCCAATCGGAGCCCACCGAGGCCGGGGAGCGCGGCGTATGCGTGAACACGGCCTCGATCGCGGCCTTCGACGGCCAGATCGGACAGATCTCGTACAGCGCCTCGAAGGGCGGGATCGTCGGGATGACGCTTCCGGCCGCGAGAGATCTGGCGCGCGAGGGGATCCGGGTCAACACGATCGCGCCGGGCACGTTCGACACACCTCTGCTCGGAGGGCTCTCAGAGGAGATCCGCGGCGAGCTCGGCAGAGCCATTCCGTTCCCGCCGCGGCTCGGCCGCCCGGAGGAGTTCGCCGCGCTCGCGCTGCACATCGTCGAGAACGAGATGCTCAACGGCGAGGTGATCCGGCTCGACGGCGCGCTGCGGATGCCGCCCAAGTAACTGAGATGTCCTCCCAGGAGCTCTCTCCCGCCGACCGCTCCTCGCTGGCCGCCGAGCGGGGGTCGATCAACATGGCGGTCGGGGGCCTGCTCGTAGTCGACTCCGCTCCGCCCCTGACCCGGAAGATGGTCGCGGACCGGATCGCCGAGCGGATCCATCTCGTCCCACGGCTGAGACAGCGGCTCGAGGAACCGCCGCTCGGGATGATGAACCCGGTGTGGACCGACGACACCGGCTTCGATCTCGATTGGCACGTCCGCCAGGCCAGCCTGCCCGAGCCCGGCGACGAGCAGGAACTCGGCGCGTTCGTCGGACGGGAGTTTTCACACCGCCTCGACCGCTCTCGCCCGCTCTGGGAGGCGACGCTGATCGAGGGGCTGCGGGACAACCGCAAGGCGCTCCTGTTCAAGGTCCACCACGCGCTGGTCGACGGGATGGCGGCGCTCGGGATGGCGGCGCTCGTGCTCGACCCGTCCGAGCAGCCGCTCGAGATCCCTCCGCCGGACACTGAGTGGGCGCCGCGCAAGTACGACATGCGCCGCCACGTGGCCAAGCTCGCCACCAAGCCGCTCGCCCGCGCGCAGAAGCTGATGATGGAGGGGATGCTCCGCGCTCTGGATCCGGACCCGTCCAAGGCGGCGACCGACATGCGCCGCACCCTCGAGCTCGGGCTCGAGCTCGCACGCCAGCGGCCGCAGGCGCCGATGACCCCCCTCAACCGGCCGATCTCGCCCAATCGCCGGTACGCGATCGCCCACGCCGACCTGGCGACGATCAAGCGGATCGGCAAAGCCGCCGGCGGCACCGTCAACGACACGGTGCTGGCGATCGTCGCCGGCATGCTCGGGCGGTATCTGGCCGCCGCCGGCCCGGAGGCCTACAACAGCGACCGCCAACCGGTCGCGCTCGTCCCCGTATCGGTCCGAGGCGAAAGCGATTCCGGCGGGAACCGGATCTCAACCGTGTTTGTCGACCTGCCGATCGCTGAGCACGACCTCACCCAGCGGATCCGGGTCATCAACCAGCAGACCAGCGAGCTCAAGGAGTCCGCTGCGGTGCGCGCCGGCGCGCTGATCGTCGGCGCCTCCGGCCTGGCGCCGCCGCTTCTCTCGGGGATGCTCGCCCGGGCGATGGGCCAGGTCAGGGCCTTCAATGTCGTCGTCTCGAATATCCCCGGCCCGCAGCAGCCGTTCTTCCTCAGCGGCGTACGGATGCGCGAGGTCTATCCGGTGGTGCCGTTGAACCCCGCCAATCAGGGGCTGACGATCGGGATCCTCAGCTATGACGGCAAGGTCTGCTTCGGGTTACTCGCCGACCGCGACCTCGACCCGCCGCTCTCCACGGCCGCGGCGGGTCTGCAGGCAGCACTCGGCGAGATCCAAGCCGCGGCGACCTAGTTGAGCCGTTCGACCAGCATCGCCTGCCCCATCCCGCCGGCCACGCACATCGACTCGATCCCGTAGGTCCCGTCCACCGCGCGCAGCCCGTTCAAGAGCGTCGTCATGATCCGCGCGCCGGTCATCCCGAACGGGTGGCCGAGCGCGATCGCTCCGCCGAATGGGTTGAGCTTCTCCTCGGGGATCCCCAGCTCGTCGCGGCAGGGCACGATCTGCGCCGCGAACGCCTCGTTGATCTCGACGATGTCGATGTCGTCGATCGACATGCCGGTCTCCTTGAGCAGCGCCTGGATCGCCGGGATCGGCCCGAGGCCCATGATCTCCGGCCGGATGGCGGCCACGGTCGACGCGATGATCCGCGCCTTTGGCGTCAAGCCCAACGAACGCGCCTTCTCGTCCGACATCACCAGCACCGCCGCGGCGCCGTCGTTCAGCGGACACGAGTTGCCGGCGGTGACGGTGCCGTTCTCGCGGAAGGCCGGCTTCAGCTGCGACAGCACCTCCATCGTCGTGCCGGGTCGCGGACCGTCGTCTTTGGTCACCACCGTGTCGGGCACCGACACGGGGTTCCCCTCCTTGTCGACATCCTCGTGCGCGGCCACCGGCACCGGCACGATCTCGGCGTCGAAGTGGCCGGAGTCGCGAGCCTCGACGGCCCGGTTCTGCGAGATCACCGCCCACTCGTCCTGCTGCTCGCGCGTTACCTTGCACCGTTCGGCGACGTTCTCGGCGGTCTGGCCCATCGGGATGTAGACGTCGTACAGCGATCCCTCCGAGCCGTTGAGCTTCGGGTTCTTCGCCTCCTCCATCATCCCGGCCCCGAGCCCGGCCCGAGACACCGCCTCGACCCCGGCGGCGATGTACTGGTCGCCCTCACCAGCGCGGATCGCGTGCGAGGCCATCCTCAACGTCATCAGCGACGAAGCACAGAACCGGTTGACGGTGCACCCCGGGACGTGGTGATCGAGTCCGGCCAGCAGCGCTGCGTTGCGCCCGACGTTGTAACCCTGCTCCCCGACCCCGGACGCCGCGCCCATCAGCACGTCGGTGGTCTGCGAGAAGTCGACGCCCTGGTTGCGCTCGATCAACGCGCGGATCGGGATCGCCGCGAGCTCGTCGGCGCGGACGGTCTTCAGCGACCCCTTGACCGCGCGCCCGATGGGCGTGCGGATGGCGTCGACGATCACTGCTTCAGGCATCTGTGTGGCTCCTGGTCGGGTTTCTGATCAAAGACCGAGGCCGCGCACGCCCTTCTCGCCCCACCCGAGGTGGTGGGCGAGCTCGTGGCGCACCGTTCGCGTCACCTGCGCGCGCAGCAGCTCCGGGTCATGACCGAAGTCACGCATCAGCGTATCCCGAAAGATCACGATCCGGTCGTGGAAGAAGTCTCGCGCGACCGTGTCCCCCTGGTAGAGGCCGTAGGCGTGCTGGCGCCGTCCTCCGTCGGAGATCACGATCGCGACGTGCTCGAGCGCCTGGTGGAACTCGAGCGGAAGCTCGTCGATCGCCTCGCGGACGAGCATCCGGAACTCGTTGTCGTCATCGAGCTGCTCCTCCCGCCACCGTGAGGTGAGATCTCGGACGTCATCGGCAGCCAGCCACTCGGAGCGCATCACCAGCGCCTCGAAGTCCTCTTCGGACTCTGGTTCGCGCCATCCGGCCAGCCGCACCATTACGAACGCGACGGTCCCGCCCACGATCACGACGCCGGCCCCGAACACCGCGATCCCCTGCAGCAACCGGACGAGGAACACGCTGCTGAATCCCGCCATCAGGCTGGCCACTCCGAGCCCGACCGTCAACGCCGCCGCCGCCGCACCGAGGATCCGGCGAATCGTGGGCGGCGATCCGGACACCGTCGCTACCTCAGCGTGCGGGCGATCACGAGCCGCTGAATCTCGTTCGTTCCCTCGTAGATCTGGGTGATCTTGGCGTCGCGCAGCATCCGCTCGACCGGGTACTCCTTGACGTAGCCGTAGCCGCCGAGCACTTGTACCGCCTCGACCGTGACCTTCATCGCGACGTCGGAGCAGAACAGCTTCGCCATCGCCGAGAACTTGCCCACGTCCGGGTCGCCCCGGTCGATCTTCGAGCACGCCTGGTACAGCAGCTCGCGTCCGGCGGCGCACTGGGTCTCCATGTCGGCGAGCTTGAACTGGATCGCCTGGAACGCGTTGATCGGGCTCCCAAACTGCTTGCGTTCGCGCGCGTATGCGACCGCGTAGTCCGTAGCTCCCTGCGCGATTCCCAGCGCCTGCGCGGCGACACCGAGCCGCGAGCGATCGAGCGTTCGCATCGCAACCTTGAACCCCTCGTTGACCTCGCCGACGATGTTCTCGGCGGGTACGCGCACGCCGTCGAAGATCGGCTGTCCGGTCGGAGATCCGCGGATTCCGAGCTTGTGCTCGAGCTTGCCGACGCTGAACCCCGGCCTGTCGGCTTCGACCACAAACGCCGTGATCCCGTGTCCGGAGCGCGCCTCGCGGTCGGTGACCGCAAACACCACGTAGAAGTCGGCGATCCCGAGGTTCGTGATCCAGTTCTTGGTCCCGTCGATCACCCACTCGTCGCCGTCCTGGACGGCTCGGGTGAGCATCCCGCCCGGGTCAGAACCTGCCTCGGGCTCTGAGAGCGCGAACGCCGGCGACCATTCGCCCGACGCGCACCGGGGTAGGAACCGCTGCTTGAGCTCCTCGGAGCCGAACAGCTGGATCGGCAGCGTCCCGAGCTCCTGCACCATCAGGATCAGCGCCGTCGACGCGCACGCCTTGGCGATCTCCTCGATCGCCATGTTCAGCATCAGCGTGCCGGTACCGGTGCCTCCGTGCTCGATCTCGAATGGAAGCCCGAGGATGTCCTGCTCGGCGAGCAGTCGCCGCAGGTCGTGCGGGTACTCCGCCTGCTCGTCGATCTCCGCCGCGCGCGGCGCGATCCGCTCGACAGCGATCTGCCGGATCGTGTCCCGGAAGTCGAGGTGCTCCTGAGGGATCGCGTAGGTGTCCGCGAGCGCTGACATCCACGGTGGATGCTAGTAGACCGCCGCCAGCGGCGGACCGGCGTGCGGAGCGGCGGCGGACCGGGCTAAAGCCCGGTCGGGTGACGCTCGACGAACCCGCCGGCCGGCGAAATCCGCTGGCTCGACCAGCGGTCGTGGCCGTTCGACGAGCTCTGCGCGGCCGTGTCGTACCACAGCCCGGCGATCTCCATGTAGACGTGCCCGGAGTTCGCCCACATCGACACCCACTGCCCGCCACCGGGGCTTCCGTAGGACTCGAACTCGGTCGAGTCCTCGGGGGATGAGATCAGCCCCGCTCCGTGGAGCGCGTAGCTGGTCGAACCTGAGCAGTCGTAACCCGAGTCGTTCCAGCTCCCGTGGCCGCCGCCGTAGATGTACGGCTTGTGCGCGATCTGGTTTGCCGCCGCGATGATCTCCTTGACCGCCGGGGGAGCGCTGGCCGGCGCGACCGCGAGTCCCTGCGAGTTGATCGTCGCCTTGGCGAAGTTGCCGCCCTGAGTCTGGCCGGTGTCGACGACGCGCAGCGCGAACGCCACCGCGTAGCTGACCACGCCGTTGGCCTTGAATCCGTGCGCGGCCTGGAACTGCTTGACCTGGCTGGAGGTGATCGACCCGAACCACCCGGACACGGGGGTCGAGTAGCCCGCCATGGTCAGATACGCCTGGAGGACCCGGACGTCATGGCCGCGCATCCCTTTGCGCAGAACACGCTCACCGAGGTGCTCGGAGCCGCCGTCGTGGGGGATCACCGGAACATTCGGGTTCGCCGACGGGGTCAGATTGGCGGCGGTGGTCTTGGAGGTCTTCGAGCCGCCGTGGGAACTCGCCGCGGGGGCGATCCCGGCTCCACCGGTGGGAGCGGCCAGTATGCGGTCGAGCTGGGTGACGAACGACGAATCCACCATCCCGTTGATCTTCAGACCGTAGGCGCGCTCAAAGCTCTTGACCGCTGCCGTGGTCTTCGCATCGAAGACGCCGCTGGTTGAAGTGGTGAACCCGAGCTCGGCGAGATCGGTCTGGAGCGTGCGCACATCCGCGCCTCGCATCCCCTGCTTGAGTGTGCGCGCACCGAGGCGCTGTGAGGCGTGTGCCGTGGCGGCGAAGGCGGGCAACGAGGCCAGCGCCACCGCGACCGCAGAACGGGCAACACGCCGAAAGCTCCGACTTGACAACTACTTTCCCTTCTCTTTCGCTGCCTACGGGGTTAGCTGTCGGGCTCGCGCTGAAAGAGTCGCGCTACGCCGGGTCTAACCGGCGATTCGCCCCACGAGAGCCAGCCGCTCTCATTGGGTTCCCCGTTCCCCGGTCCGCGTTGCGGCCCGAGGATTCGGCTATGGGCACTATTGTCGGCGGCCAATGTAGCCGATCTGCAGGATCTCTGTCACGGCCGGGTTATGGAGACCAGTACGCTGAAAAAGTGGATTACACCCCGCAGCAGGTCGCAGAGCTGATCCGGGACGGTGACGTGCAGCTGATCGACGTCCGCACGGACGGGGAGGTGGAGGCCGGCCGGATCGACGGCGGCCGACACATCGAGCTGATGGACCTTCAGGGCCAGGTGGAGTCGATCGATCGCGATCGGCCGGTGATCTTCTACTGCCGCAGCGGCGCCCGCTCGGCAATGGCCACCTCGGCCTTCCGCGGCGCGGGGTTCGATGCCTACAACATGAGCGGCGGCCTACTGGAGTGGGTCAGGCAGGGACTGCCGATCGATCCCCCCGACGGCCACGTGGCCGACCACTAGGCCCGCGGCAGCTAGGCGATCGTCCAGGTGTCGGCGCCCGCCAGCAGGTCGGCCAGTGCGTCCTCTGAGGCCGGCACCGCGCCGGCGGCGCTCCGCCCGTAGACCGGCCGCGAGATGTCGCGGAAGATGCCGATCGGCGTCGGGCCCGTCGGGTCCTCGGCCAGCCGCGCCAGTGAGAAGGCGAGCCCGGAATCGTGACGACCCGGGTCGTGGACGATCAGCGCGTCCTCGCCGACCGAGGCGACATCGACGAAGCACAGGCCCCCATCGTCACCGCGGGCGACGCCGCGCTCGCCGTCGACTCCGAAGCGGATCGGCTCACCGGCCACGAGCCGGATCTGGTTGACGTCGCGCGTCTCCTTCTCGGTCAGCGCGAAGAACGCGCCGTCGTTGAACACCGGGCAGTTCTGGTAGATCTCCACCAGCGCCGCGCCCTCGTGCGTCGCGGCCGCCCGCAGCACCTCGGTCATGTGCTTGCGGTCGCGGTCGAGCGTCCGCGCCACGAACGTCGCCTCGGCGCCCAGCGCCAGAGACACCGGGTTGAACGGGTGGTCGGCAACGCCGAACGGCGTTGACTTCGTCACCTTGCCGAGACCGGAGGTCGGGGACGCCTGGCCCTTCGTCAGCCCGTAGATCTGGTTGTTGAAGAGCAGGATCTTGACTGGCACGTTGCGCCGCAGCGCGTGAATCAGATGGTTGCCGCCGATCGACAGCGAGTCGCCGTCCCCGGTGATCACCCAGATCGAGAGGTCCTCACGGGTCGACGCGAGCCCGGTGGCCAGCGCCGGCGCGCGCCCGTGGATCCCGTGCATCCCGTACGTGTCCATGTAGTACGCGAACCGGCCCGCGCAGCCGATCCCGGTGATGAACACGATCCGCTCGGGCGGAATCCCCAGCTCGGGCATGAACTGCTGCACCGCCGACAAAACCGCGTAGTCGCCGCAGCCCGGGCACCAACGGGTCTCCTGGTCCGATTGAAAGTCCGCCTTGGTCAGCTCGACAGTGCTCATGACACACGCTCCACGATCGCGGCCTCGAGCTCGCCGGTGAACAGCGGCAGCCCCTGGACCTTCGTATAGGACTCGATGTCGACCAGATACCGCGCTCGCAGCACCTGCGCGAGCTGGCCCGAGTTGGTCTCCGGGACAAGCACGCGGTCAAAGCTCCGCAGCACGTCCCCGGTATTCGCGGGCAGGGGGTTCAGGTGGCGCAGATGCGCGCAGGCCACGCGATGGCCCTCGAGCCGCACCCGTCGCACGGCCGCGCGAATCGGCCCCTCTGAGGAGCCCCACCCGAGAACCAGCAGAGAGGCATCCGCATCAGCGTCCACCGTCAGCGGCGGCACCTCGACCCCCGCCACCTTCGCCGCGCGGAGCTCGGTCATCCGCTCGTGGTTCGCCGCGTCATAAGAGATGTTGCCGGTCAGGTCCGCCTTCTCGAGCCCACCGATCCGGTGCGCCAGTCCCGGCGTGCCCGGCACCGCCCACGGCCGCGCGCCGTCCTCGTTGCGCGCGTAGGGCAGGAACGCCTCGTCCGGGCCGGGGGCGACCGCGAACGCCGGATCGATGGAAGCCAGCCCGTCGACCGAGGGGATCTGCCACGGCTCCGACGACGACGCGAGGAAGGTGTCCGAGAGCAGGATCACCGGCGTGCGGTAACGGACCGCGATCCGGGCCGCCTCAAACGCGGCGTCGAAGCAACCGCCGGGCGTCGACGGCGCGATCACCGGCAGCGGCGACTCGCCGTGGCGGCCGTAGAGCGCCATCAGCAGGTCCGACTGCTCGGTCTTCGTAGGCATCCCCGTCGAGGGGCCGGCCCGTTGCACGTCGATCACGATCATCGGCAGCTCGAGCATCACCGCGAGACCGATCGTCTCGGCTTTCAGGTCCATCCCGGGCCCGCTCGTCGCGGTGACGCCGAGGCGGCCCCCGAACGCCGCGCCCAGCGCCATGCCAGCCGCCGCGATCTCATCCTCGGCCTGGATCGTCGTCACGCCCAGGCCGGCGTGACGCGAGAGCTCGTGCAACAGCTCGGAGGCCGGGGTGATCGGGTAGGAGGCCAGCACCAGCGGCAGCTTCGAGCGGACCGAGGCGGCGATCAGGCCCAGCGCCAGCGCCGTGGTCCCGTTGACGTTGCGGTAGGTCCCGGGCGCGACATCGGTCGCGGCGGCGACGTGGTACTGGACATCGAGCAGCTCGGTCGTCTCGCCGAATGACCAGCCGGCATTGAACGCCGCCAGGTTCGCCCGCGCGACCCCGGGGCGCTTGGCGAACTTCTGCTCGATCCACCGCTCCGTGACCTCCGCCGGGCGCCCGTACAACCACGAGATCACCCCGAGCGCGAACAGGTTCTTGGCCCGGCCGGCCTCGCGGGTCGAGACCTCGTCCATCTCCTCGACCGCCTTCATCGTCAGCGCGGTCATCGGGATCCGGTGGACGCGGTAACCCTCGAGCGAGCCGTCCTCGAGAGGATTCGACTTGGTACCCCGCCTTGTCGAAGTTCCGCTGCGTGAAGGCGTCCTCGTTGACGATGATCGTCGCGCCGCGCTCGACTTCGGCCAAGTTGGCCTTCAGCGCCGCCGGGTTCATCGCGACCAGCACGTTCGGGGCGTCGCCGGGGGTGAGGATGTCCCGCGAGGCGAAGTGGATCTGAAACGCGGAGACGCCGGCCAGGGTTCCCGCGGGCGCGCGGATCTCGGCCGGGAAGTTGGGAAGCGTCGCCAGGTCGTTGCCCACGACCGCGGTCGCGTCCGTGAACCGCGAGCCGGCGAGCTGCATCCCGTCGCCGGAGTCTCCAGCGAAGCGGACAATGACCCGCTCTCGTTCCTCAACCACCTTGCTCATTCCGCGCCTGAGACGGATTCTACGCGGCCCGCGGATCCTCCCCGTCGACGTTCCAGTAGCGGACGACGCTGGCGTCCCTGACGCCGCGTTCCTCGTCGGGGTTGACGGTGAACCGGGCGATCGACCGCTGGCCGCCCTGGTAGTCGCCGTACAGCAGGTCGATCATGATCCGCCGCCCAGTTCGCTTGGCCTCGTACAGTGGCGCGTGCGAGGGGTCGGCGGGGTCGCGCAGCGCGCCCTGCCAGAAACCCGAATCGCCTGCCGGGATGTACAGGTCGCGCGACTGACGGCGGAAATCGTCGAGCTCGGGCTGCACGAGCGGCTGCGCGGAACCGAACTCCTCGGCGGTGGGCCCCGGCTCGGCGCGCCATCCGTGGATCACGGCGAGCCCCGCACCCGCGTTGCGGATGCCGAGCGCCAGGTACAGCCCCTCCCCCTCGCGCTTGATCACGCCGGTGTGGCCGGGCACGCTCAGCCACACGCCATCACCGAACATCACCCGCTGCACGGGATCGTCCTCGCGCGAGGGGATCAGCATCGGTCGCGTGCCCGCCATCAGCGACTGCTCGGCTACGCGCGCCGCGCGGTTTGCCGAGCGGATCGAGCCGAACGTCGCGATCGCGAGCACGAGCGTGCCCCCTGCGGTCGCCAGGTTGGCGATCGTCGCAGCGTCCATCTCATGTCCCGGGGGCCGCATGCGGCCCCCGGCCGGCCGGTGCATGCACCGGCCGGGGGCGGGGTGCATGCACCCCGCCCTGCAAGCTAGATCTTCTGGACGTTGATCGCCTTCGGCCCCTTGGGACCGGCCTCCTCCTCATAGGAGACCTTGGAACCCTCGGCGAGCGAGCGGTAGCCGTCGGCGGCGATGCTCGTGTGGTGGACGAACAGGTCGCGGCTGCCCTCATCGGGGGTGATGAAGCCGAAGCCCTTCTCGTCGCTGAACCATTTGACTGTGCCAGTTGGCATCTGGAGTTCTCCTCCGGTGCTCGAAGTGCATCTACCGCGGAGGAAATTCCCGGCGCCTGCACCTGCGTTTCCCGCCCTGGTCGGCGGCCTTACGGCGCGGCACGGTAGCACCTAACCCGCCTCGGGCACCATGTCCAAAGGGCCACGGATCACAAACCGGACACACTTCCCCCAATGGATGACCCAATGCCGATAGGCCGACACGCGCGAATTCCGCTGCGCGAGATCGATATCCGCGCGTCGCGCTCCTCCGGTCCCGGAGGCCAGCACGCGAACGTCACGGCCTCACGGATCGAGGCCGTTTTTGACGTGTGCGCCTCGGAGGCGCTCACCCCGGAGCAGAAGCAGCGTGTGCTCGCGCGCGCCGGCGCGCGGGTGACCGCCGTCGCCCAGGATGCCCGCAGCCAGGCCCGCAACCGTGAGCTCGCGCTCGAACGGTTGCAGCGGCGGCTGACCGCCGCGCTCGCCGTCCAGCGCCCGCGCCGCGCGACCCGGCCGACCGAGGCCTCGCGCCGGCGCCGGCTCGACTCCAAGCGCCGGCAGGCCGAGCGCAAGGAGACCCGCCGCCCTCCCGAGCCGGACTGATGCACTGGTACATCGACGGGATGAACGTGATCGGGACGCGCCCGGACAACTGGTGGCGCGACCGCGATGCCGCGATGCTCAAGCTGGTCGACGAACTCGAGCGGTGGGCCGCGGCCGACGGCGAGGACGTGACGGTCGTGTTCGAGCGGCCGCCGCGGCCCCCGATCCGCTCCACGGTGATCGACGTCGTCCATGCGCCGAAACCCAAGCGCGACGCGGCCGACGACGAGATCGTCCGCCGCCTGCGCGAGGAGCCCGACCCGTCGCAGGTCCTGGTCGTCACCTCGGACCGGTGGCTCGCCGACCGGGCCTCGGCCGCGGGCGCCTCGGTCGTCGGCGCGAGCTCGTTTCGGTCGCGCCTGGAGATGGGGTGAAGAACTTCGTAAACCGCCAACCGCCCTCTGAGACAATTTCCTGATGGCCGAAGAGCCAAATCTGCGCTCGTCTGGAAACCGCGGAGGTCAGCCCCCGTCACCGCCCGGTTGGCGCGTTACGCCGTCCCCTGACGGCCGTGGGTCGGGCAAGCCGCCAACTCCCCCGCGGATCAACCCGCGCTGGTGGATCGCGTTCTTCGTCGTCGGGCTGCTGGCGCTGAACCTGTGGATCTCGTCGCAGGCGCTGTCGCCGAACGCGCGCGTCCAGATCCCGTTCAGCCCGACTTTCCTGGCCCAGGTGACGGACGGCAACGTCGCCTCGATCAACTCGACTAACGCCGCTATCCAGGGGACGTTCGTGCGTCCCTTCCAGTACCAGAACAACCCGGCCACCCGGTACTTCTCCACGCAGATCCCGTCCTTCGCCGCCAACCAGTCGCTTGAGAGCGTGTTGAAGAACGCGAAGGTCGTGCAGAACGCGACCAACCCGGACACCGGCCCCTCGTTCCTCGAGAGCCTGATCTTCGGGTTCGGCCCGACGCTGCTGCTGGTTCTCCTGTTCGTGTTCCTGATGCGCCGCGCGGCGAACGCCGGCGGCGCTGGCGGGCTGATGTCGTTCGGCCGCTCGCGCGCGCGCCGGGTGGAGGCCGCCGACCAGCCGGTCACCTTCCGCGACGTGGCCGGGATCGATGAGGCCAAGGAGGAGCTGACCGAGATCGTCGACTTCCTCAAGAACCCCGACAAGTACCTGAAGCTCGGCGGCCGGATCCCCCGCGGCGTGCTGCTGTCGGGATCGCCCGGCACCGGCAAGACACTGCTCGCGCGCGCAGTCGCGGGCGAGGCCGGGGTGCCGTTCTTCCAGATGTCGGCGTCCGAGTTCGTCGAGATGATCGTGGGCGTCGGCGCCTCGCGTGTCCGTGACCTGTTCGCCCAGGCCAAGCAGGCCGCCCCGGCGATCATCTTCATCGACGAGCTCGACGCGGTCGGACGCTCCCGGTCGGCCGGTGGCCCGAACATCTCGGGCGGCCACGACGAGCGCGAGCAGACGCTCAACCAGATCCTCACCGAGATGGACGGCTTCGATCCGCGCACCGGGGTGATCGTCCTCGGCGCGACCAACCGCCCGGAGATCCTCGACCCCGCGCTGCTCCGCCCGGGCCGGTTCGACCGTCGCATCGCGGTGCAGCCGCCCGACCGCGCCGGCCGCGAGGCGATCCTCCGCGTCCACACCCGTTCGGTCCCGCTGGCCGACGACGTCGACCTCGGCGGGCTGGCCTCGGCGACACCCGGCATGGTCGGCGCGGACCTGGCGAACCTGGTCAACGAGGCCGCCCTGCTCGCCGCCCGCCGCTCGCACTCGAAGGTCAGCCGCGAGGATCTGACCGACGCGCTCGAGCGGATCGTGCTCGGCGCCGAGCGCCGGGTGGTGATCTCAGACGAGGACCGCCGGCGGACCGCCTACCACGAGGCCGGCCACGCGCTCGTCGGGATGCTCACCCCGGGCGCCGACCCGGTCCGCAAGGTCTCGATCATCCCCCGTGGCCAGGCGCTCGGAGTCACATTCTCGGCCCCCGATGCGGACCGGTTCAACTACGACGAGCGCCACCTGCTGGCCCAGATCAAGGTCGCGCTCGGCGGCCGCACATCGGAGGAGATCGTGTTCGGAGACCTGACCACGGGGGCCGAGTCCGACATCCAGCAGCTGACCCGGATCGCGCGGATGATGGTCGGCCGCTGGGGCATGAGCCGCACGATCGGGCCGATCGCGGTGCTCCCTGCGGACGGGTTCAGCCCGCTGTTGCCGGGGGCCTCGGAGACATCGGAGTCGACCCAGCGCGTGGTCGACGAGGAGGTCCGCCGGATCGTCGAGTCGGCGCACGCCGAGGTGACCGAGCTGCTGGGCGCCAACCGCAGCAACCTCGACTCGCTGGTCGCCGCCCTACTCGACCAGGAGACGCTCGACGAGGCCGACGCCTACGCCGCAGCCGGCCTGACCCGTGGCCCGTCGGGTAACGGCGCCATTCCGGTGCTCGACCCGACCGCCCACCCCACCGGCTGAGCGCGCCGTCCGCTCGCCGCCGCTTGCCCCAAGCGACGGCGAACCAAAGCGAACGGAAGCCTGCGAATCACACTGGCGCCCCACATGCGACTGCACACAGCGCGACCCGACCTTCCCACCATCTAAAACCGGACAATAGTTCCCTATGGCGCGCGGCGCCATCGAACATCCGTCCAACCCAGGGAGGTTCCGGTCAATCTCCGAGACGGGTGAGCCGCGCGAGCGCTTCGTGGCATTGGACGACGCGCCGCTTGACCGGGTCCGAGTCGGGCCGGTCGTGGACCAGGTCCCAGGTGCGGTCGGCCACCTCGCGCGCGGTCTCCGGCGTGGCGTTCTCCCACAGCCGGTTGACGAGCTGGATTTCGAAGGCCTGGATCTGGTCTGCGGGGTCCCCGGGCGCGAGCCGCGGCAGCGGCTCCCCCGTCGCCTCCTTCCACATCCCGGTCGCCACGAGCAGCCGGTTCCTCAGCGTGATCGGATCCACAGGGGCACCATCCTAATCAGGCCACGTCGGTGAGCGATTTGTGAATGGAGGCCCCGCGCTAGCGGCGCAGCCCCGGCAACTTCTGCTGGGTCGACAGCAGCGGCGCGAACAGGTCGCCCTGGGCCTCTAGCCGCTCGATCAAGTCCTTGGTGTCGAAGGTCAGCAGTTCCGGCTCGCCCCGCTCCCGGCAGGCGGCGACCTCCTCCCAGGTGACCGGGGTCGACACCGTCGGGCGCTCGCGCGCGCGCACGGAGTACACGGTCACGGTCGTCTTGTGCTCGTCGTTCTGACTCCAGTCGACCAGCACCTTTCCCGACCGCAGCTGCTTGGTCATCCGCGAGGTGACGAGCTTCGGCATCCGCTGCTCGAGTGCCTCCGCGATCCGGCGCGCGAACGGCTTTGACTGCTCGTAGGTGATCGGGGTGTTGAGCGGGACGTACATCTGCATCCCCTTCGAGCCCGACGTCTTGACGAAGCTGGTGGCGCCGAACTGCTCGAACAGCCCCCGCAACACGAGCGCGACCTCGCAGCACTCGACGATCCCCGCCGGCGCGCCGGGGTCGAGATCGAACACCACCATCGTCGGCTGCTCGGGCTTGGCGGCCAGCGACAGCGAGGTATGCAGCTCGATGTCGGCCAGGTTGGCCAGCCACACGAGCGTCGCGCGCTCCTGGCAGAGCGTGTAGCGAACGCCGCCGATGTTCGCGGTAGGGATCCAGTCGGGTCGGTGCGCGGGCGAGTTCTTCTCGTAGAAGTACTGGCCCTCGACGCCGTTCGGGTAGCGCTTGAGCGTCAGCGCCCGGTCGCGCAGATGGGGCAGCACTGCCGGGGCGATCCGCGCGTAGAACTCGACCAGGTCGCCCTTGGTGAATCCGGTCTGCGGGTACAGGACCTTGTCCCAGTTGGTGATCTTCAGCCGCCGACCATCCACGGTCACGGCCCGGGCGCCGTCCGGCAGCGGCTCCACCGCGTCGAACAGCTCGTCGGGCTTGCTCTCACGGTGCACGGACTGCGCCGGTTTGTCGTCCCTCAGGCCCTTGTAGGACGGTGCCCGCATCACGCCTTCGGAGGTCCACTCGCGGAACTCGATCTCGGCCACCAGCTGCGGTTCGGCGAACTGCGCCTCGCGGGGCAGCTTCGGGCCGGCCGCGAACGGCGAGTCAGGCCGGTGGAGCGGCTTCAGACGCCGTTTGAGGTCCGTGAGCGTCTTCTCGGTGAAGCCGGTGCCGACGCGGCCGACATAACGCAGGCCGCCGTCCTCGAACGACCCCATCAGCAGCGCGCCGATGCTGTCGCGGCGGCGCCCCTCGCCGGGCAGCCAGCCCCCGATCACGAGCTCCTGACGGCGCGTGTGCTTGACCTTCACCCACGCACCCGACCGCCGGCCGGGCTCGTATTTCGAATTCACCCGCTTGGCCACGAGACCCTCGAGTCCCTGGGCCCCGGTCATCTCGAGCAGTCGCGCGCCGACCCCGTCGCCTGAGTGCGCCGCCGGTACCCGCCAGGCCGGGCCGCTGAGGTTCAGCTCCTCCAGGGCGACCCGACGCTCGGCGTACGGCTGTTCCATCAGCGAGTGGCCATCGAGGTAGAGCAGGTCAAAGATCGCGTAGACGACCGGCGTGCTCTGAGCGAGTTTGCGGACCGACGACGATGAGGTGACGTGCATCCGCCGTTGCAGGCGCTCGAAGCTCGGCTTCCCGTTCTCGTCAAAGGCGACGATCTCACCGTCCAGCACCGCCTCGCGCATCCCGAGGTCACGCGTGATCCCCCGGATCTCCGGATATGAGTCGGTGATCTCGCGCAGGTTCCGGCTCTCGAGCCGGATCCGGCCTGGCTGCAGGTAGGCGATCGCCCGTACACCGTCCCATTTGACCTCGAACGACCAGCCGCGCTCGTCGGGCGGCAGGTCCCCGGAGCGGGCCATCATCGGGACCAGCCGCTCGGGGATCGGCTCCCGCTCGGGGTCCTGCGGCGGGTCCATCCGGTGGATCATCCAGTCGTCCTTGCCGTCCGCGGCCGCGCCGGCGCGGTGGCCGAGCGGGAACAGCCCGTAGCGGCCGTGCAGCCGCTCCCCGTGGAAGGTGATTTCGACCTTGCGGTCGTCGAACTTGTGGACCTCGAACGTGCCGCGGTCCCAGATCCGCATCTTTCCCGCGCCGTACTCCCCCTTGGGGATGTCGCCCTCGAACTCGAGGTACTCGAGCGGGTGGTCCTCGGTGTGGACGGCGAGCCGGTTCTCCTGCGGCGTGGCCGGCACACCGTTGGGCAGCGCCCAGGAGACCGCCACGCCGTCGTGCTCGAGCCGCAGGTCCCAGTGCAGCCGGGTCGCGTGATGCTCCTGGACGACGAAGCGCGGCGCGTCGCTCGGCGACCCATCCGGACCGCCCGCCGGCTCCGGGGTGGCAGCGAAGTCGCGCTTGCCCTGGTAGGTCTTGAGCTTGTCGGGCGCCATCTCTTCAGCAACTTTTACTTGTTCGCGCTTTCATTGCTCTGATGGCCCGTGTTTTAGTCGTCGACGATGAGCCCGCCGTGCGGCGGGCGCTCGAGCGCGCACTCCGTCTCGACAGCTACGACGTCGCCCTGGCCGCCGACGGCGAAGAGGCGCTCGACTCGCTGGCCACCTCGCCCGCCGACGCGGTGATCCTCGACATCGCGATGCCGCGACTGGACGGACTCGAGGTGTGCCGGCGGATGCGACAGGCCGGCGACCGCACCCCCGTGCTGATGTTGACCGCGCGCGACGCGATCGATGACCGGGTCAAGGGCCTGGACGTGGGCGCCGACGACTACCTGGTCAAGCCGTTCGCGCTGCGCGAGCTACAAGCCCGGTTGCGGGCGCTGCTGCGCCGCACGAACGATGGTGCCGACGCGGAGGTCCTCCGCTACGCCGACCTCGTGCTCGACCCGGTCGCCCACGAGGTCCGCCGCGGAGACCGCCTGATCGAGCTCTCGAAGACCGAGTTCTTGCTGCTCGAGCTCTTCCTCCAGCATCCGCGGCAGGTGCTGACGCGCTCGACGATCTTCGAACACGTCTGGGGCTACGACTTCGGCCCCACCTCCAACGCCCTCGGCGTGTACATGGGCTACCTCCGGCGCAAGACCGAGGCCGGCGGCGAGTCCAGGCTGTTACACACGATCCGCGGCGTCGGATACGTCCTGCGGGATTGAGCTTCCGGGGCGCGGGGATGCCGCTGAGGAAACGGATCGGACTCGCTACAGCAGCGGTCGTCGGCGTCGCGGTGGTGATCGCGGCGTGCGTCGCCTACCTGGTCGTCCGCGACCAGCTGCGCGGGCAGGTCGACGACTCGCTCCGCGCCGAAGCCACCGCCGTGGCGCGGATCGGGGACGTGCACGCGCTGCAGGCCAACCTCGACATTCCCCCCAGCGCGGGAGGCCCGGCGCCCTACGCGCGACTCGTGTACCCGAACGGCTCGATGCAGCCGTTCGCGGGTGATCTGTCGCTGCCGGTCAACGCGCAGACGCTGGCGAGCGGCGAGCTCTCACGGCGGCTCGTTCATGTCCGACGTCACGGTCGGCGGAAGCCACCTGCGCGAGCTGACCGTCCCGATCCAGTTCGCCAACGGCCAGACCGCGGCGATGCAGATCGCCCGGCCGCTCGACGGCGTCGACCACGTGCTCTCGAACCTCCGCCTCGTGCTGCTGCTCCTCGTGATCGCCGGCATCGTCCTCGCTGCGGCGCTCGGGCGGTTCGCGGCGACGCGCGTCCTCGCGCCGCTGGCCGAGGTCGCGAGCACCGCCCAGGAGATCGGCGAGACCGACGACCTCTCGACGCGGCTGCGGATCCACGCCGACGACGAGGTCGGGCAGCTCGCCACCAACTTCAACTCGATGCTCGAGCGCCTCCAGCTCTCCCGCGACGCGCTCGACGACTCGGTCCGCGCCCAGCGCCAGCTCGTCGCCGACGCCTCCCACGAGCTGCGCACGCCGGTGACCAGCCTGCGGACGAACATCGAAGTGCTGCTGGCCGGCGGCCAGCTGCCCGAGGACGACCGGCGGCGGTTGCTCGCCGACGTGGTCGAGCAGTCAGAGGAGCTGAGCGCGCTGGTCAACGACCTGATCGAGCTCGCGCGCGGCGACGAGCCGGGCGGCGCGGCCGAGGACCTCCGGCTCGACCGGATCGTCGAGGAGTCGGTCGCCCGCGCGCGCCGCAACGCTCCCGGGATCGACTTCGTCGCCCGGCTGGAACCGGTGATCGTCGACGGCGTCGGCGAGCGGCTTTCGCGGGCGGTCAACAACCTGCTCGACAACGCGGCGCGTCACTCCCCGCCGGGCGGCACCGTCGAGGTGACGGTCGACGCCGACGGCGTGCGCGTCCGCGATCACGGCGCGGGCGTCGATCCGGCCGACCTCCCTTACGTGTTCGACCGGTTCTTCCGCGGCTCGCACACCCGCGGGAGCCAGGGCAGCGGGCTGGGGCTGGCGATCGTGCGTCAGGTGACCGAGCAGCTCGGCGGCACTGCCACCGCGGCCAACGCGGTCGACGGGGGCGCCGTGTTCACGCTGCACCTGCCGACGATGCCCGGTACCGATTCGCCCGGTGACGAGCCGACCGGTACCGAGTCGCCCAGGTCAAATCGAGCTAGCGTCGCCTGAGCCGGACGGCGCCGGCGGCCGCGCCACGCGCGCCTGACGCGCCAGCTGGAACTTGCGGCGCAGCGGCCAGAACAGCAGCAGGAACACCGGCACGGCGGAGAACAGCAGCGGCGCGTTGCCCGCGTGCTCGCCGGCGATCGCGACCAGCGCCCAGGCGACCGCCACCGCCGGGACCGCGGCGAGCATCGTCGTGTGCGAGCGATAGCCCGAGAAGTGCTCGCGGGCGGTGAACTCGAGCACCCCGAGGCACATCACGAGCGACCCCCGTGATCAGCGCGCCGACGCCTAGGCCGGCCGCCCACCATACGATCACCGTCACCAGCCCGGCGAGGATCGCTATCTCGGCCACCGGCACACCGCCGAACGGATTCGGCGGCCGCTCGCCGACGGTCTTCAGGGTCCGCTGGCCGGTGCGCATCTGCCGCTCGTTGGTGGCCTTGACCTCGGCGCGGATCTCGCGCCGCTGCGAGGGCACCGCCCGTGGTCTCGCGCTCCCCGCGCGGCGCTTGCGTGTGCGTCGCCTCTGATTCTGGTTGGCCACCGTACGCGGGAGGATAACCCGACTCGAGCCGCACCAGAGCCTGCGAAACGTCACTAGAGTCCGTTACATGAACGGGCAGAAGCCGCTCGAGTTGATCCTGGCGCGAAACCTGCTCTCGAGCATCTCGACTCCTGCCTTTCTGGTCGGCGAGGAGGGGCTGCTGCTGTTCTACAACGAGGCGGCGGCGGCGATGCTCGGCCGCCGCTTCGAGGAGCTCGGCTCGATCCCGGCCAGCGAGTGGACCGCCGAATTCGGCCCGTTCGACGCCAACGATCTTCCGATCCCCTACGACGAGATCCCGGCCACGCGCGCCGTGCGGGACAACCGGCCGTTTCACGGTGACTTCCGGATCTGCGGCGCCCACGGCGACCACCACGACATCGAGGCGAGCGCGATCCCGATCGTCGGGCCTGGCGGCGCCACCGGCGCGATCGTAATCTTCTGGCCCGTGGGCGACGAACAGGAACAGCCGCGGATGAAGATCAAGGTGTGGGGAGCCAGAGGTTCGATCCCGGCGCCCGGCCCGGAGACGATGCGCTACGGCGGCAACACCTCGTGCATCGAGGTGACGTTGGACGACGGAAGCACGCTGATCCTCGATGCCGGTACCGGCATCCGCAACCTCGGACTCGCGCTGTCCGGGCGCGAGTCGCCGGAGCGGCCGATCCACATCCTGCTGACCCACCTGCACCTCGACCACATCCAGGGGCTGATGTTCTTCGCGCCGGCGTTCCGGCCCGAGTCGGAGATCGTCATCTGGGGCCCGGCTTCGCCGGAGGCGTCGCTGCGCGACCGCATCGCGCGCTACATCTCGGCGCCGCTGGCCCCGGTCGAGGTCCGCGAGCTCCCGTCGCTGGTCTCCTTCCGCGAGGCCGAGCCGCTGCAGTGGGATATCGGCCCGGCGCGGATCCACGCCCAGGCGGTCACCCACCGCGGCCCGACGCTCGGCTACCGGATCACCGCCGACGACTGCTCGCTCTGTTACATCCCGGACCACGAGCCCGGCCTCGGGTCGCCGCTGGCGGAGCTCGACGACGACTGGATCTCCGGGTTCGAGCTCGCCCGCGAGGCGTCGATGCTGATCCACGACTGTCAGTACACCGACGTCGAGTACCCCCACCACCTCGGCTGGGGCCACTCGCCGATGTCCGACGCGCTCGAGTTCGGCCACCGCGTCGGCGCCGAGCGGCTGCTGATGTTCCACCACGACCCGCTGCACACCGACGACGACCTCGACACGATGGCGGCCAATGCCGCCGCTCGGTGGGTCGAGCTCGGGCACGCTCGCCATGGCATCGAGCTTGCGTGCGAGCGGCACGAGCTGGCGATCGATCCGGCGCCCGCGCCCGCACCGGAGCCGGCCGCGCGGGTCCGATAGCGGTTCGCATCAAGCACGCAACGTTCCGGCGGACAGGTCGCTGGAACCTTGCGTGCTTGGCGTCGGCCGCAGGCCTGGCGGGGTGCGGAGCGGCGAATCACAATGGTTCATCGCCGGGGCCCCGCCTGCCGCCGTACATCCGCCCGACTCCGATCGGGCGGGCGCCGGCGTACCGCATCTCCCCCACCTCCCCCGCCGTCGCCCACCACCGCACCATCGCGGGGTTGCGCTGCGGCGTGCAGACCCGGCACGGCGTCTACGGCATCCACCTCGAGTTGTTCGCCCACCGCCTGGTCGTCCCCGTCCCGGCCGGCATCGGCGTCGGCGCCGCCGCTGCGCCGCAGCGGCGCGTATGTACTCGGCGGCGCCTGCACCTACCCCCTGCAGACGCTCGAGCCAACCGGAGTCGTCCGCGTGCATACGGCCACCACTCCCACGCTCGGCGCCCTGTTCGCGATCTGGGGCCAGCCGCTCAGCGATACCCGCGTCGCTAGCTTCGGCGGGCGGGTCGGCGCGTTCGTGGGCGGGCGGCGGTGGCGTGGCGACCCGCGGTCGATTCCGTTGGAACGCCACGCGGAAATCGTGCTCGAGGTCGACGGGTACATCCCGCCCCACCCGAAGTACACCTTCCCGCCCGGGTTGTAGCCTCGCCCCGGGATGCGACGCCGCCTGGCAGCCCTCGGAGCCGCGCTCGCCGCCGGGACGATGCTCGCGCCCGCCGGCGCGCTCGCCGACGGTGATCCGGCCAGCGACGTGCTGCTCGGACAGAGCGTGTTCTACCCCTATGAGAGCCCCTCGGCGCCGGCGTCACTGATGAAGAGCCTCAATGGCGCGACGGCGGCTGCCGCGAAGGCGCATTTCCCGATCAAGGTGGCGCTGATCTCCGGCCCGCTCGATCTCGGCGTCGTCCCCTCCCTGTACGGCCAGCCCCAGAGCTACGCCCACTTCCTCGAGCAGGAGATCAGCTTCATGGGACGGTCGCTTTTGCTGGTGGTGATGAAGAACGGCTACGGCGTGGAGGGGCTGCCCGCTGCCGCGACGGCCGCCGCGGCCCAGCTCCCCAAGCCGGCCGGCAACACCAGCGCCGACCTGGTTCAGGCGGCCCTGACCGCGGTCCACAAGCTGGCCTCAGCCGCTGGCCACCCGATCCCGGGCACCACGAGCGGGACGTCGACGAGCGGGGGCGGCCTGGACGTCAAGACGGTCGTCGTGATCGTGCTCGTGCTGGCGGCGATCGCGACCGCTGGGGCGCTGCTCGCCGTCCGCCGGCGAGACCCCGTCTAGCGGTCAGTCCCAGCGGTGGCGGCCGGCGCGCAGCGCTCGCATCTCCGACACCCCGTACGGCTCGTCCTGCTCCAGCGACCGGTGCGCGGCGCCGGGCAGGAGCCGCACATCGATCGGACCCTCGCTCACCCCACCCTCACCGTCGGGATCGACCCGCAACACCCGCGCGCCCGGCCGCGAGCTAACGCACTCGAGCAGCGCGCCGCCGTCCCAGACGAGCGCTGACCCGTCGTCCGCGGCGTACCCCGACGGCAGCGTCCCGGTCGCCACCGCGGAGCGAAACACCGGCAGCCGCTCAGGCTCGCCGTCCAGGTGGACCGACAGGCTGCCCGGCAGCAGCCCCAGCCCGGCGACCGCCTCGGGTGCCCCGCCGCTCATCGAGACCCCGCCCTCGAACCAGCACATCGCGCCGGCGCTGAGCCCCGCCAGCACCACCCCTCGATGCCACGCGACCCGCATCGCCTCGTCGATTCCGTGCTCGCGCCAGATCGCGAGCATGTTGCGCATCGAGCCCCCGCCGACGTAGATCGCGTCCTGGGCCAGCAGGTGCGAGATGGGATCGACTCGGGTCTCGCCGAGGTGAAACAGCGACAGAACGCTCGGCTCGCACGGCCACGACGCGAACCGCTCGTAGAACCGTGTCACCTGCTCACGCGGATCCCCGGCAGCCGTCGGCAGAAAGCAGACACGCGGACACGGCTTGCTCGTCAGCGAGAGCACGAACCGGTCGAGCGCCGGCGAGCGCTCGCGCATCGTGAACCCGCCCCCGCCCATGGCCAGGATCACGCGGCCACGAGCTCCGGCACGGCGAGGGCGGCGGGGCCCAGATATCTAACCGGGAGGTTCCGCTCGACCACCTCGCCCGCGCCGTCCACCGCCACGTACGCCGCCCTGGCCGCCGGCCGCGAGGACACGACCTCGGACAGCTCGGTGCCGACGAAGTGCAGCGCCGCCCCGTCGCCGACGCCGTAGCCGGGCGGCCGCCCCGCTCGCACAGCGTCGTGGAACGCGCCGCGGCGCCCGGGCTCCTCCTCGTAGTGGACGGCGTTGCTCCACGGGAGGAAGCCGAGCCCCTCGATGCAGCGTGCCGGCCCGTCGTGGAACGCGCTCAACGAACTGGCGAACCAGCACAGCGACCCGGCCGAGCCTCCGCACATCACGACCCCCGCCTGCCACGCCTCGCGCAATGCCAGATCGATCCCATGGGCGCGCCAGCACCCGATCAGCGACACGAGGCTGCCGCCGCCGACGTAGACGAGGTCCTGGGCCAGCAAATGCGCGAGGGGATCGCCGACCCCGGTCTCGCGCCGGAACAGCGAGATGTGCGAGGGCTCGCAGCGGGACGCCGAGAACGCGCGATAGAAGCGGACCACGTAGTGGTCAGCGTCGCCGGACGCGGTCGGCAGGAAGCAGACCCGCGGACGCTCGACCCCGGTCAGCGCCAGCACGTGGTCATCGAGCAGCGTGTTCCCCCACTCCATCGAGAACCCGCCACCGCCGAACGCCACGATCTGGGGCGGTCTCGTCGACATGGCGACAAGTTAGGCTGGCGCGTCGCCGCGGTCATTGGCCCGGTGTCTAGAACTCACGGCTCCGGAGCACTCCCCGCGGCCCGGCGGATATGGTCGCGCTAGATGTCGCGCACCGATGCCGTGAGGGCCGCGTTTCGCGGCGGGCTGGTGGAGCTGGTGCGACCCGGCGAGGGGCAGCTGTCGGGTCGCGCGATGCTGCGCTTCGGACAGATCCTGCTGCCGATCGTGATCGTCCTCACCAACGTGATCGGCGCGGTCGCCGTGCTGGCCCTGGCGCTGTGGGTCGTGCCGATGCCGCTCCGGCACCTGAACGTCGGGCACGTCGAATTGCTCAACTCGCTGGTCGCCGCCGGCTACGTCGCGATCGCGGTGCCGCTCGGCGTAACACTCGGGACGCGCGGCATGTTGCGGCTGCGCACCTGGCTGCGCGAGGAGCGCCCGGCGACGCTGTCGGAGATCCGGCTGCTGCTGTCGGCCCCGTTGCGCCTGTTCGGTCTCCAGGTGGCGCTGTGGTTCTTCGCCGCGCTGGTGTTCGGAGTCCTGGACGCCACCTACTCGAGCCGGCTCGCGGTCCGGGTGGTGATCGTGGTTTCGATCACCGGAGTCGTCACGGCGGCGTGCGCGTACCTGCTCACCGAGCGTCTGCTGCGGACGGCCGCCGCCCGCGCGCTCGCCGACGGCGCTCCGGAGCACATCGCGGTGCCCGGCGTGGTCACCCGGGCGGTGCTGGCTTGGGCTTTGGGCACGGGGTTGCCGATGGTCGGAGTGATCGCCATCGGGATCCTCGCGCTGAGCGGCGACTCGAGCACCGATCGCAGCAATCTCGGCGTGACGATGGTCGTCCTCGGCGGGGTCGGGATCACGGTCGGACTGTTGGCGGTGTCGCTCGCCGCGCGCACTACCGCTGACCCGATCGCCTCGGTACGCCGGGCGCTGGCCGACGTTCAAACCGGAGATTTCGACGTCCGCGTTCCCGTCTACGACGGCTCGCAGATCGGACAGCTCCAGCTCGGCTTCAACCAGATGGTCGCCGGGCTGGCCGAGCGCGAGCGGATCCGCGAGGCGTTCGGCACCTACGTCGACCCCGACGTTGCCGAGCACGTTCTCTCCGAGTCCACCGACCTCGCCGGCGAGGAGGTCGAGGTGACGATCATGTTCGTCGACGTTCGCGACTTCACCGGGTTCGCCGAGCGGAACGAGGCCCCCGGGGTGGTGACCGCGATCAACCGCCTGTTCGCGACGATCGTGCCGATCATCCACGAGCAGGGCGGGCGCGTCGACAAATTCGTCGGGGATGGGCTGATGGCCGTGTTCGGAGCGCCCAACCGCCTCGGAGACCATGCGGGACGGGCGCTGCGAGCAGCGTGCGAGATCGAGCGGGCGCTGACCGACGCCGAGCTGAAGGTCGGGATCGGCCTGAACTCCGGGCTGGTGGTGGCGGGCAACATCGGCGGCGCCGGGAGATTCGAGTTCGGAGTGATCGGCGACGCGGTCAATGTCGCGGCGCGGGTGGAGGCGGCGACGCGGCAGACGGGCGACACGATCCTGCTCGCGGAGCGGACCAAGGAGCTGCTGGAAGGCGAGGACCATCCGCCGCTGTCCGAGCGCGAGGGCGTCACGCTGAAAGGCAAGACGGACAACGTCCGCGTCTACGCCCCGGTGACCGAATAATCACAACAGCGGGGCGATTCCCCCCTACGCTCCAATTCTCTCTCTGTTCGAAAGGGGTCGGCCGTCGCGCCGGCCCTTTTTGTTACAAACAGCGGCCATGAGTCCCGTACGCGCGATGCCGGTCATCGGCGCCGCCGTGCTCGTCCGCGATCTCGGCTGGACGGCCCGGGGAGTGGTCGACCGGATCGCCGAGGACGGCCGCACGATCGAGGTCACGACCGACGGCGGCGATCAGATTACGTTCAGGCTGAGCCCCGCCACGGCGCGGTTCACGGCCGCGAACGGCACCGCCCAGCTCACGTTTACGTAGACGCGGGCTGGGTCGCGTCGGACACAGTCGAGTCGTCCGCGAGCTCGCGGAACAGGCCGGTGACGACGAACACCACCTGCTCGGCGATGTCGACGGTGTTGTCGCCGACCCGCTCGAGCGCCCGCGCCACGAGGATCATGAACATCGCCCACTCGCGCATGTCGACGTCGTCCCCGATGGCCACCGCGCGCTTGAAGATCTCGCGGTTGAGCTTGTTGATCTCCAAGTCCTGGCGGACGAGGTCGTGCGCGAGCTCGACGTGGCGGCCGGCGAACGCCTCCTTGGCCTGCGAGACCTGAGAGCGTGCGAGCTGGCCCATCCGCTCGATCGCGTCGAGGATGTCTTTGTCCTTGGGCGCCTCGTAGCCGGAGAGCGGCACGAGCTTGGCGATGTTGACGCACTGGTCGCCCATCCGCTCCACGCAGCGGATGATGTGCAGCAGCGCCGCCACGATCCGCAGATCGGTGGCGACCGGGGACTGGCGTGCCAGCAGCGACAGGATCGCCTGATGGACTTCGAGGTAGCGGCCGTCGATCCGGTCGTCGTCGGCGACCACCATCCCGGCGAGCTCGACGTCCTGGTAGGACACCGCCTCCAGCGCCCGGTCGAGCTGGGAGACGACGAGGTCCATCCCCCCGAGCGTCTGCTGCTCGAGCTCCTTCAGGTTCTCCCTGAACTGATGGCGCGTCTCCTGCATCAGCCGAACTTTCCGGTCACGTAGCGCTCGGTTCGTTCGTCGCGCGGCGTGGTGAAGATCTCGTTCGTCGGCCCGTGCTCGATCAGCTCGCCCGAGAGCATGAACGCTGTCGTGTTCGCGACCCGCGCGGCCTGCTGCATGTTGTGGGTGACGATGACGATCGTGTAGCGCTCCTTGAGCTCGTCGATCAGCTCCTCGATCTTCAGCGTCGCCACCGGGTCGAGCGCCGAGCACGGCTCGTCCATCAGGATCACCTCTGGCTCGACGGCGACCGTCCGCGCGATGCAGAGCCGCTGCTGCTGGCCGCCGGAGAGCCCGATTCCCGGCTCGTTCAGCCGGTTCTTGACCTCGCCCCACAATCCCACCGCCCGCAAGCGCGCGGTGGACCTTCTCGCGCAGGTTCTCGCCGCGCTGCCCGGTGAGCCGCAGGCCCGCCGCGACGTTGTCGAAGATCGACATCGTCGGGAACGGGTTCGGCTTCTGGAACACCATCCCGACCAGCCGCCGCACCACTGTGACGTCGACGCCCTCGCTGTAGAGATCGAACTCGTCGAGCTTCACGCTCCCCTCGGCGCGGGCGCCCGGGATCTCCTCGTGCATCCGGTTGATGCACCGGACCATCGTCGACTTGCCGCAGCCAGACGGGCCGATGATCGCGGTCACCTCGTTCGCCGGGAAGGTGATGTCGATCCCGCGGACCGCCTCGGATCCGCCGTAGAACGCCTTCAGGCCGTTGACGACGATCGAGTGGCCGGCGCCGGGGCGAGCCCCCAGTGCCGCCAGATCCGGCGCCTCCTCGGTTTGCTCCGGCGGCCCCCCGGTGGCGGACATATCGGCCTGCTCCTTGGTCTTCGTGTCTTGCGGGATCATGTCACGCGGCTCCTTCGCGAGACGGCTCTCGCGACCAGGTTGAGGATCAGAACTATCGCCACCAGCGTTAGCGCCGCGCCCCACGCCCGTGCCTGGATTGCCGGCTCTGGACTCGTGATGTCGTTGAAGATCTGGACCGGCAGGGAGTTCATGATGGCGTTCGGATTGCCGGTCACATTCATGGTGTAGAACGCCGTAAACAGGAGCGGCGCCGTCTCGCCCATGCCCCGCGCGATCGCCAGCAGCGAGCCGGTCACCAGGCCGGACATGGAGGTCGGCAGCACAACGCGCGAGATGACGCGCCAGCGCGGCGCGCCGAGCGCCAGCGCCGCCTCACGGAGGCTGTCCGGCACCAGCAGCAGCACGACCTCTGAGGAGCGAATGACGATCGGCAGCATCAGCAGGAATACCGCCACCGACCCCTTCCAGCCGGCGTAGCCGCTGCCGCCGAACTTGGTGACCACGAGCACGATGTAGATGAACAGCCCGAACACGATCGAAGGCACGCCCGTCATCACGTCCACGAAGTAGCGGACGACGTTGGCGAACCGCGACTCTTTGCCGTACTCGGTCAGGTAGAGCGCGACTCCGATCCCGGCGGGGATCGACGCGGCGGTGGCCAGCCCGATGATCTCGAGGGTGCCGAGGAGCGCGGACCGGATCCCGCCGTGGTTGCCGAAGAAGTTGCCGTTCGGGTCGGTGGTGAAGAAGTTGCCGGTCCACTGCCCGATGCCCTTGTGAATCAGGTAGTAGATGACAAAGATCAGCGGCACCAGAGCGATGCCGGTGCCGACCCACATCAGCCCGCGCATGACCCGATCCGTGCGCTTGCGCCGGGCGCTGATCTCGGGCAGCAACGACCGTCCGCCGGTGGCGCTCACTGGAGACCGCCCGTGACCGCTGAGGTCCCGAGGTCGCCGCCGCCCACCGACCGACGCCCGCGGGCGCCGCGGATGACGAACCACCGGGCGATGACGTTGACGATCAGCGTCAGCACGAACAGCACGAGCCCGGCGGCGAACAGCGCCGAGGAGTGCAGCGGCTGGTTCGCCGCCTCGCCGAACTCGTTGGCGATCACCGCCGCCAGCGTGTACCCCTGGCTGAAGACGTGGTGGCCGAGGATGTCGTTGTCGCCGATCACGAGCACGACGGCGATCGTCTCGCCGATCGCCCGGCCCAACCCGAGCATCGCACCGCCGGTGATCCCGGGCCGGGCGTACGGCAGCACGGAGATCCGGATCATCTCCCACCGCGTCGCGCCGAGGGCGAGCGCCGCCTCTTTGTTCTCTGGCGGCACCGTTCGGAGCACCTCACGGGCGATCGCGGAGACGATCGGCAGGATCATGATGGCCAGGATCAGCCCGGCGATGAAGTAGTTCCCGCCGGCGGTGATCTGGTTCGCGCCGCCGCCGATCCACGGGATGAACGAGAACGTGTTGGCAAACCATTTCTCGGCTCCCTGGAGTTTCGGCGCGAGCACGAACACTCCCCACAGGCCGTACACGACCGACGGCACCGCGGCGAGCAGATCGACCAGTAGCGCGAGCGGACCGCGAAGCCGCCGCGGGCACAGCTCGGTGATGAACAGCGCGGTCCCAACCGCGACCGGAACCCCAATGGTCAACGCGATTCCGGACGTGACCAGCGTCCCGACCAGCAGCGGCAGACCCTTGAAGATGGAGTGCGCCGGGTCCCAGTCGTTGCCGAAGATGTAGCTGATCCCGAAGTGGCTGAACGCCGTCCCGGACTTGCCGATCAGCCGGATGAAGAAATACAGGATCAGCACCAGGATCAGTCCGGCGAGGGTGGTCAGCCCCCACTTGAGGATCTGATCAGGAAGACGGCTGGCCGGCGACCGCTGTAAAACCGAGCGGCCGCCGGCAACCGGCGTTGTGGTGGCGCTTGCCTCCACTGGTCGCTGCCTACAGGGCCGACCCGTTGCAGGTCAGCTTCGACAGCTGAGCGTTGTCCTTGGCCGCCAGCGCCGGTGTCAGTGGCGCGTACGGCAGCTGGCCTGAGCCGGCGCCGAGCGTCTTCTGACCTGCGCCGACCGCGTAGGCGAGCCACGACTTGAGCGCCTTCGCGGTGCCCATGCTCGCGCCACCCGACTTGCACGGATCCTGGTAGACGTCGATGAACGTCTGCGAGACGATCGGGTACGAGCCCGCCGCCTTCGAGTCGATCGTCGAGATCCCGAGGTCGGACGGGACCGCGGTCCCGTCCGCCGCCGAGGACGTGTTAGGGATCGTCGGGAGCACGTACGACGAGCCGTTCTTGATCGCCGCGTACGTGAACCCGTTGATCAACGCATACGCCTGCTCGACGTAGCCGACTGCGCCGGTGGTCGCCTTGACGGCGGCCGCGACGCCCGCGTTCTTCGCCGCGCCGGTGCCCGCCGGCCACTTCACGAGCTTGTCCGTGCCGATCGTCTTCGCCCAGGTCGGGCTAACCGCGGCCAGGTACTTCGTGAAGCCGGCCGTCGTGCCCGATGAGTCGGAGCGATGGACCACCGTGATGTGGGTGCTCGGCAGGTTCATGCCGGGGTTGAGCGCCTTGATCGCGGGGTCGTTCCAGGACGTGATCTTGCCGGAGAAGATGCTCGCGAGCGTCGGCCCGTCGAGCTTCAGGCCGGACTTGACCCCTGGCAGGTTGTAGGACACGGTGATCGCGCCGAACGCGACCGGGAACTGGAGAACCGCACCCTTCATCCCGCTCTTATCGGCCGGCTTCAGGGCCGGGTCAGAGCCGGCGAAGTCGACGGTCGCGGTCTGGAGGTCCGCGATGCCAGTGCCGGAGCCGACCGGGTTGTAGTTGACGGTCAGGCCCTGCGACTTGAGCGTCTGTCCCCATTGCTGGTAGATCGGGGCGGCCAGCGTCGAGCCGGCACCGTTGACCGTGCCGCCACTGGCCGATGCCGACGACGACGCGCTGGAGCCGCCGCCGCTAGCGCCAGCACTCGAGCTCGAGCTGGACCCGCAAGCTGCGAGCCCAAATACGGCGGCAGCCGCCACAGCGGCACCGCTGATGCTCTTCCGAAATGTCAACTTCTGTCTCCTTGTCTGTGTTATCTCGCGGAGTGTCGACGGCTCTCGCCGCTCAGTTGTGAATCTGTTGTGAACGTCCCGTTCGGACCGTGTTGGCGCTCGGCCGTCAGCCGGTAGCCGAACCCAAAGTGCGTGTGGATAAAGCGCCAGCTCGGCAGCGCCTCCTCGAGCTTCACCCGCAGCTTTCGGACGTACACGTCGACCGACCGATCCCCAGCCCGCATCTCCCGGCCCCAGACGAGGCTGAACAGCTGGTCGCGCGACATGATCCGGTCAGACCGTCGGGCCAGCTCGGTGAGCAAGCGCAGCTCGCGAATCGAGAGCATGAGCGGCCGTCCATCCGCCCGGGCCAAATGCTCGTCGGGCAGAATTTCCAGCGGCCCGATCTCGAGCGCCTCGTGCGTCCCTGACATGAGCCGGGATGCTGCTGGCGGCCGGGCGCCGCGGCGTTACGAGGTTGTAACCGGAATGTGAAGAGGTTGTGACTCGGCGACGGGGGCGAGCAACTCCTCGTCCTCTGCGCCGTCGCGCGCGGGCGCGAACCGGTACCCGACGCCGAAGTGGGTGTTGATGTAACTCCACTCCGGCGAGGCCGCGCGGAGCTTCTGGCGCAGCTTGCGGACGAACACGTCAACCGAACGGTCGCCGTGGGCCATCGCGTAGCCCCACACGCGCTCGTAGATCTCCTCGCGGCGCAGCACGCGATCCGACTGCGAGAGGAGGTGCAGGATCTCGAACTCGCGAGCAGTCAGCTCGAGCGAGCTCTCGCCGGCGTAGGCCTGGTAGAGGTCGGCCCGCACGACGATCTCGCCCACCTCGCGGCCTGCTCGAGCTCGGGCATCTCGTTGCGCCGATGCCGGCGGACCGCCGCCTCGATGATGCAGATCAGCTCCTCGGCGTGGCACGGCTTGGTGATCCACGCGTCGGCGCCGAGCCGCAGCCCGCGGACGCGCTGGGCGACCGACGACTGGCCCGTGCACACGATCACGGCGAGGCCGGGCATCCGTGAGCACACCCGCTCGAGGTACTCCCAGCTGCCAGACCCGAGGATCGCCAGGTCGATCACGAGAGCGTTCAGCCGCATCGCGACGAGCGCGTCTGCGGTCACCGCGCTCGAGACCGCACGGTGATCCCAGCCGAGCGCATCGAGCCGGTGAGCCAGGACCTGCATGAATCCGGGGTCACGGTCGATGACCGCCAGCCGGAGACGGTTGCGCGAGCGCTGGGAGGCCGACTGGGCCCCACTCAGCGCGTCGCTCCCATCGGGCGACATGCCCCGCACCATAAGTCACACCGTCCACCGCAGCAGCCCCGGTCACAGGATGTTTACACGGAAAAAGCGGCAAACACACCCACTTCGGCCTCGGCTACCGGTTCACTCCCGAGCGCGGGGCACTAGCGCGGCAAGTCCCGCCCCGCCGGTACGCTCCCGCCCGATGTTCGTCCCGCGCAAACGCGCGGCCGCAGCGCTGGCCGCGCTGGGGCTGGCCGGCTGCGGCTCCTCGAGCACGCACGCGACAAGCGCGACCAAGGCCAAGCACACGACGACCACCACGGCGGCCGTCGCGACCACCGGGCCCCCGCCCGCCGTCGACCAGCTCGCGGCCGCCGAGCGTCCCACCGCCGGCGCCTTCCCCGCGGTCCGCGGCCGGACTCTCCAGCAGCTCGCGAACACGGTCCGCTCGACGGCCACGCTTTCGGCCTCCACCGGCGTGTTCACGCCCGGCACGCGCCGCTACGGCGTTCGGGATGACATCGAATAGCGGCGCGTTCATCTACGCGCCGACGGCGCTGTACATCGGTCGCACGCCCGGCTCTGTGGCCAGCGGCCCGTACCTCGCCCCGGCCGACCCCACGACCGTCGCCTCGCCGTACCGCTCGAAGCAGAACTCGGGGCCCGGAGGGATCCAGGCGATCTACGCGGCCCAGCTGCCGCTCCCTCGGGCGGGCACCTACGCGATCCTGGCCCTCACCCGCACCCCCCACGGAATCACCGGCGCCACCGGAGAGGTGGCGGTCGCCGCCTCCTCACCGATCCCCAACGTCGGCCAGCGACCGCCCGACATCGCCACCGACACCCGTGGCGCGACCAGCTATCTGACGACCCGCGTCCCGCCCGAGAACATGCATTCGGTCTCGCTCAACCAGGCGCTCGGCCGCCGGCCGGTGGCGCTGCTGTTCTCCACCCCCAGCTCTGCACCTCACGCGTCTGCGGCCCAGTTACCGACGTCGCGGTCGAGCTCCAGCACCAGTTCGGCGACCGGATCGCGTTCATCCACCAGGAGGTGTACGTCGACAACAACCCCAAGCAGGGGTTGCGTCCTGCCCTCAAGGCGTTTCACCTTCAGACCGAGCCGTGGATGTTCGTGCTCAACCGCCGCGGCGTGATCGTCGCCCGGTTCGAGGGCGCGTTCGGCACAAACGAGTTGCGCGCGGCCCTCGAGGAGGCGCTGCGCTGAAGCGCGCGGCCCTCCTGTGCGCCCTGGTGCTCGCCGGGTGTGGCGGCTCGGGCTCGAGTGGCGGCGGCGTGACCGTTCCCAAGGTCCAGCCGGCGGCCCAGTTCACGCTGTCCGACTTCGCCCCGACCGGCACCGTCAAGCCCGGCCAGCCGGTCACGATCTCGTTCCGCATCAAGATGCCGGACGGCAAGACGCTGACCAGCTTTCGCTCGGGCTCAGGACCCCACACCGGCGTGCACCTGATCATCGTTCGCGATGACCTCGCCGAGATCATCCACCAGCACCCGCCCGTGCAGCCGACCGGGGTGTTCACGCAGAAGGTGACGTTCCCCGCGCCCGGCCCCTATCGCGTGCTCGTCGACGCCTACCCGAACCTCCCGGGCGTGTTGCCCAACTTCCAGCTGTTCGGGAAGGTCACCGTCGCCGGCGCCTACCACCCCGCCAAGCTGCCCGCCTACGCCCCGAACCTCGACATCGACGGCTACCGGTTCCACATGCTCCCCCACCCGGCGGTGCACGCGATCCAGGCCGAGTTCCTGCACGTCGATGTGACGACGCCGCAGGGCAAGCCGGTCAATTTCGTGCCCTGGTTCGGCGCCCTCGCGCACGCGATCTTCTTCCACCAGGGGTCGCTCGACTACTTCCACACGCACATCTGCGCCCCGAACGCGTCCAACTGCGGCAGCCTCGCCGGAGTGCCGATCACGCGGGTCACCGGCCACGCGACGCCGGGCAAGCTGACCATCGGGGTGCTGCTGCCCGTCCCGGGCTCGTGGCGGCTGTTCCTCCAGCTGCGCCAGGGCTCGAAGATCATCACCGCCCCCTATACGCTCCAAGTGAAGTGAGACGCCGCCGGATCGCCGCCTGGCTGTTGTCGCTGCCGCTGATGGTCGCGGGCTCGCAGGTGGCGCACGCGCTGGCCTACCAGTTGGTGTACCCGCAGGCGCGCGTCCGGCTCTCCGCGCTGCTCTCGACCGGCCACGGCTACCTGCTCGGCGCGGCCGGCTACGTGCCGCTGCTGCTCGGGATGCTCGGGGCGGTCGAGCTCGTCGCCGTCGGCTGGGTGCTGGCCGGCAGCGTCCGGCGCTCGCTCCAGCGCCCCGTGCCGGCGTGGGCCTTCGCGCTGTTGCCGATCCTCGGCTTCACGCTGCAGGAGGTGCTCGAGCGATGGCTGTCGAGCGGACGCTTCCCCTGGTGGGCCATCCTCGCGCCGACCTTCCAGGTCGGACTCGCGCTCCAACTGCCGTTCGCCCTCCTGGCCTATGCGCTCGCCCGCCTGCTCACGCGAACCGCCGCGACGGCGGCCCGGGTGCTGCCCAGCTTCACCGCTGTCCGGATCGGCGCATGCGCCGATCCGCCGGTGGCCGCATGCGGCCACCGGGGCCGGGGTGCATGCACCCCGGCCTTCCTCATGTGTCGCCCGGTTCGTGGGCCGCCGGCGCTCGCCGCCAGCTGATCCCTACGAACCAGGAGGACCTTCATGCCCAGATTGCGCGCGGTGGCCGCTGCTGCCGCGCTCCCATTGGCGTTTGCCGCCAGCGCGTCCGCGCACGCCCGGCTCAGCCCGCCCGTGTCGCTGGCCAACCAGTTGCAGCTGTACAGCCTCGCGGTCCCGACCGAGAAGTCGAATGCCTTCACCACCAAGATCGTGCTCCACCTGCCGTCCGGGTTCTCGATCGACTCGTTCGTCCCGCAGCCCGGGCTGGAAGCGGACCGCGACGAGCACCGAGGTGACGTGGACCGGCGGGCACGTCCCGACCGAGGAGGACTCGCTCTTCCAGTTCCTCGGCCAGGCGACCGACCCGGGGACGTACACGTTCACCGTTCAGCAGACGTACTCGGACGGCTCGATCGTCAACTGGTCGGGTCCGGAGTCGGCCTCCGACCCGGCGCCGACGATCGATGTGCGCAGCTCGCTCGGCGCCGGCAGCGCGTCGACGCTGCCGATCATCGCGGTGGTGCTCGGCGCCGTGGCGCTGCTGTTCGCGGGGGTCGCGCTCGGGCGCGGCGGGAGGCCGCTGGCGTGAGACGGCTCCTGCCGGCGGCGGTCCTGGTGGCGCTGGCGCTGCCGGCGAGCGCTTCCGCGCACGCGTACCTGATCCGGACCGACCCGCCGGCGAGCCAGATCCTGAACGCGCCGCCGACGACGGTCGCGCTGACCTATGACGAGGCGGTCGAGCCGAAGTTCGCGATCGTCTCGGTGACCAGCGCGCAGGGGACGCAGGAGACCGTCGGGCCGGTGGCCCGCTCGGCGGCGAACCCCGACACGCTGATCGTGCCCTTGCGCCGCGGGCTGCCGCAGGGGTGGTACCTGGTCTACTGGCGCGCGATCTCGGTCGACGGCCACCCCGTGTCCGGAGCGTTCACCTATGCGGTGGGGCCGAACCCGGGACCGGCACCGCAGTTCAAGGTGCCGCAGGTCTCGGCGACCGCGGTCACGGCGCCGCTGCTGATCGCCCGGTGGGTGATGTTCCTGTCGGTGATGGCGGCGATCGGGCTGCTGGCCTTCCGGCTGGTGATCGCGCGGCGCGCAGCCGTGCGCCTGCGCGCTTTGAACGTCGCCTTCCTCGTCTGCTCGATCGTCGGGCTGATTGCCATCCCTGTGTATCTGGATTTCTCGACCGCCAACGACACCCTTCGCTCGGTGTTCGACCTGAGCGCGCTCGTGCCGCTGTTCCGGGTGACCGCGTTCGGGCGGGCGATCATGGACCTGTGGCTGTGCTTCGCGCTGTTCTGTGTCGCGGGGTGGGTCGCGCTGTGGGTCGACCGGCCCGAGCGCGAGGTGCGGTCCGTGGCCGAGATGTTCGCGGGAGGCGGCGCGGCTCTGGCCGCGGCGGGGGCCTTGCTCGTACCGGGGGCGGCGGGCCACGCGGCGCAGCAGTCGCCGCGGGGCTGGTCGGTCGCCGTCGATTGGCTGCATCTGGTGGCGGGGTCTATCTGGCTCGGTGGGCTCGTCGGCTTGCTCGTGATGTGGGTCAGCATCCCGCCCGACGTCCGCGTGCGCACGCTGTCCTACGTCGTGCCGCGGTTCTCGAATGTGGCGTTCGTGTCGGTGCTGGCATTGCTCGGATCGGGAACAGTGGCGACCGTGTTCCACATGCCGGCGCTCGACGCGCTGTGGCTGACCGGATACGGGGTCGCGATCCTGGTGAAGATCGGGCTGCTGGTGATCGCGGTGGCGATCGCCTCGGGGAATCTGCTGCGTTCGCGCCCGCGCCTGGTGGCGGGGCGCGCCGACGCGGCCGCCCTGTTACGGAGGCTGGTGGGGGGCGAGGCGGTGATCGTTGCCGGCGCGGTATTCGCGGCGGCGCTGCTGTCCTCGCTGGCGCCGCCACCGCCGGCGTTCGCGCTCCAGAACAGCGCCCTGGCGACGGTCGGGCCGGGACGGGTCGTCCGGACCGTGCAGCGGTTCGGCTACACGTTGCAGCTGCTCGTCACGCCGAACAAGGCGGCCGCGCCGGACTCGTTCGCGCTGCGGATCACCCGAGGCGGGCGGCCAGTGCGCGGCGCGGGTGTGACTTTGACCTTCAACCACACGGAGATGCAGATGCCCCAGCAGGAGTACCAGCTCACCGAGCGCGAGCCCGGGGTCTACTCGCGAAACGCGCCGGCGCTCGTGATGGTCGGCAAGTGGGCGCTCGGGTTCCAGATCACCCCACCCGGCGGCCAGACCTTCGACGCGCTGATCCTCGATCAGGCGAACGGGTGAATTATGAGTTCCATAAGAGTTAGGTTGTTTGCCGCTTTTGTCGCCCTCTGCCTGGGCATCGCAGCCCTGATCGTCGCTATTCTGCTGCTCAAGGGCGCCCTGTCCGTGTAGGCGCCTTTTCTGCGATGGCGTCCCGAAAAGAACAGAAAGAAGCGGCCCGCGCAGCGCCGCCTCGCCGAGGAGCAGGCTCGCCAGGCCCGCGCGGCGCGCGAGCGCCAGCTGCGGATGCTCGGCGGCGTGCTGCTCGTGGCGGTGGCGATCATCGCCGCCGCGATCGCGATCTCCAGTAGCGGCGGCAGCAACAACTCCAAGGTCGCCCTGCACCCCCTGTCGGCCCAGGCTAAGCAGCAGTCGAATCAGGTGGCGTCGTTCCTCTCCGGGATCCCCCAGTCGGGCAACGTCCTCGGCAAGCCGAGCGCGCCCGTCACGATGACCTACTTCGGCGACTTCGAGTGCCCCGTCTGCCAGGCGTTCACGCTCGGCCAAGAGGGTGGCGGCTGGCCCCAGTTCGTGACCAACCAGGTGAAGGCCGGCAAGGTCAAGGTCGTCTACGACGCGTTCGAGACGGCGACCCGCGACCCGAACGTGTTCAAGACCCAGCAGGCCGCCGCGCTTGCCGCCGGCAAGCAGAACAAGTTCTGGGACTTCGCCGAGCTCTTCTACCACGAGCAGGGCCAGGAGGGCACGAACTACGTCAACGACGCGTACCTGACGGGTCTCGCGCAACAGATCCCGGGCCTCAACATCAACCAGTGGCAAAGCGACCGCGGCGCCTCAAGCCTCAGCAGCGAGGTCCTCTCCCAGGTCAACAACGGCACCTCGCACGGCATCACCGGCACCCCCACGTTGATCATCACCGGCCCGAAGGGCTCGGTCCAGCCCTCGACTGCGGTCCCGGGCTACGCCGAGCTGGCCAAGGACGTTCAGCAGGTCTCATGATCCTCGCGCGGCTGTCGCAGATGTCGCGCCTGCGCCTGCTGATGATCGTGCTCGCGGTGGCCGGGCTCGGCGTCGCCACCTACCTCACCGTCGTCCACTACGTCGGCTTCCAGCTGCTCGCTTGCTCGGGCGGTGGCAAATCAAGCTGCGCGACCGTGCAGAGCTCGCAGTGGTCGGAGCTCGCCGGGATCCCGGTGGCCGTGCTCGGGCTGGTCGGCTACGTGTTCATCCTCGGCTCGCTCCTCGCGCCCGACCGGCTCGAGGCGCGCACGGCCACTCTGGGCTTCACGCTCGTGGGGTTCGCGTTCAGCGCGTACCTGACCTGGCGCGAGGGCCACTCGATCCACGCCTGGTGCGAATGGTGCCTGTCGAGCGCCGCGATCTTGACCGTCCTGTTCGGCCTTTCAATCGCCCGCTTTCTGAGTGCGCCACCGGCGGACGGCGGCTTCGGGGGCCGAGGCGGCCCTGACGACGGCCCGGACGACGACGACGACGGCTCGGGCACGAACGGCACCCCGCCGCCCCGCCGGCGCACCGCCGTTCGCGCCTAAACGTTTCACAGTTGGCACGCGCCGCGCACCACATGTGACGTTTTTTCGGCCACGCTGTGGACGTGGATGATCTAAGGCATCGTGGAGCTCCCTTAAGTCATCCAGGTGATGGGGCGATCACGCGCCTGGCCGGCAAGCAGCAAGGGCGCGTGGCTACGTGGCAGCTCAAGCAGCTCGGAATCACGCAGGCGATCATCAACGCCCGCGTGCGGCAAGGTTGGCTTCACCGCCGTTTTCGTGGCGTCTTCGCCGTCGGCCACACCGTCACGACCCGCAAAGCCCGCTGGATGGAGGCGACGCTCGCGTGTGGCCCCCGAGCGGTCCTCGGCCATAAGGACGCGATCACGGCGCACGACCTCCGACCGCCCCGCGGCGGACCGGTCGACGTCACGGTTCCCGGCCGAGGCCGGCGCAGCCAGCCCGGAATCCGCGTCCACAGCGTGCGCAAGCTCGACCCCCTAGACGTGACGAAGATCGACGGTATATCCGTCACCACCGTCTCCCGGTCACTGCTGGATTACGCCGAACAAGCCACGTTCCAGGACCTTCGACACGCGCTCGACGCCGCCGCCCGCCAGCAGAAGCTCAACCTGCTCGAGATCAACGCCACGATCGCCCGCAACCCGGGGCGGCGCGGGATCAAGACGCTGCGCCGGGCGCTGGCGCTGATGGGCGACCACCCACCGTGGACCCAATCCGAGAACGAACGACGGCTGCTCGGGGGTTGCCGCGAGGCCTGCCTCCCCGAGCCAAGCCTCAACGTGATGATCGAAGACCTTTGCGTCGACTTCGCGTGGATCCGCTACCGCCTGATCGTCGAGGTCGACAGCCACACCTACCACTCGATCCCAGCTGACGTCGCTTCCGATGGCGAGCGCGACGAGCAGCTCGAACGGGCCGGCTGGATCGTGCTCCGCATCGGCGAGGACCGGATCAAGCGCGATCTCCCGGGTGTGATCGAGCAGATCCGCGAGAGGCTCGTCCGCCAGGGGTGGCGCGCCGCGGCCTAACCCCCGGACCGTTGCCGCAATGCCTCAGGGTCGAGCACCGTGATCCGCCGGCCCTCGCTGGCCACCCACCCCAGACCTCGCATCATTACGAGCGCGCGGGACACCGTCTCGCGGGTGGCACCGGTCCAGCTCGCGATCTCGTCCTGGGTCAGCGGCAGCTCGATCCGCGTCCCGTTCTTCAACGGCGTGCCGTAGTCCACGGCCAGCGCCAGCAACCGCCCGGCGATCCGGCCGACACTGTCCTGCGTCGCGAGATCGACGCGCGCCCGGTCGGCATCGGTGAGCCGCCGGATCAGCACTCGGGTCAGCGCGCGCTCGGCGCCGGGCCGGGAGTCGAGGAACTCGCGCAGCTGGGCGGCGCTCAGCAGCCCGATCTCGACGTCGTCGATCGCCACCGCGGTGGCGGTCCGGCGCTGGGCACCGAGCGCGGCCATCTCGCCGATCAGCTCTCCAGGGCCGCGAATCCCGATCACCACCTCGCGGCGGTCGCTTCCGTACGCGATCAGCTTGACCCGGCCACGGAGCACGAGTATCACCTCGTCGCCGGCGGCGCCGGCGTGGAGCAGATGCCCGGCCTTGGCGATCGTGCGAGGGCGGACCATCGCCATCAGGGCGTCCGCATCCGCGGGAGTTAGCTGGCGCACAAATGACGGCCCGGCGTCCGGCATCGGCGGGCGATTCTTCCAGCCCCGGGGCGGATGTGACAAATGTCGCACGGAAGCCGTGGCCCGCGCGCATACCGTGCCCATTCGTGATGTCCCTTCTCCCGATCGGCGGCTTCGGCCAGACAACCCGCACGATCGCGGCCGGCAGCGGCACGACGCCGCTGTCCTTGGGGCATCGGGGGCAATCCGAAGTGGGGGCACCGGGGCCGGAGATCGCGGGACACAGACACGCTGCTTCGGGAGTCGCAGCGGCTGCGGCCGGGCGTGCGGCAGACGCCTTCGCCATAACGCGGATCCGCGATTGACGCCGCTGCTCGCCGGCGCCGCACTCGGGCGGCGTCGGCGGGCACCGGTTCGGTCTGACCTCCGCGCACCGTCCGCCGGTGCGCGCATGATCCGCTCGTGAGCTGGCGATCGACTCGAGCCACGGGCCCCCTCGAGCCCAACCGGCAGGTGGCAGTGATCGATCTCGGGTCGAACTCGTGGCGGCTGGTCGTGTTCACCTACGCGCCGGATCGGTGGTGGAAGCGCACTGACGAGCTGTACGAGCCGGTCAGGATCAGCGCCGGCCAGACGGCGTCCGGCCGGCTCACCGACGCGTCGCTCGCGCGCGGGCTGGAGACCTTGTCGGTATTTGAGCGCTTCTGCGTGGCCAACGGGCTCAAGCCGGGAGAGGTACACGCGATCGCCACGAGCGCGATCCGCGAGGCCACGAACCGCGACGAGTTCATCGCGCTGGCGGAGGAGCGAGCGGGAATCGCGATCGACGTGCTGTCGGCCGAGGACGAGGCGCGCTACGGCTATGTCGCGGCGATCAACACGACCACCCTGACCGACGGGGTCGTACTGGAGATCGGCGGCGGCAGCATGCAGCTGATCTCGGTCGCCGACCGCCGGGTGCAGGAGTTGGCGTCGTTCACGCTCGGGGCAGTGCGGATGACCGAGCAGTTCCTCCAGGGAGACGGGCCAGCCCGCAAGAAGGACATGCAGAAGCTCCGGGCCCACGTCCGCGAGGCCCTGGAGGAAGTCAGCTGGCTAACCGGCTCGGGGCCGCGGCTGGTCGGGCTGGGCGGCGCGGTCCGCAACCTGGCAGCCGCCGCGCAACACGCGGCCGGTCCCGTCGAGCTTGGGATCCAGGGCTACGTGATCACCAAGGACGCGCTGTCAGAGCTCGTGCAGACACTCGCTTCGCTACCGCCGTCCGAGCGCGGGGACGTGCCCGGGATCAAGCCCGAGCGTGGCGACATCATCCTCGCGTCCGCGCTGGTGATCGAGGCCGTGCTGAAGCTCGGCGGCTTCGACGGCCTCGAGGCGACGGAGGCCGGCCTTCGCGACGGCGTATTCCTGGCCCAGACGCTGCTGGCCGACCAACCCGAGCCGCTGTTCGACAACGTCCGCGAGGCGGCGGTGCGCAACCTGGCGATCCAGTACGAGTCCGACATGACCCACGTCGAGCACGTGGCCAAGCTCGCCCTGCAGATGCACGATTCGCTCGCGCGGCAGGAGCTGTTCGAGCCCAAGCCGGGCGAGCGCGAGCTCCTGTGGGCGGCCTCGATACTCCACGACGTCGGCATGACGATCTCCTACGACGACCATCACAAGCACTCGCGGTACCTGATCCTCGGCGCCGAGCTGCCCGGCTTCGATCCGCGCGAGCGAATGCTGATCGCGCAGATGAGCCGCTATCACCGCAAGGGCGTGCCCAAGCTCGGTGTGCTCTCGGCGCTCGGGGAGCCGGGCGACGAGGAGTTGCTCGACCGCTGCTCGGTGATCCTGCGCCTGGCCGAGCACCTCGAGCGCGGCCGCGATCAATCCGTGACCGAGGCTCGGCTGCGGGCCAACGGTCACGGCGTCGACCTCCATCTCGAGTCGGCCGGCGACCTGACGCTGCCCCGCTGGAGCGTCGAGCGCTACGGCGACGGCGACGCCTTTCAGCGGGTGTTCCACCGGCGCCTGCTGATCGGTTAACCGCGCGTTGCGTCGTCTTGGCTAAGGCGGACGGAAAGCGTTAACCGAAACGTCACACAGCCAGCTCGGAACGCGCCTACATTGTTCGTGTGAGCGCGACCGTCCACACGCCCACCTGGCCGGCCGACCCGGGCCACCGCGAGGCGATCGACACCCTGCTGCTGATGGCTGAAGCCGAGGATCGCTGGGGAGAGTCGCGCCGCGCGCTGGATCTGCTCGACAGCGTCGCGGAGATCGTTGGCACGCTGCCGCGGCCGTATGAGCGGATCCGCGCACGCTGCCAGCACAGCCGGCCACGGAGATTGCGCTCCTAGGTTGTCAGGCAACCAAGTCGTAGAGTTAGGGCATGCTCTGGCTCCTCCGCCACGCCGAGGCGGCAGATGGACACCCCGACGATCAGCGCCCGCTGACCGAGCGGGGCATCCGCCAGGCCTCGGACGCGGGAGCAGCCCTGCAACGCCTGGGTATCCGGCTCGACGTCTGTCTCACCAGCCCCAAGCTCCGCGCGGTACAGACCGCGCAGCTGGCCTGCGAATCGCTCGGGGTCGAGGTGGTGATCGAGCCCGTGCTGTCCGGTGAGCCGTTCGACGTCCACCAGCTGATCGCCGGTCTCGATGACGTCCTGCTCGTCGGACACGACCCCTCGTTCACGCTGACCCTCCATGACATGACGGGCGCGCAGTCGCGGTTGCGCAAGGGCGGCCTGGCCGGCATCGCGAAGGGCGAGCTAGTGACCCTGCTCCGCCCCAGCGAGCTGTCCGCGATCGCCTCAGCGGCCGCGGAGCGGGTCGCGTGAGCGAGCCGGACGTCGAGCAGCTCGAACCCCCCGCGGCGAGCGGGAACGGCCACTCCGCCGTCGGGACGCGGGCCTCGAAGGCCGCCAACACCCGTCGCCTGCGCGACCCGAGCATGTACGTCAACCGTGAGCTCTCGTGGCTGGACTTCAACGACCGGGTGCTCCAGCTCGCCGAGGACCAGTCGCTCCCGCTGATGGAGCGGGTCAAGTTCCTGGCCATCTACGTCACCAACCTGGACGAGTTCTTCATGGTCCGCGTCGCCGGCGTGCACGACCAGGTGGAGGCCCGGATCGACGCCCGCGGCCCCGACTGCCTGCGCCCCGCCGAGGTGCTCGAGCGGATCGCGGCGAAAGTCCGCGAGCAGGACCGCCGCCACGGCCACCAGTTCACCGACGTGGTCAAGCCGGCGCTGGCCGAACACGGCATCAGGATCGTCAGCTGCGCGGAGTCCGGCGCGACGCGCGAGGAGCTGGCCAAGCATTTCCAGGAGCAGATCTTTCCGGCCCTGACCCCGCTCGCGGTCGGGCCCGGCCGGCCTTTCCCTTACATCTCGAACCTGTCGCTGAGCCTGATGGTGCGGCTGCGCGACCCCGAGCTCGATCACGAGGTGTTCGCGCGCGTCAAGGTGCCCAAGGAGGTGCTGCCGCGGTTCGTGTCGATCGGCCGGGGCACCTTCATCCCGCTCGAGGAGATGATCGCCACCCACCTCGACGCGCTGTTCCCCGGGATGGCGATCATCAGCCACGACCTGTTCCGGGTCACGCGCGACGCCGACTTCGAGGTCTCCGACGAGGCAGACGACCTGCTCCAAGCGGTCGAGGACGAACTCCGCCGACGCCGGTTTGGCGAGGTCGTGCGGCTCGAGGTCGGCGCCGGCATGGACCCGGCGCTGCGCACCCGACTGATCGAGTGGCTGGGCGTCGACGACGGCCAGGTGTACGACGTCGAGGGGCTTCTCGATATGGGCGACCTGTGGGAGATCGCCGGGCTCGAGGGGTTCCAGGAGATCCGCCAGCAACCATGGACGCCGGTGCCCCATCCCCTGTTCTCGGGCGGCGAGGCCAACGAGCCAGCAGACGTATTCGACGCGATGCGGCGCAACGACGTGCTCGTCCACTACCCGTACAACTCCTTCTCCGCCAGCGTCGAGCGGTTCGTCAAGCAGGCGGTCGACGACCCGAACGTGCTCGCCATCAAGATGACCGTGTACCGCACCTCGGACGACTCGGCGCTCGTGCCGTTGCTGATCGAGGCCGCCGAGCGGGGCAAGCAGGCGGTCTGCATGGTGGAGCTGAAGGCGCGCTTCGACGAGCGCCTGAACATCCACTGGTCAAAGGCGCTCGAGGAGGTCGGCGCCCACGTCGTGCACGGGATCCCGGGACTGAAGACGCACGCCAAGGCGATCCTTGTCGTGCGTCGCGAACGCGGCAACGTCCGCCACTACGTGATGGTCGGTACCGGCAACTTCCACGCCAAGAACGCTCGCCTGTACGAGGACTTCGGGTTCTTCACGACCGACCCCGAGATCGGGGAGGAGGTGGCGAACCTGTTCAACACGCTGACCGGATACGGGCATCCGAAGCGCCAGCAGAAAGTGCTCGTCGCGCCGGACGCGATGCGCGAGCCGCTGCTCGAGGAGATCGAGCGAACCTCCGCGGCGCACGCGGCGGGCGAGCCGTCACGGATCGTGATGAAGATGAACTCGCTGGTCGACCAGCGGATGATCGAGGCGCTCTACCGGGCGTCGCAGACCGGGCTCGAGATTGATCTCAACATTCGCGGTATCTGCTGCCTGATCCCCGGCGTGAGCGGCGTGTCGGAGACGATCCGGGTCCATTCGGTGGTCGGCCGGTTCCTCGAGCATTCGCGGATCTACTCGTTCCACCGCGGAGCGCAGAGCACGTACTACATCGGCTCGGCCGACCTGATGCCGCGCAACCTGGACACCCGCGTCGAGTTGCTCGTCCCGATCGACCGGCCCGAGCTCCGAGCCGAGATCGACGACACGCTCGAGCGATGCATGGCCGACGATACGTTCGCGTGGGTGCTCGGGGCCGACGGTAAGTGGATACGCAGGCACGAGGACACGCGCTGTCTGCATCGCGAGCTGATGGAGCGCACGCTGGCCCAAGCGGCCGCCGCCGCGCAGCACCAGTAGCTCGTGGCGATCTGGCAAGAACCCGTCCGGGGCGGCCATCCCCACCCGGGCGTCGAACAGCTTCCCGGCCTCGAGCGGCTACGCGCGCAAGTCAACGCGGCGAGCGACTTCCCGAACCCGCCGCTCGGCCATCTGACCGGGATGCGGATGGTGGAGGTCGGAACCGGCAGCGCCGTGTTCGAGATGCCGCTGACGGGCTGGCTGCGCTCGCCCCAGGGCGCAATCTCCGTCGGCCCGCTGGCCATCCCCGCCGACGCCGCGCTCGCCCTGGCCATCATTTCGACGCTACCGGCCGGCGCGCAGCTGACGACGATCGAGTTGTCACTGCGCGTGTTGTCGCCCGCGCGCCCCGGAGGGACGGTGATCGTGCGCGGTTCGCTGCTCCACGCGCGGCGCACGATCGCGCTTTCGGAGGCGACGGTGATCGACGAGCACGGCCGGCTGCTGGCCCACGGGACGTCGCTGTGTTTCATCCTCGAGGCTTCGGCCGGCGGCGCGCCCGCACCGAACGGCGTGCCCGTCGAGCCCGAGCGCTACGACACGCCCGACCCATGGGAGCGCGAGCCCGAGGGCGAGGTGATCGCACAGGAGCTGTGGGACACGCGCACCGGCCTCGACGTGCTGCAGGCGACAATCGCCGGCGAGCTGCCCCGGGCCCCGATCGGGCACTTGACGGGAATCGCTCCGCGCACCGCGAGCGAGGGCGAGGTCACCTTCACGATGCCGGCGACGCGCTGGCTGTGTGCGCCACCGCCGGGGCGGCTGCAGGGCGGCACCGTCGCTCTGCTGGCCGAGACCGCCGCCAGCGCGGCGATCCAGACCACGCTTCCAGCCGGCACCGCCCTGGCCCCGGTCGATCTGAAGGTGAACTACCTGCGACCGGCCGCCTCGGATGACCGGGACCTGGTGGCGCACGGGACCGTGATCCACCGGGGACGCCGGACGGCCGTCGCGACCAGCGAGGTGGTGGACGCCGACGGGCGGCGGATCGCGATCGCCACGGGCTCCGCGATGGTCCTGCCGGGACGCCCGGCGGCTCTCTGAAGCGAGGCCGCGGGGCGCCGGCTCACGGACTCTGCTGCGCGCCTACGGAATCTGCTGGGTGCCCGGGGCCTGCTGCGGGCGGGTTCCGAGCTTGACCTGGATCTGCTTGGTCGACCCGCCACGCTTGACCGTCAGCGTGACCGTGTCGCCCGGGGAGTACCGGTCGATCGTGGCGATGAACTGATCGGTGTTGGTCACCGGTTTGCCATCGATCGCGGTGATCACGTCGCCCTGTTGGAGCCCGGCGTGGGCCGCGGGCGCGCCACTGTTGATGTTCGACACCTGGGCGGCCCCGGAGGAGCCGCCGCTGAGCTCGACGCCGAGGTAGGCGTGCTTGACCGAGTTGCCGGAGATAATCGTGTGGGCGATCCGCGCGACCGTGTTCGAAGGCACGGCGAATCCCACTCCGGAGCTCGACCCCTGGCCGTTGGCCGTCTGGTTATTGGTGTCGATCTGGTCGTTGAGACCGAGGACGTGGCCGTTCGCGTCGAGCAGCGGTCCTCCCGAGTTGCCGGGGTTGATCGCGGCGTCGGTCTGGATAGCACCGGAAATCGTGTACTGATTCGGGGCCTGGATGCTGCGACCGGTCTGGCTGACGATCCCGGCCGTCGTCGTCTCCGGAAGCTGGAACGGGCTCCCGATCGCGACCACCGGGTCGCCGACCTGAGCCTGATCGGAGTTCGCGAACGGGATCGGGTGCAGCTCCGAGGACGGGACGTTGACGTGGATCACGCCCACATCGGTCGAGGCATCCGTGCCGAGCACGGTCGCCTGCGCCTTTCGCCCGTCCTGGAACGTGACCGTCACCTGCGTCGCGTTCGCGACGACATGCTGGTCGGTAACGATGTCGCCCTGCTTGTCGTATACGACACCGGCGCCCTCGCCCTGGGTCTGGCCCGCGCCGAGCAGGCCGCCGCCGCCGTTCGAAGTCACGAGGATGTCGACCACGCCCGGGGAGTCGGCCTTATAGATCTGATTGATGCTCATCCCCTTCTCGGAGCTGAACGCGGTCGGGATCGCCGAGCCATGGCTCGGCTGGAGCACGGTCGTGGTGCTCGAGTGGGTGGTGCTGCCTGCGCTCACGGCCAGCGCAATCGCGCCACCCGCGATCGCGCCGCCGATCACCGGCAGAAAACGGTTCAGGCGGTTCATGCTGTGGTTCTCCGTGTCATAGGTACGTACCCAATATGACAGCAGCCACCGGTGAGAACCCGGTGAGAGTCGAGGAAGAGGCGCGTAAGAACTACGGGACAGGCCGCGGCGCCGACGGAATCGGCGCTGGTGCCGGCGGGACAGGCGGTCGCGCGAACGGGAGCCGGAATCGGCCGTGACGGATCAGCCGGACCAGCCGGTCGATCCGCGCCGGGAGCCGGGCGAGTAGCTTCTTCGCGCGGGCGGGGGAGATCACCTTTGCCGCCACGAGGCGGTCGATCGTTCGCCGGGCCCGGGCGAGCAGCGCGGCCTTGAGCGCGGCGTCGGACTTTCCCTTCGCCGCGGCGGACCAGGCCAGCCCGAGCATCAGCCCGAGCCGCCCGCGTGGACCGACCGCCCCAGGCCCTCGGATTCCCCGAGGTCCGACGCCCCTGGGCGCAAAGAATCCTCGAGGTCCCACCATGCCGGGCGCGAGTAACCCCAGGAGTCCGGGTCCCCCGGGCGCGAACCCGGGCCGCGGCCCGAGGAGCGCGCCCAGCGGGACCATCCCTGTTCGTTGCGCGCGCCGCCTGATTGCCGCAGCCTGCGCCCGCGTCAAGCGTCCTTTAGCGACGGCGGTGTTGAGCTGATCGTTGAACGCGCCCATGAGCGCCGAGTGCAGCCGCGCCGGCGTGACATTGAGCCGTCGGGCGACGTCCTTGAGGAAGGCTTGGCGGACATTCGGGGTCGAGCTCTGGGTGGCGGCGTAGGCGCCTCCGGCGAATGCGATGACCGCAAGCGCCGCTACGACCAAGACCAGCTTCCGTTTCAGGGGACGTTGCATCTCCGCGCCGAGGCCAATGATCTCAGCGAAGCTTTAGAGCTTTGTAAGAGTCCACTGCTCCAGCGTGCGCTCGAACAGGGCGTGGACCTCGGCGATCCGCTCGTCCAGCTCCTCGACCTTCCACCCCTCGGTCGAGATCGGTGGCTGCACGGCGATGTCGATCGTGCCCGGCCGGATCACGAGCGAGCCGCGCCACATCACATCGCCGGCGTTGCGGATCACCACCGGGACGAGCGGCACGCCCGCCTGCATCGCGAGGTGAAACGCGCCCTTTTTGAACCGCCCGAGTGTGGGCGTCGGGCTACGCGTCCCCTCGGGCGCGATCGCGATCGAGGTGCCGGATTTCAGCCGTTCGACCGCCGGCTCCAGCGCCGCGCGTGCCTGGGTGGAGTTCGAGCGATCGACGTAGACGATGTCGGTGACGTACCCGATCGGGGCGAATCGGGGGTCCCGCCGGGCTTCGACTTTGGCCACGCCAGTCAGGTCACGGCGGACGAGCGAGCCGATCACCGCGACATCGATCGAGCTCTGGTGGTTGAAGATGAACACGGCGGGCCGGTGCGACCACAGGTGCTCCTCGCCGGTCACGTTGAGGTGCACGCCTGCCAACGCGAGCGCGAGGTCGGGGCCGATCGACGCGGCCAGGTTGGCGCCGGTCCGCCGGTCGCCGGTCACCAGGCCGTACGCGATCCCGACGCTTCCGGCCGCGCCGAGGCCGGCGAGCGCAACCCCCGTTCGCACGATGTCAGCGATCCCCGTCCGTCCCCGGCCGGCCAGCTCGACGGCGGGCCATCCGTGCTCGCGAGCCGCTCGGCGCATCCCCGAGCCGGGGTTCAGCGCGCGAGGCTTTCCGACCGTTTCCAGAAATGGCACGTCCTCATCGCCGTTTGCGTACGCGAAGCTTTGGCTCAGCTCGATCTCGTGCTCGGCGGCGAACTCGGTCACGGCGCTGGCCTTCGCTGCCCCCCAGAGCACAGGCCCGCGAACGTAGCCGCTGAAGAACCCCTTGACGAGCTCGACCTCGGAGCAGAGCACGTTCGTAACCCCGAGGTCCTCGACCAGCGCCGCGAGCTGATACCGCGTCGCGCTGGAGGCCACCGCGACCGTGTGGCCGGCGCGCAGATGCGCTTTGACGAGCTCGCGCGCCTCGGGGTACACCATTCCGGCAATCCGCTCGTAGAACAGCCGGTCCCACAGCTCGCGGACCTCGTCCTCGCGGTGCCCGGCCCAGTTCGCGACCGCGATTTCCATCAGCTTCGATACGTCGGAGCCGTTGAGCGCCATTCCTGCCCCGGCGACCAACGAGCGCGCCACCTCGCCCGCTGACATATCGAACCGGCGGATCCGGTCCTGGTAAAACACCTGCGCCGAATAGCCCGCGATCAGCGTCCCATCGAAGTCGAAGAACGCGCCGATCTCCGGCCCCTGGGGGGCGCTCTCGATCTCGTCCAGCAGCTCGCTGATGGTCGCCGTCATCGCGGCAGCCGAGCGAGCTCGAGCTCGCGCAGGCGGGCGGTCCGGCGGACCAGAGTCGCGAGCTCGTCGCGGAATGCCTCGCGCTTGCCGACGAGTGCGTGCGGATTCTCACGCGCCGGGTCGACCAGACCACGGTTGCGGGCCAGCTTCAACGCGGTCGCAAACAGCTCGCGTGAGATCGACTCGGTTGTCGCCAGCTTGCCCTGCAGCCGGTACTGGTGACCGATGCCCAGACACTCGGCGAGAAACCGTGACTCGTCGATCGCCGCCGTCGGCGATTGCGCCACGAGACGCTCGGCGACCACCTCGTACGCCTCGAGGAACGACGCGAGTACGCGTGGCGCCAGCAGCACGCCCGCCCGCCCGAGGCCCGCCCAGGCAGCGCCCGGATCGGCGTCGCGGGTGTCCCACTCCGCGTCGACCAGCCCCAGCTCCTCGCGCAGCTCAATGTCGAAATCCCGTTTGCGGGCGAAGAAGAACTCGAACTTGAGCACGTCGCGGATCCTCAGCGCCTCCTCCCACCCGGTGGCCACCGGGTCGTCGGTCGGCTGCTCGTCGACATGCACGAGCACGAGTTCGGCGATCGCGCGGTTGACGAACAGGTGGACGACGGAGTTGCGGTAGAACGCCGCCTCGAGATGGCGCTCGGGTGCGATCGACCAGACCGGCTCGATCCCGCCGTCGTAGCGGCGAACGACACCGTGGCGGCCGAGCGCGTCGAGCGCCTGTCGGACACCCTCGTCGGTGTTCAAATCGAGCCCGCCGGTCGTCGGCAGCGCTCTGGCCTTCACGTATTCCAGTAACGGCGCGAGCGTCGTTCTGACCTGAGCCAGAGTCATCGCCCGGTCCTCCAGGCCCAGCAGCGCGAGCGCGACGAGCGCGGTCTCGGTGATCGGTGTCGTCGCGTTGATCCGGTGGCACACCTCGAACGCCACCCGCTCGACCGCGTGCTCGGAGTCGCCGACCTCGGCCAGCGCTTCACCGAGCGGGAGCGGCTCCCCGAAGCGGATCCGGACCTTGCCGAAGCCTCGACCCTGAGCGCGGGCGTAGCCGACGAGCCAGCCGAGGCTCTCGGGCGTCTTCTGGGCGCCGTGCTCCTCGGCCGCCATCGCGCCGACCTCGTAAAGCTGGTCGTAGACGATCGAGGTCGGGATCAGCATCACCTCCTGCGCCGCGCCGTCCCTGAACGCCTCAACGAGGTAGTTCAGCAGCCCGTAGCGCGGAGGCCGCAGCTTGCCGGTGCGAGTGCGGCCGCCTTCGAGGTACCACTCGAGGTTGAACCGCTTGCGCACCAGGTAGCCGATGTACTCGCGCAGCACGAGCTTGTACACCGGCTCGCCGCGGACGCTGCGGCGGATGAACACGACCCCGGAGCGGCGGGCCCATGGCCCGATCGGCCAAAACGACACGTTCAGCCCGCCGAGCACGTGGTTGGGCGCAAAGCCCTGGCGGTGGAGCGCGGTGCGCAGCACGAGCGGATCGAGATAGGACCGGTGGCTGGGCAGGAACGCCAGCGGATAACGCTGGCTCAGCTCCCGGACCCGCTCGATCTCCCGCTCGTCCACCTCCACTTGGTAGGCCCGGCTGAGCCACCGGCCGAACTCGCCCCAGGCATCGATGGCGAGCCGGCTGTGGCTCGCGGCCATCTCGTGCAGGTACCCGGAGGCTTCCTGTGCGACCTCGGCCTCGGGGCGGTCCAGCTCGCGGGCAAGCTGCACGAGCTTGGCGTTGAACGCCGCGCTCGCTTCGATCTCCTCGACGACCAGGCGCGGGACCTTGTACTGAAGTCCGGCGTGCATCCGCTCGGCGCGCGCCAGCGCTAACCGCGCCTGGCGGGAGACGAAGGCCGGAAAGCCGTCGCGGTCGGGGTTGGTCTCGAACCGCTTCTGCAGCTCGGTCAGCCGCGCCGGCTCGCCGGCGAGCACGCGACAGCGGTCGGGCTCCTGCCTGAGGATCTTTGCTTGCGAGCGCGGCCCGGGGCGACGCGGGTTGCTGAGCGCCAGCATGTCGGCCAGGCGCGCCGCGCGGCGACCGTCCCGCTGGCGCGGCAACCACTCCACCCGGAGCGGCACGATGTAAGGGTTGTCGCCCTGGGCATCGGCGAGCGCCTGCTCGAGCCGGGCGTCGGCGCGGTCGAGAATCTCGACCTTGCGAGCGTCCCCGTTGTGGTCGGCCAGCCAGCGACCCAGCACCTCGCGCTCGGCGGGCGCCGACGCGAACGCGAGTACCAGCGAGGGCTCCCCCGGGGGCGCCGGCCACGACGTTTCCAGCGCCACGCTGGGCGGCGGTTGAGCCGCTCGACGCCGGGTTGCGGTCAATTCGCTGCCAACTCGGTGGTCGGCTCGGTCCGCAGCAGCCCTCGGAACGCCTCCTGGGGCGTCCGGCCCTCGTTGATGACGCTGTAGACCTCGTGCGCGATCGGCATCTCGACCCCGTGGCGGTCGGCCAGCTCCATGACCACACGACTGGTCTTCACGCCCTCGGCGACCATGTTCATCTCGTCGATGATCTCCTCGAGCGTGCGTCCCTTCGTGAGCTCCTCGCCGACGTAGCGGTTACGGCTGAGCGGGCTGATGCACGTCGCCAGCAAATCGCCCATTCCGGCGAGCCCGGCGAATGTATGCCGGTCGCCGCCGATTGCCACGCCGAGGCGGGTCATCTCGGCCAGCGAGCGGGCGATCACGAGCGCGCGCGTGTTGTCGCCCGTCCCGAGGCCGGCCGCCATCCCGGCCGAGATCGCGAACACGTTCTTGAGTGCCCCGGCGATTTCGACCCCCGGCACGTCGTGGCTGGCGTACACGCGGAACACGGTGCGCTGGAAGATCCGCTGCAGGCTCTTGACCAGCCGCTCCTCCCCCAGGGCCAGCACCGCGGCGGCGGCGTACCCCTGGACGATCTCCTTGGCGAGGTTCGGGCCGGCCAGGACGCCGGCGGGGTGGTTCGGCAGCACCTCGCCGATGACTTCGGTCATCCGCTTGTGGGTCTCCAACTCAAGTCCCTTGGTCAGGCTCACGATCGGGACCCACGGCCGAACGTACGGTGCCGCCAGCTCGAGCACCTCGCGAAAGCCGTGCGAGGGCACCGCCATCACGATCACGTCGCCGTGCTCGACCGCGTGCTGAAGATCCGAGGTCGCGTCGAGATCCTCGTCGAGCCGCTCGCCGGGCAGGTACTCGCTGTTGACATGGTCCGCGCGGATCTCCTCGGCCACCTCTTCGCGACGCGTCCACAGCAGCGTGGGCGCGTTCCGGGCTGCCAGTGACGCAACCGTGGTCCCCCACGACCCGCCGCCGATCACCGAGACGCATGTCTTTCTGCTCACGTTCTCCCTCCTCCGGCACCTTACCGCCAGGCGGCCGTGCGCGTGCTCGCGCGGGTCGCTACGGGCCGCTACGGGCCGCTACGGGCAGCTGCGGGCCGCTACGGGCCGCTGCGGGCCGTTTGGGAGCCGCCACCACTCTGGGGCTAGCTCTCGGCAGCGCGCGCGACGAAGTAGTCGAGCGCCGCCGGGTTGGCGAGCGACTCGCGACTCGCTGCCTCCGACGCCGGCACCCCCATCAGGATCCGTTTGACCGGCACCTCGAGCACCTTGCCCGAGAGCGTCCGCGGCACCTCGTCGATCTGCACGATCTCGTCGGGGACGTGGCGCGGGGAGCAGTCCTCGCGAATCCGCTTGCGTACCTTGGCGGTGAGCTCGTCGGAGAGCGTGGCGCCGTCGGCGAGAACGACGAACAGCGGCATCCACCCTTCGGTGCGGTCTCGAGGCATGTCGATCACCAGCGCGTCCACGATCTCCGGCACCGAGAGGACCGAACTGTAGATCTCGCTGGTTCCCATCCGCACCCCGCCGCGGTTGATCGTCGAGTCCGAGCGGCCATAGATCACGGCGGTCCCGCGCGAGGTGATCATGATCCAGTCGCCGTGGCGCCAGACGCCCGGGAACATCGAGAAGTAGCTCTCTCGGTATCGCGAGCCATCCTGATCGCCCATGAAGTAGAGCGGCATCGATGGCATCGGCTCGGTGATCACGAGCTCTCCGACCTCGTCGATCAGCGGCTTGCCATCGGGTGACCACGACTCGACGGCGCATCCGAGCGCCCGCGCCTGAATCTCCCCGCGGTACACCGGGAGCGTCACCACGCCGCCGACAAATGCCGTGCACACGTCGGTGCCGCCCGAGGTCGAGTACAGCCAGATGTGCGATCCCAGCTCGTCGTAGACCCATCCAAATCCCTCGGGCGACAGCGGCGAGCCGGTCGAGCCGACGTTCCGCAGAGCGCTGAGATCCCGGCCCGCAGCGGGCTTGACGCCCTCCTTCATGCAGCTCGAGATGAACGCCGCGCTGGTGCCGAAATTCGTCATCCCGGTCTCGGCGGCGAGGTCCCACAGAGTCCCGAGGTCGGGGTAGCCGGGGTTGCCGTCGAAGAGGATGATCGAGGCGTCGGTGAGCAGCACACCGACCAGGAAGTTCCACATCATCCATCCGGTGGTGGAAAACCAGAAGAAACGGTCACCGGCGCGCGCGTCGAGATGGAGCCAGCCCTTCTTCAGCTGCTCGATGAGGATCCCTCCGTGCCCCTGCACGATCGGCTTGGGCAGCCCCGTCGTCCCCGAGCTGTACAAGACCCAGAGCGGATGGTCGAACGGGACCGGGGTGAACTCGAGCGCCGACGCCCCTGCGCTCTCGGCGAACCCGCGCTCCCACCCCGATCCGTCGAGATAGCCGAATCTGACGACCTGCTCGAGCGTCGGGATCGCAGCCGCGATCGCGTCGACCTGGGCACGGCGGTCGAAGTCCTTGCCGCCGTAGCGGTAACCGTCGACCGCGAGCAGCACTTTCGGCTCGATCTGCGCGAATCGATCGATCACGCTCCGCGAGCCGAATTCGGGCGCCGCCGAGGACCAAACCGCGCCGAGCGACGAGACCGCCAAGAACGCGGCGACCGTCTCCGGGATGTTCGGCATGTAGGCGGCGACCCGGTCACCGGGGCCGACGCCAAACCGTTTCAGCGCCGCGGCGATCGCCGCCGTGCGGGATCTCAGGTCGGCCCAGGTCCAGGCATCGAGCTCGCGCAGCTCTGAGGCAAACCGCATCGCGATCTCGTCATCGTCCTTGCCCTTGAAGATGTGCTCCGGATACGAAACGCGTGCGCCGGGAAACCATTCGGCGCCCGGCATCGTGCGAGTGCCGAGCACCCGCTCGGGTGGCCTCGAGAACCGCACATCGAGGAATTCGACGATCGAGGACCAGAATTCCTCGAGGTTCTCGACCGACCACCGGCGCAGGGATTCGTAGTCGGGCAGCTCCAAGCCCTTGGTCTGGTGGAGCCAGCGTGTGTACCGGGTGATGTGCGCCCCTTCGATCCGCTCGGCCGACGGAGTCCAGAGCAGCTCGGGCGAGGTCATCGTGGACCAGTATCGCGATCCGCGATCATGCCCGCATGCACGCGCTGACCGCACCGTTCTCCGGGACCGTGATCGCGATCGCGCACCGGCCCGAGGAGCCGGTGCGGGCCGGCACGGCGGTGATCGTGCTCGAGGCGATGAAGATGGAGCACGAGGTCGTGGCCGAGGTCAGCGGCACCCTCCGGAGCCTCGAGGTCTCGGTCGGCGACGCGGTCGATGAGGGACAGCTGCTGGCAGTGCTCGACGGCGACGGCACGGTACCCGACGACGACGCGCCTCCCAGCCCGGCCGCGGCGGACCAGACCGAGCGGGAGGACCTTCAGTCCGTCATCGCTCGCCACGCGGTGACGCTCGACCACGCTCGGCCTGACGCGGTCGCCCGCCGGCACGACACCGGCAAACGGACTGCCCGGGAGAATCTCGACGACCTGGTCGATCCCGGGACGTTCGTCGAGTACGGACCGCTGATGTTCGCCGCCCAGGAGCGGCGGCGCTCCCGGGACGAGCTCGTGACCCGCACCCCAGCCGACGGACTCGTCGCCGGCGTCGGCGACCTCAGCGGCCAGCCCACGGTCGTCATGTCCTACGACTACACGGTGCTCGCCGGCACGCAGGGCATGCGCAACCACCAGAAGAAGGACCGGCTGTTCGAGGTGGCCGAGCGCCGCCGGCTGCCAGTGGTGCTGTTTGCCGAGGGCGGCGGGGGACGCCCGGGCGACGTCGACATGCCGATAGTCGCCGGGCTCGACTGCCGAGCCTTCAACCTGTTTGCGCAGCTGAGCGGGCTGGTGCCGCTCGTCGGGATCGCGGGCGGCTACTGCTTCGCCGGCAACGCCGCGCTGCTCGGTTGCTGCGACGTGGTGATCGCCACCGAGGACTCGAGCATCGGGATGGGCGGCCCCGCGATGATCGAGGGCGGCGGCCTCGGAGTGCACGCGCCGGAGGATGTCGGCCCGATCGAGGTCCAGTTCACGAACGGTGTCGTCGACCTCCGGGTCGCCGATGAAGCCGAGGCGGTCGCGGTGGCGAAGCGCTACCTCTCGTACTTCCGTGGCGCGGTCGAGCCCGCGGGGCCGAGAGACGACACTGCGCTGCGAAACCTGATCCCGCTCAACCGCAAGCGCGTGTACGACGTCCGCACAGTGATCGACGCGCTGCTCGACGACGTGCTGGAACTGCGACGTGGCTTTGGCCACGGCATGGTGACCGCGCTGGCGCGGGTGGACGGCCGGCCGCTCGGCGTGGTCGCCAACGATCCCAACCACCTGGGCGGCGCGATCGACGCCGACGCCGCCGACAAGGCCGCGCGGTTCATGCAGCTGTGCGACGCGTTCGCGCTGCCGATCCTGATGCTGTGCGACACCCCCGGATTCATGGTCGGGCCCGCGGCGGAGCGCACGGCGACCGTGCGCCACGTCAGCCGGATGTTCGTCGTAGGCGCGAACTTGACTGTCCCGATCGGAACGGTGGTCCTCCGCAAGGGCTACGGGTTGGGAGCCCAGGCGATGGCGGGCGGGGGCTTCAAGGCCCCGCTGTTCACCGTCGGGTGGCCGACCTCCGAGTTCGGGGGAATGGGACTCGAGGGTGCGGTCAAGCTGGGAATGCGCCGTGAGCTCGAGGCGATCGCGGACCCGGCCGAGCGCGAGCGCGCATTCGACGCCGCTGTCCAAGCCGCGTACGACCGCGGCAAGGGGATCAGCATGGCCGAGTACTTCGAGATCGACGACGTGATCGATCCGGCCGATACGCGCCGGTGGGTGCGGATGTTGCTCGACGACCACCCCGGAGAGTGGTGGCGAGCTGCCGGCAAGCGGCGTTCCCAGGTCGACACCTGGTAGCCACAGGGGAGCGGCGGCCCGGGGTCGACATCCCGTGGCCGCCGGAGAGCGGCTAACTCCGAGGCCCGGCTGGCTGGCCGGGCGGGAGTCGCAGCCCGACCCGCCGCCGGTACCTCGGGTTGCGGTCAGAAGATCTGTCCGCAGGCGACGAGGCGCACTTCGTCGCAATCGACCGGCGCCCGCAGGGCGACTGGGAGAACGGATTCGGCGCGGGGATGCCTTGAATCCGCCCTCTGTGTCTCCCGTCTGCGTGGCCCCGGTTCGACATGTCCTGAATCTATGAGCCCGACTGTCAGGTCCCCGTAAGTTCTCAGGACGTTCTCAGCGCCTCGGTCGGGCTCAGTCGTGCCGCCTTCGCGGCCGGGTACAGGCCGGCCACCGCGCCGATCACGAATCCGGCCGCCGGCGCCGCGATCAGCGCCCACGTGGGCACGACGAACGGCTCGTTCTTGGTGACCGCGTACACCCAGGTGGCGATCGCTCCGAACAGCAGGCCGGCGACCCCGCCGAGCAGCGCGAGCAGCGCCGATTCGGTCAGGAACTGGGCCGTGATGTGCCGCCTGGTCGCTCCCAGCGCGCGACGCAGCCCGATCTCCCCGCGCCGTTCGAGGACGGAGATCACCATGATGTTCGCGATCCCGATCGCCCCCACGAGCAGCGCAACCGCGCCGAGCCCGAGCAGCAGCGTCTGCAATGCACCCTTGGCGGCGGCGCGCGCCTCGAGCGCCTGCGACGGTCGGCTGACGTCGACGCCGTCGGCCTGTTGAGGGTCGGCGGTCGCCGCAAGGAGGTTCGACACCTGGGTCACGTCGTCGACGTTGGCGCGGACATAGATCTCGGACGGGTTCGGCTGCTGACCGAACAGCTTCTCGGCGATCGGCAGTCCGATGAACACCGTGCTGTCGAGCGTCGGATCGAGCAGCACAGGCTTCATCACTCCGATCACGGTGAACCAGGTGTTGCCGATGTACAGCTCGATCCGGCCGGTCAGCTTCGTGATGTCGAGCGTCGCGGCGGCCTGGGCGCCGAGCACGACAGCCGGGAAGTGCCCGTTCGCAGCGTTGAGGAAGTGACCCGCGGCCAGGCTCGTGCCGACGACCCCGAGCATGTTCGTGCCGGCGGCGTCCACGCCGATCCCGCCGGTCTGCTCGGCGGGCACGTACGGCGTCCGCAGCACGCTTGCGTTTGCGACCTGGTAGACGGCCGCGGCGCGGTTGACGTTCTGCATGTGGTCGATCATCGGCACGGATGTGTTCGGCAGCACTTCGTTGGCGCCGAAGAACGTTGTGCCGGGCGTGACTGTCAACAGGTTGGTTCCAAGCGAGTCGATCTCGGCCAGCAGGTTCGCCTGGCTCGATGAGGACACGCCGACGACCGCGACCATCGCGCCGATCCCGATCGCGATCCCGAGTGCCGAGAGCGCCGCCCGCAGTCGTCTGCGTCCGCAGACCCTGGACCGCCACGCCGAAGAGCTCACGGGGAGACAGCCGGGCTGCATCGGTCGCGGGACCGGGCTCAGGCCGGGCCGCGCGGCGGCGCGAGCCACGCAGCGCGCGAGCGCTGCTGCTCATCGCTGCTCGTCCCCGACGATCTCGCCGTCGCGCATCTGCAGCCGGCGCGGGAACGTGCTCGCGATCTTTTCGTCGTGGGTGATGAGCACGAGCGTCGCCCCCTCCGCCGCGAGTTCGTGCAGCAGGGCGATCACCTCATCGCCCGACTTCGAGTCGAGGTTTCCGGTCGGCTCGTCGGCGAGGATGATGAGGGGCCGCTTGGCGATCGCGCGGGCAATGGCGACCCGCTGGCGCTCGCCGCCCGAAAGCTCCGGCGGCCGGTGGGTCAGCCGGTGGCCCAACCCGACGCGCTCGAGCGCCTCCCGGGCCGCGGCTCGGCGCTGCTTGAGCGGCGCGCCGGTGTAGAGCATCCCGGTGGCAACGTTGTCGACCGCGTTCATTCCGTCCTGGAGGTGAAACCCCTGGAACACGAAGCCGAGCTGGTGCGCGCGCAGCCCGGCCAGCGACGCGTCAGACGACTTAGCCGCGTCGCGGCCGGCGACGCGGACCTCTCCCGCGGTTGGACGCTCGAGCGTGCCGAGGATCGTCAGCATCGTCGTTTTGCCCGAGCCAGACGGGCCGACGACCGCCACACGCTCGGCCGCACCGACGTCCAAGTCGACATTCCGCAGCGCGTGCACGCCACCTTGGTACTCCTTGGTCACGCCACGCATCAGCAGTGCAGCACCCTCGAGGGTCCCTGACACGCTCACCCCTGCGAGTCGGTGACCTGCAGGCCGGGATAGATGTCGGCGCCGGAGATCTGCACGTATCCCGCCGCGAACAGTCCGGGAGTGACCGGCAGCAGCTTGTGCGGCGAGGCCGCTTCCTGAACGGCGTAGCCGCCACCCGCGGTGGCCAGCAGCGCCGTGACCGGTACGGAAAGGACGTTGTTGGCTTTCTGCTGCTGGAAGTTGACGCTGACCGCCGCCTGGTCGAGGCCGGTCAGGGGCTGCTTGCCCTTGAGCGTGACGGTGACCGGGATCGTGGCCGAGGGCGTGCTGTTGCCGTTTCCGCTCCCACTGCCGGAGTTGCCGCTGCTGTTGCTGCTGGTCTGCGCGATCGGGCTGACCGCCGTGATCTTCCCGTCGACGACGTTTCCGGACGGCATCTGCACGGTTACGGGCTCGCCCACGGTCGCCTCGCTCTGCTTGGTGGCGTCGAGGTCGACGGTGACGATCACCTTCGTCGAGGTCGTATCGAGCACAGCCTGAGCGGTGCCGCCGCCCCCGCTTCCGGCCCCGCTTCCGCCGCCGCCGCCGCTTCCGGCCCCGCTCCCGCCGCCGCCTCCGCTCCGCCTGCCGGCGTTCCGCCACTGCCGGCCCCGCTTCCGCCACTGCCGGCGCCGCTTCCGCCGGCGCCGCTTCCGCCGCCGCCGCCTTTGCCCCCGGTCGGCGTTCCCGACGCCGACAGCGACTTCTTCAGCTCGAGCGTCTCAGCCTTGAGTAGGGCTAGTAGCTCCGCCGCCGTGGTGGCGTGCTGCTTCGGGCACGTGGCGGTGGGCTGCGACGTCTTGCCCTTGGCGTGCTTCTTGCCGGTGTTGTGTCCGGTGCCGGTGCCGTTCTTGCAGGCGCTCGTCGAAGGCGTCGTGGTCGACTTGGTCGGAGACGACTGGGGGTGGTCGCGCCGGTGGTCGTCGTCGGCGCCGCCGCCGCCGCCGCGGGCGTCGCCGCGGTTGTCGTGGTGGCTGGTGTCACGTCCAGGCTCACGAACTGCGGCCGCGGTGCCGCGACATTTTCGAGGCTCGCACCGCTGCCGCTACCGGAGCCGGCGCTCGCCGCGCCGCCGTCGGAGCCGAGCACGGTGTTCACGGTGGTGATCCGTTGGGCGCCCGGGAGGAACGTGATCTGGCCGAACGTGATCGTCCCCGTCTCGGCCATCCCCTCCGACGCTTGCCAATCTTCGACGCCGGTCGTGGTCGCGGACTGCCATGCGTTGTTGACGACGATATTCGTCGCGTTGAAGCCCATCGCCTTGAGGTCGGCGTTCAGCTCATATATGTCCGAGCCGTTGGTGTCGCTCGAGTCGAGGTCGCGGTACGCCGGGGTGCTGCCGTTGAACAGCACCACGGGTGCACCGTTGACCTTGAACAGCGTCTGCCCGAGCTTGATCAGCGCGCCCACCGCAGGCAGCCACGTGACCGTGCCGGTCAGCCGGTCGAACACGGTCTGCGGGTGCGCGTAGCTGAGCGTGCCGGCCTCGGTATCGGTGGCGACGAGATTGCGCCGCTGCACCGTGGCCGAGCCCGAGACCTTGTTGCCCGTTGAAGCGCCCTGGCTGGCGCCCGGGAGCCCGGCCAGGATCAGCACGACGGCTACCACGACCAGCCCGATTGCGCCGAGGGCGATGCCGGTCCGGGCCCGCAGCGGCCCGAGATCGTCGCGCGAGATCTGCGAGAAGCTCAGCCTAGGCACCCGGTGCCCCTCCCGGCGGGGGTCCGCCGCCCGGTCCACCGGCGCCGCCGCGCCCGAAACGGGGCCGCAGGCTCTGGCACGCGGTGCTCGCCGACCGGAAAGCAGGGCTGTTGCGGTCGACCGAGCCGAACGCGCGGCGGAAGCCGAAGCCTCCGCCCGTCGAGTTCGATGGATCGGGGATGTTGACCCCGTGCGAACGCATGCACTCGGCGAACTTGACGAACGCCTGGCGGAACTGCGCCTGCTGCGCCGGGCGACAGATTGGCCCCGGGGAACGCCGCGGCGACGTACTGCCTGCACGCTGTCATCGCGCTCTGCACCTTGGACCGCGGCACATTCGCCAGCGCGCGGAATACGCCACCGCCACCGCCACCGCCGCCCGCGGGGCCGCCGTTCGGCGACGGGTCGGGGACGCTCAGGCCCTGGCCGCGCAGGCACTTTGCCAGGTTGACACGCGCCTGGTAGCGAGCGGCGCCGGTCGTCGAACCCGATGCTGATGTGGAAGAACTGGCTGAAGACCCGCACGCACTCAGACCGACGGCGATCACAACGAGGAGCAGAGCGCTCCTGATCGCGCGGCGGCCGAAGGACGGCATTGCAAATGAATGCATCCTGATCGAGCTCCCTGGAGGTGGTGTCGAGCCGTTGTATCGCCAGGCTCGTCAGCTTGGCGTAAGCGAGGCCGACGGCGAGGCAACCACAACATTGCTGTTATGCGGCTGTGACCGCGCCAGCGTGATCCGCACCTGGAGGCCGCCCGTGCCGGGAGCGAGTACATCGACCGTCCCGCGATGCGCATGAACGACGGAGCGGACGATCGACAGGCCAAGGCCAACACCCCCCGCGGTGCGGTCAAGGCGGCGGAACGGCTCGAGCAGGTGCTCGGCTTCGCCGGGAGCGATCACGGGGCCGCCATTCGCAACCACGAGCGAGACGTGGCCCCCCTTTGTCCGAGAGCTGATCTCGAGATGGCCGCCCGGCTCGTTGTGGCGGATCCCGTTGTCGATCAGATTGGCGATCATCCGCTCGAGCAGCGCCGGCTCGCCGCTGGTCCACGCCGGCTCTAGCTCGGCCTTGATGCCGACGTGGTTCTCCTCGGCGCGCGCGTACAGATCGGTGATGCAGTCGGCCGCCAGTGCCGCCAGATCGATCGGTTCCTCGCGGCCCGTCGCCGCTTCGCTGCGCGCCAGCACGAGCAGGCTCTCGATCAGCCGCTCGGTCCGGTCGATCGTCTCGCGCACCGCCTCACCCATCATCCGCAACTCGTCCTGGGGTGCATCGGGGTCGGCCAGCGCGACGTCGACCTCAGTGCGCATGATCGCCAGCGGCGTCCGCAGCTCGTGCGATGCATTGGCGACGAAGTGGCGCTGGCTCGCGAACGCCGCATCGAGCCGCCCGAGCATCCCATCGAACGTGTCGGCAAGCTCTTTGAGCTCGTCGGAGGGACCGGTGAGCGCGATCCGCTCGCCGAGGTTCTCCCCCGACACGCGCCGGGCGGTGGCGGTGATGTCACGGAGCGGGCGCAGAACCCGGCCGGCCAGCATCCACCCGGTGCCGACGGCGATCATCGTCATCACGCCGAGCGCGAACAGGTACTCGACGATCAGGCGATGGAGCGCGTCGCTGGTGACCTGAGACTGGACGGCGTGCGCGATCTGGGCGAATTCAGACCCTGGCCGGAATCCGTACAGCCGGCCCGGTGGCGGTGCCGCGACCCCGAGATCCTTGAGCACCTGGACCCGGAGCGCGTGGCGTCCTTCGAGGTTGGACCTTACGAGCAGGTATCCGATCGTCAGCAGCACCGCGCCGGTGATCAGGAACACCACCCCGTACAGGACGGTCAGCTGCAGCCGGATCGTGGGCGACGGGCCGATCAGCCGCGCACGGCTCGCCCACTTTCTCGGCATCCACAGTCTCGGCCGGCCCATCACGCCATCCTGTAGCCGACGCCGATAACGGTCTCGATCGCCACGGGTTCGCCCAGCTTGCGTCTCAGCGTCATGATCGTCATCCGTACCACGTTGGTGAACGGATCGGTCTGCTCGTCCCACACCCGCTCGAGCAGGTCCTCGGCCGAGACGGTGGCACCCTCGGCGCTCATCAGCACCTCGAGCACCGCGAACTCCTTGCGAGCCAGGTCGATCTTTGCTCCCGCACGGGTCAGCATCCGGCGCGCGGGGTCGAGCTCGATGTCTTTGTGATGGAGCACCGGCGGCCGGCTCGGCGTCGCCCGCCGCGCGAGCGCGTGGATCCTCGCCACCAGCTCGGCGAACCGGAATGGCTTCGCGAGGTAGTCGTCGGCGCCTAGGGCGAGCCCCTCGACCACGTCCTCGAGCGTCCCCGCCGCCGTCAGCATCAGGATCCCCGTCTCGGGCCGCTCGCCACGCACCGCGCGGCATACCTCATCGCCGTGGACGCCGGGGAGATCACGGTCGAGCACGAGCACGTCGTAGCGGACGATTCTCGCCTTGTACAGGGCGTCGGACCCATCCGGCGCAAGGTCGACCGCCATCCCCTCCCGGCGCAGGCCGCGGGCGATCGCGTCTGCGAGACGACGCTCGTCCTCGACTACCAATACGCGCATTGCCGCCTGAGCATGACGCGTTCTGAGTAAGTAGGGCATAAGCCGTTCGTTTGCGCTATACATCCGCCGGGCAACATGACACCGAACGACGTGACAACAAATAACGACAAGAACTTGGCCGAGCGGAGCATGACGGTCGGCTTGCGGGCGCTCAACCGGTTCGCCTCCTCCACCGTCATCGACCGGCTGGGGCTCCGGGATCCCGCCGAGCGTTTTCTCCACGGCGCCTCGAAGACCGGCGCGCGTACGGCCGCCACGCGCCGGACGCACGTTCGCCGCCGCCACGCGCCTGACCCGCCCGGCTCGCCAGCCCCGCTCCGGAGGCTCCGGCCTGTTCGACCTCCGTCCCGACGACGAGCAGCAGATGCTCCGCGACTCGGTCCGCGAGTTCGCTCTGGCCGAGCTGCGGCCGGTCGCGCAGGCCGCCGACGACGCTTGCGCCACGCCGCCGGAGCTGCTCGCGCAGAGCACGGAACTCGGCCTGACGATGGTTGGTGTGCCGGAGGAGCTCGGCGGCGTGGTGTCGCAGCGTTCTGCTGTCACCGCGGTGCTCCTCGGGGAGGCGCTCGCGCAGGGAGACATGGGAATCGCGCTGGCCTGCCTCGCGCCGGCGGGCGTTTCCACTGCGCTCGGCCTCTGGGGCGACGCCGACCAGCAGGCGACCTATCTGCCCGAGTTCGTCGGCGACGCGCCGCCCGCGGCCGCCGTGGCCGTGCTCGAACCGCGCGCCCTGTTCAATCCGTTTGCGCTGTCGACCGTCGCGCGCCGTGGTTCAGACGGCGGCTTCGTGCTCGAGGGCGTCAAGTCGCTCGTGCCGCGCGCGACCGACGCCGAGCTGCTGATCGTCGCCGCGATGCTCGACGACCGGCCTGCGTTGTTCATCGTCGAGTCGAAGTACGACGGCATCACGATCGCTCCGGAGCCCGCGATGGGAGTGCGTGCCGGCGCCACCGGCACGGTCGCCTTTGCCGAGGTGAAGCTGCCCGCGAGCGCGCTGCTCGGCGATGCCTCCCCCGACGTGTACGCCGAGGCGGTCTCGCTGGCCCGGATCGGCTGGTGCTCGCTCGCCGTCGGCTGCGGCCGCGCCGTGCTCGACTATGTGGTCCCCTACGTCAAGGACCGGACCGCGTTCGGCGAGCCGATCTCCAACCGTCAGGGCGTCGCGTTCACCGTCTCCAACATCGCCATCGAGCTCGACGGGATGCGGCTGGCCACCTTCCGCGCCGCCGCCCGCGCTGACGCCGGACTTCCATTCGCCCGCGAGGCCACGCTGGCGCGCCGGCTGTGCGCCGAGCGCGGCATGCAGATCGGCTCCGACGGCGTCCAGCTGCTCGGCGGTCACGGCTATGTCAAGGAGCACCCGGTCGAGCGGTGGTACCGCGACCTCCGCGCGGCGGGTCTGATGGAAGGCGTATTGGTGGTCTAGGGCTCATGGCGATCAACCTCGAAATCCCCAAGAAGTTCCAGATGCTCGTCACCCAGTCGAACCAGGTGGCGCAGGAGGTCTTCCGCAAGAACTCGCGCAAGTACGACCAGGCCGAGCACACGTACCCGAAAGAGCTGGACATGCTCGCCGCGGTGATCGACGGCATGAATGAGTCGGGCGCGCTCGGCGGCGCCGGCGCGGGGACGGTTGGCGGCGGTTCGGCGGAGAAAGACTCTTCCGACAATCGGAACGGCTCGAACCTGGCCTCGCTGCTCGGCCTGATCGAGCTGTGCTGGGGCGACGTCGGCCTGCTCTTGACGATGCCGCGCCAGGGTCTCGGCCAGGCCGCCATCGCGGCCGTCGCAGACGAGGAGCAGCTCAAGCGCTTCGGCGGGAAATGGGCCGCGATGGCGATCACCGAGCCGGAGGCCGGCTCGGACTCCGCGGCGATCCGGACGACGGCTGTTCTGGATGAGGCCACGGGCGAGTACGTGCTGAACGGCGAGAAGATCTTCGTGACCAGCGGTGACCGGGCCGAGCTCGTGGTGGTGTGGGCGACCTTGGATCGCAGCGCCGGCCGTGGCGCGATCAAGTCGTTCGTAGTCGAACGTTCCAACCCGGGGCTGAAGCTGGATCGCCTCGAGCACAAGCTCGGGATCCGCGCCTCGGACACGGCCAACTTCGTGCTCGAGGACTGCCGCGTCCCGAAGGAGAATCTGCTCGGCTCGCCGGAGATCCAGACCGCGCGCGAGGGCTTCGCGGGCGTGATGCAGACGTTCGACAACACGCGGCCGTTGGTGGCCGGGATGGCGGTCGGCGTAGCGCGGGCGTGTTTGGAGCGGACGCGAGAGCTGCTGGACGAGGCTGGCGTTGTCATCGACTACGACGCGCCGCCGCACGCGCAGACCGCGGCGGCCGCCGAGTTCATCTCGATGGAGTCAGATTGGGAAGCGGCGCGTCTATTGACGCTGCAGGCGGCGTGGATGGCCGACAACAAGAAGCCGAACTCGCTGCAGGCCTCGATGGCCAAGGCGAAGGCCGGACGCGTCGGGACCGACGTCGCGCTGCGTTGCGTCGCGCTGTGCGGCTCGATCGGCTACGGCGAGGGCGAGCTGCTCGAGAAGTGGGCGCGCGACGCGAAGATCCTCGACCTGTTCGAGGGCACCCAGCAGATCCAGCTGCTGATCGTCGCCCGCCAGCTGCTGGGAAAGCCTTCCGCGGAACTCAAGTAGCGTCCGCCAGCGCGGCCCAGATCTTCGCCGCCGTCTCCTCCTCCCATTCGGGCTTCGCGTCTTCGTCATTGAGCACCAGCACCTCGGTCCCGCTCTGGCGCACGAGCTTTCGCTTTTCCCTTCCCTGTTTGCGCCGCCACGGCGTCCCGTGGTATCGGTTGCCGTCGAACTCGATCGCCAGCCGCTGTGTCCTGAAGAGCACATCGACCTCGACCCACGCAGGCGTGTTGGGCGGGTGCGCGTTGCTCTCGAATGGCGGGAACTTGCGCCGGCGGAGGAGCCGCACCCCCCACTCCTCAAGGTTTGAGCGCGTGCGCGTGGGCCCGAGATCGATCTCCTTTCCGAGCCGCTGTCCGCCCTTGAACCGCAGCGGCATCCGCGCGCGCTCGGCGCGTAGCTGAGTTATCGTCAGCCCCTGGACCTGCGCCTCGTGCAGGCTCCGTTCGAATTCGTAGTCGGAGATCGGAGCGCCGGCGAGATCGATCGCGGTCCGCGCCGGCGTGGTGACTCGGAGCCCCTTCCAAATCGTGATGGACTCTTTCGGAAGGTCCTTGACCGTGTGCACCCGGACCCCGGATTGCGCTTGCGGCCGGCGCGCCACCGACACGTGGACCAAGTCGGGCTCGCCGAACGGCCAGAACCGGTGGTGAATGGCGGCACTCACGTGGCTCAGCGCGGCGCCGTCACCGATCGCGCAGAGCGCCGCGTAAAAACGGCCGACCTGGGAAAGGGCGCCCCCGCCGTAGACGTAGACGCCGCGGTACACGCGGCGCAGGCGCCCCCGCGCCACCCAGTCGCTTACCGTGCGCTGTGCCACCCCCAGGTCGCGGAGTTGGTCGAGCGTCAAGACGCGCTCGTGCGCCGCCGCAAACTCAGCCACGCGGAGTTCCAGCGGAGGGGTCGCTGGAAGTCGGCGTCGCTGGTCCATACGCCCGATGGTGGCGCCGACGCGTGTAACGACTCAAGACACAAACGTGCCGTCTATGTGTCGCGAAGCGAAATTAATCCGCCCAGGACGCCGAGGTAGGCGACACCGCGCGGCGAGATCGAGATGCCGGCGTAGTTGTTGTTGAAGAGAAAGCCGGCGCCGGCGTAGCGCTTCCACGCCACGCGCCCCGTGGTGAACGACAGCGCCGTCCAGTACCACGGGTCCTCCAGTCCCGGCTCGATCGTGTAGGTGTAGATCAGACCGTCGGACAGCGACAGCTTCGAGACGACCGACGGCGCCCGCGTGACCGTGTTCGTCCACACGAGCCGGCAGCCGAGGCCGTTGCGTGCCACCTCGACGCGCGCGAACCCCGGCGCCGTCAACGCCCCTGCCGAGGTCGACAGAGGGTTGGTGTAGCCCGAGTTGTTCTCGATCACGAACGACCGTCCCGCGGCGATCATCGCGTTCTCGTCGGCGCTGGCCCCCCGAGTGAACACCGGCACGCGACAGACGACTCGCCCCAGCCGGATTCGCCGACGCCGACCCCCCACTCGGACCATACGCCTGGGCAGCCGGGCGGCGGCGCGGTAGATCACGACATCCATCGGGTCGGCGTTGTCGTTGATCGCCACGTACGGACCCGAGATCACCGGCGTCGTCCCGGTTCCGGCGTCGAGCTGGCCGACCTTGGCCACGCCCGTGTTCGGGTAGGGCGCGCTCCAGCTGATCCGCGGCACTCCACCCGCGCCGGCGACGAACCGGTACAGCAACCGGTTCGTCGGGATGTACACGCCGCCGGACGCGTCGACCGCCAGCGACTTCGTAATCTCTCCCGCGCTCCCGTTCCCGAGGCGGACGACGTGGACCGCGCCGGTCCCGAGGTTCAGTGTCCCGACGACCCCGTCGTGGCGCGCCGTGAACCACAGCAGCCCGTGGGAATCGGGCAGCTGAGAAGTGATCTCCTCGTCCTGGTGGAGCACGCCGGTCAGGTCGTAGTCATGCACCAGACGAAACGTGTCGCCCACCGAGCCGATCACGTAGACGTGGCGCGTCGTCGTACCCGTCACGACGTCACCGGCCTGGTCGAGGTAGAAGTACCCGCCGCCGGAGAAGTCCTGGAACAGGTTCGGGTTCAGCGACACGTCCTCGGTCGTGCGCGGCGGCAACGAGAAGGTCGCCAGTGTCGCCAGCGTTACGGGGTCGAACCTGTAGAGCTCCGGCCCACTCACCCCGATGCAGATTGAGATCACGCGCCCGCGGCTGTCGAACGTCACCGACCCGCAGTCGCGCGCCGGCGGGAGATAGGCCGACGCGGTGACCAGCCCTCGGCCGAGCGGCCCGTTCCACCGGTAGGCGTCGGTCTGCCAGCCGTCGTTGTGGATCTCGGACAGCCCGTTCGGGGCCATGAACGGATTCTGTGGTGGCGCAAACGCCCCGTGGATGGGAGTCGGCGTAGCGGCCGAGCCCACGAATGGGGCCGGCGGTGGCACGGCCAGCGAAGGGATCGGGATCGCGGGAAGACCGGCGGCCAGCGCCGGCGGGCACGCGCCAACCGCCGCGCACGCCACTACCGACGCGACGAGCGCTACGGCCTGGCGCCCGAGGCGATGCACGCCCTGGCGGCGTTACGCCCGAACTGATAGCCGAGCGAGTTTGCCTTCGATGGGTTGAACGCGAACGTCTCGAGCTGTTTGGCCGTCACCTTCTCGAGCTTCCCGAGCACGCACGACTTGAAGGCCGCCGAATAGTGCGCCTTCTGGAATTGCGTCTTCAGCGGCGCGAGGAAGCTCGCGCGGAGATCGTTGATCACGTTCGGCTGAGATAGGCATTCGGCTCCGAGCCGCCGACCGAGCTGGATGCTCTGGGCTTGCGCCGCCGAGGTGCCTTGCGAGGCGTAGACCGACAGCAACTGCATCAACTGGGCGGCCGAGGTGGCATTGGCCTTCTGCTCGAAGCACGTTCTGAAGGCTGGGGGGAGACTCGACCCTCCGGCGTTCTCGAACGTCTGAACGATCAGCTGATGCATCGCGGTCAGGCCCGGTCCTTGCGTCATGCAATCGGAGACCAGCTTGAGCCCAAGCTGCTTCACCGATGATGGCGGATTGGGTCCGGAGTTCGCGACTGCGCGGAGCTGATCGATCGGAAGCCCGCGGGCGTGCTGGACGATGCACGTACCCAGCGGACGCGGCAGATTCGATGTACCCAGTTGCGAGTGGAGCTTGTTGACGAGCTGCGTCCGCTCGTTGTTCGAACTCGAGCCGCCGCAGCCGGCGAGCGCCGCTGCCACGAGCAGGACGATCACGCACAGCCCTCCCCGCAGTGCTCCGTTCATCGTCCGGCACCATAGCCGCCGAGCGCCGGCTCTGTCATCAGACCAGCGAGGCGGCCTCACGCCTGAGCACCTGCCATGCCAGCGCGACGTCGGCTTCCGTCGTGTGCATCTGCCCGACCGCCAACCGCAGCACGTATCGACCCCCGAGCACCGCATGCGAAAGGAAAATCTCGCCCGATGCGTTGACGCGCTCCAACAGTGCCTGGTTCACGGCGTCATCGCCGGCCAGCCGGAAGCAGACAACCGAGAAGTTGCGCGGGGCGCACAGCTCCCACCCGGGCTCGGCCGCGACCCACTGTTCGAACGTCTGCGCCAGGCGCACCCCGGACCGCACGTGCTCCTGCAACCCGGCACGCCCAAAGCAGCGCAGGACCGCCCATAGTTTCAGTGACCGGAAGCGGCGGCCGAGCGCCGGCCCGTATTCGCTCAGCGACAGCGCGTCCTCCGCGTCCGGAGTCCGAAGGTATTCCGGGACGAGGCTGAACGCCGCGCGCAGATCTGAGGGCCGCGAACTCCACAGCAGCGAGCAGTCCATAGGTGTGAGCATCCACTTGTGCGCGTTGACGACCACTGAGTCCGCCCGCTCGACACCGTCGAAGGCCCATCGGAACTCAGGGCACACCATTGCCGCGCCGGCATATGCCGCGTCGACGTGAAGCCAGGCGCCGGCCGCGGCGCACGCATCGGCGATCGCACCGACCGGATCGACCGCGGTCGACGCCGTCGTCCCCACCGTCGCGACAACGGCCGCCGCGGCGCTCAGGTCGCCCAGAGCAGCGAGGTCAAGCCGGAATACGTCATCGGTCGGCACTTTGCGCAGCTCCATGCCCAGGATCCGGGCCGCCTTATCAACCGACGAGTGCGCCTGGGCCGAACACACCACCACCGACCGACCGGTCGCCTCCCGGGCGGCCGCCAGCGCCGCGAGCGTCGAGGTCGAGGCGGTGTCCTCGATGTGCCCGTGCCATCCCGAGGGCAGCCCCAGCAGGTCGGCCACCCACCCGAGCACGACCCCTTCGAGCTCGGTCGAGGCAGGCGAGGTCCGCCACAGGATCGCCACCGAGTTGAGCGCGGCCGCCAGCATCTCCGCGAGGATCGCCGGCTCGGAGGAGGAGGTCGCGAAGTACGCGAAGTAACGGGGGTGCTGCCAGTGCGTGATCCCGGGCAGCAGCACCTCGTCGAGGTCCCGGAGCACCGCCGAGAACGGCTCGCCATGCTCGGGGGCCTGCTCAGGCAGCGCCGCCCGAATCGCGCCCGGGTGCGACCTGCGCCAGCACCGGCAGGGAGCTGACTCGCTCCAGATACGACGCCGCCCAGTCGAGCGCCGCCTCGCCGTCCACTCTCAGGTCCGCGGTCACGCGGTCGCGGCGGGGGCGAACTCGTAGTGGACCCCGGTCAGCTCTTCGGACATCGACCACAGCCGGCGCGCGTCGTCCTCGTCGTACGCTCGCCCGATCGCGGTCACGAGATGGGGATGGCCCCGCAACGACATGAACCCGTTCGGACCCACGAACGACCCGCCCGGTAGATCGGCCACGGCCGCGTACAGCGTCGGCAGCGCCCCCATCTCCGCGCTCTGCGCTACCACCTTGTTCATCGACCCCCATCGCCAGCCGCTCAACCCTTCCCTGCGGGCCCGCGAACTGGAGATTCGTCGCCGAGTAGCCGGGATGGGCCGCGACGCTCAGCAGGTCCCACCCGGCAGCGACCGCCCGCCGCTGCAGCTCGAACGCGAACAGCAGATTGGCGAGCTTCGACTGGGCATAGGCGAGCCAGTTGTTGTAGTGGCGCTCGCCCTGGAGGTTCTCGAAGCGGATCCGGCCCAAGCGGTGAGCGTCGCTCGACACGGTCACGACCCGGGGATGCGGACGCCGCCCGCAGCGACCCGAGCAGCAGCCCGGTCAGTGCGAAGTGGCCGAGGTGGTTGGTCCCGATCTGGCTCTCGAACCCGTCAACGGTCAGCCGCCGCGGCGGTGCCATCACGCCCGCATTGTTGACGAGCAGATCGAGCCGCTCGTGCGAGCCGGCGAATCCGGCGGCGAACGAACGGACCGATGCCAGGTCAGCGAGGTCCAGCTGGCGGACCTCGAGATCCAGGTCCGCGCCGGCCTGCCGCACGGCCTCTTTCCCCTTGTCAACGTTGCGGACCGCCATCACGACCGACGCCCCAGCCCGCGCCAGCTCCCGCGCCGCGATCAACCCGATCCCGCTGTTCGCGCCGGTGACGATCGCCACGCGGCCGCTCAGGTCAGGCATCTCGGCGGTGGTCCAGCTCGAGGACATCAGGCCATCCGCCGTGCGACCGATTCGGAGTACGCGTCGTGGCGGAACCGCAGCACCGGATCGTCGGAGAGCTCGATCCCGTCGATTACCCGCGTGGGGTCAAACACGAGCACGTCTCCCCCCGTCTCGCGCTCGGTCTCGAGCCCGTCAATCGAGTACGAGCCGACCTGCACGGTCCGTCGAGCCGACGGCCAGGGCGCGCTCGGATCGTCGATCGGATCCCCGGGAATTGCGATCTGAACGGAGAGCTTGAACCGCATCGGGAAACGCGAGCGGAGGTCCTCCTGCAGGTAGTCCGCACCCCGCCGGCGGGCCGCCCACGGCGCGATCGTCTCGGACGCGGCCTCCGGGTCCAGCCGGTAGCGCACGAACCGCGATCCTCCCTGCGCGTCCGTCCACTTGAAGGCATGGATCCCGTGGTAGGGGATCACCGCGTACGAGGCGGGCGGGCGCAGCGACGGCGCGGAGGCGGGAAGGGCACGGAGCGCCTCGGGATGGCGGGCGAGAACCAGGGGCAGCTTCAAAACGGCCGCCCGCCCCGCTCCCTGCGCGCGGACGAGCTCGATGAACCCCTCCGGGGTCGACATGGGGAACCGCGGCGTCGACACGCACACGAGGTCGAACCGTCCGCCGTCGGGGAGATAGATCTTCGCCGCCAGACCGCGGGGATCCGGCCGCCAATCGGGATCTGACGGGTTGCCTGAGCCGTTCGAGAACCGGAACGTCGCCTCGAGCTGCCCCGAGTTCATCACCGAAGCCCGGGTCAGCTCAGCCCCGTCCGGAGTCGGCGTGAACGTCCCACGGCACAACGTCCCCTTGGCGTGCAGCGCGCGAAATCCGGGGTGACGGCCGAACGCGTCGTTGATCACATCGACAGCGTCCGCGGCCCCAGTCGTCACTCAGCTCTCCTCGGTGACCCGAAACGCGATCCCCGCGGCGACGAGCCGGTCGATCAGAGGCTGTCCCATCGCGACCGCGGGCGTTACCTGGCCGGCGGTCGAGGGCAGCTCGTCGTGCGCCAGGCACAGCGCAGACTCCGCGAGCATCTTCGAGGTCTCGCTATATCCGGGGTCGCCGCCGCTGACCTCGGTCACCACTCGGTGGCCGCCGCCCTGGCCGACGAACTTCACGTTGAACCAGGCCCGGGCCCGCTCCTCCTCGGTCGGCCCGTCGCCCGGGTCCTTGAACTTCAGCATCAGATCGCGCGTCGGGGGCAGCTGCGCCAGGGCGATCCCGGCCCCCGCACCTCCGGCCATCGCCGCGACGGTTAGCGCCCGCTTGAACACGATGTAGTGCCCGTAGGTGAACTCGGGCCCGTAGCGGTCGAGCGCGCGCGCCGACCGGAGCACGGTCTGCGGATCGATCGAGGGGAACGGCACGGCCCACCCGCCCGCCTCGGCGGAGCGGCGAGGCCGTCCGGCGACCCCCCGGACGCGACGGCCCTCGACCCGAGGCTCGAGCTTCTTGCGCTCCGATGCGTTTCGCGCGGCGTGGCGCAGCCGGGCCATCGCGTTGATCGCTGAGTGATACGTGCCGCCCGAGAACTTCGCGCCGACGCGCACGTAGCAGTTGACGGCGAGCGGCTGGCCCTCTGGCAGATGCCCCACGGTGAACAGCGTCCCGAGGTCGTACGGGATCGAGTCGAACCCACACGAGTGGACCAGCCGGGCGCCCGAGGCCTCGGCGACGGAGTGGTAGCGCAGCCACATCAGGTCGACGAATTCGGGTTCCCCGGTCAGATCGACGTAGTCGGTGCCCGCCTCGGCACACGCCTTCACCAGGGGCTCCCCGTAATGGATGTAGGGGCCGACGGTGGTGATCACGACCTTCGTCGACTTGGCCACCGCCCGCAGCGAGTCCGGATCGTTCACATCGGCCTTCAGCAGCGGCAGCTTCGCGCACGCGATGTTGATCTCCGCCAGCCGCGAGCGCACCTCCTCGAGCTTGGCCAGGTTCCGGCCCGCGAGTGCGCCGCGGGTCTCCGGGCCGGCGCGCCGGGCCAGATACTCGGCCGTCAACTGACCGGTGAACCCGGTCGCGCCGAAGACGACGACGTCGTACTCGCGCTCAGCCATCCTCGGGGCCATCCGCTGCGACGTTCTTGGCGACCCGCAGCGCCTCCTCGGGCGAGACGCCGGCCCGTGCCGCCACCCAGCAGGCGATGGGCGCCGCCACCCGCTCGGATGAATGGGCCGCCTCGCCGGCCACGTCGAGCAGGGTCGAGAACTCGGCGGGGGTCGGCGGTTCGACCCCGAACTCGGCCGCATAAGCGGCGATCCACTGCTTCGCGTTCATCGGGGCCGTGACTCTATATGGCGGCAGGATGCGTGAGCAGTTGACAGGCTGCCAATATCCCCGCCGGAAACGACCGAAAGGCAGTACCTATGACAGTTCTCGACGGCAAGGTCGCGATCGTGACCGGCTCCGCTCGCGGGATCGGCCGGGCGACCGCCGAGCTACTCGCGGCTCAGGGCGCGAAGGTCCTGATCAACGACCTCGACGGCGACGTCGCCGAGCAGACCGCCTCGGAGATTCAGGGCGACACGCTCGTCTACGCCGGCGATCTGACCAAGCCGGGCGTGCCGGACGAGCTCGTTCAGAAGGTGATCGACGAGTGGGGTCAGGTCGACATCCTCGTCAACAACGCCGGTTACACGCTCGACGCCCCGATCCACAAGATGAGCGACGAGTGGTTCCAGCGGATGCTCGACATCCACTCGATCGTGCCGTTCCGGATGTGCCGCGCGGTCGCGCCGCACATGCGCGAGCCCGCCAAGAAGGAGAAGGAAGAGGGCCGGGAGGTGTTCCGCAAGATCGTCAACGTCTCGTCGATCTCGGGCACGATGGGCAACGCGGGCCAGGCCAACTACTCGAGCGGCAAGTCGGCCGTGGTCGGCCTGACGAAGACGCTGGCCAAGGAGTGGGGCCAGTTCAAGATCAACGTGAACGCGGTCGCCTTCGGCTACATCGAGACCCGGCTGACGGCATCCAAAGAAGAGTCGAACACGATGGAGATCGGCGGCGAGAAGGTTCAGCTCGGGATCCCCGACCAGCTCCGCGGGATGGCTTCGATGCTGATCCCGCTCGGCCGTCCCGGCACGCCCGAGGAGGCGGCCGGCGGTGTGTTCTTCCTGTGCTCGCCGTGGGCGAACTACGTCTCCGGGCAGGTGCTGAACATCACCGGTGGCCAGTTCACCGGAATGACCTCGTAGCAGGCCCGCGAGGCCCGGGGACCCGGTGCGGGCCTCGGTCGCCGGTGCTGAGGCGCCGGGCGGGGACGCTCAGCCGAGCAGCGAACGCAGCTCGGCCAGGTCGTCCTCGCTCGGCGTCCACGCCGCGGCGGCGGCGTTCGCCTCGACCTGGTCCGGTCGGGTCGCGCCGGCGATCACCGAGGACACCACTGGCCGCGCCAGGAGCGCTCCGATCGCGACCTGCACCATCGTCACGCCGCGTTCATCGGCGAAGCGCTGCAGCGCCTCCACCGTGGCGAACTGCTGATCGGAGCCGAGCTGCTCACGCCCGCTCAAACGTGCCCCCTCCGGGCCCGGCTCTCCGCGCCGGTACTTGCCGGTCAACAGCCCTGACGCGAGCGGGAAGTAGGGCACGAAGCCGAGCCCGAGGCGCTCGCAGGCGGGCAGCACGTCTCGCTCGGCCTGTCGTGAGAGCAGGCTGTACTCGTTCTGGATGGCGGTGAATCGCGTCAGGCCGCGCTCGCGTGCAGTCGCGTCGGCCTCCTCGATCTGGGCCACATTGAAGTTGGAGGCGCCGATTGCCCGCACCGACCCCGCGTGCACGAGCTCGTCGAGCGTCTCCAGCGTTTCGGCGATCGGCGTCTCGGATCCGGCTGATGCAGCCAGTAGTAGTCGATCACGTCGGTCCGGAGTCGCCGCCACGAAGCCTCGACGAGCTGAGGATGTACTCGCGGGAGCCGCGGCGCTCAGCGCCCATCGTCCCATGTCCATCCCGAACTTGGTGGCGAGCACAACCTGGTCGCGACGGCCGTCGAGTGCCTTGCCGAGCAGTTCCTCGCTGCGGCCCGCGCCGCCGTAGATATCGGCGGTGTCGAAGAAGGTCACGCCCGCGTCGAGCGCGGCATCGACGACCGCGCGGGTGCCCTCGAGGTCCAGTCGCCGGCCGAAGTTGTTGCAGCCGAGCCCGACTACCGACGACCGAAAGGCCTGAGTCACCCAGAGGCCGCGTATCCACCCGCCCGTCTATAGCAGAGCGCCCTTATTGGCACTGTGCCAATTTCTGCTAGCGTTCGAGCCGACGATGGCTACGGCTCCGGCACCGCGCTGGCAGCGCCTCGACCACGACGAGCGACGCAGGCAGATCCTCGCCTGCGCCCGCAGGCTGTTCTCCGAGCGCAGCTACGACGCGGTCTCGACGACGGATATCGCCAGCGAGGCGGGCGTCGCGCGGGGCCTGTTGCACCACTACTTCGGGACCAAGCGCGACCTCTACCTCGAGGTCGTGCGCGATCTGATGCGAATGCCGAGCAACCCGGTGCCGCTGCGAGGCGCCCGGGCGTGGGCTCGAGCACGTCATCGACGAGAGCGTCGACCGCTGGCTGACGATGCTCGAGCGCAACCGCGGCACTTGGCTGGCTGCCAACGCGGCCCGTGGACTCGGCGCGCGCGACCCGGAGCTCGAGGCGATCCTCGAGGAGGCACGCGAGCAGGCCGCCGACCGGCTGATCGAGGCGCTGCAGACCTATGAGGCGGCCACAGCACCGCCGGCGCTGAGAGCCCTGATCCGCTCCTACTCGGGGTTCGCCGAGGCCGCCAGCATCGAGTGGCTTGCGCGCGGGCGGCTGACCCGCGAGCAGCTAAAGACGATGCTCACCCAGACCTTTCTCAACCTTGTCCATGAGCGTCCTACCAGCGATGGAGATACGACGATGAGCAACAAGACATACGTGATCGGCGTCGGGATGACGAAGTTCGACAAGCCCGGCACCAAGGAGGGCGACTACCCGGACTGGGCCAAGGAGGCCGGCGAGAAGGCGCTCGCCGACGCCGGCGTCCCGTATGACTCGATCGAGCAGGCGTTCGCCGGCTACGTGTACGGCGACTCGACCTACGGCCAGCGTGCGGTGTACGAGCTGGGGCTGACCGGGATCCCGGTGCTGAACGTCAACAACAACTGCTCGACCGGATCTAGCGCGCTGTTCCTCGCCCGCCAGGCGGTCAAGGGCGGGCCTGATCGACTGCGGGCTGGCGATCGGGTTCGAGAAGATGGAGATGGGCTCGCTGGGGATGAAGTACACCGACCGCACGCCGGCGATGGACAAGCACATGGCGCGCATGTTCCAGATCCGCGATCCCGAGGCTTCGCCGTTCGCGCCGCAGATGTTCGGCAACGCCGGCCGCGACCACATGGAGAAGTACGGCTCCAAGCCCGAGCACTACGCGTGGATCGGCTGGAAGAACCACAAGCACTCGGTCAACAATCCGTACGCGCAGTTCCAGACCGAGTACTCGCTCGCAGGACATCAAGGACGCGAAGATGATCCACGAGCCGCTGACGAAGCTGCAGTGCTCGCCGACCTCCGACGGAGCCGGCGCTGTGATCGTCGCCTCCGAGAAGTTCGTCGACGAGCATGACCTCTGGGATCAGGCGGTCGAGATCGCCGGTCAGGCGATGGTCACCGACCTCGGTTCGACGTTCGACGAGAGCGCCGACTGCATCAAGATCGTCGGCTACGACATGAGCAAGAAGGCTGCCGAGCTCGCGTACGAAGAGGCTCAGGTCGGCCCCGAGGACGTCCAGGTGATCGAGCTGCACGACTGCTTCAGCGCGAACGAGCTGATCACATATGAGGCGTTGGGTCTGGCCGAAGAGGGCCACGGCCACGAGCTCGTCGAATCCCAGGCGACGACCTACGGCGGCGAGGGGCCAGTGGTCAACCCATCGGGTGGGCTGATCAGCAAGGGCCACCCGCTCGGCGCGACCGGACTCGCGCAGTGCTCGGAGCTCAACTGGCAGCTGCGGGGCATGGCCGAGAAGCGCCAGGTCGATAACGTCCAGGTTGCGCTGCAGCACAACATCGGCCTCGGCGGCGCAGCCGTCGTGAGCATCTACCGGAAGGCGGGGTAAGCGATGGCGACGACGATCGAGAAGCAGGCCAACGGAAAGCCCGAAGCGGAGGACTCGATCGCCGTCGAGAACCCGGCGACCGGTCAGGTCGTGGCGACGCTTCCGGCGGCAACTCCGGAAGACGTCGCCGCGATGGCCGAGCGCGCCCGCCAGGCGCAGCCGGCCTGGCTGGAAGCCGGATTCGCCGAGCGGGCAAGGGTGCTCAGCCGATTCCAGAAGTGGATGTGCGACAACGCGGACCGGATCATCGACACCGAGATGTCGGAGTCGGGCAAGACCCGTGAGGACGTCACGATCGAGCTCGACCCTGGTGATCTCCGAGGCCGGCTTCTGGGCCAAGAACGCCGCCAAGTATCTGAAGGACGAGAAGGTCAAGACCTCCTCCCCGTTCCTGGTCGGCCGCAAGACGATCGTCCGCTACGAGCCGATGGGCGTGGCGGCGATCATCGGGCCGTGGAACTACCCGCTGGCCAACAACATCGGGGACGTGTTCCCGGCGCTGGCGGCCGGCAACACGGTGATCCTCAAGCCCTCGAGCGTCACGCCGCTGACGAGCATCCTGATGGAAGAGGGGCTGCGGGAGTGCGGCATCCCCGAGAACGTGTTCCAGGTGCTCGTCGGTCGCGGGGCAATCGGTGAATACCTGGTCGACCACGCCGACATGGTCATGTTCACCGGCTCGACCGAGGTCGGCAAGACCGTGATGAAGCGCGCGGCCGACACGCTCACACCGGTGTCGCTCGAGCTCGGCGGCAAGGATCCGATGATCGTGCTCGCCGACGCGGACATCGACCGCGCGGCGAACGCGGCCGTGTTCTGGTCGATGCAGAACGCCGGCCAGACGTGCATCTCGGTCGAGCGGTGCTACGTCGAGGAGGCGATCCACGATCGCTTCATCGAGAAGGTCACCGAGCAAGCCAAGAAGCTCCGCCAGGGCGTGCCCGGTGACTACGGATCGATCGAGGTCGGGTCGTTCATCAACCCGCCGCAGATCGACATCGTTGAGGCGCACGTCAAGGACGCGGTCAGCAAAGGGCGCGCGGGTCCTCACCGGCGGCAACCGCGTGCAGTCGACCGGCACGTTCTTCGAGCCGACCGTGCTGGCCAACGTCGATCACACGATGGAGTGCATGACCGAGGAGACATTCGGCCCGACGCTGCCGATCATGAAGGTCCGCGACGCCGACGAGGCGGTGCGGATGGCGAACGACTCCCCGTACGGCCTGCAGGCGTCCGTGTTCACCAAGGACATGGCCAAGGGCGAGGCGGTCGCGCGCAAGCTCCAGGCGGGCGCCGTCGTAGTCAACGACTGCGTCGCCAACTACATGGCACTCGAGGCGCCGATGGGCGGCTGGAAGAGCTCCGGGATCGGCGTCCGCCACGGATCGGAGGGGATCCGCAAGTACACCCACCGCCAGACGATCCTGCTCTCCCGGTGGGTGATGAAGAAGGACCTGTACATGTTCCCGTACAGCAAGCGGACCAGCCAGCTCCTGCTGAAGCTGACGAAGTTCCTGTACGGACGCGGCGACCGCGGGTAACCGCCGGGCACAGGATGGGCGCGTCCATCCACCGTTACTAACGCGAGCCCCGCTACGTTTTAGTGTTGGGTGGACGCGCAAAGCTCCATATCAGTCATCGGGCTGGGCCGCGTCGGGCTCCCTCTGGCGCTGTGCTTCGCGCAGCGTGGCGCCCGCGTGCTCGGAGTCGACAATGATCCCGATGTGCTGGAGTCGCTCCGCGCGGGCAGGATGCCGTTCGCGGAGCCGGGCACCCAGGAGCTGCTCGACCGCGGTCCTGAAGGACGGCCGGCTGCACCCTTGCTGACCGTGCCGCCGATGCGGCCGCCGCCCAGGACATCGTGATCACGCTGGGGACGCCGTCGTTCAGCCACATCGAGTCCGACCTCGGGCAGATCCGGAGCGCGGTCGACGACCTGCTGCCCCACCTCCGTCCCGGTCACGCGCTGATCCTCCGCTCGACGATCGCACCGGGCACCACCGAGTTCATCGCCGGGTACGTCGAGAAGGGGCGCGGCTGGCGGGTCGGCGAGGACGTGTTCGTCGCGCACGCGCCGGAGCGGATCGCGGCTGGCCGGTTCATCGCCGAGATCTCGACGCTGCCGTGCATCATCGGCGGCGTCGGCGACGCCTCGACCGAACGCGCCGCAGCGGTGTTCGAGATGTTCGGGGCACCGATCGTCAAGACCACCCCGGTCCAGGCCGAGCTGGCGAAGATCTGGACCAACATCCTCCGCTACACGAACTTCGCGCTGCCGAACCTGCTGATGATGGACTGCGAGCGCTACGACGCGAACGTGTTCGAGGTGATCGAGCTGATCAACCGCGACTATCCGCGCGGGGGGATCGCGATGCCGGGACTGACCGCCGGCACCTGCCTGCGCAAGGACTTCGCCTTCTCCGAGGAGCGGTCGAACTCGCCCGGCATGCTGCTCGCCGTCTCGCGCGTGAACGAGTCCGTTCCGCTGTTCCTGGTCGAAGGGCTGAAGCGGCGGCTCGGCATCGCTGACGGCCGCAAGGTCGCGGTGCTCGGGCTTACGTTCAAGCGCGACACGGACGACGAGCGAGATTCGCTGTCGCACAAGCTGATCCGGCTGCTCGAGCGCGAGCTGGCCGACGTCGCGGTGTGCGACCCGCACGCCGCGACGCCGACGCAGCCGCTCCCCCAAGCGGTCGCGCAGGCCGACGCCGTCGTGATCGCGACCAACCACTCGGAGTTCGAACGCCCCGAGACGCTGGCCACGATCACCGCGATGGCGGCCGAGGACTGCCTGCTCGTCGACCCGTGGAACTCGTTCGGGACCGCGCAGGTGTTCGTCTACGCGCGCGAGGCGATCGCGCATGCGAGGCGCGCCGGCCGCCGAGACCGCGACGCAGTGTCCGCCACCACTTGATGTCTCGCGTCCTGGTAACCGGCGGCGCCGGAACGATCGGCTCGGCGGTCGTCAGGCGGCTGCTGCGCGACCCCGATTGGGAGGTCCGCGTCGCCGACCACCGGCCGGCGCCCGACTGGATGCGCGAAGGGCTGCGAGATCGCATCGGGCGACCTGCGCGACCCGATCGAGGCGCGCAGCGGCGCTCGACAGGCTGCTCGCACGTGATCCATCTCGCGGCGATCGTCGGCGGGATCGCCAACTTCCACAAGCTGCCGCACACGCTCACCCAGGTCAACAACGCGCTGACCGGCGCGATCGTGCAGGCCGCCATCGACCAGGACGTCGAGCGGTTCGTGTACGTGTCGTGCTCGATGGTGTTCGAGCGCGCGACCGAGTTTCCGACCACCGAGGAGCACCTCCTCCAATGCCCCGCGCCCGCGTTCGGCCTACGGCTTCTCCAAGCTGGCGGGCGAGGTGTACACCCGCGCCGCCCACGACCAGCACGGCCTCCGCTACACGATCTGCCGGCCGTTCAACGCCTACGGTCCGGGCGAGCTGCCCGATCCCGACGAGCCGGGGATCGCCCACGCCGTACCCGATCTGATCCCCAAGGTCGCTGGCGGGTCAGCACCCGCTGCAGATCTTCGGCTCCGGGCAGCAGACGCGCACGCTCACCCACGTCGACGACATCGCCGACGGGATCGTGACGGCGATGGCCTCGCCCGCCGGTGAGAACGAGGACTTCAACATCTCCGCCTCCGAGGAGCTGACCGTGGCCGAGATCGCGCGCCTGATCTGGGAGGCGTGCGGCCGCGCGCCGGACGAGTTCGAGCTCGAGCACCTCCCGAGCTTCGAGGTCGACGTGCAGCGGCGGTGGCCGTCGGTCGAGAAGGCGCGCCGCCTGCTCGGACTGGGAGGCGAAGATCGACCTGCCAGACAGGGCTCGCCGCGACCGTCGAATGGCTCCGCGTCGCCGGAGCCGGGTCCGGCGTATGAGCGAGCGGCGCGCGCTGGTCACCGGGAATCACCGGCCAGGACGGCAGCTACCTGGCCGAGTTCCTGCTCGAGCAGGGCTACGAGGTGCACGGCATGGTCCGGCGGTCCTCGACCGAGCGGTTCGAGCGGATCGAGCACCTGCGCGATCGGATCACCCTGCACCAGGGCGACCTGCTCGACCAGCGCTCGCTCGTCGACACGCTGCGCGCGGCGCAGCCCGACGAGATCTACAACCTGGCGGCGATGTCGTTCGTCGCCGCCTCGTGGGTCCAGCCGACGCTGACGGCCGAGTTCTCCGGCGTCGGCGTCACGCGCCTGCTCGAGGCGATGCGCGAGACATGTCCGGAGGCCCGCTTCTACCAGGCGTCCTCGCTCGAGATGTTCGGCATGGTGCGCGAGGTGCCGCAGACCGAGAAGACGCCGTTCTATCCCCGCTCACCGTACGGCGTGGCCAAGTGCTACGGCCACTTCATCACGGTCAACTACCGCGAGTCCTACGGATTGCACGCCACGAGCGGTATGCTGTTCAACCACGAGAGCCCGCGCCGCGGCCGGGAGTTCGTGACCCGCAAGATCACCTGGACAGCGGCGGCGATCAAGCTCGGGATCGAGGCCGAGCTGAGGCTGGGGAATCTGGACGCCGAGCGCGATTGGGGATTCGCCGGCGACTACGTCAAGGCGATGTGGCTGATGCTCCAGCAGGCCGAGCCGGAGGACTACGTGATCGCGACCGGGAGATCCCACTCGGTCCGCGAATGCCTGGAGATCGCGTTCGACCACGCCGGGCTCGAGATCGATGATCACGTGGTGCTCGATCCCGTCGCTGCAGGCGGCCGGCCGAGGTCGAGCACCTGGTCGGTGACGCGACCAAGGCGCGCGAAGTGCTCGGCTGGGAGCCGGAGGTCGACTTCGAGCAGCTGATCCGGATGATGGTCGACGCGGACGTCGAGCTGCTCACGCGCGGCCCCGGCGTCAGCGCAAGACGCTGAACCTCACCGCAAGACGCTGAACGTACAGCCGCGCGTCTCCAGCTCGGCGAACATCTCGTCGGGGTCGATGCACAGCTCCGGCGGGAATGCGCCGACGCGCGGTCAGCGACCCGCGCGCGAGCAGCCGCACCGCGGCGGCGATCGGAGCGGCGGTCGAGACGATCGAACCCCCGAGGCCGAACTACGGGTCGGTCCGAGCCCGGACGGTCACCGATCGACCCTCGGCGTCGACTGCACGCACCAGATGGACCGACGTCGTCTCCGACGACGGCGGCACCGCCTCGCGGGCGGCGGCCGAGACCTGGCCGCCGGACGCGTCCACCAGCTGCTTGCAGCCGCTCCAGCAGCCGCGGGGCCAGGGACAGCCGGAAGCTCACCTCGGAGCCCCGAAGCTCGACCCGAACGTGGCGAGCTCGGAGTGGAGCGTGTAGATCGTCTCAGCGGCGCCGATCGGGTCGCCGAACTCGACCTCGCCACCGTCGGTCAAAGGCTCGATCTCGACGGCGATCCCGTCGCGCAGCACGACGGGATTCATCGTCAGCTCGTCGAGCAGCGTCTGGACGGCGTACGGGGGGCTGAACCGCTCGCCGGCGCGGGGTCGCGGCCGGCCGCGCACACCTCGATCTGACCGGAGCGTCGAAACCCCGAGCTCGCGTCGCGCCCGTGCGGCCATCAGGTTGGTCTTGCCCGGGCTCGAGCCGATCCCGAGCACGGCCAGCAACCCGGCGCGCTCGAACTGCTGCGCAGCACTCCAGCTGGCGCCCGGTCAGCCAGTACAGGCCGCCGAGGTCGAGGTAATGGCAGCGGGCCGTCAGGCACGCGCGCATCGCGTCGAGGTTGATCCGGTAGGAGGCGGTGTTGACGAGCGCGTCGATCCCGTCGAGCGCGCCCGCAAGGTCGTCATGTCGCGCGCATCGACCGCCCGGGCGGTCGACTTGCCGCCTCCGCGGGCCTCCGAGACCGCCGCGGCCTTGCTCCCGTCGAGGTCCAGGAGCAGCATCCCGCCGACTTCGTCAGACGCGGCGAGGTCTGCGACGATCGCCGGGGCGATCGTGCCGGCGGCGCCGAGCACGGCAACGTTGACCGTCCCGTTGGGGGCAGGATTCATCGCAGCTCACCGTAGCGTTGCGGTAGGCCTCTTGACCTTAGACGCCGCCGTACAAACCAGCAATGCTCGCTTCGGCCATCCGACGGCTTGCAGTGGCTGCCCGCAACGGCAGAGAATCGTGGCCTGCCGCGCTGTGAACAAGCCTAAGGAGAGGGAACGGATGGAGAGCGCAGCTGCATCCGCGATCCCGAGCCGACGCCGACCGCCTCCCTCGGGGTCGAGCGCCCGGCTCGAAGGGGCTCAAGGCGGACGCCCTCGGATACGCGTCGAACTCGTCATCGCGATCGCGTCGACGGCGCCCGCGTACAGCCTCGCGGCGACTCTCGGGTTCATCGTCGCCGTCGCCGGGGTCGGCGTGCACGCGCCGGCCGTGCTGATCGTCTCGTTCATCCCGATCCTGTTCGTGTCGGTCGGCGTACTCGCTACTTCAACCTCGCCGACCCGGACGCGGGACGACGTTCGCGTGGGTGACCCGGGCGATGGGCCCGCAGCTCGGCTGGATCAAGGCGGCTGGGCGATCTTCCTCGCCGACATCATCGTGATGGCGATCGCTGGCGGCGATCGCCAGCAACTACACGTTCCACCTCTTCGCAATTCGGCCGGCGCGCCGAACAACTTCTGGCTGATCGTCGGCGCCGTCGTGTGGATCGTCGTGATGACGTGGATCTGCTACCGCGGCATCGAGCTCTCCGCCCGGATCCAGCAGTACCTGCTCACGCTCGAGATCGTCACGCTCGTCGCTGTTCGTGATCGTCGCGCTGGTCAAGGTGTACGCGAACCATCCTGCCGCACTCGCTGCACATCTCGGCTTCGTGGTTCAACCCGTTCGACCTCAGAGCTTGGGGCGCGCTGATCCGCGGGATCCTCCTCGGCATCTTCATCTACTGGGGCTGGGACTCGGGCGTCAGCCGTCAACGAAGAGTCGCGCGATCGCACGCACGGCCCGGGCAAGGCCGCCGTCGTCTCAACGGTGATCCTGCTGCTGATCTACGTGCTCGTCAGCGCCGCCGCGCAGGCGTACGCCGGCCCGGCTTTCCTGGCCAACAACTCCAACGACATCCTCAATGCGCTCGGCAAGGGCGTGTTCGGCTCCGGGCTCGACAAGATCTTGATCATCGCGTGCTGACGTCGGCCTCCGCCTCGACGCAGACGACGATTCTTCCCACCGCTCGGACGACCTTGTCGATGGGCCGAGTGGAACGCGCTCCCGAGCGCGTTCGGCCGGTCCACCCCCGCTTCCTCTGACCCCGGCTTCTCGACGCTGCTGATGGGCGGGCTGTCGATCCTCTGGACGATCGCGCTGCTCGCCTTCAACCCGAGCCAGAAACGTGCTCGGCGACACGATCTCGGCGCTCGGATTCTCGATCTGCTTCTACTACGGCTTCACCGGGATCGCCTGCGCCGTCTACTTCCGCCGCCAGCTGTTCAAGAGCGTCCGCAATTTCTTGTTCGCCGGGCTGATCCCGGTGGCCGGGGGCGTGATGATGGGGTACGTCGCCGTCAGGTCATTCGGCTACTACGACCAGCACGTCAACGATTACTCCAAAGCCCTGCTGGGGATCCAGACGCCGATCCTGGTGGGAATCGGAGGTCTGATCGTCGGGGTGATCCTGATGTTCGCTGCGTGGCCGTTCTTCCCGCAGTTCTTCCGCGGTGGCTGGTGGGAGACGGCCGACCCGGCGGTGCTCGATGCCGAGGCGGCTCGGCACCGCGGGGCACCGCGCGAACCGTCGGCGCCGCGCTGATCAGACGCCGGCGAGGTCCGCGACCCGGTCGCGGTGCCAGCGCGCGTCGCCGTACGCGTGCGCGTTGGCCTTCGCTCGCTTGAGGAAGAAGTGCAGGTCGTGCTCCCAGGTGAACCCGATCCCGCCGTGCACCTGGATCGAGGACGCGCACACGCGGAACCCGGCGTCGCTCGCGTAAGCCTTGGCCATCGCGGCGGCACGCGCCGCCGTCTCCGGCTCATGATCGAGCGCCCACGCCGCCCAGTAGGACAGCGACCGCGCGCCCTCCACTTCGAGCAGCATCTGCGCGCACCGGTGCGCAATCGACTGGAACGACCCGATCGGGCGCTCAAACTGCTTTCGGTCGCCCGCGTAGGCCACGGCCATCTCCATCGCTCGCTGCGCGACGCCGACGTTCTCGGCGGCGATCGCGGTGACGACCGTCGCGTACGCGCGGGCGATCGCTTCCCGGTCGGCTCGGAGCGGCTCGGCTGCGGCGCCGTCGAACTCGACGCGGTACAGCTTGCGCGTTGGGTCCAGCGACTTCTCCGGCGTGATCTGGGCCGCCGATGCCTCCACCAGGTAGTGCTGCCCGTCGGCGCCGGCGACGATCAGCACATCGGCCGACGCGGCGTCGGGCACGGCGATCTTGACCGCGGTGAGCGACCCGCCGGACGCCTCAACCTCGGAGTGGTCGGGCGCCCAGCCGGCGCCGGAGTCCCACACGGCGACCGTGCCCCGCGAAGACCCGTCGGACAGTCCCGGCAGCCACCGAGCCTTCTGCTCGTCGGTCCCCGCCGCCACCAGCAGCAGGGCGGCGCTGCACGCTCGACAGCAGCGGCGAGGGCGCCAGCGCGTAGCCCATCTCCTCCTGGATCACGACCAGCTCGACGGCGCCCAACCCGAGTCCGCCATCGGACTCCGGCACGATCACCCCTGGCCAGCCGAGGTCCGCGATCTGCGTCCACTGCTCGTCGGTGAACCCACGCTCGTCCTCGGCCAGCGAGCGCACGGTCTCGAGCTTGTACCGCGCGGCCAGAAACTCGTTTGCGGTCCGCTTGATCGCGCGCTGGTCGTCGGTGAACTCGAAGTTCATCGCATCCTCGGGAGGCCGAGCACGCGCTCCGCGACGATGTTCTTGAGGATCTCGGTGGTGCCGCCCTCGATCGAGTTCGCGCGGGCACGGAGGAACCGGTAGGTCCACTCGCTGTCGGCCAGCTGCGCGTGCGGCCCGGCGATGTCCATCGCGAGCTCGGTCAGCGATTGGTTGACGTCGGACCATTGCCACTTGCCGAGCGACCCCTCGGGGCCGGGAACGCCGTTGCGCATGATCGCCGACAGCCCCCGGTAGGCGTTCAGGCGCAGCACCTCGGACTCGATCAGCAGCTGCGCCAGTCGCTGGCGGATCACCGGATCCTCCGATGCGGAGCCACCGTTGTGCCCGCGATCCGAGCGAGCTTTCTCGACCAGCTCCCCGAGCGCGATCTGCACCGCCACCTGCAGGCTGAAGGCGAGCGTCGCGCGCTCGTGCATCAGCGTCGTGATCGCCACGGCCCAGCCATTGCCCTCGCCGCCGACGATGTTCTCGTGCGGGATCCGCGCCTCCTCGATGAACAGCTCGTTGAACTCCGCTTCGCCGGTGATCTGCACCAGCGGCCGCACGCCGACGGCTTCCTGCTCCATGTCCATCAGGAAGTACGTGAGCCCCTTGTGCTTGGGCGCGTCGGGATTGGTCCGCGCGACGAGCATGCACCACTTCGCCTGGTGCGCGAGGGTCGTCCACACCTTCTGGCCGGTGACCACCCACTCGTCGCCGTCCCGGACCGCGCGGGTCTTCAGCGACGCGAGATCCGAGCCCGATTCGGGCTCCGAGAATCCCTGGCACCAAATCTCATCCGCGGACAGGATCGGCGGGAGGTACCGTTGCTTCTGCTCCTCGGTCCCGTGCGCGAGTACGGTCGGGCCTCCCATCGCCAGACCAAGCCCGTTCGCCATCTGCGGCGTGCGCGAACGGACAACCTCCTCGTTGAAGATCGCCTGCTCGACCAGGGTCGCGCCGCGACCGCCGTACTCCTTCGGCCAGGACACGCCCGCCCATCCGGCGTCATTCAGCGTTCGCTGCCACCGACGGCGGAACTCGAAGCCCGCCTCGTCGCCCTCGGGCTCGCGCCCTGGGTGGTTTGCCTCGAGCCACGCGCGAAGCTCATCACGGAAAGCTTCTTCGGCGGGTGACAGCGTCAAGTCCACGGGCGGACGGCATCGTACCCTGCCGCAAGTGGACGAGTTGCTTCACCGCGTGCTCGCGTTCGACCGGGGCATCCGTGTGCGCGCAGCCGAGCGCGTACTGGAGATCCCCGAGGGGCTCGTCGTCCGCCACGACGGCCTTCCCAACCTGTACCACCTGAACGCGGTGCTCTGCGACCGCGGAGTGGCCGACCCGCCCGCGGTGATCCGGATCGCCGACGCGCACCTGGGCGACCTTGGCCACCGCCATGTGGTGTTCGACGACGCCGAGCTGGCCGAGCGGCTCGCCCCGGAGCTGCTTGCCGCCGGCTGGGGCCGGCAGCGCATTGTGTTCATGCGTTGGGCGAACGAGCCCGAGGCCAAGCCCCGGGCCGCCACCGCGCGTCCGATCGACGACGAGGCGGCCCGCGCGCTCCAGCTGGCCCTGCTCAGCGAGGAGGCGCCGCGCAACGCCCCGGACGGGACCGTCGCCTCAGCGCTGGCCGGACTGTTGGTCGCCGGCCAGGAAGCGGTCCGCGCGGGCACGCGCTCGGTCGTGTTCGCCGCCGCCGCCCGCGGCGGCGAGCTCGCAAGCATGGGCACCCTGTTCCTCCACGACGGATCCGCGATGATCGACGAAGTGGGCACGTTCGAAGGCCCACCGTGGTCGCGGCCTCGCCCAGGCGGTGGTCACCGCCGCGCTCGACCGGGCCCGCGCGGAGGACGCCGACCCGATCGTCGTGCCGGCCGACGCCGACGACTGGCCGCAGCTGATGTACGCCAGCCTCGGTTTCGCGCCGCTCGGTAGCCAGGTGGCGTTCACGCGCGCGTAGCGGCGTCTGAACCGCACCGCTAGCCTCGGAATTGTGGCCACCATCGAGCCCGCTGCACGCCTTGCCGCCATCCCCTGAAAGCGCCTTTCCGGGACCGTTCCCGGTCGGGCGCGTACGCGAACCGGCTTCGCCAGCAGCTCCGCAAGTTCGCCCGCGTGCAGCTGGTCGGCGAACTGTGGAACTTCCGCCCCGGTCGCGCGCGCGTCTACTTCGAGCTCCGCGATTCCTACGGCGCTCTGCCCTGCTCGATGTGGGCCAGCGACTTCGAGATGCTCGGGATCCGCCTGACCGACGGAATGCGGGTGGTCGTCGGCGGCGGCTGCGACTACTACCCCGGGAGCGGCTCCGCCTCGCCGTCGTTCGGCTTCGACGTCACCGAGCTGCGGATCGAGGGCGAGGGCGATCTGCTCGATCCAGCTCGAGCGGCTGCGCCGCAAGCTCGCCGCCGACGGCCTGTTCGAGCCCCAGAAGCGGCTGCCCCGGCCGGCCGCTGCCGGCGGTCATCGGCGTCGTCACGGGCGAGGGCGGCAAGGCCCGCGCACGACGTCCTCGCCGGGCTGCGCCGCCGCGGCTGGGCGGGCCGGCTCGTGTGGGCGTTCGCGCCGGTCCAGGACCGCCACGCCGCGCCCGCAATCTCCGCGGCGCTCCGTGAACTGGCGGCATGCCCCGAGGTCGAGGTCGTGATCGTCGCCCGCGGTGGCGGCTCGCTCGCCGACCTGTTCGCCTTCTGCGACGAGGCCCTGTGCCGCACCGTGGCGCTGCTGCGCGTCCCGGTGATCGCATCGGTCGGCCACCACACCGACCGGACGCTGATCGACGACGTAGCCGCGGTGGCGTGCTCCACCCCGACCCACGCCGCGCAGGAGGCGGTCCCGGTCGACCTGAACCAAGCCCGCGCTGCGACCGCCCTGGCCGCCCGCCGGCTGCACGCACACGCCCGGCGCGCGGTCCTCCACCGCGCCCGCGAGCTCGCACAGCTCTCACGGGCGCCGACCGAGCACGTCGCCCGCCACCGCAGGCGGCTCCACCAGCTGCTGCGCGAGCTCCGCGCCGGGGCCCGCCGGGCCCACGCTGCCGCGGGCGATCGCACGCGCACCCATCACCTCGTGCTGACCCGGTCCGCAGGGCGCGCCGCCGGTCCGGACACGGCTCGCCGCCGCTCGGACCTCGAGCGGCTGACGCTCGCCCTCGCCGCGCACGACCCGCAGCGCACGCTCGAGCGCGGCTACGCGCTCGTCGAGGACCGCGCCGGCCAGCCGGTCACCAGCGCGGGCGCGGCCCACGACGCGCGCGAGCTCCAGATCCGATTTCACGACGCTCGCGTCGACGCCCGCGTGCCATGACCGAGCGCAGCTACGAATCCGCCGTCGCGCGGGTCGAGGAGATCATCCGCCGGCTCGACTCGGGCGACGCCGGCCTGCGCGAGACGCTCGACCTGGTCAAGGAGGGTCGTGAGCTCGTGGAGTACTGCGCGTCCGAGCTCGATGCGGTCAGCCGCGGGCTGGAGGAGCTCCGGCTCGAGGAGCTCGTGGCGCGGCTCGAGGCCGGTACCGTACGGGAGCCGTGAGTACGTTCGACCTGCTATCCGACCTGCCGCTGCAGGTCGACGGGTACGCGCTCGAGGGCCTCAAGCAGAACGTCTCATCCGGCTTCGAGCGGCTGTCAACGGTCGTCCACCTGCAGGGCGCCGGCCACGAAGGGGTCGGCGAGGACGTGGTCTATGACAGCGAGGATCACGTGGCAATGCAGCAGGCGGGCCCGGTCCAGCCGCTCGCCGGCACGTACACGCTGGGCGAGTTCTGCGAGCTGATCGACTCGCTCGATCTGTTCCCGGCAGAACCCCAGCGCGATGTCTCGCGCCTTTACCGCCGTTGGACGTTTCACAGCGCCGCGCTCGACCTGGCGCTCCAGCAGGCCGGCCGGCCGCTGCACGAGGTCCTGCAACGCGACCCTCGTCCCGTCACCTTTGTCGTCTCGATCCGGCTCGGGGAGCCGCCCTCGCTCGACCCGATCACCCACCGGCTGGAGAACTACCCCACGCTTCGCTTCAAGCTCGACCCGACCAGCTCGTGGACGCCGGAGCTGATCGCCGCGCTCGTCGACACCGGCGCGGTGGACTCGGTCGACTTCAAGGCCCTGTACCGAGGCACGGTCGTCGATCAGCCTCCCGACCCGGTCCTGTACAAGCGCGTCGTCGAGGCGTTTCCGGACGCGTGGCTCGAGGATCCCGACGTGGTCACTCCGGAGACGGCCGCCGCGCTCGTGGACGTCCACGACCGGATTACCTGGGACGCACCGATCCACTCGATCGACGACATCGAGTCGCTCCCGTTCCCGCCCCGGATGGTCAACCTCAAGCCGTCGCGAATCGGGGGACTGCGAAAGCTTTGCCAAACCTATGACTACTGCGCCGAGCGCGGGATCGGCGCCTACGGCGGCGGTCAGTTCGAGCTCGGCCCGGGCCGCGGCCAGAACCAATATCTGGCGTCGCTGTTCCACCCCGACACGCCCAACGACCTCGCCCCAAGCGGGTTCAATGTCGACGAGCCAGAGCCCGGGCTGCCGTCGAGCCCGCTCCCGCCGGCGCCCGCGCCCACCGGCTTTCGCTGGGGCTAGCCCCGCGCCGCGGCGGCCAGCGAGCGGCTGAGGTCGCTGGCTGTGTTGGGCGCGGTCGGGCAGCGGCGGGTTCAGTCCGGCCGCGTGGCACTGGCGTAGCCCGGCCGCCAGGCCCGGCGCCCGCTTCAGGGCCGGCGGTTTCATGAACGCCGCGTGCTTGAAGTCGAAGTAGTCGGTCATCGGCGCCGCGTTCGCGTCGCGGAAGGTCATCGCCGGCAGGTTCCACTTGCGCTCGATGAACGCGGCCATCGAGGTGTGGTCCTGGACCACGTTCGAGAGGTAGCCGGCGCGCGCCCACGGCGAGACGACGATCATCGGCACGCGGAATCCGTAGCGGTCGTACGCGCCCCGGGCGTCGCCGGAGGCGAGTATCGGCGGCGATCGTGTCCGGCTTGATCGCCCGCGGCGGCGGCACGTGGTCGTAGTAGCCGCCGTGCTCGTCGTAGGTGATGAACAGCGCCGTGTTCTTCCACTGCGGTGAGGTCGTCAGCGGCGTGCACGACCTCGGCCAGGAACTCCTCCCCCACCTGCATGTCCTGCGGGTTCTCCTCGGACGTGGTCGTGTAATTCGGGTCGACGAACGAGAACTGCGGCAGCTTTCCGGCCGCGGCGTCGGTGAGGAACTGGGTGAAGTGGTGCTGTCGGTTCGCGCGCGCCTGATTCGAGACACCGGGCACGATCAGGAAGCTCGGCAGATTCTCGTAGTAGACGCCCCAGCTGATCTTGTGCGCGTCGAGCCGGTCGCAGATCGTCCCGTTCGCGGCTGGGAGCTTGAGCGACTGCGTAATGTCGGTCGCGATCAACCCGGACGCGGTGCCCGCGAAGAAGAAGCGGCGGTTCGGGTAGGTCTGCGCGAGCGCCGAGCAGAAGTACCGCTGACCGATCGGGAAGTGCTGGGCCAGCGAGTACGTGAGCGGCAGGTCGGTGTCGTCCCAGTAGCGCATGGCGATCGGACCGCTGGCGCGGACGAAGCCGTCGTTGCGGCCACCGTCCCACGACTCGTGGCTGGCGTTCCAGGCCTGCGTCGGTACGCCGTCGAGCTGGCAGGGTGTGCCAGCTCGTCTGCGCGTGGACCTTGCGGCCCGACGCGTCCCGGTTGAAGTTGACGATCTTGCCGTGCTTGCGCGTGAAGCCGTCGACCAACTCGCGGCCCTTGACCCGCCAGGGCACCGCCCCGAGCAGGTTGTCGAACGAGTGGTTCTCCATCATCACCACGACGATGTGCTCGATGTGCGGCATCGACGGGGTACCCGCCGGGCAGGTGTCGGAACGGCAGGGTGTCAGGCTTGCGGATCGCGCTCGCGCCCGAGGCGAACGTCCGCGCCCAAGCCGGAAGCCCGTTTGCCGCGAGCACCGCCGCGCCCACCGGCGGCCAGCGCCTCGCGCCGGCTGATCAGCCCTCTCGATGCCACGTCGCATACCCTACATCGATGGCCTCACTCGAAGATACGGTTGCCCTCGTCACCGGCGCCTCGAGCGGAATCGGCGAGGCGACGGCGCGAGCAGCTCGCCTCGCTCGGCGCCAAGGTCGCGCTCGTCGCGCGCCGCGGCGACCGCCTCCAGGCCCTGGCCGAGAAGATCGGCGACGGCGCGCTCGTGATCGAGGCGGACGTCGGCGACCGGGAGGCCGCCTTCGGCGCCGTCGAACGGACCGTGTCCGAGCTCGGCCGGCTCGACACGCTGGTCAACAACGCCGGCGTGATGTTGCTCGGCCCGATCCAGGACGCTCCGCTCGAGGAGTGGGAGACGATGCTGCGCGTCAACGTGCACGGCCTTCTCTACTGCACGTACGCCGCTCTTCCCCATCTGCTCAAGGCGGCTTCGGACTCGCCCCGTCAGGTCGCCGACGTCGTCAACATCAGCTCGGTCGCCGGCCGCGTCGCGCGCCTCGGCTCGGGCGTCTACAACCTGACCAAGCACGGCGTCGGGGCGTTCTCCGAATCGCTCCGCCAGGAGGTGACCCAGCGGCACGTGCGGGTCTCGCTGGTCGAGCCGGGCGCCGTCTCCACCGAGCTCGCGTCGCACAACCGTCCCGAGATCCAGGAGACGATGCAGCAGCGGTTCGGCAGCATCGAGCGGATGGAGGCGCAGGACATCGCCGACGCGATCGCCTACATCGTCACGCGCCCGCGCCGGGTGGCGATCAACGAGGTGTTGATCCGCCCGACCGAGCAGCAGTTCTAGGGCCAAGATGTAGCCGCCGGGACGCGGTTTAGATTCCGCTGCGGATGCCGCTGTTTCTGATCGCGCTGCTGCGCAACTTCGGCCAGGTCCGCGTCCGCGCCCTGCTGATATTTGCGGCGACGGTCGTGCTGATCGGCGCGGCGTTGTTCTCGATCACGGAGGGGGTCAGCTTCGGCCTCGCGCTGTACTGGGCCATCACGACCGCCACGACAGTCGGCTACGGCGACGTCAGCCCACACGACACCGCGGGCCGGATCGTCACCAACTTCGTAATGCTCACGGCGATTCCCGCCATTGGCGCGGTGTTCGCGCTCACCGCCGGCGCAGCAGTGCTGTCCCGGCTCAGGAGGTTGCTCGGCATGGACATGAAACTGCCCTCACAGCCGTACGCGATCGTGTTCGGTTCCCACCAGGTCATCGCGCGCGTGCTCGATGAGCTCAGTCGTGCCGGCGATCCGGTCGTGCTCGTGGCCCCGGACCGGCCGGCCGGCATTCCGGAGGCCGTCCACTTCCTGGCCGGCGACCCGACCGACGATGCGCTGGTTCATCGCTGCGAGCTTCACCGCGCGACGCGCGCGCTGATCGCCTGTGACGCCGAGGCCGACACGCTGGTGATAGCCGTCGCGATCCACGCCATCGCCCCGGAGCTCGAGGTGTTCGCGCTCACTCAGTCGAAGGCCGTTGCCCGCGCACTGCGCGAGCTCGGCGTCACGCAGACGCTCGCCGCCGATGAGCTGGTCGGCCACACGGTGGCCAAGAGCCTCGAGACGCCGCAGGCCGGCAACCTGCTCCTCCAACTGATCGACAACGCCAATTACCGGCTCGTCGAGGCTCCCGTCGCCGCCGAGTTCGTCGCGCAGCCGCTGTCCAAGGCGCGCGCCGAGGCTCACTCGCTCGTCCTCGGGATCGCCCGCGGCACCACCGTCGACCTTGGCATCGCCGACGACCCCGTGCTCGCGGCCGACGACCGCCTGATCGTGCTCGAGGCTCTCAAAGCCGCTTAGCAGGAAGCCACTGGCGCATGCGCCAGTGGCCCGGGGGCCGCATGCGGCCCCCGGCCGGGGGGTGCATGCACCCCCCGGGAACAGCGATTTACACCCGCTGGATCAGCGTGCCGGTGCCCAGCCCGCCGCCACAGCACATCGTCACGAGCCCGACCTCCTTGTCGGAGCGCTCCATCTCGTGGAGCAGGGTCGTGATCAGCCGCGCGCCGGTCGAGCCCAGCGGATGGCCGAGGGCCATCGCGCCGCCGTTGACGTTGACGCGGTCCATGTCGGGGTTGTGGACCCGCCGCCACGCAGCGACAACCGGCGCGAACGCCTCGTTGATCTCGATCAGGTCAATGTCGTCCATCGACATGTCGTTGCGCTCGAGCAACTTCTTGGTCGCCGGGATCGGGCCCTCGAGCATCTTCACCGGGTCACAGCCGACGGTCGTCTGGTCCATGATCCGCGCGCGCGGGGTCAGCCCCAGCTCGGCCGCCTTCTCGGCGCTCATCAGCAGCACCGCGGCGGCGCCGTCGGAGATCTGCGAGGAGTTGCCGGCGGTGATCACGCCGTCCTCCTTGAACACGGTCTTCAGCTGGCTTAGCGCCTCGAGGCTCGTGTCCGGGCGGATCCCCTGGTCGGTCACGTACGTGTCGCCGTTGACCTGCATCGGAATCATCTCGCGCTCGAACCGGCCCTCCTCGGTCGCCCGGTGGGCGAGCTGGTGGGAGCGCAAGGCGAGCTCGTCGAGCTCGTGGCGCGGGGTCTCGTACTCCTGCGGCGATCAGCTCGGCGCCCATCCCCTGGCCGACGATGTTGTGCTTCTCCATCAGCTCGGGGGTGAACGCGAACCCGAACTCCTGCTGGACCTTCATCGTCGCCGCGAACGGCAGCTTGCCCATGTGCTCGACGCCGCCGCCGATCACCACGTCGTGGACGCCGCTGAGGCGATCTGCGACGCGGCCAGGTTGACCGCCTGCTGCGCGGAGCCGCACTGCAGGTCGATCGTGGTGGCCGAGGTCTCGATCGGGAAGCCTTCCTGCAGCCAAGCGTTACGCGCCACGTGCAGGCCCTGGGGCCCGAACTGCGCGACGCAGCCCCCGATCACGTTCTCGACCTGCCCGGCGTCGATGCCGGAGCGCTCGATCACCGCGCGGTAGGCGGCGCCGAGCAGCGCGTTGGGGTGGGTGTCCTTGTAGTAGCCCTTCTCGGGGTGGCCGCGCCCGATCGGCGTCCGCGCCGCCTCGACGATCACGACTTCCCGGCCTTCTAGCGCCATGTGCTCCGCTCCAGACTTCTGTTTAGTGAACGATTCCGTACTCTACCCGCCGTGGACGAACGGCTAGGAATCGCCGGGTCGGGCGCGATCGCGTGCGGCCTGGCCGTAACAGCGGCCGGCCACGGTGATGTCGCTCCTGTGGGCTCGCTCGGAAAAATCCGAGTCGCGCGCCCGCGGGAACGTGGAAAAGCTGTGCGCGAGGCTCGAAGGCCACGAGCACGACCGCGTCACGATCGTCCGCGACCTCGATGCGCTCGCCGACGCGACGTTCGTCGTCGAGGCGGTCGTCGAGGAGCACGAGCCGAAGGCCGCCGTGCTCGGCGAGCTCGCCGGCCACGTCGGCGAGGACACGGTGCTCTCGACGACCACATCATCGCTCTCGATCGAGGCGCTCGCCCGCGCCACCGGGAGCCCGGAGCGGTTCCTCGGGTTGCACGTGTTCAACCCGGTGCCGCGGATGAAGCTGGTCGAGCTCGTGTTCCCGGTGGAGGCCACCGAGTCGACGCGCAGTCGCGCGCTCGCGCTGTGCGAGACGCTCGGCAAGACCGCGGTCGAGGTCCCGGACGTGCCGGGGTTCGTCGTCAACCGGCTGCTGTTCCCGTACCTGTTCAGCGCCGTCGAGTTCATGACCGAGACCGATGTGTCCGCCGAGGACGTCGACCAGTGCATGACGCTCGGGGCCGGGATGCCGATGGGGCCGCTCGCGCTGCTCGACTTCGTCGGCCTTGACGTCGCCCAGGCGATCGGGGAGGCGATCGACACGCCGGTGCCCGAGCGGGTGCGCGAGCTGGTCCGCGAAGAGGCCCTTGGACGCAAGTCCAAGCGAGGCTTCTACAACTACGACTGATCCTTTAAGGGGCTTTGAGGTGAGGGGCGCACTATTCGTTGCGCGACGTACCTCATAGCAGCACCTCCTCCCCAGAAGCACGAGTCCGGCCCGTCCCCAGCGGGCCGGATTCATTTAAGGCTCCGTAGCAGATAAGGAAGCCGGCCCTTGCGTTGGGGCCGGCTTCATCTCTCCTCTCAACCGCCGAGACAGGGCTTGGGCCCGCAGTCCGGCTGTTGTGCCGCCGTAAATGTAACGAATGATGCGAGCGCATGCGCAGGGGCCACTGCGCGGCTACTGCTCGGTGGGTTGCTCGGTCCGCGCGCGGCGACGGATCCGCACCGCCTCGATCCGGTTCTGGCGGACCGACTCGACCCGGATCGAGTAGCCGTTTGCGGCGATCTGGTCGCCCCGCTTCGGCAGCCGCCCCAGCTCGGCGAACACGAACCCGCCGACCGAGTTATAGGCGTCCGTGTCGACCGGGAGCTCGAGCCCGTAGTCCTCGAGGTCCGTGACCGCGACGTGGCCACGGACGAACCAGTCGCCGTTCGCGAGCCGGCGCACCGCCCCGCCGGCCGGGTCGGTCTCGTCCGCGATCTCCCCCACGACCTCTTCGATGATGTCCTCGATCGTCACGATCCCGGCCGTCCGGCCGTACTCATCGATCACGATCGCCAGCTCCGTCCGCTCGCGCTGAAGGTCAGCGAGCAGGTCGTCGAGCGGCTTGGTCTCGGGGACGATCGGCGCATCGCGGACGAGACCCTCGAAGTGAACCTCGCCGCCCTCGCGCATCAGCAGCTTCACCAGCTGGTTGACGTGGACGATCCCCTTGACGCGGTCGGGGTTCTCGTCCTCTGTCACGACCAGGCGGGAGTGGCCGGTCGAGACGCACAGGCGCAGCGCGTCGTTGACCGTTTGCGAGACGTCCACCGTCACCACGGCCGGAATCGGGGTCATCACCTGCCGCGCCTCCTGCTCGTGCAGGTGGAAGACGCCGGTCAACATCGTCGCCTCGCCGGCGTCGAGCGTGCCGCCCATCTGGGATTGGGCGATGATCCGCTTGATCTCGTCCGGGGTGCCCCCCTCGGGCTCGGCCTCCGGGTCGACGCCGATCGCCCGCAGCATCCAGTTGGACGAAGTCTGCAGCAGGAAGATGAACGGCGTGAACAGCATCCGGCTGAACCGCAGCGGTCGGGCGATCCGCCGCAGGGCGCCCTCGGCGTGCTGGATCGTGTACAGCTTCGGCACGATCTCGCCGACCGTGCTCTGGGTGTAGGTGATCAGCACGTAGGCGATCACGACCGAGATCACGACCGCCACCCCATGACCGACCGGATGTCCGAGCGGTTTCTCGAGCAGGTGGGCGATCGCCGGCTCGCCGAGCGCGCCGATCCCGATCGACGCCATCGTGATCCCGACCTGACAGGCCGCGATGTACTCGCCGATGTCGTCGAGCATGGTCATCGCCAGGCGCGCGCCCCGCGCCGTGCGGCCGCCCTCCTCGGTGAGGGCCTCGAGTCGCTCGCGCCGCGAGCGGACGAGCGCGTACTCCGCGATCACGAAGAACGCGTTGACGAGCACGAGCACGCCCGTGAGGATGATCAGAAGGGCGGCGCTCACGGCTGCAGCAGTGCGCGGTCAGGCCGCGCGCTACTACTTCGGGAAGGGTCGTCGTCGGTCATGCAGCGACGCGGCAACGGTAGCAGCCACACAGGCGGACGCTTTTCACGCGGCCTCAGCCGAGCTCATCGAACTTGGTGGCCATCTCGAAATCCGGCTCGGTCAACCCGCCGGCCGAGTGGTTGGTCAGCGACAGCCGGACCTTGTTCCAGCCGTGGAGCAGGATGTCAGGGTGGTGGTTGGCCGCCTCAGCCGCCTCGCCGACCCGGTTGACGAACGCGAGCGCCGCCTTGAAGTCGTCGAACTTCCATTCGCGCACGATCTCGTCGCCGTCGCGCCGCCAGTCAGAGCCCTGCAGGTGCGCTGAGATTTCCTCGTCGCTGAGCAGGTCTGTCATATCGTTCTCCTCCGGTTATGCGAATCGTCAGCCTTGTCCCGTCGGCCACCGAGATGCTGTTCGCCCTCGGCCTCGGGTCCGACCTTATCGCCGTGACGCACGAGTGCGACTACCCGCCGGCGGCACTCGAACTACCGCGGGTGACGCGCGACGTGCTCCCGCCCGGGCTCAGCTCGGCGGAGATCGACGCCGCCGTCAAGGAGCGCACGCTGCGCGGCGAGTCGATCTACGAGCTGGACACCGAGCTGCTGCACGATCTGAAGCCGGACCTGATCGTCACCCAGGCCCTGTGCTCGGTTTGCGCGGTCTCCTACGACGACGTCCGCGCGGTCGCGGAGGAGATCGAGTCCCGTCCCCGCGTGATCTCGCTCGATCCGCACACCCTCGGCGAGGTGCTCGGCGACGCCGGCACGCTCGCGCAGGCGACCGATGCCAAGGACGCCGCGGTCGAACTCGTCCAGGATGCCGCGGCGCGGATCGACCGGGTCCGGGTGACCGTACGGAAAGCGCGACGGCGGCCGCGGGTGGCCGCGCTCGAATGGCTTGACCCGCCGTTCGCCGCCGGCCACTGGACGCCCCAGCTGATCGAGTACGCCGGCGGCCAGGACGTGCTCGGATTTGCCGGTGAGAACTCCGAGCAGCGCACCTGGGCGGAGGTCGAAGCGGCCCAGCCCGACTTGGTGATCGCGATGCCCTGTGGATATGACGCCGAGATCGCCCACCGCGAGGCCGAGATGCACCGGGACGAGCTCCTCCGCGTCGGTGCCGGCGAGGTCGTCGCGGTCGACGCCGCCGCCTACTTCTCGCGGCCCGGACCGCGGCTCGTCGACGGCCTCGAGCTGCTCGCCTCGATCCTGCACCCCGAGCTGTTCCCCGAAGCTCCGGCGCAGGCGTTGCCGGTCGAGCTCTGAGCGCTCGCACCGTTCTCCTCGTCCACTCCTCGAGCGGGCGGTACGGCGCCGACCGGCAGTTGCTGCTGATCGCCGCCGGGCTGGATCGGTCGCGCTACGCGCCGCTCGTCGTGTTGCCCTCGGCCGGTGATCTGGCGTCTGACCTCGAGCGGGCCGGAGTCGAGGTGGTGATCCGCCCGGTGAGCGTGCTGCGCCGCCAGCTCCTGACCCCGGCGGGGCTGGCGGGGATCGCCGCCGCGATGGCCCGGGATGCGGTCGCCCTGCGCGCATTGATCCGCCAGCGCGGCGCAGCGCTCGTCCACTCGAACACCTCGGTCGTCCTCGGTGGCGCCGCCGGCGCCCGCGCCGCCGGCGTCCCGCACGTGTGGCACGTGCGGGAGATCTATGACCGCTTTGGCCGCGCCTGGCCGCCGTTCTCGCGACTGCTCCGGACCGCTGCGGCATTGCCGTGCGTCTCGGCGGCAACGGCGGCGCAGTTCGGGTCCTCGTCACGCGCGCGCGTGATCTACGACGGGCTCGCGGTCGATGCGCGCCGGGCGCCGCGGAGCGATGCGCGCGCCGCGCTTGGGGTTCCGGCCGACGCGCCGGTGATCGCCGTGCTCGGGCGGATCAGCGACTGGAAGGGGCAGGATGTTCTGGCGCGCGCGCTCGCCACCCCGGAGTTGTCGCAGCGCGGCGCGATCGGCCTCGTCGCCGGAGACGCGTGGCCCGGCGCCGAGGACCGCCGCGACACGCTGGTCGCGCTGGCCGCGTCGCTCGGCCTGAGCGACCGGTTGCGGCTCGTCGGCTTTCGGGAGGACGTCGAGAATGTGTACGGGGCGGCCGATGTGATCGCCGTGCCGTCGACCTCGCCCGACCCTCTGCCCGGCGCGGCCGTCGAGGCGGCGGCGGCCGGTTGCGTCGTGGTGGCGAGCGCGCACGGCGGGCTGCCGGAGATCATCCGCGACGGGATCACCGGTCGCCTGGTCACGCCGGGAGATCCGGGCGCCCTGGCTCGCGCCGTCGTCGAGTTCCTCGACGACCCCGGGCTGGCCGCTCGGCTGGGCGCCGCAGCGGCCGCCGACGTCCGTGAGCGGTTCGCCCCGGCGCGACTACACGAGTCAATCCAGGCGCTCTACGACTCGGTGCTTGACGGTCAGTAGTTGATGCCGTTCGGCGCGAGGCCGTGCTGGCCGGCGACGGCGATCGCGCCGATCACGCTCACGATCGCGATCAGCACGCAGACCGCGAGCGGCGCATATTTCATCCGTCGCCGCTCGCCGAGCTCGACGATCGCGAACCCGGCGATCACGCCGGCTACCAGTCCGCCGAGGTGGCCGCCGATCGAGATCCCCCTGACGCTGAGCGTGAAGACGAGGTTGATGATCAGCGTCAGACCGAGCCCGCTTCGCCAGATGTCGATTCCGCGGTTGCGCGCGACGACGAGCAGCGCCCCGAACATCCCGAAGATCGCACCCGAGGCCCCTACCGTCGGCGATTGCGGGGTGAAGGCCAGCGCGCCAAAGGACCCGGCCAGCAGCGAGGAGAGGTAGATCGCGGTGAAGTTCAGCCGGCCGATGGCGCTCTCGAGCATCGGGCCGAGCATGAACAGGAACACCATGTTCAGCGCGATGTGCAGGATCCCGTCGTGCATGAATCCGGACGTGAGCAGCCGCCAGTACTGGTGCGTGCCGCTGAACGGGAAGCCGGGCAGGATGCCGAACGGGTTGTGTCCGGTGATCGCCGGGCCGAACAGTGCGCCGTGGTTGTAGACGGTGCCACCCGACCCGCTGACGCCGCCGAGGGGTGCCCCGGCCGCCACCTCGGCGAGGAACACGATCACGTTGATCGCGATGATCACCTCGGTCGCCCGGGGCGTCGAGGGCAGCGAGCGGAGCGTCTTGACCTTGGTCCGGTCACGCGCGCACTCCGGGCAGCGCATCCCCACCGGCGTCGGCGTCATGCAGTCGGGGCAGATCGGCCGCCCGCACGATGAACACGAGACGCCGGTCTCGCGGGCGGGGTGTCGATAGCAGACGGCCATGCCTGGCGGCGGACGGTAGCAGCGAGCCTTAACGGCTCTTTCCGCTGCCCCGTCTAGCGATCGGGCAGGATCCGCCGCGCTTCCTCGGCGAAGTCCTGGATCGTCCGCTCGGCGAGCTCGAGCAGGTTCGCCGACTGCTGCGCGCGGGAGCGGTGACGCCCGCGGACGCGGAGCACCACGAGCGCGGTGCCCGCACCGGCCCCGATCACCGCGGCGGCGGCGGGGCGAACCCAGTTGCGCGGGTCGCGCATCGTCGAGAGCTCCCAGGACTCAAGCTCCTCCTGCGCGAGCTCGGTCAGGTTCACCAGCGTCAGCTCGAGCCGGTCGGCGAGGTCGGCCGGCGGGTCGACCGGGCTCAGCGCCTCTCGCAACAGCGATTCGAATTCGGTGGCGCTCAACTCTCGACCTCCGCTGGCGCGGCGACGCCGGTGCCGTCGCCGTTGTGCTCGGCGACGATCCCCTCGAGCTGGCGGATCGCGCGGTGGAGCAGCACCTTCGTGGCGCCGTCGGTTCTCCCTAGCGCACGCGCGATCTCCCGGTTGTCCATCCCCAGCGCGAACCGCATGATCAACGCCTCCCGCCGGTCGTCGGGGAGCTGCCCAACCCCCTCGAGGATCGTCTTGAGCTCCTCGCGTCCCTCGACCAGCGACTCGGTCGTGTGGGGAGCCGAGATGATCCCGGCGTCTTCGATCGCCGACTCGGGTTTCCGCGATCGGTCACGGTAGAAGTTGGCCGCGAGGTTGTGCGCAATCCGGATGAGCCACGGCCGCAGCGGTCGCCCGTTGGACTCGCGCAGCGCGCGCTCGAAGTGGCGATATGCCTGCAGGAACGTCTGCTCGGTGAGGTCCTCGGCGTCGTGATGATTGCCGACGCGGTAGTAGCTGTACGAGTACACGTCCCGAAGATGTGACTTGTACACCTCGGTGAAGCGAGCATCGAGCTCTGCCTTGGTCTTTGGTGTGTCGTCCGACACCGCATGGGAGCGTACCTGTGGCTAGGCCGCGCGAACAGGTCGCCTGCTGCGCGGGCGGCCCGTCGGTTGCGTCACCGTCTCGGTCCATCGGCCGGGCTCGATCCGTCCTTCCACCAACGCCGCGAGCCCTTCGAGCGCGGGAGCGTCGAGCCGGGCGTCGCGCGCCGCCATCGCCAGCAGCGGCACCGAGTCGACCGCCTCGGCGGTGTGTCCGAGCGCCAGTCCGATCTCATCGGCCGGCATCCCCTGGGCCAGCAGCTCGCCCGCGCGCCGGTTGCGGGACCCCGACGCGACGACCGTCGCCACGAGATCGCCCGCGCCGGCCAGGCCGGCGAACGTCTCGGGGCGGCTGCCCCGAGACCGCGCGAGCGAGTCGACCTCAGCGAACACCTTGCCCGCCGCCGCGCCTGCGACATTCGGCCCGGCCGATGCGGCGGCCGCCGCCGCCAGCGCCGCCGCGTTCTTCGCACACCCGGCGAGCTCCACGCCCGTGACGTCGGTGGTGATCGTCACGTCGAGGTTCGCGGCCTGCAGGACGCCCGCGAGCTGGCGGGCGAACCCTTCGTCGAGCGAGGCGAGCACAACACAGGCACCGTGCTCGAGGACGCCGGCGGCGTGCGAGGGGCCGCCGAGGACCGCTATCGCCCGCGCCCGCGAGCGCTCTGACACGAACGCGGACGGGAGCGTGCCCAGCGGCGGCACGAGGCCTTTGGAGAGGACGAGCAGCCCGGCGCGAGGCGGGATCTTTTCGCCGTGCGCCGCTAGCACCGCCGGAAGCGCCCTGGCCGGGACCGCCAGGCAGACCAGGTCGTGACCGCCGAGCTCGAGCTCGGCTGCGCGCATCACCTTGATGGCATCGGGGAGCTCGGTACCCGGCAGGTAGCGATCGTTGCGCCTGGTCTCTTGAAGCTCTATCGCCTGCTCGTGGGTCCGGCTGCCGAGATCGACCTCGAATCCCGCCCGCGCGAGCGCGACGGCGAGGCTCGTCCCCCACGCGCCGGCGCCGACGACGGCGGCGCGGCGGATCGGCGGCAGCCCGCCGAGCCACTCCCACTGGAGCAGGACACAGGGCCAGATCCGGCCGGTCACGGCGCCGGCCAGCGCCGGCGAGGGATCCTCCACCTGGGGGAAGCGCAGCGGCCGCCCGGCACGGATCCTCACCTTGTGCGGGCGGATCCGCCAGCCCCGGCGCACCGCCTCGGTGCCGATCACGGCAACCGGCACGACGGGCGCGCCGGTCTCCAGCGCGAGCCTGCCCACACCGCGCTTGGGCTTGCCCAGCGAGCCGGGCCGCGTGCGCGTGCCCTCGGGGAAGATCAGCACGATGTCGCCGCGGGCCAGGATCGCCTTGGCGGTGTCGATCATCTGGGCGTCTCCTGCCCCCCGGTTGACCGGGAAGGCGCCGAGCGCGTTCAAAAACCAGGCCACCAGCGGCTTGCGGAACAGCTCCTGCTTGGCGACGTAGTACATCGGCCGGCGCGCCATACAAGCGATCACGAATGGGTCGAGGAAGCTGCGGTGGTTGGCAGCGACGATCACCGGGCCCTCGGCCGGGATGTGCTCGCGGCCGATCCGGCTCATCCGGAAGTAGATATGGAAGAACGGCTGGAAGAACGCCCGTACCACCCAGTAGACGAACGGGTTGGCGCCCTGCTCTCGCGCTCGCCGGTGAAGCACCTCGTGATTCATCGCACATTGGCGTACCCGGTCGCGCGCCGCCCGTTACAGTTGGCGGGGGTGAGCCCTAACTTCGACCGCACTCGCACGCTTCGGGGAGCTGTCTGCGGAGTGGTCGCGGCAGCCGCGTGGGCGATCGAGCAGCCGCTGGACAAGCTCGTCTTTCGCTCGCGGTTCGACGACGTCGAGTTGCTCGGCAAGGCGATCACCCGTAGCGAGGCCTGGTATCCGCTGGGGCTCGCGTGGCACATGCAGAACGGTGCGCTGTTCGGCGCGGTCTACGCGAACCTGGCGCCGGCGCTGCCGCTGCCCCCGGCGCTCCGCGGCCCGGTCGTGGCGCTGGCCGAGCACGCCCTGTCGTGGCCGCTCAGCTATCTGAGCGACCGCATCCATCCCGCCCGCCGCGACCTTCCGACGCTCGGCGGCAACCGCCGGGCGTTCGGCCAGGCGACCTGGCGGCACCTGCTGTTCGGAGTGGTCCTGGGCGAGCTCGAGCGGCGCGTCAACGCCGAGCCCGAGCCAGCTCCGCCCGAGCCCGAGGTCGAGTTCTCGACCAACGGCCACGGCCGGATCGAGCGCGCGATGACGGTCAGCGGCACCGTGAGCGGGCTCGAAGCGGACGAGCCGTCCTGACCCGGTCGCGTTGCGCGTCCTGATCACCGGAGCGTCTGGGTTCGCCGGCGGCTGGCTCGCGCGCGCGTGCACTGAGGCCGGCGACGAAGTGATCGGCGTCGTCCGCACTCCGCGACCCGCTCCTGCTTGGTTCGAACCCCGCGTGTGCGATCTGCGCGAGGGAGCGGGCGTGCGCGAGGTGCTGCGCGCGGCGTCGGTCGATGTCGTCTACCACCTCGCGGCGCTGAGCTCGGTCGGGGACTCGTGGACGGACCCCGCCGGCACATTGCGCGAAAACGTTCTCACCGCGGTCAACATGCTCGAGGCACTCCGCCTCGAGGCCCCTGCGGCGCGGGTCGTGTGGGTCAGCAGCTGCCAGGTGTACGGAGCCCCGGCGTCCCAGCCGGTGGACGAGGAGGCGCCGCTCGCGCCGGAGAACCCCTACGGCGTGTCGAAGCTGACCGGTGACCTGCTCGCGGGCGTGTACGCCGACGCGCACGGCCTCGACCTCGTCCGGGCCCGTCCCTTCAACCACACGGGCCCGGGACAGCAGCCGTCCTTCATCACCTCCTCGCTCGCCCGCCAGGCGGCCGAGGGTCGCGCCGCCGGCGTGAGCACGCTGCGCATCGCCACCGGGAACCCGGATGCCCGCCGCGACTTCACCGATGTCCGCGACGTGGTCCGCGCCTACCGCCTGCTGGGCGCCGCTCAGGGCACCGCGGACGCCGGGGCTATCTACAACGTGAGCTCTGGCCGCTCGGTATCCGCCGCCGACCAGGTCGAGCTGCTCGCCTCGCTGATCGCGCCGATCTCGGTCGAGCACGTCGTCGATCCCGCGCGCGTGCGCGCGCACGAGGTGATGGACCTGCGCGGCGACGCCTCGCGGCTGCGCGACGCCACCGGCTGGGAGCCTGAGATCCCCTTCCGCCAAACGCTCGCCGACACGATCGAGTGGTGGGAGCGCGAGCTCACACGAGAACTTCCGTCAAGCCCCATGCGACACTGACCCCACGCCCGCCTAGCTCAATTGGTAGAGCACTTGATTTGTAATCAAGCGGTTTCCGGTTCAAGTCCGGAGGCGGGCTTGGCGAAGTAGCTGTAAATCAGTTGTTTTGTCGGGCGAGTGTTCTGCGGAGCACCGACCGAACGGTGGGGTCTGGACTGATAGCGTGACGGCGGAAGGAGCAGCTAGGGAGGACTTCTGGTCATGATCCGACCACGTCTCGCATCTGCCGCGGCGCTTGCGCTCGCAATCCTCGCCGCGATCGCGGTTCCTGCGTCGGGCACAACAACGAAACGACGCACCTGCTTCTACCACGCCAACTCTGGCTGGGGTTTGTGGGCAACGCGTGGCCACTACCTGGCCGAGCATCGGCTCAGACTCCTGCTTCGCCTGCGACCCAGCTTCACGTTGTGTGCGGAGCCGGCCGGAGGTCTTGGCATGCAATCAAAGATGGGTCGATTATTTGCCTCGCCCAAGCGGCGACGGGCGCCTGCTGTATCTCCTCTGTCCGGGTGACCGCTTGGCCCCTTGCACCTCTCCGGTGGGCGGAGTCGTTCCACTCCCGCCGACCTTGTGAACTGCACTGGCGAGGGCTATCGTGGGGCCCGTCCAGGGGAGGTGGAGCGGTGAGTGTGTGGAGGTATCTGATCGGTCGTTGTGAGTGCGCGCACATGTCGCTCATCGCGTGCATTGCTATGTGTGCGGTCGGTGGGACCTGGGCGGAAGCCGTGCCAGCTGCTGCTGTCCCGAAGCTCGGTCTTTCACTGCCTGTCCAGGCTTCCGCGCACGCGGCTTCCCGCCGGCGAGAGGGGCTGGACCATTCGCGTCTTCACGGCCCGAACGGTCCGAATGGCACGGTGTTCGAGGTCGGAGCGGCCCAGGAGACGATCACCCCGACCTCGGTGGCCGGTGTCTATCTCGGCGGGTACGGGCTGGGCCCGGTACATCCCGCCAAAGGGGTCCTTCGTCCGATTTATGCCCACGCGATGGCCATCCGGGAGAGACGCAGCACGATCGTCTTCGCCGCGATCGACGTCCAAGGCCACTTCGATGCCTACCAGCAGGGTCCCTATGGGTTCGCCGACATCGCCTCGGTCATCTCCAAGCGGTTCTCTATCCCCGCGGGGAACATCGTGATCTCCTCGACGCATACCCACAATGGCCCGGACGACCTCGGCGTCTGGGGCGGGGTCCCGAGTTCGTACCTCGCATTCGTGGCGGCACAGACCGAGAAGGCGATCGCCAGAGCCATCGCGCGCGAGCAGCCGACGAGGCTCGTGTGGGGCACCGAGAACGTGGCCGGACTGTGCGGCACGTTCCCGAACACCTCCTACCCGAACCACGGGGGCGATCAGGCCGCCTACCCCATCGACAACCAGCTGCGGGTGCTCCAGGCGCGCGCGGTGGGCAGCGGACGCGTCGTGTCCACCATGGTCAACCTCTCCTGCCACGCCACGGTCTACGGGCCACTGGACAAGATCTCCTCCGACTGGCCGGGTGCGACCGTCTCATACCTCGAACACAACGAGCGCAGTGCAGCCGGCCGCTACGGCTATCCCGGCTCTCAGGCCTTGGTGATGGTCGGGGCGGTCGGTCACACCTGGCCAGCCAGGGCGCTGTCGCGGTTCGCCGGGCCACCGGTACAGCTGCATCGTGCTGCCGACGACAACTATCCAGCCGACCACTTCGGAAACGCTGTCGCCGTGGCCGCGATGGACGCCGTTGTCAGGCCTCACATGGTGCGTCAGCCTGTCGTGGGCGCGGCGGTTGACTCCGTGCATGTGGTGCCTAGCAATGCTCCGGTTCTGCTTGCGCTCCTCCACAGCCCCGGTCCGGAGCGCTTGGACCGCTCGGTCTCACCGCCATACGAGTACGGGAGCACGCTCGTGACCCAGGCGGGGACATTGCGGATCGGAGATCTCGCGTTCTTCACCGTACCCGGGGAGGCGTATCCGTCGGTGCTGGATGAGCTGGACCACCAGGTGCGCTCCCGTGTCGGCTTCATCTTCGGGCTGGCCCGGGACCAGCTCGGCTATGTTGCGCTCCCAGCCGACGTGGCAGCCGACAGGGCCTGCTCTCCGACGGACGAGTTCTTCTTCACGGCGTCGTTCACGTTCGGCGAGGACGTGGTGGCAGTGAACAGGGGAGCGGCGGCACGGGACGGCTTCCATACCAACCGCCGCGTGGACACGCGAAACCCCGGGCACATGTCGCAGTCGGCGTCCTGCCTCGGAGCCTGAGCAACCGCAGGGTGGCGCTAGGGTCGGCGAGGAGGGCGCCGGGACCGCGGCGTTGCCGACCCTACCGCCCGAGAATCTCTTCTAGTCTGGACGAGGAGCGAACGCGCCCCGCACCGCCCGGCGCAACGCTTCGTCGCCAGCGTTTGCAGCCAGCCGGTGCGCCGCCATCGCCGCCGGAACGACTGCTTTGTCGAAGCGGCGCCGCTGCCCAGCGTGAAGAGCCCTGTTGGCCCCCGCCTCGTCAAATCGGCCAGCCAAACGCCGGCGCAGCGACGGCATGCCCCACAGGTACGGCCGGCGCAAGAACCGGTCTGGAGCGTGTCCCCGTCGTGTCCCCAAGGTGAGCAAATGCGACCTCGGACAACCTCACCCAACCTGACCAAAAACGCCCGCATCTACTGCATTTTTCCTGCAAATCGAGCGATTTGTAGTCAAGCGGTTTCCGGTTCAAGTCCGAGGCGGGTTCGGGAAGTAGCTGTAAATCGGCGGTTTCTCGGTGTGTCGGTGTCCCGATCGTTCGCCCATCGGGTCCGAGCTGGCGATCTACGTCGCTACATCCGCTTTGTCCGCCGGCCAGCACGAAGCGGAAGCCCGACCATCTTGACCCCGTGGCGATATTGCAACGCGTTCGGCGCGGTTGCGACGTGTGGCCGAGCGGATTCAACGCAGGCATGTCTGCGGTCGCGAGCTCGGACGGGGCTCGACTCCTCGAGCGGCGCAGTTGTGTGTCAGGTCGAGGCAGGCGCCGGGCTGGCGACCATGATGACCTGGGGTGCCCCGCTTGCCGCAGTGTTAGCTGTGCGGGTGTGGTGTCTGAGCGTCGAGATCTCGGGGCTTGGTGATCTCGCGTGTGGCGAAGTCCGCAACTAAGTTCGCGACAAGCTGGGGATCATCGACCATCGCACCATGGCCCACGCCCGGGAGCACGACCATGTCGGCGTCCGGTAAGGCCTCGGCGAGCCCGCGACTGCACAGGCGCCGGGGGAGCACGAAGTCATGTTCGGGGTACGCGATCAGCACGGGGCAGCTGATCCCGTGAAGCTCGCTCGCCGCGTCGTAGTCTCGGGTCGCGGCGAGGAACGCCTTCGTGGTGGCGGGGTCGGCACCTGCCATGGCCCGGATCAAATGCGCGGCCAGGTGCGCCGGGACAGGCTTGTGGAAGTGATGCCAGGTCAAGATACGTCGCAGGCGCGGCCGGGCGACCCACAGCTCGGCACGGCCGGCGATGACTGGGGCCAGCAGCATCATCAAGCGATAACCGCTTGACAGCAGCCGGACAAATACTCCGCCCGGCGGCCAGCCGCACGCCGGCGCGATCGCCGTGACCGAGCGCGCTCTCCCCCGGCGGGCGAGCTCTAGCGCTAGCCAGCCGCCTAGCGAGCCACCAGCGACATGCGCCGTACTCCAGCCGGCCGCATCCATCTGCTGCTCGATGCTGTCCGCGAACGCGCGGACGTCAATGGCGGCGTCGCGACGCACCGCAGGGCCACCCCAATGCCCCGGCAGCGTTGGCGCGAGCACGTCGAACCGACGCTCGAGCAACGGCAACGTAGGCTCCCACAGCCGCCACGTCGCACAACCCCCGTGCAATACCACCAGCTCAGGTCCTGTCCCGCCACGATGTACAGGCGGCGGTGGACTCCACTGATCACCACACATACCAGCCGCCACTAGACCGATCGCGAAGTCCGCAGATCAGCACAGCGTACGCGCGCCAGCCCGACTCCTCTTCGCCGCGACCGGACGCCGATCAACTCAGACCTCACGAACGCCAATTCGATCAGGCCGGGGTTGCTTGGCCTACTGGTTGGGAAGCGAGGACCCCGCAAAGAAGAAGAACCAGACTTCGAAGCAGCCAACCGCCACCAACACGATCAGCACCAAGGCCCGCTCCAACGGCGTCAGCGGCTCGCGCGGACGCTTGGCTGGCAACCGCTCGCCACTCACGCTCTTCAGCCACGGAAGCGCCTGGCGCGTCCCGGGCTTGCGGCCGATCACCTCACCGAACCGAACATCGAGCCACTGCAACGCTCGATACAGCACGAAGATCGACACCGCCATCACGGCGAAGACGATGCCAACCGTAGCCATCGTCAACCCCCCGGCCTGCGCATGCTGGAACCGCGAACCGACCCAAAGCGAAAACAACGGGGCACCGGTCCAAAGATTCAACCCCACGACCGCCATAGCCGCAGCGAGCACCACCCGCAGCACCAACCGGCGGGGCCTCCGTGCGGCACTTACAACTTGCATCTTCTGATCTCTGCCAGCCAACCCCATCTCAGCCACAAGATTCCCCAATCGGTGCTCAATACGCACACCTGCCCGCTGAACTACATAGATCGCGCCAGGACTCCGGAGCAGGCCGAAGCGATTCGCTGTCACTTGCTTCGTTCCCCGGCCTGGCGCCATTCGTGATTGTTCCGCCCATGCGCATTTCGCCGGCCATCCCTGGACGGCGAGCGACCCCCTCTCACAGCCACCCCGCTCCCCCACAAGCACGATCAAAAAGCGTGTCCCCATCCGTGTCCCCAGTTAGGCAAATATCACCTCAGACAACCTCACCCAACCTGACCGGAAACGCCGGTACTCACAGCATTTGACCTGCAAATCCGGCGATTTGTAATCAAGCGGTTTCCGGTTCAAGTCCGGAGGCGGGCTTCACCCCGACGCGGTCCTCGCTACCGGGGTATAGCGCCGGGGCGGATGCGGTAGGCGATGTAGAGATGCAGCAGGATCGCCGGGACGAGCAGCAGCAGCCAGAGCTCGCCGCGGTGATAGGCGATGAGCATCGCGGTGATGAAACAGAGCCACAGCGCGATGAGGATTCGTACCGGGAACATGACTTTCGCGTGTGCGCGCTCCCATTGGCTCGGCAGCTGTCCACCGCGCGCCCGCCGACGCAAGCCGTGCCTGGCGATATCGGCGGCCTCCGAAAGGCGGGGCCGGGTCTGCTCGGGGCCGGCGCCCTGCATGAGCACGGCGACCATCTCGTCCTCGCGCTCGGCGCGGAAGGACTTGGGATACAGGGCCAGCCACCGTCGGTAGCGGCGTTCCAGTTGGCTGTGATCGTTCATGGGATCGCGATTCCTGGACGTAGGCGTGTGAGAGCGGCGTGCGCGTTGGTCCGTAGGCGGTCGGCCTCATCGGCGAGCCGCTCGGCGCCGTGGGGTGTGATGCGGTAGTAGCGACGAAGACGGTTGTCGACAATCTCTTCGCGGTCGGGCTCGATGAGTCCGTCGTTGGTCAACCGTTCGAGCGCCGCGTACAGGGTCCCGGCCTGGAGTTGGACCTTCCCGCCGGAGATCTGCGCGACGTCGGTGATGATGCCGTAGCCGTGCTGGCTGCTGCCCGCTAGCGCTGTGAGGATAAGGAAGCTTGCCTCCTGCATCGGGCGGTGTTTCTTCATGCTGGCAGTATATATCGCCCATCTGTATATGTCAAACGTCCGCGCTTGCAGCGCTGCAGAGCCGATCCGCTAGTTCGCGAGACTACCTTGCACTTCGAAGTTGCACTGCTAAGATAGCCCGACGTGCCCGAGGCGCTGAGCTACGAACTGCACAAGCTGACCGCTCGGCTGGACAATGCCGCCGACGGCCTGCTGCGCCGCGAGGCGGGTGTGTCCTATGCGCGATTCTTGGCCCTGTTCGCGGTTCGAGAAGCCGGCGGTACCCAACGCGATATAGCGCGATGGCTCGGCCGGACCGAGCCATCGACGAGTCGGATGGTGGGTGTGCTGGCCGCGGACGGGTTGCTGACTGCGACGCAAACTGCGGGAGGCGGGAACCGGCGGAAGGTCAAGCTCACCGACGAGGGAGCGCGGCTGGTCGAGCGGTGTTCGCAGATGCTCGAGGAGCGTTTCGTGGAGCTGGTGGATCGCAGCGGCGTGCCGTACGCCCCCTATCAACGCTACACACGCCGGCTGCTTGCACAGCTCGACAGCGATCAGGACACATCAACACGATCGGCGGCACGCGAGCATGCTTGAACCACAGGCTGTGAGAGCGAACTCCACCCGCTCTGAGGACGAGACCGTGATTGCGTACCACTCGGTCGGCGCGGGTCCGGGATTGGTGATCGTCGGCGGTGTCCTCTCAGACGCATCGAACTATCTCGACCTCGCAGAGACGCTGGCCGACACATACGCGGTGCACGTGATGGAGCGGCGCGGGCGGCCGGGCAGCGGGCCCCAGCTCCCTGGGCACAACATCGAGGACGAGTGCGCCGATCTCATCGCGGTCGCGACCGCAACTGGCTCGCGCTCGGCATTCGGTCACAGCTTCGGTGGCCTCGTCGTGCTCGAGACGGCCAGGCGGCAGCCTATCTTCGACCAGCTGTTCGTCTATGAGCCCGGAGTACCGGTGCGCGGGCAGCTCACAGCCGGTTGGCTCGACGGTTATCAGCGTCTGCTGGACCGTAGCGACCGGCGTGGTGCGTTCGCCTGGATGGTGAAGCAAGCGGGTTTCGCCCCTCGCCCGCTGATGCTGATGCCACTGTGGCAGGTCCGTCTCATGCTACGGATCGCGATTCGGGAACCCAAGTGGAAGCGGATCGACCCACTTCTCGAAGCCAACCTAATCGAGCACCGCCTCCAAGCAGCACTCGACGCACCCACGCTCGGCCGCTTCGCCACGATCACGGCTCACACCGTCCTGATGGCCGGGACCGAAAGCCCTGCGGCGATCAGCGGTCCGTTGCTCAACGAGCTGGCCAACAACATCCCAAACTCCAACGTCGAGATTCTGTCCGGACTCGGCCACCTCGCACCCGAAGACGATCCCTTCCGGATCGCGATCGAGCTCGCCCGCGTCCAGGTTGTGGGCCCGTGAAGTGAATCGACCCAGATGGCGCTCCGGCGTGAATACGCGTCTCGCCCCACCCGACGAGAGCAGCGTCCAGCTACACCGACTCGGTGCTGGACGAGCGCTTTGCGCGAACAGCACTAATCGCGGTTGACGGGACCGCAGTTGGCGGGACGATCGGCGGGTCAACCATCGTTCCGAGGGAGGACGTATTGCCATCCCCACATCGCTGGACATCTGCGGCCGCCGACGCTCGCCGGCGACACTGTCCAGCTTCCACCAGAGTAACCGGCACGGTTGTCGTCATCAATCGATGACCGTTTGATCAGCCTGTGAGTTTGATCGACAAGCGACCCTCGGGAAGTGTTGGGACGATTACTCCGTCGCCATTGCGCTCGCGCGGTGCGGTCGTGCCACGCCGGCCAGAGCGATCGCCGGGAAGCCGACGCGGACAATTTGCAGGGCTTTTGGGTTAGAAACGGGCGTTTGAGTGCTCCTCAGAGCAGTTGGAGCGGGTGAGAATCGCTGAGTTCGGGACATAGTTCGGGACACAGTTCGACACGATCCCCGGTCCTGTCGTCTCGAAGGGCAACGCGCGATCCGTTTGTCGCCATGGGATCGTCCGCTCGGTGGCCGGACAGATGACAAAAGCGTTCGCTGGCGGCTCGCTCGCTTCCGCGCATTGGAGGGAAGCCGTCGATGAGTGCCGGGACTCGGCGCCGGTGAAGAGCAGTCTTCCTGAGTGCGCAGGTGAAGGCTGACAGGCCCGGACTGCGACCGGGCTCAACTCGCCATTCAGGCAGCGGGCGTTTTCGACCGGAGCGGAACCTCGGGGTCTTCTGCGACAGCTCGTCGCAGCGCCGGCTCGAAACCGATTGGCTCGATGTCAAACAGCTCCATTCCGGATGGGTCGGTGACGACGGTCGGCACGGCGAGTCCTTCGATCAAAGGCCGTGCCACACCGGCGTCGACGGGAGTGACGAGCCCGATCCACAGGGAGGAGAGCCAGGGCGTGATCAGGGGCACCGGGATCCGCGGCCGGTGGCGGATCCCGAGGACCTGTTCCATCTGGTCGAGCATCTCGCCGTAGCTCAGTACGTCAGGTCCGCCGATCTGAATCGTTCGGGCCGCCGATTCCTCGACTCCCATCGCATCAGCCAGGTAGCTCAGCGTGTCGTCGATCGCGATCGGCTGGGTCCGGTTCTGAAGCCAGGCTGGCGCGATCATCGCCGGGAGACGCTGGACCAGGTAGCGCAGAGTCCGGTAGGACTCGCTCTGCGGACCGACCACCATTCCGGCGCGGAAGTAGGTCAGCGGGGGGCCGTTCTTCCGGAGCGCGACCCCGGTCTCATGCCTGCTGCGGAGGTGTTGGGACTGTGGCCGGTCACCGAGACCGCCGAGATAGATGACGCGCTCGATGCCCTCCGCGCGTGCCATCCGCGCGAACGCGGTGGCGGCGGCGCGCTCGCTGGCGGCGAAGTCCTTCGGTCCGCCGCGGCCCATCGAGTGGATCAGGTAATAGGCTGCGTCGATCCCGCGACCTGCGCCGCGCAACGATTCGGGACGGAGGACGTCTCCCTGGTGCAGGTCGAAGCCCTCGAGCGCGAGCCCTCGAGCGCGAGTCGCGCCGCGGTCGCGCACCAGGCATCGGACCTCGAATCCCGAGCCGGCCAGCCTGCTAGCCAGGCGCCCACCGATGAACCCGGTCGCACCGGTTACAAGCACGCTTGGGCTCATTCGGGGTTCGCGGCGGATCGACCGGACTGGGGCTCCTGCCAGCGGCTGAGCTGGACACACTGGTCCCACAACCGCTCTCGCTCCGGCGCAGTCTCTTTGGTCCACGGTAGTAGATGTGTGGAGCGGGGCCGGCGGTCATGCCAGAACTGGCCGGAGCTTTGGCCGGGCTCGGGAGCCGCTCCGAGCCAGGTGATCGTGTCGGCCCCCTCCGCCGCGGTTCTGAGGAGCGGTTTAGCCGCCTTGTAGAAGCGAGGGAGGGAGGATCGGACGCCTGGGGTGTCCGACCACCCGGGGTGCATCGAGTGGACCACGACCCCGGTGCCGGCCAGCCGCCGCGCCCAGATCTCGGCGAGGACGACCTGCGCTCGCTTGGTCCGCGCGTACGCTCTCGCCCCATCGAACTGTCGGTGTGTGCTCTGCAGGTCCTCGACGGTGAGTCTCTGCGTGTACATGCCGCCCGAAGACACGTTGACGATGCGAGCCGGCGCGGTTTGCTCGAGCAGCGGAACCAGCAGGTTGGTCAGCAGGAACGGGCCCACCACATTGGTCGCGAGCGTCAGCTCGATCCCGTCGCCCGAGAGCGCGCGCTCGTCGGTCAGGACGCCGGCATTGTTGACCAGCACATCGATTCGCGCCACCTGCTCGCAAAACCCTTGCGTGAATTTGCGGACCGACGTGAGCTTGGCGAGGTCGCACAGCCCCACGTGTATGTCTCCGTTGCCTGACCGCTCCGAGATTTTCTCCCGCGCCTCCTCCCCGCGTTCTCGGCTGCGCACGAGCAGCCAGACCGTCGCACCGAGGCAGGCGAAGCCCTCGGCGGCGGCGTAGCCGAGCCCGGAGCTGGCGCCGCTGATGAGCACGACCTTGCCCGGCATCGGCAGGAGTCCGGCGTCGCCCCAACCGCGACTGCGGATCCGGTAGCCGAGCTTCGAGTACCCGCCGATCACGCTGCGATCCAGCACCATGTCGAGAGCCGAGTCGATCATGCGCTCAGCGAAAGGGGCGACGCTCTAGTCGGGGATCGCGTTATGCGATGGCAGCTGTTACGCCATCTCTCGAGACCGGCGTTCGTCATCCGGCCAGTGCGAGCTCAGAGGGGCTGGTGAGATTTTGACGCATCTTTTTGAGTGCGAGGCGTTGTCTACCTTTGACCGTCCCAAGCGGAATCCCTACTTTTGCGGAGATTTCGGTTTGGGTCAGCCCTTTGAAGTACGCCAGCTCGATAACCCGGCGTTGGTCGTCCGGAAGGCTGACCAGCAGTTGGCGGGCATGGAATGATTCCTCGCGGTCGGCCGCCTGTTCCTCAGTACGCTCTGCGGCTTCGAGCCGTTCGACCAGCGCGTCATCGATCTCGACGTCACGATCGTGTCGGGCTTCGCGGCGCAGGCAGTCGATGCTTCGGTTTCGCACCATCGACAAGAGCCACGTTTTGAACGTTCCCCGGCTCGTGTCGTAGCTTCGTGCGGCTCGCCATACGCCGAGGAAGGCGTCTTGGGTGGCTTCCTCGGCCGCTCTCCGGCGACCGGTGACCCGCATCGCGAGTCCGAAGACTTGGGCGCTGTGCCGGTCGTAGATCGCTTCGAAGGCCCGGACGTCTCCCCTAGCGACCCGGAGCACTAGGTCGTGGTCTTCGAGCCTGGTGAGCTGTGCTTTGGTCACAGACCTCACTGTATACGTTCTGTCGAGCTTCTGTCAAGCTTTTGCCTAGATCAGATAGCATCGGGTAGTGGCCGAGACTGGACGACTCCGGATTGGGGAACTCAGTAGGCGGGTCGGAGAGAGCCCCGAGCTCCTACGCGCGTGGGAAACCCGCTACGGGCTGGTAACACCTGAGCGAACCCCGGGCGGACTTCGTCTCTATTCCGACCAGGACGAACGTCGCGTCCGGGCGATGCGCGAGCACATCAATGCGGGGCTGTCCGCCTCCGAGGCTGCGCGCTTGGCGAAGCTCGCGGGCGACCCAGAGCTCGAAGCGGCATCGGCGACCCTAGCCGAGATCGAAGCGGCACTCGAGCGCGGCTTTGACGCACTTGATGAGTCCGCAGCCCAGGCGGCGCTCGATCGTCTTTTTGTCGCGTTTGGACTCCGACTGGCCCTTGCGGAGGTGATCCTGCCGTTCCTGCGCCGGCTCGGTGTGCGCTGGGCCGCCGCCCAGACAAGCGTTGCCCAGGAACACTTCGCGAGCAATATCATCGGCGGGCGCCTCCGCGCGCTAGCTCGGGACTGGGGACAAGGCGTCGGACCGCGCGCAATCCTGGCCTGCCCACCCGGCGAGCTGCATGAGCTCGGACTGCTGTCTTTCGGCCTTGCCCTCCGCGAGCGCGGCTGGCGGATCACCTACCTGGGCGCCGACACTCCGCTGGATGACATCACCGCCGCGTTGGATGACCTCGCCCCCGCAATCGTCGTGCTGGCCGCGATGACCCCGGAGCGGTTCCTCGATAGCGCCGACGAGCTGACCGCTCTCACGGCGCAGATCCGAGTCGGGCTCGGCGGCGCGGGCGCCTCCGCTGCTCTGGCCAACCGGCTGGGCGCCGAGTTACTCGCGGGCGAGCTGGTGGACGTCGCGGCTGCGCTCACGCCCTGACCGTTCCGTGCGATCCTTCACGCGCCGATGTACGTCTCGCTGTCTCGCCTGCGTCAAGGAGCGCGGCGCACGAAGACTGACCGCCGCTTTCCGCGCGCGCACACCTCGTCGACGACGTAGACGGCTTCATCGACCTCCAGGTGTGGCAATCTGACCGCGACGCAGGTGAGCTCGTCATGGTCAGCCGATGGCGCGACCGCGCGAGCTTCACGGCGTACATGAAAAGCGAGGCGCACGCAATCTCGCACGACCGGATCGACCCGAGCGTGCAGAGCTGATCAAGCCGGTTGTGGGCGACTTGGGGGTGCGCACCCGACCGCGTCACGAGACCCGTTTCATCTCCGCGCGGTGCTCGAGGGGCCGCCGCCGGGTGCCGGCCGGCTAACGGGTCCGGTCGGCAGCGGGCGTTGCCGGGTGCGTGCTCTCAGCAGACCTGGAACGTGAGGCTCAGCGTCTTGGACACTGAGACCGTCTGCCGGTGACCGTGACGGGACACGGTCGCGTGATAGGAGACTTTGACGTTGAACGTGTGCGAGCGGCTGCTCAGGCCGGCGAGCTTGAGTGAGACGTTCGTGGGCAGCTTGCCGACGGTGACGTTCGGGGTGTAGGTGGTCGTTGTGAGCACGACTTTCTGCCCGTGCCTGTGCACGGTGCGATGGTGAACGTGCCGGACGCCCCGGTCGATCGAGAACGCGGCGCTGGTCGACCGTAGCTTCGTCGCTGTGGACCCGGGAATCGCGGCTGAGGTCAGCGTGGCGCTCAGCGATCGCGATGTGGCGACACACCCAGACCCGAGCGAGGTCACAGCCGTGACCAGCTGATTGTCAATCTTGGCGGTGATCGTCCGGGTCGGGTGCCCGCCGCCGCCGCCGCCACCGCCGCCACCGCCGCCGCCACCGCCACCGCCACCGCTGGCCTGCGTGCGGAAGAAGTGCGCGACCGTCCCGTTCTGTGTACCGGTGACGTAGACCGAGCCGCCGTCCGAGCTGACCGCGACGCCGTCGGCGCCCTTCAGCGGCTCGCCGGGCGGATCCACGCACCCGGGGATCGCGTTGTCAGACAGACAGCCTTGGAAGGTCAACTGGCCCCCGGGGGCGATGCTGAAGGACGAGACCGAGCTCGCCCTTTGGGAGGCCACGTACAGCGATCGGCCGTCGGGGCTGACCGCCACACTGAGGGCGCCCGCGAGTGGGGCCCCGGTACCGGGCACGTCGGCGCAGGTGCCTCCTGATCCGTCGTTGCTGACGCATCCGTCCCAGGACAGCTGCCCCCCGATCGGGTCGGCGAATAGGTGCGACACCGTCCCGTCGAAGGAGACGGCGTAGACCGATGCGCCGTTCGGGCTCACAGCAACACCGAAGAGATCGCTGAGCGGTGTTCCGCTCCCGGGAACATCCAGGCAGGTGCCTCCCGATCCAAGCGCAACCGACGATCCGTCATTGCTCACGCATCCATCCCAGGACAGCTGCCCTCCGGTCGGGTCGGCAAACAGGTGGTCAAGCGTGCCGTCATGGTTCGCGACGTACACCGACCCGCCGCTCGGACTGACGGCAACACCCTCGGGCGCAGAGAGCGGCGCCCCGCTCCCGGGAACATCCAGGCAGAGGCCACCCGACCCGGTATCGGTGACGCACCCGTCCCAGGACAGCTGGCCCCCGGTCGGGTCGGCAAACAGGTGGTCAACCGCGCCGACCAAGCTGGTCGCGTAGACCGAGCCGCCGCTTGGGCTCACCGCAACATCCGTAGGGGATGAGAGCGGGACCCCGCTCCCCGGAACATCGAGGCAGGTGCCTCCCGATCCATCGTTGCTCACGCACCCGTCATAGGCCAGCTGACCCTGGCTCGGATCAGCGAAGAAGTGCACGATCGTGCCCACGTCGTTGGCGGTGTACACCGAGGCGCTATTCGGGCTCACCGCCACGGCTTCCCCGAGGGCGAGCGGGACTCCGCTCCCCGGGACGTCAGCGCACCGGCCGCCTTTCCCGTCGTTGCTCACGCAGCCGTCGTAGGCAAGGCGACCCTGGGCGCCCACGAAAAAGTGCGACACCGCGCCATCGCTTGTGTTCCCGCTGACGTACACCGAGCTGCCGTTCGGGCTGACCGCCACACCCTCAGCGCTCGTCAACGGCTCGCCGGCCACGAACGTGCAACCCGCCGCCGTGCCGAAGCAACCGTCGTAGGTCAACTCGCCCACCGCCTGCGCAGCCGTCGGGCGACCCAACGCCATCGCCGCGAACACCAACCCCACCATCCCCGCCACCCGCAAGAGATTCCGCCGCCGATCTCCGATCCGCCAAGCCGTGCCAGCCACCTAACCGCCCCCTCTCCCATCTCTGGGAAGTACGCCAAGCCCCAATTGCCCTGCGCACAGCCTACACCCCGTAATAATCAGTCTACGGAGCAACTTGGGACTGTCCGCGAAGCCGCCTCGCCCCCGCTCTACGACGCCCGCGACAAGTTCGCGCGTGGTGCCGCCGCACCTGGCCCGACATGATGGCTAGAGAACTCAAGCGCCTCGGCGTCGACATCGTCGACCGCGACTATCTCCAGCGCGCGATCAAAGAGTTCGATGCGGCGGTGTCCGGCGCCAAATCCGCTCGCGACATCCTTGAGCACTTCGACGAGTACGCCCGCGGCGAGGGGAAACTCGTTGTCCGCTTCCGCACCGCGATGGGCGCCGGGTTGATCGGCCGTGGCTCGTGGCGGTTGCTCGTGGGCTGAGGCGACGTGTATGCGACCTGCGGACTGGGTGACAGCATGTGGAGCGCGACGGCCGGCGCTCGTATTCCAAAACCGGCGACGCGGCGGGATCAGCGGGTAGGCGGAGCGGATTCTCGGGTGGAATCGTGGCGGGCGCGGGCGGCGTGGACTTCTTCGATGTGGGTCTCGGCCCAGTGCTTGATCGCGCGCTGGACTGGCAGCAGAGACCATCCCAGCTCGGTCAGCTCATAGTCGGTGCGGACGGGGACGCTGGGGGTGACGGTACGGTTGATCAGGCCATCGCGTTCGAGCTTCTTCAGTGTTTGGGTGAGCATCTTCTGCGTTGCGCCGGCGACGGTGCGTGAGAGCTGGCTGTAGCGCTGCGGTCCGTCGGCTAGGGCTGCCAGTACGAGCGTCACCCATTTGTCCGAGAGCGTGGCCAGGAGCTGGTGGCCGGGGCACTCGGCGAGGTTGGCGTTGTACTGGTTGCGGATGTGCTCGCGGTGCATCTCTGCGGTCATGGTTGGCATGAGCGGCGCTCCTCGGGGTTCGGTACGCACTTTCAGGTGCCCTCTTTCGAGGTGAAAGTAACGCACTTATGGTAAGCGGCATGCAAGCCATTGTGATTCGCCGCTTTGGCGGCCCTGAGAACCTAGAAGTGGTTGATGTCCCGATCCCGGAACCCGGACCGGGTCAAGTCCGGGTCAAGGTCGCGGCCTCGACGGTCAACCCGATCGACGTGTCCCTGCGCGAAGGCAACCTGGTTGCCGCGGGTTTGTTGCCCGAGCGCGAGAGCTACGGACTCGGGTTCGATATCGCCGGCGTAGTCGATGCGACTGGCCCGGGGGCTGATCGCCTGCGTGCTGGCGATCAGGTGATTGCCTTACACGACTTTCTCTACACGGCGATAGGGGCCCACGCCGAGTACGTCGTGGTGGATGAGTCCTGGGTCGCCCCGGCGCCGCGATCGGTACCGCTTGAGACGGCCGCGACCCTGCCCCTCAACGCGCTGAGCGGCGACCGTTCGCTTACTCTGGCCGATCTTCATCCTGGTCAGACGGTGCTGGTGACCGGCGCTGCGGGCGGAGTCGGGGGGTTCGTGGTGGAGCTGGCGCGACTCCGCGGGCTTCGAACGATCGCGCTCGCGTCTGCGCAGGACGAGGGTCTGCTGCGCGATCTCGGAGCCAGTGAGTTCGTCCCCCGCGGCGAAAACTTCGCCGCAGCGGTTCGCGAATTGATGCCGGGCGGCGTCGACGCAGTCATCGATACGGCCGTGCTCGGTATCGCGGCCCACCAGGCCCTGCGGCCGCAGGGGACGTTCATCGCCCCTGTGCGGCCGTTTGCCCCCCCGCCGATCCGTGGGACCCGCGTGGTTGTCCTCGAGGCCTTCGCTGACGGCGCGCGTCTGAGCGAGCTCGCCGGCCTCGTGGACCAAGGACACCTCAGCCTGCGTGTCGCTGCGACCTATCCACTCCGAGAAGCCGCAGCCGCCCATGCGCGCTTCTCAGGTGGAGGTCTGCGCGGCGGACGGGTCGTCCTGAAAACGCCATGAGCACAAGATCAGGCAGCGAGCGAACCACGCCGGGAGGCCGAACCATATCGACCTGCCGCCTCCAACCTGACCAGCGCGTCCGGCATCGTAGGAGCGCTTGCATGAGCGCTCCTCGCCGGACCGCACGATCCGGAGAACTTGGTCTGAATTGGTCCCGAGGATTGTTCAGATGGCGAGCGCGATGATGCTGCCGCCCACGGGACATGGGTTTCGGCGCGAGGGCGCGCGCGGGCCGATTATCCGTCGCTCGACCTGGCCGCGTCTACGGGCCGCGGGCCGACGAGCGACGGCTCGAATGCCAGTGGCCTGCCGATAACATCTGCGCGCGCGATGAAGTTCGGCGACGGAGCTCTTCCCTCCGGAATCGTGACGCTGCTATTCACGGATGTGGAGGGGTCGACGCGGCTCCTCGATGAGCTTGGACCCGAGCGGTATGCGGCGGCGCTGCTGGACCACCGCGAGCATCTGCGCGCCGTTGCGCGCGCGCACGGCGGGGTGGAGATCGGGACGGAGGGCGATGCGTTGTTCATGGTGTTCAAGGGCGCCGGCGACGGGATTGCTGCGGCGGGCGAGATGCAGGCGGCGATTGCTAGCGGTCCATTGCGGGTGCGAATGGGGGTCCACTCTGGCGAGGTGCTGCTCGCGGATGGTGACTATGTCGGGATGGCGGTACACAAGGTGGCGCGCATCTGCTCCGCGGCGCACGGCGGGCAGGTCGTCGTCTCCGACCAGACACGTGCTTTGGCCGGTGTCGCGCTCAGAGATCTTGGCGAACACCGGCTTAAGGACCTGACCGCGCCCGAGCGCCTGTTCCAGCTCGGCGAGGGGGACTTCCCGGCTCTGCGAGCGCTGCGCCACGTCAATCTCCCAGTGCAGGCGACGCCGCTCATCGGCCGTGAGCGTGAGCTTGCCGAGCTACTGGAGCTCGCGGCTTCGCATCGGGTGATCACGCTGACGGGAACGGGCGGGACGGGGAAAACGCGGCTAGCGCTGGCGCTGGCTGGAGAGCTCGCCGACAGCTATGCGGATGGATCCTGGTGGGTGTCGCTCGCGAGCGTGACCGACCCACGTCTGGTCCTCGCCGGGGATTGCGACCGCGCTGGGCGCCATCGAAGATTTGCCGACTTATCTGAGCGGGCGGGCGCTGCTGCTTGTCCTTGACAACTTCGAACAGGTGGTCGCCGCCGCCCCAGAGGTCGGCGAGCTGCTACGGGGTGCGCCAGGTTGCGCGGCGATCGTCACGAGCCGCGAGCGACTCGCGATCGCAGGCGAACAGGAGTATCCGGTCCCACCACTGTCACGGCACGATGCCACCGAGCTGTTCACTGCTCGCGCGCGTGAGGTCAGCCCGGGTTTCGAGCCGGGGGAGGCGATCGAGGCGATCTGTGAGCGCCTGGACCGACTCCCGCTCGCGCTCGAGCTCGCCGCCACGCGCGTCAAGCTGCTCTCTGAGGATCAGCTTCTCGCGCGGCTTGAGCGGCGACTCCCGCTCCTGGCAGGTGGCCGCCGTGACCTGCCCGAACGTCAGAGCACTATGCGGGCAGCGCTCGCGTGGAGCTACGAGCTGCTGAGCAAGCCGGAGCAGCGGCTGTTCACCAAGCTCGCCGTCTTCAGCGGCAGCTTTGAGCTCGATGCAGCCGAGCAGGTCTGTGACGCCGATCTCGACACCTTGCAGTCGCTAATCGAGAAGAGCCTCGTGCGGCATGCCGGTCACGGACGACACTCGCTGCTCGAAACCACCCGGGAATTTGCGCTCGAGCAGTTCGCGGCGAGCAACGAGCGCGACGAGACCCGCGCCCGGCACGCCCGCTGGTACCTCACCCTTGGAGTCGCGGCGCGCGCCGAAGATCCCGCCCGCTTGAACGCTCTGACCAGACTGCGACAGCACCCGGCCGATGCCGACCTCGCTCTGGCCTGGGCGCTCGATCACGATATTGCGGGGGCCCTTCCGCTCGCCGATTCACTCTTCACGGACTGGCTTGCGACCGGCCGGATCGGCGAACTCGCGCGATGGTACGAGCGCGCGCTCGCGAGTCGCGAGGTGCTCTCGCCCGGCGATCGAGCTGATGCGCTCGCGGGTTTCGGCGTCAGCCTTGAGTTCAAAGAGGATCTGCACCCGGCCCGCACCGCGCTCTCCGAGGCGCTTTCCCTTTACGAGCAGGCCGGGAACGAGCGCGGCAGGGTGCGGGTGCTCAACGATCTCGGCGGTGTCGAGTGGGTTGCCGGCGCCTCGGAGCGCGCGGTCGCGTGGCACGAGCAAGCGCTTGCGATCTCAGAGCGGCTTGACGACCCTGAGGAGCTGGCGCGCTCGCTTCACTACCTCGCCGATAGCCTCCGAGACATCGGCGAGTTTCACCGGGCCACGGAGCTCTACGCCCGCTTGATCGAGACTTGCCGCGCACGGGGTCTCCGCAGGGAGAGGTTGGCGCTGCATAGCCTGGGTGACCTGTCACTCGACAAGGGCGACATGTCCGAGGCCGGCCGCCACTACCGTGAGTCGCTCGCACTCGGGGTCGAAGACGAAGACATGCGGCATTGCGCCTATTGCTTCGCGGGCCTTGCATCCGTCGCCGCGGGCGACCAGGATGCAACCGCGCCGGGACGGCTTTGGGCGCTTGCCGAACGGCTAGAGCACGAGATCGGCTTCCGGATCCTCGCCCCAGAGCGCCGCCGTTACGAACGGGCCCTCCGGCCGGCGCTCCGCGACAGCGACGATTACCGCGACGGCGTCGCAAGCGCTGCCGACCTTGACCCGCTGATGGCAGCTATCGAGATCCTCCGCAGCTGAATACTTGGGCGGGTCCACTCATCCGCGCGAACTCGCGCGGCGGATCTCCCCCGTGCTCGGAGACCCCGCAAGAACTCGGGTGTGGATTCATTTCGATCGACGAGGCGATCACCCACTCCGGCGGCGCGCTGACTTTGACATGCACGGGCCCGGCACCTCCCTGAGAGCGTTCAACGCCTACGTCACCGCCACCTCCGTCGACTCGATCGGCGAGAACCAAGCGGACGGTCCTGCTCTGCGCGGAAAGGAATCGGCTTTTGCTCGACGCGCTCGACAAGCTTGAACGCGCCGGACGCTTCCGGTTGTGCCCGATCCGGAAGGCTGACGTGACGGCCGGGGTGAGCGCCTCGCGCCGGCCCCACTGCCTCCGCATGGCTAGATTGGGCAGATGGCGGTTCAGCGGATGGACAACGTCGGCATCGTCGTCGAGGACCTACCGGCGACGGTCGCGTTCTTTCGCGAGCTCGGCCTCGAGGTCGAAGGCCAGGGGACGATCGAAGGAGAGTGGGCAGGGCGTGTCACTGGATTGGGCGAGCAGCGCGTCGAGATCGCCATGTTGCGCACACCGGACGGCCATGGCCGACTGGAGCTTTCGCGATTTCTCTCGCCGCCCGTAGTCGCAGATCACCGGGAGGCCCCGGTAAACGCCCTGGGCTACCTGCGCGTCATGTTCGCCGTGGACGACATCGACGACACGCTCGCCCGGCTCCGTGAGCACGGCGCGCAGCTCGTCGGCGACGTGGTCCAGTACGAAGAGGCGTACCGGCTGTGCTACATCCGCGGGCCCGAAGGACTTCTCATAGGGCTCGCCCAACAACTCAGCTGAGCGCGGGCGCGTAGCTTGATCGACGACGGGAAACCGCGCGGCTGCTCGTGGTCTCTCCGAGGGGAAGCCGCGTGAGGTCGCCGGCTGCCGCCTAGAAGAACGGCCGCCCCGAGTGACTGGGACGGCCGCCAAAACCAATGCCTGCGCCACTTCTTGGCGAGAAACGCGCGGGCACTGACCCGAGGAGCGTAGCCGATGCACACCGTGTCGACGCGCGCGCCCTGCCCGCCCTCGCGGGTTACCGAGGGCACGACTACGACCAGGGGCCGGCGAGAAGGTCGATCGGTCCGGAATCGGCGCGCGCCGGCGGTTGGCCTATGAGCCATGGCCATCGAGTCGATCAGAGCGGCGGCGCGTTCGCCGGCAGTCAGCTGCAGACGCGGCTGTACGTGGGGCTCCGATACGAGACCTGAGGTCCCGCTGATCGCATTCTGTGAGAGCTCGTCGGTCACGTGGACGGTGCAAACGTGGATCGTGGCTCACGCGCGGTCGTGAGGGCGTGGCGCCCAACGACTGGATCCCTAGGCGAGTACGGTGGAAGGATCGACGATGGAGGACAGAAGCCGCGGCGGACCGCGCGCCAGCTCGCAAGCGCTGTCGACGGCGGCCGTAACGTAGGTGCGGCACTACGGCACCTCGACGGTCATGGATCCGAACCGGGAACGCTTGGGGTGGCGGAGGCGCTGGCCCGATTCCTCGTTGCACGTTGCGATTCCCACCACGCGGGTTGGCGCGTCGTCCGTCAGGTAGTGGTCGACTCAGCGGCCGACGCGCCATGGGAGAAGTGCGCGCGACGCGCGGTGCCGCTGGTAGCCGAGGATCTCCTCAGCCTTGCTGGCGACCGTGGCCGGACGAAGCTGGCGCGTGCTCAACATATCGCTGCCCAGCGTCGCGCCGAACAGATCGCCGTTCACGTCGATCAAGCCGCTGTACTTGCCGACCTGGGGTTGAAGTGCTCAGCAGCGACTCCCGAACAATGGCGCGTGGCCCTGACCAGCGCGGTCGAAGCCCGCTCACGTGAGCAGGTCGCCCGCGCGGTTCATCGCTCGCTTAGCGTGTGACCGACGACTCGTTCGTGCCTCCGCCGCCATGCGCAGGCGCGCTTTAGTCAGCTGCTGCTACGGTCGTTAATTGGGAGCAAGGGGCCTGACGCGTAATGCGCTCAGCCGCCGCATCATCTTGACAACCGCTACCGCGTAGGCCACCCACGAGTGACCCCTGAGCTACAACCGCCGGTCCCCGCTTGTGATGACGGCATCGAGCGTGACTTTGGCGTTTCCTCGATGCGCCGCCGGGTCGCTGTCAGCGTCGGCGGAACCGTCGCCGTCGCCGCCGTGCTGGCCTACGTGCTGGCGGGGCGTGGTTCGCAGTTCAGCGCGGCCCTGCGGACGGCCCCCCTCACCCTCGTGGGGCTCTCGGTTCTGCTCCAGATCGGCGCGCTGCTGACCCGCACCGAGGCGTGGGCGATCTGCGTGCGGGCCGCCGGCGGCACGGTCAGCCGCCGGGTGCTGTTTCGCTCGGCCGCGTTCGGCTGCGTCGCGAGTATCGTCAACGGCTCGGTTGGGATGGCTGTGCGGATCGCGTCAGTGCGCAGGGCCGCGCCGCTGACGACGCCGCGGGCGCCGGCGTTGGTGGCCGCCGAGGTGCCGATCATCACAGTTGAGTTGGCGCTGGTGGCGCTGTTCTCGTTCACGCTGATCGCGCCGCTCGGCGTCCCGCTGTGGGTGCCCGCAATCATCATCATGCTGATGGTCGGTCTCGTCGCTTTGCTCAGACGCGTCTCGGACCGGCACCGCACCGGCCTTGGGGCCGGGCTGGCCATCCTGCGCATGCAGAGCCGCGGCCGTCTGATCACATTCGCCCTGCTGGCGGTGTGCGCCCAGGTGCTACGCAACTGGCTGATGCTTCGGGCGATCGGCGTGCACGTCTCGATCTTCGACTCGATGGCGCTGCTGATCGTCATGTTCACCGTCGGGCAGCTGCCGATCGGCCCGAGTACCGGGCCGGCCGCCGCCGTCCTCATCCTCGGCGCGCACGGTGTCGCCGCCACCGCCGCCGCCGGAGTGCTGGTGACCCTCACTGGCATCATCGGCTCCCTCATCTTCGCCGCTTGGGCGGCCACCGACAGCATCGCCAACCGCCGTCGCGCCGTCGCGGCACCACCGGTGATCCCGTCGGTGCCGACGCCGCCAGTGGTCGTGCCGCAGACGTAGCGCTCCACGCTGATGTTTCCCTGAGCGATCCCGCAGTCGTCTGCGACGTTCAGAGGTCGGCGGGAGGAAGCCGGTTGAGCTATCCGTCTACCACGCGACTTCCCCACACCTCCTGGACCGGGAACTTCCCCACCCCAGGCAGCAAGCCCGCAGTAGCCACGCGTTCAGGCGGTGGCGACGTGCTCTCGGAGCGAGAGCCCGTGGTCGGCGGCGATCAGCTCGGCGGCCTTCTCGCCGATCATGATCACCGGGGCGTTGGTGTTGCCGCTGATGACATCCGGCATCACCGACGCGTCGGCGACCCGCAGGCCAGCCACCCCATAGGCGCGCAGCCGCGGGTCGACGACATCGCCCATCCGGCACGTGCTGGTCAGGTGGTAAACGGTGCCCGAGTAGTGGCGCGCCATGTCTCTGATCAGCTCGTCGCTCGGCGTGTCGCCGGCTTGGTGGTTGTGGGCTTTGGCCAGCGCGGGCGGCACATACAGCGGGCCGAGTCCGTTACCTGGCCAATTGTCGACCACCTCCAGCGCTTTGCGTACGACAGCCACCATGACGTCGAGATCGTGCGGGTCGCCGAAGTAGTTCATGCGAATGTCGGGCGCTTCGGCAGGGTCGGCGCTGGCGAGCACGATTTCGCCACGACTGTGAGGCTTCACCGGGTTGGCCAGCACGATCACGTTCTCGGCGTCGGGACCGAGTGCCACGTCCGGGTCCTCGAAAAAGTCGGCCGCGTCAACGCGCAGGAGGTCGCGCCAGAGGTCGGGGTTGTAGCCGCAGATGAAGAACCCAATCTGAGCGTCGTGGGTGTGAGCGTCGCCGAGGCCGGTCGAGTACCAGGCGCACGCTTCATACAGCGACGAAGACACAAGACCCTTGCCGCTTGTCGCCCACTCGGTGACGCGGCGCTCGGCCTCGGCCCGGATCGCCTCCAACTCAGGGGGCAGCGAGGCGTCGTCGGCGGGATCTGCCGGCAGCGGTCCCGCTGGTGCACGCAGGGCGTCGGGTCCCATCGAGATGCCGACCTCGGTCATCGACACGCCGATCCCAGGAGCCGGGAACACGAGGGCGAGCTGCAGATGGTCCTGCAGGTGTTTACCGACGTCGGGCGCGTCGTACCGGCACGTTATGCCGAGTGCCTCGAGCTCGTCCTTAGGGCCGATTCCTGAAAGCAACAGCAGCTGCGGCGACCCGACTGCGCCAGCACTCACCACGACCTCCTTCGCGGCACCGACGACCGCCGTCTCGCCCGCCGCGGTGCGGTACTCAACCGCCGTGGCGCGCAGCCCGTCGGTATCGCCCTCGAGCACGATCCTGGTCGCGTGCGCGTGGCAGATCACGTCGAGGTTCTCGCGCTTCTCGGCCTCGCCCTCCAGAAACGCGTGGTACGTGCTCGCCCGCCTGCCATCCCGGGTCGTGGTCTGGAGCAATGAGACGACCCCATACTCCCCCTCGCGATCACCGCCGTTGTAGTCGCCCATCGGGATGCCGGCGGCCACGACGGCGTCCACGAACTGGCGTGCGCCCGGCAGAACCGGGCCGCGGACCGAGACGCCAAGCGGACCTTCAGTGTTGTGCGCATCGAAGTCGACGACGATGTCTCCGCTTGGTGCCAGGCCCTCGCTCTTGCGGAAATAGGGCAGCAACTCCTCGTACCCCCAGCCGGTCGCTCCGGCGTCAGACCACGCATCGAAGTCACCCGGGTGACCGCGCACGTAGGCCATGTAGTTGATGCCCGACGACCCACCAAGCATCTTGCCGCGCGGAACCACCATCCGGCCATCGCGCAACCCGAGCCCCGCCCGTCCCGCGTCAGCCGTGAACATCCAGTCGGTTTCCGGGTTCATCTGGAGCGACGCGCACGCCGCCGGCATCGCCTCGGCCTCCGGCGGCCGATCACCCGCCTCGAGCAGCGCCACTCGGCACCCCGGATCCTCCGACAGCCGCGCCGCGATCACCGCACCCGCCGAGCCGCCACCAACCACCACGAAGTCATATGTATCGCCCATGCGCTGACCCTAACCGGTTTGGTCGCTTCAACGGCGCCAACAACGAACGACCGCATCATTGACGCCACGCAGCCCGACGTTGACTATGACTTCGGCGGCAAAGGGGCGCCAGCCGCTGGCTGCGCACGCCGGACGGATACGGTTTGGGCGTGCCTTCCTTCACCGAGCTCCTAGATCGCACCGACGTGCTTCTGGCCGATGGGGCGACCGGCACGAACTATCAGGACATGGGGATCGAGCCGGGGGTGGCGCCTGAGGAGTGGGTGTTCGACGCGCCCGAGAACGTGTCAGACCTGCACCGACAGTTCGCGCAGGCTGGCTCTGACCTCGTCCTCACATGCACGTTCGGAGCCTGCCCGGTGCGACTCCAGGACGGTCCACTCGCGGGCCGTGCGCGCGAGTTGAACGTCCGGGCCGCCGAGCTCGCGCGTGACGCTGTCGGTCCCGACTTGGTTGTAGCCGGCTCGATGGGACCGACGGGGCAGCTCGTCGAACCGCTAGGTCCCCTGAGTCGCGAGGCGTGCATCGACGCTTTCCGAGAGCAGGCGCAGGCGCTGGTTGACGGGGGCGTCGATCTGCTTGTACTCGAGACGTTCTTCGCGCTTGACGAGGCTCTGTGGGCTGCGGAGGCGATTCGTTCGGTAAGCGCACTCCCGCTGGTGATGTCGTTCAGCTTCGACCAGGGAACGAAGACGATGATGGGGCTGGGACCGGCTGAGGTCGTAGCCGCAACGGAATCGCTTGGCCTCGCGGCACTCGGCGCGAACTGCGGACGCTCGCTCGAGGACACAGACCGGCTCGTCTCGGAGTTCCTGGAAACGGAAGCCTCGACGCCCCTATGGGTCAAACCAAACGCGGGCGTGCCGCAGGTGCTTGGCGGAAACGTCGTGTATCCCGAAGATCCAGAATCGTTTTCCACCAAGGTCGCGGCCTTCGCCTCTCGGGGGGCGAAGATCGTCGGCGGATGCTGCGGGTCAACTCCTCGGCACCTGGCGGCGCTTGGCCAGGCGCTTGGGCGCTAGCTGCTCGCTGTTCGACTCGCCCCGATTGCTGCCGGCTGGTGCGCTCGGCGTACCCGGAGGCAGGCGGGCGCTCAGGATGCCTCCCGTAGTTCACGCCGGGCAGCCGCACACGGGACGATCGCGCGGCCATGGTCGCGCGATCGCCCGGAGCGACCCAGCCACCGGCTGGCAGGCCCCCGCGCGCATCCGATTTCGTTCGGGAGCGGTACATGGCACGACACCAACTACAAATTGACCGAGGAGACACTTTCCATGAAAGCGATTGTGGTGACCGACCAGGCTGCGGGACCAGCCGCGATGACGCTGGTGGAGCGGCCAGAGCCGTCGCCATCGATCAACGACGTCATCGTTCAGGTCTACGCGTCGGGGTTCGTCCCGACTGAGATGGAGTGGCCCTCGACCTGGGTCGATCGCGCCAACCGTGACCGAACACCGTCGATCCCCGGGCACGAGATGGCTGGGGTGGTAACCGCCCTCGGGTACGGCACGACGGGAGTGTCCGTGGGACAGCGGGTGCTCGGCCTCGCGGACTGGCATCGGGACGGCACGCTGGCCGAGCATGTCGCGATCGAGGCACGCAACCTCGCGCCGCTGCCCGGCGACGTCGACTTCGCCGTAGGCGCGAGCCTGCCAATCTCGGGCCTCACCGCGTGGCAGGGACTGTTCGATCACGGCCACCTTCAGGCAGGGCAGACCATCCTCGCCCACGGCGCAGCCGGTGCAGTCGGGACGATGGTGACGCAACTCGCACGTGAGGCCGGCGCGTACGTGATCGGCACCGGGCGCGCCGGTGACCGCCAGAAGGCGCTCGACTTCGGCGCGCACGAGTTCCTCGACCTAGCTAACGACACGCTCGAAGACACCGGCCCTGTCGACTTGGTCTTCGACGTCATCGGCGGAGACATCCAGAAGCGGTCAGCAACCCTGATCCGCCCTGGAGGGACCCTGGTGACGATCGTCGGACCAGCCGAGGCGCGGCCCGCCGACGGCCTGGCAGTCGACTTCGTAGTGGAGTCCAATCCTGCTCAGCTGGGCGAGATCGTCGAGCGCGTGCGGGACGGACGGCTGCGAACGAACATCGGGGACGTCGCGACCCTCGACGATGCCGTCTCCGCCCTCAACCCGACCGAGCGCCGCAACGGGAAGACGATCATCCGCATTCATCCGGCCTAGGGCCCGCGCCCCCGAGCCTGCGGCCTGGGGCGTCCGGATGGCACCTGAAGATGCCGCTAGGTCGATAGGGTCCCGCGCGCGATGGTCGACTGGGGAATCGGACAGTACGAGCAGACGGCCGCCGAGCTTCAGCCGGTCGCCGAGCATGTGGTCTCGCTCGCTGGGTTGCGGCCTGGTGAGCGACTGGTGGATTTGGCCACGGGTACCGGCAACGCCGCGCTGCTGGCTGCGCGCCTCGGCGCTGTCGTGACGGGGCTGGATGCCGCGCCGCGGCTGATCGACGTTGCCCGCGAGCGCGCTCGAGCCGACGGCGTTGAGGCATCGTTCGTGGTCGGAGACGTCGGTGCGTTGCCGTTCGAGGACGGGACGTTCGACGTCGCGTTGTCGGTCTTTGGCCTGATCTTCGCCGCCGACCCGAGCCACGCGTTCGCGGAGATGGTCCGCGTGCTGCAGGCCGATGGTCGAGCGCTGCTGGCGGTATGGGTGCCTGCCGGACCGATCGACGCGATGGTCGGAACGTTCGGTCGCGCGATGGCCGCGGCGACCGGATCAACTCCTAACCGCTTCGCGTGGCACGACCCCGAGGCGGTTGGCGAGCTGGCCGCGCGTAACGGCGCGCGTGTTCGCATACACGAAGGTGTGCTGACGATCACGGGGGAGTCACCCGAGGCTTACTTCGCCGCGAACGAGCGACATCCGATGAGCGTCGCGGGTCGACCCGTCCTCGAGCATGCCGGCAGCTACCGCGAGGTGCGGGACCAGGCGCTCGCGATTCTGCGCAACGGCAACGAGGATCCGGAAGCGTTCCGTGTCTCCAGCCCGTATCGCGTGATCGAGGTCAGCCGCTCGAGCTGATTCGGGAGCGTCCGGACACTCTCCCACCCTCTCGCCTGCGCCTCCGCTCAAGGACTGACAAGCGGGGTCTTCCACGGCACCTTCCGCTTCGGCCGGAGCTGACCACCGGTGGGCATCGCCGCTGACGGGTGGGGTTCGATGACCGGACGTCACTTTCGGTGTCTGGGTCATCCCGTGCTCGGAGAGCGGCCCGGTACTAGGAGGCCGATCCTTGGCGATCGGCGACGGTTCTTCCTTGCCTGTCGACCACACGGAGCTGATGGCCGTCGGGGTCCGTAATGTCGATGAACGTCCCGAAACGCTGGGTCTGCGGCTCGGTGACCGGCACCCCTTTGGCCTTGAGCTCCGCATGCAGCGCGCGGGCGTTCTCGCATCTCAGCGTGACATCGGCGGACCTGCCGATCCGGTCTTGCTTGTTCCAGCCGGTCGCGTCGGCGAGCAGGAATGAGGTTTGACCACCGGGGGGTGCGACCTCGATCCAACGGCCGATGCCGCCCAGCCCCGGCTGGTCCGCGCCCAGCTCGAACCCGAGGGTGTCGACGTAGAAGCGTTTGGCCCGGTCTTGGTCGGCGACGTACAGCGCGATGGTGTGCAGCTCGGTGATCACTGTTCTTCCTCCTCGTTTGGAGTCGAAGGGTCATTTCGGGACCGGGGTTCGCCGCTTCCGCGCTCGTGGTATCCGGAGCGCGGCTCGATCAGTTCGACCGGGTTGCCGGCTGGGTCCTCGAGCAAAGCGCTGTCGACGGCGACTCCGACCACAACGTCGGTCCGCAGCCGTGCGCCTGCCCGGCGTAGCTGCGCCAGCGTCGCTGCGAGATCGTCCACACGCAGGGTGATTCGGTTGTGCCCGCCGGGCTCGGGCAGCGTGCCGTCGGGGAGTACGTGCGGCTCGCCCGGCACCGTCAAGAGCAGGCGCAGATCACCGCGGTAGAGCATCGCGAACATCGGCGATGGCCGCAGCTCCACTTCGAACCCCAGCAGATCACGGTAGAACGCGAGTGCAGCGTCGAGATCTCCTACGAAGTAGCGGACCGTGGCCGGGCCCGGCGAGGCCGGTAGCTCCGCCCCTTGGATCCGCCGCAACAGCGCCTCGGCGAACTCCGAGCGCGGCTCGATCGGGACGATCGGCATCCGCAAGCGCTCAAACGGATCAGTCACCCTGGTCCTCCTCTTCATAGATCCGCCGCAAAGCGCTGCGAGCCCGAACGAGCAGCGTCTCAGTCGCATGAATGCTGCGGCCTAGGTGCCCAGCCACCTCCGCCACCGACATCCCATCCAGGTAGCGCAAGGTCAGCGCCAACCGCTGCGGCACCGACATACGCAACAGCGCGGCGTGCGCCGCATGCAGATCGAGCACCTCCTCCCACGGATCCTCCGAGTCCGGGCGCCCTAGCTCGACAGCGGCCAACCCGCGACGTTCACGCTCGACCCGCCGCCAGTGATCCACCAGCTTGTGACGAGCGATGCCGATCAGCCAACCGACCGTCACGTCGCGCACCCGGCCCTGACCGACGGCCGCGACTGCCGCCGTGAACGTCTCGGCGGTCAGGTCCTCAGCAACCGCGACGCTGCCGCATCGCGGCAGCAGATATCCATAGACCTGCGGCAGAGCCGCGCGGTAGATCGCCACGACCGGATCGTGGCGGGAAGGCTGCTGCGGGGTGCCGATACCCCATCATCGCTCGGCGGCCGCCAACTCCGAACATCGACCCGACGCTGAAGACCGGACTTGACCCGGTGGTAATGTCGGCGGTCAAAGGCTATGTGAGACGCGGCGGGGCTGCGAGGGGCCGCGTCGGAGGGGGTTTGTGTGATGCGTTTTGTCGCAGGCCGGGCGCTCGCCCGGTGCCTACGGTGCACGAAGTGTGTCGCGCTGCTTGTTGCAGGGTTGACATTGGTGCTCGTGGGAGGGGCATCGGCATTCGTGGTCTCTCACGCGAGCAGCCAGGTCGTGCAGCCGCAACCGCCGCCCGGTAGCTGTCACGCGCGCGGCAAATACCCGTTCAACACGCCAGACCCCCATTGCACCCCGGGCGCGCTGAATCCTGCCGTCACACAGGCGACGATCCACAGCACGATCTGTCGCAGTGGGTACTCCAGCAGCATTCGGCCCTCAACAAGCGTGACTGAGCCTGAGAAGTTCGGCAGCATCCGCGCGTACGGTCTGCATCTAGGCCCCGGCGCCTACGAGTACGACCATCTCATCTCCTTGGAGCTGGGCGGCGCGGCCAACGACAGCCGCAACCTTTGGCCGGAGAACGGCGCGTCGCCGAACTTGAAGGACAAGGTGGAGAACTACCTCCACGTACGCGTGTGCGACGGCCAAATGTCTCTCGCCCGCGCCGACGGCATCATCGCGCATGGCTGGGTCTCGTTTTACAAGCAGAACCTCCAGCCAAAGCCTCCCGGCGGCGGCGGTAGTGGAGGTGGCGGCGGCAGTGGCGGCGGTGGTGGAGGCGGGGTGGAGGCGGGTGCTACCCGAAGACTGACTCAGGGAACTGCTACGAGCCCGGCGAGTATTGCCGTGCCTCTGACCACGGGATGAGTGGAGTCGCGGGCGATGGCCAGGCAATCACGTGCGAGGACAGGAATGGCTGGCGCTGGGAGGCAAGCTGAGCGGCGCGCACCGCTCGCCGCCCCGACGCGAATCGTCGATTGAGGCCGTAGCAAGACCGTCGTCGCCAAGCTGCGCTTACCCACCGCGACCTAAGACATGTGTGCCGGCGCTCCTTGGTTCAATTGAGGTGGGCGGGCCTGCCTGAAACGTTCATATGTCAATCGTGATCACACCAATCGGCGTTGTGCGCTCCAGCCTTCGTGACCGGGAAAACGCGCCGAACCAGGCCTTCGAAGGCGCCCCGCCCGCAACCCTGGAGATTCATCCCGAGTTCGCCCCGGCACTTCATCGAGTCGAGCCCGGCATGCAGCTGGTCGTGGTGACATGGCTCCACATGGCCGACCGAACTGTGCTCCAGACCCATCCCAGGGACGACCGGCGCATCCCGCTCACGGGCGTGTTCGCCACGCGGTCCTCGGAGCGGCCGAATCCGATCGGGCTCCATCGCGTCACCGTGACACAGCTCAACTCGCCCCTGAGCCTCGAGGTCGACGCGCTCGAAGCCATCGACGGCACTCCAGTCATCGACCTGAAGATAGCTATGGCGTCAGCCCCCGACGCGTAGATACGACCGGCGTCTCCCCTCGCCGCCAGAATCCGCACTCACGTGTGAGCCGCTCGTTCGTCCCGGATAGCTATGTCGTTCCGCTAACGCTTACCGGTCCGGGCTTCCGCCTGGAACCGCTCGGACCTCAGCACAACGAGGCCGACCACCGTGCCTGGACGTCGAGCATCCAGCACATCCGGGCCACCCCGGGATTTTCAACCTGGCGATGGCCACCAGCTGACGGAATGTCACTCGACGAGAACCTCGCCGACCTCCGAAGGCATGCCGACGACTTCGTGCGGAGAGTCGGCTTCACGTACACCGTCCGCGATGAAGAGGACGTCGTCGTCGGCTGCGTCTACATCTACCCGTCGCGGGCAGACCCCGAGATCACCGAGGTGCGATCTTGGGTCACCGCAAGCCGGGCGGAACTGGACTCCGTGCTGCACGAGACGGTGGACAGCTGGCTCGTCGCCGACTGGCCGTTCACAGACGTCAGGTATCGCGGGCGGGGTAAGGGTCCCTGACTCCCCGCGACACCAATCAGAGCGCCATCGGTCGACGAGGCGGCGGATCCGGTTCACGCCCGATGCGGCAGCGCTGGCCAGCCACGGGGCATGGTCTGGTGCGGGGTCTGCTGCAAGTAGCCGGATGGCGCCCCAAGCCACATGAGGAAGCGGTTGAAGTTGCGGCCCTCGACCGACGACCAGCCGCCTGGATCGGTACAGGCACACTGGTGGTTGCGCGCAACCGCAAGTGTCTCGGCGTCGCGGCCAGCCGCCCAGCCGATCTCCAGGTTCGGGGATCCTCGGTGCAGCACGGCGATCGTCTGACCCTGCCCGACAATCTGCCCGACCTTCACCTTGACGGTGATGTTCTCGACGGCGTAGACGTATTTGCCGCCAAACGGTCCGTCCAACAGCCGATAGACAACCCATCCTCCCGGCGCCGGCGCGCAGGTCTTGCCCCAACATCGCTCCGGGCCCGGGACGTAGGTCGCCGCGACCACTTCCGCTTTTCCGATAGCCAGGATCGGGCCGGACCCTGAGTAGTCGACGCCCATATCGATTCGGCTCGGCCGCAACCCTGTGACGGATCGGAGTGGGTTGACGTAGGCCCAGACTCCGTAACGCACGGTCTGCGTGACCGTGTTGCCGCTCGGGTCTGTTGCCGTCACGGTGAAGCGCTCGGTGCCAACGACGCTGGTGTCTACGCGGTGCCCGCTGGGCGCCGTTCCTCGGCAGCTGACGCTGGGTCCCGTGCCGCCGTCGCTGCAGCGGAAACGTGCCACGATCCGCGACCCCCGTTGGTAGGACGCACCGTTTCGCGGTGAGAGGATCGTGACCGTGACGGGCGGCCCGGCGACAGTTGGCTCAGACCTTGCCGCCCCCGCGGTGGTAACCGCACCGAGCAGCGCCGAAGCAGCAGCTCCCACCACGCAAAGGATCGAGCGCCTCACCTGCGTGGCCCGATCGAGGCCTGAGCGGATCGTCCCTTCAGGACGTCGATGTTCGCATGACGTAGCCCGCTTGCGCGCCAACTGCCCGACCTACGCGTCAGCTCGTAGCCGAGCGCAACGATTCGACTCCGTCGCCCAAGACCAGCGGACCGTGCGAGACGAGAACGTGCTCAGCTGGGAGTGCAGTCATGGCACGGAGTAGAGCCCTGAGCCGACCAGCACCGCCCTCGGGTTGCGTCCACGACTCCGGACAGACCCGCAGCTCGCCGGTACCCCTCCGGATCATCGCGTCGCCGAACACAAGCGCAGCCTGTTGCGGTAGCCACAGGGCGATCTCATCCGCTCGCTCGACGTCGAAGATCCGGAATCCCTCAAAGATCACGTCCTGGTCGCGCACGCCGTGGTCGAATGCGTCAGCGCCGCCGCCCTCTGGGTGCTGCTTCGCCCACACCCCCACGGGATAGCGGGCGGCGACGTCGGCAATGCTGCGCTGATGCCAATGGCACGTCCGCACAACACCGGCACAGCCACCATGACCAGCGAGGAGCCGATCAAGGTCCTCCCAGTCGTCGACGAGCGGATCGATCAAGACAAGCCCGTGCGGGAGCGCGACAGCCCACCATGCGACGCTCTCCTCCCAGCCGTCCTCGCCGCCGTCGTCCTCGCTCCATTCAGGATGCAGCGTCTCGAACCGCCAGAGGCCCTCGACGATCTCGCCCATGGTGCTTGCGGCCATCGGGGAAGTGTCGCAAAGCTGTTGTGAGCGGTAGCCTCAGCGCAATGCTCCGGACCGGGGGCGTCCGCCTTCTTCTGTTTGTCACCTTGACGCTGGTCGCGTGCGCACCAGCGGCAGCAGCCTGCAGAGCTGACTCGGGGCCGAACCTGTCGAACCGCGTGGTCACCGGCGCCGACCTGACGAGGTACTCAAGCCTTCAGTGCGTCAACTTCCAGCACGCCGACCTGCGCGGTCTCTCATTCCTGCAGGCCGACCTGAAAGTCGCGGACTTCCGTTACTCGATCGTGACCGGCGACGATTTCAGCCAGGCGACGCTGCAAGGCTCCAACTTCTACGGCGCCCAAGCCGCCGGGGCGAACTTCGGCCAGGCCACGATGCAGTACGCCAATCTGCGCAGCGCCAACCTGCAGGGCGCCGACTTCATCCAGACCTATCTGCAGCACGCGACCCTCAACGGGTCGAACACCTCCGGTGCCGACTTCACCCAGGCCGACACCTACGAGTCGACCGGCATCCCCTCCAGCTCCGGCTCTGGCACCGTGATCATCTTCATTGCGGTCGGTCTGCTGGTTGCCATCCCGATCCTGCTCACGGTCTGGAAGCTGGCCAAGTCGAAGTAACCGATCGGCCTCGTTCACGCTTGCGCCGAGGACGACCGGATGCACGACGAGCCGATACTCGTCGATCAGGCCTGTGGCAACGAGCCACCGCGCGAACATCGGCTTGCCGATCTCCGCGCCGCGGCCTCACTACGCGAGAGAATCTGGCCATGAGTTCTCCGCAAACGCTGAGCGAAGCTGACCGGCGGGTGGTTGCGGTCTGGGCCGCAGACTGCGCGGAGCGCGTGCTCGGGTTGTTCGAGGCGGAGGCTCCGCGGGATAGCCGCCCCCGTCAAGCAATTGACCGGACGCGGGCGTTTGCCGCCGGCCAGCTTGACGTCGCCGAGGCAATCCGCCGCCGGTTCGTCAACGGCGCAGCCGCTCGCGACGCGAGGGCGCCCGCGGCAGCTGCCGCCGCCCGAGCCGCGGGACAGGCCGCAGCAATCCCGCATATGGGCGCCCACGCCCTAGGCGCCGCGGCGTATGCCGCGAAGGCGGCCGGTCTGGCCGCGCCGGATCCGTTGGCCGCAGTCTCCGAGGAGATCCGCTGGCAGCTTGACCATATGTCCGCGGCGGCCAGAGCTGCGCTGCGACTGCTCCCGCCCGTCGGTGAAAACGCGTCCGGTCCGCTCGGGCCGGGCCTGCTTGCATCGGGTCAGTTGGGCGCAATCGTCCGCGAGCTTCAGGCGAGCTTGGCGGAACCAACCCGCCTAGGTCGTCTGGCGGACTCCGGCGTCCCCGGTCACCCCGTCGACCCTGGCCTGCGGATCGCCTAACAGGGCGGTCCGGGCGCGACCGCGACGGAAGGTGGGTATCGCCGCCCGGTGCTGCTCACCCTCCAGCTCGAACGCCAACACGCAGTATCCGGCGGCGCCGACCACGACCAAACCGATGATGCCGCCGATGCGCTGCCAGGTGCCGGTCCCGCCCAACAGGTAGATCCCCGAGCAGAGAAAGTGCGCCGCCGCCAGGAGGAACAGCGTTCCTGGAAGCGGCTTCGCCACGCCGACTGCGAGGGCCGAGAGGCAGACCACGCCGCCGGAGGCGAGCAACAGGAGCCCGAGCGCGCCGCTGCGCGAGCCGGGCGAGGAGGTGACGTGCACGAGGCCGATGGCGAACCAGCTCACTGAGAGCACCCCGGCCGCCGCTCCGGCGGCGCCATCACGGGACAGGTACGCGAACACGGAAGCGATCAGCAGGAGCGCAAACGGCACCGACATGAGGATTAGCCCGACGTCCTTGGTCTGATTCAGCGAGATCCACCTCAGATCAAGGCCGCTCAGGACTAGGGACCCGATGGCGAGGCCCGACATCGCGATCGTCAGAGGCGACCCCACCGGTCGCAGGAAGATCCGAGCCGGAGGTGCTCCGTTGCCGTCCATACCTGGCTACTACCCGCAACGGCGGGCCTGAAGTGTCCTCTTGTAAGCGCGAGTACAGACCATGCCGGCGGCGCTAGCTCCGTGACGGTCCGTCGCTCAGCGACCGCGCGCCGAACGCCATGTGAGCGCTACCGCCCCAGCGGGTAGCCCAACTGCGTGACTGGAGTCATCGAAGGGTTGCGCGGGCGCGTGAGCCTGCTCGACGCCGACCCTGACCTGGCCGACGCACTCGACGAGCAACAGTTCGAGCTCGCGCGCCGCCGCGCCGTCGCTGCAGTGCTCGAGCTCAACCCCCCGTCGTGGGACCCGACGCCGGTACGGCAAGCGGCTCAAGACGACTGGCTCGGGCTATTCGTGATCGACGGACTGATGATCAGGCGGGTCACCGTGGGCCGACGTGCCGCCTGCGAGCTGTTCGGACCCGGGGACCTGTTCCGTCCCTGGGACGCCGACGGCGAGTACGAGCCCCTCCCGATCTCCCTCGATTGGAAAGTGCTGAGCCCGACCCGGCTGGCCGTTTTGGACACGGCATTCGCTCTCCGCATGGCGCCGTGCACGCAGGTCACCAGCCGGATCATCGGCCGTGTCGCCCGGCGAGCGCGATATCTCGCGCTCGCGCAGGCGGCCACCCACCTCCCGCGCGTCCACGCGCGGCTGCTAATCCTGTTCTGGCTGCTCGCCGAGCGCTGGGGCCGCGTCACCCGCGAGGGCGTGCGCGTCCTGTTGCCGCTCACCCACGAGGTGCTGGCGATGCTGGTCGGCTCAGGGCGCCCGACGGTCACCCTCGCGCTGCAACGACTGGCCCGCGCAGGATGGCTCACCCGCGAGCGTCAGGACTCCTGGCTGCTCACCCACGCTGCTATCGAGCGGCTCAGCGAACCGGAGAGCTTGATCCTGGTCGACGGCGATGAGGATGACCAGAGCCAGGACGGCGACCCGGGCCTCCTCGCTCCGAGCGCGCCCGCCACGTTGTAAACGGCGCGCCGCCGAGGTAGACCTCAACTAATCGCGGTCAGGCTGTGGTGGGCTGGTCCTCGTTGGCCCGCGCGTCGAATTGCCGGACCAGTCCCTGAAGCGTCTCGTCGCGCTCAGCCTGGGCGTCGGTGAGGGGGTTCACGATTCCGCGCAGTACCGACATGATCGTCCAGCGTCGGGGGCGAATAATGCGCGGTTGCCGCCGTTCAATTCCACGTGCGATCGCCTGACCCGCGGCCGAGGGCGGGAGCCGCTTTCGCAGCGGCCCCGGTAACGACGCGATCATCTGGTCCGCCAGCGGATCGCTGTCAATCGCCCGATGGACCATCTCGGTGTCGATGAACCCGAAGTAGGCGACGCTCACGCTCGCGCCGTGTGGCACCAGTTCCACCCGGAGCGCTCGTCCGAACTGCTCTACCGCCGCCTTGCTCATCGCGTACGGGACCGCGCCGGCGCCGTTCGTGAAGGCGTAGATCGAGGAGATCACGACGACGTGCCCCCGGCGGGCGACGATCTCGGGCAGCGCAGCGTCCACCGTGCGGCACACACCCATCAGATTCACCTCGAGCACCCGCTCGAAGCTCTCGGTCGCCATGGCCCGAAACGTCGCCACGCGCGAGGCGATACCGGCATTAGCGACCACGACGTCAAGACCGCCGAACCGCTCGACGGCGGTGGCCACGGCGCGCTGCATCGCGCCGCGGTCGGTCACGTCCGCCCCGATGCCGAATGCGGCCGTGTCGTGGATCTCGCTGGCCGCCCGCTGCGCAGCCTCCGCCTCCAAGTCGACGATCGCGACGGAGGCGCCACGACCCACGAGCGCCCGGGCGGTCTCGAACCCGATCCCGCGGGCGCCACCGGTGATCAGCGCAACCTTCCCGGTCAACTCGAAGCGCGCCACCTTGCCAGTCTTACAGACCGCGTGGGCCTTGGCGTGTCGGACCGGGCGACCCGGCTGGGGGTGCCATAGGATCGACGTATGCCGTTCACGCTCAGGAACCTCAGGCGGGATCTGGAGGACTTCGGGTCGAAGTTCGACGGCGCGCCGGAGCTTGAGTTCCGCGCCGCCACGGGGCCGCTCGAGCTCGAGCAATCGGGGCTGAGCTTCCAGCGGATTCCGCCCGGTTATCGCTTTCCCTACGGCCACACTCACAAGCAGCAAGAGGAGGTGTACGTGGTGGTGCGCGGGAGCGGGCGGATGAAGCTCGACGACGAAGTCGTCGAGCTTGAGGAATGGGACGCCGTGCGCGTCCCGCCCGGAACCTGGCGAGGCTACGAGGCGGGTCCGGAGGGCCTGGAGATCCTCGTCATCGGCGCACCCAGCCTCGGCGACACTCCGCGCGACGACGTCGACGGTCTCCGTGACTGGTGGGGTGACTAGCGCCAAGTCGCCGCACTACTACCGCCTCGATGTGGCGAGGAGCTTGATGCCGCTGATGGCGAGGTCGGCCCAGGAGTAGCGCGCCAGCGACGGCGTGAGGGCCGTAGGGGTGGAAATCAGCTCGACCCGGAGCACATCGAATCCGGCGGCCAGCACCGAGCGTTGCAGCTGGTCGAGCGTGACACGGTTCAGCCGCTCGAACTCGTGGGTCATGTAGTCCGCCCATTCCCTCGGCTGGCGATCATCGGCGATGACCTGCCCGACCACGTCTCGCTCGTTCACGTAGAGATGATGGAAATCCTCCTCGTACCACTGCCAGAGATGGGATCCCTTGGCGGAAAAGTAGAACGGCCACAGCTGGAGGAAGAAGTGGCCGTCGGGCCGTAGAACCCTTCGCACTTCGTCGAGCGCCACAACGGGATCCGACACATGCTCAAAGGCAGACCACGAGTAGACGAAATCGAACTCCTCCCGTTCGGCGGGGATCGCTGACGCCGTGCTCTGGCGGAACTCCAGATTGGGCGGGAGCGCGGAGCTGACGCCGACCGCCTTCGCGTTGGCGGAAAGCAGCTCCAGGTCGACGGGCTTGACATCGAAGCCAACCAGCCTGCGCGGAGCGACGCGTCGGTGGAGCCCAAGTGCCATCGTGCCCTCGCCGCATCCGAAGTCCGCGACGTCGCGGTCGGTCAGCCGGACATCGCAGGCTTCGCAGAACCCGACGATCTCCTCGGTCGCGTCGTGGTACTTCTCCCAAAACCACTCGAGTCCCGACGGGACGGACCGCACAGCTTCAGCGATATCGGGATCGCTTCGTCGTCGTCGGCGCATCGAGCTCAATTATCGGACCCGCCCGTCCGCACCGCCGTATGGAGCCACCCATCGGCCCAGCCTACGCCTGAGCGCGGCAGGCCATCAGGAGCCGGTCGTGAGCGGCGCATCGGCCTCGGAGATCGGCGGGTGACTCGAGCGTGGGCGCCGGAACCGACCGTCGATCGCGAGCGCAGGAATCGTGAAGTGGGTAATCGGGCCGATCGCGAGGGCGTACAGGACCGTGCCGACGCCGACGGTCCCGCCGAGCAGGAATCCGGTGACCAGCACGGTCGCCTCGATCGAGGTGCGGACGACCCGAATCGAATGGCCGCGGCTGGCGATCCCTGTTGTCAGCCCATCGCGAGCACCTGGCCCGAGGCCCGCGCCGATGTACAGCCCGGTCGCGATCCCGTTGCCGAGCACGCCGCCCACCATCAGTGCGATCCGGGCCCACAGCGCGTGGGGCTGGTGGAACTCGGACACGAGCAGATCGATCACCAGTCCCACCCCGACGGCGTTGATGAGCGTGCCGACTCCGGGCCGCTGACGCAGCACCGTCCACCCCGACAGCACGATCAGGCTGACCAGGATCGCCCAGGTTCCGATAGCCAACCCGAAGGTCCGCGACAGACCCTGGTGCAGCACGTCCCACGGGTCGAGGCCGAGGCCGCCCAGCACGAGCATTCCGGCGGTAGCCCCGTACATCGCCACGCCGATGATCAGCTGCGCCCACCGCCGCATGACGCGGTCGCGCGGAATCGGTTCGAACAGACGGCTCACCCGGTCCATGTTGGCATCGCGGCGAGCGAACAGAATGTGCCCATGACAGCCGACGGCCGATTCGCACCATCGCCCACCGGGCCGCTCCACCTTGGCAGCCTGCGCACTGCGCTGGTGGCCTGGCTGTTCGCGCGCTCGCAGTCGGCGCGATTCCTGCTCCGGATCGAGGACCTCGACGCCCAGCGATCGCGACGTGAGTTCGAGGCCTCGCAGCTCGCCGATCTGCGCGCGCTGGGGATCAATTGGGACGGGCCGATCGCGCGACAGTCCGAGCGCACTGAGCTCTACGACCGCGCGGTCGCGGCCCTCCGAGCTCAGGACCGGCTGTACCCGTGCTTCTGCACCCGGGCCGAGATCCGCGAGGCCGCGTCAGCGCCGCACGGGGACTCACCCGAAGGCGCGTACCCGGGAACCTGCCGCCGGCTGACCGCCGCCGAGCGGTCCCGCCGGATCGCCGGGGGACGTCGCTACGCGCTGCGGCTCAATGCGGACGGCGACCGGGTTGAGTTCGACGACCGTCTGCTCGGTCGAGTCTCGGCCGCGGTGGACGACTTCGTCATACGCCGAGCCGATGGCGTGCCCGCCTATCAACTCGCGGTCATCGTTGACGACGCCGACCAGCGGATCGGCGAGGTCGTCCGCGGCGCGGACCTCGCTGATTCGACGCCGCGCCAGATCCTGCTCGCGCGGCTGCTCGGGCTGCCGGTGCCGAGCTACGCCCACGTGCCGCTCGTGCTCGCCCCGGACGGCTCGCGTCTGGCCAAGCGCGACCAGGCCGCGACGCTCGCCGATCGCGACGAGCCACCATCCGCGACCCTCTCGCTGCTCGCGCGCACCCTCGGACTGACCGCACCGGCGTCCACGGCCGCCGACCTGCTCGACGCCTTCGATCCCGCGCGGATTCCGCTCGAGCCCGTCGTGATCGACGCCGCCGTGATCGAGCCCGATCAGCCGGCGGGCGTGCGCAACCGGTCGAGCAGCGCGAGCTGACGGCGGCCGTAGTCGGCGACGGTCCGTGACTCCGAGCGGCTGAGCCGCTCGAGCGCCTCCGTCAGCAGCTCGAAGGGCGGCCGCGCGTTCTCGGCAGTAGGTGCTCGACCGTCAGGTCTCCTCGCCAAGGCTCGCGGCCACACCACACGCACCGTCCGCCGTCGCGGGCTATCAGCTCATCGAGCACGCTGACCACGATAGTTACGGTTACCTCTGATGCGCGACCGACTCCGCCACGACCTGACCGCCGCGCTCAAGGCGCGGGACCGCACGGTGGTTGCGGCCCTCCGGTCGGCCATCGCAGCGCTCGACAACGCCGAGGCCGTGGACCTCGGCGAGCAGGGGCGGCCGTCCGCCGCCACGAGCAGCTACATCGCCGGCGCCTCGGCCGGCGCTGGGTCAGCCGACGTTCCCAGGCGAGCGCTCGGCGACGACGAGATCGCGACGATCGTCGCCGGCCAGATCGAGGAGCGCCGGCAGGCGGCGCGCGAGTACGCCGAGCTTGGCCAAACGGAGGCCGCCGAGCGGCTCACCGCCGAGGCGGACGTCCTCGGCCGCTACCTATAGCCACGGCTGCGGCGGCGACCATGGCCCGGCGTGCGAGATCACGCCGACCCGCGCCAGCCATTGACCTGTGCACTCCGGGTCAACCGTGATCGTGATCCGTGCGTCGAGGGTCTCGGGCTCGGTCGACTGAATCACGTGCCAGAGCTCGGACCGGCTCGACGGGTTAGTGGCCGTGAACGCGGCCCCGGGTTGGATCGTCTCCGCGCGAAGATGGCGATGGGCCCCATCCTCGACGTAGGCGCTCTCCGTGGCCAGGACGCCGCGCGGATCCAACACTGCGGTAAGTCCCTTCGCGCCCGCGCAGCGGAAGTGGATCGTGCCGAGCCGTCGCAGGACGATCGTGCCAGGACCCACGGAACGGCCCGTTTGTGTCGCCTGACTCGCATAGTGGTTCGCCGAAGGCGAGGGAGCCGTTCGGGTCACGGCGTGCGCCGTAGAGCGCCGCGTCGTGCCGCCGCACCCCGCAACTGCGAGCGTCGTCCCCACCAAAGCGACGGCGACAGCGCACAGTTTTCTCGATGCGGTCATCGGCAACCGGTGAGTTTGTCACTCCCCGGTTACGATCCTCAGGTGGCCCACGGCGTTGTGCTCATCCTCCAGATCCCGCGAGGCAGCTCGCTCGCGGAAGCTCTAGCCGCGACGCCACCCGCGGTGGTCGTTGCCGGGGAGGCGGTCGTCGAGCACGGTCCCGTCGACGAACAAGGCGTACTGGAGCCGCCGCGGGCCGGCCGGGTCGTGCTCTCGGCTCCCTCGCCCGAAACGCTGGCGCGCGACTCAGAGGAGATCCGCCGCGTGCTGGCGCGCGACGACTCCGGCGACGAGCCACTCGTCATCGTGATCGAGGACGCCGAGGAGCTCCGTGACGAGCAGCTCGCGCCCGTCGTGGCCGCCGCAAAGCGGATGAAGCTTCCGGTCATCCTCCGCGTGATCCGCAGCTAGGGCTGGTAGTCCTCCACGACCTCGTAGACGCCCGAGACGTGCTCGTTCTCGACGAAGGCTGACATGTGGTCGACACGCTGATTCTCCTGGGAGTCCGCTTGCTCGCGCCACTGGCGATAGTCGGCGATCGTCATATCGAAGAGGCCGAACGAGATGATCTCGTCCTCGTCGCGGATGTTGCGGGCGTGGTAAGCGCGCTGGAAGCCCGGCGGCGGATCCTGACCCGGATCCCAGGCGCGGCGGAACTCTTCCCACGCTCCCGGCTTCAGACGGCGGGCAGTGAACATCACGATCATCACGACCTCCTGTTTGGTGGCAGAGCAAGCCTAATCTCTGCGCCGCCCGATCCGGGCTAGTGTTCACCCCATGACCACTACCAACAACCCGATCGACACCCTCCGCGAGCGCATCGGCGTCCAGCGCGGCCCCTCTGAGTGGCGGTCGATCACACAGGAAAACATCAACTCGTTCGCCGAGATCACCGGTGACCACCAGTGGATCCACGTCGACCGCGAGCGCGCGGAACGGGAATCGCCGTTCGGCACCACAATCGCCCACGGCAACCTGACGCTGTGCGTGATCGATGGCTTGCGCGAGCAGCTCGGGGGCGGCGTCGAAGGCGACCAGGTGAAGCTCGGCGTGAACATGGGCTGGAACAAGGTCCGCTACCCGGCTCCGGTGCCCGCGGACAGCCGCGTACGCGCCACTGCTGAGCTCGTCTCGGTCACCGACAAGGGCGGTGGCTGGTGGGAGCTCGTCGACCGCTTCACCATCGAGGTCGAAGGCAGCGAGAAGCCGGCCGTCGTTGCCGAGAGCGTCGTCCGGCTGCTCCTTGCGGACTAAGGACTAACCGCAGGCGGCGCGGTACGCCGCGGTCCCGGGCTGACGGGCCTGGCCGGATTTGCCGTTGACGATCAGGCACGACTCGTCGACCGCCACGAACGCGCTAGCCGGTATCTGTTTGAGCTGATCGACCATCGTGTACGTCCAGCGACGGTCCTCTGTCCCCTGGAAGAACCAGTTGCTGCCGTTGTCGGCGAGGATCAGTCCGTACGTCTTCATCGCACGGATCACCACCTGGCACGCGCGGGCGCACCGCGACGCGGGAAGGGTGAAGCCCGCCGACAGTCGGAACCGCGCGCCCATCGGCGGGTAAGACGAGTCGCTGACCGCGCCGGCCTCGTGACGGGCGGGCCACACGTAGCTCCTGTCGGTGGTTTGGACCGTGAACCGGATCGCGTGATCGATGCGCCCGGCCTGCACCTCGTCGTAGTTGACGAGGCCGGGCAGGATCGGCAGCCCGGCCGCGTCCGCGGAGGTCCAGCCCGCGGGCCGCAGGCGGTTCGAATCCAGGTTCCATATCGCGCCCGAGCCGGCGGTCGAACCATTGCCCGCGCGATAGCGAGCGGCGTAAAGCTCGTAAAGCCTGCAGGTCGCGGGGTCGACCATCAGGGCGTGCCGGTCTCCGGAGGCCCCGGTGCCGCCCTCGATCGGCGTCCGGGCGGAGAAGGGGTACGGGCCGCGGTCGCTCTCCGAGCCGTACCGGAAACGCACGCGCACGAACTTGGGATGACGGCCCGTGATCTGCCACGGAATTCCGTATGGGCCTCCAGGGCCGTAATCCGGGTGCAGGAAGGTTGAGCCTGCGGCCATGTGACTCAGCCACGCCGCCGAGCGGGGGTTGACTGGCAGCCCCGTGATCGGCGTGTTCCAAACGTTGTCCGAGGGGAAGGCCGAGCAGTGGGTCCCCGGAAGGATCTGCCCGCCTCCGCCCCCGACGGCCGATGCAGAACCGGCCAGCGCCAGAAACAGGAGAAAGACGCAGCGGTTGAGCATGCGCATATGGGCAGAGAATACGATCGGCCGATGCTGCTCCGCCGCGACAGCGAGGACGGCTCGGTGACCGCGATCGGCCAGGCGTCGCACGCGTGGATCTCAGGACAGCTGGCGCGCGCGTGGTCGCCGCGGCCGGCGCCGTTCGAGCAGGTCGTGCTGGCGGCCGAGCAGCACGACGTCGGGACGGCGGAGTGGGATCTGCGCCCGACGCTCAACCGAGACACGGGGCTGCCGCACTCGTTCCTCGAGCTCCCGGTGCAAACACACATCGGGCTGTGGGAGCGAGCGCCGTACAAGCTGCTGACCCAGAGCCGCTACGCAGCCGCGCTGGTTTCAATGCACGGAACCGCGCTCCAGGCTCTCCGGGACCTCGACAAGCTCGAACCGGCCGACCGTGCCCTCGTGGAGGCATACGTCGAGGATCAGCGGGGCCTGCAGGAGCGGCTGACCGAACTGCTCGCCGCCGATCGCGATCAGCTGGCCCGCAACCAGCGGCTGGTGTGGGCGTGGGACTCGTTCTCGCTCGCCCTGTGCTTGGGCTGGGAGACGACGACCGTCGACGGGATCGAGCTGATCCGGGTCGGCGCTGACCGGTTCACCTTCAATCCGTGGCCGCTCGCCGTCGGGGAGCTGCACGTCTACTGCGAGGGTCGGCGGCTCCACGGCGTGTTCGACACCGAGCTTGCGCTGCACGACGCGCTCGCCAACGCGCCGGCCATCGACCTTCGCTTCACGCTGACCCGGGCGTGAGCGAGTACGGGAACTGCGTCAGCGTCTCGCAGCCGTCATCGGTGACCAGCAGCAGATCTTCGTAGCGGATCCCGCCGACCCTCCCGTCCCACAGCCCCGGCTCAATCGCAACGACATCGCCGGGGACGAGCTGCTCATGGCCGCCGAGACCGAGTACGGGCGCCTCGTGGACCTCGAGCCCCACTCCGTGCCCGAGCGCGAACTGGAACCCCTCGACGTCCCCCTCCTTGTCGGTCGTTCGCTGAGTTTTGTATCCGGCGGACTCGAACAACTCGCAGGTCCGCTCGTAGATATTTCGTACGCTGGCCCCGGGCCGAATCCCCGCCCGCGCGTCGTCAAGCGCGGCGGTCACCAGCCGCTGTTGCTCCTCGATCAGGCTTCCGTGCTCCGGAGTCGGTTTGCCGACCACGAACGTGCGCGTCATGTCCGACCAGCACGCGGTCTCTTCATGGCGCGGCCATAGGTCGATCTGAATTGGAAGGCCGGCGGGAAGCGGACCGTCGCCTCGCTCGTGACCCACGCCGTTCCACACCGACGCCACGATCACGTCGGGCGGGCACATCGCGCCGTGCTCTAGGCACACGGACCGCAGCGTGTCGCGGACGTGCTCGGCAAGTAGGGGCTCCCCCTCGATCGCCAGCCGGCCGTCGCCAGTCGCGCTCGCCCGGCCGAGCAATTCGGCCGCCGCCGCGAAGGCGCTCTGCGCGGCGCCGGAGGCGGCCCTGATCCCTTCGAGCTCGCGACCACTCTTGGCTCGCCGCCGCAGCGCGACGGCGTCGTCGTCGACGTGGAGTTCCACCCCCTCTTCGCGCAGCCGGTCGCCGAGCCCCAGCGGGAACGTGGCGGGCACGGTCGCCTCATCGATTCCGATCTCCTTGACCGCGCGCACTGCCGTCTCGCGCTCGGCCTCGGTATACGAACGACCGCGGCTCACGAGCTCCTTGTAGCCGAACGCGAAGTAGTCGAGGATCTCGGCCTCGGGGAGCACGCGGTTGATCCGCTCACGCTCGAGCCAGCTGGTCAGCACATACTTGCGTCCGTCGCATTCCGCGAACAGGAGCGGATCCATAATCGCCACCGGGATCTCGTGTCGCAGCGCGGGCGAGCGGTCGGTGTCGCCATACAGGAGCAGCGCGGCCACCCTGGTTACACCTTCTCGAACACAAGCCTGTAGTGCTCCATCAGCTCTCGCTCGAAGCACACTAGGTTCGATGACGCACCTGACGTGAACGCGAACCGAAAGTCCGGGCTGGTCAGCCATTTCGGGATCAGCGCCAGCTTGAGCAACGCCAGCCTCGGAGTCCATGCCTCGGTTCGCTTGTCCCACTCCTTGATCGTCTGGATGTAGTCCAGACGACCGCTGACCGCCGAGACCAATTTGAACTGAGGCTCAGCACACCGGATCACCTGCTCTTTTCCGAACGGGAGAAACGAGCCGGGAAACGCCGCCTGCATCATCGCCAGGTACCAGGCATCCGAGTCGCGAGGGGCGCTCCGGTCGACCTGCTCGATGGGGATCATGTTCGGCCCGAACACCATCGTCTGCAGATAGAACCGGCCCCCCTGTGGAAGCAGCGTCGAAACGTTCGCGAAGAACCGCTCGTAGACCTCGTCCTGACGGCCGGCTTCGTGATCCTCGGGCGAGGCGAAGTGTTCGAACGCGCCCAGGCTGACGGCGCCATCGAACGGGCCGAACGTATCGCGGGTCACCTCGCGTGCATCCTGCAGGTGCGCCTCCAGCCCGTGCTTGCGGCACGCCTCGAGCTGCGCGGATGACAATGTCACGCCGACGCCGTTCGCCCCGCGCTCCCGGAAGAAGTTGAGCAGCGGTCCCCAGCCGCAGCCGAGGTCGATGATCCGCTGGTTGGGCTCGAGCCCGATCTGCTCGGCGACGTACTCGTGCTTGCGTCGTTGCGCCTGTTCGAGCGTCAGCGTGAAGTCGCCGTCGTACTTGGCGCCGCTGAAGTCGGTCAGCTCGCCGAGCGCCAGCCGGATCACCCGATCGGTGAGCGTGTAACTGAAATCGATGTCCTTGCGATCTGCCATGCGGCCCGGAAGTATCTCCACAATGCCCGATGCCCCGATTGCCGCCGCCGACCTGGACGTCGAGCGGGTGGGCTCGGGTCCTCGTCTGGTCCTGGTCCACGGCAGCATCGTCGACGCTACCCGAAGCTGGCGCGCGCAACGCGAGCTCGCTGATCGGTGGTCGCTGATAATCCCAAACCGGCCGGGCTTCGGGCGCAGCCCGCCGCTCCCGCGCGGCGACTTCGACCAGGAGGCGCCGATGATCGCGGAGCTGCTCGGCGACGGCGCCCATCTGGCCGGCCACTCCTACGGCGCGGTGATCGCTTTGCTGGCCGCTGGGCTGCGGCCCGATGCCGTTCTATCGCTGACCGTGTCCGAGCCGGGTCTGTTGCGGCTCGCTGCCGGAGATCCGACCGCGGACGCGATGCTCGAGCAGGGCGAGATGATGTACCGCGCCGGCCCCACGATCGGGCCCGCCGCGTTCCTGCGCGCGTTTCGGGCCGGAGTTCATTCAGCCCATGAAACGCCCGATGTCCTCCCCGACTGGCTCGAGCGCGGCGCGAGGCTGGCCGCGCATGAGCGGCCGCCCTGGGAGGCCGCGCCGCCGCTCGAGGAGCTCGCCCGGGCCCCATTCCCCAAGCTGGTGATTTCCGGGGGCCATTCGGCCGCGTTCGAAACGGTGTGCGACCGGGTCGCGGAACGGCTGGGTGCCGAACGTCGGATCCTGACCGGCCGCCAGCATACGATTCCCACCCTCGGGCGCCCTTACAACGATTGCCTCGAGGAATTCATGATCCGGACCGGAATCGATCAGCGCTGATGCGGCGAGCCAGCGGTGCTGTCCTCGGCGCTCGAGCCTCGCGCTCGCCGGCTGCGGGACCGCCGTGGTGATCCCCTCCGGAGCCGAGCACGCGATCACCCGGCTCGTGCGCAGCAAAACGGGGCTGCCGACTTCAAAGGTCGCCTGTCCTTCGGGCATCCAGGCAAAGGTCGGGAATACGTTCGACTGCCACTTCATCGCCCAAGGCCAGCGCTACGTCGCGCACATGCACATCACCAAGGTCGCGGGGACCTCGGTGTACTACGAGGTGACCACCGCGCGGAGTTAAGTTGCGTGGCCGGGGCAAAGCGGGAACACTGGACGCGACCCCGACACGAGGAGAATCGATGGAGAGCTGGGACATCCGCTCGATGGAGATCGAACCCCAAAAACCCCAAGTCCTCCGCTCCGATGAGGAGACCAGGGCCATCGCGATCCGTCTCGAAGCCGGCCAGCAGTTGAGCGAGCACCAGGTGCACGAGCGGGCCTACCTGCTCGTGGCCGACGGCACCATCGAGATCGCCAACGAGGACTCCACCGTGACCGGTGAGGCGGGGTTCCTGTCGCATTTCGAGCCCAACGAGCGGCGCACCGTCCGGGCCCTCAGCGATACGCGGCTCGTGCTGGTGCTGGCGCCTTGGCCCGGGGTCGGCCATCCGTCGCGCGCTGCATGACCGTCGCCACCGAACACAATCTCGCGCGCCTCGCGGAGGCGTCGTTCGAGCGCAGAGGCGACTACGAGGCGCTGCTGTTCGAGGGCCGCTGGCACCGCTCGGGGGACCTGTTCGAGCGCGCACGGCGGATCGCCAGCGGGCTGACCGAGCTCGGCATCGGCCCGGGCGACCGCGTCGTGGTGTCGATGGCCAACTGCCCCGAGGTCGGAATCGTCTACAACGCGATCTGGCGTGCGGGCGCGGTCGTCACGCCGGCGACGTTCCTGTTGCCGCCAGCCGAGCTGCGCCACGTCGTCGCGAACGCAGAGGCGTCGGCGGTGATCACGACGCCAGAGTTCGTCGACAAGGTCGCCGCCGCGGTCGAAGGAATCGAGAGCGTCGGCCACGTGATCTCCACGGAGAACACCGAGGACGGTGTGGTTTCGCTGCAATCGCTCGAGCGCGCCGATCCGGCGTCGATCGTCCCGAGGGGTGACGATGACCTGGCCGCGCTGCTGTACACGGGCGGCACCACCGGGCGCGCGAAGGGCGTGATGCTGTCGCACGCGAACCTCTACTTCTCCGGCGGCTCCGCTCATGACGCGGGTCATGTCGAGGGAGTCAACCGGGCGCTCGCGACACTGCCGCTCTCGCACTCCTACGGAATCCTGGTGACGCTCGCCGGGATGCACAGCGAGGAGCAGGGTGTGGCGGTGCTGCTGCGGTGGTTCGACCCGGCCGCCTGGCCGGCGCTCATCGCCGAGCACTCGCTCCAGCTCTCCGCAGTCGTTCCCTCGATGTTGCAGCTGCTCTTGGGGCAGCCGCTCGAGGATCACGACCTCAGCTCGCTGCGCTACCTCAGCTGCGGCGGGGCGCCGCTGGCCCCGGAGGTCGAAGCCGAGTTCCGCCGGCGCGTGCCCAATGTCTCGATCCGCCAGGGCTACGGCTTGACCGAGACCGCCGCGCTGATCGCATCCAATCCGGTCGGTCAGACGAAGCCCGGTTCGGTCGGCATTCCGATCCCCGGGTGCGAGGTCGAGATCCGCGACGAGGACGGCCGGGCGCTCGCTCCCGGTGAACCCGGTGAGATCTGTGCCCGATCGCCGGGGGTGATGCAGGGCTACTGGCACTCCCCCGATACGACCGCGGAGGCGTTGCGCGACGGTTGGTTGTACACCGGCGACATCGGCTACCTCGACGACGAGGGCTACCTGTTCATCGTCGACCGCAAGAAGGATCTGATCATCCGCGGTGGCTTCAACGTGTATCCGCGCGACGTCGAAGACGCGCTCGTCGAGCATCCGGCCGTCCAGCTCGCCGGCGTCGTCGGCCGGCCGGACGAGGTCCACGGCGAAGAGGTGGTCGCGTTCGTCTCGCTGCAGTCCGACATCTCGTCGGACGAGCTGGTCGCGTGGGCCCGTGAGCAGATCGGCGGCTACAAGTACCCCCGGGAGATTCGCGTGGTCGACGCCGTCCCGCTCACCCCGGTAGGCAAGATCGACCGCAAGGCGCTCCGCACGCTGGTCAGCGGGCCGTGAGGCCGAGGATCAGATCGGCGGTCTCGGCCGGGACGTCGAGCTGCGGCAGGTGACCGATCCCTTCGAGCTCGATCCATTCGGCATTGGGGACGAGCTCGTGAAACCTCGCCGCAGCCCGGGGCCACGGCAGAAGCTGGTCCGCGGTGCCCCAAACGATCCGCGCCGGGCAGCGGATAGGTCCCTCGTCGAAGCTCCAGCCGTGCTCTAGGGCATGCTCGATCAGCGGCGCCGCCGCAGCGCAATTCGCCGCCCCGCGAATCTGGTGGGCTAGCAGCGCCGCCGGAATGTGCTCGAAGTTTGTGGTCGAGGAACGCGGTTGCTCGCCGGCATCCCTCGGGTGTCGAGACGATCGTGTCGGCGTACGGGGCGGCCCCGCGCACGAGCTCCTGCGCGGTCGCGAAGTGGGCCATCGTGTCCCGGTACGACTCGTCCTCAGCGGCCCACCCACCAGCCGGCGCGAGCGCCACTACCGTCTCCGCGCGCCCTCGCTGCGCAAGCCGGATGGCGGCGAATCCACCCAGCGAGTTTCCGACCAGGTGCGCGCGCTCGAAGCCGGCCTCGTCCATCGCCGCCTCGAGCGCATCGATGATCCCTTCGCCGCCGGCACCAACGTCGAACGATGGTCCGCCGGCGTGGCCGGCGAGCGTCGGTGCGAGCACCTCGTGGTGACGCTCGAGCGCCGGGAGCACGAGCTCCCAGGTGCGCCACGTGTCAGTGAATCCGTGGATGCACACCATCGGGGTGCCCTCACCGCCGCGGTGAAGCGCCGTAAAGCCGTTACTGGTCATTGACCCAGCCTTCGCTTCGCTCCCATAGCTCGGCTGCGAGCTCTGGGGTCGCGCCACCTCCCGGCTGAGCCGGCTTCGAGTTGTCGTAGTAGCCCCCGGTCTCGCGGGCCACCTCCGGCGAGGTCGCGCAGTACAGCGTCGTTTGCGCGCCCTCCTCCGGCGACTTCATGCGCAGCTTCATCAAGGGCCGGATCGGCCACGGGACCTGGCGCCAGATGTCGGAGGCGATAACCCCCGGGTGGAGCGCATACGTCGTCACGCCCTCCCCGCCGAGGCGCCGCCCGAGCTCCTGCGCGTGGAGCAGGTTGGCCAGCTTTGACACCGCGTACTCCCGCAGGCCGGCGCGAGTCTGCGTGGGGCGTCGGATCGCGTCCCAGTCAATCGTGGTCGCGGATTTGTGCGCGTCGCTCGAGACATTGACGATCCGCGCCGGAGCGCTGTCGCGCAGGCGATCCAGCAGCAGGCTCGTGAGCAGAAAGTGGCCGACGTGGTTGGTCCCGAACGCGAGCTCGAAGCCGCTGTCGGTGAGGCCGCGGCGGCCGGCCAGGCCGGCGTTGTTGATCAGCCCATGGAGGGGCTGTCCGCTCTGAAGGAACGCTCCGGCCGCGGCGCGCACCGACCCGAGGTCACCGAGGTCCAGCGGGATCAACTGCATCCGCCCGGCCGCCCCGGTCTCGCCTGCTATCGCATCGATCACCGGTTGGGCCCGGGCCGCGGACCGGCAGGCGAGCACGACCCGGGCGCCGCGCGCCGCCAGCGCGCGAGCGGTCTCGCGGCCGATTCCGGCGCTGGCCCCGGTCACGAGATAGGTTGTGCCGTCCAGATCGGGCGAGGACACAGTCATCCGCGCCAGAAGATCCGCGCCATCGTCAGCGGCCGTTCTCGCAGCGCACGGCCGACCTCCCGCGCGAGCTCGCCGTACAGGCCGGCGCGCGGAACCTCCGCGTACAGCTCGCGCAGCCACGTGCGATCGAGCCCGAACCGGAGCAGACCGCCGCTTAGCTCGACCAGGTCCGCGAGTCGCAGCCCCTCGACCTCGGCGCCGAGCGCACGCTGGCGACGGAGCTCATGGTGGCGATCGATCGCGTTCGCACACAGTTCGATCCGCTCCGGCCTCCAGCCGTGGGCGGCGAGCAGCTCGCGCGCCGTCTGCGCGCCGTCGGAGGTGTACACGCCGCCGCGGGAGATCCCCGGGTACAGCCCGGCATCGTGGAGGATTGCCGCGACGGTCAGCACCTCGCCGTCGATCGGCCACTGGCGCTGCCCGGCCAGCCTGGCGGCAATGTGCCGCGTCCGCAGCGAGTGACGTTCCATCGGGCCGTCGGTGACTCCGGTCGCGGCTCGGAGCCGCGCGAGGGCATCCTGCTCGGCGGCGGTTACGGCCAGCTGGTCGAAGTTCTCCATCGCAGCTGGAATCCTCGCAGAGCGCGGTAACTTCGGACCCACGGAGGACCGGCGCACTCGCTTCGACGGCCAATCGTGTTGATCGTCGCGCTGCGAGGCGCTGTAGCGCAACCCCGCCACAGCGCCGTATGTGTTCTAAGTGGCGGCCTAGGCCGGAATCGCGCGCTCGGACAGGTGCTGACCGACCTTGCGCTTGACCCGCTGGAGCGCGTTGTCGACGGTCTTGCAGTCGCAGCCGAGCCGGCGGCCGACCTCCTCGTAGGAGTGGCCGTCAAGGTACAGCGCGAGCACCCGTGACTCGAGCTCCGACAGCGCCGTCGAGATGCACGCGACCAGCGCCCGCAACTCCTCCGAGGAGATCACCTGATTGACCGGATCGTGGACCGGGGACCCGGGAATCACCTCGTCGAGGGTCGAGTCGGAGTCGCCCGTGGCCCCGGACGGCGTGCTCGAGAACGACACGTACTGATTGAGCGGTGCGTGCTTGTTGCGCGTGGCGGTCTTGACCGCGGTGATGATCTGGCGGGTGATGCACAGCTCCGCGAAGTTGCGGAAGCTCGACTCGCGGTCGGTCCGGTAGTCGCGAACCGCCTTGTAGAGCCCAACCAGCCCCTCCTGGATCAGGTCGTCGGCGTCGCCGCCGGCCAGGAAGTACGACGAGGCCTTCAGCCGCACGAAGCCGTAATACCGACGAACGATGCGGTCATATGCGTCGGCATGTCCCTGCTTCGCCAGCGCGATTAGGAAGCCATCCTCAACCTGAGGCTGAGCCTGGGGGTAAGCGGAAAGTCTTGCCACGACCCTTTCCCTCCTGGAGCACGCGCGGACGCATGATCCTCCGGAATTCGTGACGCGTCACCTCCCATGGCGCCGCACCTATGTACCTCTAACCAACCGTGAGCCTAAAGCTCTAGTTGATCCTTATCTCCCGGCGCGAGCTTTACATAGCACCGCAAAGTTGTCAAGCCCTGGCAAGGAATATCTCGACGCGCGCTAGCGAGCTTGCGCGGCGGCATAGAGCAGCACCGCGGCCGCCGCGCCCACGCTCAGGGACTCGATCCGGCCCCGCAGGGGCAGCGCAACGAGGGAATCGCACATCGCCGCGACCCGGGGCCGCAGCCCCCGCCCCTCAGAGCCGAGGACGAGCACCACCCCGCCGGCCCAGTCGACCGCGTCGTACGGAACCTTGGCGTCGGCGTCGGCGCCGTAGCACCAGAGCCCGGCCGCCTTGGCATCGCCGAGCCAGTCGGCAAGGTTGCGGACGATCGCCACCGGGAGATGCTCGACCGCGCCGGCCGAGGTTTTGCACACGGCCGCGGTGATCTGGGCGGAACGGCGCTCGGGCAGCACGACTCCCGCGGCGCCCGCGCACTCCGCCGTCCGACAGATAGCGCCCAGGTTCTGCGGGTCGGTGACCTGGTCGAGCGCGACCAGCAACGGCGCCGGCGAGCCGCGCAGCAGCTCCCCGCCGTCGGCGTACTCGAATTGGCTGACCTCGGCACAGATCCCCTGGTGTCCGTCCGAGCCGGACAGCCGCACGAGCTCATCGGAGGCGACGATCGTGACATCCGGGCCGTCGCTGAGCCACGCCTCTCGCGCCCCGTTCGTGGTCGCCCACACGCGGGAGACCGTGCGCGGGCCGCGAAGCGCCTCGCGCACCGGGTTGCGGCCGTAGACGATCACCGTCCGAGCGAGATCAGCTCGGGGCCGTCCGCGCCATCTCGGACCTCCCACCCGAGCTCGCGAAGCTCGTCGCGCAGGCGGTCCGCGGTGGCGAAGTCGCGCTCGGACCGAGCGGCCTCGCGAGCATCCATCAGCTCGACGGCCTGAACCGGCGGGGGCGCCTCGGCGTCGAGCACGTTGTCGAGCGCGAACACTCCCAGCATTTCCCGGAGAGCCGCATCACCGACCGTGCCCGCGGGGTGCTTGAACGCCTCTGTGACCCAGGCCGCGACTTCGGCCAGCGCCTTCGGCGTGTTGAAGTCGTTGGCCAGCGCGTCGAAAAACCGCTCCTTCAGTGGACCCGACCACTCGGGGCCGGCGCCGGCGACCAGCCGACGGCCCGCGTCCCGGATCCGCGCCAGTCGCGCGGTGGCCTCCTCCAGACGGGCCTCGTCGAACTCGATCGGCTGGCGGTAGTGGCCGCCGAGGAAGTACATCACCAGCGCGTCGCGACCGTAGGCGTCGAGCGCGTTGCCGAGCAGGAAGATGTTGCCCACCGACTTCGACATCTTCTCCTGGTCGAGCCGGATCATTCCGTTGTGGACCCACAGCCGCGCCAGCTCCTGCCCGCGGGCCGCAGCCGTCTGGGCGGCCTCATTCTCGTGGTGCGGAAAGATCAGGTCGGCCCCTCCGCCGTGGATTTCGAAGTCGACCCCGAGTAGCGACTCAGCCATGGCCGAGCACTCGATGTGCCACCCCGGGCGACCCGGACCCCACGGCGACTCCCAGAACGTGTCCTCCCCCGCTTTGGCCGCCTTCCACAGGGCGAAATCCAGTGGATCTCGTTTCAGCGCGGCGCCCTCGACACCCTCCCCCTGATCCATGTCATCGATATTCCGGTGTGAGAGCTCGCCGTAAGCCGGGTAACTGCGAACCGAGAAGTACACATCTCCGCCCGCGACGTAGGCATGTTCCCCCACCACCAGATCCTCGATCAGCGCCACGATCCCCTCGATCGTCTCGCTTGCCCGGGGCTCGTGGTCGGGTCGCCCGAGGCCGAGGCGGTCGGTGTCGGCCACATATCGATCCGACATCTCGTGCGCGAGCTCGGCACTGCCGATACCCGCCGCATGGGCCGCGTCGTAGATCTTGTCGTTGACGTCCGTGACGTTCGCCACGAAGTCGACCTCGTAGCCCTCGTGAACGAGGAACCGCTTCAACAGCGAGAAGACGACGAACGGGCGGGCGTTGCCCACGTGAATCGGCCCGTACACGGTCGGGCCGCACGCGTAAATGCCCACGCGGCCGGGCGTCCGGGGCTCGAGCGGGCGCAACTGGCCGGTGCGAGTGTCGTGGAGGACGATCTGGCGCAAGCTCGCGCGACTGTAGTTGATCAACCGCAAATTGCGGGTGTGCGGCCGGCACTGGCGACACCCCGCCGTGGAGGCATGTAGGGTGCCCGCCGTGCGTTCTGGGGTGGAACACGCGGAACGGCTCGCGCGCGTCGACGAGGCGTTCCGCTCGCTCTCGGAACGGTACCTCGGGGCAGACGCCGGCTTTGACGCGACCTACCACGTACAGCTGTGCGATCTCGGCCACACCTGGGAGGTTCGCTGCACTGCACACGGGGCTCGCGTCCGCAAAGGGGCGACTCGCCGCAAGCCGGACGTAACCCTCTCGACCGACGCGGAAACGTGGGCCCGTCTGCGCGAAGGCGAGCTCTCCGGCGTCGAGGCATTTCAGCGCCGCCAGCTGGCCGTGCGCGGCAACCTCGACTACGCGGTCGGATTCGAGGGGATGTTCCGCCGTCCCGGTGGGCGCCCGCCATTGCTGCGCATCCGCGACATCCCGGTCGGTCGTCACAAAGTCTCGACGCTGACGATGGGAAGCGGGCCCGATGTGCTCCTACTTCACGGCCTCGGCGGCACGCGGGCGTCGCTGTTCGAGACGGCCGCTGCGCTGTCAAGCCGGTACCGCGTCCACGCGCCGGATCTGCCGGGCTTCGGCTCCTCGTCGAAGCCGGCCACGCGGCGGCTACAACGCGCCTTGGTTCGCCGACGTGATGCTCGGGCTGATGGACGAGCTCGAAGTCGAGCGCGCCCACATCGTCGGGAATTCGATGGGCGGGCGGATTGCCATCGAGACCGCGCTCGTCGCGCCCGAGCGGGTTAATGCCCTCGGGCTTCTGTGTCCGGCGGTGGCGTGGGTCAAACGCGGGTTTCACCCCATCGTCCGGATGCTTCGTCCCGAGTTCGGGATGCTGCCCCATGGCTTCAGCCGCAAGACGGTGGCCTCCCAATTCTGGGCGATGTTCTGCGACTGCGATGTCATCGACCCAGCGGTCGGGGATCTGATGGTCGACGAGTTTCGGCGCATCTATCACTCGGCGGGCGCCCGCTACGCCTTCCTGTCCTGCGCCCGCAATATCTACTTGGAGAAGCCGTTCGGACGCGGCGGCTTCTATCCCCGGCTCGCAGAGCTCGAGCGGCCGGCGCTGTTTGTGTGGGGGAGCCACGATCCGCTCGTCCCCGCCGGCTTCAGCCGTCATGTCCGTCGCTGGCTGCCATCGGCCGAGCAGGTGACGATCGACCATTGCGGCCATGTGCCCCAGGTCGAGCGCCCCGAGGAGACAAATGAGCTGCTGATGGGGTTCTTCGCCCAGTCAGAACAAGCCGAGCGCCATCGGGGCCTCCAACCGCCTGCCGATCGGGCCCAGGCGGCGTAACGGCTTAAACTCCGCGCCATGTCGACGACCACGCGCGCCCCGAGCACCAACGGACATCAGTCGGCGCCTGTCGACGACCACGGCCCCAGCGCCGGCGGCGTCGGCGCGCTGGTTGGCCGAGCGTTGCGAGGCATCACCCGAACAGGTGGAGAAGCGGATTCCCCGCGCGGATCTCGATGAGCGCGATCCGGACTACATCCGCGAGCGGCTATCGCTGATGTGGCTCGCCGCCAGCATCTGGTACCGCGGCGAGGTGCGGGGGCTCGGGCAACATCCCCGACGATGGACCGGTGCTGCTCGTCGGGAACCACTCGGGCGGCAACATGACGCCCGACACGCTGGTCTTCACGCTCGCGTTCGCCACGTATTTCGGGGTCGAGCGCGCCTTCTACCAGCTCGCCCACAACCTTGTCCTCTCGATGCCCGGCCTCGCCCCGCTGCGTAAGTTCGGAACGGTGGCCGCGTCGCCTTCGAACGCCGCCAAGGCGCTCGAAGCGGGGTCCGCGCTGCTCGTCTACCCGGGCGGCGACTACGAGGTCCACCGGCCGATCTGGGAACGCCACCGCGTAGATTTCAACCGTCGCAAGGGTTTCATCCGCCTGGCTCTCGAGCACAAGGTGCCGATCGTTCCCGTCGTCTCGATCGGCGGCCAGGAGACGTCCCTGTTCCTCAGCCGGGGCGAGCGGCTCGCCCGGCTGCTCGCGCTCGACCGTTTGTTCCGCTTGAAGGTGCTTCCGATCTCGATTGCGCTCCCGTGGGGGCTGAACATCGGCGACATGCTCGGCCATATTCCGCTGCCCGCGAAGATCACCATCGAGACGCTCCCGGCGATCGACCTCCGCGAGGAGTTCGGGCCCGACCCCGATCTCGACGAGGTCTACGACCACATCGTCCGCTCGATGCAGGAGACGCTCGACGCGCTCGCTGCCGAGCGTCGGCTGCCGATCATCGGATGAGGGTCGCCGCCAGCGCCCAGATCGCCGCGCCCATCGAGCGGGTGTGGGCCACCGTCTCTGATCCGGAGCGGATGCTCAGCTTCATGTCGGGCGTCACCCGCTGGGAGGTCGCGGGCGACGAGCCCACCGGCCTCGGTGCCCGCTACCGGATGCTCATGCGAGTCGGTTCGGCCGAGATCGGCGGCCTGATCGAGGTGGTCGAGTGGGACCCGCCGTGCGAGCTCGCATGGACCTCGGTGACCGGCGTCGACCAGCGCGGCCGCTGGCGCCTGCGCTCGACGGCCGGAGGCCGTACCCGAGTGGAGCTGCGTCTCGCCTACGGCGTGGCCGGCGCGGGCCCGGCTGGCTGGGTCGCCGAGCGGCTGGCCGCCCCGGCCGTCACCGGCCATCTGCGCCGCAGCCTCGGTCAGCTGAAACGGATCGTCGAACAGGAACAGCTGCGCGAGCGAGCGGCCGAGCGTCGCGCCGCCCGCGCCGGCTGATTCCAAGCCGCTGCGCCGGCCCCGCTTTCGGGGAGCGGTCCTAGTGCGGGCGCTCGGCTAGCGACGTGGCGAGCACCTGGCCTGAGGACCCGAGTGCCTGCACCTCGACGTAGGCCTCTGACCGGATCCGGATCGCCGTTTCGAAGTTCCGGTTGGCAGCGGTCACAATCGGCGCCAGCGAGGTGGCGGACGAACCGCCGAGCACCCGCCAGCGGTACACAGATGTGGAGCCATTCCAGCTCGCATAGGCAGTCTCGACTCCCTTGCTCAGCGTCACCGCCAGCGCCGGCAATGTCTGGGGCGAACCGCTCCAGCTGAACTTGTACACGCGGTAGACCGGGTTCGGATCGCCCAGCCGCGCGTCGAACACGGGCTGACCGGTGTTCGTGTACTCGCTGAAGTACGGCTGCTCGCCCCACCCGATCAGGTCGTCACCGTTCGGAAGCTCCTCGTCGTTGCCCTCGTACTCCGCTAGCAGCGGCGGCGCGTGAAGGTCGCGCACAATCGTTGACGCCGTCATGTGCTTGAGATCGAGCCGCAGCTTCAGACCGCGCGACTCACCGTGGACATCTGGAGGTCCCCCGCCGTCGTCGAACATCGTCAACACGGCGTCGTTCTGCGCCCGCACGCGTACGTCGTGCTGGAACGCAAACGACGCGATATGTCCGAACTTGAAGCTCGAGTACTTGCCACCGAGCGTCCAGATGACCGCGCCGGTGTTGATGTCGACCTTGTAGACGGCCGACGTGTTGCGCCCGGAGATGATCAGATCGCCGTCGTCATCCTGGGTGACGGAGTTGATGTGGAAGTAGTTGTAGGGATGGGTCCGATCCTTTGGCGGCGGTCCCGTGCTCGCCGTCAGCGGGACATGGTCGAGGCTGTCCCATTGGAACATCACGAGCCCAGTCGCGATGTCGATCTCCTGTACGACCGAGTCGAACACGATTCCCCGCTTCGGACCGCCGGCCGAGCTCTCGTCCCACCACACCGGGTAGTAAGCGGTGATCAGAGCGTCGGCGCCGTTTCGAGTGATCTGGAACTCGTGCAGGTCTGCGTCCATCCCGTTCGCCGCCCGGACCGTGGCGATCTGCTGGTAGGAGGTGTTGTTGATCACATCGACGCCACGTCCGACGCCGGCGTTCCAGCTTCCCTGCCACCACGTCAGGACCGGTTTTCCCTGATAGGTCTGCACCCGGACATCGGTGGCCAGCTCCGAGCGCGGCAGAGGCTTGTACCAGACGACGTGGCCATGCGAGTCGACGACCAGTGGCCCGTCCGAGAGCGGTCCGGCCTGGGGCGCGAAAAAGTAGTAGCCCGGCGCCGCGTGGGTGGTGTTCTTGACCACGCGGATCGAGACGGGTCGCAGATCCGGCCGCGAACGGAACACCTGCGCGTCGTTATGGACCCGCGCGGCGAACAGAGGGGGCGCCACGCGGACCGGGTTGAGCGGTTGCGAAACGGTGAATGAGTACCGGCCGCTGGAGGCCCCGCGGATATTCAGCGCAGTCACGACAGTCACCGTTTCCCCCGCGGTGAACGGCTGGGCGGGGATGAAGCTCGCCCCGAGACCGTCGGAATCCCCTTCGATCGTGCCGGTGTGCACACCGCTCTTGCTGCCCGTGACCGTGATCGTTCCGAGCTGCGACGCCGGCAAGCCCCGGAACGCCAGCTGGGCGCGTGTCGGCGCCACCTTGCTCCCCGGGATCGGGAAGGCGCTCACCGGAGTCCCGGCGCCGGCGGACGGCGTCGTCGTCAGTAGCGCGACGACCAACGCCATCGCACAGCCCAGCGACGCAAGCGTGAACGTACGCGCTTGCCACAACCTCATCGACTTCCTCCTGCTTTCGCGGTCGGCGCCATGGCGCCGTGACAACCCCAGCCGCGCACATCACGGTAGACGATCTGGCGTAAAACGTGCGTAAGTGGTCGCCTACGAAACATCGGTTTTTGCCCCGACGCCATCGAGCACCAGGCCGACCACACGGTTGCGGGCTCGGTCCGGAGGCCATCCATGTCCGGTGCGCAGGTGGGCGTATGTGTGGCTGACCGCGTTGAACAGCAACGTCGCGGTCTCCTCGGTGCGGGAAGCCGCCAGCGATCCGTCGGCGGCGCCGTCGAGCAGCAACCGCTCGAGCGGCTCCACGAACTCGTTCCGGGTCATCCCCTGGTCGTCGTGGTAGATCGTGTTACGTGCGTGTACCGAAAGCGCTCCGTGTAGCGATAGGTTGTCTTCCGTCACCTCGCAGAGCTGAGCCAGCGCGAGCGCCAGACGCTCGCGCCCACTCCCCTTCGACACCAGCGCCGGCCAGAACGCCTCCCGGTATTCGTCGCCCAGCCTGAGCGCGAGCGCCTGCAGGATGTCCTGCTTCGAGACTCCGCGGCGATGGAGCGTCATCCGCGAGACCCCGGCGGCCGCGGAGATCCGCTCGAGCGTCGCCGCCGCGAGGCCATCTTGGGCGAGCACGTGGCGCGCCGCGTCGACAATGTGCGGCGGGATCGGCTGGGGTTCGCTCACGCCAGCTTGCGCGCACAAAACCGGACCGAGCGACCCCCGCGATCAACGGTCACGTTCGTGAGACCTGCCTGCTGGAGCCTGGCCGGGAGCGTCGCGGGGTCGAGCAGGTTCAGTGTGTCGCCGATGTGGATCAGCTTGAACAACGGGCCCTTCCCCACGCTGTCGGTTCCCGCGAATGTGCCGCCTGGGCGCAGTACCCGCGCGACTTCCTGGAAAGCCTTGTCCTGCGACTCCGCCGGCGTGATGTGGTGAAGCATCGTGAAACAGACGACGCCGGAGAAGCGCCCGTCCTCGAATGGCAGCTTGGTGGCGTCGCCTTCGGCCACCTCGACTCGGTCGCCCAGCGTCGCCCGCAGCCGCCGGCAGTAACCGGGGTCGAGCTCGACCGCGGTCAGGCGTGGCACGCGGCCGGCCAGCAGGCGGGTGGTCGCTCCGAACCCAGGGCCGATCTCGAGCACGTCCTCGCCGAGGTCCGCGCCGTCGAGGCCCCACGGCACCAATTCGGTCTCCACGCGCTTGGCCCACCAGCCGGAGGAGCAGAGGACATTGTGCACGGCGTTCACGGTACGTGACTATAACATCAACGTTACGTTCGTGTATCGATGGTGGCAATCGCCAGCGCGGCGGCGCCCTCCCCTCGGCCCACGAATCCCATCCCCTCGCCCCGGGTCGCCTTCACACTTACTCGGTCCAGCTCGACCCCCAGGGCCGCAGCCAGCGATGCCCTCATCGCCTCACGGTGGGGCGCGAGCTTCGGCCGCTCGATTACCACGGTGGCATCGACATTGACGATCTCAGACCCTCGCTCGCCGAGGAGCTCCACCGCCGCCCGGAGCAACCCGATCGAGTCCGCGTCGCGAAAGCGCTCGTCCGTGTCGGGAAAGTGCTCGCCGATGTCTCCCAGCGCCGCCGCTCCCAACAGCGCATCGATCACCGCGTGCGCGAGCACGTCGGCGTCGGAATGTCCCTCCAGCCCGAGTTCGTGGTGGACCTCGACGCCACCGAGGACCAGCCGGCGGCCGGAGGCGAACCGGTGGCAGTCGTAGCCGATGCCCGTGCGAATGGTCATCCGGCCCCGCGCTCTGAGAGCAGCAGTTCTGCGACGTGCAGATCGGTGATCGTGGTGATCTTGAGGTTCGAAGCCGGTGCCGCCACGACGCGGACGCTACCGCCGCCGCGTTCGATCAGCCAGGCATCATCGGTCGCGTCGGCCAGCAGCTCAGGCGAGGCTTCGCTCAGCACGCGCTCAAGCGCGCCGCGCCGGAATACCTGGGGCGTTTGCACCGCCCACAGCGCGGTACGGTCGAGCGTACGCTCGACGGTCCGGCCGTCGGGCCCGACTTCCTTGATCGTGTCGGCGACGGGAGCCGCCGCGATCACGGCATCGGCCTGGGTTGTCCGCAACTCCTCCAGCGCGCGCTCGAACAGCTCTACCGATGCCAGCGGACGCGCAGCGTCGTGAACGATCACGGGATCCCCGGCGCCGGCAGCGGTCAGCGCCAGCCGGACGGACTCGGACCGGACCGCGCCGCCCGCGACCCCCAACGTTCCGGCCGGCGCCGCTGACGCATGCTCGGCCGGCAGCGCCACGACAATCGCGGTCACGCCCGCCACGGCCGAGAGCGCGTCCACGCTCCACTGCACCATCGGCTTCCCGGCCACAGTGACGAGCGCCTTAGGCCGGTCCGACCCAAGGCGCTCGCCACGGCCTGCGGCCACGATCAGCGCGACCGCCATCTTTCTCCCCGGAACGGTGACCTACTTGGCGGCCACCGCCACCTTCCGGTTGCCGTTTCCGTTCACGTGCGGATCCGTCATCAGCGAATGCAGATGCTCCTCGACTTCTTCCTCGTTCATGTCGAGCGCATACATCAGCTCGGATCCGAGAATCCGCTTGGCACGCGTGTACATCTGCTTCTCGCCGGTCGACAGCCCCTTCTCGGCCTCTCGGGTGGCGAGGTTGCGTACGACTTCCGCGAGCTCGTAGATGTCGCCTGTCTTGATCTTGTCGCGGTTGTGCTTGAACCGCCGGTTCCAGTTCTTGGGCATCTCCGAGCACTCGTCGGCCAGCAGGGCGAGCACCTTCTTGACCGTCTCCTCATCGATCACCCGGCGCAGCCCGGCCAGCGCCGCGTTCTCGGTCGGGACCATCACGGTCATGTCGTTGTGAAGGATCTTGATCGTCAGGTACTCGCGAGACTCGCCAAGCACCTCCTTCTCCTCCTTACGCAGGACCTTGCCAGCGCCATGGTGGGGATAGACAACGCTGTCCCCAACCTCGAACTCGATGAACGGCACCGGTTCGGCGCTCTCGAGATCCTCTTCCAGGTGCTCTTCCGTTAGCTCTGTGATGACGTCCTCCTCTGTCCGGGCCGGCGGCATTCGCCAGCACGCTCGGCTAGGTCTGCAGGTATCGGTCCACGAGGTTGATCTCTTGCTGACGGCGAAGGCCCTCGCGGATGTCCTTCGCACGGATCTCGCCGACGCCGTCGACGGTCTCCAGCTCGCCGTCTGTTGCGGCGAGTAGTTCCTCGAGTCCCCCGAATTCGCCGACGATCCGTTGCACAACGAGCTTGGGCAGTCGCGGTATGCGTCCCAGGATCCGGATGCCGCGCGGCGATACGGGATAGTCGAGGGTGTTGAGCTTGCGGTCGTAGCCGAGCAGTTCGGCCAGCCGACCGAAGTCGAGTAGGTCCTGATGGGGAAGGCGAACGAGCTGGTCGAACGCCTCTTGAAAGCTCTCGTCGGTGTCCTCGATCAGGTAATCGTGAACCAAAGCCGCCTTGTCGGCGGCGACCCCGACCATGGTCTCGTCCAGCTGCATCTCGATCAGCCGACCCTCGGATCCGAGCTCGACGATGTAGCGCTCGATCTCGACGGCCATCCGCGTCACCAGCTCGATCCGCTGCAGCACAGTCAGCACGTCGTGGAGCGTCGTCCCACCTTCGAACTCGAGCGCGGTCAGGCGGGTCGAGACCTGGTCGAGCCGGGAGCGGTATTTGTCGAGCGCGGCCAGCGCCTGATTGGCCTTGGCCAGCACGACCGGGATGTCCTCGAGGATGTATTTGACCCCGTCGACGTATAGCGAGACGACCTCGCGACGCTCGGAGATCGCCACCACGAGGGCATCGGTCTGCTTCGAGACGCGCTCCGCCGTGCGGTGGCGAGTTCCGGTCTCGAGGGTCAGGATCGTCGGGTCCGGGGTCAGCTGCACGTTGACGTGCACGATCTTGGTCGCGTTGCCATTGAGCACGATCGCCCCGTCCATCTTCGCCAGCTCGTAAAGCAGCGCCGGTGAGTAGTCGTGCTCGAGCTTGATCCCACCCGAGAACAGGAAAGCGAGCTCGTCCACCTCCCCGATCACGATCAGCCCACCGGTGCGAGCATGGAGGATGTTGTCGATTCCCTCGCGCAGGGCCGCCCCCGGCGCCACCATCTCCAGGGCCCGCACCAGCCGGGATTCTTGTCGAGTCTCAAGCTCCTCTTTGAGCTCTTCCCCGGGACGAGGCGGCATCAAGCGAATTTTACAGGCACGTTGCTTCGCGCGCCCCGCTGACGCAGCGGCTCAAGCCGCTTGCACGACGGGCTTTTTCGCTGCTAACGCGGCGTCGAGCGCCGCGCGCAGTGTGGCGTGGCGACTCGGATCGAGCCCCGGGCCGAGTCCGAACTTGGCCGCTTCGGCGATCCGCCGATCCGCATGCGCCACGGTCCGCAATTCCCCAGTCAGGCCCAGCTCGCCGAAGCAGGCGAGCGGCGCGCCCGATGCCGAGCAGAGCGCCACCCGTTTTGCGGCGCTGGCCACGGCGAGCGCGACCGCCAAATCGGACCCCGGCTCGTCGACGCGCACGCCGCCGACAACGTTCACGAACACGTCCGCCGCCCCAAGCCCGATCCCGCCGTGGCGGCCGAGCACCGCCAGCACGAGCGCGACTCGGTTGCGGTCGAGCCCGGCGACGACCCGGCGGGGCGGCACCAGCTCGGAGCTCGAGACGAGCGCCTGGACCTCGACGAGCAGCGGCCGCGAGCCCTCCATCGCGCACAGCACGACACTGCCGGGCGCCCGGGTGGCCTCGGCCACGAACCGCGCCGAGGCGTCCAGCACCTCGACCAGCCCGTCCTCGTGCATCTCGAACACACCCGCCTCGTTGGTCGAGCCAAACCGGTTCTTGATTGCGCGGACCGTGCGGTAGGTCCGCTCCCGCTCGCCTTCGAACTGGAGCACGCAGTCGACGAGGTGCTCCAAGACCCGCGGCCCGGCCAGCGCTCCATCCTTGGTCACGTGTCCGACCAGGAGTACGGCGATCCGCAGCTCCTTAGCCACCCGCATGACGGCGCTCGCGACCTCGCGGACCTGCCCCACCGAGCCGGCGGCGCTAGACAGCTCGCCGGACACCAGCGTCTGCACGGAGTCGATCACGCACACTTCCGGCCGCTCGCGCTCGAGCGTGGCCAGCACGGCATCGAGATCCGTCTCGGCGATCACCGGGATCCGCAGCGCATCGCCGGCGTTCGACAACCGCTGTGCCCGCAGCCGGATCTGGGCGGCCGATTCCTCTGCCGACACATACAGCGTGCGCCGGCCGGCGGCGACCAGATGGGCGAGCGCCATCGTCGTGAGCGTGGACTTGCCGATTCCCGGCGAGCCGCCGATCAGGATCAGCGACCCGGGGACGATCCCTCCGCCGAGCACGTTGTCGAGCTCACCGATCCCGGTACTGAGCCGAGCGTGCTCCGCGGCGGCCACATCGCCCAGCGCAATCGGCGTCACCGGGGCCGCCCCCCGGCCGCCAGAACCGCCGGGACCGCCACGGCCACCGGAGCGCCGTCCGGCCACCCCCGGCCGGGCCTCCTCGACGAGCGTGTTCCACTCGCCGCACCCTGGACACTGCCCGGCCCAACGCGGCGACTCGTGCCCACAGGCCGAGCAGACGTGAACGGAGCTGGAGCGCGCCATCGTCTCCAGGCTACGGCCCGGCCCCGACGGCACCGCGGAGTTGGCACGAAGTCGGCACACCTCGACCCACGTCGCCGTCGATCGACACCGCTATAGCAGGCCGATCGACGGGCGCTGCTGGCTAGGCTGCCGTGGGGTGCACATCGGAGTCGTGATCGGGCTGGTGCTGGCGGCGGTCTCGACGACGCTGACCAATCTCGCCTACGGCCGCGAGCACGATGCCGCGGCCGCGCTGCCGGCGCTCTCGCTGCGACGCCCGATCCATTCGCTGCGGATCCTGCTCCACGACCGCAGCTGGATGCTCGGGTTTGCCATGGAGTCCAGCGGATTCGCGTCGTACGCCGCGGCGCTGGCACTCGCGCCGCTGGCCGTCGTTCAGAGCATCGGCGCCGGCGGGATCGGCGTCCTCGCGTACGCCACGGCCAAGGTCTCCGGACGACGACTCGGGCGTCGCCAGTCGATCGGCGTGGCGCTGGCGGTGCTCGGCCTGGTGCTGCTGGCGGTTTCGCTGGCCAACCATGCCGGCGGTGGCGGCAGCGGCTCTACCGCCGGCGTCCTCGCGTGGCTCGGCGGGACCGCCGCAGTCGCCTTGGCAGTGCTCGCCTTCGGCCGCCGGCGAGGCGAGCTCGCGGTCGCTAACGGTCTCGCCGGCGGTCTGTTCTTCTCCATCGGCGATCTCTCGACGAAGCTCACCACCCAGGGCGGCGCCCGCTTCGCCTTCGCCGTCACGTTGATCGCCGGCTATCTGCTGGGGACCTCGCTGCTCCAGCTCGGCTACCAGCGCGGCGGCGCGCTGACGGTGGCCGGCCTGGCGACGCTGTGCACCAACGCGCTGCCCATCCTCGCCGGCACGATCGTCCTGCACGAGCCCGTTCCGTCAGGCGCGATCGGGGCGATCAGGGTGCTCGCGTTCGTCGCCGTGACCATAGGCGCGGTGCTGCTCGCCTCGCCCGATGCCGCGGGGAGCGACCCCACCGGGACCCCGGGGAGCGACCCCACCGGCGCCCCTGCGAGCGACGCCACCACCTAAGGGGCGGGAAGCGGCCGCTGCAGACGGAGCGCTTCGAGCCCGTAGCTCAGCCCGTAGATCAGCTCCCCGTGGTTGCACCAGCAACGGCCCCCCCACCGCTGGTCCTGAATCTGGGAGCGCAAAAGACCGAGCGGTGGCCGTGACGACGCATAACCGGTCACCGCGCCTGTGAGCATCCTCCGCGCGAGCGCGATCCAGGTCGCCGTGCGGGCGGCGCCACAGCCCGCGCCGCCGAACTGGACGCACGCGGCGACGAGGTGGAGGAAGCCGGCGGCGGTGATCACGCCGGCGGACACGTCGACGGGCGCACCAGCCGGCGCGTCGTAGTCCCACCGCGGCACGCCACCTGGCGGCAGATGCGAGGCGACGTACCCCGCCACCCGTTGCGCGACGCGCAGCAGCGCGCGGTCGCGCAGTTGCAGCGCGGCCACCGAGAAGCCGTACAGCGCCCAGCCCTCGCCTCGGGCCCACGTCGAGCGGTTCGACAGCCCCTGGTGGGTCGTGACCGACAGCAGTCGGCCGGACGCCCGGTCGAAGTTCGCCGATTGCGCCGTCGAGCCGTCCCGCCGTACGAGGACGGACGCGATCACCCGGGCCTGGTGCAGCGCGAGCCGGCGGTACGCCCCGTTCCTCGTCGCGGCGCCGGCCCAGGGGAGGATCGAAATGTTCATCATCGAGTCGACGATCGTCTCCGCCTCGGGGCTCGTCGGGTTTGTCGGAATCGTGCCGCGGCCGGGATTCGAACCGGCCAGCGAGAGCAGTTCGCCGGCGGCGGCGATCACGCTGCGACGGAGCCGATGGCAAAGTGAGGTCAAACCGCGGGTGCCGGTCTCGCACAAAGCCTCGTAGGCGTTCATCGACGACTGCCCGTACATGAAGCCGACGTCGTGAGTCGGCGAGCGCTCGGACCCGAAGTGGTCGACCGTGGCCGCCAGCGCCCATCGCGCGAACATCCCCCCGGCCGGCTCGAGTTGGGCCGCCTCCCACAGGGCGCCGGCGTAGAACCCGCTCGTCCAGCCGGGGTCGTAGTACAAGCGGTCGGCGACCGAGGCCCCGGTCGGGAACAACCGCGCCGGCACGCGGGCGTGCAGCTCGGCCAGCCGGTGCAAGAGCAGCGCTGCCCGCGCGCTCGGCGGGCTGATGATCAGCGCCCGAAGTCGGACGCGGCCGAACACGAGCCTGGTCGCCCCGGGCGAGACAGCGCCGAGCCCATAGCCGTCGACGGAGACTCGTCCCCCCGCGATCTCGACGTGCCGCCAGGCCGTCCCGCCCAGCCAATTCGAGGCGGCGGAGGCCAACGACACGGTTCGCCGGCCGACGACGAATGACCCGCCGTGAATGTCGAACGAGACGACCGCGCCGCCGGCCGGCAGCATGACCGACGAGGGACCGGTCAGCGAGGGAACCACCCGCACGCCGACGAGCGACAGCGGATCTCCGCCACGCCCGGCCCCCGTGCGGGCCGGCGCCGCCGCGAGCGAGCCCCCGCACGCGCTGAGCGCAGCGAGGACCGCCGCCACGGCCCCGGCCAGCGCGACGCGCGGGCCGGGCTGTCTTCGTTTACTCAGACTCAGTAGGCGGATCGCCGTCGGCAGGCTCGGGGTCGGAAGCGCCCTCGCCGCCTTCGTCCTCGCTGCCACCTTCGGCCCCTACGCCGACCGGCGTGGGCTTCGGCGCCGGCTCGAGCACCGACAGGGTCACCTCGCGCTCATCGGTATCACCGACGGGCGCGGGCTCGACGAGGACCGTCGAGCCGGGCGGCACCTGCGAGCGGAGCACGAAGTCCGCCAGAGGGTCCTCGATGTAGCGCTGAATCGCGCGCCGCAGCGGGCGGGCGCCCATCGCCGGATCCCAGCCCTTCTCGACGAGCAGGTCCTTCGCCTCTTCGGAGAGCTCGAGCTGGAGCTCGCGCTCGGCCATCGACGCGCGGATCCGCATCAGCAGCAGGTCGACGATCTCCTTGATCTCGTCCTTCGAGAGCTTGTGGAACACGATCACGTCATCGATCCGGTTCAGGAACTCGGGCCGGAAGACCTTCTTCAGCTCGCCCATGATCCGGTTCTTCATGTCGTCGTAGGTGATCCCCGTCTCGTCGTCGGAGACGGCGAAGCCAAGCGGCGTGTTCCGGGCGATCTCAGAGGCCCCGATGTTCGAGGTCATGATCACGATGCAGTGGCGGAAGTCGACCGTCCGACCCTGGGCGTCGGTCAGCCGCCCGTCCTCCAGGATCTGCAGCAGGATGTTGAACACATCCGGGTGGGCCTTCTCGATCTCGTCGAGCAGCAGCACGCTGTACGGCTTGCGCCGCACGGCCTCGGTCAGCTGGCCGCCCTCGTCGTACCCGATGTAACCGGGGGGCGAGCCGACGAGCCGCGACACGGCGTGCTTCTCCATGTACTCGGACATGTCGATCCGCACCATCGTGTCCTCGTCGCCGAACAGGAACTCCGCCAGCGTGCGGGCCAGCTCGGTCTTGCCGACGCCGGATGGACCAAGGAAGATGAACGAGCCGGTCGGCCGCTTCGGATCCTTCAGACCCGCTCGCGAGCGCCGGATCGCCTTGGAGACGACCTCGATCGCCGGGTGCTGGCCGATGACGCGCTTGTGCAGCTCCTCCTCCATCCGCATCAGCTTCGCGGTCTCGGCCTCGGTCAGCTTGAACACCGGGATGCCCGTCCACATCGAGACGATGTCGGCGATTTCGTCCTCGCCGATTGACGGCCGCTCGGTCGACTCGCCCGCTTCCCACTGCTCGGCCAGCTCGCGCTTGCGCTGGGTCAGCCGGCGCTCGTCGTCGCGCAGCTTGGCGGCCTTCTCGAACTCCTGCGCCTCGATCGCCTCTTCCTTGGCCCGACGGGTCTCGGTGATCTCGTCCTCGAGCTCGCGGTACACGGGCGGCGAGGTCATCGACTTGATCCGCATCCGCGACGCCGCTTCGTCGATCAGGTCGATCGCCTTGTCCGGCAGGAACCGGTCGGAGATGTAGCGGTCAGCCAGGTCGGCCGCCGCCTCCAGGGCCTCATCGGTGATGTTGACCTTGTGGTGCTGCTCATAGCGATCGCGGAGGCCCTTGAGGATCTGCACGGTCTCCTCAGTCGACGGCTGATCGACGGTGATCTTCTGGAAGCGCCGCTCCAGAGCAGAATCCCGCTCCAGGTACTTGCGGTACTCCTCCAAAGTCGTGGCACCGACCGTCTGCAGCTCGCCACGCGCCAGCGCGGGCTTCAAGATCGACGCGGCGTCGATCGCGCCCTCGGCGGCGCCGGCACCGACGAGGTTGTGGAGCTCGTCGATGAACAGGATGATGTCGCCGCGCTGGGTGATCTCCTTCATCACCTTCTTCAGGCGCTCCTCGAACTCGCCGCGGTACTTAGAACCGGCGACCAGAGCAGCCAGGTCAAGCGTGTAGATCTGCTTGCCCTTCAAAAGCTCGGGGACGTCGGAGTTCGTGATCCGCTGCGCGAGCCCCTCGACGACGGCCGTCTTGCCGACGCCGGGCTCGCCCACGAGCACGGGGTTGTTCTTGGTCCGGCGCGAAAGGATCTGCATGATCCGCTCGATCTCGGTCTCGCGACCGACGACCGGGTCGAGCTTGCCCTCGGCGGCCAGCTTGGTCAGGTTGCGACCGAACTGGTCGAGCAGCTTCGAAGACTTCTTGCCTTCGCCGGCCTGACCGGCGGCGCCGGCGCCGGAACCCGAGCCCGAGCCGCGCTGGCGGCTGCCAGGGCCGGACAGCATCCGGATCACCTCGTTGCGGATCTTCTCGGAGTCGGCGTCGAAGTCGAGCAGGATCCGGGCGGCAACGCCCTCGTTCTCGCGCACCAGGCCGAGCAGGATGTGCTCGGTGCCGATGTAGTTGTGGCCGAGCGACAGGGCCTCGCGGAGCGCCAGCTCCAGCACCTTCTTGGCTCTCGGCGTGAACGGGATCTGGCCGGAGGTGACCTCCTCGCCGGAACCGACGATCCGGACGACCTGCGCGCGCACGCGCTCCACCGTGATGTCAAGCGACTCGAGCACGCGGGCCGCGAGTCCCTCCTCCTCGCGAAGCAGGCCGAGCAACACGTGCTCGGTCCCGATGTAGTTGTGCTTGAGCGTCCTCGCCTCTTCCTGGGCCAGGACAACCACCTGGCGGGCTCGCTCTGTGAATCGCTCGAACATGACTTCTCTCTAGCTTTCGGCGGGTTCTCTGGCGGTGGTCGGTCGGGGCGTTTTCCTAGAAATTCTCTCCTACGCCAGTCAAGTGTATGAAGGCCGGCTTAGGGGACGCCGATGATCCGGGGCTACTCACCTATTCGGCTTCTGCGCCGCGTTGGATGAGTGCACCGGCTCTTCTCGGGCCATGCCCCAGTCTACCAGCAGGCCTACGCGGGCCCGTCGGGCTCAAACCCGGACCGTGCGGCAGATCACACGTCGTTCACCGCGATTAAGACGCCCTGACGCCTGAGAAAGCTCTAGGCTCAGCTCGGTGGAGGAGGTCCGTCGCAACGATCCGCTCCACGCGCTTGAAATAGTCGCCCATCGTGCCGCTGGGGTTGCTCCGCCTGCCTGACCGGGCTCTGGCGCAGGATTGACCGAGCTTCGCTCGATGGTCCAAAACTAGGAAGGGTTCCGCGTGTTAGCAATAGTCATGGCCCACTTCGCAAAGCTTGAGCGACGTCCAGCGGTCGCGCTCGTCGCCAGCGCCATCACCGCCGCCCTGGCGTTCGGCGCCGCCGCAACCACCCCGATCGCGTCGGCACGCGCCCACGCGGCCGCCACCCAAATCGGCGCGTACACCACGCGCGGCGCGTGGAGCTACCAGTCGGCCCCGAAACTCCACCCGCCGCGGCTGCACGAGGACATCAAGACGCAGTCCAACCAGCTCGCCCCGGGATACTTCTTGACCGCGAACTTCCCAAACGTCGTGCTCGGCAAGGAGCTCGTCGGGCAGGGTGGACCGCTGATCCTCGACAGCCACCTGCAGCCGGTTTGGTTCAATCCGGCGCCCACGAGCGTGGTCACGCTCGATCTCAAGCAGCAGACCTACAACGGCAAGCCGGCGCTCTCCTATTGGGAGGGGGTGATCACCAGCACGGGGGCCACGTCAAGCGGCACGGTCTACGTCGTCGATCAGCACTACCGCCAGGTCGCGAAGCTGACCGGCGATACGGCCCACGGCTGGGTGATCAGCCCGCACGAGGTGTCGATCAGCGGCCACGACGCCTGGGTCACTTCATACAAATACCTCAACCACGTGGACCTGTCGGCGTACGGCGGCTCCGCCGACGGAATCCTCTACGACTCGGCGGTCCAGGAGTACGACCTGACGTCGGGCAAGCTCCTGTACACCTGGGACGCGTATAACCCGGGCGGCACGCCGAACATCCCTCTGTCGCAATCTGAGGGTCGTGCGCCGGCGCTCGGGACCATTCCGTGGGACGCCTACCACGAGAACGCTGTCCAGCTCGTCGGCAACGACGAGTTCCTCGTGTCGATGCGCAACACGTGGGCGGCCTACCTGGTCAACTTCAAGACCAATCAGGTGGTGTGGACGCTCGGCGGCAAGAACTCGAGCTTCACCATCCCCGCCGCTGACCAGTTCGCGTTCCAGCACAACGTGCTCCTGCTGGCAAATGACCGCGTCACGGTGTACGACGACCACTGCTGCGCGATCCTCGGGGGCGGCAAGTTCGCGCCTCCCACCGGCCCCTCGCGCGGCCTCGAGCTGCAGCTCGACACGACCCACCACACCGCGTCGCTGGTCCATCAGTACACCCACGGCGCGAACTTCGACTCAGCGTTCACGGGGAGCATGCAGCTGATCCCGGGCGGCAACGCCCTGGTCGGCTGGGGGTCGCTCCCGTTCTTCACCGAGTACTCCGCCGCGGGCAAGATGCTGCTCGATGCCGTGTGGCCGACGCCCGATCTGAGCTACCGGGTGCTGTTCACGAACAACTGGGTCGGAACGCCGTACTTCCCGCCCCGCGGTGCCGTCGCGCGCAAGCACGGCCGGACGACCGTGTATGCGAGCTGGGACGGCGCGACACAGGTCGTCGGCTGGCAGGTCCTGGCCGGTCCGAACAGCCATCACCTGAAGGTCGTAGCCCAGCGCAATCGCACGGGCTTCGAAACCCAGATCTCGCTGGGTAAGAGCAACTACAAGGTCTACAAGGTCAGAGCGCTCGATCGGAAGGGCCACACGCTGGGCACCTCGTCCCAGTTCCCGGTCCACAACGGCAGCCTGCCTCCCCAGGGCTACTAGAACCGCAGCTCACGCCGGTCGCTCGCGATGGCGGGCGACCGGCGGCGGAGCTAGTCCCGCATCGCCGGGAACAGCACCACCTCGCGGATCGAGCGCTGCCCGGTGAGCAGCATCACGAGCCGATCGATGCCGATCCCGATCCCGCCCGTGGGCGGCATCCCGTATTCGAGCGCCTGCACGTACGCCTCGTCGTAGGGCTGGGCCTCTTCGTCGCCCTCCGCCGCGAGCTGCTTCTGCTCCTCGAACCGACGGCGCTGGTCGTCAGGGTCGTTGAGCTCCGAGAACGCGTTGGCGATCTCCATGCCTCCGGCGTAGGCCTCGAACCGCTCGACCAGCCCGTCGACCGCGCGGTGGCGCTTGGCGAGCGGTGACAGCTCGACCGGATAGTCGAGCAGAAACGTCGGCTGGATCAGCGTCGGCTCGACGTGTTTGGTCAGCAGCTCGTCGACGAGCTGCGGCCAGGAGTCGCCCGGGGGTACCTCGTAGCCGCCCGAGCGCATCGCGCCGGCCAACGAGTCCTTGTCGCGAGCCGCCAGCACATCGATGCCCGTTCGGTCGGCAATCGCGCCGGCCAGGGTCTCACGCTTCCACGGCGGATCGAAGGAGATCTCCCCGGCATAGCCAACCGCAGCGGCGACCCGGGACACCAGCTGCTCGCACCGCGCGGCGATGTCCATGTAGTCGGCGTACGCCTCGTAGAACTCGAGCATCGTGAACTCGGGGTTGTGGGTCGTGTCGATGCCCTCGTTGCGGAAGTCCTTGCCGACCTCATACACGCGCTCGAGCCCGCCCACGATCAGCCGCTTCAAATACAGCTCGGTCGCGATCCGCAGGTACAGATCACGATCCAGAGCGTTGTGGTGGGTCACGAACGGCCGCGCGGCGGCGCCGCCGTACAGCGGCTGCAGAACGGGCGTCTCGACCTCGATGAACCCCTCGGCATCGAGAAACGCGCGGGCAGCGGTGATCACTCGCGCGCGTATGACGAACAGCTCCCGCGCGTCGGGGTTTGCGATCAGGTCGACCTCACGGTGGCGGTAGCGGGTCTCGACATCGCTCAGGCCGTGGTGCTTCTCCGGCGGCGGCCGCAGCGACTTCGCGAGCAGGGTGAACTCGGAGACTCGCAGCGTCAGCTCACCGCGCCGCGACATGAACGCCACGCCATCGACGCCGAGCAGATCTCCGAGGTCGAACGACAGCAGGCGCTCCATCCCCACTTCGCCGAGCTCGTCGACGCGCGCCTGCAGCTGGATCCGGCCGGACCGGTCGACTAGGTCGAGGAACGCCATCTTCCCCTGGCCGCGGCGCGCCGCCAACCGTCCGGCGATGCGGTGCGCCGCGTCCGTCTCATCCCCTGGCGCCAATCCGGTGTGCGCTTCGCGCACCGCCGCGATCGGCTCCACCGCGTCGAACTCGTGTGGGAACGGGTCGACCCCGGCCTGTCTCAGCGCCTCCAGCTTCCGCCGGCGATCGGCAAATACGTCAGATGCGAAGGAGGGCTCGTCGGCCAATCGCTACTTGACCACGTCGATCTTCGTGATCTTCAGCTTGCGCTGGCCATTCGGGGTCGAGAAGACAACCTCCTCGCCCCGCTTGTGACCGAGCAGCGCCCGACCCACCGGAGACTCGTTGGAAAGCCTCATCTCGGCCGGGCTGGCCTCCGCTGAGCCGACGATTGTGTACTTGGTCGACTTACCACCCTCGTCCTTGACGTGAACGATCGAGCCGACCCGCACGACGTCGGTCCCGAGGTCCGACTGGTCGATCACAGTCGCCGAGCGCAGCTTGTCCTCCAGCTGGGCAATCCTGGCTTCGAGCATCGCCTGCTCGTTCTTGGCGTCGTCGTACTCGGCGTTCTCGGAGATGTCGCCGAACTCCCGCGCCTCTTTGATGCGCGCGGCGACCTCGCGCCTGCGCGTGGTGGCGAGCTGCTCCAGCTCGCTCTTCAAATTTGCCAGCCCCCCGGGGGTGAGAATGACGTCCTTGGGCATCTGTAAGTGACCTGTTTTGTGTGGACGGATGAAGAAAAAACCCCCGCACGGGCGGGAGTTCGTCACGCCGCCGGTTGGCGTGGGCGCGGAAGTATAGAACTACCGCAAGGGCAGATCTGGAAATACATCGAGCCACACGCGCTGGCCGTGCGAATCGAAGTATCCGCGGGTATCCCGGTCCGGCTCGCGCTGCGGCAGCCCGCTCAGGGACATCCAGGCCAGCGGCCGTACACGACGACCATCGGCAAGCTTGACCGCGACTGCCCGGCCCGCGTAATGGAACGTTCGGTCGACGTTGCACTTGAGCTCGGGCCCGCCGAGCGGATCGCGGGAAAGCCTCCCGTTCGGGAGCACGTAGCGCCCCTTGACGACTCGCTCGGACGCGCCGCCATGAGCGGTCAGGACGCGAACCAGCGCCCCACCGACGATGTTGCCGGCCTGCGCGCTGGTCGCCTCGGAGTCGTCGGAATGCCCGCAGCCGAAGCGGTCATCCGATGACGGGCTGAGGTTTGACAGCGTGGGGATCCCGACGGCGTTGCCCGCCGGGAAGATGTAGCCGACCATGTCCTCGGCCAGCCCGTCGAAGAATCTGAACCGGGCATGCATGCTCGGCAGAGGCCACGCCGGTAGAGGCTGCGACGGATCGGGCATGTCCTGGGGCCCGAGGAACCCACGCAGGAACGTAAACGGGAACGCCTCGCCCGGGACCGCGATGAACTCGCCATCGCCGATCCCGAACGCTGCCACCTGGGAGCGCAGCGAGCTACCGGTTGTCGTTCCGTTCGCGAGCACCGGGTGCTTCACCGTGCAGTTCGAGTTGTAACCCGGCCGTTGGGCGAATACCCCGAGTCTGGAGCCGAGCGCGAACAGGGCATTCACCAGCGGGACGCAGATGTTCGCCGTTGTTCCCCACAGCCGGTTCGATCGCGACCAGTACCACGTTCCCGATCTGATCGCCGCGATCACGGGCGTGGCCATGTCGAGCCCGAACGCTTTCGTCTCGCCGCGGTAGCCGAGCGCCACGTGCCCGGTCCCGGGCGCGTCCGTGCCCCGGCCGACGCGGAGCAGGGTTCGGCACCCGGCGGGGTGGGCTGCGTCGACGAACTGCTGCGGGATTCGTGAGATCGCGCGCGAGTACACCTCCGGGCTCTCCACCGAGCCGACCGATCCCGCCATCTCGACCGCGATCCCGCCGAAGGCCCGCTGCAGCGCGTCGCGGAAGAACCCCACCCAGTCCGATGAGACCCAGTTGGACTGCGGGCCACCGTTGAAGCCGAGGGTCTCGGCGTGCTGGGAAACGCTGGCCAGGGTCGCGATCACCCGCGGCCGCCGGCCCGCGCTCAGCGCCTGGAGCACCGGAATGTGCTGATCATCGACGAACGGGTACGACGACCAGCACTGGCGTACGTTCGAGGGCTCGAGGACCTCCGTGTACCGGATTCGCGCCCGGCGCATCGTCCGATACGCGCGCTCGATGGCCAGCGCGCTCTGATGGACCATGTACGCCACCCAGTAGTTACTCACGCCCGAGGTGGTCTGCGACACCCCGCCGAGCCCGAGGCTGTCCGGGGCCGACTCGTCGTGGGTGGCGGAGATGTAGATGCCATTTAGATGGATGCCCGCCGCCGCCACCAGCGACCGGATCCTGTCGGCGTACACGTTGAACAGGCCCTCTTGGTCGACGACCTCCACCGCGACCTTGCGCTTGCCGTTGCCGATCACGATCGCCCGGGCGCCGACCGGATCGGCCACCCGCGTGTAGAACCGGGGATTGTTGGCGCCGCCGCCGAGCAGGTTCCCGTCCCAACGCGAGTCGTGGTTGCAGTCGGCGAACGGCTCGCCCGGGTCGTAGTGGCCGTTGTGGTTGGCGTCGGTGTAGGGCTCCTCGAAGGCAAACGGCCGCGGGCCGTCGAACGAGCTCGAGTCAGCACAGTTCGCCGGGTCGCCCCCGGGCGCGTGGCCCGCGCGCGGCGGCGAGAAGTCGGCCGCGGCCGCTCCGACCTGAAAGCGCGCCGCCGGCCCGTGCGGCACCGCTCCGTGCCAGCCGCCGGAGGGGGTCAGCGCCAGCCCCAGCGCGAGCAGCGCCGTCGCTCCAACCATCGCCGCCGACCCTACTATGAATCAAACAACGCGCGCGCAAGCGCGGGCGACGGCGCCACCTGCAAGCCGGCCAGCAGCGCCTTCTCGTCGGCGCGCTCGAGCCCCAGCCGCTCCACGTACCAGGGGTAGAACTTCCGCAGGTACCGCCCAGCGCGCTCCTCGCCCAGGTGCTGCTCCGCGGACGCGATCACCCAATCGAGCTCCGCGAGCACCTCGTCACGGCTCGGGTCGCCGACGCGATCGTCCAGCAGCTCGGAGAACAGCCACGGGTTTCCGAGCGACCCGCGCGCCAGCAGCACCCCGGCGGCGCCCGTGCGCGAGAACGCGTCGCGCACCGCCGCCGCTGTATGCAGGCCGCCGGACACGAGCACCGGCACCGGCAACTCCTCGACCAGGGCCCGGACCAGCTCGTAGTCGGGTTTGCCGGTGTGGCGTTGGGAGGCATGGCGGGGGTGGACCGAGATCCCGGCCACCCCTCCGTCGAACACCAGGCGCCGGGCCGTTTCGACGCCGCTGAGATCGCCGGGCCGGATTCCGGTTCGCAGCTTGACCGTGACCGGAAGCCCGCTGCCCCGCGCCGCCGCCCGAGCGAGCGCCACCGCCAGTTCGGGATCCTCGAGCAGCGCCGCTCCCGCCCCGGTCTTGCAGACCTTCGGCACCGGGCATCCCATGTTGATGTCGATCAGGTCGGCTCCGGCGGCCGCGACCTGCTCGGCGGCCGACGCCATCACATCGGGGTTGTGGCCGAACAGCTGCATCGACACCGGATGCTCATCGGGGTGGATTCGCAGCAGCTCCCGGCAGGTCTTCTCATTGCGGTAGTGGATCGCGAACGACGAGACCATCTCCGAGACGACCAGTCCGGCGCCGTACCGCTTGGCCTGCAACCGCACGAACCAGTTGCCGATCCCCGCCAGCGGGGCCAGCACGACGCGGTTGGCGATCGGCACGCCGCCGAGCGTCCAGCTGTCAGTTAGCTTCACGATCGATTCATGCTACGAATTCGGGCATGGATCTCGCCACCGTTCTCAGGCCTTGGGGGGAGATCCTGCGTCAGGAGGTGCCCGAGCTCGAGCTGTTCGACGCCCACACCCACCTGGGGCAGAACGATCCCGACGGGATGAAGCAGAAGCCCGAGGAGCTGATCGCGGGGCTCAAGGCGGCGGATGCGCTCGGCGCGTTCGTGTTCCCGATGCACGAGCCCGACGGCTACCCGCCCGCCAACGACTTCGTGCTCGAAGCCGCCAGAGTGTCGGAGGGGCTGCTCCACCCGTTCTGCCGGATCGACCCGCACACCGACGATCCGCTCGCGGAGGCGGAACGGTGCCTGGACGGTGGCGCGAAGGGGATCAAGTTCCACCCGCGGGCCGAGCAGTTCACGCTCGACCACCCCCGGGTCCGCGACCTGATCGCGCTGGCCAACGAGCGCCGGTTGCCCGTGCTGATCCACGCCGGCCGCGGGATCCCGGCGCTCGGGCTGCACGCCGTCGAACTCGCCGGCGAGTTCCCCGAGGCCCGGCTGATCCTCGCGCACGCCGGTATCTGCGACCTGTCCTGGATCTGGCGCGCCGCCCCGGACCTGCCGAACCTGCTGTTCGACACGGCCTGGTGGATGCCGGCGGACCTGACCACGCTGTTCACCCACGTCCCGCCCGGCCAGATCCTCTTCGCCTCCGATTCGCCCTACGGAAACACCGCGGGCTCCTCGTCCGTCCAGCTCCGGCTCGCGCTGCAGGCGGGCCTGTCGGTCGAGCAGATCCGCTCGATCGCCTCCGAGCAATCGGTGCGGATCGCCGCCGGCGAACCGCTTGAACCTTGCGGGCCCGCGATCGGCGAGCGCGAGCGTCCTCCGCATTCGCTGCTTGATCGCGTGGCCGAGTTCCTGCTGATCGGGACGATCATGACGATGCGCCGGGCCGACGGCGGCCCCGAGATGCTCGCGCTCGCCCGTCTGGCCTGCGATGTCCCCGACGAGATCGACGACGCCCCGGTGTTCGCCGCGATCCGCAGCCTGCTCGACGCGCACGACGAGCTCGAGGCGGCGGATCCCACCGACCGCCGGCGGATGGGCACGCTGATCCTCGCTGCCACCGCCGCCAAGACGCCGGACGTCCCGGTGCCCGCGGTCCCGGCCTACTCCTGATTCCGCTCCCAGATCAGGCGCAGACCGATCAGCGTCAGCATGTCGTCGACCTCGTCGATCGTCTCGCGGATGAATGGCACGAGCACTCCGGCCAGCCCTCCGGTCGCGATCACGTGCGTCCGGGCGTCCATTTCCTCGCGCAGCCGCTTGACGATCGCCTCGACCTGACCGGCGAAGCCGAAGACGATTCCCGAGCGGATCGCGTCGACCGTCGATTTGCCGATCAGCGACCGGGGCTCGGCGAGCTCGACCTTCGGCAGCTTGGCCGCCCTGTCGTACAGCGCGTCGATCGAGATCTCCGCCCCGGGAGTGATGATCCCGCCGAGGTACTCGCCGGCCGGCGAGACCGCGTCATAGGTGATCGCGGTCCCGAAGTCGACCACGACGCACGAGTCGCGGACGCGGGCGTAGGCCGCCACCGCATTGACCAATCGGTCCGCGCCGACCTCGTGTGGGTTGTCCATCCGGATCGGCATCCCGGTCTTGATCGTGGGCCCGACGACGAGCATCTCGTGGTCGAGATAGCGCGCGGCCATCGACGTCCACTGCTCGGACAGCTGCGGCACCGTCGAGGAGACGATCGACGCGTGCACGTCGCCGAAGGACAGGCGCCGCAGCGTGAGCAGGTTCGCCAGCACCGCCCCGAGCTCGTCGCCGGTGGATTCGCGAACGGTCGCGAACCGCCAGTGCTCGGAGATCTCCGTCGAGTCCTCGGGGATCACCCCGAAATGGGTTTGCGTGTTTCCGACGTCGACGACGAGCAGCATCGCGCGCGGAGTCTATGCACGCGGAAGGTTCAGCAGTACACCAGCGTCCAGTGTGGTGCAACCCGAATCCAGGAGGGGACCATGCGACGTACGATCACGGCAGCGGCGGCGACCATCGCATCGATGTTGGTCGCGGCGCCCGCGCTCGCCGGCTCACCCGCTGAACACGCCACAGCGGACTTCATGTCCGGCCCGTTTCATGTGCAGTTCACGGCCAATCGCGCCGCGAACGCGCCCGCCGACGCGGCCACCGGGACTTTCGTCGCCCGCGCGGCGATCGGGCCGGTGGCGCTGACGACGCTGCAGGGCCCGGTGACGTGTCTCGACATCCGCGGCGTCCACCTCGGCCTGTTCTATCCGGTCACTTCGAGCAGCCCCGCGTTCCTCGGCCAGGCGATCCACGGGGTCTACATCTACGTCACCGACAACACAGCGGGTAAGGCCGAATCGGTCAGCTTCCGCCCGACCTCGGCACGCACCGCAACGACATGTCCGCCGGTCCCGGGGATCTTTCCCATCACCTCGGGGACGGCCACGTTCAGCCCCTAGGCGACTCCGCCGCGATCAGACGCTGAGAGGGGGGCCCGCCTGGCGCACATCCTGACCGGGTCCGAGCCCGGCCAGTGCGTCCGCGGCTCGGGCTCCGTCCGGCAGCGTCAAGGCGGGATCCAGCTCGAGCAGTGGCACGAGCACGAACCGGCGGCTCGCGACCTCGCCGTGGGGCAGGGTCAGCCGTTTCGACGAGTACGTGACCCCGTCAAGTAGCAGCAGGTCGACGTCGATCTCCCGCGGGCCGTGGCGGACACCGCCGGCGCGACGGCCGATCGTACGCTCGACCGCCTTGCAGGCGTCCAGCAGCCGCTCGGGTTCGAGCGCGGTCTCGATCCGCAGACACGCGTTGAAGAAGGAGCGCTGGTCGAGCACGAGCCCGACGGGCTCGGTCTCATACACCGACGACGAGGCGACCACGCTGATCTCGTGGGCCCGGAGCAGGTCGACGGCGATCTGCAGATGTGCGCGCCGATCGCCGATGTTCGAGCCGAGCCCGAGATACCCGCCTGGCGTCATCCGATCGCTTCGCGCCACACCTCGACCGACACCTCCGTCACCGGCAGAACCAGCGGCGGCTCGGGCTTGGCGGCCTTGACCCACACCGCCTGCAGCCGGTACTGCTCGAGCAGCCGTTCGGCCATCGCCGAGCACAGCCGCTCGAGCGTCTTGTAGGTCCGCTGCTGGGCGACCAGGTTGGCAACGTCGCACACCTGACCGTAATCCACCGTGTCCTCGATCCGGTCAGTGATCGTGGCGTCGTTCTCGCCGACATCGAGCCGGATGTCGATGAGCAGCCGTTGTCCGACCTCGCGCTCCGCCGCAGTCACGCCGACGTGGGTGTAGAGCGACAACCCACTGATCTCGATCGTGACCTCGGGTTCGCTCGCCCCCTCGGCGTCGTCGTCTTCTACCTCTCCGTACTCGTCGTCGTCGTCGGCGTCCATCGGGCGCGGACCGTAGCAGCCGTCACGAGCAGCGCGTCGTGCACGGGCGCGACGTCGTGAACCCGGAACACGCGAGCGCCGCGCTCGTAAGCGATCACATTCGTCGCGATCGTTCCCGGGAGTCGCGCCGCAAGCTCGTCGTGCCCCGTGATCCGGGCCAGGAACGACTTCCTCGAGGTGCCGATCACGACGGGGGGACCCATGGCCACCAGCTCGTCGAGCCGGCGCAGCAGCTCGAGGTTGTGCGCGGCCGTCTTGCCGAAGCCGATGCCCGGATCGATCAGCACGCGGTCGGCCCCGATCCCAGCGTCGACGGCGAACGCCAGCCGTTCCGCCAGAAATGACTTGACCTCGCCGACCACGTCGTCGTAGCGGGGGTCGTCCTGCATCGTGCGGGGCTCGCCAAGCATGTGCATCAGGCAGCATTCGACGCCGGCGCCGGCGACGACACCGGCCATCGAGGGATCGCCGCGCAGCGCGGTGACGTCATTGACGAGCGTGGCGCCCGCGGCGATCGCCGCGCTGGCCACCTCCGCCTTGGACGTGTCGATCGAGAGCTGCGCGCCGGTGCCGGCGCTCGCCAGACCCTCGATCACCGGCAGCACCCGGCGCAGCTCCTCCTCGGCGTCGATGGGCTCCGCACCGGGTCGCGTCGACTCCCCGCCGACGTCGAGGATCGTCGCCCCCTCGGCCGCCAGCTGAATGCCGTGCTCGATAGCGGCGGACGCATCCAGGAACAGGCCGCCGTCGCTGAACGAGTCCGGCGTGACGTTGACGACGCCCATGACCGCGAAATCACTCACCCGGCCACCGTCCGTGCCGGTCGAAGTACTCGCGCGCCTGTTCTTCGCGATCGCGCTCGCGATTGCTGTCGAGGCTCATCCGGAACAGCCAGTTGATCATCCACACCATCAGCGCGATCAGCAGGAGCGCGAGACCGAACGCCGCGAGCGTGTTGTCCAGGATCCCGCGGCCTTGCAGCGTGTCCTCGAGGACGCCCTCGCGCGCGTGCACCTGCGCGCCGCCCGCGACGATCAATGCGATGCCCGTCACCGCCATCACCACCGGCAGCCACACGCGGACGAGCGACAGCAGCACTGGCGCCGGCTCTCTGCGATTGTTCTCGACCATGCTCGGTCCAGCACGTTACCTGGCGGACTTCGCCCGTTTCCTGGCCACTAGAGGGCCCCAGGAGCGGGACGACAGCCAAGCACTGCGCGAGCTCGAAACGGTTCCGCTCGGTCTCCCGCCGGGCCTCGAGCTCGAGTGGCTTGGGGTCTCGGGCTACCGGATGACGTTCGAGGGTCACTCGCTGATCATCGACCCGTATTTCACGCGCGTGCCGTTCAGCGCCGTGTTACGGCGCACGCCGGTGATTCCCGACCCGGCGCTGACCGAGAAGTACGTCGGCGCCGCGCCGCACGTGGTCGGCGTGCTCGTCGGGCATACCCACTTCGATCACGCGGTCGACGCGCCGGCCATCGTTCGCCGCTTCGGCTGTCCGGCGCTCGGCTCGAGCTCACTGGTCAGGCTGATGGCGCTCCACGGGCTCGCGGAGCAGACGGTCGAGGTCGAGCCCTACAGGCGATACGAGCTTGGCCCATTCACCGTCAGCTTCACACCGAGCCTCCACTCGAAGTTGCTACTCGGCCTCGCGGTGCCCGCGGGCGGCGAGTTCACCTGCGACCACCTCGACGCGCTCAATCCTGGCGCCTACCGGTGCGGTCAGGTGTGGGGCATCCGGATCGAGGTCGCCGGGGTCAGCTTCTACCACCAGGGCTCAGCGAACCTCATCGACGAGGCGATCCGCGAGCGCGGCGTCGATTATTTCCTCGCCGGCGTGGCCGGACGCGGGTTCACGGCCGCCTACTGGGCGCGCATTCTCAAGGCACTGGAGCCGCGAACGATCGTCCCGACCCACTACGACGACTTCTTCCGTCCGCTCGACGCCGAACCCGGGTTCACGCCCAACGTCAACCTCTCGCACGTGCCCGATGAGATCCACGCGGTGAGCCGCGATTTCACCGTCGCCGCGCTGCCGCTGCTGCACGGCTAGGCGCTGACCGAGCCGCAACTCCCGCCGGTGGCGAGGGTTATCCTCCGTACCCGGGACACACTGTATGAGTAGGACGCTCGGCAGCTTGATCTGTATCGCGGCGGTGCTGTCGGCACTGGCGCCGGCCGCCGACGCCGCCACCGCCCAGCAGACGATCGCGACGCTGAACGCGCAGCGGGCCGCGAACGGGATCCCCGCCGGGATTACCGAGAACTCGGCCTGGTCGCACGACTGCATGGCGCACGACCAGTACATGCAGGAGAACGGCGGCACGCTGACCCACGTCGAGATACCGGGCCACCCCGGCTACTCGGCTTCCGGGGCGTTTGCCGGCGCCAACGCCGTGCTCGCCCAGGGAACCACCTGGGACGCCGGCAATCCATACGAGTACGCCCCGCTCCATCTCGACCAGCTGCTCGCGCCCGCGCTGCAGACGGTCGGGACGGCCGACTTCGGCGGCTTCAGCTGCACGACCACCTTTCCCGGCTGGACCCGGTCGGCGCCCCCGAGCCTTCAGATCTACACCTACCCCGGCCCGGGCGCGGCGATCTACCCCAGCGAAGTCGCCAACGAGGCGCCGTTCACCCCCGGCTCGCTGGTGGGCCTGAAGCTGGGGACGAGGACCGGGCCGAACCTGTTCGTGTTCGTGGCCGCCCCGAATCAATCGCCAACCGACAACCCGGCCACGCTGAGCCAGGCCACGCTGACCGGCCCGTCCGGCACGGTTGCGGTCGCCACGGCCGACGGCAACACGCGGATCCCCGGGGGCCCGAGCAGCGGCTGCCCCTCGGGCACGCTCGCCTGCTACATCGCCTCAGGCGGCTTCATCATCCCGGTCAAGCCGCTCCAGGGCGCGGCGACGTACCACGCGCATGTCGTCGTCGGCTTCGCCGGGACCGAGACCGCTCACGACTGGACGTTCAAGACCCGCGGCATGTCCGCCGACAGCTCGCTGACGGTCACCGGTCACACGCTCCGCTTCCGCTCCTCATCGCCGGCACCGATCCGGGTCACCTTCACCCGAGCCAACGGCGATCACGCACCCCCGATCAAGCTGCATCCCGGCCAGCGCTACCGGCTGCGCCTGGCCGCGGGTAGCTGGCAGGCCTGCGGTCGCCAGCGGGCCACCGGCCGGTACGCGTCGTTCTCGGAATGCGTGTCAATCCTGGTCACCGGCGCGCCGGCGCTGTGGTTCGGCACGCCGACGCTGACGGCCGCCGGCGTCGTCTTCCCGCTCCACTACAGCTCCGTGCTCCGCGGCCGCGCGGCGACGCTCACCGTCACGCCACTGACCCTCACCTGCATCACCCCGCACCACTGCTCAACGACCGCCGGCACGGCGACCACGCGCTCGCTCGTGCTGCGCGGGCCCACCGTCACGGTCCCGGCGCCCGCCAAGGGTCAGGGCGTCCGGCTGGCGATCGCCACCGCTGCCTTCCAGCTACGTGACGCACCATGGCTGGCGGCGCACGCCATCAGCCGGTCGTTCGTCGTGCCCTAAGGTCAGTCGGCAGTGCCGCCGGCCAGGCCGGGGCGAGGAAGCGGACGTGGCGCCTCTTGCGGGCGACCAGTGCGCTCGGGGGCCACCGGCGCGGCGGGAAGTTCCGGCGGGGGCGGGGCGGCCGCCCCGAAAACGTCCTCTTCGGTGGCGCCGGTCAACAGCGCCCCGAACTGCTCCTTCTCGATCGTCTCGCGCTTGATCAGGATCTCCGAGAGCTTCTCGAGCGACTCCTTGTGATCGGTCAGGATCGTGCGTGCTTGCACGTGCGCGGACTCGACGATGCGGCGGATCTCGTCGTCGATCTCGCGGGCGATCTCGTCTGAGTAGTCGGGCTCGGCTGAGAACTCGCGGCCCAGGAACGGCTGCCCGTGGTCGTGCCCGAATACGCGCGGACCCAGCTTCTCGGACATCCCGAACCGCATCACCATCTGCTTCGCGGTAGCAGTCACCTTCTCGAGGTCGTTCGACGCGCCGGTTGTGATCTCGTTGAACACGAGCTCCTCGGCGGCGCGGCCGCCGAGCGTCATCGCCATCGTGTCGAGCAGCTCTGCCCGTGTGGTCAGGAACTTGTCCTCGCCCGGAAGGCTGATCGTGTAGCCGAGCGCCTGGCCACGGCTGATCACCGAGATCTTGTGGATCGGATCGGAGTTCGGCAGGTAGTGGCCGACGATCGCGTGGCCCATCTCGTGGTAGGCGGTGATCTTGCGTTCCTTGGCGCTCATGACCCGGGTCTTCTTCTCCGGGCCGGCGATCACGCGCATGATCCCTTCCTCGAGCTCGTCCTGGCCAATCTCGCGCTTGCCGTTGCGGGCGGCCAGCAGGGCGGCCTCGTTGACGAGGTTCGACAGGTCAGCGCCGGTGAATCCGGGGGTCTGACCGGCGAGCACGTCCACGTCGATCTCGCGGGCCAGTGGCTTGCCGCGGGTGTGGACTTCGAGAATCTTCTTGCGGCCGAGACGGTCTGGCCGGTCGACCACGATCTGGCGGTCGAAGCGGCCGGGGCGAAGCAGCGCCGGATCGAGGATGTCGGGCCGGTTGGTGGCGGCGATCAAGATGATGTTGTCCTTCATCTCGAACCCGTCCATCTCGACCAGCAGCTGATTGAGCGTCTGCTCGCGCTCGTCGTGGCCGCCGCCGAGTCCGGCGCCACGGTGGCGGCCGACGGCGTCGATCTCGTCCATGAAGATGATGCAGGGGCTGTTCTGCTTGGCCTGCTCGAACAGGTCGCGCACCCGGCTCGCGCCGACGCCGACGAACATCTCGACGAAGTCAGATCCGGAGATGCTGAAGAACGGCACGCCCGCTTCCCCCGCGACCGCGCGCGCGAGCAGCGTCTTACCGGTACCCGGCGGCCCGTACAGCAGCACGCCCTTGGGAATCCGGGCCCCTAGGGCCTGGAACTTCTTCGGGTTCTCGAGGAACTCCTTGATCTCGTGCAGCTCCTCGACGGCTTCGTCGACCCCGGCCACATCGCGGAAGGTGATCTTCGGCGAGTCGACCGACATTCGCTTGGCGCGCGACTTGCCGAACGACATCACCTTTGAGCCGCCGCCCTGGACCTGGTTCATCAGGAATATCCAGAACCCGATGAAGATGATGAACGGGAGGATGTAGGTCAGCAAGGACAGCCAACCGTTGCTCGACTTGCTCTGGATGTCGAAGCCGGCCTTGGGAACGTCGTTGTACCCCTCGTTGATCAGGGTCGTGACGTAGTTGTCCGGGTAGCCGACGGTGTACTTCGTGTTCGGAGTGTTGGCCAGTGTGAACGTTGCGCTGTCGCTCTTCTGGTCGAGCTGCAGCGTCTTGACCTGGCCGGTCCGGAGGTCCTGCAGCATCTCCGAGAACGTCGGCGTCGGCGTTTTGCTCGTCGACCCGATCAGCTTCTGGGCGAAGAACGCCAGCACGATCACAATCAGGATCGGGAAGGCGGCGCTCTTGAAGAACCTGCTCATGGGGCTATTTCACGCTTCCAGCGCGGTGGTAAAAACCGGTCAATGGGCAAGCGTAGCACCTGTCTTTAGGCCTGTTAGCCGCCTTGCAGCGATGCCCTTCATTCGTTCAACGCAGCGACGTAGGGCAAGTTGCGGTAGCGCTCGGCGTGGTCGAGGCCGTAGCCGATGGCAAACCGGTTAGGGATCTCGAAGCCCACATACCTCGTGTTCAGATCGACTTTTCTCCGCTCGGGCTTGATCAGGAACGCGCAAACCTCGAGCGACCGGGGGTTGCGGCCGGCCAGGTTGCGCAGCAGATACTGGAGCGTCAGCCCGGAATCGACGATGTCCTCGACGATCAGCACGTCCCGGTCCTCGATCACCGCGTCGAGGTCCTTGAGGATCCGCACGACGCCGCTGGACTTGGTCGCCGAGCCATACGACGCGACCGCCATGAAGTCGACCTCGGCCGGGATCGTCAGCTCCCGCATCAGGTCCGAGAGGAAGAACACGGCCCCCTTCAGCACCCCGATCAGCAGCAGATCCCTGCCCCGGTAGTCCTCGGAGATCTCCGCCGCCAGCTCTCGCACGCGGCGCTGGAGGTCGTCCGCTGGGACGAGGATCTCCCCGATCGCATCGTCGGCGTCGCTCACTTCACCAGTTTCTCGAACCGCACGATCCGGTGCGCGACGACCGCCCGCAACCCCGACCCCACGTCGAGCGCGTTGCCGTTGTTCAGCGCCGCGATCTCGTCGGCGCGCCGGGCCGCCCCGGGGGCCAGCCCGCCGGCGGCGGCGTCCGCGAGGCGCTGCACGACGAGCCGCATGAGCGCCGGCGGCAGCTCGCGCAGGCGACCCAGCTCGATCTCCTCGCGCCCGCCCAGCACCTCGACGACCAGCTCGTCCAGCACCGCGGCCTCGTCACGGAGCGTGTTCGCCACCGCGAGCACGTTCTGAGCCGCCGCTGGGTGGGCCGCCTCCAGCGCCGGCACCAGGGTGCTCCGGATCCGCCCGCGGGCGTACACATCGGAATCGTTGCTCGCGTCCTCCCGCCAGACGAGGCCCCTCTCCGTGCAGTAGGCCGCGGTCTCCGCGCGCGTGAATGAGAGCAACGGCCGGATCAGGGCGCCGTCGCGGGCGCTCATCCCCAGCAGCGCCCGCCGGCTCGGGGACGACGCCAGCCGGTACAGGATCGTCTCCACCTGGTCGGTCGCCGTGTGACCGGTCGCGATATCCGCCTGCCCGGAGGCGAGCTGCGCCGCGGCGCGATATCGCTGCTCGCGGGCCCAGGCCTGGACATTGCCCTTCGGCGGCCGGCACGATCGCTGCACCGAGAACTCGACCGCCAGCCGCTGGCAGGTGTCCTGGCAGTGACGCTCGTCTTCCTCGGCGGCTGCCCGCAGTCCGTAGTTGAGGTGGAGCGCACGGACCGCCCCCGGCCCCGCCACGCGAACCGCCAGATCGAGCAGGCAGGTTGAATCGCGCCCGCCCGAGAAGAGCACCACGACCTGACGCCCGCGCGAGAGCAGGCCATCCTCCCGCACCTGCTCGAACATCACTCGTCGCTCTCCGGCAGCCGCGCGATGAAGATCTCGGTCGCTTCGGTGAATCCCTTCAACTTGACCTCGGCGATCCGCTCGAACTCGAGGTGCGAGCCGGCGTGCTCGACCACCGGGCGGGTGACCAGCACCTCGCCGCCGGCGGAGCGCGCGGCGACCCGCGAGGCGATGTTGACGTCACGGCCGTAGTAGTCACCGTCGCGGTACAGCGCCTCCCCGTAGTGGATTCCGATTCGCGGCAGTGGCCGCTCAGTGTTCAGGCGCTGAAAGCCGACGGCCCAGTCGGTCAAGTTCGCCGCGTCGACCCCGACGATCATCACGCCGTCGCCGATCGTCTTGATCACGCGCGCCTCGTCGGGCAGCGTCACCTCGACGCTTTCGATGAACCGCTCCACTGCATCGACCGCCTGCAACTCTCCCTCCTCCTCGGTCAGCCGGGTGTAGCCGGCGAGGTCCGCGAACGCGACCGCCACCCGGACCCGTCCGAGCTCGGACGCCGCGTCGTCCAGGTCGACCTCCATGTGGCCGACCACGTCCTGTTCGACGAAGTGCTGGAGGTAGCGCTGATGGACCTGGTCCATCACCGGCGACGCGAGCGGCAGCAGTTCCCGCGCGAGATCCCCCATCTCCTCGGCCATCTCCAGTCCGGTCGCGCCCGAGCGCATCAGCGGCTCGTGCACGTAGAGGTGGAACAGTCGCACCTCGGCATCGGCGACCGTCGCCATCGCCTGGCCGTACACGCGCACGAGCTGGAGCATGGCCACGAGCGGCAGGCCAGCGCCGAGGACCGCGGCCACGTAGCGGAGGAGCTGTAGGTCCTCTTCGGTGAGCGCTTCGGTCTGCGCGATGCTGACGCCGAGCGCCGTCATCACCCGTTCGATCAGCGCCGGCTCGAGGCCGGTGTCACGGGCCGCCTGTTTGAGCGTGTACGTCCCTCCGTCGGTCGGGAATAGCTCCTCGACGTAGCCGAAGGCCAGCCGTCCCTCGGCCGTCGCGCGGGCGATCTCGATCGAGCGTGTGCCCACGCTCGCGCATCCGGTGAACGATCCGCGCGTGGCCGATCGCCGCAGAGGTCCAGTCGCCGTCGTACTGCGGGATCAGGCCCTCGCGCACCCAGCGCCTGAGCGTTGCCGGTGCCACCCCGACCCTCGCCGCCGCTTGCGCCAGCGTCATCGGTCCAGACGGGCCCCCGGCGAAGTAGCTGACGGCCCGCCAGACAGTTCGCCGGGATCCTCAACTGTGCAGCGGCGGGACCCGGGGTGGGCCCCGCCGCCCGCGGACATTACGGCCCGCTGCGTCAGCCGTAGGCGCTCGTCACGTTTCCGGCGGCGCCTCGCGCGCCCGTGCCCGGAGCTGTCCGGCACGACTCGCACGATCCGGCCTGTTGCCTGGTGCGTCCGTGAAGGTCTACTCGCCCGGCGCTCCGCTGTCAATGCGCGCGGTGCCAAGGTGGTCACCTAAACCTCTAAATGCGGATAGTCGGCTTCGATCATCGCGCGGTAGCGCGCGTATACGGGCTTCGTGATCGGCAAGATCGCGAGCGCCGCCTTGACATCGCCGCCGGCCTTGATCCGGCGCCGGGCGATCGCGATGGCGACGTTCTCCTTGCCCTGGAAGTACCGGTTGGCCGTTTCCGAGCTCATCGTCATCCGGACCTTCGGCTCCCATGAGACCTCGTCGGACCACTCCCACGCGAGGTTCGGCCTCATGCGAGCTGCCGGGGCGGAGGTTGACGACCAGGTCGAGATCGGGGAACTCGAACCGCTGAGGGGTGTCGGCGTCGCGCAGCCGCGGGCCGATCTCCGGGTCCTCGCTCATCAGCTCGAACGTCTTGTCCATCACCTCTCGGAACTCGGCGACGGATTTGAACGCCCCCGACGCATGGCGGTCGCTGGACGTGGCGTGCATTGGCGCAGTCTAGTGAGAGCGAGGTAACACGCAGGTATCGAGACCGTATGCTCGCCCGCTTGACCGCCACGATCCACGTTCAGCCGACGGCTGAGCTCGCCGAGCGCGTCCTGCTCCCGGGCGATCCAGGCCGTGCCCTGTCGCTGGCCCAACTGTTGTTGGGCGAGCCGAAGATGTTCAACCACAACCGCGGGCTGTGGGGATACACCGGGGCGGACGCGGATGGAGGCCCGCTGACCATCCAGAGCACCGGGATGGGCGGTCCGAGCGCCGCCATCGTGGTCGCCGAGCTGATCGAACTCGGGGCGCGGCGGTTCATCCGCGTCGGCACCTGCGGTGCGCTGGACCCCGCGCTCGCGCTCGGCGATCTGGTCATCGCCACCGAATCGTTCGCCGAGGATGGGACCAGCACCGCGCTCGGCGCCGGCGAACGGGTCGAGCCGCCGGGGCCGCTCGCCGCGGGACTGGCCCAGGCGGCCGGTGAGCGCGCGGTCGCCGGCCCGGTGGTGTCAGCGGATCTGTTCTACGACGGCGAGGAGGGGCGCGAGCAGCGGTGGCGCGAGCGCGGCGCGCTCGCCGTCGAGATGGAGACCGCCACGTTGTTCGCGCTGGCGGCCCGCCGCGGCGTTAGCGCCGGCTCCCTGCTTGCCGTGTCGGACGTGCTGCTGCCGGCACCGACGCGGATCGATCCGGAGGGGTTGGCCGACGCCGAGCGCCGGATGGGTGAGCTGGCTGCCGCGGCGCTGCGCTGATCAGGAAGGCTTGGTCAGCGAGGCCTCGAGGCGCTCGATCGCGGCTTCGATGGCCGCCAGCCGTTCCTCAACCGTCTTCGAATTACCGATCGTCTCGATCCGCTGCTCGACGCGGTCAAGTCCATCCTCGATCCCCTCCAGGCGCTGGGACACGCCTCGCAGCCGGCGGGTCAACCGCTCGAGGTCGCTGGCGGACGGGAGATTCAGCGCGCCCATCGCGGCTTCCTGTGCCCGCATCGCGCGCTCGCGGGTTTCGAACGCGGCCGAGAGCGCGCCGGTGACCACAGGATGGTCGAGCAGATCCTGGGCGAGCTTCCCAATCGTCTCCTCGCCCTGCTTGGTGACCCGGTCGCGCAATCCCTTGTCGTCGCTCATGGCCCACACCTTACCCGTCCGGAGGGGACCGAACCCACAACCAGGTTCCTCAGGCTCAGCTTAAGGGTTAGAAACACTAGCTTTGGCGCCGCTCGCGCCCGGCGGCGGCGCCACTGCGTCCTCCTCCGCCCCTGCGCGGCTACAGTTCCGCGTTCTCGCGGCCGATGTCGTGGGTATAAACGTCCTTAGCGAAGCCGGTCCGGCGACGCACTCTCGAATCCCGATCAGGCTGCAAAGGAACAGTTCGGCGTTGAAAACCCAATGCCCAGCCAGTAGCGTCCGCGCCACGCCGCTGCATGGTCGCGGTTGGCAGCTATGAGCACGCGTTTGCCGGGAGGAGAAAGACCACAGTGCTGAGGAGTCGCAGGCAACTGGTTGGGCTGGTCACTGCTGGCCTGACCGTGGCCGGCCTCGGGTTGTGGTCGCCGGCCGTCGAGGCTTCCGGCTGCGTATTGCGGGTGACCGTCCTCGGCGGGTTGGTGTTCAACGTGCCGGTCGGGACCCCGATCTCCTCGCTCGTCCCGCCGGGGCTGAAGGTGCTCGGGGTCACTGAGGTGTGCCCGACGACGACCACGGCGCCGACAAGCACGACCACCACCACCACCACGACCACGACCACCTCGTCGAGCTCGTCCAGCTCCTCCACGACGACGACTTCCGCGCCGGCGCCGTCCGGCCCGAGCTCCAAGCAGCATCCGTCGTCAGCACACGGCGGCAAGCAGTCGCACCACCACGGAACGACTAAGCACCACCACTCTGGTCACTCGACGCACACCTCGACGAGCCACTCCAACTCGAACTCGTCGAAGCTGCGTTCGTCGGGTGGGGTGCCGTCGTCTTCGAATCCGACGTTTTCCTTGGCGTTGCCGGGTGCGGCTCCGTTGGGGGTTCCGAATTTCTTCATCGATTCGTTCCGGATTCCGCCGTTCTTGCTGCCGATTTACCAGGCGGCAGGGATCGAGTACGACGTGCCGTGGCAGGTGCTGGCGGCGATCAATGAGATTGAGAGTGATTACGGGCGGAACTTGAGTGTTTCCTCGGCGGGGGCGGTCGGGTGGATGCAGTTCTTGCCCTCGACGTGGAAGTCGTGGGGTGTGGATGCGAACGGGGATGGGGTCGCCGATCCGTATAACCCGGTGGACGCGATTTTCACGGCCGCCCGGTATTTGCAGGCGGCGGGAGCCTCCAAGGATCTGGCGCGGGCGATGTTTGCCTATAACCATGCGGGCTGGTACGTGCAGTCGGTGCTGCTGCGCGCGAAGCTGATCGGTGGGATGCCGAACGAGTCTGGTCGGCGCGCTGTCGGGGTTGGTGCAGGGCCGGTTCCCGGTCGCGGCGAAGGCCACCTACGCGGATGATTCGGTGGAGCGGTTGGCGACCCGGCGGGTCAAGGGCGCGAACGCGGCGATCCCGATCGACTCCGGCTCCGCGACCGCGACCAGCATCTTTGCCAGGGAGGGTTCACCCGTCATCGCGGTCAACGACGGGAAGATCGTCGCTCTGGGTCATAACCGCAAGCTGGGGCGCTATCTGAAGCTCCAGGACGCGACGGGGAACGTGTACACGTACGCGGACCTCGGCAGCATCCCGCAAGCTGTATCCGGTGCCCAAGCCGGTGAGGGTGACCGCGGCGCAGATCGCCAGGCAGCTCGCCCGAACGCCCGAAGAAGCCGTCCCGCCCGTCCGGCGCGGCGTCGGCCGGGATCCAGGCCGGGCCGGCGATTCCGTCGAAGACGATCAAGGCAGCGACCGGAAGCAGCGCGCTCGGCGTCGGTGCAGACGACCAAGCGGGTGAAGGTTTCCTTGCCGCAGACGCGCACCGCGGCGCAGTCAACAGCGCCGGGTGGGGTCGCGAAGGAGCGCCTGTTCGCTGACCCCTCGCGGCCGGCGTCGTTCGCGGCGGGCGGGAATCTGCAGATCCGCTCTGAGGCGCAGGCGATCTCGAGCTTCCAGAACTACTTCTCAGACGTTCTGCATCTGGCCAAGAACCAGTACACGCTGCGGCCGTTGAAGGTCGGCGCGATCGTGGTCGCCGGCACGATCCTCGGGCCGCGTCGCCGGCCCGTCGAGCACCACCGCGAGGCATCTGGTGTTCATGGTCCAGCCGGCCGGCAAGGACGCGCCGCAGATCGACCCGAAACCGATCCTCGACGGCTGGAAGCTGCTTGGAAGCGACCGCCGTGTACCGCGCGGCCGGGGTGGATCCGTTCTACGGTCCGGGCGCGAAGAACCCCACCACCGGCCAAGTGCTGCTGATGTCAAAGCAGCAGCTGACCAACCGGATCCTGACCGACCCGCGCGTGCAGATCTACGCGTGCGGACGGCGCGATATCCAAGCCGGACTGATCGACCGCCGGATCCTCGCCGCGATCGAGTTCCTCACCGCCTCGGGCCTTGACCCCACCATCTCAGGCCTCGAATGCGGACACAGCACCAACGGGTCAGAACGGCGTCGACGCGGCCGGCGCGACCGGATCGAGCATCGACATCTCCAAGATCAACGGAATCCCGATCATCGGCCACCAAGGCGTCGGGCTCGATCACCGACATCACCATCCGCCGCCTGCTCACCCTCCAAGGCGCGATGACCCCCAACCAGATCATCAGCCTCATGAGCTACAAGGGACAGACCGAACACGCTCGCGCTCCCCGACCACGCCAACCGCATCCAGATCACCTACACCCCGATCTTCGGCCAAAACAAGAAACTCTCCCGCCAAATCACCAGCATCCTCAAACCCAAGCAATGGATCCAACTGATCAACCGCATCAGCCAGATCCCCGAACCCACCATCCCCACCACCCCGAGCAAATACGCCACCCGCCCCACCGGCGGCTAGTGGCACCGCTGGGTGGACCCCTCACGACGGTTCTTCCGCTTCACGCAGGTTGAGCTGCCTTGGGCGCTGGGCCCGCCCGACGGTCGGTACCTGCTGCGCGCCGAGGGGGCGTCCCCCGACGCGCCCCCGATGCACGTGCTCGTCGTGGCGACGCTCGGCGCTCCCGAGCGCCGGCGGTTCGCCAAGCGTAAGCGTCAAGCTGAGCCTGAGCCTGAGCCCGTGCCGGTGACGACGGGCCGCGCGACGGTGATCGAGGTCGGCGCCGCGTTCGCCGACGAGGTGGAGGGGCGGGCGTGGCTGTCGGAGGCCGGCGAACCGGAGTTCGCCGCCGGGCTGAGCGTGCTCAACCGCGCCCTGCACGCCTTCCGGCTCGTCACGGCGGATCCGTTCATCACCGCCGTGGGCCGCCACCAGGCGCTGGTGGCCCGGATCGGGTTCGGCGCCGGCGAGCAGGTGGCCGACGGCCTGTGGACGGACGCGGTCGAGCTGACCGAGAAGCGCGGCCGGCAGCGCCGCGCGACCGTGCTCCACCCTCAGGCGCGGCTGGCGGCGGTGCTCAACGGCCGGGAGACCGCGCTGGCCAGCGAGGAGCTGGCGCTCCGCGCCCGGCTCGATCTCGATCACGGCCGCTACCGCGAGGCCGCGCTCCAGGTGCTGGTGGCGCTCGACGCCGCAATCGCCGAGATGGCGCTCGATCCCACCGCCGACGCGCTCGCCGAGCGCCTCGACGAGCTCCGTGGCCGCCGCGAGCAGACCGACCGCGACCGCTCAGGAGGCGCTCGCCGGCCCGCTCTCCGATGAGGCGGTCGACCAGATGACGTTCACGCTGCAGCGGGTCGAGGCAATTTTTCGCGCCCGCGCAGTCGTGAACGCGTAAGGATCTATCCCATGGCCTTCGATCTTGAGATTGACGTCGAGAACACCCCGGGGGCGCTCGCCGAGGTGGCCGCCGCGATCAGCGACGCCGGCGTGAACATCGCCGCCGCCACCTGCGTCGGCAATCACCAGCGGGCCGAGCTCCACATCCTCGTCAAGCATCCCGGCGCCGCCAAGCATTCACTGGCGATCTCGAACCTGGCCATCACGAGCGAGCGCGAGGTCGTCGTCGTCGACGTCGAGGACCGCCCCGGGGTGCTCGCCGACCTCACGCGCAAGATCGCCACGGCCGGGGTGAACCTCGACCTCGTCTACATCGCCACCCGCAACCGCGTGGTGTTCGGGTCCCCCGACCTCGACGCTCTTCGCGCCGCGGTCGGGCAATCAGCCTGACTCCACTCCGAGGGCCGCCAGCACCGCCGTGAGCTCGTCGACGACGTCGCCGTCGAGCCGCACCGCGGCGCGCGAGTCGAACTGCGTCGGGCCCTGGGTCACGATCGCGAGCTGTCCGCCCGCGGCCAAGCGTCACCGCCGGCAGCTGCGCGACCGGGTAGACCTCGAGCGAGGAGCCGATGCACAACATCAGCTCGGCGTCGGCCGCGAGCCGCTCCGCCCGAGCCATCGCCTCAACCGGCAGGTATTCGCCGAACAGCACCACGTCGGGCTTCAGCGGCCGCTCGCAGTCGCACCGGGGGACCCCATCAGGGGCGGCCTCGGCGCGGGCTCGCACCTCGTCGGCGCCAAACACCGCACCGCACCGCAGGCACGACGCGTGCCCGATCGTGCCGTGGACTTCGACCAGCGATCGGGTGCCCGCGCGCGCGTGTAACTGATCGATGTTCTGCGTGATCACCGCGTCGAGCAGCCCCGCGCGCTCGAGCGACACCAGCGCGCGATGCGCTGCATTCGGCTGCTTGGCGCCCAGCGTCTGGAACCGATGGCCGTAGAACTGCCAGAACCGCTCCGGGTCGCGGCGGAACACATCGATGTGCGCGACCTCCATCGGGTCGACGTTCTCCCACAGCCCGGTCCCCGGCGAGCGGAAGTCGGGGATCCCGGAGGGCACGGAGATCCCCGCGCCGGTCAGGGCCACGACCGAGCCCGCCTCGCGGATCAGCTCCGCCAGCGCAGCCGCGGTCGACGTCGCGCTCACTTGCCGCTGAACCGCGCCTTGCGCTTGCCGAGGAACGCGCCGATCCCCTCGCGCGCGTCCTCGGAGCCGAACACGGCCGCGAATCCCTGCTTCTCGGCCTCGATCCCGGCGTCGAGGTCCCCGGCGGCCGACACGCGCTTGATCTGCTCGATCGCCAGCGGCGGCTTGGCCGGCGAGCTTCCGCGCCCACCGAAGCGCCGTGTCGAGCAGCTCGTGGTCGGGCACGATCCGGTGCGCGAGCCCGTACTCGTAGGCCTCCTCGGCGGAGATCGGATCGCCGATCAGGTTCATCTCGAGCGCCCTCGCCTCGCCGATCAGCCGGGGGAGCCGTTGGGTGCCGCCGAAGCCGGGGATGATCCCGAGGTTGATCTCCGGCTGGCCGAAGGTCGCCGACTCGGCCGCGATCCGGAAGTCGCACGCCATCGCGAGCTCGCAGCCGCCGCCGAACGCGCCCGCGTTGACCGCCGCGATCGTCGCCACCGACGAGCGCTCCATCTGCCGCAGCAGCCCGTGCATCTGATCGAGCGAGCTGGCCGCCCGCCGCCGCGTCCATCGTCGTGAACGCCTTGATGTCGGCGCCGGCGCAGAACAGCATCGGGTTGGCGGAGGCGAAGATCAGACAGCGAACCCCCGAGCCGGTCACCGCGTCCCATACCTTCGAGAGCGCCATGACGACCTCGGGCGAGATCGAGTTCGCCGGCGGCCGGTCGAGCCACGCGATCGCGATCTCGCCTCGGGTCTCGAGCTTCACCGGGCTGCTCGTCCCAGCCGGCGTCGGGCCGCGCGTACGGGAAGAAACCCTGGCCGCTCTTGACCCCGAGCCGGCCCTGGGCCACCAGCCGCTTCGAAGACCGTCGGCGGCGCGAAGTTCTCGCCCCACTCCGACGCCGCGCGCTCGAGCTTCGCCAGCACCTCATCGAGCCCGAGCTGGTCGGCCCGGGCGAACGGCGGCGGGATGATCCCGGCCCCGGCCATCATCCCGAGGTCGATGTCCTTCATCGACGCGATCCCCTCTTCGAGCACCAGGCAGCCTCGACCAGCGCCTTCAGCGTGAAGCGGTCGACCAGCGCAGTGGTGTCGACGCTCAGCCTCCGTGCTCATAGAAACCCTTTCCCGTCTTCGCCCCCAGGTTCCCGGCCGCGACCAGCTCCTGCATCTGCTTGTGGATGAAGAACCGGTCGCCGTATGACTCGTGCAGGTGCTCGGCGACGTGCAGCACCGTGTCCAATCCGAGCAGGTCGGTGAGGAAGAACGGCCCCATCGGCGCCGCCTTGGACTCGCTGACGATCCGGTCGATCTCCTTGACGTCGACGCCGGTCTCCTCCTGCACGCGCCACAGCTCCGAGACGCTCGAGTTCAGGATCCGGTTGACGACGAAGCCCGGGGCCTCGCCGCAGCGGATCGGCATCTTGCGGATCGCCTGGGCGAACGCCATCGCCGCCTGCGCGGTCTCGATCGACGTGTCCTCCCCCTCGATCACCTCGATCAGCCGCATCACCGAGGCCGGATAGAAGAAGTGGAAGCCGACGACCTTGTCGGGGCGGCTCGTGCACTCGCCCATCTCGGTGATCGACAGCGAGCACGTGTTCGAAGCCAGGATCGCGTGGCCGGGGGTGACCTCGTCGAGCTCGGAGAACACGACCTGCTTGATCTCCATCCGCTCGGGCACCGCCTCGATCACGAAGTCGACATCGCCGAAGCCGTCGTAGTCGGTCGTCCCGGTGATCAGGCCCATCCGCCGCTCGAGCTCGGCCGCGTCCATCTTGCCGGCGTCGACCCGGCCCTGCCACAGCGACCGCGCCTTGTCGAGCCCCGCGTCGACGAACTTCTGCTCGACGTCCTTGAGCACCACCGGGATGTCGGCGTTCGCGATCGTCTGCGCGATCTCGCCCCCCATCGTGCCGGCGCCGACGACGGCGGCTTTGAAGACGAACATGCGCCCGCAGTCTAGAGCGCCTCAGGTCCCTCGCCCTGACCACCGTCTCGAGCTCGAGCCCGAACCGCGCCAGCGTCGCGCGCAGCGAGGCCCGCACCGCGTTGCGGATGAACAGCCGATCGATGACCGGGGTGAGGATCGAGCGCTTGGTGACTCGGTAGTCGAGCCGCAATGAGACCTCGACGGCGTGCTCGTCGGGCGTGAACCGCACCGACTGCCGGCCGGTGATCGACTCGTCGCGTGACCTCGACCGTCTGGCCCTCGAGCGGCTCGTACTCGACCACCCGTTCGGTCACGCGTCCGCGCCCCGCCGGACCCGACTGCCAGACGACCGTGGCACCGGCCCGCGGCCAGTCGCCGTCGACCGAGACGATCGCGTCGAGCCCGTCGACCCACGCGACCCAGCGGTCCGTGTCGTACCAGAGCGTCTCAGCGTCATGGACGGAGCCGGGGAAGGCGAGACAGACATCGACCGAGCCCATCGACGCGATTATCGCTGGCAATGAGGACTCCGCCCCAATAGCCTGTGGCGCGGCGATGGCCGACAACCTCCCGGAAGAGCTCAAGCCCTACCCGAACATCTCGCCGAAGGCTTACGAGCATCCCGCCGACCGCGCCGCCACCTCCGCGCTGAAGGCGATCCCGATGCTCGACAGCGTCGTCCGCAAGCTGATCGAGTGGCGCTACGAGAAGGCGCTGCGGCAGTTCTACATGAGCAACTCGGTCCGGGTCGGCGAACACCAGCTGCCCGACCTGTATGCGAACGCGCAGGGCGTCTACAAGATCCTCGACATGCCACAGAGCTACGACCTGTACGTGACCGATGCGCTCGGCCCGAACGCGATCGCCGCCGGATCCCAGAACCCGATCATCGTGTTCGGGACGCCGCTGCTCGAGCGGCTCAACGCGGGCGAGCAGCGATCGGTCCTCGCCCACGAGACCGCCCACATCCTCTCGGACCACATGGTCTACCGGACCGCGCTGGACATCCTGCTGCGCGCCGGCGGCGGCCTGCCGTTCCCGATCGGGATCCCGGTGGCGGCGGTACGCGCCGTGCTGCTCGAGTGGTACCGCGCCGCCGAGCTCAGCTGCGACCGCGCCGAGGCGCTGGTCGTGCGCGATCCGCGGATCGTCTGCCGCTCGCTGATGGTGCTGGCCGGCGGCATGCACGCCGACAAGCTCGACCTCGACGCGTTCCTCGCTCAGGCCCGCGAGTACGAGGATTGGGACGACCCGGGCGACCGCGTGCGGCGGTTCTTCTACGAGATCAACGCCACCCACCCGAACGCCGTCCGCCGCGTGTCCGAGGTGATGAAGTGGGTCCAGAGCGGCGAGTACGACCGGATCGTCCGCGGCGAGTACCTCAAGCGCGGCGAGGAGCCCCCGGTGTCCGAAGAGGCGAGCCGCGCGATGGACTTCTACGCCGAGCGGTTCCGCACCCTGTTCAAGGACATCGGCGACAACGTCACCAAGCTCGGCGGCCAGGTCGGCGGCGTCGCCGAGCAGGTCGCGGACTGGATCCGCTCCCGCGGATCCGGACCCGGGTCCGGCGAGGGCTAAAGCTGTAGTTCCGGCCGGTGCATGCACCGGCCGGCCGGTGGCCGCATGCGGCCACCGGGGCGGCGGTGCAGCACCCGCCTCGCCGGCGCCACCGTGACGCGCCGACGAGTAGGCGTCGTCAGCGTCCACGGCCTCTTGCGCGCTTGACAAGCGATATATCGTTAATACATCGTGATACAACGAAACGAAAGGAAGTCACGATGCGAGAAGGAATGATTGACACTCCCTACTGGCGGTTCGCCGCCACCGGCGGCCCAGGTGGCCGCGGTCGCGGGCGGCGTGGCCGTCCCGGCCCCGAAGAGATCGAGCGGATCATGGAGCTGCGCCACATGCGCGGCGGTCCGTTCGGCGGCGGGCGCGGCCGGCGCCGGCGCGGCGACGTCCGCGCTGCGGTGCTGCTGCTGCTCGCCGAGGAACCCCGCAACGGCTACCAGCTGATGCAGGAGATCGAGGAGCGCAGCGGCGGCCATTGGCGGGCCAGCCCCGGCTCGGTGTACCCGACGCTGTCGCAACTCGAAGACGAAGGTCTGATCCGCGCGACGGAGATCGACGGCGCCAAGGCGTTCGAGATCACCGACGCCGGCCGGACCTTCGTGCAAGAGCGCGGCGACGTGCCGGCGCCGTGGGACCACGACGAAGAGGCACTGAGCCCGCGCGAGCTGCGCCAGCACATCAAGGGCATCGCCGCCGCCGCGATGCAGGTGGCCTACGCCGGTGACGAACAGCAGGTCAGTAAGGCGCGCGAGGTGCTCGACGAGGCCCGCCGGCGCCTGTACCGGATCCTCGCCGGAGACGATGAGTGATCTCGTACCCTGAAAGGGCTATGGCGCCGGCGATCACCGTCACCCAGCTCGACAAGCGCTTTGGCGAGGTCCACGCCGTCCGCGGCGTCGACTTCCAGGTCGAGATGGGCGAGGTGTTCGGCTTCCTCGGGCCGAACGGCGCCGGCAAGACGACCACCATCAACATGCTGTGCACGCTCGCCAAGCCCACCTCGGGCCAGGCGAGCGTGGCCGGCCACGACGTGGTCACCGAGCGCGACGACGTCCGGCGCAACATCGGGCTCGTGTTTCAGGATCCGACGCTCGACGGCTACCTGACCGCGGCGCAGAACCTCCAGCTCCACGCCGAGCTCTACGGCGTCGAGTCCGGGCTGGTCGGGCCGCGGTCCGAGCAGGTGCTGAAGATGGTCGCGCTGTGGGACCGCAAGGACTCGCCGGTATCCACCTTCTCCGGCGGGATGCGCCGCCGGCTTGAGATCGCGCGCGGTCTGATGCACTCGCCCCGCGTGCTGTTCCTCGACGAGCCGACGATCGGCCTCGACCCGCAGACCCGCCGCTCGATCTGGGGCTACATCCGCGAGCTCAAGGAGCGCGAGGAGATCACCATCTTCATGACCACGCACTACATGGACGAAGCCGAGTGGTGCGACCGGATCGCCATCATGGACCACGGCCAGATCGTCGCCCTCGACTCGCCGGAGGCCCTCAAGGCGCAGGTGGGCAAGGACCGGGTGGCGATTCACACCGAGGACGACGAGGCGGCGATCGAGCAGCTCCAACAGCGGTTCGACATCGAGGCCCGGATCTCCGAGGGCGCCGTCACGTTTGGTGTTCGGGCCGGCGAAGAATTCGTCCCCCGGCTGTTCGCCGAGCTCGGCATCCCGATCAGATCCGTGAACGTGTCGCGCCCGACGCTCGACGACGTGTTCATGTCCTACACCGGGACCACGATCCGCGACGCGGAGGAGGACGCGAGCAAGCACCGCAACCGCGTGATGGCGCAGATGATGGGAGGCCGGCATTGAGTACCACCACCGACCGTCCCGCAACCACCACCCCGCCCGACCGACACGCACCGATCGTCAGGGTCAGCGTCCCCAAGCGCAGCCTGCGCTCAGAGCTGCGCGCGATCAAGATCGTCTGGAAGCGCGAGCTGATCCGCTACCGCTCGGACCGGCTGCGGATGGTCACGACGCTGGTGCAGCCGTTCCTGTTCCTGTTCATCCTTGGTTCGGGGCTGCAGCGCCTGGCCAGCGCCGGCACCCACGGCGTCAGTCTGAGGACGTTCATCTATCCGGGGATCCTGTGCATCGCAGTGATGTTCACGGCGATGTTCTCGGCCGCGTCGATCGTCTGGGACCGCGAATTCGGCTTCCTGCGCGAGATGATGGTCGCGCCGGTCCGCCGCTCCTCGATCGTGATCGGCAAGACGCTCGGCGGCGCCAGCGTCGCCTGCATCCAGGGCATCATCGTGATCGCCGTGGCGGGGCTCGTTCACGTCCCCTACGCGCCGACCCTGATCCTCGGGATCTTCGGGCTGCAGCTGCTGCTTGCCTTCACGATCACCGCGTTCGGAATCATGGTCGCCATCCGGATCAAGCAGATGCAGTCATTCATGGGCGTGATGCAGATGATCGTGACCCCGATGTTCTTCATCTCCGGCGCGCTGTTCCCCGCCTCCGGTCTTCCGGGCTGGCTGACTGTGCTCAACCGGATCGACCCGCTCACCTACGGCGTCGACCCGATGCGCCGGCTGGTGTTCGACCACCTCCACGTCAGCCCGGCCGCCAAGGCGGCGCTCGACCACGGCGTGACTTGGTGGGGGTGGCGCGTACCCGGGCTGGTCGAGGCGGCGGTGATCCTGCTCCTCGGCCTGCTGATGCTCGGGATTGCGATTTGGGAGTTCAGCTCGACGGAGTGACCGCGACGGCGCTCGCGGGTCGTCTCCGCCGCCACCGCGTCAGCCTACCGGGAGCCGCCGTGCCCGCGGATAGCCTGTGAGCCGTGACCGACGCGCCGGCCCAGCCCGCCCTCTGTCTGCACCGGCCCGAGCTGGCACAGGTCCCCGATCTGCTCAAGCGCCAGCACTTCTTCTGGCTCGACCTCGAATCCCCCACCCAGGACGAGCTTCAGCAGCTCGCCGCCGACCTCCATTTGCACCCGCTGACGCTCGAGGACGCGAGCGCGTGGTCCGAGCGGCCAAAGCGCGAGCACTACGAGGGATACGTCAGCCTCGTGGTCTACGGCGTCGATGCCTCGGCCCCGCCCGGTGACCCGATCCTGCGCGAGGTCCACCTGATCATCTCGGGCGACTACGTGGTGTCGCTGCACCCGGAGCGGTTTGACGTGCTCGATCAGCTGCGAGTTCGGCTCTCCGCGCACGCCGTGCGGAGTGAGCAGGCGCTGATCTACCAGATCCTCGACTCGGTGATCAGCACCTTCACACCCACTCTCGGGCGAGTCGACGATGACATCGATGAGGTGGAGCAGGCGGTGATCGAGCGTCCGCGCGAGGAGAGCCTGCAGCGCATCTTCTCGCTCAAGCGCGATCTGATCGCCATGCGCCGCGTGGTCACGCCGATGCGTGACTTCTTCGCCCGTGACGCCGATGAGATCGCCGCCCTGCCGGGGATGGAGCCCGACCAAACCCTTTACATGCGCGATCTGTACGACACGCTGATCCGCACCTCAGACCTGATCGACTCCTACCGCGATCTGCTCAGCGGCGCGACCGACATGTACCTGTCGACGGTGGCCAACCGGCAGGGCGAGATCTCCAAGCAGCTGACGATCATCGCCACGATCTTCCTGCCGCTGTCGTTCCTGACCGGCTTCTTCGGCCAGAACTTCTCCTTTCTGGTCAACGACGTGCTCAACCAGACGTGGGCGTTCTGGGTGTTGGGCCCGGGGTTGCTGGCCGTCTCGATCTGCCTGCTGATCGTGTACTTCCGCCGCCGCGGCTGGCTGTCGGCCGACTAAAGACAACAATAAAAAGGGCCCCCACGAGGGGGGCCCCATTATTTTTCCTGCGCAGGCGCTACGCGTGCGCGGGGGCAGGCTCTTCGACCCGCCGCGGCAACAGCGTCTCGCGCGCGATCACCAGCCGCTGGATCTGGGCCGTGCCCTCGTACAGCTGCAGGATCTTCGCGTCGCGCATCAGCTTCTCGACCTTGTACTCCTTGATGAAGCCGTAGCCGCCGTAGACCTGGACGGCGTCGGTGGTGACCTCCATCGCCGAGTCGGCGGCGAAGCGCTTGGCGTGTGAGGACTCGATCGTGTTGCGCTTGCCCTGATCGAGCAGCGCCGCCGAGTGCCAGGTCGCCAGGCGTGACATGTGCACCTTCGTGGCCATGTCGGCGATGATGAACTGGATCGCTTGGTGCATGGCGATCGGGACGCCGAACTGGACGCGTTCCTTGGAGTAATCGATCGCGAACTCCATCGCCGCACGGGCCACCCCGGTCGCCATCGCGGCGACGCCGGGACGCGTGCGATCGAGCGTCATCATCGCGATCTTGAACCCCTTGTTCTCCTCTCCGACGAGGTGGTCGAGCGGGATCTCGACCTCGGGGAAGGTGATCGTCGCCGTGTTCGACGCGCGCTGGCCCATCTTGTCCTCGTGCTTGTCGACGACGACGCCGGCATCACGCGGGACGATGAAGCAGGAGATGCCGCGGTGGCCGGCCTCCTTGTCGGTCTTCGCGTACACGGTGTAGTAGTTGGCGTACTCGCCGTTGGTGATGAAGCACTTGGAGCCGTTGATGACCCACTTGTCGCCCTTCTTGGTGGCGGTCGTCTTCATCCCGGAGACGTCCGAGCCGGCGTCCGGCTCGGTCAGGCAGAACGACGCGAGCAGCGGCGCCTCTGACAGGCGACCGAGATAATCCTTCTTCAACTCCTCGGAGGCAGCAAGGATGATTGGCGCGGTCGCGAGGCCGTTGCAGGACAGCGAGGTGCCGATGCCCGAGCAGCCCCACGCGATCTCCTCCTCGATGATCGCGCCGTCGAGGAAGCCGAGGCCCGGTCCGCCGTACTCGGCCGGCAGGTGGTTGTTCATCAACCCGAGCTCCCAGGCCTTGTCGATGATTTCCTGGGGCCAGCTGCCGTCCTTGTCGTACTCCCACGCGACCGGCCGAATCTCCTTTTCGGCGAAGTCGTGGGCCATTTCTCGCATGCTCTTCTGCTCGTCGGTGAGCGTGAAATCGACCATGGTTTTGATGTTCTCCTTGAAAAGGCCGGGCGATTGACTAGTCAGTCAATCGCATATACCCCCAGTCTACCCCATCGTTTCTCGGCCGAAAACGGTCCGGTGCAACACTTAAGCCGAGATGCAAGCGGCCTTCGGCACCGTGCTCTGGATTGTTTGTGGAATCGGGATCGTGGCCGCCGTCGTCGCGCTCGTGATGACAGGCAAGACCTGGGAGGAATACGGTCGCAACCGGCTCGTGTTGGACACCGAGGCGTCGCAGGCGCCGAAGAGCGCCGCTGCCCTGCTCGAGCGCGACACGGAGATCCGCCAGCTGCTCGAGGCCCGGAACGCGCGCCGGACTCGCCGCGGCGAGCCCCCGCTGGATGTCGAGGCCGAGCTCAGCCGCCTCACCACGCCGGCTATCGACGCCGAACTCCGAGCCGAGATCCGCGACCTGGTGATCGCGCGCAACCACCGCCGCGCGCGGACCGGCAAGCCACCGCTCGACGTCGAGGCGGAGATCGAACGCGAGATTGCCGGACTGCAGAGCCTGCAAAGCGGGTAGGCTGCACCGCCATATGGCTGATCCGCGAAGCTTTGAGCTCGACGAGCTCACCATCCGCCCCGGGACGTACTTCAATCCGCAGACCGAGGTGCTGATCGTCGTCGACGATTCGCCTGAGCTCGACTCCGAGATCTTCAACATGGAGGAGTACGAGGGCTCTGATTGGGTGCTGATCTCGGACGAGTCACCGGTCGACGAGAACCGCCGTGACGAACTGCTCGAGGCCTTCCAGGTCCGCTACCACCCGGGCTCGGTCAGCGAAGACGACGACGACATCGAGGACGAGCTTGAAGTGGACGACCAGGAGGTCGGTCGGGAGTAACCGGGCTGCGCCGGGCGGCTACTGACCGACCAGCGACGCGCAGTTCTGCATCTTCGCCACGTCGTTTCCGGCCTTGAGGATGCACTGGCCGTACTTGGTCGTGGCGGCGCCGGCACTTGAGCCCGTCGATCCCGTCGAGGTGCCCGAGCTGGTCGAGCCGGAGCTCGAGCCGGAGCTGCCTGCGAGCTGCTCGAGCTGCCGGTGGTGCCGGAGCCCGGGAGCGCCGTCCCGACGGCGCTGGAGATCGCGCCGAGAATCGACTGCAGCTTCGCCGTGAACTGGCTGTAGGGTGCGAGCTTCGTCGGGGCGGTGATCGTCTGCGGCTGGTTCAGCTGGCCGTACTGCATGGTCAGCGTGAGCGCCGCCGAGCTGATGCCCCCCAGCAGGGTGGAGATCGACCCGTGCACCGGGAGCGACAGGCCGATCATCAGCTTGCGAACCGTCTTGTCGCTTTTACCGGTCCACACGTCGAAGGTCGCGTTGTGCACCTCGCCGGCGATCTTCTGCCGCGTGGCCGGGGAGATGCTGGTGGGGATCGCGCTCGAGACGCCCAGCGAGGACGCCTTCCCGAGCAGGGTGTTCAGTCCGGCCAGGAATGCGGAGACGTTGACTCCGGCCCGGATGTGCGTGGTGGCGGTGCCGCCCACCGTCTCGGTGCCGACAACCGTCGGGTTGGTCAGCCAGGCCAGCGGGTGAATTCCCAGCTTGCCGAGCGCGCCTGACCCAGAGCCGCCACCGGGGGAGGAGGCCAGCGATGCGAAGCTCGACTCGAGCCTCTGGAATGTCGCCGCCGGCAGCTGATAAGCCGTCCCTTGCATCGTCACGTACCCGGCCGCGCCGGTCGAGATGATCCCGAGCTGGCCGGTGTGGCCGAGCGCGCTGATCGCGACCGTGAAGCTCGACTTCGGCAGCTTGCCCTGGCCGAGGGTCTGGAACGGACCGCCGAAGCTGAGCGTGATCGGCGTCGTCAACGTGCTCGAGCCGCTCGGGTCAACCGAGAGCGAGAGGCTGAGATTGCCGCTGTTGACGGTGTGGGAGCCGCTGAAGGTCTGGCGCAGAAGCGCGCTCGCGTTGCCGGAGTTGCCGCTCGAGCCGCAGGCCGCGAGCACGGCCGCGACCGCGACCGCCGCCAGCAGCGGGACGCCCCTGCTCTGCAACAACCTACTCAGCGGTGGCACCAAGACCGCGCCGAATCTAGCATCCAGATAGTGCGTAGGGGCTCAGTAGGTCTGCTCGCGGTGGTTGCGGTTGCGGCGTTGGCCGCCCTCGCCTCCAACGCGTACGCGGCGCGAGTGATCGTTCTCGGCGCCCACGGTCGCGCGGTTGTCCGTGACGATCCGTTCGTCTCCGGGCTGGCGATCACGCCCGCGCCGGCGGCGGTGACGACCTCGGCCCGCCCCCGGCCCCGGCCTCACGCGCCCACCGTCCACTCCGAGCTGACGGCGCTCGCCCGCTCCGGCGCGATCTCGGCCAGCGCGTACCGCAGCTACCGCGCGACGTTGAGCGCGGCGATCAACTCGAAGAACCGGCTCCGGGGGACGCGCCAGGCCGAGCTGGCGGCCGTGCTCGCCACCATGCACCAGCTCGCCGCCGAGCGGCTGCTGACTCCCTCCCGGCTGCCGGCGCTGTTCGAGACGCTCGCGCGCAACCGCCAGTGGTGGACGACGGGACCGCTGCTCTCCTATGGCGAGCAAGCCGAGTTCGCGGGCTCGCAGCTCGTGTGGGAGTACTACCCGGGCCAGGGGATCGAGCTCCAGGAGCTCGGTAGTTTCGGCAAGGCCGACGCGCTGTACAAGGCGGGCCGGTCGCACTACGGGCAGCTGCGCTCGATCCTGGCCGAGCTGATTCCGCTCGCGGCGCAGCGCGCCGGCGGCCTGGCCTGGGAGTACTACTTCAGCTTCGACGGTGGCTCCCCGCCGTGGACGAGCGCGATGTCGCAGGGCACCGCGCTCGAGGCATTGACCCGCGCGTACCGCGCGTTTCACGACACCTCCTATCTGACCATCGCGCATCAGGCGCTGCCACTGTTCACGGTGCCCCCGCCGGCCGGCGTCCGGATCGCGACCGGAGCGGGGGCGCGCTATCTGCCGTACACGTTCGCGCCGGGTCTGTCGATCATCAACCAGTTTTTACAGTCGCTGATCGGGCTCTACGACTACTCCCACGCCGGCACCGGCGACCCACTCGCCTTGAGCCTGTTCACCGCGGGCAACGCGGAGGCGCAGGTCGAGGTGCCGCGGTTCGACACCGGCGCGTGGTCGCTGTACCAGCCCGGGCTCGAGGACGACCTGAGCTACCACCAGCTGGTCACCGGCTTCCTAGGGCAGTTGTGCTCTCGAACCCGCGCGGCGGCCTACTGCACCGCGGCCCGAAACTTCCGGGCGTATCTGCACACACCACCGGGGCTGACCCTGCTGACCTCGCGCGCGCGCGCGAAACGTGGCTTCTCGATCGCCTTCCGGCTCTCGAAGGTCTCGCACGTGGGCATCGTCTTGCTCTCGGGGTCGAGGATCGTGTTCGAGACCAGCGCCGACTTCCCCTACGGCGTCCATTCGTTTGCGATCCCAGCGCTTCGCCGGCCTGGAACCTACGCCGTCCACCTGGCCGGGACCGACCTCGCCGGGAACTTCGGCCGCATCGTCGGCACGCTGTCGGTCTCATAGTGTTAGGCGCGCATGCGCGCGCGGACGATCCTGTACACGGGCAAGGGCGGCGTCGGCAAGACGTCGGTCGCGGCCTGCACGGCGCGCCGTTGCGCCGCCGCCGGGATGCGGACGCTCGTGATCTCAACCGACCCGGCGCATTCGCTGGCGGAGGCCTTGGGCGCTCCGCTGGGCCCGTCGCCAATCGAGGTCGGCGATGGGCTGTGGGGGCAGGAGGTCCAAGCGCAGCAGGAGATGGAGCGCCACTGGTCCGGGGTGCAGGAGTGGCTCGGGGATCTGCTGATCGAGCGCGGGATCGACCGGATCTCGGCCGAGGAGCTGACGGTGCCGCCCGGCATGGACGAGCTGTTCTCGCTGCTTCGACTCCAGGCCCACCACGAGTCCGGCGAGTGGGATGCCATCGTCGTCGACTGCGCGCCGACCGGAGAGACGCTCCGGCTGCTCTCCTTCCCTGATGTCGCCCGGTGGTGGATCGAGAAGGTGTTCCCGATGGAGCGCCAGATCCTCGCCGCGGCTCGGCCGATCGCGCGCACGCTGCTGGATATCCCGCTGCCCAGCGGGGAGGTGTTCGCCGACATCCAGCGTCTGTCGGAGAACTTGATCGCCATGAACGAGATCCTCCGCGACGCGGCGCGGTGCACCGTGCGGCTGGTCATGAACCCGGACAAGATGGTGATCGGCGAGGCAATGCGGACCTTCACCTACCTGAACCTGTACGGGTACGTGACCGACGCGGTGATCGTCAACCGCGTGTTCCCCGATGAGGTCGGCGACTACTTCGCCGCCTGGCGGCGCGTGCAGGAGGAGCACCTGGCGCTCGTCCGCTCTGCCTTCGAACCGGTGCCAGTGCTGTGCGCGCCGTACTTCGATCAGGAGGTCGTGGGACCGCAGATGCTCGACCGGCTGGCCGGCGCGCTGTTCGATGGCGACGGGGCCCAGGCCGGGGTCGACGCCGCTGCGGTCCTCCACGGTGCGGTCACCCAGGAGCTGTCGGTGGGCGACGACAGCGCTTCCGTCCGGCTCGCCTTGCCATTCGCGGAGAAGGGCGACATCTCGCTCAAGAAGGTCGGGCTCGAGTTGATCGTCGGCGTCGACGGGCAGCGGCGGACTATATTGCTGCCACCGACTTTCGCCGGTTTTCAACCGGTTTCGGCCCGCTTCGAGGGCGGCACGCTGGAGGTGAAGTTCGATGGCGAGCGAAGATCCGACCGATGAGGGCACCGGGCCGATGGCGCACGACACGCTCCGTCGCCTGGAACGGCGGCTCGATGAGGCCTCAGCCGCAGCCGAGCGGTTGATCGCGGAGGCCGCCGCCTCCGCCGCCCGGTCAGGGGCCGACCGCACCGACCCACGCCCTCCCCCAGCCGGATGGCAGGTGCCCCGATCCGACGGCGCGCGCGAAGACATCGACGTGCTGGCTCAATTCCTGCGCTCGTTGCGCGAACTGATCCCGCCCGAACTCGAGCGCCGGCTGGCCGAGGCGTTCCGGGAACTGCTGCTCGCGCTGCGGGCGCTGATCGACTGGTACGTCGAGCGGATCGAGCGCCGGCGGTCCGAGCCGGTCGAGGTCCAGGACATCCCCATCACCTGACCGCTTCACTACGCGGCTCGCGCGTCCCGCACGGCCAATACCGCGGCCAGGCCGGCACGCTCCTACGTGATGTGCGCGACGAAGAACTCGAAATACGCGCTGACCACCGCGATCGTGAGGATCCCGGTGATGATCAGCGGCTTCGATTTGATGATGTGACCGAACACGCCGATCACCGCGCCGACCACGATCAGCGCGAGGATCACGTCGATTTCGTTCTGCGCGACGGCTGGGACGAGCGCCACCAAGACCGAGAACCCTATATTTGACGGATGCCGCGCACACCCAGCTCCGTCGACGACGTCGCCCAGGGCCTCGAACAGGCCGGGTACCTACCCGGCGAATCGACCGCGCTGGTCTCGTTCCTGGCCACCAAGCTCGGCAAGCCGGTGCTGGTCGAGGGACCGGCCGGAGTCGGCAAGACCGAGCTGGCCAAGGCACTGGCTCGCTATCTGGACAGAACCCTGGTCCGGCTCCAGTGTTACGAGGGGCTCGACGAGGCCAAGGCCCTGTACGAGTGGAACTACCGCAAGCAGCTGCTGCGGATCCAGACCGAGGCGGCGGACGCCGGCTGGGAGAACGTGCAGGACGACATCTTCGGCGAGGAGTTTCTGCTCCAGCGGCCGCTGATGACCGCGATCGCCTCCCCCGAACCCGTCGTTCTGCTGATCGACGAGATCGACAAGACCGACCAGGAGTTCGAGGCAATGCTGCTCGAGCTCCTCTCCGACTTCCAGATCTCGATCCCGGAGCTCGGGCGGATCGACGCCAGGACCCAGCCGGTCGTGTTGCTGACCAGCAACAACACCCGCGAGCTCACCGAGGCGCTGAAGCGCCGTTGCCTGTACCTGTGGCTCGACTACCCGGAGCTCGAGCACGAGCTGCGGATCGTCCACCTCCACGCGCCGGAGCTGCCCGACACGATCGTCCGCAAGCTCGTCGAGATCATCCACCAGGTCCGCGACCTCGACCTCAAGAAGCCGCCGAGCATCGCCGAATCGATCGATTGGGCGCGCGCGCTGCTGCTGCTCGGCGCCGACGACATCGACGGCGACACCTTCCGCGAGACGATGAGCGTGATCGTCAAGCACCGCACCGACCTGGACACGGTCGCCGCCCGCGTCGGGGTCAAGCTCGACGCAGCGCCGGCCGATGCCGCCGCCTAGCCGGAACATCTACGGCGGGATCCCGGACGACGGACCGGGTTCGTTCGATGGACAGCTGCTCTCCTTCGCCGAGGACCTCCGGTCCGAGGGCGTCGCGATCGGGACCTCCGAGCTGCTCGACTCGTTCGCCGTGCTCGAGCATGTTCCCTGGACCGAGCAGCAGGAGTTCAAGGAGGCCCTGGCGGCCACGCTGGCCAAGTCGCCCGAGGACCGCCGGATCTTCGAGCTGGTGTTCGACCGCTTCTTCTTCCGCGCCGCCGAGGCCGAGGCCGCGCGCCGCGAGATCTCCGAAGGCTCGGCCAGAGGCGACGCCGCCGACTACGACATCAACCTCGAGACCCTCCGCCAGCAGATCGCGGCGGCGCTGAGAGACGGATCCGACGCCGCGATGCGCGACCTGGCGCGGCTCGCGATCGCCGCCTTCGGCCGCGGTGAGGGGTCAGGCGTGCTCGGCGTTGACGTCCAGCGGATCAGACGGTCGCTCGGGCTCCGGGTCGAGCCCCAGCCCGATCTGCCCGACGACGACCCGCGCCGACAGGGGCTCCCGCGCGAACAGCTCCGCAAGTTCGAGGCTCACCTGAGGCGAGAGCTCGAGCGGGACCTGATCGAGCGGACGAAGTCGCTGCCACCGAAGCGGCCGCTGAACGAGCTCGATCGTGCGCTGCCCACCGGCCCGATCCAGGATCTCGCCGCCGTTCACCGCGTGGTCGCGCAACTCAAACGCAGGCTGGCCACCCAAGGCCACGAGCTCCGCGGCCGCAAGCGCCACGCGCACGTGGACGTCCGGCGGACGATGCGGGCCAGTCTCCAGACCGGCGGCGTCCCCGTGGAGCTCAAGTACCGGCCACAGCGTCCCCGCCGGCCGGAGATCTTCGTCCTCTGCGACGTCTCGACGAGCGTCACATCCGCTTCGACCTTCTTCCTCAGCGTGCTGCACGCACTCCACGACGCGTTCCGCAAGCTCCGCTCATTCGTGTTCATCGAGCGGATCTCCGAGGTCACCGAGGTGTTCGAGACCGAGCGTGACTTTCGCGCCGCGTCCGAGGCCGTATCCCGCGACGCCGGCGTGGCGGACATCAGTGGGTACACCGACTACGGGCGTGTGTGGACCGAGTTCCTGGCGTTGATCGAAGACGAGCTGCACCCGCGCGCCACCGTGATCGTCCTCGGCGACGCCCGCACCAACGGACGACCCCCGCGCGAAGACGTATTCGCCGCGATCACCGCCCGGGCGGGCCGCACGTTCTGGCTGAACCCCGAGCCGCGTCTGTACTGGAACTACGGCGACAGCGTGATCTCCGCCTACGAGAAGTACTGCACCGCCTTCGAATGCTGGCGCACCGACCAGCTGGAGGAGTTCGTCAAGGCGCTGACCAAGCCGATCGTGGCCTGAACACGCGCCGCCCCGGCCGCCATCTCGGTCAGCGCCAGCCGAGCGCGGGGGCGACGTGGGTCAGGATGTCCTCGATCAGATGCGCGTTGTATTCGACGCCCAGCTGATTGGGGACCGTCAGCAGCAGCGTGTCCGCCGCCTGGATCGCCTCGTCCTGGCGGAGCTGCTCGACCAGCGCGTCAGGTTCGGCCGCGTATGAGCGCCCGAAGATCGCCCGTGTGTTTTCGTCGATCATGCCGATCTGGTCTCGAGACTCCCGGTCCCCGCCGAAGTAGGCGCGGTCGGCGTCGGTGGTGAGCGCGAACACACTGCGGCTGACCGACACCCGTGGCTGACGGGCATGCCCGGCCTCACTCCACGCCTCGCGGTAAGTCTCGATCTGCTTGCGCTGCTGGACGTGCAGCGGCTCGCCGGTCTCGTCGTCTTTCAGCGTCGAGCTCTGCAGGTTGAGGCCGAGCCGCGCCGCCCAGACGCTGGTCGCGTTCGACCCGGACCCCCACCAGATCCGCTCCCGCAGCCCCTCCGAGTACGGCTCGAGCCGCAGCAGGCCCGGCGGATTGGCGAACATCGGCCGCGGGTTGGGTTGCGCGAAACCCTCGCCTTCCAGCACCTTCAACGCGATCTCGGCGTGTTGGCGGGCCATGTCGGAATCGCTGTCTCCCTCGGCGGGGGCGTAGCCGAAGTACCGCCATCCGTCGATCACCTGCTCGGGTGACCCGCGGCTGATCCCCAGCTGAAGCCGGCCGCCGGCGATCAGATCCGCCGCCCCCGCGTCCTCGGCGAAGTACATCGGATTCTCGTAGCGCATATCGATCACGGCCGTGCCGATCTCGATCCGGGAGGTCCTGGCGCCGATGGCGGCCAGCAACGGGAACGGGGAGGCGAGCTGGCGCGCGAAATGGTGGACGCGGAAGTACGCGCCGTCCGCGCCGAGTTCCTCCGCAGCGACCGCGAGCTCGATCGATTGCTGCAACGCTTCGGCGCCCGTGCGCGTCTGCGAGTGCGGACTGGGGCTCCAATGGCCGAAGGAGAGGAATCCAATCTTCATGATCGCGACGATCACGGTAGCTTGTGCGAAGCGCAGGACTCAGAACTACGGAGGGATTTGAGATGCGTTACTTGCGAGTGGGGTTGATCGTGTCGGCGGCTTGCTTGGCCCTCGCCTCGACGGCCGGAGCGGCCACGCGAGTCGGGTCACGACCCGTTCACGGATAACTTCGTCAATCCGTGGCAGGTTCCCGGCGAGCCGCAGCACGGATGCAGCAATGCCCTGGAGACGGGCGACCCGCTGGTCGGCGTCGACTTCGCGGCGGGTAGCACTAACACCGACCCGATGACCGGGCCGGCATGGCACCTGCAGGATGAGGCGTTCCTCTGGTGGTTCGCCCGCAGTGCGACGAGCCCCGCCTCCAACGGGGAGTACTCGTACCTGGGGACCTTCACCTCGGGCGCGCCAACTTGCTGAGCTGACAGACGCGGTGGTCAGGCGGGTCGCTCACATCACGAGCGGCCCGCCACCGTGCCGCGCGAGCGCTCAGCGGGGTCAAACCTCAGGCTCGAGACCCCCAGAACTCGGCCTCGAGAGCGCCGAGCTCGGTCGCCGGCTCTTCGCCAAAGTCGAGTTCGCGCATGATCCGGTGCCAATTGCGCTCCGCCCGCAGGTGCCCGAGGACCGCGAGCACGCTCGTCTCCATCCGGCGCAGCCAGATCTCCTCGGGCGGCACCTTGATCTGGCGCGCGAGCCGGAACGCCCCTTCGAGCGCCCGGGGGTCGACGAGCGCGGCCACAACCTGAGCCACGTAGTCGGGGTCGATTTGCAGCTCGCGGTCGTACAGGTACCAGTCGAGCAGCGCGACCGCTTGCTTGAACAGCAGCTCGCGGTCGATCCGATCGAGGTTCCTGACGTATCCGAGCCCGTCCATTACCCGGGTGAAATCGTCGAGATCCCCGTCGATCGCGGCCTGCAGCACCCGCCGCGCTAATTCCATCCACTCCCCTGTGACCTTCGCGGTGTTGCCGAAGTCCAGGAACGCCATCCGCCCGTCCTCCATCAGCAGGTAGTTGCCCGGGTGGGGATCGGTGTTGAACCGTCCGAGCCGCTGAGTCGAACCGAAGAAGAACCGCACGATGATCTCCCCCACCCGGCTGCGCTGCTCCTGGTCGAGCTTGACCACGTCGTCGAACTTGATCCCGTCGACCCACTCGCTGACCATCACCCGACGCCGTGAGAGAGCGGTGATGACCTCGGGCACGTAGATGAACGGATGGCCTCGGTAGGCGCGCGCAAAGGTGCGCTGGTTCTGAGCCTCCAGCTCGAAGTCGAGCTCCTCGAGCACGCGCTCGCGGAGCTCCGCGGCGATCACCTCTGGATCGAGGCCGGGGGCGAGCGCCCTCCCGAGCCGGATCAGCACTGAAGCGACATCGAGGTCGGCGGCGAGCGCGTCGGCGATCTCCGGGTATTGGATCTTGACCGCCACCCGACGCCCGTCGTGCAGCGTGGCCCGATGGACCTGTCCGATCGAGGCCGCGGCCAGCGCCTCGTGCGAGATCTCGGCGAACGCCTCGTCGACCGGCTGCTCGAGCTCGGACTCGAGCAGTTTGCGGACCTTGTCCCACCCCATCGCCGGAGCCGCGTCGCGCAGGCCCGCCAAGCGCTCCTGGTAGACCTCGCGGTATTCCGGGGGAAGGAACTCGACGTCGACGAACGACGCGAGCTGTCCGATCTTCATCGCCCCACCCCGGAGATTCCCGAGCACGGCCACGGCGGCGTCCGCGACCTCCATGTGACGCTCGAGCAGCACCTCGCGGGCCCGCTCGGGCGACCGCGCCATGCTGGTGAGCATGCTTCCGGCGAGCTTGGCGCTACTCGGCCCGAGAGCTGCGGTAGTGCTGGTAGCCCGGCGGACCTTCCCCGTCGGGATCTGGTCGCCGTCTTTTTGCCGAGCCACTAACTAGGACTCTACAAAGCGGGTATGCACGGTAACGGTGTCCCCGTTTACGTTCGTTACCACCCACGTGGCTGCATAAACGCCCGCGCCCAGTGCCGCGATCCTCACGCCGTGGCCGACTGCGACATTGCCAACGAACACCGAGCGGCGCTTGGCCCCGAGCCGTCGCACGGACAGCGAAACGGTTGCGCGCGTGCCATAGACCGAGTTGTCGAAGCCATAGAGCGCCGGCTGCGCGGAGGCGATGAACGGCCCGTACAGCGTGGCTCCGTTGTTGGGCGAAAGGCTCGCCAAGCCGACCAGCTCGGTGCGGGTGGACCCGCCGCTGAGATCGTCGGTCTGTTCGATGTCGCCGGTCGAAAGGCCTGCCGCCCGGCCGCCTCGCGGACAGACGGTCCCGGTCCCGGTGGCGCCACCGATACCGACGAGGGGCCCGTTCGGCGGGGTTGTGATCGGCTTGCCGTAGTAGTCGCCGGGTTGGCAGGTGCCGCCTGAGAGCACCGTCTCCTCGCCGGTTACGTGGACCCGCAGATGCGCAACGTGAAGGGTCGTCAACGTCCGTCCGGCGCCGTTGCGCAGCCGGATCACATCGCCGCCCCGTACACCGGCGTGCGCGATCCGCGCGGTGCCGCTGAAATCTGCCCGGGCTCGGGCCGCGCGACCGCCGCGGCGGCGAATGAACGTGTAGGGGGCGCCGGGAACCAGGCCGGTGCACACGACCGACTGGGCCTCGAGGTTCGCCGTGCACTCGGGGAACCCGCTCGGGTTGAAAAGAATGTCCGGATTGCCGAGCGCCGAGGCGCTATCCGGCTCGCCCAGCGGGATGGTCAGCTTCACGAGCGCACCGTCGGGGTTGTCCGGCGAGTTCCCGCGGTTGTCCTCGCTGCTCATCGTCAGCTGGGTGCCGGCCGTGATCGGTCCCGTCCGGACCGGCGCGACGTCGGTCTCGGTTTCGCACTGCTCGACCGGGGGTCCGGTGCTCGCCCGCCCTACGGTCAGCCCTAGTACGCCAGTCTGTGAGCACGGGCTGAGGAGCACGCCCGAATCGGCGACCGCGTACCCGTTGTCGAGATCGAAGAAGCCGGTCCAGCCCGACTCGGTGAACGGGTTGCCGCCACTCCCGGTCCCAATCAGGTCCGGCTTAGGCCCACCCCGGCCATAGGTGACGAGGATCGCATCACGGTCGTCGCCGAACGCGTGCGCCACGTTGCCCTTCACCATTGCCGACCAGTTCCCGTGAGCATCGGTGCGGGCCGACCCTGCGGCGACGAGATCGCTTGCCCGGAGCAGCGCGACGCTCGACCGAGACGCCGGCTTTGGCCATCCCCGTGTTGCCGGTGATCCGCGAGCTGAACTGGCGGATGTCAACCGTGGCCAGCGGCAAGGCCGACGTCGTCGCCGTGGACCGTTGAACGCAGCCGTTGACCGCGTTCGACCACATCGTCTGGAACAGATATTCGTGGCCGTTGATCAGCTGGTTGTACGGAGAGCCGTTGAGGGCGTAGCCGAGTGGGGTGCCGAACTCTGGGTTCTCGCAATCGTCGCCCACCTCGAATCCGTTCGGGTCCATCCACGCGGTTCCCTCCGGATCGGTGATCGCCTCGACGGTCTCGTGGGCGACGGTATCGAGCGTGCTCTCGGCCTCAGGGTTGCCCTGTGGATCCGTTCCCGATGGCGGTGCGATCTCGATCAGTGGATCCGGAACCGATGCGTAGACGACGGGGCCGTGGCCGACATTGGAGAGGCTGTGGTAGCCGGCGAAGGCGTTCGAGTCGCACACGCCGGGTGAGATGCACTGGTCGACGTCCGGGGGCAGGAACACGTACCAGAGGTCGTGGAGACCTCGGCCGCTCGGGTCGTGCGCGGTGATCTGCTTGTCGATCTCCTGCTGAAGCTGGAGGTCGGTGACGCAGGTCGCCACCCCCGCCGGCGAAGCGCACTGGTCGCTCCTGGCCGGATATGGGTCGGTCGAGTTGATCGAGTCCGTGCTCGCGTTATAGGACAGCTGGTAGGAGCCGGGGCCGCTGCCGTCCCCGTACTGCGGGAGCACCGAGAACACATTCGACGTCGTGCCGGAGTCGTGCGCGGCATCGGTAAGAAACTGCTGGATCTCCGCCTGGTAGGAGAGCGTCAGCAGACCCGGAGCGCCGTCGAAGTGGTAGCCGCTCGGCGCCCAGAAGATCGTGTGGATCCTCACGCCTCGCATCACCATGCCGCCGTGGTAGACGACCGGCGAGTTTGCCCCGCTGGCGATCTCCGGCCCGCCGTCCCGGGGCATCAGCCCCAACGCCCCGTGCACGCGCGGGTGGAACTTCTGCGCCGCGTCGCCGCGTCGCCGGCGCGGCGGCGGCGAGCAAGATGGCGAGCAGCACCGCGGCGACCCCCGAGCCAATCTTTGTCCTCCCCACGGACCTCACGTTACCGCAACCGGTACGATCACCTCTCCGTTTGTAAACCAGGGGTGCTGGCAGGTAAGCCGGCTGAGATAGCGCCCCTCGCGATCCGCGACCTGGCGCTGACCCTTCGAACCTGTGGGGTAATGCCCGCGGAGGGAGCAGCAACGCGATGATCGAGGCTCCCGTCAAGGAGCCTCGCGATCTTGATGGACCCGGCGGCGTCCGGGTCGAGGTCGTGAGCAAGTCGTTTATGGGCCGCCGCGGCCACGTCCGGGCGCTGCACGCCATGTCTCTGAGTGCCGCGCCCGGCGAGATCGTCGCGGTGGTCGGCCCGAGCGGCTGCGGCAAGACGACCCTGCTCGAGTTGATCTGCGGCCTGATCGCGCCCGATTCCGGCACCGTGGAATGCGCTCCCGCCGCGCTGATGCCCCAACGAGATCTCTTGCTGCCGTGGTTGAGCGCCATCGACAACGCCGCGCTGGCGTTGCGGGTGCGCGGTGTCTCCCGATCGGCCGCGCGGGCGCAGGCCGCTCCCTGGCTCGAGCGGTTCGACCTGGCCGAGTTCGAGCGGGCCCGGCCGGCTGAGCTGTCGGGGGGAATGCGCCAGCGCGTCTCGTTCCTGCGATCGCTGCTGGCCGGCAAGCCCGTGCTGGCCCTGGACGAACCGTTCGCCTCGCTCGACGCGATCACCCGCACGGAGATGCAGGGCTGGCTCGCGCACGTACTCGAGCTCGAGCCGCGGACCGTGGTCTTTGTCACCCACGACGTCGAGGAGGCGGTGATCCTCGGCGATTCCGTGGTGGTGATGTCGCGGCGACCGGGCCGCGCAATCGAGCGCATCGAGGTGGCACTTCCACGACCGCGCCGGCGCACCGACGCCGCGGTGGTGGCGCTTCGCGAACGGGCGCTGCAGGCGCTGGGGGTGGCCCCGTGAGGCGCGTCTGGCGGTTCATCTTGCCGCTGATCGCGCTCGCGGTCCTGCTCGGCGCCTGGGAGGTGTACGTCGACGCCGGCGGGGCCGACCCAACCGTGCTGCCGCCGCCGCACGCGATCTTCAGCTCGCTGTGGAACGACCGCTCGCTGCTGTGGCGGTACTTCCACCCCACCGCGGAAGCGATTCTGCTCGGGATCCTGGTCGCGGCGGTGATCGGGGTGCTGCTGGCGGTCGTGATGCACCTCGTGCCCGTGTTGCGCAGCGCGCTGTACCCGGTCGTGGTCGCTTCGCAGACGATCCCGATTCCCCTGATCGCGCCGCTGCTGGTGTTCTGGCTGGGCTTCGGCCTGCGTCCGGAGCTGCTCGTGATCGCCCTGATTTCGTTCTTCTCGATCGTCGTCACCACGCTCAACGCGCTCGCCTCGGTCGACCCGGCGCTGCTCAAGCTCACGCGGACGTTCGACGGATCGCGGCTGAGGGCGTTCCGTCACGTCGAGCTGCCGGCCGCGCTTCCCGGCCTGTTCACCGGTGCGAAGATCGCGGCTGTCGTCTCCGCGATCGGCGCGCTGCTGGCCGAGCAGGCCAATGGATCGACATCGTCGCTTGGCTTCCTGTTCGTCGAGACCACCAACCAGTCGTTGTTCGCCCGAGCCTGGGCGGAGATCCTGTTGCTGTCACTGTTCACGATCGCGCTGTTCGCGGTCTTGTCCCTGGCCGAGCGGTTGGCGCTGCCGTGGGCATATCAACCGAGAGGAGACTCCCCAGCATGAGACGCCTGTTGCTGCTCGTATCACTGGCCGCCCTACCCTTCGCACTCGCGGCCTGCGGCGAGAAGCACGATCAGCTGGGGGCGGGGACCGCGCAGTCGATGACCGTGATGCTCGACTGGGTGCCCAACGCCGACCACGTCGGCCTCTACCAAGCGCTGGCCGATGGCGACTTCTCCAAGGCCGGCCTCGACGTCCACGTCGAAACGCCACCGAATCCGGCCTCCCCCCTGCAGCTGCTGGCCGCCGGCCGGGTGAACCTCGCCATCTCCTACGAGCCGCAGGTGCTGCTGGCTCGCGATCAGGGCGAACCGCTCGTGTCCGTTGCGGCGATCGTCCAGCGGCCGCTGACCTCGATCGTGTCGGTCGGCAAGCGGCACATCACGTCGGTCAAGCAGCTACGGGGCAAGACCGTCGGCTACGCGGGAATCCCCTACCAGCAGGCCTACCTGAACACGATCCTGAAGCAGGCCGGGGTTCCGCAGCGGTCGGTCAAGCTCGTGAACGTCGGCTCGAACCTGGTCCCGGCGATGGTCTCAGGACGGGTCGACGCGACGATTGGCGCCTACTGGAACTACGAGGCGATTCAGCTGCAGCGGATGGGCAAGCACCCGAATGTGATTCGGGTCGACCACGTCGGCATCCCCAGCTACGACGAGCTCGTGGTCGTCGTCCGCCGCTCCGAGCTTGAGAAGTCCAGCGATCAGATCCGACAGTTCGTCCAGGCGCTCGGGCGGGGCTACCAGGCGGTTCGCAGCAATCCAGCCGCCGGCGTCGCCAACCTGGTCAAGGCAAACCCGGGGCTCGATCCGAAATTCCAGGCCGCCGCCGTCCGGGCCACGCTGCCGGCGTTCTTCCCCACCAAGACCTCAGAGCCGTGGGGCTGGCAGGACACCTCGCAATGGAACGCGTACGGCCAGTGGATGCTGACCAACCACCTGATCAGGAATCCGAACGCGGTGGTCGGCGCCTCGACGGACGAGGTGCTGGCCGGCCAGGGAATCTGATCAGCGGCCGGACGGCGGTAGCACTAGGGGGGCCCGGGGTCGCTGGGAGAAGTTGAAATCCGCCAGCAGGTTGCCCAGACCCTTCATGCGCTCGCGCACGTCCGGCCGCGGGTCGGGGCGGCCGTCGGTCTTGGGGTCGATCGACCGGCCACCGAGGAAGTCGGCTTCGATGAACTTGTTGTATGCGTCGAAGCTGAGCTGCTGGTGATCGATGAAGCCCTTGCGCGCGTACGGGCTGATGACCATGGCCGGCACCCGGAAGCCGTAACCCTGGCCGTCGATCACCGGGGGCTTGACGTGGTCGTAGAAGCCGCCCCAGTCATCCCAAGCCAGGAAGATCACGGTGGAACCCCAGTCCTTGGAGCGCATGATCGTGTTGATCACCTTCGTCACGTACCTCTCGCCGGTGGCGATGTTCGATGTGGGGTGCTCTGAATCGTTTCCGTTCGGGATCACCCACGACACCGCGGGGAGCTTCCCGGCTTTGGCGGCGCTGTAGAAGTCCTTGGTCGCCTTGACGTCGCTGAGCTGGCGGTCCTGGTGGACCGTGGTGAACGACGGGAGCGGATTCCAGATCCCCGGCGTGCGTGGATCCTGATCGCGGAAGACGCAGAAGGTCTGGGCGGTCTCGCAGTCCGGTTCGGGACCCGGCTGGATGTAATACGCCCAGCTCACGTGGTCGCGGTGAAGCAGCCACGTGAGGTCGGTCCACGCGTAGTTCGGCGCGGTGTGCGGAGCGGGACCCAGGTCTGGGGGGAAATTCGGAGCTTCGACCTGTGTCTTGCAGCTCGAAGGGTCGTCCTTGACCGAGCACAGAGCGGACCACTCGGAGACCATGTACAGGTGCGCGGGCAGGCTCCACGAGTCGACCGGCTCGAACATGTGGTCCTGCAGCACGAAGTGCTTCGCGTACTTCCAGTAGTTGGGAAGCTCGTGGGCGTTGTGGTAACCCATTACGTCGATCGGTTCCGTCGGCACACACGAGATCGGATCGATCGGGTTCTTGCACGTCTCGCGTGACTTGATGAACCCATTCATCTGGCCGCCGTTCAGGTCCTGCAGGAATCCCCCCTGGTCGTGCGGGCCGCCGATGTTCACCAGATGTTTGTCGTGGTACGGGCGCACGCAGTCCTGGTGCTCGGGGTCGGGCATGCAGGTGGTGAACTGGCCCGCTCGATTGCGCGGCAGCCCGTCGGCTCCGGGATAGGTGCCGAAGTAGGAGTCGAACGACCGGTTCTCCTGCATGATGATCACGACATGCTGGATCTTGTGGATCCCCTTCAGGCCACGTCGCACACCGCGCTGGGTGAGCGCGCTGGCCGAGCTCCGAGCGCTGGCCCGACCAGCCCCGCGTTCCAGACCGACGAGGCCGATCACCGTGGCGACCACTGCCACCACCGTCCACCCCGCGACCTGCGTCCTCAGTCGCATCCCCCATTCATATCCGCTACATGGCGGTCGTTGCAACCCTCGGGGTGCCGACGCCGGAGGCTAGAGGTGGTTGCGGTAGCCGTCCTCGAGCGCCGCGGCGGACGCTGCGACGTCGCCGAGGCCGATGTGATCGTTGAGGATCTCGGCGGCGGACGGCAACTCATCTGCGTCGGGCCAGGTGTCCGGGCGCCACAGCCCCGAGCGGATCAGAGCTTTCGCGCAGTGGAGGTAGACCTGCTCGACCTCGACCACCAGCGCCAGCTCCGCGGGCCGGCCACCGGTCTCCAGGTCCGCCAGGATTGATGGATCGCGCCTCAACGAGACGCGACCGTTTACCCGTAGCGTCTCGCCCATCCCGGGGATCAGGAACAGCAGGCCGACGTGCGGGTTCTCGACGATGTTCTGGAGGCCGTCGAGGCGCCGGTTGCCGGTCGCATCCGGAATCGCCAGCCGTAGCGGATCCAGCACGTGGACGAATCCGGGCGGGCCGCCCTTGGGCGAGACGTCACACGCGCCATCACCGTCGGCGCTCGCCACCAGCACGAAGGGCGCCAGCGAGATGAAGCGTCGACAATGATCGTCGAGGTGATCGAGCTCTTTGTCGAGGCTCCGCTGCTTCGGCGGCGGGTACAGGGCGCGCAGCTCTTCGAAGGACGTGATCTCCACGCCTTCATGATCACATAGGTGTCCCCGGGCGCCAACCGCGCCCGGGAAGAACGCCTAGAGGAAGAAGGCGATGAACCCGCCGACGAGGCCGTAGAAGAAGCACGCCTCGGTCAAAGCGAACCCGAGCCACTGAATCGAGGTGATTTCGTCGCGCATCTCCGGCTGGCGGGTGACCGACTCGATCACCTTGCCGAACAGGATCCCGATCCCCGCGCCGGCGCCCGCGGCGCCGCCACCGGCACCGACGCCGAGCGCGATCGCGCGCCCCGCCGCCTTGCCGTACGTCGTGGGATCGACCACTCCGAAGAAATGAATTACCGCTTGCAGCATCGTCATCACCCCGATGAGTAGTGTTTACGTACAGGGTGTACGTATCTTCACATACAGACAGTACGCATGTCAAGTAGCCCCGCCGACCGTCCCCGCACGAAGGCGGGCCAGCGAGAGGCGACGACCGCCGCGTTGATCGCCTCGGCGCGCGAGCTGTTCGCCGCCCACGGCTACGCCGGCGTCGGCACCGAGCAGATCGTCCAGCACGCGGGCGTGACCCGAGGCGCGCTCTACCACCACTTCAAAGACGGCAAGGAGGGGTTGTTCCGCGCCGTGCTGGTGCAGATCGCCGCCGAGACGGTCAAGGGCGTCGCGGCGGCCGCGGCCTCGGCCGCCGATCCATGGGAGGCGCTCGAGCGTGGATGCGAGGCATTCCTCGACGCCTGTGCCACCTCAGAGCTCCGGCGAATCGTGCTCACCGATGGCCCCGCCGTGCTCGGCTGGGACGTGTGGCGAGCCATCGACACCGACTACGGGCTGAGCGTGATCGAACGGGCGCTGCAACGCGCGAGCGACGCGGGCGAGCTGCTACCGGCCCCGACCAACGCAGTCGCGCAGGTGCTGGCCGGCGCGCTGGACGAGGCGGCGATGGTCGTGGCCGGCGCGGAGGATCCCGTGGCCGCGCGAGGAGAGATGGGCCGGACGGTCCGCCGTCTGCTCCAGGGACTGCGCGCGCCCACGATGTAGGCGGGCCGCCCAGGCGGTCACTTCAGGCGGCCAGGCGCAGCGCCGCTCCAGACGCCCCCGACCGCAGCGCGTGGATCCCCGCCAACCCGGCCCAGGGCGCGTATCCGGCGAACACCTCCTCCACCTCCTGCTCGGTCGCTCGCGCGAACGGATCGCCCCCGCTCCGCATCCGCCCGACCAGCTTCAGATACGCGAGGTCACCCGCGGGCAGCTGATCGAGTCTCCCCTGCCCGGTCAGCGCCAAGGTCTGCACGGTCCATGAGCCGATCCCCGGGATCGTCCGCAGCCGCCGCCATCCCTCGGCGTGGCCATCGAGTCCGCACTCGAGATCGACGCGGCCCGATGCCACCTCGCGCGCCGCGCGCCGCAATGCGACCGCCCGGCCCGCCGACAGCCCCAGCGACTCGAGCAGCGCCGGCGCCTGCGCAGCAACCACGGCGGCCGAGGGAAGGTCTCGCAGGCCGGTACGAGGGCACACTCGGCCGAGCCGGAAGGCGATCCGCCGCTGGATCTCTGCCGCCCGCTCGTAGGTGATCAGCTGCTCGCAGATCGCCATCAGCAGCGCCTCGAAGCGGTCCGGGCGGGCCGCCACCCGCAGCGACGGCGAGGCGCGCACGGAGCCCCCGATCCACGGGTCGTCGGCGAACCGCTCATAGAACGGCCGCAGGTCGACATCGACGCCGAGCGCGAAGCGCATCCGTTCGATCCCGCGCTCGGCGGCGAATCGGCAGCTGGCGGCGGCGCCGAGCAGCACTCGATCCGCCGACAGCTGCGCGACCCTGATCACCACCGGTTCGTCGTCGATGTGGATCAGCCGGTGCAGCACCCCACCGCGCACACGGGCCAGCCGATCGAGCCCGACCCGGCGCGAGAGTCCGAACGCCCACCGCGGGCGAACCTCGAGCCGGACCTCGACGGTTGCGCTCACTCGCCGGGGCGGCCGAGCACGTGAACGCGCACGACGTAGGTCCGCGTCGTACCGGCCCCAGGCCAGAACTCATCCGGACGGCGCGCTCCCGAGGCCAGCTCTCGGCCCAGGCGCTCGAGCCGGCGCCCGCCGTAACGGCGAGCTAGGGCCAGGGTCGCCGCGCCGGCGACGAACCCGGTAGCGGCCGCCGCGACCGCCTGGACGGCGCCGAGGCTGCTGGGAGCCGGGGGGAGCACGGTGATCTCGCGGACCTCCGCGACCACCGGGAGCGCGTCAGCTTCGACGACCGGCTCTCCGTCGACGACCTCGATCGGTTCGGTCGGTTCGGTCGGCTCGGTCGGCTCGTCATCCATTGCGCCATGGTGACACGGAACGCGGCTGGCTTCAAAGGTACCCTGAGCAGATGGCCACCACGATCGACGTCTTCGCCAAGGCGCGCGAGCACGAGCGGATCGAGCAGCTCCAGGCCGCGCGCGAGCTCGGCGCGCTCCCGTACTTCCGTGTGCTCGAGGGCCCGACCCTCCCCGTCGTGGAGATGGAGGGCCAGCGCCGGATCATGCTCGGGTCCAACAACTACCTCGGGTTGACCGGCGACGAGCGGGTCAAGCAGGGCGCCCTCGACGCACTCAACCGATACGGCACCGGGCTCACCGGCTCGCGGCTGCTGAACGGCACGACTGACATCCACGTCGAGCTCGAGCGCGAACTGGCGGAATGGTTCGGCACCGAGGCCGCGATCGTGTTCACGACCGGCCACCAGGCCAACCTCGGCGCGCTCGGCACGATTCTCGGGCCGAGCGACACGGTGATCGCCGACTCGGGCGATCACGCCTCGATCCTCGACGGCTGCATCCTCAGTCGCGCGAAGCTCCGTGCGTTCCGCCACAACCGGCTCGACCTGCTCGAGAAGCAGCTGACCCGGGCCGAGGACGATGGCGGCGGGGTGCTCGTCGTCGTCGACGGCGTGTTCAGCATGGAGGGCGACGTCGCCCCACTTCCGGAGATCGCCGAGCTGTGCAGCCGGTACGGCGCGCGGCTGATGGTCGACGAAGCGCACGCGCTCGGCGTGCTCGGCGCTCGCGGCGCCGGAACCTCGGAGCTGTTCGGCGTCGAGGACCGGGTCGATCTGCGGATGGCGACGTTCTCGAAGTCGCTGGCCTCGTGCGGCGGCGTGATCGCCGGGCCTGCCGACGTCATCGAATTCCTGCGGATTCAGTCGCGGCCATTTCTGTTCACCGCGAGCGCCGTTCCGGCGGCGGTCGGGGCTGCGCTGGCGGCGACCAAGATCTGCCGTTCCGAGGAGGGCCGCGAGCTGTTCGCCAAGGTCCTCGACAACGCGCGCCGTCTCCACCGTGGCCTGCACGCGCTCGGCTTCAAGGTCGTCGAGCCGACGACTCTCCAGGACGGAACCGAGATCGTCACCCCGGTCGTCCCGGTCGTGGTGGGGGACGACTGGAAGGCCGTGTTCCTGTGGAAGGCGCTGTACGAGGCCGGCGTGTTCGTCAACGTCGCGATTCATCCGGCCGTCCCTCCCGCCGGCGCACTGCTGCGGACGAGCGTGATGGCGACCCACGACGAAGGCGACGCTCGACCGCGCGCTCGAGACGTTCGCGCAGGTCAAGCGGGCGTTCGAGTCAGAGCACGGCCCACTCCCCGCGGGCGTTGTAATTCGCCCACCAGTTCTTGTCCGTTCTCGCACAAGCAGAACTCGGCCGACCAGCCAAACAAAATTGCCGCTCTAAGCAGAAGACCTAGATTTGTAACGTTGCTGTGATCGGCTCCGTCGCGCTACGTTCCCCGGCGTCGGATGTTGGTCGGCCGGGCGGTCCAAAGTGGCTCTGTGAGTAGTAGGAAGCTAGGCGGAGCGCGCCAGGGGCGACAGGACTTCGGGACGACGGACAACTAAACGCAGGACCCCGTTGGGACGCGAGCTCACTGCGTCGCGGCGGTTTCGTATTGGCAAAACCGAGCGTCTGCTGATGAGCGGACAGGGCGCAGGGAGAGAGACAGGCGAATGAAGCACACCATGACCACGGCGGCGCCGCAGCGACTACGCGCGCTTGAGCAAGCCAACGACATCCGGCTGGCTCGGGCGAAGTTGAAGCGGCGCATTGCCATGGGAGAAATCTCCGTGGCAGAGGTCATCCTCACCTCTCCGCGGGAAGCGGAGAGTTGGTCAGTGAGCGATCTGCTGATGGCGCAGCGGCGATGGGGCAAGGAACGGTGCCGCAAGTTCCTGATGCGGAACGAGATCTATGAGCGCAAGCCGATCGGCTCGCTCACGGATCGCCAGCGCATGCTGCTGGCAGACCAGCTGGCGACCTCGACGTCACCAGAGCCGGCGACCATGCCGTCACCAGAGCTGGCGACCTTGCCGTCACCAGAGCTGGCGACGTTGCCGTCACCGGAGCTGGCGACCTCGCCAGAGCCAGAACTGGCACTCGCGGTCTAGTGAGACGGTCGCGGACCCGTGCGGCAAGGGCCGCGCGGGTCCGGGGCTTTCCCCCCGCGGCCTTCCCCCCGCGGCCTAGATATGGATCCCGAGAGGGACCGGGCTCGCGCCGGCGAACAGGAAGAACCAGACCACGAACCCCACGAGTGTGAGCCCGGCGCTGACGACCAGCACCCCCTCCAGCACGATGTGGCCCGGATCGTCCATCCCCCGCGCGCGACGGTTCGCCCGATAGACGTTGCTCAGCCACACGAGTACTGACGACAACGCGGCGATCGTGACGACCACGCCGATGAACATCGCGCCGATCGCCGCGCCCAGCGATTCGGTGTGGCCCTGAATCTGGGAACCGACCCACAGCCACAGCAGCGGCGTGCCGACCCACAGCACGAGGCTGCCGATGAACATGATCAGGACAACGAGGACAGCCCCCGCGCCGGTCCTAAGCACTTGGCGCATACGCGCTCAGGGTAGTCGTCGGTGTCTACGGGTCGCGGCGCCAAGCCGCGACCCCCGGGTAACGGACAGCCGGATGAGAGCTTGACCTGCCACCAGCCCATCAGCATGCCGATCAGACCGAGCCGCGGCCGGACCTGCCACACACCGCAGCTGGGCTCGCCCAGGTCGCGACACGCCAAGCGGGCGAACCTGTACCTGCCCGGCTCGAGCAGCATCCGCTCGAGCAGCACCCGGTTGGCGGCATGTTCCTCAGCCAACTCGCTGATCGCCGCGCGCGCAACCCGAAGCCGCTCAGCGAGCTGATCGCGAACCAGCTCGAGCTCCCCGAGGTCGAGCAGACGCGGATCTCCGCACGGCGAGCCGCCCGGCGCCACGGCGCCGAGCTCGAACGCGGTCACGAACGCCCCGCTCAGCTCCCGCTCTAGCCGCGCGATCTGCGCCCGCATCGAGCGGCGGGCAGCGCGCTCGGCGTCCTCGGCGATGCGCACATCGGCGTCCCGGAACGCCGGGATCCCAACCTGCGGAGCTTCAATTTTCTGCCCGAGGAGCTCCATGACTCCCTCCTTTAATCGCCGCTGGCAGCTTACCACCCGCCAGCGCGGCTCAAACCGGTTCCGAGGACCGCGAGCGGAGCACCTCCAGGCACACCCACAGCGCCTCCTCGACGTGGATCGCCGGCACCCCGTCCACGCTCACCGCATAGAGGGCGAGACGCTCGGTCCGTGGCCCGACGGCATGCTGCGCGATCACATCCCCGAACAGCAGTCCGTGAATCGACGCCGCATCGGCAACCGCCAGCCGACCAGGCGCGATTGGCGCATCCGGCCCGAGCCGATCGCCGGGGACCGAGGCCCGGATTCCGAGCCCGCCAGGCTCGACGAAGTCGGCGTCGAGCGCCCACACCGGGATGCCGGTCTCGACCAGCGCGATCAGCCTCGCGTCGTCGATCAGAGTCGAGGGCTCAAAGCCACCCCGTAGCAGTCGCGCCACCGCGGCCGCCTCGCTGGGAATCCGGTTGGTGTCCGGGTCGAGCCCGATCTGGCGAAAGAAGGTTCGGTACGCGTTCGGAATCGGCTGGGTGCGCATCGCGACCACGCTGGCGCCCCGGTAGCGGTTCGACATCGAGCGCAGCCGCCGTTTGACCTCCCGCGGGCTGTCGAGGGGCCGATGACAGCTGACGGTCAGCCAGTCGAGCCGCAGCCCGGGAAACTCGTCGCGGATCGCCGGCTCGACGAACCCGGCCGCCGCACGAAGCTCGAATTCGTCGCCCACGTCGGCGTCACCCACGAACGCGCTGCGCGGAGATCAGCGAGCGCACCTTCGCATCCAGCGCGCCACCCTTGTTCCACTGATCGCCGAACAGCAGCGACTTGACCACGCCGCCACGATAGGCCAGCTCGAACATCGGACACACCTCCACTCCGTACACCTGGGCCAGTGCCCCGTCTCGGTCGTAGGCGACCGGGATCGTCCAGTGGTGCGAACGAACGTCGCGAAGGGTCGAGGCTCGCGACGAGCTTGCCGCTACCGCGACGAATTGCACCCCGCTCGACGCGTACCGCTGCGACAGCGACTGCATCAGGTCGACCGAGCGCTCACAGTCGCTGACCCCGGCCACGAAGAACCCGAGCACGACAGGGCCCCGCTTGACGATCAGGCACGTGTTCACGGCGCGCGCGCCGAAATAGCCAAGCGCGCAGGGCTTGGAGACATTGGCGTCGCCGACCAGGCCGCTGGCGGCGACGGGGGCCGCGAAGGAGATCAACCGCTGCCCCGGCTTGACGCCGGCGCTCGCCGCACCGTGGTTGGCGAACTCGATGATCGAGATCACGATCACCAGGACGAGCCCGAACCCTCCCACCGCCCACCGGTACGGCCTCGTGTCGATCACCGGTTGCGGGGACTTGTGGGGCTGGCGCTGGCGCTGCTCCTCAACCGCCCGCTCGGGATCGAGCCCTGGGGCCGGTTCGGGTGGTCCGAGCGGGCCCTCGCCGGCGCCTCCCTCAGACCTGCCGTCTGCGCTCACGCCACCCGCGGCCTTCGCCGAAGGCGAGCCGTCAGCAGGCCGCCCCAGCGCGTCACTATCCCGGTGGCGTCCAGCGCCTCTCCCTCAGCGATCGCCAGCACCGCCGGCAGCACCAGCAGCACGCCGCCCAGCGAGACCGTGAGGTCGATCAGCGTTACGAACCCGAAGTCGCGCAGCATCGTGATGTTCGATGCGATCAACACGCCGAACCCCGCGATCGCCGTGATGCCCGAAGCGAGCACGGCCCGCCCGGTCGACCGGTAGGTCCGCGCCAGCGCCTCGGTCAGCTCGAACCCCGCCGCGCGCTCCTGGCGGTGGCGTTCGGCCAGCAGGACACTGAACTCGGTCGAGATCGCGATCACCAGCGCCCCCAGCGTTGCCGACATCGGGTTCAGCGGGATCCGGGTCGCGAACAGGATCAAGGCCGACCACCCCGTCGCCAGCGCGATCGGGACCAGCGGCACGAGCGCCCGGGAGAGATCACGGAACACCGCGAGGAGCACCAACCCGACCGCCAGCAGGCCGACCACGAGCGTCAGCAGCCGCCGCCCGGAGGACGACAGCGCGGAGTTCGCCTGGGCCGCCAGCACAGGCAGTCCGGCGAGCCGCGCCGTTACGCCGACCGGCGGGTGCAGCCGCGAGCTCATGTAGTCGATCACCCGCTGCTGTTTTGACAGTGGCATCAGGCGGATCCCGAAGGCGAGCGTCGCCTCGCGGTGGTCCGGCGTGATCACCGCCTGCGAGAAGTACCTCGGAACCGCCCCGAGGAGGCTGTTGATCGCGCTCTGGCTGAGCGCGGTGGCGGCGCTGGCCGACGACGAAGTCCCGCCGGAGAACAGATCGGGCAGCGACAGCGCCGGGCACAGGGTCGCGTGCGCGCACCCCTTCGTCTCGAGGTACCCGTAGTGCTCGAGCAGCGACTGCTCGTAGCTCGACATCCACCGCACGACCGGTGCCTTCGTCACGTCAGATGCGTGGACGGTCACGTCGATCTCACCCGAGACCCCGGTGTCCCGCTCGAGCGTGTGCAGATTGCGCAGGGCCGACATGTTCGACGGCACGAGTTTTGTGATGTCCGACTGCACCGAGGTCTGCGTGTCGAGGATCCAGCCCGCGAGCGCGAGCACCAGCGCGACACCGAGCACCCGGCCCGGGTACTGCGTCAGCCAGGTGAACCGTTCACGAGCGGTGAGGTGCCCGATCCCGGCGCCTGGCCGGAAGATCCCGGCTCGTCGCCGCGGGATGATCCGCGCGGCCCGCCGGCCGGAGGAGGCCAGGATCTCGCCCGCTCCACGGACCGAGGCGCTGATTGCGGCACCGGCCCGGTCCAGCCGCAGGATGTCGGCCGCGCCGCGCAAAGCGGCGACCAGCGCGCCTCCCACCGCCCCCGCCGTCCCGCCGACCGCCCCCGCCGCCCCGCCGACCGCCCCCGACCCGGCGCCGGCGTCACCGTCTCGCAGGGCGAGTGCCGCCGACCCGGCAGTCAGCGCGCAGACCAGCGCGATCGCGATCCCGATCACGAGCAGGACCCCGAACCCGCGCACCATCGGCACCGGCGAGAGCAGCAGCACGAGGAACCCGACCGCGGTTGCCAGCGCCGCCGTGGCGATCGTCGGCGCCCCGACCGCGGCCGCGCGCGCGACTGAGCCCTCCTCCCCGACCCGCGACTGGAACTGGATCGCGTAGTCGACCGCCAGCCCGATCAGGATCGGCAGCACGGCGATCGAGGCCATAGTCAGCGATGCGCCCACGATCGCACACACCCCGAATGTGATCCCCGCCGCGGCCAGGGCGATCGCCAGGGGCAGGAGCCGCAACCGGCTGCGGAAAACCGCGAGCAACGTCAGCGCCATCACCACCAGCGCGACGATCAGAAGCACGACGATCGACCGCGTGATCTGCGACGCGAGGTCGTTCACCACCACCGGCGCGCCGCTGACCGTGTAGCGCCCACCGTAGGCCGAGCGGAACAACGGCATCTGCACCGCCTCCCGGATCCAGGCGATCGCCCGCGACTCGGCTGAGTATGAGAGCGACGAGCGCAGCCTGACCTGGATCAGCGCTGAGTCGGCGGTCGGGAACAGGTACGAGAACCGCGCCTTGGGCTGGTTCACGCCGCGCGATTGGTCGAACACGATTTGCGGGATGAACTGGGGGTCCGAGATCCTCGGCGTCCCGTTGATCCCGGACTGCAGGTAGAACGTCTCCAACTGCTGGTACTCCTGCTGCTGCTCGAGCTGCGCCGCGGCGTTCGCAGCCTTGGTCGCATTCGCCTTGGTGTAGCCCTTCGAGAGCGCGAGCTGGTAGGCCGTCGTGCCCGCCCGCTGGACGGTCTGCTGGGCGTTCTGCAGCAGCGCCGCGATGTTCGTGTTGACCGCCGACACCGCCTGGTTGAGGAACGTCGCCGGCCCGTACACGACCTGCGTGGGATGCGACTTCATCAGATGACCGCAGGGCGAGTTCCAGCCCCCGTACGGCTTCGGATGGTTCGCCGCCGGCACGATCGTGAACGACTGCAGCGTCTGATTCGCCGTCACCACCTGGCCCCCGAGGCACGCCTCGAGCTGCGATAGCCGCCCGAGGTCGGCGGTTTGCACGAGATCGGTCAGCGGTTCGCGGATCAGGATCACGACGGTGTCCCCGCCGAAGTGCGCAGAGAAGTCGGAGGTCGCCTGATAGCTCGGCGAGGAGCTCGAGACGAACGTGTTGGTCGCCGCCGACGGCTGCAGGCCCAGGGCCAGCACGCCACCGCCGATGGCCAGCACGGCGACGATCCCGAGCGTCACCCATGGCCGGCGCGCGGCCCTCACGGCCAACCACTCGAGCCTCTCCTTCATGCCGGGGTCAGGCTATCGGCAGCCAGGCAGGAGCGCGCCGATCGCGCCCAGCCGATCAGTCCATCGTCAGCGGGCCCTGCGACTCGCCCGCCAGGAACTGCCGGATGAACGGGTTGTCGGAGTTGAGCATGTCCTCGGCGGGGCCCGCTTCGACGATCCGGCCCTTCCACAGGACGTTGATGTAGTCGGCCACCCGCCGCGCGCTCATGATGTCGTGGGTGATCACCGCGAACGTGGGCAGGTGGGGCTTCTGCTTGGCCTTTGCCTCTTCCATCATGTCGCGGTGGATCTCGAGGATCAGCTCACCGAGGAGCGCTGTGCGGACCGGGTCAAGGCCCGAGTCAGGCTCGTCGAACAGGACGATGTCGGGCTCCAGCACCAGCGCCCGGGCGAACCCGGCGCGTTTGCGCATCCCGCCCGAAAGCTCATTCGGCATCTTTTCGCGCGCCGAGCCGAGACCGACCTCGTTCAGCCGCCGCATCACGATGTCCTCGATCTCGTCCTCGCCCTTCTCCGTGTGCTGGCGGAGGGGGAAGCAGACGTTGTCGAACAGGTTCATCGAGCCGAACAGAGCGCCGTCCTGGAACAGCAGCCCGAACTTCTTGCGCATCTCGAACAGGTCGTCGTCTGGCATGTTCGGGACCGATTCCCCGTGCACGAGGATGTCGCCCTCGTCGGGGTAGAGCAGCCCGACCATGTGCTTGATGCAGACCGACTTGCCGGTCCCGGACGGGCCGAGGATCATCGACACCATCCCCTCCGGCAGCCCCATGTTCGTGCCGCGGAGGATCCGGTTGCGCCCGAACGCCTTATACACGTCGATGAACTCGACGGCGTCGGGACGGCCGCTCGGATAGTGCTTGTAGGTGTGCCACCTGTACTCGTCTTCGGACGCGCCCTCAGGCGGCGCGGGCCGGACCGCCGGCTCGTCGACCACCGACACCCGTGATCCCGACTCGCGCTCCTTCGCGTCCGACTGCTCGGAGCTCTGCTCGCGGTCCCACGGCATCGGAGCGCCCGACTGGCCTTGCGAGCCCGAACCCGACTCAGAACCGCCATCGGACTCCGGGGCGCCGTCCGCACCCGACTCAGCGGTGGCCTCCTCGCCCGGAGGCTGGTGCTCGGCCAGGGGCTGCTGGTCGGCCGGGGCCTGCCCCTCGCCCGAAGGCTGCTGCTGGGCCGAAGGCTGCTCTTCGGTCGGGGCCTCGCCGCCGCCCGCGAAGGCGCCTGCCGCCTCCGCCCGAGGACGACCCGATCGGCGCCGGCTCGTCCTTGGACCCGGAGAACGGCTCCTGGTCGGGCAACATCCAGGCAGAGCCGCTGCCCGAGGATTGCTCGGCCGGGGGTGCCGGGCTGTCGGCGCGGTCGCCCCCGCCGCCGCCGTCAGCGCCCTGCGGGCTGTCCGCCGGAGCGGCGGCCTTCGACTCCTCGTCGTCGTTTCCGCCGCCCGAGCTCCCGAACTTGAACCGCCTCATGTGCGCTCAGCCTCCGATTGGTGCCCTCGGATTCGCGCCCCAGAAGAGCTGCGTACCGAGCATTCCGATGAGATGTACAGACACGATGTTCAGAACCATACTCTTCGCCGTCGCGGTGCCCACGCCGACGGGACCGCCGCTGGCGTTGTAGCCGTAATAGCAGCCGACGAGAACGATGACCGTGGCCATCGACATCGCCTTTATCAAGCTGAATAAGAGGTCAGGTGGGTTCTGGAACTGCCAGAAGATCAGGAAGAACCCTCCCGAGGAGACGTCTCCGATCTGCTGGACCACCACCAGGTAAGAGGCGAAGAAGCCGGCGCCGATCGAGCAGATGTACATGAACGGGAGGACCAGCCAGGCCGCGAGCAACCGTGTCGCGCACAGGAACGTCATCCCGCTGATGCCCATCACCTCGAGGGCGTCGATCTCGTCGGAGATCCGCATCGAGCCGAGCTCCGCGACGATCCCCGTACCGACCTTGGCGGCCATCATGTAGCCGAACGCGTACGGCACGAGTTCGCGCAGGTCACACCACGCCGCGAACACGCCCGCGTAGGCCGGCACCCCGTTCGCGCGGTCGAAGTAGGCGCCCTCGACACCGCATTCGAGCCCGATGATGAACACGAGCCCCCAGATCACGAGCGTCGAGGAGACGATCAGGATCCCGGACTGCCGCAGCGCCTCGCCGAAGAAGCGGAACACCCGCAGCCGGAAGATCTCGGAGAGGACCTTGGCGCAGAACTTCGTGATCTCGCCGAAGGCCTCGACCCAGCCCTTCGGCGTCGCAACCAGCTCGCCGACCGCGCTCGGGCGGCGTTCGGCCGGATCGACCGCGCTCACCGCGCCACCGTGGTCAGCTCCGGATGGGTCGCGAGCAGCGTCTGCGTGAACGCATAGTTGAACGCGAACACGCCGAGGAAGGCGATCACGACCGCCTGGTTGACAGCGCGGCCCACCCCCTCAGCGCCTCCGGACGCAGTCATCCCTTTGTAACAGCAGACGATCGCGATGATCGCGCCGAAGATCGTCGTCTTGACCACCGACCCCCAGAGATCCGTGGTCGACGCGTTGTTGAAGAAGGTGGCCCAGAACGGCCCCAGCGGGGCGTTGTTCACCAGCGTGGCGACGATCCCGCCGAAGATGCCGAACAGCAGCGCGTAGATGTCGAACAGGCCGGTGACGAGCATCAAGGCCAGGAACCGCGGCACGACCAGGTTCTTGACCGGGTCGACGCCGAGCACCTGCAGCGCGTCGAGTTCCTCGCGGATCTTGCGCGCGCCGAGGTCGGCGGTGATCGCCGTGCCCGCGACGCCAGCCAGCACGATCGCGTCGACGAACGGCGCGAACTCACGGATCGACGCCAGCACGAAGAAGCCGCCCAGCCGGTCGAGCGCGCCGAACAGGACGAGGAAGTTCGCCGCCTGCAGCCCCGGCGCCGCGTACCCGAACGCGACGGTGGAGACGAGCAGCGGGAACCAGCACAGCTTCATCGCGAACAGGAACTGGCCGACGAACTCCGACCCATACGGGTACGGCGGCCGGACCGCCGAAACGACGGTCTTGCCGGTCAGGATCATCATGTTCCCGACCTCTTCGAGTACCCCTTTGGTCGGCAGGAACGCCCGATCGGCGACTGCGCGAATCACCTGATTTTGAATCCTCCCGGGAATGGATCTGCCGCGGCCGCGGCCCGACGGCGATAAGCCTACGCCAACGGTACCCGCGAAGCCAAGTATCAACCGTCATCCGGCGCCCAATCCCGTGGTATGTTGCGGGCGCTTTGAGCGGGTGGAGAAAGCGCAGCGCCGGGCTCGCGTCGTGCATCGCGGTCGCCGCGACGGTGACGGCGTGCGGTTCAGGCGCCCGCCAGGACGCGAACGAGCCGAACCGCACCTATCAGGTCCAGGTCACCTCGTCGTTCCCCGGCAGCCAGCGGCTGGCGCAGTCGGCGAACCTCGTGATCACCGTTCGGAACCTGGACCCGAGGCGCACGATCCCCGACGTCGCGGTGACGATCTGCAATGTCACCTGCGGCTACTCCAAGCGGGACCTCGCGCAGGGCTACGGCACAAGCGTTCAGGCCTTCTCCGCCAAGATCAACTACCAGACCGGAGCGCTGGCCAGCGACTCGCGCCCGGTGTGGATCGTCGACCAGGCCCCGAACCCGCACGGCTGCCAGTACTCCTGCCAGCAGGGCGGACCCGGCGGCGCGGTGACGGCCGATGCGAACACGTGGGCGCTCGGCCCGCTCAAGCCCAACCGGACTGCGACCTTCAACTGGAGGGTGACCGCGGTCAAGCCCGGCACGCACGTCGTCGCCTGGCAGGTCGCCGCTGGGCTCAACGGCAAGGCCAAGGCGAGGACGAGCAGCGGAGCGATCCCCCAGGGGACGTTCGACGTGAAGATCGCGAGCGCGCCCGCCCAGTCTTACGTCGACAACAACGGCCAGATCGTCACGAGTCCCTGAGCGCTAGGAAGTCGCCGAGTCGCGCCAGAGATCGACGCCGCTCTCGACGGCGTGGCGGTCGATCTGCTCGAGCTCGGACTCGTCGAACGACAGGTCGCTCAGTGCGCCGACGTTCTGCTCGAGCTGCTTGACGCTGCTCGCCCCGACCAGCGTCGAGGTGACCCGCGGGTCCCGCAGCACCCACGCGAGCGCCATCTGCGCCAGCGTCTGGCCACGGCCGTCGGCGATCTCATTCAACGCGCGCACGCGCGCGAGGACGTCCTCGGACAGCCACTCCTGGTCAAAGGCGATCCCTCGCCGCATCCGCGAGTCCTCGGGGATCCCGTCGAGGTACTTGTCGGTCAGCAGCCCTTGGGCCAGAGCGGTGAAGGCGATCACGCCGACGCCGTCGCGCTCGACCACGTCGAGCAGTTGCCCCTCGATCCAGCGGTTGAACATCGAGTACGACGGCTGGTGGATCAGCAGGTGGATGCCCTCCTGGGCCAGCAGCTGCGTCGCCTCCTCGGTCCGTTCGGGTCCGTAGGACGAGATCCCAACGTGGCGCGCCTTGCCCGAGCGCACCGCATCGGCCAGCGCCCCCATCGTCTCCTCGAGCGGCGTGTCCGGATCGAACCGGTGCGAATAGAAGATGTCGACGTAGTCGAGCCGCATCCGCTGCAGCGACTGCTCGAGCGAGGCCAGCAGATACTTGCGCGACCCGAACTCCCCGTAGGGGCCCGGCCACATGTCCCACCCGGCCTTGGTCGAGATCACGAGCTCGTCGCGGTAGGGCGCGAAGTCCTCCTCGAAGATCCGCCCGAAGTTCTTCTCCGCGCTGCCGTACGGGGGTCCGTAGTTGTTGGCCAGGTCGAAGTGCGTGATCCCCAGGTCGAACGCGCGCCGCAGGATTGCCCGGCTGTTGTTCAGCGGGAAGTCGTCGCCGAAGTTCTGCCACAGCCCGAGCGAGATCACCGGGAGCTGCAGCCCGCTGCGGCCACACCGGCGGTACTCCATCTGCTGGTACCGGTTCTCCGCCGGCACGTAGCGCGACGGCATCAACGGATTGCTCTCCATCGTCACCCGGCCCAGTATTCCCGATGGGTCGCTCGCTAACGCGCGCCACCGGGCCGAGCTTTGAGACGAGAAGGGCCAGGAAGGGATGGGTGCAGAGTGGGATTAGCACTCCGTGATAGGCCAGATCCGGCTCGCCCCAACGAACTTTGGCGATTTGGTCTCACGTAGCGGGACGTTTTTGCGAAAGTTCAGCCTGACCCGGGGAGCCCCACCGCCGGCACACCACGAACGCGGCGGCGTCAGCCCGACGGACACCGCAAACAGCGGGGGTTTGGACATCTGGATAGTGACCGCAACGGGCGGCATTACGTACCCTTGCGGCCTCAGGCCTACGAAGAAGGACAGACACGCATGCCCCGACAGCAGAACGTTTCCGCCGCGCAGTGGACGCCCAACGGCGGCGCGCTCGGCGCCCCTGACCTCACATCGCCCGACAATCAGGTATTCGGGTCCAACGTGTTCAGCCCGGCGGTTCAGCGCCAGCGGCTCCCGCGCGACGTGTTCCGCAAGCTGTCGCAGACGCTGGCCCGCGGCGAGGCGCTCGACACGAGCCTGGCCGACGCGGTGGCGCTGGCGATGAAGGAGTGGGCGCTCGAGAAGGGCGCCACCCACTACACCCACTGGTTCCAGCCGCTGACCGGCCTGACCGCCGAGAAGCACGACAGCTTCTACGGCCCGACCGGCGAGGGCACGGCGCTGGCCGAGTTCTCCGGCAAGGAGCTGATCCAGGGCGAGCCCGACGCGTCCTCCTTCCCCACCGGCGGCATCCGGGCCACGTTCGAGGCGCGCGGCTACACGGCCTGGGATCCCACCTCCCCCGCCTTCATCCTCGAGAACCCGAACGGGGCGCTGCTGTGCATCCCGACCGCGTTCGCGAGCTGGACCGGCGAGGCGCTCGACCACAAGATCCCGCTGCTGCGCAGCATGGACGCGCTCTCCAAGTCCGCCGTCCACGCACTCCGCCTCTTCGGCAACACCCAGCCCCAGCGGGTGTTCACCACGGTCGGCCCCGAGCAGGAGTACTTCCTGATCGACCAGCAGTACTACTTCGAGCGGCCTGACCTGCTGACCACCGGCCGGACCCTGTTCGGCGCCAAGCCGCCCAAGGGCCACGAGCTCGACGACCACTACTTCGGCTCGATTCCCGAGCGGATCCTCGCTTTCATGCTGGATTCGGAGCGCGAGCTGTCGAAGCTGGGGATCCCGGTCAAGACCCGCCATAACGAAGTGGCGCCAAATCAGTACGAGCTCGCGCCCGTGTTCGAGAACTCGAACGTCGGCGCCGACCACCAGCAGCTGACGATGCAGGTGATGCAGAACGTGGCTCGCCGCTACGGGCTCGTCTGCCTGCTCCACGAGAAGCCGTTCGCCGGCGTCAACGGGAGTGGCAAGCACAACAACTGGTCGATGAGCACCGACGCGGGTGAGAACCTGCTCGAGCCGGGCGACACGCCGCACGAGAACCTCCAGTTCCTGTTCTTCTGCGCGGCCGTGATCCAGGCCGTCAACAAGCATCAGGGGCTGCTGCGCGCGTCGATCGCCAGCCCCGGCCAGGACCACCGGCTCGGGGCCAACGAGGCGCCCCCGGCGATCATCTCGATCTTCCTCGGGTCCCAGCTCGAGCAGGTGTTCGACGCGATCGAGCGGGGCGAGGCCGGCGAGTCGACCCCCGAGTCGCTGCTGGGCCTGGGCACGCCGGTGCTGCCGCCGCTGCCGATGCACGGCGGCGACCGCAACCGCACGAGCCCGTTTGCCTTCACCGGCAACAAGTTCGAGTTCCGGGCGCTGGGCTCGAGCATGTCGCTGTCGCTCCCGAACACGGTGCTCAACACGATCGTCGCCGAGGCGATCGACGCGCTGGCCGAGGAGCTCGAGTCCGCGCTCAACGGCGGAGCGTCGCTCGAGGACGCGCTGGCCCCGATCCTGCAACAGAGCTACGCGGCCAACCGGCAGGTGGTGTTCGGCGGTGACAACTACTCCGAGGAGTGGCACCGCGAGGCGGAGGAGCGCGGGCTGCTCAACCTCAAGGCGACCCCGGACGCGCTGCCGTACCTGATCAGCGACCAGACGACGACCCTGTTCTCGAACTACGGCGTGCTGTCCGAGCGCGAGATGCACTCACGCTACGAGGTGTTCGCCGAGCAGTACGTGACCAAGCTCAACATCGAGGCCGAGACGGCCGCGGCGATCGCCAAGACGCTGCTGCTGCCGGCGGCGGCCCGGCACCTGGCGATGCTGCTCGGCGCCGAGCTGGCCGAGCTCGCGGCGGAGACCAACGAGCTGGTGTCCGAGCTCGACTACGAGATCAGGGCGCTGGAGAAGGCCAACCTCGAGGAGGAGCAGCCGCACGGCGACGTGCTCAAGCACGCCGAGTACATGCGCGACACGGTCATCCCTGCGATGGACAACGTACGCGCGGTGGCCGACCGGCTCGAGAAGGTCGTGGCCGACGACCTGTGGCCGCTGCCCAAGTACTCGGAGATCCTGTTCATCAAGTAGTCATCGGATAGCCGGGGGTGCATGCACCCCCGGCCCCCCGAACAGCAACTTGCATACCGAAGCCGTGTTCTTGGCTACGGTGGTCGGCCGCATGCGTTTTTCCCTGCTAGCGCTGGCGATTGCCGCGCTGCTCGGCATTGGTGCCTGCACCGCGGAGGCGGCGAGTCCGCTCCAGGGCCGCGGGATGTGGATCTGGGAGGTGCCAAGCTCGAGCGGCGGCAACGTCGACGCGATCATCTCGACCGCGCACCGGTACGGCGTGTCGACGGTGTACGTCAAGAGCAGCGACGGCACCTCGATGTGGTCGCAGTTCAACTCGTCCTTCGTCCAGGCGCTGCACAGCGCCGGCGTCCACGTGTGCGCGTGGCAGTACGTATACGGGAACAACCCCACCGGCGAGGCCCAGGCCGGCGCCCAGGCCGTCCGGGACGGCGCCGACTGCCTGATGATCGACGCCGAGGTCGAGTACCAGGGCAAGTACGCCCAGGCGCAGATCTATCTGCGCACGCTGCGCGCCCTGGTCGGCTACAGGTACCCGCTGGCGCTCGCGGGGTTCCCCTACGTCGACTACCACCCGGCGTTCCCGTACTCGGTGTTCCTCGGGCGAGGGGCCGCGCAATACAACGCACCGCAGATGTACTGGCGCGACATCGGGGTCAGCGTCGACACGGTGTACGCGCACACATATCTCTTCAACCGTCCCTACAACCGCCCGATCTATCCGCTCGGCGAGGTCTACAACAGTCCGCCGGCGTCACAGGTCAGGGACTTCCGCGAGGTCTCGAAGGCGTACGGCGCGCAAGGCGTCAGCTGGTGGGACTGGCAGGAGTCGTCGCTGGGAGCGTGGCGTGCGCTGTCGCAACCGGTCGGCACGATCCCCGGGTACGTCCCGGCGGCCGGGATGGCGAGTCTCGGCGCGGGCGCGCAGGGCGACCTCGTCGTGTGGGCCCAGGAGCATCTTCGCAGTGCCGGCTACAAGCTCGGCATCGACGGCTCGTTCGGGCCCAAGACGCGCTGGGCGGTCCGCAACCTGCAGTACGTGGAGAAGCTGCCGATGACCGGCATCGTCGACAGCACGACGTGGAGCGTTCTCCTGCGCTGGCCGGCGGCCTACGTGCGCTGGGCACAGCCGACGAAGGGTGTGTCGGCCGACATCGCACGGGCCGGCCTCACCCCGCCGCCGAAGTCCGCCTCGCTGCCGATGAAACGCGACGAGATCGCGGGCGCGGGCGGCCGCGGCCACTAGCCTCCACCTTGTGAGCACTTCGGGACCCGCCGACGTCTTCTCGGGCCGTACGGCGTGGGCCCGGAACCTAGCCGCGCCCCTCCGTACCTACCTGTCCACGCAGACCGGCGGCGCCGCGGTGATGCTCGGCGCGCTGATCGCGGCGCTGGTGTGGGCGAACCTCGATTACGGCTCCTACCAGTCGGTCTGGACGACGAAGCTGTCGTTCACGCTCGGCTCGGGCCACCTGTCGCTCGATCTGCGCCAGTGGGTCGACGAGGGGCTGATGACGTTCTTCTTCCTCGTCGTCGGGCTGGAGGCCAAGCGCGAGTTGGATCTCGGCGAGCTGCGCGACCGCCGGAGGGTGGCGATTCCGGTCCTCGCCGCGTTCGGCGGGGTGACGGTGCCGATCCTGATCTACGTCGCGTTCAACGCCGGCGGCCCCGGGGCCCACGGCTGGGGCGCGGCGATGTCGACCGATACCGCCTTCGCGCTCGGGCTGCTCGCGCTGCTCGTGCCGCGGACCGCCACTCGCCTGCGCGTGTTCCTGCTGACTCTGGCCGTCGTCGACGACCTGATCGCGCTGCTCGTGATCGCCACCGTCTACACCTCCCACGTCAACGTGACGCCGCTGGTGATCGCGCTCGCGCTGTTTGCGGTGATCGTGACGCTGCGGTTCGTGCCGCTCCGGTGGCGGCGCCCGATCGTGATCGCGCTCGGGTTCGCGCTGTGGGTGGCGATGTTCAAGTCGGGCGTCGATCCGCTCGTCTCGGGGCTCGCGGTCGGCTTGGTGATCAGCGCCTACCCGCCGGAGCGCTCGGACCTCGAGCGGGTGACCGAGCTGGCCCGTTCGTTCCGCGAGCAGCCGACCCCCGAGCTCGCGCGCTCCACACAGCGGAGCCTCGTGTCCGCGATCTCGGCCAACGAGCGGCTCCAGTACACGCTCCACCCGTGGACGAGCTACGTGATCGTGCCTCTGTTCGCGCTCGCCAACGCCGGCATCCACGATCAACGGCATGTGCTCTCGAGCGCGGTCGCACTCGCCGATCACGCAGGGGATCTTCTTCGGCTACGTGGTCGGCAAGCCGATCGGGATCTCGCTCGCGTCGTGGCTCGCGACCCGGCGGTGGCTGGGTGGCGTGCGGCCCGTGATCAGCCAGCCGGTGACGCTCACCGGCGGCGCCGTGGCCGGCGTCGGTTTCACGGTTTCGATTTTGATCGCCACGCTGGCCTTCCACGGCCAGCAGCTCGCCGACGCAAAGCTCGGGGACGCTCGCGGCGGCGATCGGGGCGGGGTGCACCGGCTGGCTCGCGGTCAGAGTGATGCGGATGATCCCCGAGTCACTGCGAGCGCGACAGATCGCGGCCACCGCCGAGGACCTACTCGATCTCGACGAGGACGTCGACCCCGAGCGCGACCACATCCGCGGCTCCGAGGACGCGACCGTCACGTTCATCGAGTACGGCGACTACGAGTGTCCGTACTGCGGTCAGGCCGAGCGCGTGATCCGCGAGCTGCTCGTGTCGTTCGGCCACGACGTGCGATACGTGTGGCGACACCTGCCGCTCAACGACGTCCACACCTATGCGCAGACGGCCGCCGAGGCCGCCGAGGCCGCCCACGCCCAGGGCCGGTTCTGGGAGATGCACGACCGGCTGCTCGAGCACCAAGACCAGCTCGGCTTTCCCGACCTGGTCCGGCATGCCGAGGCGATCGGGCTCGACGTCGACCGTTTTCGGGATGAGCTGCGCCGGCGCGTCTACGCCCCGCGAATCGCCGAGGATGTGGCCAGCGCCGACGCCAGCGGGGTCGCCGGCACGCCGACCTTCTTCATCAACGGCCGGCGCCACTACGGCGCGTACGACCTGGCCACACTGAGCGAGACGGTCAAGGCGGCCAGCGCGCGGGCCGCGCAGCTGGCGCGCGCCTCGGTTGCCGCGTAGAACCCGCTAGCTTCTTCGCTCCCGATGGGCGTTGACATCAAACCTGTCCGCGGCTTCCGCGAGCTGCGCGAGTTCGTCGCCCTGCCGTACCGGTTGCACGCCGGCACGCGCTGGATCCCGCAGCTGATCGTCGAGCGCTACCTGTTCCTCAACCGGCGTCTCAACTCATTCTTCAAGCACGGCGAGGCCGAGTACTTCCTGGCCCGGCGCGACGGCCGGGTCGTGGGCCGGATCACGGCGCAGATCAACCACGCGGCCAATCAGTACCACGACCGTCGCTGGGGAAACTTCGGCTTCATCGAGTTCGAGGACGACCCGGAGGTCGTCGACGCCCTACTCGCCGCCGCCGAGGGGTGGGTCCGCGAACGCGGAATGGAACAGATCGTCGGCCCGATGGACTTCACCATGAACGACGAGTCCGGGGTGCTGATCGAAGGTTTCGAGCGCGAGCCGATGGTCCGCCAGCCCTGGCACCCCCAGTACTACCAGCAGCGGCTCGAGGCGGCCGGCCTGCACAAGGCGATGGACCTGCTGATGTGGGAGCTGTGGTTCACCGACCGCTACACGGGGATGATGAAGGTCCTGCCCGAGATCGCCGAATCGGCCAAGACCAAGCACGGCGTCACGATCCGCAAGATGTCCCGCCGGCAACTGCGCCGCGACATGGACGAGTTCGCCAAGGTCTACAACGCCGCTTGGTCGAAGAACTGGGACTTCGTCCCGTTCTCCAAGGACGATCTCGACGCCTACGCCTCCGAGCTACAGCTGGTGTTCGACAAGGATTGGTTCATGGTCGCCGAGATCGCCGGCCAGACCGCCGCGGTCGCGATCACGATCCCCGACATCAACCAGGTGCAGAAGAAGATGAAGGGACGGCTGCTGCCGCTCGGCTGGTTTTACTTCCTGCGCAAGCGGTGGATCATCAACCAGGTCCGGGTCGGCTTCCTCGGCGTGCTCCCCGAGTACCAGCACACCGGTGTCGCGGCCGCGCTCTACATCGAGCACTTCGACGTCGCGGAGCGGACGCGCCGCAAGGGCGGCGAGATGGGCTGGATCCTCGAGAGCAACAAGGCGATGAACCGGGGGATGGAGATGATGGGCGGCCGCATCGTCAAGCGGTTCCGGGTCTACGAGCGGGCGCTGTGAGGCGCTCGAACTCGGGCCAGTCACGAAGCTCGGCGAAGTCCTGATCGTCGCGCGCCCAGCCGCGGGCGCGGTCGTCGATCTCGATCGCCCCCACCAGCGATTCGAGGGCTTGGTCGCGCTCGCCCGCGAGCGCGTGCAGGCATGCCCGGCCGTAGAGCATCGAGACGTCGCCCGGGAACTGCTCGGCGCCCTCGTCGAGAATCCGTAGCCCCTCCGCGCCGCCGACGGCCGCCGCGCGGAAGGTCCATTCCCAGGGTGAAACCGTGAACGGCACCCCGGGCCGCCCGCCGATCGCGAGCACCGTCGTGTCCGGCTCGGCGGCGACCGCCCCGCGGCGCACGTCGGGCTCGCCGATGAACACGAGCGTGCCGGCCGGCGCGTCGCGCTCCTCGCCGTCGAGCGTGAACGTCGCGCGGCCGGTCAGCACGACGTACAGCTCCTGGTGGCGGCCGCCGGCGCCCGACGCGGACAGCTCGGTGTGTTCCTCGATCACGCGCTGCCCCGGCTCGCTCGCCGTATAGGCATTGATCCCGAACCCATCAATCCTGAAGTGGTGGCGGATCGGGCGCCACACACCCGGGGAGCCGAAGGCGTCGAGCCGCTCGATTTCGTCCAGGCTCGTGGTCGCGAAGCGGGTCATCTCCGGCCTGGGCTCGGGCTGACGACGATCAGCGGGATCGGCCGCTTGGTGTTCGCCTGGTAGGCGTCGTAGCGGTCGTGGTTGTTTTCGTTGACGAGTCGCCATAGCCGGTCGTAGTCCTCGTCGCCGGGCACGAGCAGCTTTGCCGTCCCCCGGCTGCTCTGCGTCCCGACCTGGACCTCGACCGCCGGGTCGGCCTTGAGGTTGAAGTACCAGCCGGGCGGCTGGTCGGCACCGCCGTTCGACGCGACCAGCACGTAGTCGTTCCCGTCCTTGGCATACACGAGCGCGTTCGTCCGCTGCGCGCCCGACCGGCGACCCGTGGTGCGCAGCAGCAGCGTCGGCACACCGATCATCCGGTGCCCGAGCCGCCCGCCGGAGCGTTCGTACACGAGCTGATGGAACTTGAGAATGCTGCCCTGGATGCTCATACAACGCAGCCTAATCGCTACCCGGTACGGTCACGGCGATGCCGCACGTTTTCGACGGGCACAACGATGCGCTCACGCGCGACGATTACGCCGGGATCGCGATCGGACGCCCCGGCGGCCACCTCGACCTGCCTCGAATGCACGCCGGCGGGGTTCGCGGTGCCGTGTTCGCGATCTTCACGCCCGGCGACGATGACGATGACAGCTGGGTGCCGGTGCCCCGGGACGACGGCGTGCTCGAGTTCGCCTACGCCGAGTCGATCACCCACGAGCGCGCGGCGGCGCACGCGACCGCGGCCGCGGGCCGGCTGCTCGGGCTCGAGCGCGCCGGGGCGGTGCGGGTGGCGCGGACGATTGCCGACATCGATGAGGTGCTCGCCGACCCCGCCTCCCCTCCGGCTGCCGTCCTCCACCTCGAGGGGGCCGAGGCGATCGACCCCGAACTCGAGGCGCTCGATCAGTGGTACGCCGCCGGCCTGCGCTCACTCGGCCCGGTGTGGAGCCGGGAGAACGTCTTCGGCCACGGTGTCCCGTTCATCTCGCCCTCCTCACCCGACCTTGGCCCCGGCCTGACCGGCGCCGGCCGGCGGCTCGTGGCGCGCTGCTCCGAGCTGGGGATCCTGATCGACCTCAGCCACCTCAACGAGGCCGGCTTCTGGGATGTCGCCAAGCTGGAGGTCGGTCCGCTCGTGGCCTCGCACGCCGCCGCCCACGCGCTCAGTCCGGCGTCGAGGAATCTCACCGACCCCCAGCTCGACGCGATCGGCGCCTCCGACGGTCTGGTGGGGATCGTGTTCGCCTCGCCGTTCCTGCGCGATGACTTCGAGGACACCGAGGACACGCCGGTGTCGCTGATCGCCAACCACGCCCGCTATGTGGCCGACCGGATCGGGGTCGAGCACGTCGCGCTCGGGTCGGATTTCGACGGGGCGACGGTCCCCGAGGGCGTCGGCGACGTCGCCGGCATGCCGGTCGTCCTCGATGCGCTGCGGGCCGTCGGGTTCTCGGAGGACGAGCTGGAATCGATCGGCTGGCGAAACTGGCGGCGCGTGTTGGCGGCCTGGTGGGGCGGGTAGGGGTGTAGACCATGTCCGAGCGTGGAGCGGCCGAGCTGATCGTCGAGTGCCTCGAGAACGAGGGGGTCACGCATGTCTTCGGCATCCCCGGCGAGGAGAACATCCACCTTGTGCAGGCCCTTTCGTCCTCGCCGATCCGGTACGTGCTGGTCCGCCACGAGCAGGCGGCGTCGTTCATGGCCGAGGTGTACGGGCGGCTCACCGGTTCGGCCGGCGTCTGCTCGTCGACCCTCGGGCCGGGCGCGATCAACATGCTGCTCGGAGTGGCCGACGCGACCACCAACTCCACCCCGGTCGTCGCGCTGTCGGCGCAGGTCGGTCTCAACCGCAGCTTCAAGGAGTCCCACCAGGGGGTCGACCTCGTCGCGATGTTCGATCCCGTGACCAAGTGGTCGGCGCTCGTGCCCACCCCCGAGGCGGTGCCTGAGGTGATCCGCAAGGCGTTCAAGCTCGCGCAGACCGAGCGACCCGGCGCCGTCTACCTCGCCGTTCCCGAGGACGTCGAGAAGGCGGCCGCTCCGTCGGGCGCGGCGCCCCTGGCGGTCAACATCCCCCGGTCCGATGAGCCGTCGCCCTCGCAGCTCGAGCGCGCCGCGGCGGTGCTGCGAGAAGCGCGCAATCCGGTCGTGCTGGCCGGCCACGGAGCGGCCCGGGCGGGGGCCGGTGCGGCGTTGCGCCGGTTTGCCGAAGAGCTCGGAGTCGCCGTCGCCACGACCTTCAACGGCAAGGGCGTATTCCCGGACGACCACCCCCAGGCGCTCGGCGCCGTGGGCTTCATGCGCCATGACTACGTCAACTTCGGCTTCGACGAGGCCGACGTGATCGTCGCCGTCGGCTACGAGCTCCAGGAGTTCGACCCGGTCCGCATCAACCCCGACGGCGACAAGAAGATCATCCACATCCACCGCTTCCCCGCCGAGGTCGATGCGCACTACCAGGTCGAGGTCGGGCTGCAGTCGGACATCCCGCGGACGCTCGAGGCGCTGGCCGACGCGACCGGGCGCCGGTTCAACGGCGATGCCGGCGGCAGCCGGATCCGTGCGATGCTCTCGGCCGAACTCGATCGCGGCGGCGGCGATGATCGGTTCCCCCTCGCCCCGGCCCGGATCGTGGCCGACACCCGGGCGGCGCTCGACCGTGACGACATCGTCCTCGTCGACACCGGCGCCTTGAAGATGTGGATGGCCCGGCTGTACCCGACCTTCGAGCCGAACACGTGCCTGATCTCGAACGGGCTGTCGACGATGGCGTGGACGCTGCCGGGCGCGATCGCGGCGAAGATCGCGCGCCCGGAGGCCCGCGTCCTCGTGGCCACCGGCGACGGTGGCTTCATGATGAACTCGCAGGAGATCGAGACCGCGCTGCGCGAGGAAATCCCCTTCGTGGTCCTGATCTGGGTCGACGACGAGTACGGCCTGATCAAGTGGAAGATGGATCTCGAGCTCGGCGCCAACTACGACATCACCTTCGGCAATCCCGACTTCGTGGCCTACGCCGAAAGCTTCGGGGCGCGTGGCTATCGGATCACCGCGGCCGATGAGCTGCTTCCCACCCTGGAGCGGGCGCTCGCGGACAACACCGTGTCCGTGATCGCCTGCCCGGTCGACTACTCGGCCAACCTGCAGCTGACCGACGCGCTCGGCGAGCTCGACGAGTCGCTTTCCTAGGACTCGAGCTCGCGTCGGCGCTCGGCTGCGCGCAACCGCTCCTCGCGGCGCTCGGCCTTCGACCTGCGCGGGCCTCGGCGGACGCTCGTGCCGCCCATCAGCGAGAACAACCGCACCCGGATCACCGGTCCTCCCGGTGGCGCCGACTCGTCGCCCAGCTTGACGTCGTTGCCGCCCATCAGCGCGAACTGCGAGACGCCCACCTCGACCCCGTGCGGGACCCGAACCTCGCCGCCGCCCATGATCGAGTAGACGGTGATGCGCGTCTCGCGACTCGCCAGCTCCGCCTGGGTCAGGTCGATGTCACTGCCGCCCATCACGTTGACCACCGTGTAGCGCGGGGCGACACGCCACCGTCCTTTGCGCTCGTGACCGCTCATGATCGACAGGCACCAGCGACTGCCGCCGGGTCCTTCGCGGACCACCGGCCGGTTCCCCAAGGGTGAAGCGCTGAGCCCGACCCCTGATGTGCTGATGTCCGCCAGCAACGTCTGGAGCTGATTGCGGGTCTTCGCCTGATACGCCGCGTGCACGCGCTCCTCGAGTTCATCGACCGTCACCATCCCCTGCTCCGAGGCGCGGCGAAGCTGTTCGACGGCCTGCTCGCGGTCAGCGTCGGAAGCCCGCAACTCGGGAAGCCCGGCCTTTCCGGCAGCGGCCGGATCGGGAAGATCGGTCACTGCCAGCGATCGTATCGTTCGTCCTGCCATGTATCTCGAGTCCGCAGCCCTGATCGTCGACGACTACGACCGCGCCATCGCGTTCTTCGTGGACGCGCTCGGCTTCGAGCTGGTCGAAGACTCGCCGGCCGTCACGACCGTCACGGGCAAGCCGAAACGGTGGGTCGTGGTGAGGCCCCCGGGGGCCCAGACCGGGCTGCTGCTGGCCCGGGCGGAGGGTGAGGAGCAGTCCGCCGCGGTCGGCGCTCAGTTTGCCGGCCGGGTCGGGTTGTTCCTCCGTGTGGACGACTTCGCGGCGCAGTACGAGCGGATGCGCGCGGCGGGGGTCGAGTTCATCGGCCAGCCGCGCTCGGAGCCCTACGGTCAGGTCGTGGTGTTTTTAGACGTCTCCGGTAACCGGTGGGACCTGCTTGGACCCGCGGGGTAAAGTCCGCGCCATGAGATCGTTGAAGCTCGGCGCCGCGGGCGGCGCCGTTGGGGTCCTCGCCGTGTGCGCCACCTTGCTCTCGGCCGTTCCTGCGTCCTCGTATTCGGTCAACTACTGCCAGGCGATCCCGAGCGCCAACGTTCCCAAGGAGGCCTGGGGCTACCACGCCGGGCAGCCGATCACAGGCGCCACCGGCAGTTATTCACGCGGTCACGGCACGCTCAACCTGTCGAACTTGAAGACGACCGGGATCATCTGCCAGGTCGACCGCGTGCGCAACCAGCCCGACCGCGAGATCGTCCTCTCGATCGGCAAGAAGGCGCTGTACGCCTCGCACAACGCGTCCATGTTCGGCGTTCCGGGCAACGTGGTGAAGCTGGCAGTCACCGTCACGAACTCCACCGATCCGAGCTGCGCGGCGAAGACCCAGGGCCGGGTGACGATCTTCGCCAGCTACAACGGCGTCCACGCCGACGGGGTCAACTTCTGGTTCCCCGCCGCCTGCAAGGACCACAAGCACAACTACAAGGGTTCGAGCGTCGTCACCAACGTTCCGCCCAACTAGGCTCGGGCGCCCGGCTCAGCCGATTTGCACCTTCGCGGCCAGGGCCTGCACCGAGCCCGGCGCGAACCGCAGCAGCCGGAAGCTGAGAGTCGACTCGAATCCCACCGGGACGATCCCCTGGTTGCGCTGCACCGCTCTGACGATCGCCTTCCCCACGGCATCGGCCGAGTGGCCGTAACGGAAGGCCTTGACGATCTGGTCGCGTCGGCCGGCGATCGCGCCGTACAGCCTCGAGTGGTCGGCGATCGGCGTGTCGATCACCCCCGGGCAGATGACCGTGACGCCGATCCCCTTGGCCCCCCAGTCCGCCCGCAGGCATTGCGAAAAGCTGAACACCCCGGACTTCGCCGCACAGTACGCCGCCATCGCCCGATGCGGCGTGTAGGCCGCGGCGGACGCGATGTTGACCACGTGCCCGCGCCCGCGTTCGATCATCCCCGGCCCGAAGGCGTAGCACCCGTAAGCGACCCCATTGAGGTTGATCCCGAGCAGCCAGTCCCAGTCCTCGACGCTCGTGTCCAATAGCGACCCGGCGACACCGACGCCGGCGTTGTTGACCAGCACGTCGACCGGGCCGACCTCTGCCGCCAGCCGCTTGATCGCCTCGAAGTCGGCCACGTCGCAGGTCCGGCCCTCCGCGCCGGCACCGCACTGCTCCGCCGTCGCCTCCGCGCTCTCGCCGTTGATGTCGACCGCGATCACCCGACTGCCGCGCTGTGCGAACGCGCGCGCCGTCGCCGCGCCGATGCCGCTGCCGGCGCCGGTGACCACGACCCGCGCCCCGTTGAGCTCGATGCGCGGGGTCACGCCGCCACCGCGTTCGCCGTTGTCACCCCGCGCCGGCGAGCCACCATCTTCAGCCCGTGCCGGGGCCGCAGCGTGAGCGTCGCCTCGGGCTCCACCGGGTGGCCGGGCTTCAGGTCGTAGACGAACTGCCGGCTCATCATCGCCGTCACCAGCGACCCCTCGATCAGAGCGAACGACTTGCCGGCGCAGATCCGCCGTCCCCCGCCGAACGGGAGGTACGACGAGCGGTGGTGGTGCTTGATGTTCTCGGGCAGGAACCGGGTGGGGTCGTAGACCTCGGGGTCGGGCCAGAACCGCGGATCGTGGTGGAGGCTGTGGATCGGAATCAGGATCCCCGATCCCTTCCTGATCCGGTGGCCGTCGATCACATCGTCCTCGATGCAGACGCGCGGGACGATCCAGGCCGGTGGAAACATCCGCATCGCCTCCTGGAAGCAGGCGCTCGTCCATTTCAGCTTGCCGACGTCCTCCAGCGTCGGCGTACTGCGCTCCCCCAGCACCTCGTCGACCTCTCCGAGCATCCGGTCGCGCACGTCTGGGTTCAGCGCGAGCAGGTACCACATCCACGACAGCGCGTTCGCCGTCGTCTCGTGGCCGGCCAGGATGAACGTCGCGGCCTCATCTCGAACCCGCTTGAGGGGGAGCGGCCGGCCCTGCTCGTCGCGAACCGACAGCAGCAGGCCGAGGAGGTCCTCGGCGTTTTTGGGATGCGCCTGACGATCGTGGATCACGTCCCATACCGTGCGGTCGACCGACCGCATGATCCCGTGCAACCGATTGATCGGCGGCGGCAGAAAGGGAGCGTGGTCGACCAGCGCGGCGGTCGCCCGCACCAGCCACACCGGGGGGTTGAGCAGCAACATCACCCGTGTCGCCCGCTCGGCGGCATGCAGCCCGTCGGTCACATCGGCCGCCATGCCGCGCGCAAGCTTCGCCATCCCCCGGCCGAACAGCGCCGAGCCAACGACATCCAGCGTCAGCGCCGTCATCGCCTGGGTCATGTCGACGTCGATCCGGTCGCGACCGTCGTCGAGCTCGCCCACGAACTGCGCGACCGGTCCGAGCATCAACTCGTAGAGGCTCGCCAGATGGCGTTTCGCGAGCACCGGATTGATGATCATCCGGTGCCGGCGCCACGACTCGTCCTCGTCGGTGAACAGGCTCAGCCCAACCACGGATCGCAGCAGCTCGTACTCAACCGACTTGTGGTACCGCTCGATCCCGTCGTGCAACACGTGGTCGACGTAGTCGGGGTGCTTCAGCACGTACACGGTCCGCCGGTTGAAGGTGAACTTCGCGATGTCCTCGCCCACCGCGCCCCTGAGCAGCGCCCCGTCGGTCTGCAGCCCGTGCCAGAAGGTGTCGGTGGCGACCCTCAATCCGCTCACCCGCGGGGTCCTACGCGTCGGCTGTACCGTCGCCGCCGCCGCGGCCGCGCTCACGCCAGCACCTCCGTCGTGTATTGATGGCGCCCGTCGAAGAACGCAGACTCGGCGCGCCCGAGCTCGGTCGCGGGCTCCTGGCCGAACAGCCATTCGCGCGCCACGTCGAGCCAGCGGCCGCTCGCTTGCAACTGGCCAAGCAGGCCGATCAGCAGCATCACGGCGCGCATCAGCACGAAGTGCTCGGCCGGCAGCACGAGCGAGTCGAACCCGTCGGCCTTCCGCATGCGCAAGTACGAGCGCATCATCTGACCCGTCATCGCGCCGTCGACGGTCACCTCCCCGTCGACCAGCAGCCACCCGAAGATCTCCTGGTAGGTCTCCAGGAACGGCGCCGCCAGCGCGCTGTCGTCCGGCAGCGCGCCGAGCTCGGAGATCACCGCGAACAGCTTTTCGGCGTCGTTCTCATACGTGGCCCGCGTCGAGCGCAGCAGCTGGGTCACCTCCGTGTCCGAGAGGCGCTTGAAGAAGCCGAAGTCGATGAACGCGACGCGGCCGTCCTTGAGGAACAGCGAGTTGCCGGGGTGGGGATCGCCGTTCAGCAGCCGGTGCCGCAGCGGACCGTTCAGATAGAAGCGGATCAGGATCTCCGAGACCCGGTTCTTGTCGGCCTGTGGGGCGTCTTTGATCTGCGCGAACCGGGCACCGTCGACGTATTCGGAGACGATCACCCGCTCCCGGCAGAGACTCGTAACCACATCCGGGACGACGATGAACGGATGGCCCCTGTAGGTCCGGGCCATAGCCCGGTGGTTCCCCGCCTCGAGCTCGTAGTCGAGCTCCTCGCTGATCCGCTCGCGAATCTCGCGCGCTATCTCGCCCGTGTCGATCCCGGGCGCGATCACGTTCAGCAGCTTCAGCCCGAGCCGCAGGTTCTGCAGGTCGGAGTGGATCGCCTCGGCGATCCCCGGATACTGGACCTTGACCGCCACGCTCCGCCCGTCGTGCAGGGTCGCGCGGTGCACCTGGCCGATCGACGCCGCGGCGATCGGCTCCGGCTCGAAGTCGTCGAACGCTTCCTTCAGCTTCTCGCCGAGATCGTCCTCGACCACCTTGGTGACGGCCTTGAACGACACCGGCTCGGCGCTCTGCTGGAGCGTGGCCAGGATCTCCTGGAACTGAGGGCGGATCTCCTCGGGCACCAGCCCGAGGTCGACGGCCGAGAGCGTCTGCCCGACCTTCATCGCGGCGCCGCGCATGCCGCTGAACACCTTCACCAGCGACTGGGCGCTCTTGAGCTGCTGCCTCGAGGCCGCGGCCCGGCGCGCGTCCGAGGAACCGGTCGCGTTCAGCGCCCGTGCCGTCGCCCCGCGCGCCGCGACCCCGGCCGCCGCGCCGGTCAACTGCGCCGCGCGGCGCATGCGAGAAGAGCGGATTTCATCGTTCGCGTGATCGATGAGCGGGCACGATACCATCATCGATCACGTGAACGGTGAATCGACGCCAGCGACCGTCGCCCCGCGCCGCCGCACCCGGGCCGAACAGCGCGCGATCACGCGCCGGGCGCTACTTGACGCGACTGTCGAGTGCCTGGTCGAGGACGGCTACGCCGGCCTCACCACCCGCAACGTGGCCGAGCGCGCCGGCGTTGCCCAGAGCACGTTCATGCACTACTTCCCGACCCGCGACGCGTTCCTGATCGAAGCCGTAGAGCACGTCGCGCTCCGCTTGCTCGACGACGCCTTGGAGGAGATCGACCTCGCCGCGCTCCGCAGTCCCCGCCACCGCGAGCGAGTGCTCGATCAGGCGTGGCGCGAGTTCACCTCAGCCGAGGCGCTCGCGGCCGCGCAGCTGTGGGCCGCCGTCTGGACCGAGCCCGACCTCGGCGTGACCCTGCGCGATGTCGAGCGCCGGCTCGAGTCGATCATCGCCGCCGCCGCGACGACGCTGTTTCCCGACCAAGCCGACGACCCCCGGTTCCCGGCCTTGATCGATCTGGCGGTGTCGCTGATCCGCGGGCTCGTCGACGCGATCCCGGTCCATGGCCGCGAGGTCGTCGACGCCCGCTGGGAGGCGATCAAGCCGATAGTGATCGAGGCCACGGGCCGCCTGCTCGACGAGTAGCCTGCTCCTCATGAACACATCGACTAGAGAAATCGTCACCGGCGTCGACTTCCTCGGGATCCCGACCCGCGATCTCGAGCGCGCCGTGCAGTTCTATGGGGACACCCTCGGCCTTCCGCGCTCCGTGTACATGCCCGACCGTGGGTTCGCCGAGTTCGAGACCGGCAACCTCACGATCAACGTCATGGACCCTTCGAAGATGGGGCTGGCGCACAACGTGTTCCAGAACCCGCTCGCCCTGCACGTCGATGACGTGGCGGCGGCACGCGAGCTGCTCGAGAGCCGCGGGGTCGAGTTCGCCGGCGACACGTTCGACACCGGCGTCTGCCACATGGCGTTCTTTGCCGATCCCGACGGCAACGGGCTGATGCTCCACCACCGCTACGAGCCGCGCGTCACCGACTCCTGACTCGGCGACCGAGCTGCTCGAGCTCCGCGTCCGTCAGACCGTGGCCCAACAGCCAGCTGACGGCCCCACCGAAGCTTTCGTCGACCAACTCGAGCACTCGCTCCATCGTCCCGGGGACCGGGGCGTGAGCCTGCGGGTCATGCCCTTCCAGCTCCGGCCGGTAGGTCGGGGAGCTGATGAGGCGCGCCATGATCGCCTGGATTCGCTGCGCCGTGGCGAGGTAGTCGCCGACGATCGCCTGCCGATCGATCCCAGCCGCGTCCAGCGCAAGCGCGACCACTACACCCGTGCGGTCCTTGCCCGCCGCGCAATGCACGAGCGCCGCGTTCGTCGCATTCGCGATCGTGCGGATCGACCCGACGATCGAGTCCGGACGTGCCGTCATGTAGCTCAGGTATGCCTGGACGATCCGGGGCTCATCCGGCCACTCGGTCAGCCCGCGCCGCGGCCAGATCCCGGTGCTGGCGTCGAGATCCGTCGTACCTCCCGACCGCGGGTAGAGCGAGCGATGCTCGATCCGCACCCGCGGTTCTCGCGTGATCGGACCCGGCCCTTCGAGCTCCAGCTCAAGTTCGGTGCGCAGGTCCAGCACCACCTCGAGCCCCTCCTGCTCGACGAGCAAGCGCACATCCTCGGGAGTGAGCGACTGTAGGTTGTCGGACCGCAGCAGCACGCCGGGCACGACCGCGCGGGCGTTCACGGCGCCTTCCAGCGCGATCCAGCGCACGGTCCCGTTCTCGAGGTTCATCGCTTGCTCACGGCATCTATGCGGCCCGCACCGCAATCCCGGGATATTCGACCACCAGGCCGAACTCGTCGTAGACCAGTTCGCATTCGAACTCGAACTGCGGGGCTGCGTAGTGGTAGCGCTGGCGGCTCCCGTCCTCATCCAGGCGCTCGTAGTGCTGCTCCAGGCGCTCGACCCGTAGATCCGCCGCGCGGACATAGGCCGCCGGCGCGTCCGCCCCCTCACCGATCGCGAGCCCTAGGCGATGGACCGGGAACGCGTTGGTGAGCGCGGAGGACTCGAGGTCGATGTCCAGACAGCCGTCCAGATGCAGTGCCGGTTCACCGTTGATCTGCCAATGACCGGCGCCGTCGGACTCCAGCACCACTCCGCGGTCGCCTGACTGCGTCCGGTTCGAAACCCGCGCCCCGCGCGTCAGCCAGCCGCGCTCGAGGGTAATCGTGTAGCGCACGACCCACGCGTCGCCGCCCTCGACCGCCGCGGTGTCGCCCTCCAGCCGAAACCCGTCACCGTCGCCGCGGAGAAACACCACCTCGAATCCGGCGCGCGCATCAGCGTGCTGCCACGCCGCAAGTTCTGGGGGCTGGCGAAAGCTCACTGTCCGCTCGCGCGCCTCGGTCACGCCCGCGACGCTTGTTCAGTCGCCGCCGAGCACGGTGCCCGGATCGATCAGGAGTGGCTCGTCGGTCTCGAGCTCGACCGCGCCGCGGACGGCTACGCCGGCCCCGAACGTCACGTCGCCGTGGACGATCAGCCGATCGGCATCTTTGAGTGACGGTGGACCGTCGGGGAAGCGCCCCTCGAACGCGTCCATCAGCTTGTAGTACCTGGAGTCGAGCTCGACGTAGGGCAGCTGGTTGGCCCGGGCCGTGATCGGCTCGACGCGGTAGTCGTCGAGCACCCGGTAAACGTCCGAGCGCAGCACGAGCAAGTCGTCCGTCGTCTTCACCGGCGCGAATCGCGTGCGCGGCACCTCCAGCACCTGGGCGCCCTCGAACATCCCGATCGCCGCCCCCATCGCGCTTTCGAGCTGGAGCACGGGCGTCGAGTCGCCGTCGCGGGGATCGACGGTCTTGCGGTTGATGATCAGCGGCAACGCGAGCACCCCTTGGTTCGCCTCGAGCTTGTCCGACAACGCCTGCAGGTCAACCCAGAGGTTGTTCGTGTTGAAGTAGCGCCAGCGACGGTAGTCGCGGAACGACTCCTGGTCCTCCGCCGGCGTCTGCGCGCTCTCACGCAGGATCAGCTGCCCGTCGTCCCGCCGGCGCGCAATGTGCCCTCCCTTGCGCTCGGCTTCGGTGCCGATCACCGCCTCCATCAGGAACGGGATCTGCTCACGGGCCAGGCATGCCGCAATCCGCGGATCCGTCGTCGCCCCCAGGTTGTCCGAGTTGCTGATCATCGCGTAGCGGAAGCCTTTTTCGAGCAGTGCCGCGAGCATGCCCGACCGTCTCAGCGCCCCATAGACATCGCCGTGTCCCGGCGGGCACCACTCGAGCGCCGGCTCCTGCGGCCAACTCACCGGCTCGAGCGTCTCAGCGTCGAGCTTCGGGATCATGCTCTGCATGAAGTCGAGCGGCAGTCCCTCCACCGCCAGCTCGGGGAACTGCTCGAGCGCGCTGCTCGTCGCCTCCCGAGTCGAGTCGCTGTTCATCAGCACGAGCGGTAGCCGCGCCCCGTATCTCGCTCGCAGCGCGAGCGTCTGCTCGACGATCAGCTCCAGGAACGAGCGACCGTCACGAGCCTCCATCAGCGATTTGGGGCCGCGTAGCCCCATCGTCGTCGCGAGCCCGCCGTTGAGCTTGATCACCGCCACCTGATCCAGCGCTTCGGCGTCGGCATGTCCCAGTGTGTCGAGGCTCGCCGCGCCGGCGACCGGCTCGAGCTCGTCGCTCCCGATGAGCGCCGACTCGCCGCTGACCAGCCGCTCATACGCGCGCGCGAACGCCCGGATCGCCTCCTCGGGCTGGCCCGCAGCACGCATCTTCTCCTCGGCCTGCTTGAGTCCGTTCTCGGTGGTCATCGGCGGGCCATTCTCCCCGTTGCGGCGCCCTCACGTCGGCCGCCATCCGTCGTCGCTCACCGTGGAAAACCTGCTGCAGCACGATGGGCGGCTCGATTACCGCCCGCCGCCTCCGGACGCCTGAGGTTCCGACGGCGGTCAGGCGGTGGCCGCTGCGACGGGCGTGCTCGTCAGCTCGAACTCGGCCGGGTCGAAGCCCGCGAGCCGCCGCTTGTACTCGTTCGCGAACCCGGGCCATGTGGTGAAGTTCCGCCCGTCGGCGCCGACGTACCACGAGTGACAACCGCCGCTGTTCCAAACGGTCGGGGCGAGCCGGCTCTGGATTTCCTCGTCGAAGCGGTCCATGACGTCCCGGCGCACGTCGACCGCTGTCGCGCCACGCGCGTCCATTGCGTGCAGCGCGTCGATCGCGAAACCGATCTGCGCCTCGATCGGTTGCAGCGCGGAGTTATTGCCGCTGGCGGTGTTCGGGCCGAGCAGGACGAAGTGGTTCGGGAAGCCGGGGATCATGGTCCCGAGGTAGGCGCGGACGCCGTTCTCGTCCCAAACCTCGCGGATACTGCGCCCGTCGCGGCCGACGACGCGGCGGAAGTGCGGCGGGTTCATCACGTCGAACCCGGTGGCGAAGACGATCGTGTCCAGCTCAATCTTGCGGCCGTCCTGGGTGACGATCCCATCGGCCAGGATCTCCCGTATCCCGTCGGTCACGAGCTCTACGTTGGGCTTCATGAACGTCCCGAGGAAGTCGCTGCTGATGATGATCCGCTTGCAGCCGATCCGGTAGCCGGGGGTCAACTTCGCGCGGATCTCGGCGTCCGGGACCTGCCGTTTCAGGTAGCCGAGCGCGAGGCGCTCGAATACGGCAAGCAGCCGCGGACGCCGGACGAGGCCGAGGATGAGGAGCTCGTTGTTGTAGTAGATGGCTGATCGGATCGCGCGCTGTAGCTTGGGAAACCGGCGCAGCAACCGTTTCTGGGAGTCGCTGTGTGGATGATCCACGCGGGGCAAGACCCATCCGGGGCTGCGCTGGAAGACGGTCAGTCGCTCGACGCGCGGTTGAACCTCGGGAACGATCTGCGACGCCGTCGACCCAGTCCCGATCACCCCCACACGCTCGCCGCTCAGGTCGTGCCCGTGGTCCCACCGGGCCGAGTGAAACATCGTCCCGGCGAACCTCTCGAGACCCGGCACAAGGGGCAACTTCGGTTCCGTGAGGCCACCGGCGGCGGACACCAGCACCTGCGCCGAGAAATCCCCATGATTGGTTTCAACGCGCCAGCGGCTCGCATCCTCGTCCCACGTCGCCCCAATCACCTCCGTCCCGAACCTAATCAGGGGCTCGATGCCACGATCGCGCGCGACCCTGCCGGAGGTACTCGAGGATCTCGGCCTGCGGCGCGAAAAGGCGGCTCCAGTCCGGGTTCAGCGCGAACGAGAACGAGTAGAGGTGCGCCGCAACATCGCACGCACAGCCCGGGTATGTGTTCGCCCACCATGTCCCGCCGAGCCCGTCACCACGCTCGAGGATCACAACGTCCTCGTAGCCGGCCTCGCGCAGCCTGATGGCCGCGCCGATACCGCCGAAACCTGCCCCGACGATCGCGACACGCACGTCCCGAAGCCCGTTCTCGACAGGCGACTCAAGCACCACGCCGACGATCGTAATCCACTCGGCGCCAGCGCACTACTCGACTGCACGTCTTACGCTTCTGAGCTCCAGATCCGAAAAGGAGCGTGATGGAGCAGAACGCCTCGAAGGAACTCATCCGCGTTGGTGAACTAGCGGTTCGTTTCCTGGTCGAAGCCGAGGACTCGAATGGAAGCGTGACCATGTTCGAGTGCTTGGTCCCCGCGAACGCGCGCATGCCCGCACCGCACAGCCACGACGGGTTTGAGGAGACGATCTACGGACTCGAGGGCACGACGACGTACACGATCAACGGAGAGGACGTCGCACTCGGACCAGGCGACTACGCGTGTATCCCGCGGGGGACGATCCACGCATTCCGCAACGGCGGCGACAGCGACGCGAAGTTCCTGGCGGTCGCCTCCCCCGGTGTGTTCGGTCCGTCCTACTTCCATGACATCGCTGAGGTGCTCGCCCGATCATCAGGAGGCCCACCGGACATTCAGGCGATGGGCGAGGTCATGCGCCGTCACGGCCTCACACCCTCCCCGCCCCCCGGGCGCTGAGCTACGAAAGCGTTACGCGAAGCGCAGGCGCCACCGTCGGCGGGGCTGCCGCGATCGCCTGCCGACGAGATGGTCGGCACGGAGCTTCAGAAGCGAGACCGCCTCCCTGGTGGCCACGAATGGGTTCGAAACCACGCGGCCGTCCTCGAGGGACAGTGCCGCCACGGCGTCACCATCGATCAGGGCGAGTAGCGTCTCGCCGGAGAGTTCGGGCTCTTCGTCGAGTTCAGCGAGGATTTTGAGCGCGCGGGCGTCCTCGGGCTGTGCCGGGCGGAGCGCGACGATGTTCGTGGCGCTCCCGGCGCCGGGCTTCGCGGAGCGGTAATGATTGGCCGCCCGCCGCAGGTCCGCATCGTGCTCACGTGCGACAAGCCCGTACAAAGTGGTAGTCATCTCGGTTCCTCTCGGTCGCATCTGCACACTCAATGATGGACCTGAGAGCCCGCGTCTACATCGGGCATTTGCAGGCAGTTCTGAGGGTTGAGGCCTTAGTTGATCGGTGGAGGACCTTAGTGCGGCAGCCGCCCCGAACCGAGCCAGCGCCAGCTGCTCAGGACCCGGGTGCCAGCGTCAGGATCGCGGCGCTGGCTCGAGGCACGGAGATCTTGTAGCTCCCGGCGGACGGGACCACGGGCGACGTCGCGGGCTGACCCGTGAGCCTGCCCGTGCTCGTGTTGGCCGCGAAGCTCTGCCCACCGAGGGTGACCTGGCCCGTTGAGCCGACGCCGGGCGCGGCGAGGCGCGACAGGCTGCCGGTGGCGGAGCCCGGAGTGCCGCGGACGGTGACGGTGTAAGGCTTGCTGGCCGACAGGTTGATGACCACGATCCGCTCGGAGCCGTCGGCCCCGCGGGTGGCGAAGACGTTCAGCGGCCAGCCGTTGCCGCCGGACACCGGCAGCAACCGCGAGCCCGCCGGCGTCGCCTGGGCGAACGCCTCCAGGCCGTAGTAGTTGGGGTTGACGTTCGCGGTCCAGGTGTTGCCCTTCTGGGTGAAGACCCAAAGGGCGTTTGCCGTGCCGAGCTTGGAGTGGATATCGACGCCGTCGACGCCCGCGTTCACGAGCTGGAACATCTCGTCGAGCGACCACAGCGAGGCGGCGAACGTGTTGCTCACTCCCGGCTCGCCGCCGCAGGAGACGGAGTTCGTCTCATCGAGCCAGAAGGGCACGCCATTGCCGTGGGCGGCGCGGATCATGCCCGACAGGCCGGAGGCCAGTCCGCTGGTCGATCCGGCTGACAGCAGCTCGGAGATCGTGGCCTTCGGCGTCGGCTTGCACTGTTTGAGCGGGTAGCGGTGGATCGTCGCCAGCCGCACCCGCGGCTCGGACTTCAGGAACGAGCCGAGGTAGGGGAACCACGCCGGACCACCTACGTCCGGGCCGGCCAGCGCCACACCCTTGGGGATCGCGCGGGCCACCGACGAGTAGTTCGCCACGTAGGCCGGGAAGTTCCAGGAGGGCGTACGGCCGTAGTGGCGCACGCCGTTCAGTGACCACCACGTCACCCCGGCGTACAGCTCGGGCTCGTTGCCGAGCGCGAGTGCCTGCAGGTAATGGGAGCCGATGCCGGACAGGAACGCGTGCGCCTCGGCGCCGACGACCCTCGAGCTGTTGACCTCGAAGTTGAGCCCCATGATCAGCCGGGCGTCGACCGCCGCCGCGAGCGACCTGACGACCTCAACCCAGCCCTTGGACAGGGTCGAACGCACGCCGAGCGGCCGCGCCATCCCGGGGATGGGGTACCACGTCCAGTCGGTCGAGTCGCCGCCGAGCCGGATCGAGGGCCGCTGGCCGGGCGAGAGGTTGCGGATCAGCTGCTCGAGCACCGGGTTGACGTGGCTCGGATCAGTGCCGGTGAACGACTCCACCCCACGGATCTCCAGCGACAGCCCGACGAACCCCGAGGGCACCGGCCTGCCCTTCGCCGAGCCATCCACGGTCACGGTCGCAGACCCAGGCGCCGTGGACGAGCTCGACGCGGCAGCCGCCCCGCACCCGGCGCCACCCACCACCACGGCGGCAGCCACCAGCGCCGTAGCCGGATGGCTACGCAAGCGCGCCAGCAACCGCCTGAACAAACTCATCGATATCCGCCTCGGTCGTGTCCCACGAGCACATCCACCGCACTTCGTCGTTCGCTTCGTCCCATACATAGAACGCGAACCGCTTTAAGAGAAGGTCAGTTGCGGCGCGCGGGAGTGTGGCGAAAATCGCGTTCGTCTGCACCGGGCGGGTGATCTGCACCCCGGGGATGTCCGTCAAGGCACCGGCCAGGCGGGCCGCCATCGCGTTCGCGTGCTCAGCGGACTGACGCCAGAGCTCGTCGGTTAGCAGCGCGTCGAACTGCGCCGCCAGGAACCGCATCTTCGACGCCAGCTGCAGCGTCTGCTTGCGGAGATACTCGAAACCGCCGGCCAGCTCGGCGTTGACCACGACCACCGCCTCGCCGCCCAGCAGCCCGTTCTTGGTGCCGCCAAAGGAGACGATGTCCGCAGGTCCGCACGCCTCGCGCAGCGACACGCCCAGCGCCGCGGCGGCGTTCGCCAGCCGGGCGCCGTCGACGTGGAGCACGAGCCCCTGGGCCCGCGCGACCTCGCCGAGCGCCGCCAGCTCCTCGACCGTGTACACCGTCCCCAGCTCCGTGCACTGCGAGACAGAGATCACGCGTGGCTGCGCGGCGTGCTCGTCCCCCACCCGGGTGATCAGTCGCCGCGCCAGCGCCGGGGTCAGCTTGCCGTGCTCGCCCTCGACGGTCAGCAGCTTGACACCCGCTATCCGCTCCGGAGCACCGCACTCATCGACGTTGATGTGGGCGCTCTCGACACAGATCACCGCCTCCCACGGTCGGCAGGCAGCCCGCATCGAGAGCACGTTCGCCCCGCTGCCGTTGAACACGAAGAAAGCCGAGGCGTCTTCGCCGAAGGCAGCCGCGACCCGAGCCGCGACGCCGGCTGAATACTGATCGTGGCCATACCCGAACGCGTGCCCGACGTTCACGCTGGCGATCGCCTCGAGCACCGACGGATGGATCGTCGCCGAGTTGTCCGAGGCGAACCCGCGGGCGGGGGAATTCACGCGGCGAGCTTAGCCCGAAGCGTCGAATAGAAGATCGACAGCGGGAACTCGTCCTCCAGCACGTGGTCGACGTACGGCCGCGGATCCTCGACATCCTCAAACCCCCGCACGCCCGCGACCCACTTCGAACCGGCGGCCGGCGGCACCACGGACGCGACCAGATCGTGCGCCGCAGCCCAGTGCCCAAGCTTCGTCCGATCGATCCCGTCGCGGTACAGCTGGTTGATCTCGGCGCGGAGCCCAGCGACCCCATCGGCCACCCGCTCCCACTCGATCGTGAGCTGGTTGTCGGTCCAGTGCAGGAAGCCGTGGTGATGCAGGTAGGCGAACAGCAGCTGGCCGCCGAGACCGTCGTAGTTGCGCACCCGCGAGCCGGTGATCGGGAAACGGAGCAGGCGATCGAGCAGGATCGCGTACTGGACGTACCGGGCGAACGGCACCCCGGCGGACTCCAGCTCGACGGCCTGCGCGAACGCGGTGAGATCGCAGCGCAGCTCCTCGAGCGAGTACATCCAGTAGGGCGAGCGCTGGCGGATCATGAACGGATCGAAGGGCAGATCGCCGTGAGAATGGGCTCGATCGTGGATCAGGTCCCAGAGGATGTAGGCCTGCTGGGAGACCGACGGGCTCGAGAGCAGGAGCGACGCGTCCGGCGGCACGTTCAGCGCCAGCAGGTCGGCGGCGGCGCCGGCGACGCGGCGCAGCCGGGCCGCCTCGCGGTCGCAGAAGATCGCGCCGAAGTGCGCCACCGGCCGCCCGGCCACTGACACGGTCTCGGGGAACAGGACGGCGCACTCCGAGTCATACCCACGGGTGGCGTCGACGAGCTCGACCGGAACGTACTTGGCGTTGTCGTAGCGCGTCCGCTCTAGCTCGGCGATCCACTCCGGCCACGGTACGCGCACGATCAGCGCCTCGAAGCAGGTGTCGCGCGAGCCGTTCTGCTTGTACATCGGGAACACCACGAGGTGCTCGATCCCGTCCTCTCGCATCAGCTCTGGCCGGAACGCGTCGAGCGAGCGCGAGAAGTCAGGCTTGCCGTAGTCCCAGGCGCGCAGGTCCTCCACCACGGCGCTCAGGTATTCGGCCTCGTGTGCGAACCCAGGCGCGAGCGCCTCGATCGACTCGCACATCGCCTCGACGTGGCCCGCGGCGGCGGCGCGGTCGGCTCCGTCGGCCAGCGACCCGTCCGCAGCCTGCAGCAACGCGAGCGCGTTCGTCTCGTCGCGCAGCCCCTCCCAGACCGCGCCCGGCGCCGCCGGCGCGGGGCCGTCCTCGCCGGTGCTCCTCGCAGCCCAGTAGGCGATGTTCTCCCACAGGGCTCGGTGATCGAATTCGCCGATGCAGTCGTCGCCGAACAGGTCGGAATCGGCGATCACGACGACGCGCCCGTCCCCGTGCTCCGAGCACACCATCAGCGGCGCGCCGGGAGTCGATGCGCTCGCGTGTGTACGCGCCAGTACGCGCGCCCCGTTTGAGCTCGAGATCGTCGTCGCGCGATAGAAGCAGGCCCGCCCGACCCGGGCCAGCAGATCGCCGCCGCGCCCTCGCGCCCCCCGGCCGAGCTCGCCGAGGATCCACGTGGGGGCGCCGGCACTGTGCTCGTAGTCCTGGACCGTGTCGTTCCGAAGCTCGAGCCCGAACCGCGCGAGCAGCTCGTTGACGTTGTTGCCGTACTTCTCCTGCTCGGTCTCGCCGAGCACGATCAGTCCGCCGCCGGCGGCGACAAAGGCCTCGATCGCATCGAGCTCCTGCGCGCTCAGCCGGGGTGAGCCGGCGCCGGTCGTCCGCTCCCACTTGGGGTCGGACGGATGCGCGATCACGAGCACATCGCAGCCGGCGAGCGTGCCGGCGTCGAGCGGCCCGTCCGCGTTTTCGCGCACCTCGAATTCGCGCTCGGCCAGCGCCGCTGCGGCACGCGCATACGATGCATCGCCGGGGTGGGCGGGCTGCATCGACCGGGCAAGCTCGGGCCGGATCGTCCACGCCTCGCTATGGGCCTCGTCGAATAGGACCTTCATCGTCCGTCCAGCGTAACCCGGGCCCCGGACGGTTGTCGACCCCAAAATCTATTTTATTTATTTAATTTATTGCTGGTGTGCGGACGCTAGACGCAGGATTGTTGCGTTTGCCGCCGGCAGCCAGACCGAGTATCCGGTCCGCAGCCGGTGGATCGCAACCAGGTTGGGGGCCCCCTCCGGCCGGCCGGTGCCCGCGACCACGCTCTGGCCACCCAGGGTCACTCCGCCGGAGGCGCTCACGTTCGGCGCCGAGAGGCGATCGAGCGTGGCGACGCGCGGGCCGGGGACGCGCACGAGCACCGTGTGGCCGACCGTGTCCAGGTTGATCAGCACGACCTGCTCGGGCGTGCCGGGCGCCTTGGTCGCCCACACATGCACGGGCCCGGAAGCCGCACCGGAGACGCTCTCCAACTGCGACCCGGCGGGAGCGGCACGCGCAAACGCGAGCATCCCGTAGTACTCGGGGGAGACCGACCCGACCCACTGGCCGTGGGTCTGGCGCATGTGGAAGATCTGGTTGGCGGTCCCCTCGCGCGTGTGCACGTTGACGCCGTCGACCCCGGCCCGGGCCAGTTCGAACAGCGCGTCGAGGATCCACAATGCCGCCGCGAACCGATCGCTGATGCCGTACTGGCCGGCGCAGCTGACCGCGTTCATCTCGTCCAGGCGGAACGGGATTCCGTGCGCGTGAGCGGCCGCGATCCCGGGGCGCAGCCCCGAGGGGTAACCGCGCGTGTTCGTGTCGGAGAACAGATTTGAGATCGTGTCCGGCCTCGATGGGACGCACCCGAGCGGGTACAGGTGGAGCGTCGCGATCCGGACCCGTGGCTGGGAGGACAGAAATGGCCCGACCTCGTTGGTCCACGGCGGCTGGCCGACCTCGGGACCGGCGAGGGGGAAGTTCGGCATCGCCTGGCTGATGCGCGCATAGTCGGCCAGGTAGGGCGCGAACCCCCACCCGGCGCCGCGGGCAAAGTGCGGGACGCCGTTGAGCTCGTAGGAGGCCTGGACGTTGTAGAGGTCGGGCTCGTTGCCGAGCTGCAGCGCGGTTAACCACGGTCGCCCGATCTGCGTGATCATCGCGTTCGCCTCCGCCGCGGCGACCCGCGTGCGATCGGCCTCGAGGTTGACGCCGAGGATCAGCCGCCCGTCCGTACCCTGAGCGAGCGCTCGGACGACCTTGAACCAGGTGGCGTTGAGCGCGTAGCGGACCCCGAACGGCCTGCCCATGCCGCGCACCGGGTACCAGCTCCAGTCGGTCGTGTCGCCGCCGAGCCGCAGCACCGGATGCTGCCCCGGATCGAGCTGGCGGATCAGCTGCTCGAAAACGGGATCGATGTGCTGCGAGTCAAACCCGGTGTACGCCTCGATCCCGCGGATCTCGATCGAGAGCCCCAGGAAGCCGGGCTGGACCCGGGCGACGGCGTTGCGCCCAACCGACACGACCAGCGTGGCGCCGGCTGAGCCGGCGGACGCCAGCAGGGCAAACGCCGCAAACAGCGACACGACCGCGCCCCTCACTTATCGTTCCTGTCCATAGACGACCTTGATCGCAAGATTCTTGCGTTGCTCGTGGACGACGGCCGGCGCACGTACGACGACATCGCCCGTCACGTCGCGCTGTCGGCGCCCGCCGTCAAGCGGCGGGTCGACCGGCTCCGCGCGAGCGGCGCGCTGCGCGGTTTCACCGCCGTCCTCGACCACACCGCGCTCGGCGACCATACAGAGGCGCTGATCGAGCTGTTCTTCTCCCCGGGTACCCAGCTCGACGTGGTCGCCGCCACGCTCTCCCGCCACGCGGAGGTGCTGGAGGCCTGGAGCGTCACCGGCGAAGCCGACGCAATCGCGCGCGTGCGCACGCGTGACAACGGCGACCTCGAGCGGTTGATCCGCGAGCTCCAGCGCGACGGCCACGTCGTCCGGACCCGCTCGCAGGTCGTGCTGTCCCAGCTGGTCAGGCAGTGATCACGCGGCGACCGTCGTGGCCCGCGTCGGAACGCGATCGCGGCGGTGTGGGATCAGTGGCACGCCGTCGCGGGGACCGATCGTCGGCATCTGGCGGATCGTCAGCTCGTAGCCCGGCTCGAGCTCGAAGGCGTAGCGGGCGATCAGCGCGGCGGCGATCGCCTTAACCTCGAGCTGGCCGAACCGCATCCCGATGCAGATCCGCGAGCCGGCGCCGAACGGGACGTAGGCGCCTTTGGGCAGCGCCGCCTTCGCCTCCGGCGCGAACCGCTCGGGCCGGAACGCCTCGGGTTCGGGGAACACCTCCGGCAGGTGGTGCGAGACCCACGAGCTGTAGTTGACGTACGCGCCGCCCGGGACTTGGTGGCCGGCGAACTCGAACCTGTCGATCGCCTTGCGGGCACCCACCCACGCGGGGGGATACTTGCGCAGCGTCTCGTCGACGACCATCTCGAGCAGTTTCAGTTCCCCGCCCATCAGCGTCGCGGCGTCGGGCCGCCCCGCCGCGCGCACCTCATCCGCGAGCGCAGTGGCGATCTCGGGGTGACGCGCCAGCTCGTAGAACATGAACCCGATCGTCGAGGTGGTCGTGTCGTGGCCGGCGAACAGCAGCGTCATCACCTCGTCGCGGATCTGCTCGTCGCTGAGCGAGACCCCCTCCTCGTCGTGCGCGTCGATCAGCAGGCTGAGCAGGTCGCCGCCGCGCTCGCCGCTGCGCCGCCGGCGGGTGATCTCGCCGAAGATCACCCGGTTGAGGTCTCGCTTGGCGCGCTGCATCTGGGCGTAGGGGGTGCCGGGGCCGCGCAGCACCTGCAGGTGGTACTCCCGCGACCAGAACCCCAGCCCGATCTCGAAAGCGCGCGCCACGTCGATCTGCGCTCTCGCCGCATCGGGATCGAGCCCGAACAGCGCCTGCATCGCGATCCGCAGTGCCAGCCGGCGGGTCCAGTGGTAGAGGTCGATGCGCGCGCCGTCGCGCCAGGTCTCGAGCGCCCGCTCAATCTCGGCGTCCATCGTGTCGAGCGCCGTCGCGATCACCTCGTGGTGGAACGCCGGGAGCATGATCCGCCGCGAGCGACGATGGAACTCCCCGTCGATAGTCAGCAGGCCGTCGCCCAGCAGCGGCGCCAAGTCACCCATGTGCCCCTCACGCCAGCTGAAGTTCTTGGCGTTCGAGACGAGCATGTAATGGTTGGCGGCCGGGCCGATCATCCATACGCCGTTGCCGTGGAAGATCCGCAGCGTGAACACCGGGCCGTAGCGCTCGTAGGCGTCGAGGAGGGCCGGCAGCGGATTGGCCGCGAACGCCCTCGTCCGGCTCATGCTGAATCCCTTGTCGCCCGGCGGGAAGGGAACGTTGGTGCGGAGTTCGTGCAGCAGGTCGGCGGCCAGCCGGCGGGCGGGATTGAACGACAGCGGTGGCGGGCCTTCCAACCCCACAGCAGAAGCCTACTGAGCTTTGTCGGCCCAGTAGGCCTCGGCCTCGGCCTCCATCTTCGCGAGCCGGGTGTAGTAGTCCGGGAACTCGTTCAGGTGCGCGCGGGCGATCTTCGCGGTCGTGTCGATGTCGTCGTCGGTCACGTTGGTGGCGCCATCGTGGGTGCCGTGCTCGAGCTCGACGTCCATGCCCATCCGGAACTGCTCGACGTCGAACCTCGAGGTGTCCCAGTCGATCCCGATCCGCTCGCCTGCTGCTCGAGCTTCGTCAGCGTTGAACTGCTTTTTCTCGGTCATGGCCGAAAACTACCCCGGTTGGGCGCTGGCACACGACCCATGCACGACTACGCATGCAAAGATATGTCGCGATGAGCCACGGGCACAAAGTCGACCTCGCATATGTCAGCGCGGACACGGCCCGCGCCGTCGCCGACGCGATGCAGGCCCTGGCCACCCCCAGCCGCGTGCGGATCCTCAGCCGGCTCGGCGCCGGCCCGTGCTCGGTCACGCAGCTCGCGCGCGATGTCGAGATGGAGCAGCCCGCGGTCTCCCAGCAGCTGCGCGTCTTGCGCCACCTCGGGCTTGTCGTCGGCGACCGTCGGGGCCGCCAGGTGATCTACGCGCTCCATGACGATCACGTCGGGGTCCTGCTGGCCGAGGCGATCGCGCATCTGGATCACGTCAGCCTCGGCCTGCGGGCGCATCCAGCGGCGGCGGAGGCGAACGGCGTGAGCGGCGCCACCCCCGCGCTGATCGCCGCGGCCGCCGGGGTCGGCTTCGGTCACGCGATCCTCCCCGACCACTGGGTTCCGCTGGCGGTCGTCGGGCGCACGCAGCGCTACCCGCTCTCGCGCGTCGCGAGGCTGTCGGGGCTCGCCGGGATCGCGCACGTGCTCGTCTCGCTGATCCTGGGCGGGATCATCATCGCCGTCGGGCTGCAGTTCCGCTCGAGCATCGAGAGCGCGCAGAACACGATCGTCGGCTCGGTGCTGCTGGCGACCGGGGTCGGGTTCGTCGTGTTCGAGCTGACCGGGCACGGCCACACGCACTCTCACGTCACGACCACGACCATGACCACGAGCACTCCCACCACCACGACCACCCGCCCCCGGGGCGCGTTCGCAGCCTCGCCGCGATCATGGTCCCGTTCGGCGCCGCCGCCTCCCCCGACCTGACGATCCTGCCTGTCTTCCTGGCGGCGGCCGCCGCCGGCACCGCCACCGCGGTGGGCTCGCTGATCGCGTTCGCGCTGGTCACGATCGGGACGATCGTCGGCCTCACCCTGCTGGCGACCGCCGGTGGCTACCAGGTGCGCGGCCAGTGGCTCGAGCGCTGGGGCAACGTGATCACCGCCGCGGTGCTGCTGGTGATCGGCGCGCTCGTGCTCGCCGGCGTGATCTGACCCGCGACACAACCTTGCCATAGTCGTGTCAAGGTTTCGGTACCATTGACTGATGCCCGACTTCCTCGCCGCCACCCATGACCGTGTCCTCGTCTACGACGGCGGGATGGGCGCCACGCTCGAGATGTTCGACCTCAGCCTCGAGGACGACTACTGGCCTCCCGGGTCGTTGTCACGAGGTGCTCGTGCTCAACCGTCCCGATGTGATCGAGGGCGTGCACACGTCGATGCTCGATGCCGGCGCCGAGGTCGTCGAGACGGATACGTTCCAGGCCTCGCGGCTGAAGCTGGCCGAGTGGGGGCTCGACGAGCACACGCTCGAGATCAACACGAAGGCGGCGCAGATCGCGCGCAAGGCGGCAGGCGAGCACCGGTTCGTGGCCGGGTCGATCGGCCCGACCGGCTACCTGCCCGCCAGCGACGACCCGACGCTCGGCGCAGATCACGTTCGGTCGAGCTGGTCGAGGTGTTCACCGAGCAGGCGACGGGGCTCGTCGACGGCGGCGCGGACCTGATCATCATCGAGACCGCTCAGGACATCCTGGAGGTCAAGGCCGCCGTGTTCGGTGCGCGCGAGGCGTTCAAGGCCTTGAACAAGCGCCTGCCCGATCCAGTGCAGCGTGTCGCTGCTCCCGAACGGCGGCAAGATGCTGCTCGGGACCGACATCAGCGCGGTGCTGGCGACGCTCGAGGCGCTCGACGTCGACGTGATCGGGCTCAACTGCTCGACCGGTCCCGAGGACATGCGCGACGCGATCCGCTTCCTCGGCGAGTTCTCCTCCAAGCCCGTTCACTGCATCCCGAACGCCGGCCTCCCGCTCCAGGGGCCGAACGGCGAGACGATCTTCCCCGAGCAGCCCGAGCCGCTGGCGGCGGCGCTGGGCGAGTTCGTCGAGCGCTATGGCGTCCAGATCGTCGGCGGCTGCTGCGGCACGACCCCCGACCACATCGCGGCCATCCGCGAGCGCGTCGGCAAGTCCGGGCGACCGCACGACCGTCCCGCCCCCCGTCCTCCCCATCTGAGCAGCATGATCGCCGCGACGCCGCTGACGCAGGACCCGCGCCCGACGCTGGTCGGCGAGCGAGTCAACTCGCAGGGCTCGAAGAAGGCGAAGGAGATGCTGCTCGCCGACGACTACGACGGGCTCGTCACGGTCGCCGAGGACCAGGTCAACGGCGGCGCGCACGTGCTCGACGTGTGCGTGGCGCTGACCGAGCGCCAGGACGAGGACGAGCAGATGCGCCAGGTGGTCAAGCGGATCAGCCTCACTCAGCCGGCGCCGATCCAGGTCGACTCGACCGAGCCCGAGGTGATCGAGACGGCGCTCAAGCAGATTCCCGGCCGCGCGATCGTCAACTCGATCAACCTCGAGGCCGGCCGCGACAAGCTCGACCGCGTCGTCCCGATCGCCAAGGCTCACGGCGCAGCGCTGATCGCGCTCACGATCGACGAGGTCGGGATGGCCAAGACCGCCGAGCGCAAGGTCGAGATCGCCCAGCGGCTCAAAGAACTCTGCTGCGACGAGCACGGGCTCGACCCCGAGACGCTGATCTTCGACTGCCTCACGTTCACGCTGACCACCGGCGACGACGAGTGGAAGCCATCGGCGGTCGAGACGATCGAGGGAATCCGCCGGATCAAGCAGGAGATCTCCGGGGTCAAGACATCGCTGGGCGTCTCGAACGTGTCCTTCGGCGTCTCCCTCCCGGCACGACGGGTGCTGAACAGCGTGTTCCTGCACCACTGCGTCGACGCCGGGCTGGACCTGGCGATGGTCAACCCGAACCACATCACTCCCTACGCGGAGATCGGTCGCGGCCGAGCGCGAACTCGCCGACGACCTCGTGTTCAACCGCCGCGAGGATGCGCTCGAGCGGTTCATCTCCCACTTCGAGGCCAAGGGCCCGGAGGAGGCGGCCGAGGCGGCGAACCCAACCGAGGGCATGGAGCCCGAGGAGGCCCTCCACTTCCACATCCTGCGCCGCAAGAGGGAGGGCGTCGAGGACTGGATCGACGCCTCGGTGGAGAAGATCGGCGCTGTGCCCACCTTGAACGAGGTGCTGCTGCCCGCGATGAAGGAGGTCGGCGACAAGTTCGGCGCCGGCGAGCTGATCCTCCCGTTCGTGCTCCAGTCGGCCGAGGTGATGAAGCGCGCCGTCGCCCGGCTCGAGAACTACCTCGACAAGATCGAGGGCTACACGAAGGGCACGGTGGTGATCGCCACCGTGTTCGGAGATGTCCACGACATCGGCAAGTCGCTGGTCAACACGATCCTGACCAACAACGGCTACACGGTCGTCGATCTCGGCAAGCAGGTACCGATCAGCACCATCTTGGACGCCGCGGTGGAGCACAACGCGACGGCCATCGGGCTCTCCGCCCTGCTCGTCTCGACCTCGAAGCAGATGCCGGCCTGCATCCAGGAGCTCCATACGCGCGAGCTGAAGTTCCCGGTGCTGATCGGCGGCGCCGCGATCAACCGCAACTTCGGGCTGCGGGTCCTGTACCCGAACGGCACCGAGTCCGACGAGGTCTACGAGCCGGGCGTGTTCTACTGCAAGGACGCGTTCGAGGGGCTCGCCAAGATGGACCAGCTGATCGACGGCGAGGCCCGCGAGGCGCTGATCGCCAAGACACGAGAGGCGGCGCGGGTCCTGCGGGAAGCGCCGCCCGCAGCCCCCGACGATTCACCGCCGACGACCGACGCCTCGGTGCGCGCCGCGGTCGCGACCGACAATCCGATCCCCGAGCCGCCGTTCTGGGGTGCGCGGGAGATCGAGGTCGACATGGACGCCGTCTATCACCACCTCGACACTCACGTGCTGTTCAAGCTCCACTGGGGCGGGCGCGGAGTCAAGGGCGAGGACTGGGCCAAGCTCGTCCGCGAGGACTTCCAGCCGCGGCTGGAACGGATGTGGGCAGAGCAGGACTACCTCCAGCCCCGCGCGCTGCTCGGCTACTTCCCGTGCAACAGCGAGGGCAACGAGCTGATCGTGTGGGATCCGGAAGCTCCGGGCGAGAAGGAGCTCCAGCGGCTCGTCTTCCCGCGACAGCCCAAGCACGACCGCATCTGCTTGGCTGACTTCTACCGCCCGGTGGGCTCAGGCGAAGTCGACGTGGTCGCGCTCCAGGCGGTCACCGCCGGCGATGAGGTCACCGAGCTGATGGCGAAGCTCGAGGCCGACGGCGAGTTCGCCGAGCAGCTGTTCGTCCATGGCCTTGGCGTGCAGACCGCGGAGGGCATGGCCGAGTGGCTGCACTCCCGCGTCAGGTCCGATCTCGGGATCGAGCCCGTCCAGGGCCGCCGCTACAGCTGGGGCTACCCCGCGTGCCCCGAGCAGTCAGAGCACGAGAAGGTGTTCGCGCTGCTCGATGCGCCGTCGATCGGCCTGCGCCTGAGCGGGGGGTTCGCCGTCGAGCCTGAGCAGTCGACGCTCGCGATCGTCGCCCATCACCCGCAGGCGGTGTACTTCGGGATGAAGTCGGGCTTCCTGCCGAAGACCGACAAGCAGGCGGCCGACGAGCTGATCGCCGGGACCGGCAAGGACCCGGCTCGGCTCACGGACCTGCCTGACGAGGACCCCGAGGCCGCCGGCATCGATGACGGCACCGGCGACTCGGCCGGTGAGGGCGAGCCGGCGATGGCCGGGGCCTGACCGGCGCCTGACTACCCGGGCGCCGCCCGCGAGCCGTACGCGGACGTCGATTAGCGGGCGAGGTGGGTGGGCAGGACTGCCCCATGGAGGAGACCGCCGGACGGCTGGACGCCGCCGTGGGCGACGGGATCGAGGCTGCGGTGCGGCTCAAGCACCGCTGGCGACTGCGCCGGCTGGGCCACGACGAAGCGCTCAATCCCCCGGATGACGGCCGCGTCTGGGCGGGTGGAGATCCACCGCCGCGAGATGGCTGCCGTCTGGATGTGCTGATCGACGGGGCCTCGGCGTTCCGTGAGGTCGCGAAGGCGATTGAGAACGCCAGCTCCTACGTGTATGTGGCCGGATGGCACATCGCGCCTTCGTTCGAGCTCGTCCGTGGGGACGAACCGGTCGTACTCGGCGCCCTGCTCGCCGAAGTGGCCGAACGCGTCGACGTGCGCGTGCTCGTCTGGGCCGGGGCGCCGGTGCCGCTGTTCCACCCGACCCGCAAGGAGGTCGCCCAGGCGGTCGCGACGCTGACCCGGAGGACGAAGATCCGCTGCGAGGCCGACCCGCGCGAGCACCCGTTCCACTGCCACCACGAGAAGCTCGTCGTCGTCGATGGCGAGGTCGCGTTCGTTGGCGGCATCGACATCACCGACTTCGGCGGCGACCGCTACGACTTCCCCTCGCATCCGGCCAGGCGCAGGCTCGGCTGGCACGACGTGGGCACCAGGCTCCACGGTCCGGCGGTCCAGGAGGTCCAGGACCACATCGCGCTCCGCTGGCGCGAGTTGACAAAGCAGCAGCTCGAGACGGCGCCTCCCCCCGCGGCCCCGGCCGGCGATAGCCGTGTCCAGGTCGTCCGCACGGTTTCGAACGGGATGTACGACGCCATCCCCCGCGGCGAGTTTCGGATCCTCGAGACATACATCCGGGCGATCCGATCGGCCCGGCGGTTCATCTACCTGGAAAACCAGTTTCTGTGGGCGCCGGAGATCGTCGCGCTGCTCGCCGACAAGCTCCGGGACCCGCCGTGCGACGGGTTCCGGATCGTGCTCGTGTTGCCGTCGAAGGCGAACAATGGCCAGGACGACACACTCGGCCAGCTGGGGATGCTGGTCGATGCCGACGGCGGCGACGACCGGCTGCTGGCGACCACCCTCCGCTCGCTGACCGGCCAGCGCGCGGACCGGCTCTACGTCCACGCCAAGGTCGGGATCTTCGACGACCAATGGCTCACGGTGGGCTCAGCGAACCTAAATGCCCACTCCCTGCTCAACGACACGGAGATGAACGTCGTCACCGACGACGCCGAGCTCGCTCGGGCCACCCGCATCCGGCTGTGGTCCGAGCATCTGGACGTCGGCCCTGACGAGATCGCCGACGAGGATCCGTGCCGGACGGTCGACGAGCGCTGGCGGCCGATCGCGGAGGAGCAGCTGCGCAGGCTCCGCGCCGACGACCCGCCGACCCATCATCTGATCGGGCTGCCGGGCGTCTCGAAGCGGGCCGGGCGCCTGCTGGGTCCCCTCGTGGGGCTCGTCGACGACGGCTAGCGCCGCTCTAGAACGACGACCGGGATTTCCCGCGAGGTCTTGCGCTGGTAGTCGTTGTACGCCGGCCAGCTCTCGGTCATCAGCGACCACAGCCGGTCCCGCTCCTCGCCTGATGCGGTTCGAGCGCTGACCGGCACGACTTCGGCCCGGTCCTGGATCTTGACCTCGTCCGGGTTGGCGACGATGTTCTTGTACCAGTCCGGATCGTCGGGAGCCCCGCCCTTCGAGGCCACGATCACCCAGGCGCCGTCGTGGGTGCGATGGATCAGCGGCGTCGTGCGCTCCTTGCCGCTCGTGCGGCCTTTCGTGGTCAGCAGCAGGATCGTCGTCCCGCGCCAGTGGTAGCCGTGCTCACCGTCGGTCTGCCGGTAAACGCGCACGTGCTCTTGACCGAACAGACCGTCGTCTTCCGCCATCGCCTAACTCTCCGCCTCGATCGGCTCTCGGCCGCGTGACTGCGATCCCCCGCGCCGTGACGGGCGAGCCGGCAGCTTGACCGGTGTAGCGTGCATCGCGCGCAGCCGGACCTCGCGCCACGACGTCCCTTCCTTGACCAGGGCGGGCATCCCGAGCAGGATCGCGGTCGCGACCTCGACCGCCTGCAGGATCACCCCGTAGGCGACGCCGCTCGCCCAGCCGACGTGCCAGCCCGTGTGCAGCACCGTCGCGCAGGCCGCCTGGAATACGCCGAGGTTCGCCGGCGTGGCGGGCAGGACCGCCGTGATGTTGACGGCGAAAAGCACCGCCGCCGCCGCGCCGAAGCTCGCCTGGTGGCTCAACCCGAGGGCGACCAGCAACAGGTAGCAGGAGAGCGCCTGCATCGCCCAGGCGGCCAGCTGCATCACGGTTGCGATCGCGCCGAGGCGAGGATGCGAGAACACGGTCAAGCCGGCACGCACGCGCGTCATCGCCCCGCGGATCCTGACCACGAGCGCGTGCACGCGCGACCACCGCGAGCCCTCCTGGCCCGGGCCGGCGCGCAGGATCACGGGCATCGCCAGCACGACCAGCAGCAGCACCGCAGGTGCGATCGCTGCGATCAGCAGCGCGTCCTGATGGCCGTTGAAGATGTCGACCGACGAGAACATGACCGCGCCGAGGATGATCAGCGCGAGGATGTTGAGCAGCGTCTGCGAGACGATCGTGCCGAGCACGACGGGTAGGTTGTCGCGCGGGCGACCGGTGCGCCGCGCTACGACGAGCGCGCGCGATGGTTCGCCCAGCCGCGCCGGTAGCGTCGATGACATCAGCACGCCGATCATCGTCCCCTGAATCGCGTCCGAGAGCTTGATTCTCGCTTTGGGAAGGGCGGCTTTGAGGATCGCGTCCCAGGAGAACGCTCGCAGCACCATCGCCGCGCACATCGTCGCCAGCCCGAGCACGACGAAGCTCGGACTCGATGCGACGAGCGCCGAGACGATGTGGCCGATGCCGATTTTCTGCAGCGCCCAGTACCCGAGCGCGATGCCGGCCAACAGGGCGAGCGCCAGCGCCGCGCGGCGGGCCATGATCCAGCCCTTGCTGCGGGTGCCGACGATCGGCGGCGGCTCGAGCGTGGGCAACCGCCGCGGGGGGATCCGCGGCTTCAGATCGGCTGACCGAGCCCCGAAGCGGACGGCGGCGCGATGCATCGCGGTCTCGGGCGTCGGAATGGCAATCGCGTCCTCATACGCCTCGAGCACCTCGGCGGCCACCCGCGGCCAGGCGAACCGCTCCACATCACGCGCGGCGGCCAACGCCATTTCGCGGCGGCGCGCGGGTTCCTCGTACAGGTCGCGGAGCGCCTCGGCGAGCGCCTGCGCATCGCCCCGTGGCACCAGCACGCCGTCGACTCCGTCGCGTACGACGTCCCGGTAGCCGGCGATGTCGGAAGCGACGACGGGCGTTCCGGCCGCGAACGCCTCGGTGAGCACCATCCCGAAGCTTTCGCCCCCAAGGGACGGCGCCGCCAGCACGTCGGCCTGCTCGAGCGCCTCGAGCTTGGTGGCCTCGTCGACCTTTCCGAGCATCGTCACGCCGGTCGGGTCGAGCATCAGCGGCCCCAGCTCCTCGGGCGTCGGCCCGATCACGGTCAGCTCGGTCGGAATGTGCTCGCGCAGCGCTTCGAAGGCGCGCAGCAGCAGCGGCAATCCCTTGCGCTCAACCGCTTGGCCGACGAACACGATCCGGAGTACGTCCCCGCCGCCCGACTGCGCTCCGCGCTCCGCGCGCACCGGGTCGAGGTCGACCCCGTTAGGGATCACGCGGTAATGGCCCCCGAACCATCGCTGGCCGGTCCAGGCGGCGGCGTGCGAGACGGCGATGCGGACGTGCAGATGGTTGAGCACGCGCCGCGCGCCGAAGAAATTCGCGAGCCCGTTGGGCAGCCGCTTCGATGAGTACGAGTGAAACGTCCCCACCAGCGGGAGCCGGGTCCAGTCGGTGGCCAGCCAGCTCGTCATCGGGGCGACCGGTTCATGGATATGGACGACGTCGAACCCACCCCTGCGCAGCTCGTGGTGCAGCGTGGCCACGCCGTAGGGGGTGATCGAGAGGTTCGAGACGGCGCCGTTGGCCTTGAAGCCGACGGTGCGACCTAGCGACACGAGGTAGTCCGGCGGCTCGAGCGCCTGCGGACCCGCGCCCCGGTGGAGGATCGCGGCGAACCGGTCGGGCGGGTCGTACGGCGCGAGCACCCGCACGTGATGGCCGCCGGCGATGAAGGACTCGGCGAGCGCCTCGATGTGACGCGTGACGCCCCCCGGATACGTCCACGAATACGGCGAAACGAGGGCTATACGCATCACCTTCATGGTATCCCGTAACCCGTTGCTAACACCAGGTTTCGCGGCTGAGCCTGCCCTATCATCAGGTTCGCGTGCCCACTCGCCACTTCGTCAAGTACACGTTTTTGAAGATCGACCCGGCCTGGCGCCGGCTTGACGAGGACCAGCGGCGGGCCGACAAGCTGCAGTTCATGGCCGCCTGCGAGGACTTCTCCGACGGCCATCTGCTCCGCGCCTTCTCGCTGGTCGGGACGCGCGGGGACTCTGACCTGTTGCTACTGAGCCAGGCCCAGAACCTCGAGCGGATCCACGAGTTCCACGTCGTGCTCGGACAGAGCGGACTGATGAAGTGGTGCACGATCCCCTACTCGTTCCTTGCCATGACCAAGCCGTCCGAGTACTCGGACGAGTCGCGACTCGAAGTTCGACCTGCCCATGGGAAGTACCTGTTTGTCTACCCGTTTGTGAAGACGCGCAGCTGGTACGCGCTCCCGCCGGACGAGCGGTGGCGGATCATGCAGGAGCACATCAAGATCGGCCGCGAGTACCCGTCAGTCGATTTGAACACCAGCTATTCGTTTGGGCTCGACGACCAGGAGTTCGTGGTCGCATTCGAGACTGACAACCCGGCCGACTTCCTCGATCTCGTGCAGCGCCTGCGGACCACCGAGTCGAGCTCGTACACGCTCCGCGACACGCCGACGTTCACCTGCATCTCGTGCTCGGTCGAGCGGGCGCTGGGCGCGCTCGACGGCGCGGCGCTCACCCTCGCCGCCACTTGAACAAGCGCGACCGGGCCGCGGTCGAACACCTGCGGGGCGCCGACCCAGTGCTGCGCGAGCTGATCGACTCGCTCGATTCCGAAGCGGTGATGCGCTTCCGGCGCGCCCGGATCGCGGACGACCACTACGGCGCGCTCGTGCGCTCGATCGTCGGGCAGCAGCTCTCGACGAAGGCGGCGCGGGCTATCTACGCGCGCCTTACCGACCGCTTCGGTGGACGCACACCGACACCGGTCGAAGTGCTCGAGGATGACCCAGACGGACTCCGGACCGCGGCCGGGTTGTCCCACGCCAAGGTGAGGTATCTGCGCTCGCTGGCCGAGCACGTAGTCGACGGCTCAGTCGAGCTCGAGAAGCTCGACCGGCTCCCCGACGTCGAGGTGATCAGTGAGCTGACCGCGGTCACAGGGATCGGCGAGTGGAGCTCGCACATGTTCCTGATGTTCCACCTCGGCCGGCCGGACGTGCTCGCCGTCGGCGACCTGGGGATCCGCAAGGCGGTTCAGCTTCGCTACGGACTCGACGCGCTGCCCGACGCACCCACACTGGAGCGGATCGCCGCTCCATGGTCGCCATACCGGACGCTCGCCTGCTTATTCCTGTGGCAGTCGCTCGACGCCGTCCCGGCCTAGCGCCCGCGCACGCAGTCCGGCGGCGCTGATCGCCGCCAGCTGGTTGATCGCGACGAACGCGATGATCGCCGGCAGCGGCCGTTTGAAGAGCCCACCGAGCCACGTGCCGGCCGAGGCGGCAACGAGCGCCACGCTGGTGAACGTGATCATCACCTGCGCCCTGACCGCAGGCGGCACGTGGCGCTGGCGCAGCGCGATCGTGCCCGAGTATGCGGGCCCCTCGAGAAAGCCGGTGAGGCAGATCAGCGCGATCCCGAGCCACAGCTGACCCACCGCCAGCCACAACAGCGCCGAGCAGCCGAGCACCGAGTAGGAGATCGCCACGCGGCGCCGCGAGGGCGTCCCCGCGAGAGCGAACGTGCCAAGCATCGATCCGAACGCCATCGCTGCCCACAGATAGCCGCCGGCATGCGCGCCGGCGTGCAGCGTGCGCGCGGCGTACAGCGGAAAGCCGACGACCATCAACCCCCAGCCCGACGCCGCGAGCGTGCTCGCGATCGCGGTCGCCCGCAGCAGCTCATCACGGGTGGCGACGCGGAATCCCTGGCGCAGTGCGTCGCTTGCGCTGGCGGCGCGGTCGGCTGGCCGCCGCTCGAACGCCGGGTTGATCGCGATCAGGATCGCCACGATCGCCGTCAGCGCTACCTGTACGTAGATCGCGGTCGCCGGCCCCTCGGCGCCCGACAGCGCGCCGGCCAGCGCGGGGCCGATCACGAACGACAGGTTGAGGCTCGTCGCTTCGACCGCGCTCGCGTGATCGAGCAGCTCGGCGCCGGCCAGCTCTGCGATCGCGCTGAGGAAGCTGCCCATGCTGAGCGGTCGCGTGACGCTGTAGAGCACGGCTACCGCTGGGAGCGTCCAGCCGGGCGCATGGCCGGCCAGCGTGACGAGCAGGAGCAGCGCAACGAGGCTCGCCAGCTGGTCGAGAACGATGAGCACGCGCCGGCGCCGCGCGACGTCGATCCAGGCCCCCAGGAACGGTCCGGTCAGCGCGCCCGGCAGGACCGAGGCGGCCGCGGTCGCGCCGGCCAGCGGGGCGCTCCCAGTGCGGGCGAGCACGAGCAGCACTCCGGAGACGGTGAACATCGTCGCGGCGATCCGCGCCAGCGACACGGTCAGCACGAACCCCGCGTAGCCCGGACGGCGCAGCAGCCGGCTCATGTTTGCGCTCTCCACGACCCGATCTTGCCGCACATCGGGAAGGAAACGTGATCGCCAGCGGGAACTTCCGCGCAGCACGATGTCACTCGTTTCCAGAGCGACACTGGCCGTCGCTTGCACCGCCGCCGTCGCCGCGCTCGCCACCACCTCCACCGCCGCCGAGATCTCGCCGAGCGGGGGCGCCTCGCTGACCCCGGGTGTGCCGGCGGCCCTGCCGGCGCCCGACGGCCAGCCCACGCCGATCGGCGAAACCGTTCCCACGGGCGCCGCCCCACTGAACGGCCGCTGGGCCACGTCGAAGCGTGTGAGCGTCGCCCCCGCCCTCCCCGGGCCGATCCACACACGGTTCTCAGGCCCGGCCGGGCCGTCGGGCGGCGTAGCGCTCTTTCCCCTCGCTCACATCGCCCCGCGCGTGGCACCGCAGCCCGCCCGCGGCCGCCGGCAAAGCGCCACCTGGACCGTCCGGCTCGCCGGCCGGCGGGTGACCTTCACCGCGCTCGCGGCTCCGGCGCGCTGAGTCTCCGCTCAGGCGAACGCGCCCCGTTCAGGCGAACGCGCCGCTCGGGATGAACGGGCGGAGGGGCCCTGGATCGCCACGCACGCACAGCGCCCCGTAGGCGGTCAGACGCAGTCCCGCCCCCAGCAGCACTTCGAATGCCCACTGCTGCTCGGCGGTGAGCCACGTAACCAGCGGCCGCTCGGCCTCGGAGACCTCGCCGATCGCGGCCCACAGGAGCGCCGCGGCGACCTCATCGTCGCGCGCGACCAGCAGCCACACGCCCCACAGGTCGTTGACAACGACGAAACCGCGGTCACCGTGGCGGAGCAACCGGCCGCCGTCACGCAGCGCGAACTCGATCTCGACCGTATGGGGAGCGCCGCGCACGTCCCGCGAGATCGCGGCTAGGGCCTCGAGCGCGGAAGCATCCGCCTCCCGCACCGCCCCATTGGTGGGTCGCAGCCGCCTGCGGTCGGCGGCGCCCTCGGTCTGGAGCGTCGGCAGAAGTTTGAACCCAGCGGTGCCATACAGGCGCATCGCCCGCGGGTCGTTGGAGCTGACGATCAGCCCGGCGTCGGTGCCCGCGCTGTAGCCGAGCGCCCGGTCGAACAGCGCGCGGCCGGCGCCCGCGCTCTGCACCGTGGGGTCGACGGTCAGCAGCGACAGGCACCACAGCCGCTCGCGTTGTAGTACCTGCGCGACACCGATGATCCGCCCCTCGCGCTCGGCGACGAGCATCCCCTCGGGGTCGAACGGGAGCGGGTGCGCGATCCGCGTGCGCCAGCGCTCCTGCGCCGCCGGGTCGGTCACGTCGACGCCGAACGCCGCGGCCGAAACGGCCACGGCCGCGTCGATGTCCCTCGGCTCCATCACCCGGACGTGCATGGCCGCCCACTGTAGAGGTGGGCCGTTTACCCCCGGCGTAATCGACGCGCGGAGCCGGCCGTGCCACCGTCCGAGCCCTCAACTGACCGACTCGAGAGGAGCACCGAGATGTCCGATGCACAGACAATCGTCGACGGCTACATCGCGATGTGGAACGAACGCGATCCGGCCCGGCGGCGCGAGCTCGTCGCCCGCACGATCACCGAAGACGCCAGCTACATCGATCCGCTGATGGCCGGCGACGGCATCGACCAGATCACGGCGATGATCGGCGCCGCGCAGGACCAGTATCCGGGCCATACGTTCGCGCTCCACACCGGGCCCGACGCGCACCACGACCGGGTGCGGTTCAGCTGGACGCTCAGCGCAAATGGTGGGGATCCGGTGGCCATCGGAGTCGACTTCGCGACCGTGGCAGACGACGGCCGGATGCAGGCGGTCACCGGGTTCCTGGAGCCACCGGCCGCTTAGCGACCAGGCGCCACGCGGTGCCTAGACGGCTGAAACCTGCTCTTCGTCCGCGACGCGGAACGAGGAGCCACACCCGCAGGCGGCGATCACGTTCGGGTTCTCGACCTTGAAGCCGGCTCCCTGGAGCCCCTCGACGAAGTCGATCACCGAGCCCTTCACATACGGGAGGCTGGGGGTGTCGACCAGGAGCCTGATTCCCTTGTCCTCGAAGACGGTGTCCCCGTCCCGCTGCTCGTCGAATGCGAGCGCGTACTGGAAGCCCGAACAGCCGCCGCCGCGGACCCCGACTCGCAGGCCTGCGGTCTCTACGACCGTCGCCTGGGCCGAGAGGAATTCCTGGACCTTCTCGGCACCCTTATCGGTGAGCGTGATCATTGCTTCATTCAGTATAGCGATGGCCACTCAGTACTCTAGGACGTATGAGTGTGACCCCCGAAGAGGTCAAGACGCGGATCGAAGCGGGCATCCCCGGCGCGCGCGCCGCCGTCACCGGCGATGGCCACCATTTCAACGCGATCGTCTCCGCGGCCGCGTTCAGCGGGCTTTCGCGGATCGCCCAGCATCGCCTCGTGTACGACGTCTTCGGCGCCGAGCTCGGCGACCGCATTCACGCGCTCGCACTCCAGACCCGACCCGCCGACGAGGAGCCGACCAATGAGCGATAACCCAATGCGTGACGCAATCCAGAGTGCGATCTCGGAGAACCCGGTGATCCTGTTCATGAAGGGCACCCCGGACGCCCCGGCGTGCGGCTTCTCGGCCCGCACGGTTGGGATCCTGAACGCGGTCGGACAGCAGTTCGCCGCCGTCGACGTGCTCCCCGACCCGCGGATCCGTCAGGAGCTCTCGACGCTGTCGAACTGGCCGACGATCCCCCAGCTGTTCATCGACGGCGAGCTCGTGGGCGGTTGCGACATCGTCAGCGAGATGTACGAGTCGGGCGAGCTCCAGCAGGCGCTCGGGATCGAGGCCGGGGGCTCCGCGCAGGCCCAGGCCGCCGAGGCCGAGTCGGCGCCGCTGACAATCCAGAACCGCCTCTAGCGGTAGCGGCGGCGGGCGTCGCACGCCTTGAGCACGCTTGACGCGGCGAGTGGGACGCTTGCCGCGCTGCGGTTCGAGCAGGACACGCTCTGGGCGCTGGACCAGACAGCGCTCCCGTGGACCGAGCGCGAGCTTGCCCTGCGCTCTGCGGCTGAGGTCGCGGACGCGATCGCGCGGCTGGCGATCCGCGGTGCGCCGCTGATCGGCGTGGCCGCCGCTTATGGCGTCGCCCTCGAGCTGGCGCGCGAGGAGACGCCGGCCGCTCTGGAACGGGCCGCCGCGACGCTCAAGGGCTCGCGACCAACGGCGGTCAACCTCGCTTGGGCTGTCGATCGGGTCGTCGGGGCCGCGATTGCGGAGGGTGGCGTCTCCGCCGCGGCGGCGATCGCGCAGGCGCACGCGATCGATGCGGCCGAGCGTGCGGCGAGCGACGCGATGGCGGCGCATGGCGCCGACTTCCTTCCCGGTGTCCGACGGGTGATGACCCATTGCAACAGCGGTGCCCTCGCGGCGCCGGGACGCGGCACGGCGCTGGCGGTGGTAGCCGAGCTAGCGGCCCGCGGCCAGCTCGAGCACGTGCTGGCAACCGAGTCGCGACCGCTCCTCCAGGGCGCCCGCCTGACCGTGTACGAGCTCCGGCGACTGGGGATCGCCCACCAGCTGATCGTCGACTCGGCCGCCGCGGGGTTGATCGCCGCGGGCGCCGTCGATGCGGTGCTCGTCGGCTGTGACCGCGTTGCCGCAAACGGCGACACCGCCAACAAGGTGGGGACGTACGGGTTGGCGCTCGCCGCCAATGCGGCCGGAATCCCATTCGTCGTCGTCGGGCCGACGTCGACGGTCGACCCCGCGTGCCCCAGTGGGGCAGAGATCGTGATCGAGGAGCGAGACCCCGCCGAGGTGACCGCGGCCACCGCCGCCGACGGGCCCGCCCAGCTGGCCCCGGAAGGAACGGCCTGTCGCAACCCGGCGTTCGACGTCACGCCCGCGGCGCTCGTCTCCGCGCTCGTCACCGAGCGCGGGGTGCTCGGCAATCCCAGCCGCGAGGCGATCGCAGAGCTGCTCGGAACGCGGTGAGGGTCGCCCGGTCGATCGCCGCGACCGAGGTCCGGCTCGAGCAGGTGGCGGACCCGGAACCTCTCGCCGGCGAGGTCGTGTGCGACGTCCTCGCCTGCGGCGTGTGCGCGTCCGATGTAACCGACTGGTACGTCGCGGGCAAGCTGCCGGCCGTGCTCGGCCACGAGCCCGTCGGAGTCATCAGCGCGGTCGGCGCAGGCGTGACCGCCGTCACCGTCGGCGACCGCGTCGCGATCCACCACCACGCACCCTGCGGTGAGTGCCGGCGCTGCCGGCGCGGCCACGAGACGCTGTGCGAGCGGTTCCGGGCGGTGCGACTCGATCCGGGCGGGTTCGCGGACAAGGTTCGCCTCGTACCCGAGCTGGTCGACGAGCTGCTGGCCGTGCCGGACACCATCGACCCGGTGGCGGCGACGTTCGTCGAGCCGCTGGCCTGCGTGCTCCGCGCCCAGGATCGCGCCGGTCTGCGGCCCGGCGACAGCCTGCTGGTCACTGGCGCGGGGGTCAATGGCCTGCTGACGATCGCGGCCGCACACGCGCGCTCGATCGACGCGGTCTGGGTCCGCGAGCCTCGGCCAGACCGGCTCGAGCGGGCTCGGCGGCCTCGGGGCTGAGCTACACGGCAACGAGCAGGTCGACGTCGCCATCGTGTGCACGCCGAAGCCCGAGGCGATCGCCACCGCCGCGGCGGCGCTCGCTCCGGGGGGAACGCTGTGCCTGTACGCGCCGCCGGCCCCCGACGCCCCGCCGTTGCTCGACGGGAACGCCTTGTTCCTCCGTGAGCTGACCGTCACGGCAAGCTATTCCGCCGGCCCGGCCGACATGCGCGCGGCGCTGAACCTGATCGCGTCGGGCCGGATCGATCCGCTGCCGTTCGTCTCGCACCGGCTGCCGCTCGAGGAGACCGCCCGCGCACTCGACCTTCAGCGGCGCGGCGAGGCGCTCAAGGCGGTGGTGATCCCGTGAGGGCGCTTTCGTGAGGGCGGCCGTGCTGCACGGGCCTGAGGACCTCCGGGTCGAGGAGGTCGCGGAGCCCGATGGAGAAGTGATCGTCGCGGTCCACGCCGCGACGACCTGCGGCACCGACGTGAAGATGTGGCGCCACGGACACCCGGTGCTCGGCCCCTACCCATGCCGCTTCGGCCACGAGACAGCCGGCGTCCGCCTCGATACCGGCGAACCGGTGCTCGTCTCCGACTCCATCGCGTGCCTGCGCTGCGGTCCGTGCCAGGCCGGGCGGCCTCAGATCTGCCGGCACCCGACGTGGGTGCTCGGCGGCTTCGCCGAGCGGATCGCGGCGCCGGCCAGCGCCCTGCACTCGATCCCGGCGGAGCTGCCGGCCCCCGCCGCGGCGATGGCTGAGCCGCTCGCCGCGGCGCTGCACGCGGTCTCGCGCGGAACCGATGCCGGCGATGTCGGGGTACTCGGCGGCGGCCCAATGGGACTGATGCTGACCTCGCTGCTGGTCGCGCAGGGACGCGCGGTCACCGTGGCCGAGCGCCACCCCGACCGCCGCGCCCAAGCCGAGCGGCTGGGTGCGCGGACGGCGATCGAGCTCAGCTCGCATGAGCTCGTGTTCGAGGCGGTCGGCCGACCGGAGACGTGGCGGGAGGCGGTGCTGGCAGCGGCGCCCGGCGGCGTCGTCGTGCTCGTCGGCGGGTGCCCGCTGGGCACCGAGGTGACGCTTCCGAGCGGCACCCATCCACTACGACGAGCTCGAGCTCCGCGGCACCTTTCACCATTCCTACGCGGAGGTCGACGAGGCGCTCGCCGCCCTCGCCGCAGGACGGGTGGCCTGGCGTGAGCTCGCCGGCGAGACGATCGCGCTCGAGCAGCTGCCCGCGGCGCTCGCCGCGCCGAACGACGGGCCCGCGCGCAAGTGGGTCGTCGACCCCCGCGCCTAGCCGTTCATCAGCTGCTCGAGGGTTCTCCCGCTGGCCACGGATTCGGGGCGCTCGCAGGTGATATCCGAGCCCGAGCAAGCGAACTCGTCGCGGCGCTTGACCAGCAGCCACTGCGGCTTGGCCTCGCCCCCCCGCCCGGTGCGCTGCAGCGCGAAGCCGCCCCGCAACTTCTCGCCGTGGAGCACGAACACTGCGTGGCCGCGCTCGAGCGCCTCGGGCCACGGGACCCGTCCCCCCTGCTCGTAGCTGCCGCGGTCCCAGACGATCACGCCGCCGTTGCCGGTCGGCCCCTCGAACTGGTTGTGGCCGAGGCTGTGGTCCTCGACCTGCACCGCGAGCCGCTTGACGGCCGGGTCCAGCGACGGCCCCTTCGGGACCGCCCACGACCGCATCACTCCGTCCACCTCGAGCCGGAAGTCGTAATGGTGGGCGGTGGCCTGATGCTCTTGGACAACGAACACGCCGGCGGGCACTCCGCGGATCGCGAACTGCTCATGGCCCTCGACGCGCGCCTTGGCCGCCACCGCGCCGGCGCCCAGCCACCCCGTGAGCTCGTCCACCGCCGACCGCTCTCCCTCGACGTGCAGCCGGATAAGGCCGTCGTCGTCGTGCCGGACCCATCCCAGCAGGCCGCGCTTCTGCGCCCGCTTCTGGATCTGGGCGGGCGAGCGCCCGCCCGCGGCGACCTGAATCCGGCTCGCGGCCCGGTCGCTCATCTGGCGCCGGCGCGCCGCCACTCGAGATGCTCGACGATCCGTCGCGAGTCGCAGATCGCATCCCCGTCGATGATCAGCACCGGAACCCGGCGCTGGTCGGTCAGCGCCTCGACCTCCGGCCGCCGTGAGCGCCGCTGCGGCACTCGGACCTCGGAGAAGTCGATCCCGTCGCGCTTCAGCGCTCGGGCGACCTTGCCGCACGGGCACAGCCAGTCGGTCGGAGTAGTGCAGCGGTACAGGGTCGCCATCGACGCAAGTTACTTTCCCAGAACCCCGGCGCGGCGGGCGGCAGCCGCGGCCAGCCGCCCGCTCAACTCCTTTTAGCCGCTGGAGTTCCGCGGCTCGACGAGCAGCCGGGCGACATGCCAACCGATGAACCCGGTTGCGCCCGTGACGAGCGTGACTGGCACTGCAGCGCCCACGCAGTCGATGGGCACGACCAGCGCGGTGTGGCCCGCGCGGTGTAGGGTGCCGCCGTCATGGCAGTCGCGATCGTCACCGACACCTGCCACTACCTGCCGCGGCGGCTGCTCGCCGAGCACGGAGTCCGGGAGGTCAGCCTTTACGTGCATTGGGGCGACGAAGCCCAGCGCGAGAGCGAAATCACCGACTACGACGCGTACTACGGGCGGCTGGGGACGAGCGCCGAGCTGCCGACGACCTCGCAGCCGTCGATCGGCGACTTTCTCGCCGTTTACGAACCACTGCTCGACGCCGGCGATGAGGTCGTCTCGGTCCATCTCGCCGGCGGGATGTCGGGGACCGTGCGGGCGGCCGAACAGGCACGCGACACCCTCGGCGATCGAGCCGACCGCGTCCACGTGGTCGATTCGGAGACCGCGTGCGGCGGGGAGGGGCTCGTCGTGCTGGCCGCGGCGCGCGCGGCGCGCGACGAGCGCTCCGGAGCCGAGGTCGCCGCCTACGCCCGCGACGCCCGCCAGCAGCTGAAGATGTGGTTCGCCGTCGACACGCTCGAATACCTGCGCCGCGGCGGCCGCATCGCCGGCGCCCAAGCCTGGCTGGGCTCAGCGCTGAAGATAAAGCCGATCCTCACCGTCGAGTCCGAGATCACGCCGGTCGAGCGGGTCCGGACCTCGCGCCGGGCGTTCGAGAAGATGGTCGAGCTGCTCCGGTCGCGCCACGAGGACGGAGCTGATGCCTGGATGGTCCAGCACATCCAGGCCCCGGCCCAAGCTGCGGAGCTGGCCGCGCGCGGGGCGGAGATCTTCGGCTGCGAGCCGCGCGTCATCTCGGAGATCGGCCCGGTGATTGGGACCCACGTCGGGCCGGGGCTGCTCGGGGCGGGCGCTCTCCCGGGCTCCCTGCTTTAGACGTCGGGGCAGCGCGCAACCTCCCAATTTGGGGAGGAAAACCTCTACTTAAGCTCCGAGTTGGGCCTCTTCGCCGGACCCCTTGCGCGATGATCGTCCGGAAGGCGCTGTATACACGGCGTCGAAAGAGTTGGGAAAGGCATGAACGTAGCCATCGTTGTGCTGATCGCAGTTCCCGTCTGGATCGCGCTGGCCGTGATCGTGGTCGCGCTGTGCCGTGCCGCCGCCCAGGCGGACACCCACAGCGACAAGTCCTACGCCGCGCTCCGCTAGGTTCCGGAGCGCGCCCGGCCGCTAACGGCGGCGCTTCTTCCTGTCCTTGCGCTTGCCCCGGCCGATCGTGAGCGCGCTGAGCGCAGCGATTCCACCGCCGAGCAGGAAGCCCGCGGCCGCGGCCCCGATCGTCAGCTGAGGCTGATGGCGACGTAGCTGCGAGCGCCAGTCGGTCAGCTGCTCGACCTCGCCGCGAAGCTTCTCCAGCGACTGGCCGAGCTCGAGCCGGTTCTGCTCGATCGAGGCCCGGATCTCTTCGGGAGTGCGGGCCGGCATCAGCTGTCTGATTCGGCGGCGGCGCTCTCAGTGGTAGCCGTCTCGGCCGAAGCCGTCTCGGCCGGAGCCGTCTCGGTCGGAGCCGTCCCGGACAGCGCGGTCGCGGCCGCGGCCGTCTCAACCGCCGCCGGCGAGCCCGGAACGAGGACGGGCTCGGTGGGCGCCGGAGCAATGGCTGCGCCGCTGGGCGTAACCGAAGCCGCGACCGACGCCGCGACCGTCGCCTCGCCGTTTGGCTTCGCCGTGGTGACCGTGTCCCGAATCTTCTTCGCCTCCTCGATGGCCATCTTGGGGGCCGGCGAACCAACCTTCATCTTCCGGATGCCGAGGAACACACAGGCGCCGGCTCCAATCAAAAACGCGCCCATGACGATCGCGAATCCCTCCCACAGCCCGCCGGCGCCGCTTACCAGGAAGTCGTCGAGCAGCCAGGCGATGGTGACCGGGATGAAGATCACGCCGAAGAACGCGAGCACGCCGGCGATCCCGAACCACACGATGCCCTTGGTCAGCGACTTGAGCTTGACGGTGACCTCAGCCTTGGCGAGCTCGATCTCCTCGCGGATCAGAACAGTGACGCGTTCGGAGACCTCGGTGACCGCGGTGGCGAGGGTCGAGTCGGGCTTGTTTCCGTTGCTAGGAGGCAATGCGTTTCAGGATCAGGGCCAACAGGAAACCGCCCGCGAGCGCCGCGCCGATCGCCACCTCCGGCCGGTCGGCCGGGAGCGACGGCGATGAGTTCTCAGAGACAGTGCTCATTCAGGCGGGTCTTCGTCGAACACGCGCTTCCAGATCATCGTCGCCGCGCGCGTGGTGGCGACGCTCGCGGCGGCGCCGATACCGGCCAACAGGCCGGACCACAGCAGACGCTTCATCAACGGGCTCTCCTTCATCTCCACGGGATTCAATCAGAGTGGTGCTACCCGTTGTTGATTCGCTCCAGACCACCGCAGATCGTCTCCACGATCAGCACCTTCGCCCGCTCGAAATCCCCGTCCGAGACGGGCAGGCTGTCGAAGATCCAGCCCGTGAGCACCTGCTCGATCGAGCCATAGAAGGTCAGCGCGGCGAACTCCGGGGTCACCTCGTCCCGGAACACCCCCTCCGCCTGCGCGTGCGCAACGATCGCGGCGATCTTGGCGTACGCCTCGCGGATCTTGCCGAGGTGGGTGAGCCCGAAGGTGTTCGCGGCGCGTGTGACCTCGACGATGATCACCTTCATCAGATCTGGGTCGTGGCGATAGGAATCGACGATGAACGCGGCGATCGCGGCGAGCTTCTCTCGGGGGGAGCGGGGCGAGGCGTCGACCTCCGCGATCGCGGCGAGCATCACGTCCCACCGCTCGAGGAAGAGCGTGTCGAGGATCTGGTCCTTGGACTGGAAGTAGTGGTACACGAGGCCGTAGGCGACCCCCGCCTCGTCGGCAATGTCCGAAACCCGGCAGGTATGGAACCCCTGCCTCGCGAACACACGCACGGCCGCGTCGAGAATCACGCGCCGCTTGTCGACCGCGCCCTCTGAAGCCGCAGAGGCAGCCATCAGACGTCCCACCCGTACACGTCGGGACGGCGGTTGGCGAGCGCGGGCAGCCGCCGGCGCACCGCGCCCAACGCCTCGAGGTCGAGATCGGCAACCACCACCGTCTCGGCATCGGCGGCCTGCGCCAGCACCAGGCCCCAGGGGTCGACGATCATCGAGCGACCGCCGGAGCGGTAGCCACCGGGATGCTCGCCGATCTGGTTGGCCGCAACGACGAAGCACTGATTCTCGATCGCCCGCGCGCGCACCAGCACTTCCCAGTGATCACGCGTCGTCGTCAGCGTGAAGGCGCTGGGGACGACGATCACCAGGGCCCCGCGGACCGCGAGGACGCGGTAGAGCTCGGGGAACCGGAGGTCGTAGCACACGCTCATCCCCAGCTTCACGTCGCCCGCCAGCGTTGAGACGACGATCTCCCGGCCGCCCTCCTCGTGCTCTGACTCCGCGTACACGGTCCCGTCGACCTCGACGTCGAACATGTGGACCTTCCGGTAGAGGGCCTGCCGCGAGCCGTCGGGGCCGAAGTGGATGCTCGTGTTCGAGAACCGCTCCGCGCCTGCCACCCGTTCCACGAACGAACCCGCCACGAGGTCGATGCCAAGCTCGGAAGCGACGGACGCCGCCCACTCCATCGCCGGGCCGTCGAGCGGCTGTGCGCCTGCGACCAGTACATCGCCCGTTCCGAACGCTGGCCACTTCTCCGGTAGCACCACCAGCTCGGCGCCGTCTCGGGCCGCCTGGCGGACCAGCCGGTCGGCGCTCGCGAGGTTACGATCCGTATCGTCGGTGGCGTTCAGCTGGACGGCGGCGGCGCGCACCGGGCCTCCTCAGATGTCGATTGACCGGTCAGTCAACTTCTGGAGGATGATACTCGCGCCGGTCGCTTTCCACCCGGGCTTCGATCCCACGTCGCGTCAGCGCCCACTCCTCCCGCAGTTTCTGGAAGCCGGCCTCGCTCCGCTCACCGGTCCCCGAACGGTCGCGCAGCGCGAGCTCTGCAACGCCGGCCGCGTCCGCCAATCGGTCTGCACCGATCATCTGTGCGCTCCCGCGGATGCTGTGCGCCGCGGACGCCGCGGTCGTGTAGTCGCCATCCGCCAGGCTGCTGTCGAGCCGGGCCAGCTCGTTGGTCACCTGATTGGCGATCCGCACGAGCATCGTCGTCGCCTCGTCGCCTCCGAACAGGGACAGCAACCGTTCCAGGCGAGCGCCGTCGAGTCCCTCTTGCGCCGCCGCCGAGCCACCGCTCGACCCCAGCATCAGGATCGATTCGAGCTCGGTCTCGACTAAGGGCTTGGTCAGCGCGTCGTCCATCCCCGCCTCGAGACACCTGATCCGGATGTCGTCCGTCGCGCCGGCGGTCATGGCCACGATCGGGGTCCGCGGGGCGCCCGACTCCGCCTCCAGCCGGCGGATCTCACGTGTCGTGTCGTACCCATCGCGCCCCGGCATCTGGCAGTCCATCAGGATCGCGTCGAACCGTTTGCGCACAAAGCATTCGAGCACTTCCTCCCCATCGACCGCCGTGGTAACGGTATGGCCCATCCGAGTGAGCAGCCGGTCTACGTACATCCGGTTGACGTCGTCGTCTTCGGCGACCAGGATGTGAGCGGGACCGACCGGCGCCATCAGAAGGCCGAACTTACCCAATAAACGGGCCAGCCGACCATCCCCAGACGGCCACGCCGTCCCCATTGGGGGAGTGCTCATCCCCCTATTGGTCTAGTCCCTGATCTCCCGCACAGAGGTGCGATCGAACGATGGCCGCGTTCAGCACTGAAGAGGATGATTGCTCGGTGGTCCTGGACGAGTGCAACCTTGGACGGAAACGCACTCTCACTGTTCCGGGGCCTGGCGGTCGGACACAGGGCTGGTCCGGCTGGATGGTCAACCGGGGGGCACCCGGGGGGCAGATGCGCGCGCTACGTGGACCGGCCATGGCACGTGCATCTGCTCACCGCCTCCCTGCCGTCAGCCACTGACGCCGCGCTGACGGCGCAGCGCCGCGAGCAACAGCTTCGAGTGCATCGCCCCGATCAGCTCGCGCAGCGGCTGGCTGCCTGACGAGATGATCTCGACGGCGCGGTCAACCTCGACCTTGCCGGCTAGCCGGTCGAGCAGAACCCCGACCTCCTCCTCGACGAGCGGCTGCAGGGCGTCGCGGTAGCGGAGCGTGTCGTACACGGTGAACCCGATCGTCTCCTCGTAGCCGCCGGCCCGGAAGCGGGAGATCGCCTCGATGATCTGGATGTCGTCGGCGTCGTAGCCGCGACCGTTGGGCGTGAGGATGCCCAGCTCCTCGAGCCGCGAGAGCACGTTGGCCGGGACGTCGTACGTCTCGCGCACGCGCGTGCGCGAAATGCGCCCCGCGTCGTTCGCCTCGATCGCGCGCTCGAGGATCCGATCTTCGATCTCGAGCATCCGCGCGGCGCGCTCGGGTCCTTGCGCGACGACCTCCCGGATCAGCCGCAGCGGCATGAAACGATCCTCCTGTAATCGCTTGATCAGCCGAATCCGGTCGACGTAACCCTCCGGGTAGTACGCCATGTTGCGCGAGGTCCGCTTGATCTCCTCGCCGGATCCCAGCAGGCCTTCGCGCAGGTAATGCTTGATCGTCCCGGTGCTGACCCCCGAGCGCTCCGCCAGCTCGGACATCTTCAGCATCCCCTCGTCGTTCACGCGGCCGCCGGCGCCTTTAAGCCGAGTAGGGCCCGGGCCTCGTCGACCGTGGCCGGCCGCCGGCCCGTGTCCTCGGTCATCTGCCGCGCCTTAGCGATCAGATCGCCGTTCGAGCGCGCCATCCCGCCATCCGGCAGGTAGAAGTTGTCCTCGAGCCCGACGCGGATGGATCCTCCGAGCGTGAGCGCGGCGGACACCATCATCCACTGGTCGCGCCCGATCCCAATCACTCCCCAGTGGTGGCGTCCGGAAGGCATGTTGTGGGCCATCGCCGCCAGGTTGAAGGCGGTCGCCGGCACGCCGCCGACGACGCCCATCACGAAGTCCGCATGCAGTGGCGCCTCGAGCAGGCCCATGTCGACCAGCGGTTCGAGCGACGCAACGTGGCCGACGTCGAAGGTCTCGTGCTCGGGCTTGATCCCGAGCCGGCGCATCGCCTCGAGCAGCTCGATGATCTCCTCGAACGGATTCTCGAACACGAACTTGAACACGAAGTCCTTGCGCTTGCGCGAGTACTTGGCGTAGTTCATCGAGCCCATGTTCAGAGCCGCCACCTCCGGGCGGCCCGCCTCCAGGTATGCGATCCGCTTCTCCACCGGCACCCCGATCGTCCCGGTCGAGAAGTTGATGATCGCCTGGTCGCCGACCTCGCCTCGGATCGCGTCGCGGATCGCGACGAAGTCTTCGACCTCGTACGACGGGGCGCCGTCGGGCGTTCGCGCGTGGATGTGGATGTGCACGCCGCCCTCGTCGACGATCCGCCGCGCCTCGGCCGCATACTCTTCCGGCGTATATGGGATCGCCGGGCACTGCTCGCGGTTGGCGATCGCGCCCGAGATCGCGCAGGTGATGACTACGGGGTCGTCAAGACTCATCCGATCTCGTCTCCAACAGTAGAAAGTAGGACGTGCTACTTCCTACTCTATCCGCCGAGCACCTCAGTCGCTACGGAGCTCTTCCAGTCGTCGCCGCTGGCGGCCGTCGTCGTCGAAGTTCGCCGGCGCGAGCCACGCCTGGAACGCGTCACGCACGACGGGCCAGCGCGTGTCGGTGATCGCGAACCAGGCGGTGTCACGGTTGCGCCCCTTGACGACCATGTGCTGCGCGAACACGCCCTCGAAGGTGAACCCGAACCTCTCGGCGGCCCTCCGCGAGCCCGCATTGAGCGAGTCGCACTTCCACTCGACGCGCCTGTAGCCGAGCTGCTCGAACGCGTTGCGCGCGAGCAGGTAGATCGCCTCGGTTGCGGCGGCGGTCCGCTGCATCGGACTCCCGAACCAGATGTTCGCCAGCTCGATCACGCCGTGATCGGGCTTGATCCGCGCGTACGACGCCATCCCCTGGGGGCGGCCGTCCCTGAGGATCGTGTACCGGAACGGGTCCTCGAGTGGCGCCGCCGCCTCGAGCGAGCGGCGAAACTCGTCGAGCGTCTCGTACGGGCCATCGAACAGGTAGATCCAGATCGCCGGGTCCCGCGACGCCTCGTACAGAGGCTCGGCATCACCGACGGGATCGACCGACCGCAACGTCACGTACCGGCCGACCAGCGGCGTCCGGTCAGGCCGACGTGCGCGTGTCCAGTCGACCGGTTCCCCTACCTCCCGGTCCACCTCGGCTCGCGTTTCTCGAAGAACGCCTTCACGCCCTCCTGGATGTCCTCGGTCGAGAAGGCGATCGTCAGCTGTGCGCGCAGGAAGTCGAGCGCGTCTTCGAACGCCATGTCCTGCTGGCGGAAGATCGCGTCCTTGCCGAGCTTCATCACCACCGGCGACTTGGCAGCGAGCTTCCCCGCCCAATCGGCGACGGCGGCGTCGAAGTCCTCCCCGGGCACGATCTTGTTGACGAGCCCGATCCGCTCAGCCTCCTCGGCCGAAATCTGCTCGCCCAGCAGCAGGAGCTCGTTGGTCTTCTTCCGGCCGACGTTGCGGTAGATCAGCGCCATGATCATGAACGGGAACACGCCGACGTTGATCTCCGGCGTGCCGAAGCGAGCCCCCTGCTTGGCGATGATGAGATCGCAGGCCAGCGCCAGCCCCAATGCGCCGGCCAGCACGTGACCGTTGGCGGCGCAGATCGAAGGCTTCCCGAGCTCTCCGAGCAGCGAGAAGATCCGCACGAACCGTTCGGTCGCGAAGTGCTTGTGGACCAGCGGCACCTCGGCCGCGAACCCCGCCAGGTTGCCGCCGCTCGAAAACACCTTCTCATGCGTCGAGGTAAGTACGACGCAGCGCACGTCGCCGTCGTCGCGCGCCGCTTCTAGTGCGGCCAGCAGGTCGGTGAGCAGCGCGTCAGAGAGCGCGTTGCGCGTGTCCGGCTGGTTCAGCGCGATCGTCGCGACGCCGTCGGCCACGTCATAACGGATCGTTGCGTAGGCCATCGTCGCGGCACGGTATCGCGTCGGGCCTGGTGGATTAGACTCGCGAGCTGATCGTGGAGTTCGAGCAGCCGTTCCGCCTCGAGCTGGATTACTACGAGGGCCGCGCGAGCGGGATCGCCTCGGTCAGGGGGGTGAGCCTCGACGAGGCCCGGCGTGACCTGGCGGCGCGGCACGGCTTCGCAGGCTGGGAGCAGCTCTGCCGGCACGTCGAGGCGATGAACAGCGGCGCGGAGCCACCGACGCCGTTCGTGCTCGCCTACGAGGCAATGGAGGCCAACGCCGCCGGACGTCTGGCGGAGCTGCTCGACCGCTTCCCGGACCTCGTAGCCCAGCGCGGTACGAACGGCAACGATCTGCTCGGCATGGCCGGCTCCGTCGAGCTCGCGTCGTTGCTGCTCGCCCGCGGCGCTGATCCGAACCGGGGCAACGACTACGGCTGGACGAAGCTTCACCAAGCCGGCTACGGCAACGACCGAGAGCTCGCCGAGCTGCTACTCGCCGCCGGCGCGCGCACAGACCTGTCCGCCCGGGGCGACGGCGGCACACCCCTCGTCCAAGCGCTGTTCTGGGGTCATCGCGAGGTCGTCGATTTGCTCGGCTCCGAGCCGCGAAACCTACGTGTCGCCGCCGGCCTTGGCGACGTCGCGTCACTTCGGGAGTTGGCGGGAACGCCGCAGGCCGGCGCGCACCGCGGCTTCTATCGCCCCCATGGCGGGTTCCCAGCATGGGAGCCGTCCGATGACCCCCAGGAGGTGCTCGACGAAGCGCTCGTGTGGGCCGCCAAGGCGGACCGCGTCGACTCGATCCAAGTCCTCGTCGAGCTCGGCGCCAACCTCGAGGCCGACCCCTACCGAGGCACCCCGCTCACGTGGGCCGCCGCCAACGGCCGCGTCGCCTCGCTGCGTGCGCTGATCGAGCTCGGCGCCGATCCCAACGGACGGGGGACGTTCGGCGGCCCGAGCCACGGCGAGGGCGTCACGCCAATCCACCTCGCCGCTCAGTCCGGCCAGCGCGAGGCCGTGGCGGCGCTGCTCGAGCTCGGCGCGGACCCGCAGCTGACCGATGACCTTCACGGCGGCAACGCCCGCGGCTGGGCGCGGGTCGGCGGCCACGAGGAGCTCGCCGACAGCCTTCCTGGTCGGCCCGGACAGAAGTAGAAAGTAGGAAGTTCTACTGTCTACTTGATACGGTCCCGGGCATGACCACAACCGCCGACGTCCTCAAGCCCGATTTCGCCTCCCAGCGCAAGCACTTCATCTTCACCGACGAGCATGAGCAGCTGCGGGAGTCGATCCGCCGCTTCGTGATCAAGGAGCTCCAGCCCCACTCCGAGGAGTGGGAGGAGAACACGTTTCCCAACTGGGTCTTCCAGCGGATGGGCGAGCTCGGGTTCCTGGGCCTCGATAAGCCCGAGCAGTACGGCGGCCAGGGCGGCGACTACTACACGAGCCTCGTGCTCGCCGAGGAGATCGTTCATGCGCACTGCGGCGGCATGGCGATGGGCCTCGCCGTCCACACCGACATGGCGATGCCACCGATCCTCGCCTTCGGCACCGAGGAGCAGAAGCAGGAGTGGGTGGTGCCGGCGATCAAGGGCGAGAAGATCCTGTGCCTCGGGATCACCGAACCGGATGCGGGCTCCGACGTCGCCGGAATCAAGACCCGCGCGGTCCGCGACAACGGCGACTACGTGATCAACGGTTCCAAGACATTCATCACCAATGGGCACCGCGCCGACGTGATCGTGTTGGTGACCAAGACCGACCCCGAGGCCGGACACGGCGGGATCACGCTGTTCCTGGTCGATATGAGCCTGCCCGGGGTGATCCGCGAGAAAAAGCTCGAGAAGCTCGGCATGCACGCCTCGGACACGGCGCTGCTGGCCTTCCAGGACGTCCGCGTTCCCGCGTCAGCGATGCTGGGAGAGCTCGGAAAGGGCTTCTACCACATCTCCTGGGAACTCCAGGGCGAGCGGCTGATCGGGGCGGCGGGGTGTGTCGCCGGCGCTCAGCACGTGTTCGACCGCACGCTCCAGTACGCCAAGGAGCGAACCGCATTCGGCCGTCCGATCGGGCACTTCCAGGTGATCCGCCACAAGTTCGCCGAGATGGCGGTCAAGATCGAAACCGCCCGGCAGATGGTCTACACAACCGCCTGGCGGTTCCAGAATGGCGAGTACCCCGTGCGGGAGATCTCGATGGCCAAGCTCTACGCCTCGCAGATTTCGGTCGAGGTCGCCGACGAGTGCATTCAGATCCACGGCGGCAACGGCTACATGAAGGAGTACGGGATCGAGCGCTCGTGGCGTGATCTGCGACTGAACCGGATCGGCGCCGGCACGGACGAGGTGATGCTCGAGGTGATCGGCCGCTCCTACGGCCTGTAACCAACTTTTCCCACTCGCGTCCGCGACTGCGGTTATGGTTCGCGCGGATGGACACAGTGGGGCAAGCTGGAGGTCCGCTGACGGTCGGCGGCATCATCTCGGAGGCATCGAGGCTCTATCGCGCGCAGGCGACGAACCTGTGGACGCTCGTCGCGGTGATCGTGATCCCGGTCCAGGCGCTGGTCGTGATCATCGACCGGCTGATCCTGTCCGGCGGAATCACGTTCGTCCACGCCGGGACGATCTACACGACGGACTCAACGGGACTGCTGTCGATCGTGATCATCGTGCTCTCGGTGCTCGCCGCCCTGCTAACGATCGGCGCGATGTCCAAATCGCTACTCGACGCTTACAGCGGACATCCGACGAGCTGGCGTCACTCGCTGCAGGTTGCGGCGGGAAGGCTCGGCCCGCTGCTGTGGCTTGCGATCCTGACCGAGGTCCTGCTCCTCATCGCGTTCATCCTGCTCGTGATCCCAGGGATCTACCTGACGATCTGCTGGGCGCTGGCGATACCGGTGCTGATGTTCGAGGGGATCGGTGGGTATGGCGCGCTCCGGCGCTCCCGCCAGTTGATCTCCGGACACTGGTGGACCACGCTCGGAGCCCTGCTCGTCGGGATCATCGCGATCGTCGTCTTCTACATCGTCCTGGGCCTGATCCTCAACGCCATCGCGAACTCATCCAGTCACGTCAGCGTGATCCTGATCCTCGGCGGGATCAGCCGGATCATCGCGGGAATCATCACGTACCCGGTGTTGGCATCGATCACCGCCGTGATCTACATCCGGCTCAGGGCCAGCAAGGAAAACGTCAGCGCGCGCGACATGATCGGCGCCGGCGAGCCGAACCTCCCCCCTTCCGCTCCGGGCGAGCCCAACTTCCCGCCGTCCACTCCGGGCGACCCGACTCTCCCGCCACCGGCCCAGATCAGCTGAACTCGCCCTCCCGGGGTAGGGTTCGTTAATGGATCTCGCGGCCAAGGCGGGCGCCGATGCGGCTGCGAACCGGCGAGCGATCCCGCCATTCACGGAGGAGCACGAGGAGTTCCGACAGTCGGTGCGGAGGTTCGTGCGCGACAAGTTGGCCCCTCACGCCAACGAATGGGAAGCCGCGAAATGGTTCCCCAACGAGGTGTTCGGGTGGCTCGCCGAGCAGGGGTACATCGGGCTCAAGTTCCCCGCCCAATATGGCGGTGACGACGACGTGATTGCGGACGCCGTGTTCTGCGAAGAACTCGCGTGGTGCGGGTCCGGCGGGCTCGCGGCGGGCATCGGTGCGCACGGCGGCATCGCGCTGCCGCCGATCTGGAAGTTCGGGACCGAGGAGCAGAAGCAGCGCTACCTGGTGCCAGGGATCCGCGGCGAGAAGATCGCCGCGCTGGCGATCACGGAACCTGACACAGGCTCCGACGTCGCATCAATTCGGACGCTGGCTACCAAGGTCGATGGCGGCTACGTCGTCAACGGCGCGAAGATGTTCATCACCGGCGGATGCCGGGCCGACGTGATCGTCACGGCGGTCAAGACGACGGACGAAGGCGGCCACCACGGGATCTCGTTTTTGATCGTCGAGCGCGGCGCCGGCGTGGAGTCGAGCGCGCTGTCGAAGATGGGCTGGCACGCGTCGGATACCGCGCACATCACCTTCGACGATGTGCTCGTGCCCGAGGAGAACCTGCTCGGCGAGGAGAACGCCGGGTTCTACCTGATCATGGCCAACTTCCAGTGGGAGCGGCTGCTGATGGCGCTGGGCGCGGTCGGCGGGATGCAGGTCGCATTCGAGAAGACGCTCAAATACGCGCTCGAGCGCCAGGCGTTCGGACGAGCGATCGGCCACCACCAGGTGATCAGGCACAAGCTGGCCAAGGTCGCGCTGACGATCGAGGGCGGCCGTGACGTGACCTACTCGGCGCTGCGTCGCTACGTCGCCGGCGAAGATGCCGTCCGCGAGGTGACGGTCGCCAAACTCGCAACCCAGCGCGCGGCCTTCGATGTGATGGACACGTGCCTGCAGATCCACGGCGGCAACGGATATATGGCCGAGTACGACATCGAACGTGCCGCCCGCGACGCTCGTTTGGGACCGATCGGCGGGGGTACCGACGAGATCATGAGAGAAGTTCTCGGCCGCTCGTTCGGGTTGTAGCCGGCCCGTTGTCGGGGAAACCCCCTTGGCAGCGATCCCGTTTCTGCTCCTAAACCTTGCACCCGTTGGTGGTGCATCTATTCGTGGGTATATTCTTAGCGGGCCGGAGGCGATGCAACGAAGGATCCAGGTGGAAGCGGATCTCCTCTAGATGAAAGTCACGCTGACCACGAGTTCAGCTGCAAAGATTGTCGTATGGCAGGAGGGCGACCTGTATCACGCTCGCCGTCTCGACCTGTCTCAGCACCCCCAGGTGTGCCTCGCGGTCGACCTGTTCGAAGTGATCGCCGAGCTCGGCGAGCTCGATCTCGAGGACCCGAGTCAGGCCACCGAGGCGACGAAGCTGTCCGAGCAGGCGCTGGCCGGGGTGAAGACTTCGGGCACCGCGTCCGGTCAATCGCTGGCCGATGGGGACACAGGCAAGTCGGTCACGTTCGAATCGTCACCCTGAGCCGCCGGTGGACTCGGTCCGCGGACAGCTGCTGATCGCCGGCCCCGGGCTCCTGGACCCCAATTTCTGGCGCACAGTCGTGCTCGTCGTCGAGCACAACGAGGAGGGCGCGCTCGGGCTCGTGCTCAACCGGCCGTCCGACACGACGGTCGCCGAGTCGGTGCCCTCGCTTGAGGAGCTGGTCGACGGGGATGAGCCGCTATTCATCGGCGGCCCCGTGCAGCCGTCATCGGTGATCGTGCTGGCGCGGCTCGAGGACCCGAATGAGGCTGCGCTAATCGCGTTCGCGGACGTCGGTGTGATCGGAGCGGGCTCGGAAACGGATCCATCTCCCGCCGGCGTCCGCCAGGGCCGCGCGTTCGTCGGCCACGCCGGCTGGGGCGCCGGCCAGCTCGACGCGGAGCTCGACCGGGGCGACTGGATCACGCAGCAGGCTCGCCGCGACGACGCCTTCACGCAGGAGCCGGGCGAGCTGTGGAGGTTGGTGCTGACGCGCATGGGCGGCAGCTACGCGCTCGTCGCGCGCATGCCGCCGGACCCCTCGGTCAACTAGTGTTGCCCCGGTGAAGGTGATTAAACCGGGACCCGATCGCGATACCCCTCGCGGGGTCCTCGGCGGCGCCGAGGTGTCACAGGCGACCGCGGGCGCCGCGAACATTTACATGGGCGTCTTCCGTGTACCCCCGGGCGCGCGTTCCCGGCCACACTTCCATGATCGGTGCGAGAGCGCCGTGTACATGCTGTCGGGCTCGCTCCAGGTCAAGTGGGGCGATCACCTCGAGCAGGAGCTCAAGCTCGAGCCGGGCGACCTCGTGTACGTGCCCCCGCGTGAGACGCACGTGCTCGAGAACCAATCGGAGTCAGACCCAGCCGAGTACGTCGTCGCTCGCGACTCACCGCTCGAGGATGCGGTGGTGGTCCCATGGGCGGAGTAGCGACGCAACCAGAGGGGCGGTTCACCGGCGCTGCGGGGGTTGAGATCTTCTGGCGGGCGTGGCTGCCGCTCGGCGAGCCGCGCGCCGTGGTCGTACTCGCCCACGGTGCCGGCGAGCACCTGGGCCGCTACGAGCACGTCGCCGCGCGGCTCGTCTCCGAGGAGTACGCGGTGTACGCGCTTGACCACCGGGGTCACGGCCGCTCGGATGGTCCGAGGGCGCTGATCGACCGGGTGGCCAACGCGGTTACGGACATCGACCAGCTGGTCGTGCGCGCCGCCTCAGAGCACCCGGGCTCGAGCGTGTTTCTGCTCGGCCACTCGATGGGTGGCTGCCTCGCGGTCAGCTATGCCATCAACCGTCAAGACCGGCTGCAGGGCCTGCTGCTATCCGGGCCGCTGGCGGCGCTCGATGCCGCTCCCGCTCCCGTCCGCTTGATCGCCCGCGGCCTGTCCGCGGTCGCGCCCCGGCTCGGCGTGTTCTCGGTCGACGCCTCGCTCGTGAGCCGCGACCCAGAGGTCGTACGGGCCTACGAGGATGACCCGCTGGTCCACCACGGCAAGCTGCCGGTGCGCACCGTGGCCGAGCTCGCTGCCGCGGTCGAGTCGTTCCCGAACGGCGTCGGCGCGATCACCGTACCGACGCTGATCATGTACGGAACCGCGGATCAGCTCGCACCGCCGGCCGGCAGCGTGATGCTGTCCGAGCGGATCTCGTCCGCCGACAAGACCACGATCCCGTACGAGGGCCTCTATCACGAGATCCTCAACGAGCCTGAGCAGCAGCGCGTGATGGACGATATGTGCGCCTGGCTGGTCGCGCACACTTCACCCTAGGACACGATCTCGTGACCGCCGTCGTCGAACACGACGACCCCGCCGTAGGGCAGCCACTCCGGCGCTGCTGACGGCCCGCTCAGGAGCGCGGCCTTGCTTCGCATCTCCGCCTCGGTCGCGGTCGGCGCCAGCGCCGTTACCTGCACGATCCCGGTGAACGCCGGCCGGCCGGTCGCCGGATCGAGCAAGTGGTGGGCCGGCGCCCCGTCCGCAGCGATCCACGCTCGCCGCCCGATTCCGCTGGTCGCTACGCCGCCGCGGGCCAGCTCGAAGCTGTGGACGACCGCCCCGTCGAAGGGGCTCTCCACGTGGACCTCGCGGATCGTGCCACCGGCGCCCCCGAGACGCAGATCGCCACAGCAGTCGACCACGAACGCGTTGTGGCGCCCTAGCGCGGCCGCTAGCTCGTCGGCGAATACCCCCTTCGCGACGCCGCCGGCGTCGAGCTTGCACCCAGGCGGCCGCGTCACCGTACCGATGGGGCGGTCCGTAGCCACCGCTTTCCAGCCCCCGCGTCCGCTCGCGGCTGCCGGCGCGCGCGGCGGGGCCACCCGGAGCGCCGCCGCCAGCGACGGCCCCGGCTCGAGATCCCCGGCGTAGCCCGCCCGTTCGAGCTCCTCAACCAGCGTCGGATCGACGAGGCCGCCGGTCTTGCGCGCCGCCTGTAGCGCGGCTTCGACCACGCGCCGCATCATCGGGCTGACGGGCACCGTCCCGCGCGGGTCAGCGTTGAGCGCCGACAGCTCGCTGAGGGGCAGGAACCGGCTGAACTGCTCGTGCCAGCCGAGTAGCGCCCGCTTCGCGAGCCCGAGCGATACCGCCGCCTCGTGCTCACCCGTGACGATCACGGTGCACTCGCCGCCGAAGCATTCGAACGTCTCGCGATGCTCGGTCATCGTCGCGGTCATGACTGATGCGTGCTGACGCTGCTCGCGCCGCTGGCGCTAGATGCGGCCGAGGTGGGGGTGCTTGTCGGGATCGTGGTCGTGGTCGTCGCGGCAGTCGCCGTGGTGACCACGCTCGCCGTCGCCCGCTTGCGCGAAAGCGCGGGGTCATCGCCGCTGATCAGCGTGATCGCGATCACCAGCCACGCCGCCACGAACAACGCGACGGCGCCGGTGATGATCCGCCTTCGGATCAGGCGGGCTCGTTGTGCTCTGGTCATGTCGAGCAGCTTGGGCCGCGCCCGTCGCAGCAGCGTGTGGGCCGCCTAAGAACGAGGTATGAGCGTCGGCTAGAGGTGCATGCCGAGCAGCGTGTCGAGCTGCGCGATCAAGCCGGGACCGCCGGTCAGGTACGGCTCGGCCCTTCCGGCCAGCTTGAACCCGACAGTTCCGCACCCAGATCCGTCGGCGTCGGCCTCCGCCACCACGGGACCGCCCTGGTCACCGTAGAACTTGAGTGCAACGTTCGGGCCGATGTCGGCGGGGCACGCCTCGACCCCGGGTTGTCCGGGCGGGAGCGCGTTGACATCGGCGACGACCTTCGCCACCTGTATCGCATCGGTGACGGTCTGCGAGCTCGTCGATGTCTTCCCCGTCCGGAAGTTGAACTTGTGGTCGACAAGTTCAATCGCGGTGACGCCCGCCGGCACGCGCTCCCACCTCGGCCGCGGAATGAACCACACGTCCTCGGCGTCCACCCGGACGGCGGTGCCGCCCCCACGCGCCGCGGTGAGCAACACCACGAGCTGGCGCGAAGTGATCGCGTGCGAAATCGATGGAAACTGGAAGCTCAGAGAGTCGAACACATACCCGAGACCGCTCCCGCTCCCACTCCCGGCCGGCGAAGCTCCCGCCGGCCGGTGAGCCTGGAACCACGCGAGCACGGCGCTCGGCGGCTTGCCTGGAACCCGCCAGAATCGATGGTGGTCGACGACCGCCGGCGTGTCTGGCGTCATCTGTGGCTGCGTGAACCATTTCCACACCGTCGGGTTACGCGACGCCACCACGGCTCCCGCCGGCAGCACAACCTTCCTCAGCAGCTGCCCAGCGTCACGGCTGGCAGCGCGGTGATTTCGCTGTGCGGCACGCGTGTGCGCGGCCGGCGCCGCTCCCGCGGCGATCGCGACGCTCGCCCCGCCCCCGACGATGGCCACGAGCGCCACCGTCAAGGCCCGAGTTCTCATTACCATCCACTACGAGGCTACCGCGCGTCGATCACGCGTACGAGCGAGGAGGAATAGGTAGATGCTGTCTTACGCGAACGGTCTGTCCACCGAACCGCTGCTGGGCGAGACGATCGGTGCGAACTTCGAGCGCACGGTTCAGCGGGTGCCTGACAGCGAGGCCCTCGTCTCGGTGCACCAGCAGCAGCGCTTCACCTACGCCGAGTTCAACGACGCCGTCGACCGGCTCGCGACCGGGATGCTCCGCGCCGGCCTCGAGCACGGCGACCGGATCGGCGTGTGGAGCCCTAACCGGTACGAGTGGGCCTTGACTCAGTTCGCGACCGCCAAGCTCGGCGTGATCCTGGTCAACATCAATCCCGCCTACCGGCTCTCGGAGCTCGAGTACGCGCTCGGCCAGTCCGGGTGCCGATGGATCGTCGCCTCGCCTGAGTGCAAGGGCTCCGACTTCGGCGCGATGATCGAGGAGGTCCGTCCGAGCCTTTCCCAGCTGGAGCGCTCGATCTTGTTCGGCACGCCGGAGTGGGACGAGCTGCTGGGCGCCGCGGCAGACCGGGACGCGCTGGCTCGGCGCGCCGCCGGGCTCGACTTCGACGACCCGATCAACATCCAGTACACGAGCGGCACCACTGGCTACCCCAAGGGTGCCACGCTCACCCACCACAACATCCTCAACAACGCTCGGTTCGCGGCCGGGATGCTCAACTACACCGAGGCCGACCGGGTGTGCATCCCGGTGCCGCTGTACCACTGCTTCGGGATGGTGATGGGCAACCTGGGGTGCACAAACTACGGGGCATGCATGGTGTATCCGGCCGAGACGTTCGACCCCGTGGCGACACTCACCGCGTGCGCGCAGGAGCGGTGCACCAGCCTGTACGGGGTGCCGACGATGTTCATCGCCCAGCTCGAACACCCGGACTTCGCGAGCTACGACCTCGGGTCGCTGCGGACCGGGATCATGGCGGGTTCACCGTGCCCGGTCGAGGTGATGAAGCGCGTAGACAGCGACATGGGCATCTCGGAGATCGTGATCGCCTTCGGGATGACGGAGACCTCTCCGGTGTCGACGCAGACCCGGCCCGACGACACGCTGGACCACCGGTGCGGGACCGTCGGCCAGGTGATGCCACACACGGAGATCAAGATCGTCGATCCGAGCACCGGCCGGATCCAGCCGCGCGGCGAGCCCGGCGAGTTCCTGGCGCGTGGGTACCTGGTCATGCGCGGCTACTGGAACGACCCCGACCGGACGGCGCAGGCGATCGACTCGGGCCGCTGGATGCACACCGGCGATCTGGCGATCATGGACGAGGACGGCTACGTCCGGATCGTCGGGCGGATCAAGGACATGATCATCCGCGGCGGCGAGAACGTCTATCCCCGTGAGATCGAGGAGTTCCTCTACACCCACCCCGCCGTCGCCGACGTGCAGGTGATCGGAGTCCCGGACGAGCGCTACGGCGAGGAGCTGATGGCATGGGTGGTCGCGCGGCCCGGGTCGGATCTGACCGAGGACGCCGTGAAGGAGTTCTGCCGGGGCCGGATCGCCCACTTCAAAATCCCGCGCTACGTGAAGTTCGTCGACGACTTCCCGATGACGGTCACCGGGAAGGTGCAGAAGTTCAAGATGCGCGAGACCGCGATCGAGGAGCTCGGTCTCGAGCAGGTGGCTGCGATCGCGACCGCTTAGCCGCGGCGCGCGCGGCGCCGCGATGACCGAGCGCCGACAGCTCCGCGTGTAGCGTCTTGATCCGGGCGAAGATCTCATCAGCCGCCGCCTGCTGTTGCTCGCGCTCGGGTCGCTCCACGACGTCGAACTGGAACGGCTCCCCGAACTGGATCGTGACCTTGGGGAACTGCAGCCGCTTCCAGTTGCGCACCTGGTAGGAACCGAGAATCGCCACCGGAACGACCGGCACCCCGGACTGCAGGGCAAGCCGGCCGATGCCCGGCCGCGCGGTCTCGGCCAGTCTCCCGGTGCGTGAGCGGCCGCCTTCGCAATACATGACGACCGCCCCTCCGCGCCCGAGGATCTGGAACGCGCTCGTGAACGCCTCCTCGTCGTGGTGTCCGCGCCGGACCGGGAACACGCCGCCGTGCGAGTAGATCCAGCTCAGCGGGCCCGACCCGAACATCTGCGACTTCCCCATGAACTGCACGCGCCGGCGGAGGAACACGCCGGTGAAGAAATGGTCCATGAACGAGGCGTGGTTCGGGGCGAGAATCACCGGGCCGTTAGGCACCTTCTCCGTGCCGAACGCGCGGGCACGGAACGCCGCCACCGCCCACAGCAGCGTCACCACTTTCACGAACTCGTACGCGGGCTCCGGCTCGCCCTCGCGGACCCTCGCATGGAACGGAGCAAAGAACTCCTCAGGTCGCGGATCCTTGTAGACCTGCGGCTTCAGTTCGACGTCGGGCATACAGCTCGAGATACCCCAACGAGGCGCCGTGGTGACTACCGGCCGCGCCGGATCGCGGGAGGTGGGGCCGGCTGGGCTGTGCCGGATGGGACCGGGATGCCGCGCCGCGCAAGCGCCACACGCAGTCGGTTCTCGCGGAGCGTCTGCTCGTACAGGCGGGCGCGGACGAGCGCGAGCTGGCGCCGGCGACGGATCAGCCCGTAACCGAGCAACGGCACGACGATCAGCGCAAGCAGCCCACCCGCCGCTCCCAGCGTCTGCCTGAGCGAGATCGTGGTCGACTTGACCAGTGAGGGTGGGCCGCTCGCGTGCAACGAAGCGGCGCGGCCAGCCGACCCGGGGATGGGGCTCGTCTGCTCGGCGATCGCAAGCATCTCCGCATTGCCGAGCACGTCGCTGAGCGTGTTGCGGACCCAGTAGACGGCGCCGTGCTCGTACCAGGCGACCATCCGCAGGTGCGCGCCGGTGTAGTACAGGTAGTAGCTCCGGCCGGCGACGTGTATCACCTGGTCAGGGCTAGCGAACTGGGGTGCGCTCCCCCACGTCGAGCCTTGCACGTCGTAGTACTGACCGAGTCCGGGCGCGGCGAACACGCCGACGTAGCTCGGCGCCGTCGCGCCACCGGGGATGTGAATCTGGTACGCGCGGAGGCTGGGTGGCGTCGAGTTGCCGGCGGTGTCCATCACGCGCGGGTACTCGAGGGGGAAACCAATCCGCGCCGCGGCCCGGTGCGTGGCCGCGGGCGTAGGCGAAGCGATCAGCGGCAACCCCGAGTGCTTCTTGCGGAGCTTGTGCGCGAGCGTCGCTGTCTTGTGCTTGGGCGGGGGCGAGGTGCCGTGCAGGAACGAATCTACGCTGGACTTAATCTGCAGCGGCGAAGCGGTGTCGTATGACGGCAGGAGCGTCACCTGGAACTGGACCTGCCGTACCCGCAGGCCCGACGCGGAGATCAACGTCCCGAGCAAGTTGAGAATTCCGGTGCTCGAGTGGAGGCTCGGGTCGGTCTGCACCGTGCGCCCGAAGATCCGCTCGAACTTCCCGATGTGGTCGACCAGCGAGGGTCCGTACTGCTTCTTGACGTCGAGCAGGAAGCTCTGGTCGCGCGAGTCGCGCACCAGCGACGTATCACCATGGCGGTAGGAGACAAACTGCTCGGCTGCGCTCCCGCACATCTTCTGGTAGCCGGGCTGGAGGTTGATTTGCTGGTACTGCGCGCTTCCCACCGTGTTCACGTGGTAGTAGCGCCGGTCCACCGTCGAGTAAACGCAGCCGATGTCGTTGACTGCCTGCTCGAAGCGCGTGAAGGTGATCACGACCACGTGGTTGATCGACAGACCCGTCAGCTGCTTGATCGTCGAGACCAGTGTCGGGATCCCGAACGTGAAGGCCGAGTTGATCCGGTTCGTGTACGGCAGGCGCCCCGGCGGATGGATCGTCGCCTGGAGCTCGCGCGGAATCGACATCATCGAGATGTACGGCTTGCTCGGGTCGAGACGCACCAAAAGCATCTCGTTGGCCAGGTCGGGTACGAACCCGCGGTAGTACTTGAACACCTTCCGAGTGTCGTCGCCGACTAGCAGCAGAGTCTGCGCGCTCCCGTATCCGGCCGAGGCGAGCTGGTTGCCGACGTTCAGGCTCTTGTTCTGATTCAGCGCGTCGGTGATGTTGTTGACCTGCTCGAGCACGAACACTGCGCCGGTCCCGGCCGCCGCGAGGAATGCGATCAGGCAGCCAAGCACCAACCGGCGGACCGGTGGGCGGCGTGGCGGGTCGTCGGGAACCAGCGCCGGATTCATCGGTCCCAAGCCGCCCGGCGGACTGCCGCCCGGTCCTCCCCCCGTTCCCGTGCCGCCGAAACGCTGGGGTGGCGACGCCGGTTTTACGGGCACCCCAGGCACGCGGGGGAGTGTACGGATGGCGGTCGGACAGGGCCCGACCGCGGTCCTAAGCGGTTCGGATCCAGGTCCGAGCGGGTATTTCTTCGCAGGTGAGAGTGCATCTGAAACCCAGGCGAGCGGCGCTGGCGGAGCCGCCGCGTTCCGTGATCGACGACCGCGAGTACACGCTGCTCCGCGTGCTCTCGGACCTTCCCGACCCGCTGCTCGCCGCGCTGATCAGTGGCTTAGAGCTGCACGGAAGCCGGCTGCGCTCGGGGACCCTGTTCGCGTCCTACAACGACAGCTGCGCGTGCGGCGCGATGATTCGTCAGCTCTACCCCGAGCAGTTCGAGTGCGGCCGTTGGACGTTCCTCGTCCGCCATCGCTGGCGCAAACGCGCGGCGAGCTACGGCGGAACGCTCCAGGCCGACATGCACGTCGCCTGGATGGAGTCGATCTTCGATCGCGCCGTGTACCTCACACTCAAGCGCCGTAAGGACGTCAGCGAGCGCACCGCCGCCCGCGCCGTGGGGCGCTGGATGTTGGCGGAGGCCGAACGCGAGCTCGGACGTCGCTATGACCGCCTCGAGGCCGGCCTGCCCGCGATGGACAGCTGGCGCGATTTGCCGCTCCGACGCTGGGGCGAAGGGCTCGACGTGCGGTTCGCAGACCTCGTCGGCGCGCCCGCGTAGCCGGCTCGACGTCGCAGTCGAGCGCGCAGCTAGCCGGTCACCGGAAGCACGAGTGTCGGCTTCTCGATCTCATGATCCTGGCTGATCGTGACCACGGCGGTGCCGATCGCGAAGAACTCGATCACGTGTGATCCCCAGCCGTGGCTTCGCTCGACGATCCGCGCTCCGACGATCCCGTCGGACTGCAGCTCCTCGGCCTCGGTCTGCATCCGCCCCATCGCGAGCTCGCGCGCCTCGTACAGGGCCTGGGTGAAGTTCGGCATCTCCATGTTGCGCCCGATCTGCCGGAACGACGCCATCATCCCCTGGCGCGCGACGTGATAGACGCAGTTGCCCATCACCAGACCGGCGGGGCGGTAGCCGGTGCGCAGCAGCGTCGAGAAGTCCTGACCGCTGAGATCTGAAGTGAAAGGCCGCCCGTTCGGCGCGCGGTGAAGCACGCCCTCGCGGTGCTTGACCGCGGTCCCGACCGCGATGAATTCGGCCAGGTCAGCGCCCCACTCGTACCGGCCGATGTCGAGCCGCACTCCGACGATCCCATCCGCGCCGAGCTGGTCGGCCTCCTCCTCCATCCGCGTCATAGCCAGCTCGCGCGCGTGGTACATCGCCTGCGTCAGCACGCCGAGCTCCTGGCTCTGATTCCACATCGCCTGCTGGAAGCCGATGTGGTAGATCGAGCTCCCGAGCACCAGCCCGAGCGGTTCGAATCCGGCCTGCTTGACGAGCAGGAATTCGTTGATCGACAGATCGCTGGTAAAGAATCCCCGCGCGACGTCCTGCTTCATCCGCTCGATTCGGTCGCGGCCGGACTGCGGGATGCCCTCGAGCGAGCCGGCGCTGATACGCCCCGGCCTGCGGCGGTGCCTCCGCCTCCGGCGCCGGCCCGGACATCTCCTGCGAGGAAGCCTGCTCCGGGGGATCGTCCCCGGGGCGCTTGAACAGGGGCATCTGCACCAACCTCCTTATCGCGTCAGAAGGCGCTCGAGCGCCTCACGGGTGCTTGCACTTCGCTGTGCTTCGGCCGCGAGCGTCTCTCCCAGCGCATTCAGCCAAGCGTCGGTGTCCAGCGGCTGCGACTTCAGCACGATGCCACCCGAGAGCCGCGAGCAGGATGTCTGGACCGAGCGCCCGTCGTAGCGAAGCTCCAGCCGTTGATCGACGCCATCGAGCTCGATCCGCCGCACCTGCTTCGGACCGAACATGCCCTGCTTGCGGCGCTCCACGCGGACCCGCGTGGGCAGCAGCTCCTCGAGCTTGACCGCCAGGCTCTCGACGAAGGCGTGGACGTCGGACAGGTCGGTGCGAAACGATGCGGCGAGCAGTTCGAGGTCGAGCGCGGCGTCTGAGTCAGCCATGGCCATTGATCAGGCTACGCCTCGGCCCAGCCCCGTGCCCGTTCGAGGGCCCGATGCCATGACGCGAGCAAGGACCCGCGCTCATCTTCGGTCATCGCCGGCTCGTACCGATCCTTCTCCCGCCAATGCCGCGAGACCTGATCGATCGTCCAGGCGCCGACGCCGACGCCGGCCAGGTAGGCGGCGCCGAGCGCTGTGGTCTCGGCAATTTCAGGCACGAGCACCGGTACGCCGAGCACGTCGGCCTGGAACTGCATCAGCCAGCGATTGGCTGTCGCGCCTCCATCCGCTCGCAGCTCGGTCAGCGCGGAGCCACCCGCGGCCTCCATGGCGCGGATCGCATCGACGGTCTGGTAGGCGATCGCTTCCAGCGTCGCGCGGGCGAGATGCGCGCGCGTCGATCCCCGCGTCAGCCCCACGATCGTCCCGCGCGCGTAGGGGTCCCAGTGCGGCGACCCAAGCCCGGTTAGGGCGGGCACGAAGTACACGCCGTCATTGGATTCGAGCGACGCGGCCAGGCTCTCTGTCTCGGCCGCGGCTTCGATCACCCCGAGACCGTCGCGCAGCCATTGGACGCCCGCGCCGGTAACGAAGATCGCGGCCTCGAGCGCGTACTGGAGCCGCCCACCGATCCCCCAGGCAACGGTCCCGAGCAACCCCGGGGCGGGCCGCGGCGGCTTGTACCCGGCGTTCAGCAGCACGAACGAGCCTGTCCCGTATGTGTTCTTGCCCAGTCCCTCGTCCACGCACGCCTGGCCGAACAGCGCGGCCTGCTGGTCGCCGGCGACCCCTGCGACAGGGACCGCGTGGCCGTGGAAGACGTCAGGTCGGGTTTCGCCGATGACTCCGCACGAGGTCGCGACTGCGGGCATCGAAGCGGCCGGAACCCCAAACAGCTCCAGCAGCTCGTCGTCCCACTGCCCCGAGGTGATATCGAACAGCATCGTGCGCGAGGCGTTCGAGGGGTCGGTCGCGGCCTCGCCGCACAAGCTTGTAGATCAGCCACGCATCGATCGTCCCGAAAATCGCGCGGCCGCTCGCGGCCCGCTCGCGCCAGCCCGTCGACGTTACCCAGCAGCCATTCGATCTTCGTGCCGCTGAAGTAGGGGTCGAGCACCAGCCCCGTCCGCTCGCGCACCAGCGACTCGACGCCGGCCGCGCGGAGCTGGTCGCAGCGGGCGGCAGTGCGCCGGTCCTGCCACACGATCGCATGGTGTAACGGCTCGCCGCTATCGGGATCCCAGACGCACACGGTCTCACGCTGGTTCGTGATCCCTACCGCCTGCAGCTCGCCCGGTACGACGCCGGCGTCGTCCAGCGCCTCGCCCGCGACTCCGTGCGTGACCTCCCAGATCTCGGCGGCGTCGTGCTCGACCCACCCCGGCCGCGGAAAGTACTGCTGGAACTCCCGGTACGCGCGCCCGATCAGCTCGGCGTTTGCATCGAATACCAGGCACGTCGTGCCGGTCGTCCCCTGATCGATCGCGAGGATCACAAACGGGAATACTGACGTTTATGGATACGACATCGGTACCGACACTGCAGATGAACGACGGACGCACGATCCCGCAGCTCGGGTTCGGCGTCTTCCTGGTCCCGCCGGACGAGGCGGCCGACGCGGTCACGCACGCTTTGACCACCGGCTACCGCTCGATCGACACCGCCGCGATGTACCGCAACGAGCGCGGCGTCGGCGAGGCGATCCGCGCCAGCGGGATCCCGCGGGAAGATCTGTTCGTCACCACGAAGGTCTGGCCCAGCGACTACGGTCGCTCCGAGACCGCCCGGGCGCTGGAGCGCAGCCTCGAGCGGCTCGGCGACGAGTACATCGACCTCTACCTCCTGCACTGGCCTGCGCCGGGCATCGGCAAATACGTCGCGGCGTACGAGGCGCTCGTCGAGCTCCGCGAGCGCGGGCTGACCCGCTCGGTCGGCGTCTCGAACTTCTTTCCCGATCATCTCGAAAGAGTCATCGACGCGACCGGCGTCGTCCCCGCCGTCAACCAGGTCGAGCTGCATCCCCGTTTCCAGCAGCGCCAACTGCGCGCCTACCACGAGGAGCACGGCATCCTGACCGAGGCCTGGAGCCCGCTCGGCCGCGGCGCGATCCTCGACGACCCGGTCGTGACGGGGATTGCGTCAGACGTCGACCGGACGCCGGCGCAGGTCGTGCTCCGCTGGCATATCCAGATCGGCAACGTGGTGATCCCAAAGTCGGTGACGCCGGCGCGGATCGAAGAGAACTTCGACGTGTTCGACTTCGAGCTGGCAGACGACCAGATCGCCGCGATCGATCAGCTCGACGACCCCGGTGGCCGGATCGGCCCAGACCCCTCGACGTTCAACGGGAGTTAGAGGGTCCACGCTGCAGGCGTGGGCCCTCAGATGACGCCGCGGGCGGTAAGCAGGACGCCGATCGCCGTCCCCACGAGGGTGAGCAACCACAACTGAGCCTGCAGCCGCATCACCATCCTGGATTGCCGCCGGCGCGCGAGCTGGCGCCGCGTGCACGAGCTGATGAAGATATCTGGCATGCCTCTCCTGTCGGGCGATGCAACTCGCGTGATCGTGCTCAGTCAAGCGGACACGCCGGACGGAGCCCGGAAATAGGTCGAACTTGCACCGGCGCGGTTATCCTCCGCGGCGCATCCCGCGAGCACAGGAGGCTCTCTCGTTGTCCGACGTCGAGGCACACATCACCGGCACGGTTTGGAAAATCGAGGTCGCCGTCGGTGACGCGGTCGAGGAGGGCGACACCGTCGTGATCCTCGAGTCGATGAAGATGGAGATGCCCGTCGAAGCCGAGGACCCGGGGGTCGTGAAGGAGATCCTCTGCGCAGAGGGCCAGTCGGTGTCCGAAGGCGACACGCTCGTTGTCCTCGGGTAGTGGCCGCCAGCGCAAATAGCGAAACGGCCGACGTCGGCCGGCTGGTGCTGGACGAGCCGGCGCCCGGTGTGGCGAGGCTCACCATCTCGAACCCGGGAAAGCGCGGCGCGCTCGACCACGCGATTCTCGATGCGTTCGCCTCTACGTTGCCATCGCTCGATGCCCGCTGTGTGGTGATCACCGGCGAGGGCTCGACCTTTTCCGCCGGGTACGACATCGGCAACCTCCCGAGGGAGGTGTTCGCCGACGAGGCCGAGAAGCTGGTGGCGCACCCGTTCGCCGCCGCGCTCGACGCCGTCGAGGGCTACCCCTATCCCACGGTCGCGGCGCTCAACGGCCATACGATTGGCGGCGGTCTCGAACTGGCGCTGGCTTGCGATCTGCGGATCGCCGCGGGCACGATCGCTCTAGGCATGCCCCCGGCGAAGCTCGGGCTGATCTACAGCCACACCGGGATCCGCAAGTTCATCGACACGATCGGCGCGCCGCGGACCCGCGAGCTGTTCCTGGTCGGAGGACGGATCGATGCGCATACGGCGCGTGAATGGGGACTCGTGAACGCGGTATGCGAGGCCGATAAGCTCGCCGGCGAGGCGCTCTCGCTGGCCACCGAGATCGCAGGGAACGCTCCCCTGGCCCAGGTGGGCAACAAGCGCGTCATCCGCGCGGTTTTGGAGGCTCAGGCCAAGCTCGACCCCACCGTCGAGCGCGAGCTGATCGAGCTCCGCCGCGCCTGCTTCTCCTCTGAGGATTTCCGCGAGGGCGTCGCGGCCTTCGCGGCCAAGCGTCCGCCCGAGTGGAAGGGCCGCTAAGCGGCCGAGCGAAGCGACCGGAATCCCGCGACGACCAGCGCCGCCGCGAGCCCGGACGCGATCAGGGCCACGACGAACGCGACTCGACCATCGTGGTTGTGCTGGGCGAGTGCCGCGGCCACGGCGCTTACGAGCCCTTGGCCGGTGGCCATCCCGGTCGAGATGTAGCCGAAGGCCTCGCCGGCGGCGTGCGCCGGCACGTGGCGATCGACGAGCACCGAGAGAGTCGACAACACGGGATTCAGTGCCAGTCCGACCGCGATCAGCAGGATGCCGATCATCCCGAGTCCGGAGGCGAGCGCGACCAGCGCCAGCGCCACCGTCAGCGTCGCCGCCAACACGGATAGGCGAGTCGCGGCGTCCGCCCGCCAACCGGCCGCCGCGTACACCGCGGCGCCGGTGATTCCGCCCACGGACAAAGCCGCCAGCAGCAGGCCGGCGGCGTAGGACGCGTGGTGCGCGCTCGCCACCACGGGCGCGCCGACCTGAATTCCTCCCAGCACCCCTCCGGCCAGCAGCGCGACGAACACCAGTAGCCGCATAGGCTTGATCCGGAGGACCCGAGTCGTTTCTCCGCTGGGGCGCAGCGCCGCCGGCTTGACCGCTCGGACCGAAGCCGCAAACGCGAGTGTCCCGACGGTAGCGATCGCCACGACCGCCAGCAGCGCCAGCGATGGCGTGCCGAGGGCCAGAAACGCCGCCAGCGCCAGCGGGCCGCTCAGGACAGCCGCCTCCTGGATCAGGTACACGAGGCTGTAGGCGGCGGTGCGGTCGGGCCCCGAGCCCGCCGCCCCCCACGCCAACCGCATGCTCGCCGACACCGGCGCGAGGGCCAGCCCGGCGACGACACCCAGCACCACGAGCAGAGTCCCCGGCGCGTGGAGCGCGGCCAGCCCGACGACGCCCGCGAGCGCTGCACCGTTGACGATCGCGCAGACCATGGTCAGCGCCGCGCTCCCCCGCCGGTCGAGCAGCCTGCCCTGAAGCGGCCGCACGATGCCCCCCGCAATCCAGAACCCCGCCGCCACCACGCCGCCGAGCGCGAGCGAGTAGCCGTACTGACGGGCCACCAGGATGATCCCCGCGCTTGCGGCGCCCTGGATCACCTGCGCCGCCAACCCGGTGACCGCCTGCCAGCGGACGGCAGGGAATCGGATCAGCTCGCGATAGCCAGTGGCTCCCACGCGGCGCCAGCGTACTCTCGGTTTATGGCCGTCACTGACTTCGATACCAAGGCGGCAATCGTCGTCCGCGACGACCTCGTGCCCTGGCAGCGCCTGAACGTGTGCGCGTTCATGGTCAGCGGGATTGTCGCGGCGGCAGGACCAGGCGCCATCGGCGAGGACTACGTCGATGCCGACGAACACCGGTACCTACCGCTGCTCGTCCAGCCGGTGCTCGTGTTCGAGGCGAACGCGGCGAAGCTCAAGACGGTGCACGAGCGGGCGGCTAGGCGGGAGGTTCCGATCGCGATCTACACGGCCGACATGTTCGCCACCGGCAACGATGAGGAGAACCGTGCGACGGTCCGCGCGGTGAACGCCGAGGCACTCGATCTCGTCGGAATCGGGCTGCGCGCCCCGCACCGCGATGCCGACGCCGTGCTCCGCGGGCTCAACCGACACCCGTAAAGCGATCTGTCAGAGATTCTGGTCTCCTGGCCCGGAATCTCTGTTCGCGTGAGCGTTACGGCGAAGCGGATCCCGGCCGTGCCGCATCGCTGACCGTGGCAAGCAGCGCGGCGAGCCCGATCATCCCTGTCACGCCTGCGCGTCTAGGACCGATGAGTTTGATGCGCAACCCTGGTCCAACCAGGTGAATCCAACCCCCTTCAAGGAGGAGTCGTGAGTACCACCACCACAGGGATCAACGAGCTCGGACTCGTGATCCTCGCCACCCCGGACGTCGACCGCGCAATCGAGTTCTACGTCGACAAGCTGGGATTCGAGAAGCGCACCGACGTCGCGTTTGGCGGCCAGTACCGCTGGGTCGAGGTCTATCCGCCCCGCGGTTCGGCGGGTATCGCGCTGGCGCCCCCGCGGCCCGGGGACGACGTTGCCCCGCGGGAGACTGGCATCTCGCTCAACTGCGACAACATCGACGCGACTCACGAGACGCTTGGTTCAAACGGGGTCGACGTCGACGCTGAGATCTCCCGGATGGGCGATCCGGTGCCTCCGATGTTCTGGCTCCGCGACGGCGACGGCAACACCCTGCTCGTCGTCGAGACCCGGCGCTGAGTCAGCTCAGCGCTTGGGCTGCCAGAGCGCGATCTCTCCCGCGGCTGGCGTGGCCACCACGCTGCGCCAGCCGGCCGGACCCTCGCGCGGGTCGAGCATCACCCGTGCCCCCAGCTCGCGCGCCCGCTCGGTTCGCTGCGCGATGTTGTCCACCTCCACGTACGGCAACCACAGCGGCCGGGCGCTTGGGCACTCGACGATCCCGCCGTCGAGGTCCCCACCGTTCAACGCAAGGGCGACGTAGGAACCCCACGGGGTCCGAATCCGCTCCGGACGCCAGCCGCACAGCTGCTCGTAGAACGATGCGGCGTCGTCCAGCGCCGGGGTGTGGAGCTCGAGATGAACGACCCGTTCACTCATCTGCACAGGTTCGACCCGCGCCGGGGCAAAAAATCATCGGCCGACCGACGAGTTTCGTCCGACCCGACGGTCTAAGCTACGAATGCGGATGGCATCGACCCGTACCAGCTCTTCCCCTGAGCCGGACGCGATCGCAGCGGCGCGCTCCGGCGACGAGGGTGCCTTCGCGGCGCTCGTCGAGCCCTACCGGCGCGAGCTCCACGCCCACTGCTACCGGATGCTCGGGTCCGTGTACGACGCCGACGACGCGCTCCAGGAGACGCTCCTGCGCGCCTGGCGTGGATTGCAGAGCTTCGAGGGTCGCAGCCAACTCCGCTCATGGCTGTACACGATCGCTACCAACACCTGCCTGACCCAGATCCAGCGGCGGCCCAAGCGTGTGCTGCCGATCGACTATAGGCAGGCGGCCGATCCGCACACGCCTCCCGGCGAGCCGATCGTCGAGTCGATCTGGATCGAGCCCTACCCGGACGAGATGCTCGGTATCGAGGACGGATACGCCTCCCCCGAGTCCCGCTACGAGCAGCGCGAGGGGATCGAGCTCGCGTTCATCGCCGCGCTCCAGCATCTGGCGCCCAACCAGCGCGCGGTGCTGATCCTGCGCGAGGTGCTCGGCTACTCCGCCAAGGAGTCCGCCGACATGCTTGAGACGAGTGTGGCCAGCGTCAACAGCGCACTGCAACGGGCGCGCGCCGCGGTTGAGGAACGGGTCCCCGATCAGACTCAGCAGCAGACCCTGCGGACCCTGGGCGACGACGAGCTCCACGCGCTCGTCGGCCGCTACGTCGATGCCTGGGAGCGCAACGACGTCGACGCCTTTTGCGCGATGCTGACCGAGGAGGCGACGTTCACGATGCCGCCGCTCGCCACCTGGTACTCGACCCGCGAGGGAATCCGGGTCTGGGCCGCCAACTCGCCGATGTCGGGGGCCTGGGATTGGAAGGCGGTGGTCACCCGCGCCAACGGGCAACCGGCACTCGCTTTCTACTCGTGGGACGAGGACTCCCAATCGCACATCCCGTTCGCGCTGAACATTCTCACCTTCGAGGGCGACAAGGTGAGCGAGGTCGATGCATTCATCGTCCGCTCGACAAATTCGCCCGATGCCGATTCCTACCAGAACTTCCCCCTCGAGCCGTGCGATCCGCGCCGGCTCGAGTCCGCGTTTCAGCGGTTCGGCCTACCCGATCGCCTGTAGGAACCGGTCGCACAAACCGCGGCCCAGCTCGTTCCAGCTAGCGATTCGCGCGCGTGTGCGCGCGACGAGCGGCGCCGGGTCGCCCTCGTACATCCGCAGCCACGCTTCGAAGTCGGCGAGCCTTACTTCCGCATGGAACTGGATCCCCCATGCGCGGTCGCCAACTCTGAACGCCTGCAGGCACCGCTCCGAGCTCGCGAGCGCGACAGCGCCGGGAGGCAGCCGGGTCTCGTAGCTGTGCCATTCGAGCGCGTCAAAGCGCGGCGCCAAAGGCCCGAGCAGCGGATCGCCGTCCGCCGACACCTCGACTTCGTACCACCCGATCTCTGACTCCTCCATCGACCGCGCCGGCGCGCCGGCCGCCTCCGCCAGCAGCTCCGCACCCAGGCACACGCCGAGCAGCGGTACCCCGCGCTCGAGTAGGTCGGCCAGCAGCGCCTTCTCGTCGACGAGCCACGGGCGTTCGCGCTCCTGGTCGGGATTCATCTCGCCGCCGAAGGTCATCACCGCGTCGAAGTCGCCTGGATCTATCGACGGCGGCTCCTCTCGAGGGAGCATCCAGGAGTGGAGCTCCGCGCCGCGGGCACGGACCGCGTCCGCGAACACGCCCGGCCCGGCGTCCGCCTCATGGACGATCGCGAGGACCCGCACCGGTCAGCTGTCTCGTGATAGCCGCTTCTTGGGCGGACCAAGTTCGGCGTGCAGCGCGATGTGGAGCTTGCGCAACAGAGAGTCGAGCTGCCGCTGCTCGGTCGCTCCGAGCGCCGACAGCAGCTGCTGCTCGCGCGCCCCTTGGATCGCGATGTACTCGTCGAGCCGCTCGCGGCCTGGAGCGGTCAGTCGCAGCAAGACGCCGCGCCGGTCATCCGGATCGGGGTGGCGCTGCACGAGCCCCGCGCCCTCGAGCTTGTCCAGACGGTTGGTCATCGCGCCGGTCGAGCTCATCATCTCGCGGCACAGCGCGCCATGGGAGCGGTCGCCGCGCTGGAGCTCCATCAGCACGTGCAACTCCTCGTGCGTGAGCCCGACGCGCTCGAGGGTAACTAGCGCCGCCTTGTCGATCATGCGGTTGATCCGATCGATCCGGGAGACGATCTTCTCGACCAGCGGATCGATCTCCGGCCACACTTGGATGACGTCGCTGACCCTCTCATCTACCCCATCCGTGGGCTCCAGAGCGCGTGCCATGCCTCCAGTCTATCCACAGCGAGCTACTTCGAATACAGCTTTAACACAAGTTGCTTGACAGACAGCTTTATTCAAAGTAGTTTGAGATACAGCAAATGTCTGACGTGGACGGAGGCCAGTGATGAACATAGATCCCCGGATCGCCCTAGACCTCGCGCGAGCCCGACAGACCGAGCTCGCGCGAGATCGCAGCCGCCGTCTGATCCGACGGCCAAAGACAGTTCAGGAAGCCTCGGCTACCGCCACTGTGCCGTGGTTCGTGCTCGAGCGCATGCTCACCGCGCCCTCGAGTACGAACACCCCGACGGCCAGGGCCACCAGGACCAGCCCGCCCCCGATCAGGAAGGCCGCGTGATAGCTCCCGATCGACGCCAGCACGGCCAGCCCGAGCGCGCCGCCGACCTGCATCGTCGTGTTGACCAGGCCGCTGGCCAGACCGGCGTCGGCCTGGGTCGCGCCTGACATGGCCAGCGTCATCAGTGACGGGAAGCAGGTGCCGGCGCCGAGTCCGATCAACACCATGGCCGGCATCACGTCGACGACGTAGGTCGCGTGCACCGGCGCTCGGGCGAACCACCCCATCCCGGCGGCGATCAACACGAGCCCCGGGATCAATGTCGAGCGGGCGCCGTAGCGCGTGACCAGCCGCTCGGTGTACCTGAGCGACAGCCCGCCCATGATCAGCGTGGTCGGCACGAACGCGAGCCCGATGCCCAGCGCGCTGTAGTGGAGCGTCCGGCGCAGATACAGAGCGCCGAGGAAGAACATCCCGAACATCCCGGCCACGCTGAGCGCCTGGATCAGGTTCGCGCCGGCGACGTTGCGCGAGCGGAACAGCCGCAGCGGCATCAGCGGGCTGCTCGCGGTCGCTTCGCGAGCGATGAAGGCCGCCAGTAGCGCGACCGAGACGATTCCGAGCAGCGGCGCCGGCTTGACGATCGCGTAGACGCCGAGCATCAGCGCGCTCGTGATCAGCCCGGCACCGAGCACGTCAGCGCCCTGGCCGAGGCCGAGGCCGGTGTCGTTCGCCAGCAGTCGGCGGCTGAGCAGACCGGTGGCGAGCCCAATCGGGAGGTTGACGAAGAAGATCCAGTGCCAGTTGATGGCCTGCGTGATCACGCCGCCCACGAGCAGCCCGATCGAGCCCCCGGCCGAGGCGACGAACGCATACACGCCGATGGCCTTCGCCTGCTCGCGCGGCTCCTGGAACATCGTCACGATCATCCCGAGGATCACCGCCGAGGTCATCGCGCCCCCGGCGCCCTGGACGAACCGCGCGCCGATCAGCACCGCCTGACTCTGAGCGGCGCCACAGGCGGCGCTGGCGAGCGTGAACACCGTCAAGCCGATCAGGAACATCCGGCGCCGGCCGAGCAGATCGCCGAGCCGGCCGGCGAGCAGCAGTAGGCCGCCGAAGGTGATCAGGTAGCCGTTGACGACCCAGGCCAGCGCCGCCTGGCTGAAGTGCAGGTCGGTCTGGATCGAGGGGAGCGCGACGTTCACGATCGTCGCGTCGAGCACGATCATCAGCATCCCGGCGCAAAGGACGAACAATGCGGTCCAGCGCTTATCGGTGGTCATGACGGATTCTCCTGGGGTGGGGGGATGTGGCTGAGACCGGCGGGTCGCCATCAACTAATCGGTCTCACCCCTACGTCGAACCTGGCCGCGCGTTTTCGACATCCGTCGTCCGGTGGCGCGGAGCGGAGGTATGGCCGCCCTCGCTGACGCCGCTCCCGCCCGGGCGCTCGGCCTAGGTCCGTCCGTTCCCATACGCTGCTGACCCAATGGCGCCGCTGATCACGCACGAGGAAGCGCTGTGCCTCGGACAGCTCACCGACCACGCAGAGATCGAGCAGCTCGTCCAGCGGGCCTGGGACGCACGCGTCGAGCGCTTTCAAGACGCCACCGACATGTGCTCACTGGTCAACGCCAAGTCCGGCGGCTGCGCAGAGGACTGCGGCTTCTGCGCACAGTCGAAGTACGCCGAAGCGGACACGCCGATGCACGCAATGATGGAGCCCGAGCAGATCCTCGAACACGCGCGCGCCGCCGAGCAGGCGGGCGCGCACCGGTTCTGCATGGTCACCCAGGGCCAGGGGCTGTCAAAGCGTGATTTCGACAAGGTGCTGCAAGGAGCCCGCCTCGTCGCCGAGCACACGAACCTCAAGCGGTGCGTCTCGATCGGCCATATGTCGGCCGACCGCGCCAAGCAACTCAAGGCCGCGGGCGTCCAGCGCGTCCACCACAACGTCGAGACCGCCGAGTCGTACTACCCGGAGGTCTCGACCACGGTCCGCTACGAGGGCCGCCTGCGAACCATCGACGCGGTCAAGGACGCCGGCCTGGAAACGTGCGTGGGCGGGATCCTCAATCTCGGCGAGTCGGACGAGCAGCGGGTCGAGATGGCGTTCCAGCTCGCGGAGATCAATCCGACCTCCGTGCCGATCAACCTGCTCAATCCGCGCCCGGGCACGAAGTTCGGCGACCGCGAGCTGATGGATCCATGGGACGTCGTCAAATGGATCGCGATCTTCCGGCTGATCTTGCCTGACGCGCTGTTTCGCCTGTGCGGCGGCCGCGTCGAGAACCTGGGCGAGCTTCAGGCGACAGCCGTCAAAGCGGGCCTGAACGGCGTGATGATGGGCAACTTCCTGACCACGCTCGGCAACACGCCGGACGCCGACCGGGAAATGTTCACTGACCTGGGCCTCAACGTCGCCCCCCAGCCCGACAACGGCGCCAACCCACGGCCCGATAACCGCAGCGGCTGGTACGAGGGGGAGACGCCCGACGTCGTCGGGGCCACCTTGTCGTACGCGCCGCGCGCGAACCTCGACGTGCGGCTATGGGACCCCGCCGAACAGCTGAAGTTCTCACCCAAGCGGGTGGTGCCGCCGCGCCCAGACGGCGCGTCGAACGCCGGGCGCGACCGCCCCCGTGCGGCCTAGCCGACCGGACCCAGCAGCGCGACCGAGTCCTCGCGCTCAGGCCCGACCTGCTCAGACCGTGCGTCGACGAGCGCCCTGAACCGCGCGTACTCCTGCACCGGCGCCAGCACACCGTGGCGCTCGCGTGCCTGCGCCGGGGTGACCGTCTCCGGCCGCCGCGGCGGGACGTCCAGCAGCACCGGCGCCGCCACCGGCACCGTCGATGGCGACAGCAGACGCAGCACAGCCAGCTGAAGCCGGGGACTCGTCCGCCCCACTCTGAACGCCAGCCGCATCACCGGCCGGATCGCCGCATCGACCGCCCGCGGCTGCCGCAGTCCTCCCAGCTTTCGCATCCACTGCGGCATCGTCGCGATCGTCGCGGCCCGCAGTGCCTGGTTGATCGTCCAGTTCAGTGGCCGCAGCACCAGGGGCACCGGTGGCAGCATCACCTTCGCGTCCAACAGGTGGTCCATCATCTTCTGCGCCGCCTCCGAGCCGGCCAGCCGTGGGCGCATGTACTCGAAATACGCGCGAATCCCCTCCCGCGACCGCGGCACGTCTTCCGGATCGCAGGTCTGCAGCTCGGCGGCGATCGCGCACTCCTCCCAGTAACGCGCCTCATCGGCCTCGCTCAACCGCCCGGGGCCGTAGCGCTCGTAGGCGTACAGGATCGAATGCCACGCGGTCAGGTGGATCCACAGCTGCGACTGCGGGTCGTTGGCGTCGTACCGGTTACCGCTCAGCGGTTCGGTGCCGACCGCCTTGGCGTGGACCTTGACGAGCACGTCCGAGGCCTTGATCGCGGAACGGGAGTCGCCCAGCGAAATCATCGCGAAGTAGCGCAGCGTGCGGTCGTACCGCGTCCGCGGTCGCGAGTAGACGTCACCGGTGGCGTCAACCGCCGCGATCAGCGCCGGGTCGAGCTCCTCGACCACTACTGCGCGCTGAAACCCGACCGTCAGCGAGGTCGGATACGTCCATACCTTCCACGTCACCGAGTCGGGCCCGAAGAACCCGTAGTCCTCGTGCGGCTCGACCTTGTCTCGCTTGATCAGACCCAGCGCCATCGGCTGCCATCCTTTCCACACGTTTCCGCCCGACCCGGCGAAATACTACACCACTGTATTAATTCCCCCGAAATATGCCCCAAGCCCCCCGGCGTCCCTACACCCCCCGCCTGCCCCCGGAGCAGCGCCGCCAGCAACTGCTCGACGCCGCGCTGTTGGTGATCAAGCGCGACGGCTACGACGGGGTCTCGATCGATGCGATCGCCCGCGAAGCGGATGTGACCCGCCCGGTCGTCTACGGCGTCTTCAGCGGGCTGGGCGAGCTGTTGTCCGCGCTCCTTGACCGCCAGGAGGAGCGGGCGCTGAACCGGCTGTTCGAAGCGCTGCCTACGGACCTCGGGCTGGAGAACCCGGATGCGTACCTGATCGCAGCGGTCCGTCACCTGATCGAGATCGTCCGCGACGACCCGGAGACCTGGCGCCCCATCCTGCTCAGCGGCGAGGGCACTCCAGTGGCCGTGCGCGAACGTATCGCGCGAGATCGCGACGTGGTTCGCGGCCGGATCGAATGGCTGCTCGACGCCGGGCTGCGGCTGCGCGGCGGTCCCGAGATCGACACCGAGATGGCCTCGCACGCGCTGCTGGCGGTCGCGGAGTACTTCGGGCGGATGCTGATCGAGCGGCCTGATCAGTTCGACCCCGACCGCCTCGTCGCCGGCATCGAACAGGTGCTGACTCAGCTGCGCCGGTAGCGCTCTTCCTCTTCGACCGTGCGCTCGGCCAGTGGTACTGCCTCGAGCCGGGCATCCGGAATCGCCTCGCCACTCTCGACTGACAGTCCGTATGTGCCGGCGGCCAGACGCTCCTCGGCGCGGTGCAGCGCGGCCAGCTCCTCGCGCAGTTCCCGGCGACGGCCCGCGTCGAACTCATCCTGGTACAGATCTTCGGACCCCTCTTCCCCGGGCTCCCACTGCTCGTCGGATTCCTGGGGACCCTCGCCGTCGATCGCCGCGAGCGCGGACTCGATCCGTTCCCGCTCGCGGTCCAGCAGCTCCTGTGCGCGTGACTCATCCATGCCGGAAGCGTAACCCGATCTGCGACCATGCGGTGTATGGCCGAGGGTACGAGTACCGCTGACGACGCTGCTTCTGCTGCGAGGAAGGCGGTGCCGCCGTCGCCGATGCCGCAGGACAAGGGCGGGTGGCGGGTCGCGCCGGCGCCCGATGGACGTGGCACTCCCGAGCACCACCAGCCGCAGCCGCCGCACCGGTTGCGCTGGTTCTGGATCTTCTTCCTCGTCCTGCTGGCCGTCAACTGGATCTCCGTGCTGGCCGTCAACCCAGGCGCGCAGTCGCGGGTGACCATCCCGTTCAGTCCGTTCTTCCTAAACGAGGTGAAGGCGGGCCAGGTCGAGTCGATCAACACCAAGGGCGCGCAGGTTCAGGGCACCTTCAAGGCCAAGGTGCGCTACCCGCCGACCGACAGCAAAGCAACCCCGACGACGCTGTTCGGGACCCAGGTCCCGGCGTTCTGGAACAACAGTCAGCTGTCGGCGGAACTGCAGGCCGCGGGGGTCCGCGTGAATGCGCAGTCGACCACGGGCGGCTCGTCGCTGCTGGCCGACATCCTGCTCGGATTCGGCCCGACGCTCCTCTTCATCGGCCTCTTCTACTACCTGATGCGCCGCGCCGCAGCCGGCGCCGGCGGAGGACTGGGCGGGCTGGGGGCGTTCGGTCAGTCCAAGGCCCGGCGGGTGGATCCCCAGCAGATCCGCGTCACCTTCGATGACGTCGCCGGCATCGATGAGGCCAAGAACGAGCTGACGGAGATCGTCGACTTCCTCAAGAACCCCGGGCGCTACCAACGGCTGGGGGGCCGGATGCCCCACGGAGTGCTGCTGTACGGCCCGCCCGGCACCGGGAAGACGCTGCTCGCCCGCGCGGTAGCCGGCGAGGCTCACGCCGCCTTCTTCTCGATTGCGGCAAGCGAGTTCATCGAGGCGATCGTCGGCGTCGGCGCGTCCCGCGTGCGCGACCTGTTCGCGAAGGCCAAGGAGGCCTCCCCCTCGATCATCTTCATCGACGAGCTTGACGCGATCGGCCGTTCGCGGCAGGGGTCGGCCGGGATCACCGGCGCCAATGACGAGCGCGAACAAACCTTGGACCAGATCCTGACCGAGATGGATGGGTTCGACTCGACCGAGGCGGTCGTCGTCCTCGGCGCGACCAACCGCCCCGAGATCCTCGACCCCGCACTGCTCCGCCCCGGCCGGTTCGACCGCCGTGTCGGGGTGCAACCGCCCGACCGCGACGGCCGGCTGAGGATCCTCCAGGTCCACACCCGCTCGATGCCGCTGGCCCGCGACGTCGATCTCGGTGCGCTGGCCTCCACGACACCCGGAATGGTTGGCGCCGACCTGGCGAATCTCTGTAACGAAGCGGCACTGCGCGCCGCCCGGCGCGATCACCACACGGTGCAGATGTCCGACTTCACCGACTCGCTCGAGAAGATCCTGCTCGGCGCCGAGCGCGGGATCATCCTCAGCCCCGAGGACCGCGAGCGGACCGCCTTCCACGAGTCCGGCCATGCGCTCGTCGGGATGCTCACACCCGAAGCCGATCCGGTGCGCAAGGTGTCGATCATCCCCCGCGGCATGGCCCTCGGCGTGACGCTGTCGACGCCGGACGCCGACGTTGTCTCCTACAGCCGGGAGGACCTCGAGGCGAAGATCAAGGTCTCGCTCGGCGGCCGCTCCGCCGAAGAGGTTGTCTACAACAAGATCACCACCGGCGCCGAGTCCGATCTCGAGCAGCTCACCCAGATTGCGCGGCAGATGGTCGGCCGATGGGGAATGAGCGAGAGGATCGGCCCGCTCGCAGTGCTCCCACGCGAGGGCTCAAACTCGTTCCTCCCAGGCGTCAGCGAGGTCTCGGCCGAGACCCAGACCGCCATCGACGAGGAGGTCCGCCGGATCGTCGACGAATGCCACGACACCGTGCTCAAGCTGCTCATTGAGCATCGCGATCAGCTCGACAACCTGGCCCACGCGCTGCTTGCCGCCGAGACGCTCGACGGCCCTGACGCGTACGCCGCCGCTGGCGTGCCGATGCGCGCCGCCGAGCTGGTCGAGCCCGCCGCGGCCACCTGACCCGCCGCGGCCACCTGACCCGCGGGAGCCGTCCGGCGGCCGGATTATTTTTCCGGCCGAGCTACGAGCGCGGTCGGCGCCGGTTTCCACTCGCCCGGCGCCGACCGCGGAGGGCCTCGACAACCTCTCTGCGGGCACGGCTAACCTCCGCGCCATGAGCCGCTCGCCTCTGGCTGCCCTCGCTCTCTTCGCCGTTCTCGCGCTCCCGGCCGCCGCGGGCGCCGCCACCCCGGTGGGGCAATCGAGTGTCTACACGAGGATGTTCAACGAGTACTCAACCTCGGGCGCCATCAACACCTGCCAGTTCACCCCGGCGCAGCTCAACTCGGTGCTCAAGAGCATCGACCTCTATCAGCAGGCGTACAGCTCAGACTTTCCCAACGCGATCGAGGGCGCGCTCGCGCGCCGCGCCAGCGGCTACTGCGCGGGCTTGGCGCCTGCCACTCCGGGCGTCGCGCTCCCCCGCGCTTCGACCGGCGGCCCGCTCCGGCTCGGTCCCGTCACCGCCGCGACCAACGCGCCGCTCCCGGCGCCGATCCTGATCCTCGCCGTGCTCGCCGGCGCGTTCGCGCTGATCGGCGGCGCCGCGCTCGTGATCCGCGCCCGCGGATGGGGGCCGGGATGGGGGCCGGCCGCCCGTCATTCAATCGGCGAGGCCGGCTACCGGCTCGAAGGCGCGTGGCAGGACGCCGCCGATCGCTGGCGCGGCAGGCGCTAATGGGCCTGGATCGCCACCGGCCGGCTGTCCAGCAGTAGCCCGGCGGGGGTGCGCCACTGAATCCGGATCGTGCCGCTCCCAGGCGGCTGCACGTGGGCCTCGAGCACGTTGCTCGGGTCGGTTGTCGTGACGGTGGCGAGCGTGCGGTACGCGCCGCCGGCCCCTCGCCACTGCACCAGCGCCCGCTGCTTCGAGCCGCTCGGAGCGGGCCGGAGCATCGCCCACACGAGCAGCGAATCGCCGCTGTGGAAGCTCGTAACCGGCAGATAGATCGGGAGCAGGTAGGCCAGAAAGGATGGCTTGACCCCCCCGCTCGCGTATTGGAGGCCGGTCTGGAAGGTCGACCAGTACCCGGAGCTACCGGGCGGGAATTTCGTGTCCGGCAGCGAGTCGACGAGCAGGAACTGCGATAGCGCCCGTACGCGCGGGTCGGTCCACGCCATGTACTGCGCCTGATCGAGCCACGCGGCCTGGTTCTGCGGCGAGACCCCGCGGATCGGATTTGGCGGGTTGGTCTCGTACCCGTACTCGGTCAGGTAGACCGGGAGATGGCGGCCGACGCCGTAGGTGGCAAAGATCTGGTCGAGCGCGTGCTCGAGCGCCGATAGGTTCGCCAGCGAAACGAACCCGACGTCCGTGCTGGGGAAGCGGACATTCGGCGCGAGCAGCAGCGAGTACGGGTGGTGGGCGTAGCCGCTGGACTTGAACAGCGCCGGGTTGGCCTTCACGAACGCGCTCGGGTCGCCGCTCAGCGGGCAGTGGAGCCCGATCGCCAGCGAGCCGCGCAGCGGCTTGTAGTTGCTGTCGACGCAGTACATCGCGCGCAGGAACAGAAGGGGCGCGATCGGCTGGTCGTCGGCGAGGTACCGGCACCCCGGACCGCGCGCGATGCACCCCTCGGGGGCGGTCTCGCCGACCAGCACCGTGTCGGTCGAGGGGCCGTGGCCGGCGGACAGCAGGGCCTCGAAGCCCGCGTTCGCGTACTCGCGGTACAGGCGGGGCGAGTCGGGCACGCGGGCACCATTGACCACCCGCAGCTGCGGCGACAACCACCCGGGCTGGTTCGGCTCGTTCCAGATTGACCATGAGTCGACCCGCGGGAGCGGGCCGGAGTGCGAACCAGGGGGCGTATAGCTGCCGCTGTACCGCCTGGCGACGGCCGTCACGAGCTGCCCGAAGCGGGTGACCGAGGGGGCGTAGTCGGCGACCGTCGCCTTATCCGGGTCGCCCTGGCGCATGGCCCAGAGCGGGCCGGGCGCCGTGATGTCGAAGTTGACCCCCATCCCGAGTGACTTGGTGATCCGCACCATGCGGTCGTACGGCGCCCACGCGGCGGCCACATAGGCGTTCGGATCGGTCCCGTGGAAGCCGGGCGGCGGGGTTGTCGCGGTCGGGTCCGGAGCCAGCGCGACCCACAGCACCTGCACCCGTACCCGATCGACGCCGAGCGCCTTGAGCGTCCGCAGCGTCTTCTCGACGACGGCCGGATTCGACTGGTAGAGGACGTACTGGTCGTCCTGGAACATCGACTCGAGCGCCCCCCGACGCGGTGTCGACGTGCTGCCACCGCCGCCCGTGGCCACGAGGACGATCACAACCGCCAGCACGGCGATCGCGACGATCGCGGCGATCGCGAACGCTGCCGTTCTGGACCGCACCGACTAGTCCTCGTACGGCGTGAAGTCGCGCTTGCGCGCCCCGCACACCGGACAGAACCACGTTTCGGGGATGTCTTCGAACGCGGTCCCCGGAGGAATGCCCCCGTCCGGGTCTCCTTCTTCGGGGTCGTAGATGAACCCGCACGATTCACACATCCACTTCACGGGCGCGAAGGGTAGCGAGGGACGCGGTGTCCGGTAGGGTCGGCGTCCGTGGAAGTCGACCGCCCCGCCCCCGGAGAGGAGCTGAACCCCGGCCAGGAGACGGTGCCGCGTCCGGCGGCGACGGTGATTTTGCTCCGCGGCGGCGGCGACGGGCTCGAGGTGCTGCTCGTCCAGCGCAACCCGGAGTCACGGTTCATGGGCGGAGCCTGGGTGTTTCCCGGCGGCGCCGTCGACCGCGACGAGGGAACCGGCCCGGAGGCGCTCCGTCTCGCCGCCGTCCGCGAGCTCGCCGAGGAGGCCGGGATCGTCGTCAGCGGCCCGGAGGTGCTCGTACCGTTCTCGCGCTGGATCACCCCGGCGCAGGTCAAGATCCGGTTCGACACCTCGTTCTTCCTCGCGCCGGCGCCGGATTCCGCCGAGCCGGTGATCGACGGCTCCGAGATCGTCGCATGGAGCTGGTACGCACCTCAGGCGGCCTTGGACGCCGCCGCCGAGGGCGAGCTGTTCCTCGTCTTCCCGACGATCAAGCACCTCGAGCAGCTGTCTGCGTTCACCACCGCCGACGAGCTGCTGTCCTATGCCCACGGCCGCGAGGTGAGACCGGTGCAGCCGCGCGTGATCCTGGGCGGGGAAACCGCCCGCCTCGTCCTCCCCGGCGAGCCTGGGTTCGACGACCCCTGATATACGCAAATAATTTGCGTATAATGGAGGCGTGGATCCATTCCAGCGCATCGCCTCCGGAGAGCAGGCCCTACTCGAGGTCGAGCGTCTGCGTGACGTCGCGGGCTCGCTCAAGCAGCTCGTCGCGCTGCTCGACTGGCTGCACGAGGCAGACGCGGATCTCGTAGCCGCGGACGTCGACCTCGACACCCGCACCCCCGAGGGGCAGCGGACGGCAACGCTGCTGCGCGAGATCGCGGCCTGGGAGCCCGAGCGCCCGCGCGGCCGGCCCGGCCTCGCGCACCACGCCCCTGACACCGCGCGCCGCATCGCCGAGCTCCGCGAACGGGGGCTGAGCCTCAACGCGATCGCCGCCGCGCTGAACGCGGAAGGGATCCCCACCCCGCGGGGCGGCTCCGAGTGGCGAGCGTCCAGCGTCCAAGCGGCGCTCGGCTACCGCCGGCCCCCGCCCCCGCCGCCCGGCGCTCCGAAGCCCGGCCGCAGACCGCCGAAACCTCCCAAGCCGCCAAAGCACCGCCCATGACGGCGCTGCTCACGAGCTACGGGCCGCTGGGCGTGTTCCTGCTGATGGTCCCCGAGTCGGCCTGCATCCCGATCCCGAGCGAGGTGACGCTGCTATCGAGCGGGCTGGCGGTCTCCCAGCACTGGATGAGCCTGCCCCTGGCAATCATCGCGGCGACGGGCGGAAACCTCGTCGGCTCGCTGATCGCGTACGCGCTGGGGACGAGGAAGTGGGTCCGCTGGGTCCCCGGCGTCCGGCGCTCGGAAGCGCTGCTCGATCGCCACGGATTGAAATCGATCTTCATCGCCCGGCTGCTGCCCCTGGCGCGCACCTTCGTCTCGCTGCCCGCCGGCGCTCGCCGGCTGCCGCTCGTGCCGTTCATTCTCCTGACGACGGTCGGGTGCGCGATCTGGGCCACCGCCTTCGTGCTGCTGGGGATGCTCACCGGCACGGCGTGGAGCTCGGTCGTGGGCAAGGTCACCCTCGCGATCGGCGCGGCGGCGCTGCTGTTTTTGTTCAGCCGCCGCCGTACGAGACGATCAGATCGGTGAGCACGCCGATCGTGAAGCCTGCGCTGACCATCAGCAGACCGAGCTCCCGGTGGCCGTAGCGGCGCATGCCGTTCCAGATCTCGCCGATCACGTAGAGGATCGCCCCGCCTGCGGCCGCGTAGAAGACCAGCTCGAGCGGCTGGCTCGTGACCTCGTAGCCGACCAGCGAGCCGACGAATGTGGGGCCGCCGCCGATCAGCCCCACCAGCCCAATCCAGCGCCACGAGGGCGTCACGTCGCCGAGCGGGCCGACGATCCCGAACCCCTCGGTCGCGTTGTGCAGCGCGAATCCGATGATCAGAACGGTGGCCAGCCCGATCGCTCCGGCGCGCGCGGAGACGCCGATCGCCAGCCCCTCGGCGAAGTTGTGAACGCCGATCGCGCCGGCGATCGTCAAGCCGGTGCGCAGCGCCCGCTTGCGCGCCGCCTCCAGCTCGAAAGCCAGGGCGGTCGCCTCGTCCGCGGCGATGCCGACCGCGCCTCCGGCGATCGGCGGTCTTGGCGCCGCCGGACGCATCCGCCGCTCGATGAACGCGAGCCCGGCGGTGCCCGCCGTGAACCCGCCGGCCAGCAGGGCCACATAACCCAACAGGTGCAGGAACGTGCCGTGGTCGCGCTTGAAGTGGTCCAGCGCGCCGTGAACGATGCCGAACCCGTTCGACAGCACGTCGACGAAGATGAAGGCCAGGATCCCGACCGACAGCATCGCCAGCGCGACCCGTATACGATCGCCGGCCAGCCTCAGACGGCCCACCGGAAGCCCGATGTAGATCGTGAAGCCGGCGACGGCGCCGAGTGCGATTGTTTCCGCGAAAGACATCGTTAGGGGACCCTAAGTCAGTCTGAGGCTACCACCTTAGGAGTGCCTAAGCCCTACCCAAGTGCTCGGGATTACAAGCGGCTAGGTGTCCGAATTCAGATTCGGCAGGCCCAGGCTGTTGAGCCAGTTGTCGACCGTGATGTTCAAGCTCGTGAACTCGCCGGTGATGATCAGCACTCCCATCCCGATCAGGATCGCGCCTCCGATCCCGATCACGACCGGGTAGTGGCGCTTGATCACGCCGAACACAGAGGTCGCGGTTCCGAAGGCGAGCCCCGTGATCAGGAACGGGACGCCGAGGCCGAGGCAGTAGACCGCGAGCAGCAGGGCGCCATGCGCGGCCGACCCCGAGGTCCCGGTGGCGGTGACGATCGCGCCGAGGGTCGGCCCCGTGCAGGGTGTCCAGGCCAGCGCGAACGCGGCGCCGGTGAGCACGGGGCCGCCGCGCCCGGCCCGCTGCATCAGCCGGTCGACGTGCAGCTCACGGCTGAACAGCGGCACGAACGGCGCCAGTACGAAGACAACGCCCATGGCGATGATCAGCGCGCCGGAGACCTTCAGCGCCGTCGGTCCGGTAAGCGTTGCGTGCAGCGCGCGCTGCCCGATCAGGCCCAGCACGATGAAGATGAACGAGAAGCTCGCGACGAACAACAGGCTCGGGCCGAGCACCCGCCGCGCTTTGATCTGACCGGGCTGCACGCCGGCGACCGCCGAGATGTACCCGGGCACGAGCGGCAGCACGCAGGGCGAGAGGAACGAGATCAGTCCGGCCCCGAACGCGGCCGGTATGGCTACGCCGGAGGCAGCATCCATCGCCGCTAATTATGCGGCTACGGCTGGGCTGCCAACACCGCCAGCTTCCGCATCGAGGTGCTGATCACAGCCCGCTGGGTGTCGAGGCGATCGGCCTCGGCCTCCGGGATCTCCACATCCACCGAGATGAGCGTGCCGTCGCCGTCGGCCTCGAGCCGCCACTCGAAGCGCAGATCGGAGACCAGGCAAGACACGGTCACGCGCCCCGAGGTGCGCTCGGTGTCGAGCACCTGCGCCATCGGATAGTCGGGGAAGCCCTCCGGGAACATCGTGTACTCGCCGCCGTTTCCCACCTCGACGCTGCCGATCCCGGCCCACCACTGAGGAAACCGGGATGGGTCGTAGAGCAGCTTCCACACCTCCTCCGGGGCGGCGGAGGAGGTCGTCGTGTCATGAAACGAGGGCATTGATCGCCTCCAGGTCGGAGCGGGCCCGTTTCAGCTCCCGCTCAGGTTCAACCAGCCCGACCACCGGGCGGCCAAGGTCCGCGAGCACGCTGGTGATGCTGTCCGCGCGGATCGTCCGCTCCAGCAGCCGCTCCCAACCTCCGATCGACTCCTCGATCCGCTTCGCCGCCTCGTCGCGGTGCCCGCGCGCGAGTGCGATCAGCCCCTGCACGCGGGCAAGCCGCGGCACGAGCGCCTCCGGGAAGTCGCTCGGTCGCAGCGGCTCGAGCACGGTCTCCCGGATCTGGTCGCCGGCCGCGTCCGGCTCGCCACCCCGCGCCAGCGCCTCGGCCAGCGCGAGCCGCGTCAGCGGCCGGCTGATCGGCGCATCCGCGACGGCAAGCGAGTCGCGTAGGAGCGCGGCCGCCTGCCCGGGATCGCCGGCCTCGAGCGCGGTCAGCCCCATGTCGTTGGTGGCCATCGCCAGCAGTTCCGGTTGGCCCAGCCGCTCTGCGATCGCTCGCTCCGACGAAGCCGCGGCCCAGGCCTCGTCGAGCCTAGCGAGCCCCCGAAGCACGAACGACCGCTGTGAGAGCAGATGCAACTCGAGACTCCGCAGCCCGTGCCCCGCCACCGCGTCGGTCCCGCGATCGAGGAATTCGAGCGCGCGGTCGTATTCCCCGGCGGCGGCAGCGGCGCCGGCAGCGTTCGCCCAGCAGCCGTACGCAAGGTCCGGGCGGCCCGCCCGATCGACCGCATCGCCGGCGGCGATCGATGGACCGTAGGACTCGACGAACCGGCCCCGGCGCATCAACGCGAGCGCCCTGGCGTGGCCGGCGTCGTACTGGCGCAGCGGGTCGGAAGCGGGCGCGAGCTGGCTCAGCTCGATCAGCAGCCGCTCCGCCTCCTCGATGTCCCCGACCACGGCTTCGGCCCAGGCTCGCGCCGCGATTGCCTCGCTCCGTTCCTCATCCACCGGCTGGTCGGTGGCGCCGAGCAATTCCAGCGCGCGCTGCGAGCTCTCCAGCACGGCTCTCGGAATGCAGATCGGCCCGTGATAGGCGCGCGCGCGCCGCAGATGACCCCGAGCCTGCTCAACCGGATCGTGGCCGGAGAGCAGCGCCAGTGCCCGGTCGAAAGCCGCCTCGGCACGCGCGCGGGACACGCGCCACGCCTCGAGCTCGCCCAGCTCGAGCCAGGCATCGGCCCGGTCGGCCGCGATCCCCAACGCCTCCTCGAGAAACGCGCCCGCGTCTTGGAGCGCTCCGAGCGCCCGGGCGTCCGCGGCGGCGCCGACCAGCTGCGGAACCGCGGCGGCATCGTCACCGGCGAGCCGGAAGTGTCGCGCCGCCTCCGCCGGCCGGGGGATCTCCCCCGCGACCAGCGACTTCGCCCACGCCTGATGCAGGCTGCGCCGGCGCGGTGCGGCGATTTCCTCGTACGCCGCTTCGCGCAGCAGCGCATGGCGAAACGCGATTCCGTCATCGACCGCGACGACCAGGCCCGTTTGCAGGGCGGATGCCGTTGCCTCGTCATCCGGGGCTTGTGCCAGCGGAACCGGCCGCGCGGCGACCGCCGCCATCTCGACGAGCCGCCGTGCCCCAGGATCGAGCTCGGTGAGCGTCGCGCGGACGGCGCCGCGAATCGTCGCCGTGACAGCATCTGTGCCGGAGCCGCTCGCCCTAGCCGCTTCGACGAGCAGCAACGGGTTCCCGTCCGCTCGCTCGGCGATACGTTCGGCGTCGCGCGCGCTGACGTGCGCGACGGCACGGACGAGCGCCGCGCCGGCCTCGGCGCGCAGGGGTGGTAGGTCGAGCTCACAGGCGAGCGTGCCCCGCGCTCGGAGCGCATGCTCGAGCCGATCCGCATTCGGACTTGGGGGGAGCCCGCGCCGAGTGATCGCGATCATCACCCGCAACACATCGAGCCGCCGGGCGGCGTAGCCAGCGAGCTCAAGACTCGGCCCGTCCGCCGTATGGATGTCGTCGAGCACGAGCAGCAATGGGGCGCACCGAGCACCCCAGGCGAGCAAGGCCACAACCGCCTCGAACAAACGTGTGCGCTGGAGATCCGGCGCGACTTTGGAGATTTCCCGCGCGTATTCCGGCGGCAATCCGGGCACGAGGATCGCCAGGTCGCCCGGCCATGCCACGTCCTCTGGCGGCGACGGCAGCGACGGCACGAGCTCGCGGATCAGCTCGGCCCACAGGCTCAGCGGCGCCGTCCCTCCGAGATCCAGCGCTGCAGATGCGGCGGTCACTCCCCCCTCCTGCGCGGCCTGCGCTCGCAGCTCCGTGGCCAGACGGGTCTTGCCGATGCCGGCTTCACCCCGGATCGCGGCCACGGCGCCGGCGCCCTCGACGGCGCGGCGCCACACGGCCGCCAGCTGGCCGAGCTCCTCCTCGCGACCCACCAGCGGGAGCGCATCGGTCACCCACGGCGCAGGCGCGTTTCGAGGGGGGTCTGTCACGCGCAGACGCTCGGCCAACTCGCGGGTCTGCGCCGACGGCGCGACCCCGAGCTCCCGCCGAAGCGCTCGGTCAGGGCCCGGTATGTCTTCAGCGCCGCTCCGCGATCGCCGCCGGCCGCCAGCCGCCTCATCAACCGCCGGTGCGCCTCCTCGTCGAACCGGTCGAGCTCGACTTGCCGGCGGGTCAACGCGATCGCCTCACGGTCGTCCTCGGTGTCGGAGGCCAGCCGCTCGAGCAGCGCGATCACGCGCTCGCGGTGGCGCTCTCGCGCCGAGGTTGCCCAATCATCGTCGAGTCCCTCGAGCAGGTCCCCGCGACACAGCTCCAACGCGCCGCGTGGATCGCCCTCGGCGAGCCGGTCGAACTCGGTCGCGTCGACCCGCGCACCGATCAGGCCGATGCGGTCGCCTTCGACGTCGATCACCTCGCCGAGCTGCCGCTTCAGCGCCCACAGTGCGCTGCGAAGGCTCGCGCGCGCGCTCTGGTCGAGCACGTCAGGCCAAAACGTCGAGGCAAGCTCGGATCGCGATACCGGTCGCCCCACCAACGCCAGGTACGAGAACAGCGCCCACGGACGCTGGGACGGCGACGATTGGATCCCGGTCCCGTCCAGCTCGACCTGCAGCGTGCCCAACAGGCGTGCGTGCAGCACGGGATCAGTTTGACGGTTGATTGACGGCGCTTCAACGGTGTGCTGGGACGCTGCGATCGCTCACCGCAGACCCACAACCAACAAGGAGCACGCCATGAGCACCACTACCACCAGGTTTGACCTCGGCCGTTTCACCCGCGCGGCCGAAGAGCGCGACGCGTCGACCCAGCTTTCGATGTACGGCCCGGACGCCGTCGTCACGATCGCCGACAAGATCTCGCAACCGGGTTCGCCACGGACGCTGCGTACCCCGGAGGAGATCCAGGGCTGGCTCGAGGATATGTACGGACGCGACCTGACCCACGAGGTCCAGCACACCGTCGGCGATGCGACCGGCGCCGCCTACACGCAGGCCTGCCGTTATCCCGACGGCACCAACGTGCTGTGCGCGACCGTGATCGAGCTCGACGGCGGGCTGATCTCGGGCCAGACAGTCGTGCAGGTCTGGGACGAGGTCTGATCATGCGCCACGAGACCGAGCACAAGAGCTTCGGGGCGCCCGACGAGACGCGCGAGTTCCCGAACGGCCAGGCCGAGATCCTCTCCATCGGCGAGGCCGAGATCGGGCGGTTGACGTTCGAGCCCGGCTGGCGGTGGTCGAATGACGTCAAGCCGATCGCCGGTACCGACAGCTGTCAGGCGCCGCACTTCCAGTACCACGTGAGCGGACGCCTCGGGATCCGGATGGACGACGGGGCCGAGTTGGTCGCGGGGCCCGGCGACATCACGTCGCTGCCAAGCGGCCACGACGCCTGGGTGGTGGGCGACGAGCCCGTCGTCGTGGTCGACTTCTACGGCGCGAGCAACTACGCCAAGGGCGGGTCGTAACTCACAGCAACTCTGCCAGCAAGGCGGCGGCGCGCGCCGCGCCGCCGTCGGCGACCGGCCGGTAATCGAGGTCCGACCGTCCGATCTCGTCGGCGATCGCCTCGGCGATCGACTCCGGCGTCGACTCGTCGAACTCCATCCGGTGTCCGGCGCCGTAGCGCTCCAGCCGGTGGCGCACATGGAACTGCTGCTCGAAGTGGTTGCGCAGAGGGAAATAGATGAACGGGCGCCGCAGCGCGGTCAGCTCCATCGTCGTGGTCAGGCCACCCTGGACGACCGCCAGATCACAGGCCGCGAGGTGGCGGTAGAGGTCGGGTACATACGTGCGCAGCTCCAGCCCGTCGTGACCACTCAGCGAGGCCGGGTCGATCCGTGGGCCCGCGACGACGACCATTCGCAGCCGGGGTACGAGCTGCTCGGCGAGCGGAAACGAATCGACGATGCGTCTCAAAAGTGCCGCGCCGACACCCGACCCGCCGACGGTGACGATGCAGACCTGTTCGTCCTCGCGGTAGCCGAGCTGCGCCCGCAGCGCTTTCCGATCCTCGAGCTCCGCGGCCTCGAAGCCGGTGATGTACCCGCAGAACTCGTAGTGCCGTTCGGTCCAATCGCGGATCGCCGGCAGCCCGACGCCAAACCGTCCGGGGACGACGTCGTCCGGATCGCCGACGAAAACCGAGCGGTCGCGCACCCTGGGGAACCGCTCGACCTGCTCGATCATCTCGGCGTTGTAATCCGCGCACAGGTACGCCTCACGTTCCCCGCCATCGGACATCGGCAGGAAGCCGACGAAATCGGTCAACCATGCGTAGGGGGCGGTCTTCAGCGACGGATTCTCGTGCAGGAAATGATCGACATCCCAGGCCTCGTCGCCGATCCAAAGGTCGTACTCCTCGTCTCGCACCACGTCGTGGAAGACCATGAAGTTCGCGAGCCGGATCTCGTCCATCCGCCGGAGCGCCTCGAAGCAATGCAGATCGTGTCCATCGGCCTCCGATCGCCAGTGCGCCGATTCGCTGGCCAGCTCGGCGCTGAGCGAGTGGATCCTCTCGCCCCGCCCGGCGAGCACCTCGGTCACGGGATGCTGAGCGAGCCAGTCGATCTCCAAGCCTGGATGCAGCTTGCGTAGCTCGTCGGCGATCGCCAGATCACGGCGGACGTGCCCCAGCCCGATGGGCGAGGAGACGTAAAGCGCGCGCTGGCCGCGCGCACCTGCCCGCCGGTAACGAGCCGGCGGCGCCGGTGGGCAGACGAAGTCGCGCAGGAGCAGGTTGACCTTCACTGGGTCCCGCGAGAGCGGGAAGTGGCCAGATCCGTCGAAGCTCACGAACGTTCCGCCGGTCTTGTCCGCCAGTGCTGCCCCCGCGGCGTACGGCCGGATGAGATCCCGGTCGCCGTGAATCACGAGCGTCGGGCACTGAATCCTTCCGCACCGCTCGAAGAACGGTGCCGAACCTCCGACACCAATGCCGCGCGTCGCGTCCGCGAGCGTCTCGGGCGTCGTGGCCAGACCCCATCCGATGCAGTCCTCGATCTGCTTGGTCGAGTGAGGCTCGGAAAAGCCCTGTGCGAAGAAGAACTCGAGGAAGCCAGCGTAATCCTTGGCCCAGAAGTGGCTGTTGTACATGGCCCATCCCTTGTACTCCGCGAGCTCCTCGTCGAAGGGAATCCCATCTCGCTCGGGGAGAGGCGGGGTCAACGGCACCGCCGGTCCGATGTAAACGACCCCTTCAACGCGGTCCGGGTGGTCCGCCGCGATCGCCGTCGCCCACAGCGCGCCGCACGACAGCGACAACAGGGCCACGCGCTCGGCTCGGTTCGCGTCCATCACCGCAAGGGCATCCGCGGCAAACTCATCGACGGAGTACGGCTCGACGCCGACCGGGCGATCCGACCGGCCGTTGCCACGGCCGTCGAACGTCAGAACTCGGCAATGACGCGCGAGGTACGGGATCTGGGCCTTCCAGAACCGGGAGGGGACGACCGACCACGTCGGCAGCAACAGCGCAGTGCGCTCGCCCTCGCCGTAGCGCTCCCAGAACACGCGGACGCCGTCGCGCTCGACGTACCCCGTCGCGTCCGGATACCGGGCACGCGTCTGCTCGCGTGGAGCAGCCTCGATCAGCTGTGGTCCCATCAGCACTCCGGCGGAGATCGTCTCACTGGCCTGGGGTGCCCGCAAGCCCAACCGGGCCGCGGGCACCGCGGCCCGGTTCAGATGCGTGCCTCGAACACCAGGTTGAACGGCGTCTCCGCGGTCCGCCGGAAGCGGCTGAGCCCGCCGGCCGTGACGACGTCGCGGATCCTCGCCTCACCGGCCTGGGCTCCGAGCGCGAGGCCGACCTCCTGGGAGAGCGACGCGGGCGTGCAGAGCAGCGTCGAGAACGCGTAGAACGCGCGCCCCACCGGGTTGAGATTGTCCTCGACACGATCACCCGCGTTCGGCTCGACGATCATCCACGTACCGTCCGGCGCGAGCGTCGAGCAGACATGCCGCGCAGCCCCCACCGGATCACCCATGTCGTGCAGGCAATCGAAGACCGTCACGAGGTCGTACCCCTCGCCACCGTACGCGGCAGCTGGCGCGATCTCGAAGCTGACGCGGTCGGCCACCCCCGCCTCTTCGGCGCGCGTCCGCGCGGTCTCGATCGAGCCTGCGTGGCAGTCCGAGCCGACGAACTTCGAGTTCGGGAATGCCTGCGACATGAGGATCGTCGACGCCCCATGGCCGCAGCCGACGTCAGCGACGAGCGCGCCGCGCTCGAGCTTCTCGACGACGCCGTCCAAGGACGGAAGCCACTCCGGGATCAGATGTGCGTTGTAGCCGGGCCGGAAGAACCGCTCGCAGCCCTCGTGCACGTCGTGCACATGCTCGCCCCAGCCAAAGCCGTCACCGCTACGTACCCGCTCCAGGATGATCGGCGAGTCAATCACCGAACCGAGCGCGATCTGAAAGAACCCCGGCAGGTAGGCGGGGCTGGTCGAGTCGGTCAGCGCGACCGTCTGCTCGGGCGGCAGCGTGTAGCGCCCGCTGTCCGGGTCGTAGCTGACGAATCCGCCGGCAGCCTGAGCGTTGAGCCACTCGCGCACGTACCGCTCGGCCGTGCCGGTTCGCTCCGCGAGCTCACTCGGTGACAGCGGACCAGCGTCGGCCAGCCCGCGGTACAGCCCCAGCTTGTCGCCCATCACGACCAGCGCTGTGTTCAGCGTCGCGCCGACTTCGCCGACTGCCCGGAAAACGAACTCCATCAGTTTGTCGCCGTCGACCTCGGTTGGCTGCTCAACGATGCTCATCTGTCTCTCCTCAGGGTGGTTTCGGCCAACGTATGCCTCACCCGGCGTGGCTCGCTTCCGGGGGGGCACCTAGTTCTGGTGAGAGAATCGCCCCATGCTGGTAGGGCGGGACCCCGAGCTGGCACGGATCGACCTTGTACTCGAGCGTGCGCGCGCTGGTGACAGCGCGACGCTCGTGTTGATCGGCGAGCCCGGGATCGGCAAGACCGCGCTGCTCGACTACGCCGGCCAGCGCGCGCACGGTATGGCGGTGCTCCGCGCCCGCGGGATCGAGTCCGAGGCTCAGATCCCGTTCGCATCGCTGCTCGAGTTGATCCGCCCCGCGCTCGGGACGCTCGACGCGCTGCCGGCGCCGCAGGCGACCGCCCTGGAGGCCGCCCTGGCGCTCCGCCCGGCCCGGAACCAGCAGCGATTCGCGGTGGGAGCGGCGACGCTCACGCTGCTTGCTGCCTACGCCGAGGACCGGCCCGTGGTCGTCCTGCTCGACGATGCGCAGTGGCTCGACGGCTCCAGTGGGGAGGCGCTGCTGTTCGCGATCCGGCGGCTCGTGGCCGATCCGATCGCAGTGCTGATCGCCGTCCGCGAAGGCGAGCCGTCGTTGGTCGACGGCACCGACCTGCAACGGCTCTCAGTCCAAGGCCTGAGCGCTCAGCACTCCCAGGCGCTGCTCGGCGGCGTGAGACCCGAGCTTGCTACGCAGCTTCACGCGGCAACAGGCGGGAATCCGCTGGCGCTGCTCGAACTGGGCTCGGACGTCGAACAACACGAGCTAACGCCCGCGGGCGCACCGGTGCTTGTGTCAACCCGGATCGCCGAGGCGTTCTTGCGCCGGGCGGCGGGACTCGATCCCGGAGCCTGGCGGGCACTGGTGCTGGCCGCGAGCAGCGACATCGGGGACCTCGCGATGCTCGAGCGCGCGGCTGCGTCACTCGGCGTGGAATTGGATTCGCTCGCGCGAGCCGAGCGCGCCGGGCTGATTCGGCTGGCGGCCGGGCGGGTCGAGTTCCGCCACCCGCTGGCCCGTTCCGCGATTTACGCGCAGGCGGACGGCGAGGAGCGCCGCGCGGCACATCGAGCGCTCGCTGCGGCGTTGCCCGACCGGGATGTCGACCGGCGTGCCTGGCACCTCGCAGCGGCCTCGGTGGGTCCCGACGAGTCCGCCTCTGCGGCGCTCGAACAGGCCGCCGACCGTGCTCGCGACCGCGGCGCGTACGCGACGGCCGCGGCCGCATATGAGCGCTCCGCGCAGCTCGCGCACGCCACCGAGCGCCGCGCGCGGCTGTTGGTGCGCGGCGCCAGAGCCGCATGGCTGGCGGGATTCGGGGACCGCGCGGTGACCTGCCTGGAACAGGCCCGCGAAGCCGCAGTGGATGCAGCCACCTCGCTCGACATCGACTGGCTCGCCGGTCATATCGCGGCTCGGCGAGGGCCGATCATGGATGGCCACGCGATCCTCAGGGAAGCGGCCGATCGTGCCGAGCCCGAGCGGGCCGTGCTGATGCTTGCGGAGGCCGTCGGCGCCGCGTTCCTGGCCGGCAATCCAGTCGAGATGCTGGCCGCCGGCGTGCGGCTCCGAGAGCTGATGTCCGAAGAAGCGTCGGACCGCGCACGCTTCGTGGGGCTGGTCGCATTCGGTGCGGCCCACATCGCTGGCGGTGATGCCGCAGTCGGCGCCGCGGCGATCAGAGAAGCGATCATGCTCAGCGAAGGCTCCGCGACCCTGCGTGCCGATAACGAGCTGCTCTCGTGGTTCGCGATCGCACCACTATTCCTGCGCGAGGCCGACGCGGGCCGCGGGCTGCTCGAGGAAGCGCTCAGCAGCGCCCGCGCCGACGCGGCGATCGGAGCGCTGCCCTTCGTGCTCGACCTGATCGCGCGCGACGAGGCGACGACCGACGGGTGGGCGGTAGCCGAGGCGTACTACCAGGAGGCGATCGCGCTGGCCCGCGAGACCGATCAGCAGACGGACCTCGCTTTCGGCCTCGCCGGCCTCGCCTGGCTATGCGCGCGCCGCGGGCTCGAAGAGGAGTGTCATGCCTACGGATCCGAGGCGCTCGAGTTGACCGGACGGCTGGGCACACGCCTCAACGAGCTGTGGGTCGCCTCCGCGTTCGGGGAGCTCGCCCTCGGGCTCGGGGACGCTGCCACCGCCGCCGCTGAGTTCGAGCGGCAGATGGAGCTGATCCGGGAACTCGGGATCACCGACCCTGACGTCTCGCCTTCGCCGGAGCTGGTCGATGCCTACCTCCGGCTTGGGCGCCGCGCGGAGGCGGAAGTGCTCTCGACCGAGTTCGACCAGGCCGCGCAAGCCAAGGCACAGCCTTGGTCGATCGCTCGCGCGGGCCGGGCGCAGGCGCTGCTGGCCGAGGACGACGAAGCCGACGCGCGGTTCGCGCAGGCGCTCGCCGCCCACGCGCGCACGCCGGACGTGTTCGAGCAGGCACGCACTCAGCTTGCCTACGGAGCACGACTGCGGCGGAGTCGCGACCGCGTCCGCGCCCGCGAGCAACTCCGCCCCGCGCTGGCGACGTTCGAGCAGCTCGGCGCCGAGCCGTGGGCACAGCACGCCCGGATCGAGCTCGCGGCAACGGGCGAGACACTCCGCCGTCGCGACCCAAGCACCGTCGACGAGCTGACGCCTCAGGAATTCCAGATCTCGATGCTGCTGGCCGGCGGCAAGACGACGCGAGAGGCCGCGGCCGCGCTGTTCCTGAGCCCGAAGACGATCGAGTACCACCTCCGCCACGTTTATCTGAAGCTCGATATCCACTCGCGCGAGGAGCTCGCAGCGGCGCTCGCCAAGCAAGCTGGTTGATCCGCCGCGGATTGGACGAATTGGCGTTGTGCACGGTGGTAGCGTCACCGGTATGGCTACCACCACCTCCACGCTTCAGAACTTCATCAACGGCGAGTACGTCGACCCCGCAGAAGGGCAGACCGAGCCGATCCTCAACCCGGCGACAGGAGAGGTAATCGCGCACGCGCCGCTATCCAGCGCAGAGGACGTTGATCGTGCGGTGAGCGCAGCGCGCGCCGCGTTCGAGGGCGGATGGTCGACGACCACGCCGGGCGAGCGAGCCGAGGCGTTGCTGAAGATCGCGGACGCGCTCGAGTCGCACGCCGACGAGCTCTCAGAGCTCGAGTCCGCCGATGCCGGCAAGCCGATCGCCGCCTTCCGGGGCGATGAGATCCCGTTCGCCGTCGACAACCTGCGCTTCTTCGCCGGCGCGGCGCGCTGCCTTGAGGGACGGGCCGCCGGCGAGTACGTCAGCGGCTACACCTCGATCATCCGCCGCGAGCCGATCGGCGTCGTCGGCCAGATCGCGCCGTGGAACTACCCGCTGCTGATGGCGGTTTGGAAGATCGGGCCGGCGCTCGCGGCCGGGAACACCATCGTCCTCAAACCGGCCGAGACGACCCCGCTGACCACGCTCAAGCTGGCCGAGTACGCGGCCGAGGCGCTCCCCGCCGGCGTCCTCAACGTGATCACCGGCCATGGCGATCCGGCCGGCCAGGCGCTGGTCAAGCATCCCGAGGTCGACATGGTTTCGCTCACCGGCTCGGTGGCCACCGGCAAGTGGATCGCCGGCGCCGCCGCGGACACGCTCAAGCGGGTCCATCTCGAGCTCGGTGGCAAGGCGCCGGTCGTTGTGTTCGACGACGTTGACATGGAGACAGCGATGGAGACGATCGCCGGCACCGGCTACTACAACGCCGGCCAGGACTGCACGGCCGCGACCCGCGTGCTGGCCGGCAAGAAGGTCTACGACGACGTCGTCAACGGACTCGCCGAGCAGGCCAAGGCCCTCGTGATGGGAGACACCCACTCCGACGACACCACGCTCGGGCCGCTGAACTCCTCGCGCCAGCGCGAACGAGTCGAGGGCTTCCTGGAGCGCAAGCCATCGAACGCCGAGATCGTTACCGGCGGAGTCGAGCCGGATCTGCCTGGGTTCTTCCTCGAGCCGACCGTAGTGGCCGGCCTCGCGCAGGACGACGAGATGATCCAGCGAGAGATCTTCGGCCCGGTGATCACCGTCCAGCAGTTCTCCGATGAGGAGGAGGCGATCAAGTGGGCGAACGGCACGCCCTACGGACTCGCTTCGTCGGTCTGGACCCGGGACATCGGCCGGGCGATGCGGGTCTCCAAGGCGCTGCGCTTCGGCTGTGTCTGGGTCAACGACCACATCCCGCTCGCCTCCGAGATGCCCCACGGCGGCTTCAAGCAGTCCGGCTACGGCAAGGATCTGAGCATGTACGCGCTCGAGGACTACACCGAGGTCAAGCACGTGATGGTGTCCCTGGCGTGATCAGCGCGGACTGCTAGGAACTTTCGGGGGCCCGGCCCGTTAGAGTTCATGAGTAAGGGTTAGATAGTGGAAGCCTCCGCCATCCAAGCACCCGCAGGGCTCGCGCGCACTCGAATCTCGCTCGGGACCTCGCTACTTCGGTTGCGGTCCGACGACCAGCTGGTGGCGCTGTTCCGCGACGGTCACGAGGAGGCCTTCCGCGCGATCCACGATCGATACAAGCAGCGCCTGTTCGCGTACATGCGCCGAATGCTGTCGAGCTCGCGGCCCGACGCCGAGGACGCACTGCAGGAGGTGTTCGTGCGCGCCTATGTCGGGCTGCGGTCGAGCGACCGCGAGCTCTCACTGCGCGCGTGGCTTTACCGGATCGCGCACAACCGGTGCATCGACGAACTTCGGCGACCGCTGCCGCCCTCCCCCGAGGTGCTGGGCATCCTCCGGTTCCCGCTTCACGATCCGACCGTGGAAGCCGAGCAGCGGGAGTCGTTGCAACGGCTGATCGAGGATGTCGGCCGGCTTCCAGATCAGCAGCGCTCAGCCCTGCTGATGCGCGAGCTCGGCGGGATGCCCTACGCGGACGTGGCCGCCGCGATCGGCGTCTCCGTCCCTGCTGTCAAGTCGCTGCTCGTCCGCGCTCGCATCGGCCTCGCCCAGGCGGCGGTGGCACGCGACACCGCGTGCATCGAGATCCAGGAAGAGCTCGTGCTCGCTCACGATCGCGGCGTACGGCCGAGCGGTCTGGCCCGCAGGCATATGCACGATTGCTCGGGCTGCCGGGCCTTCCGCCGGCAACTGCGTGGAACCAGCCGTCAGCTCGCCGCGCTCGCGCCGACCCTGGGTCCGCTCGGGGTGGTGGCGAAGGTGCTCGGCTTCGGCGGTAGCGCCACCGGTGGCGCCGCCGCCGCGGGGTCCGGTGCGGGCGCCGCCGGTGCGACCGCGGCCGCCAGTACCGGCGGCCTGCTCGCCGGGGGCCTCGGCCACGTCACCGCCCTGATCGCCGCAGCGGTTGTGACGGCGGGCGGAGCGGTCGAGCTCCAGCACACGATCACCGCCGGCGCGGGTCATCCTGGTCGTTCTTACACCACGGCTCACCGCGGTGGCAGCGCCGCCGCTGGTTCGGTGGGGCCGGCCAGCGCGACGGCGAACGCGACGGCGGCCGGTGGCCCCGCGGCCTTCGTTCCAGCCGCAGCCTCGCCGTCGGTCTCGGCGGGGTCCCGCGACGCGCCGGCGACCCTGTCGGCAAAGACAAGGCTTTCCACCGGCAGCTCGAAGTTGCCGACCCAGATATCGAACGGTGGCGCGACCAGCACCGGCACGCTGTCGAGCGGCGGCGCCGATGCGACCGGTGGAACGGGCGCCGGCTCCGGGTCGACCGGAGGCACCGACGCCGCGACCGGCAGCTCGACCCCGCTCGGTAGCACCGGCGACGGCACGGGCACGTCCGGCTCGCCAACTGCCGGCAGCGGTACCGCCGCGGGTGGCAGCACCTCGCCCACCGATGGCTCGGGCTCGTCCGGGACCACCTCATCGACGGGCGGCTCGACGGGGCCGCCAACCTCGTCGGCCGGTTCATCGTCCGGCAGCGGCACGCCGACCGCTCCGGTAGCCAGCTCGATCCCCCGGCTGAGCCTCTAGTCATCCAGCAGCTCGAGCCGCTAGACCACGAGCAGCTGCTGGTTCGCCGTGGCCGCCGCTCCGATCTGTACACGATCGTCGCCGTCCACTCGACGATACGCGGCCCGTCGCTTGGTGGCTGCCGGATGTGGCCCTACGACGACTCCGCGGCCGCCGTCCGAGACGCACTTCGCTTGTCCAGCGCGATGACCTACAAGGCCGCGGTGGCCGGGCTCGACCTCGGCGGCGGCAAGGGGGTGATCATGATCCCGGGCGGACGGCAACTGACAGCGGCCGATCGGCGCGCCGTGCTGTTCGACTTCGCCGACACGGTGCAGACGCTGGAGGGCGCCTACATCACCGCCGAGGATGTCGGCACTTCGAGCCGGGACATGAGCGCGATCGCCACCCGAACCCGGTTCGTGGCCGGACTCGCGCGCCGGCGCGGCGGATCCGGGGATCCCTCGCCATGGACGGCGCTCGGCGTCGAGGCGGCGATCCGCGCCTCGTGTGAGCGCGTCTTCGGCAGCCCGTCCCTCAGCGGACGCCGCGTCTGCGTCGTCGGGCTCGGCCACGTCGGCGCCCGTGTCGCCCGCCGCCTCGCCCGCGCCGGCGCCCGGCTCGTTGTCTCCGACGTCGACCCGCGCAAGCGCGAGCTCGCGGCCGCGATGGGCGCCCGCTGGGTCGCTCCGGCCACAGCGATGTCGGTCGAGGCGGACGTGGTGGCGCCGTGCGCGCTCGGCGGGGTGCTCAATGAGGAGACTGTGCCCACGCTCCGCTGTCCGATCGTCGCCGGCGCCGCCAACAACCAGCTCGCCAAGGACCGCGTCGCCGATCTGCTCGCAGCGCGAGGGGTCCTGTGGGCACCGGATTTCGTGGCCAACGCAGGCGGCATCATCAACATCTCCGTCGAGCTGAACGGCCGCTATGACCCAGCCCGCGCGCGAAGCAGCGTCCGCGCGATCGGCGACACGCTCCGCGAGATCTTCGCTCAGGCCGACGCGAGCGACTCGACGCCGCTGACCGTGGCCATGGAACTGGCCCGCAAGCGACTGGTCACCACACCGGACTAAGCCTGCTTGAAGATGCCGAGCAGCTCGGGGCGCTCGACTTCGGCGGGCAGCCGGCCCTCCTCGGCGAGCTTGTCGAGGTGCGCTGTCAGGGTCACCGCAGCCGCCGGACGGAGGATCGCCGGCACGTCGTCCCACACGGTGTCGAGCAGCTCATCCGAGGTGCGCAAACCGCTGCCGAGCGCCTCCAGAAGCCGGCGCTCGCGGTCAAGGCGGTGGGAGATGTACTGCTCGAGCTTTCCGGCTGGGTCGAGCACCGGCGGGCCGTGCCCAGGCCCGATCAAGGCCAGCTGGAACTGCTGCAGCCGCCGCAGCCCGTCGAGGTAGGAGGCGAGCGCGCCCGGGTCGGGGTAGACGAACACGCTGCCTTCGCCCAGTACAGCGTCGCCGGTGAGGCCGACCTCTCCGACGATGTAGGCCAGGTGGTCTGGAGCATGGCCCGGGGTCGCCACGGCTTGCAGGGGGCCGAAGCTTGATCCGTCGCAGAGCACGACGTCGACGTCGCCGCGCGCGGCGGCGAGCTCCGCCTGTGCGAACCGCTCCCGGATCGCGGGGACGGCCTCGCTGTGGTCGTAGTGGTCGTGCGTGAGCGCGATCCCGGCCAGACCGCCGCGGTCGTTCAGCTCCTGAGTCAGCGCGTCGAGGTGCTCGGGCAGCGCCGGGCCGGGATCGACCAGCCACGCGGGGTCGCGCCCGACGATCCACGAGTTCGTGCCGGTGAGGCTGAACGGCCCAGGGTTCGCTGCGCGAATCCCGACGATGTCCTGATTGTTGCCGGGCAGCTCGACCCGCGTCACGCGGGAGATGGTCGCACGTCTGACCTCGGCCCTAGGTGTCATTCCTCAGTAGGTGGGTCCACCCGGCCCCCTTGAGGCTGGGCCGCCAAGCACCTCAGCCCCGCCGGCGCCCAGCGCGACCCGCCGCATCAATAAGCCCGCAGTCGCCACGCCTGCATGGTTATCTGCGGGGTTATGCGCAGTGAGCATCAGTAACCCCGCGGACGTCAGCATGTTCACGTCGCGCCTCGGGTTATTGACGCGCCGGCGGTCCGCAAGTCCAGCCGCTAAGCGGCGGCTCGACCGTCATGCCGTGCCGGGCGTAGAAACTGGACCGAACGCACCTCAGGCCTTGACGGATGGCGCTTGGCCCTACAACCATCCGCGACAACACTCAGCCCCCCGCCACGAACCGCCGATCGCTCGTGTCAACGAGCGAGCCAGCCCGCTCGGGATTACGCCTAGGCCGCTACGGCCTGCGCGTCAGTGGGGGCCGCGTGGGCCGTTTCGTCGGCGCGGCGGAACCGCAAGGCCCCGTCGTCGAGGGCGCTGTACCGGAGCGAGAAGATGTCTCGCGGATAGTTCTGATACAGCCGCCACGGGGCCTTCGACCCCTGCTTGGGGAACTCGTGGATCGAGCGCACGACGTACCCGGAGGAGAAGTCCAGGAACGGTTCCGGGAGCACGGTCGGATCGTTGTTCTCCGGCGTGACCTGAACGTAGCCGTGCTCGTCCATGTACTTGAGCAGACGGCACACGTACTCGCAGGTCAGGTCGCACTTGAGCGTCCACGACGCGTTCGTGTAGCCGAGGGCTACCGCGAGGTTCGGAATGCCGCTCAACATCATGCCCTTGTAGCCCATCGTGTCGGGCAGCGCCACCTCCTGGCCATCGACCACGATCTGCATCCCGCCGAGCGCCAGCAGGTTCAACCCTGTCGCGGTAACGATCACGTCGGCCTCGAGCTCGGCTCCCGACGCCAGCTTCAGGCCCCGCTCGGTGAAGGTCTCGATCTGATCGGTCACGACCGATGCCGTGCCCTCCCGGATCGCCTTGAACAGGTCGCCGTTGGGGACCAGGCACAAGCGCTGATCCCACGGGTTGTACTTCGGCTTGAAGTGCGTGTCGATGTCGTAGTCCGCCGGGAGCTGGCGCTGGATGCCCTTACGGAGGATCGCCTTCATCACGGCGGGGCGCCGACGGCTCAGCTGGAAGCTTCCGAGCGTTAGCAGCACGTTCTTCCAGCGGGCGATCGAGTAGGCAACCTTGCCAGGCAGATGTCGGCGCGCGAAGTTCGCGATCGGGTCCTCGTCGGGCAGGGCGACGATGTACGAGGGCGAGCGCTGGAGCATCGTCACGTGGGCCGCTGTATCCGCCATCGCCGGCACCAGCGTGACCGCGGTGGCCCCACTACCGATCACGACGACGCGCTTGCCGCCGTAGTCGAGGTCCTCGGGCCAGTGCTGGGGATGCACGATCGTGCCCTCGAACCGTTCGGTTCCTGGGAACTCGGGGGTGTAGCCTTCGTCGTAGCGGTAGTAGCCGCTGCACATGAACACGAAGTCGGCCGTCAGCTCGGCCGTCTCACCGGTGTCGGTCCGCTCGGCGAACACCGTCCAGGTCGCGTCATCGGTAGACCATTCAGAGCGGACGACGCGATGGTTGAAACGGATCTTGTCCTCGACCCCGTACTCACGCGCGGTTTCCTGGACATAGGACAGGATTGACGGCCCGTCGGCGATCGACTTGGCTTCAGCCCACGGCTTGAACGAGTAGCCGAGCGTGTACATGTCGGAGTCCGAGCGGATCCCGGGGTACTGGAACAGGTCCCAGGTGCCGCCGAGTCGCTCGCGCGCTTCGAGGATCGCGTACGACTTGTCGGGACACTCGGTCTCCAGGTGGCACGCGGCGCCGACGCCGGAAAGCCCGGCCCCGACGATCAGCACGTCGACGTGATCTGCACCCATCTCACTGACTATGCTACACCGCTGTAGGAACCGGGTTGTGAGACGTACCTCACACAGCGTCCTCGCGAATCAGCCGTTCGCTCGTTTCCCACAGATCGCGCGCCTTCTTCTCGTCGTAGGAGTCCTCTGACGAGCGGGCCCGCGTGAGCCCGTCGAAGTACGCGCCGCTGAGCCCCGCATACCGCTCGTCGGCGGCGAGGGCGGCCAAGCGCCGTCCGGAGGTCCCGGTGCTGTTGACCTGAGGCAGCACCCGCAGGGCCGGCATGACGAACCGCCACGCGAACCGCTGGAGACCGCGGTAATCCCGCGCGAGCCCCGAGCCGGGCATCAAACCGGGATTGAACGCGTTGACAGTCACGTTCGGGTCGGGCAGCCGGCGATCCAGCTCGTAGGCGAACAGCACGTTGCACAGCTTTGAGCTCGTGTACTGCCGGCGGCCGTCGAGCGCGCCGTCGTTCGCCGGTGGGTGAGCGAGCGCCTCGGCCGACTCGTAGCGCGGGGCGGGCATCCCCGTCCGGCGCGACGGATCGTGCGTGTCGCTGGAGACGACCACGATCCTGGCCGGCCGCGCAAGTTGCCCAAGCATCCCGGTGACCAGCGCGAAGTGGCCGAGGTGGTTGACCCCGAAGGTCAACTCGATCCCGTCCTCGGTGAACTCGGTGCGCGACACGACCTGAATCCCGGCGTTGCAGATGAGGGCGTGCGTCGGCGGCAATTCCGTCGTTCGGTAACGCTCGACAAACCGCCGCACGGAACTCAGGGACGCGAGGTCGAGCTCCAGCGTGGTGGCGCGGCCAGGCGCCTTGAGCTTCGCCACCGCCTCCGCCCCGCGGCGGGGATCACGAACCGCGAGCACGACGTGCCAGTCGCCGTCGAGCTCGAGCAGCGCGCGAGCGCACGCGAATCCGAGGCCGCCGTTGGCGCCGGTGATGATCGCGGTACGCGGCACCCTCGTCACATGATCGCTGTTTAGGCGAAACCGGGAAACTTCCGCGATGCCCAACGCGCGCCTCGTGCAGAACCTGTCCGTTCGACTGGCCGTCGCGCTTGCGTTCGCCGACGCGTCGATCGTCGTACTCGCCCTCCCCCAGCTTCTGGACCGCCTGCACACGTCGGTCGACCACGTCGTGTGGGTGATCGTCGCGTACAACGTGGCCCTGATCGCCGGGTGCGCCGTGATGTTGGCCCTCGGGCGGCGGGTCTCGGCCCACCGGTCGCTAGTCGCGGGCCTCATGGTGTTCGGTCTGTCGTCGATCGGCTGCGGTCTCGCCGATAGCCTGGCCGCGCTTATTCCCCTGCGCGTCGTGCAGGGGCTCGGTGGCGCGCTGGTGCTGTGCGCGTCGCTGCCGATGTTCGCCACCGCGGCCCGGCAGGGTGACTCGCCGCTGTATGGGTGGTCGGCGGCGGCCGCGATCGGCGCCGCGGTCGGGCCGGCGGCAGGCGGCGTCCTGACCCAGCTGTTCAGCTGGCGCTCGATCTTCTTTGCCCAGGCGCCGGTCGCCGCCCTGGCCGTCGGGGCGGTGCTCGTAGCCGCTTCGCACGCGCCGGCGGAGACGGCGGTGCCGGACTCCGAGGCGGAGCCGCGCGTTCCGGGCGGCGAGCGGCTGGCGGCCAACGGAGCGCTGACACTGCTCGCGGCCGGGCTGATCGGAGCGCTGTTCCTGGTCGTGATCGAGATGATCAACGGGTGGCTCCTGTCCCCGATCGCGGCAGCCGCCGTGGTGGTGACGATCCCGCTGGCCACGACCGTCGCCGAGCGCGCGGTGCGCGGCTTTCCGGCCGAGGCGCTCGGCGCGATCGGCGCGCTGCTCGTCGCCGGCGGCCTGTTCCTGCTTTCGGAGCTGACCCACAAGGAACTCGGGCTGGTGGTCCTCGCGCTCGCGTTGTGCGGAACTGGCCTTGGCCTCGGGTTCCCCGGACTGACGACGATCGCGCTGCGCGGGGGCGGACCGGCGATCGCGCGCGCGGCGGTCACGGTCGGCGCTCGCGACGCGGGCCTGGTGCTCGGCTTGCTCGTGCTCACGCCGATCTTCGTCCACCAGCTGGACACGGCCCCGAACCAGGCCACGGGCGCGGCCACCGGCGTCGTCCTGTTCGCGCCGCTGCCGCTGACGGTCAAGGCGGAGTTGGGGCAGAAGCTGACCACTGCCGTCAACCGCGCCCCGCAGAGCCAACCGCCGGACTTCACGCCTGTGTTCCGAGCCGTCAGCGCGCGGCGCGCCACCGCAGGAGCGCGCCGCCCTCGCCCACCTTAAGCGACAGCTGGACGTGATCGTTCAGCGCGCGGTGACGAACGCGTTCAAGCGCCCGTTCCAGATCGCCGCGCTGTTCGCGGTGTTGGTCCTGCCGCTGCTTGGGCTGGGAGTCGGGCTGACCCGGCGGCGCGGATCGGTGGCGGGCCGGCGGGCCGGATCGCCGGCGCGTTAACGGGCCGGGTCGGCGGCGCGCTCGAGGTGCACGACCTCGAGCTCGCCTTCGGCGAACCGAGCCCGCAGCACCTTCTTGTCGAACTTCCCGACGGAGGTCTTCGGGACCTCCTCGATGAAGGCGAAGTTCTCGGGTAGCCACCACTTGGCCACTCGATCGGCGAGGAACGTGCGCAGCTCATCGGGCGTCGTGTCGGTCGCCGAGTCTTCCAAGACCACGCAGGCCAGCGGCCGCTCGGACCACCGCTCGTCCGGCATCGCGATCACCGCCGCCTCGCGCACCGCGGGATGGGCGATCAGCTCAACCTCGAGCTCCACCGACGAGATCCACTCGCCGCCTGACTTGATCACATCCTTGGACCGATCCGAGATCCGGATGTACCCGCGCTCGTCGATCGAGGCGATATCCCCAGTCCGCAGCCACCCGTCGTCGAACCGGTCACGTGAGCCGTCGGCGTCGTTGTAGTAAGCGGCCGCCACCCACGGGCCGCGAACCTCCAACTCGCCCGTCGTCTCACCGTCCCACGGCAACTCATCACCGTCGGCGCTGATGATCCGCGCCTCGACGAACGGCGCGATCTTGCCCTGCGAGACCTTGTAACCCCACCGCTCCTCGCCTTCGGCCCCCTCCGGAGGATGCGCCACCGAGCCCAGCGGGCTCGTCTCGGTCATCCCCCATGCCTGCACGATCTCCACTCCATGGCGGTCCTCGAAGGCCTCCATCAGCGACCGCGGTACCGCGGAACCACCGCACACGACCGAGCGCAACGAGCTGAGATCGCTGCCGTGCTCGTCGGCGTAGCGGAGCACGTCCAGCCAGATCGTCGGCACGGCGCCGGCGAAGGTGACCTTTTCCGACTCGATCAGGCCGACGATCGGCTCGGCCTGCAGGAACTGGCTCGGCATGACCAGGGATGCGCCGAACAGGCCGCACGCGTACGGGAGACCCCAGGCGTTGGCGTGGAACATCGGGACGACCGGGAGCACCCGATCACTACCGCTGACGCCAAGCGAGTCGGTAAGACCCGTGCCTAGCGAGTGCAGCACCGCCGAGCGGTGCGAATACAGCACGCCCTTCGGGTTGCCCGTGGTCCCGCTCGTGTAACACATCGCCGCCGCCGCCCGCTCGTCGATCACCGGGTAGTCGTCCTCGTCGTACGGCTCGACACCGGCGAGCAGCTCGTCGTAACGGATCACGGGCTCGAGCGAGCCGGAGGGCCCGTCACCGATCACGACGTAGTGCTCGACCGTGTTGAACTCGGGCGCCACCTTCTCGAGCAGCGGTACGAGCGAATCATCGACGAAGATCACCCGATCCTCCGCGTGGTTGACGATGTACGCCAACTGATCGGGGAACAGCCGGATGTTCAGCGTGTGGAGAACCGCCCCGACCGACGGAATCGCCACGTAGCACTCGAGGTGCTCCTGTGAGTTCCACGCGAACGTAGCCACACGGTCGCCCGCCTCGATTCCCAGCCCCTTCAGCGCCGCCGCCAGCCGGTCGACGCGGGCGATCACCTCGCCGTACGTGGCCCGGCGCTTGCCACCGTCAGTCAGCGTCACGACCTCCGCACCGGCATTGACCGTCCGCATTCGATCGCGCACATGCGCGAGGCTCAGCGGAAAGTCGTTCTGCATCAACCCTTCAAGCATTTCTCTCCTCGACAGACACAATATTCACCCGCTGGCGAGCGATCAAACGACTATCTCCGTGGGCGGCTCTGGCCCCTGGGGAGCGCATCACCGGCTCTACGTAGCGGCCGCGGCGCGGATCCGGCCACTGGCCACCGCCGCCAGCAACGCCGCGTAGTCGCGCTCATTCTGATCCGCATAGCTCTCGGCGAAGCTTGCGATCGCGCGATCGAACGTGTCGCCGCTGCCGAGGTAGCCGGCGATGGCTAGCGAATCCCCCGACCGCGCGTGAGCGCGCGCCAGTGTCCAGCCACACAGCCGCGCGTACAGCGTCATGTCGGGAGCTCGCAGGCTGAGCACGTCCGCCGAGGTCTTGGCATCCCATAGCTGGCGCACATAAAAGTCGCGAGGCTTGCCGTCGTCGAGCGCGTGGGGCTCGTGTAGCCATCCGAGAAAGATGTCGCCGCCAGCTTGCATCAGCCGTTGACCCTCGACCACCCGCTGCCCCTGGTTCTCGAACGAAGGTTCGCCGGCGAACCGCTCCAGCACCGAGCGTTGTGCCTCCTTCACCTGCAGAAACAACGGGTCGCTCTCGTCTCGCCCGAACAGCAAGATGACCCAGCAGCGGGTTCCGACGCTGCCGACGCCGACGACCTTGCGTGCCATGTCGACATACCGGTAGCGCCCGAGCAGCCGGCGGCGGTCGGCGGGAAGGCTCGATTGGTAGGAGGCCAGCAGCTTGCGCGCGCGACGCTCGAGTGTTGGCCCGCGGCCCTCCGCCACCAGGTCCTCGAGCGGGACGATCAACGGCGGATCGGCCGCGATCCGCGCCTGGCCTCCGTCGGTCACCGCGAGCTTCGCGAAGGCTCGCGCGCTGTCCTTGCGCCGACCCTTCTCGAGCGTGCCCTCGAACTCCTTACGCTGTCTCGCGGTGGACTCCGGGCCTAACACTTTCCGGAGATCGCTGACGCTGGCGCGCGCGTACCAGACGTCGAGCGCCTTCATCCCGGCGAACTCGCGCATCGCCTGCCGGTATTCCGCCACCGCCTGCCGGACGATCGCCGAGCCGGACTTTGGCCGGAAGCCGTTCTCTCGACTCGCGACGGCGATACTCGCCGCCAAGCGCTTGATGTCCCACTCCCAGGGCCCGGGGAAAGTTTCGTCGAAGTCGGTGAGGTCGAATAGGAGCTCCCGTTCAGCCGACGCGAACCCGCCGAAGTTGACCAGGTGCGCGTCGCCGCACAACTGGACTCGGATCCCGCTCCGCGGCGTGGCCGCGAGGTCGGACGCCATCACGTACGCGGCGCCACGGTAGAAGGCGAAGGGCGACTGCGACATCCGTTCGTAGCGGATCGGAACGAGGTCAGGAAGACGGCCGGCCGCCTGTTCCTCGAGTAACTCAATCGGGTCCGGCCGACCGGCCGGCGGCTCCCAGACGGCGTGGCTGGTCCGTGGCGTCTGCGTCCGAAGCGACCGACCCCGTGCCGTCCGCTCCGCGGGCGATTCGAAGCTGGCTGTCCTCTCGCCAACCCGCGCTACAGGTACGGCAGGTTTGCGGCCGGTCCCAGCCATCGCCGTACTGTACGGACTTACTAGACGCGTGCCAGCGGCGCCTCAGCCTGCGCAGCGAAAGTTCGGGGTGGCTCGCTGATGCGAAGCACTACATCCAGGAAGACGCGGCCGACGAGATCGTGGACGCGATCCGTGGCCGGCTCCTTCCCGTTTCCTGATCGCCCTGGTTCGCCCTAGCTCGCCGCCAACCAGTCCCTGCCACTCAGCCCAAATAAATCGGGGCGCCCGGATTTGAACCGGGGACCTACCGACCCGAATAACACGCGCAACCAGGCTCCGCGAGTAGGAAATACCTGCAGACGCGGTCGACTCGCATGGCTGCGGGGTTGCAGCGGGCGCGTGCCGCACGGCGATGCGGCCCGCGCGGTCGAGGAGTGGGACGCTCTGCTGCCGGAGGGAGCTGCGGTCGTCGGTCAGCGCCCCATAACCGAGTGGGGGTGGATGACCTTAGGGCGCCCTGCGCTTCCTTAAGTCATCCACGTCCCTGCGGCGAGGACCTGCGAGCGATCGTGGGGGCTTTGGATCCCCTCCGGGTGCCTTCAGCGGTGCTGTTCGGCGTCGTGTCGCTCTGGCTGCTCTGGTGTTGCTGCCCAGCTTCCGAGGAGGTTGAGGGCCTCTATCGCCGCCGCCGTCCTGTGGCTCTGCTCGGACGAAGCAGCATTCACCACCGGTCATGCCATGGTCGTCGACGGCGGGCAGACCGCCTGAAATCCCGAACCGCCTGAAACGAATCGAAAGAGACAGTCCGTCCCAAACAAAAAACCCCCGCTGTGCGGGGGTCTTTTGAGTCGGGGCGCCCGGATTTGAACCGGGGACCTCACCGACCCGAACGGTGCGCGCTACCAGGCTGCGCCACGCCCCGATCGGTCCAGTATGCCAGGAACCTAGGGGAGCCCGATCCCGTGAAGGACTTTTTGAACGACGGTGGTCGGGTTCGGCAGCCGGACGGGGGATCCGCTGCCACTGCCGCCGTTCGAGATGGTCGGTAGCGACGGCAGCGTCAGGGTCGGGAGCGTCACGGGGGGAGCGTCGGCAGGTTCACCTTTGGCACGCTGTTAAGGACGGAGCTGACCGCATTCGTCGCCCCGCTGGTCACCGAGCCGCCCCCGGTCACGCCGGATCCAGCCGACCTGGTGCCCGAGCCTGCGGCTTGCGAGCCGCCGCCGTGGTTGGTGGTGCCAGCGGAGCCTCCCTGGCCGGCGACGCCTGCCTGTCCGCTGGCACCCGAGCCCGAGCCGGAGTTCGCGGTGGCGGCCGCATGCCCGGACGTCCCTCGCGCTCCGTTGCTCGGGGCAACGGTTCGCGCCCCGGTGTTCAGAGTCGTGGACGCGCCGGCGATTGCGGTATGGCCGGTCCGGCCGGCCCTGGCGGCAGTCGCCCCGGCGCCCGTCGCGCCGGTCCTGACGATGCCCGCGGGCCGATGAGGAGCCGAGCCCGACGTCGCGGCGATGATCCCGCCGCCCGCGCCGGCGATCGCGAGGGTCGCGGCGGCAGCGGCCACACGACTGAACCCGCCTGCCGGGGCGGAAGGGTCGACATATGCGGTGACCGACTGCACCGACTGGATCGCGTCGAAGGCACGCGAGCGCACAGCGGAGACGGCGCGGCCGATGCGCGAGCCGGCGTCCGCCCCTCCGGCACCCGGGCGGAAGCGGAAGATCGCCGGGATCGGCAGCAGCGCTGCGATCTTCCCTACGACCGTCGGCGGCTGCATCGCCGAGCTGTCGAAGCCGTGCATGTAGGCATGGCGCCGGCACGGCTGGCAGTGTGCGAGATGGCGCGCGACGAGCCGCCGCTCTTTGATTCCGAGCGAGCGGAAGGCCCGCGGTCCGCGGTCGGTGATCACGGCCTGGACGTGCGTGCAGCGCCGGCCTGAGACGAGCTCGTCGTATTCGTCGCTCAGCCGCCGCCGGGCACGGAACAGGGTGCTCTCGACGACCGGGCGGGTCATCCCCATCCGCTCGCCGATCTCCGCGTAGGAAAGTCCTTCGAGCTCGCGCAGGACGATGATCTGATGGTGGCTGTCGGATAGGCCGCGGAACGCGCCACGCAGGTGGGTCAGGTGCTGCCGGTTCTCGATCGCCACGTCCGGCGTCTGCGTGCGCCCGAGCAGGCGCGGGTTCTCCCGCTCGAGCTCGTCGTCTCCGAGCGGCACCTCGCGCGCCCGGCGGACGCGGCGGAAGTCGTCGATGCACGCATTCTTGGCGATCTCATAGATCCACGGCTTGAACGCGATCGGCCGCTCAGACTCTCGCATCCGGCGCAGCGCCGAGATGAACACATCCTGGGTGATGTCCTCAGCGCGTCCATGGTCTCCGACCATGCCGTGGATATAAGCGCTGATCCGCTGGCGGTAGCGCGAGTACAGCTCTTCGAACGCCCGGTCGTCCCCACGACGGACCGCGGCAACTAACTCGTGCTCGGAGCACGACAGTGCGGTTTGAGTCGCGCTGACCGCCAGTGACATCGCTTACTGGTCCCTGAAGTCCGTGGAGCCCTACCTTGCAGGCGTCAGATGAACTCTAGCGTTTATCGGACGTTTGTCCAAGCAATCGCGGGGCTGAGGTGGGTTTTGAACCCGTTGGGCGCAAGTTGCGCCTGACCCTGCTCAAGCCTGCAAATATCGGTTGAGTCCATCCGTGCTGATCGGCATACTTGGGTCCATGTAGTGAACCCCGACGGGAGGACTGAGATCCGATGCCCATCCACCTTACGCCCACCGAACTCGCACGCGAATCCGGGCTTGAGCGCAGAGACGTGATCGTCAAATGCATTCAATTGGGCGTACCGATATTCAACGGGCGGATCGACAAGACCCTCTTCCTCTCGAGCCTGCACGAGCTTCCGGGCACGCCGCAGCCCCAGCCGCAGGCCGCGTCCGCCTAGCCGGACGCCTCAGGGACTCTCCCGGCCTACTCCTGGGCAGACTGGCGCAGCAGCGTCGATGTCGTCTGCTCGAGGATCTTGCGCCACGCGCGGGTCTTCTCGCGCTCGGCCTCGAAGTGCTTGACGACTTTCCGTACGCGCGTGGCGGAGATCTCGATCCCGTGGCGCGCGCAGATTCGCTTGAAGCGGGGGTAGTCGTGCGCGAGTTTGAGGGTCACCGACTGGAAGCCGTGGCGCGCGATGTCGACCCGCGATGTGTAGTTCATGATGCTCGTCTGGAACATCAGCTCGTCGTTTGGCTCGGGCTCGATCAGGACGATGTCGACGCCCGGGTAGCGCTCCTCCCACCGGTGCGCCATTTCGTGTAGACGCTGGTAGGCGACGAGCTTGAACGCCTGGTAGCCGATGTGCGGGAAGCCCATGTCGGACACTCGTCGCGCGCGTGAGCCGGTGAGCGTCGGGATCCGCGTCTCGAAGTCGTTGACGTATGGGACGAGCGGATTGACCACAACGATGAACTTGGCGCCCGCCTCGACCGCGATGTCGACGTTGGTCGTCGACAGTACGCCGCCGTCGATCAGCTCGCGGTCCTTGACCTTGACGGGCTTGTAAATCATCGGCAGCGCGCTCGACGCCTGGACGGCCGTCGAGATCGGCACGTCCTCCCACCCCTGCGCGCCAAGCACGATCCGCTCGCACGTGTCGAGATCGGTCGCCGCCAGATACAGCTCCGGCTCGAGCAGCCTGAAGTCATCGGTGCGGTCCGGATCAGACAGGATCGTCCGCACGTAGCGCTCCACTCCCTGGCCGTTATAGAGGCCCGACGGAAGCGCCTCGGCCAGCCCAACGACGATGTCGACCGCCGACACCTGTCCCAGGTCCCGGAGCAGCGTGCGGACGAGCTGGGCGACCCGAATCGGCAGCATCGCCCCTTTCGTGAGGAACTCGAGGTAGTTCGGCCGGAGCAGCGCGCTGATCCGGGCGTCGGGGAACGGAGACGGGGCCTGCTGGACGATCACGCGCATCATCTCTTCTGGGGTGACCCCGTTCGCCACGGCGGCGGCGACGAACGACCCCGCGCTGGTGCCGACGTACACGTCGAACTCGTTGACGGTCCGGTTGACCGACAACAGGTCGAGCGCGCGCAACGCGCCGATCTCGTAGACGCCGCCGGTGAAGCCCCCGCCGCCCAACACGAGCGCCGATTTCGACCGCTGCGGACGGCGACGGCCGCCCGATTCGCGAGGCCGCCCGACTTTGACCGGTCCGCGGCCGCGGGATCAAGTCTGACTACCTTGCCCATCCGACACCATTGTAGGTTGGGGGCGCCCGCCTAGAACCGAAGCTTTGTTGCGCAATGCGGGTTACATACGGTTGATGCGCCGCGTATTCGCTGTGCTCGCCGCCGCGGCGGCCCTATCCCCCGCGGCGGCGGAGGCCGCCACAACCCCCCAGCAGGCGCTCACCAAGGCGCTCACTGAAGGGGATGCGGGCGGCCGGTCGCTCCAGCGGTGCGGACGTTGTCGACCTCTCTACCGGCCAGACCGTGTACTCGTCGCGGGGCACCACCGGCCGGCTGCCGGCCTCGGTCGAGAAGCTGTACACGACCTCGACGGCGCTGATCCGCTTTGGGCCGAATGGCACCTTCCAGACCCGGGTCTACGGGGTCGGCACGCTCGACGCCAGCGGCACCTGGCACGGCACGCTGTACTTGCGCGGCGGTGGCGACCCAACGTTCGGCGCCCAGGGGTTCGACCGCTACTACTACGGCGCAGGCGCGACGATGCAGCGCCTGGTCGCCAACCTTATCCGCGTAACTGGAATCAAGGCGCTGGCCGGTGGGATCGTCGGCGACGAGCACTACTTCGATTCGGACCGCGGTACGCCGGCGACGGGCAACCAGGCCAACCTCTACGTCGAAGGGCTCCTCAGCGGCCTGGCCTATGACCGCGGCTTCACGACGATCAACGAATCGACGTTCCAGGCGCACCCCGCGCTGTTTGCCGCCCAGCAGTTCGTCGCGGCGCTCCGGGCCGCCCACGTCGGCGTCCCCAAGCACACTCCGATCAGCGCGGGCACCACGCCGGTCGGCGCGCGGTCGTTGACCTCGGTCCACTCGCCCCGGATGGCGACGCTGCTGCGGCTCACGAACACCCCGTCGGACAACTTCTTGGCCGAGATGCTGACCAAGGACCTCGGCGTCAGCTTCGGTGGCGCCGGCACGACCGCGGCCGGGGTCGTCGGTCATCCGTGCACAGGTGGCGTCGAGCTTCGGCGTCGACCCCCGCTTCAACGACGGTTCCGGTCTCTCCTACGGCGACTCGACGTCGCCGCAACAGGTCGTGACGTTGCTCTCGAAGATGGTCCACGACGCCACCTTCTACAACTCGCTCGCCATCGCCGGCGAGACAGGCACGCTGTCACAGGAGATGAACGGCACCGTCGCCCAGGGCCGCTGCCGCGGCAAGACCGGGACGCTGCAAGCGGTCTCGAACCTCGTCGGCTACTGCACGGCGGCCGACGGGCACACGCTCGCCTTCGCGTTCCTGATGAATGCGATCAACCCGAACACCGCGCATCCGATCCAGGACCGGATGGCCGAGGCCCTCGCTCGCTACACCGGCTAGACCGGTAGGTTCACCGTCGTGCGCGCGATCCGGTTCTCCGAATACGGCGGCCCCGAGGTGCTCCGGCTCGTCCCGGCCGAGGACCCCGAACCCGGCCCGGGACAGATACGCGTGGCGGTACGGGCCGTCGGGGTCAACCCGATCGAGTGGAAGGTCCGCAGCGGGATGATGGCCCAGGCTCGCTCGATCCAGTTCCCCGCCGGCCTGGGGGTCGAGCTCGCCGGCGTGATCGACAAGCTCGGCGATGGCGTTACCGACTTGGGGCTGGGTGAGGAAGTGCTCGGCTATGCCTCGACACCGGCCTACGCCGAGCTCGCGGTCTGTGACGCGGACAACGTCGTCGCGCGGCCGGGCGGAATCTCTTGGGAGCAGGGCGCCGCCGTGCCCGTTGGCGCACGCACTGCCTATCGGGTGCTGGGACTGCTTGAGCCGGCTCCCGGCGAGACGCTGCTCGATCCACGCCGCCGCCGGCGGGGTCGGGGTCTTCGCCACCCAGTTCGCGGTCGAGCGCGGCGCGCGGGTGATCGGCACCGCCAGCGAGGCCAACCAGGAGTTCCTCCGCTCGATCGGCGCCGTCCCCGTGGTTTACGGCGATGGCCTACGCGAACGGATCCTCGAGCTCGCCCCCGAAGGAGTCGATGCGGTGCTCGATGCCTCCGGGCGCGGAGAACTACCGCTCTCGGTCGAGCTGGCGGGCGGGCCGGAACGGGTCGTGACGATCGCCGCGGCGCAGGAGGCCTCGCAGCTCGGCGTGCGGTTTTCCGGTGGTCCGGGCGCCGTTGTCGACACTCACGCCGCGCTGAGCCAGGCGGTCGACCTGCTCGTCGCCGACCGCCTGCAGGTGCCGATCTGGCGGACCTATCCGCTCGCCGACGCCGCTGCCGCACACGCCGAGAGCGAGCGCGGCCATCTGCGCGGCAAGATCGTCCTGATTCCTGATCCCTACTCGGCCGGATACCACTCGTAGACGACGTGCGAGGTGTTGTTCGCGACCGTGTCGTACAGCGATCGCGCGGCGCCGTTGAACTGCTGCGTATGCCAGTACACCCGCGTTGACCCTGCCTCGCGGGCGACCTCATACACGGCTGCGATCAGCTTTCGAGCGGTGTCGGTCCCGCGTCCTTCGCGTGAGACGAACAGGTCCTCGAGGTAGCAGTAGCTGGTCGCACTCCACGTCGACGGGTGGATCACCACGTGGGCTAACCCGACGATCACACCGGCTTCGTTCTCGGCCACGAGGCCGAGCATCCCGTCGGTGCGCTCGGTCAGCCGCCGGAAGGTCGCTTCGGTGACCTCGGGCGCGAGCGGTTCACGGTAGAAGTGGAGGTAACCGTCCCACAACTGCCTCCACGCATCTCGGTCCTCGGGGCTAAGGGCTCGAATCGCCACCATCGAGCAGCCCCAGTAGTCCTGCCTCGTCGAGCACCGGCACTCCGAGACGCTCGGCGTTCGCCAGCTTCGATCCGGCGCTCTCGCCGGCCACGAGGTACGCCGTCTTCTTCGAGACCGACCCGGTGACGCGGCCGCCGGCGGCGACGATTCTCTCCGTGGCCTGCTCGCGGGTCAGGTTGGGCAGCGTGCCCGTGAGCACGAACGTGCTGCCGGCGAGCGGACCTTCGCCGGGCGGCGGCCCTGCTTCCTCGAACCGCAGCCCCTACGCCCTTGAGGTCCTCGATCAGCGCGCGCATGCTCGGATCGGCGAGCTGGTCGTGGATCTTCTGGGCCATCTTCGGCCCGACGCCCTGCACCTCCTCGATCTGTTCGGGGGTGGCGGCGAGCAACGTCTCGACGTTCCGGAAGTGCTGGGCGATGTTGCGCCCCGTGACATAGCCGATCTCCTCGATCCCGATCGCGAACAGGACGCGCCCGAACGGCTGCTGCTTCGAGGCCTCGATCGCGTTGACCAGCTTCTGCGCGGACACCTGGCCGAAACCCGGTTGCTCGGCGATCTGCTCGGCTGTCAGTCGGTAGAAATCGGCGGCCGTCTTCACCCACCCCAGGTCCATGAACAGGGTCACCAGCTTCTCGCCGAGGCCGTCGATGTCCATCACCCCGGCAAAGCTCGTCAACAGCTGCCAGCGGCGGCCGGGGCAATCCCGGTTCGGGCACTTCGTGAACACCGCCTCTGGGTCCTTGATCGTCGGCGTGCCGCACACCGGGCATCTCGCCGGGGGATGGGGCGGCTCCGGGCGGTCTTTCCGCTCGGCCACATGGGGGGCCGGCGAGAGCACCTGCGGGATCACATCGCCGGCCCGGAGCACGATCACCTCCTCGCCGACCCGGAGGTCCTTGCGGGCGAGGTCCTCTTCGTTGTGCAGCGTCGCCATCTTCACGGTCACGCCACTCACGTGGACGGGTTCGAGCATCGCGTACGGATGCAGGTCACCGAACTTGCCCGGGTTCCAGCCGATGTCGTTGAGCTTCGTGACCGCGGTCGTGGGCGGGAACTTCCAGGCGATCGCCCACCGCGGCTCCCGTCCGACCACCCCGAGCCGCCGCTGCAACTCGAAATCGTTGACCTTGACGACCGCGCCGTCGATCTCGAACTCGAGGTTCCCGCGCCGCTCCTCCCACGACTGACACTGCTTGACGACCGCATCTTCGCCATGGATCAGCTTCACATCGGGGTGGACCGGAAAGCCGTGCGCGCGCAGCCACTCGAGCGCCCCGTAGTGCGAGTCGAACCCGATCCCTTCAGTCACGCCGACGCGCGTAGGCCCAGAACGACAGGGGGCGGTCGGCGGCGAGCTTTGGGTCGAGCTGGCGGATCGTGCCGGCCGCCGAGTTGCGCGGGTTCATGAAGGTGGAGAGCCCGTTCTCAGCTCGTCGCTCGTTCAAGGCGGCGAAGTCCGGTAGCGACATGTACACCTCGCCGCGGACCTCGATCAGCGGCGGCGGGTCGTCGACCGGCAGGCGCAGCGGAATCGACCCGATCGTGCGCAGGTTGTGACTGACGTCCTCCCCGATTTCGCCGTTGCCGCGGGTCGCGCCGCGCTCGAACACGCCGTCGCGGTAGAGCAGCGAGATCGCGAGGCCGTCGATCTTGGGTTCGACCACGAACTCGAACGACGGGTCCTCTATCCCCTCTCGGGCCAGGTGGTTGCGCATCCGCTGCACCCACTGGTGGAGCTCGTCCGCGGAGCGGGCGTTGGCGAGCGACAGCATCCGGTCCGGATGGCGGACCTTGACCAGGTCCGAGACCGGCTCGCCGCCGGTCCGCTGCGTGGGCGAGTCCGGGGTGACGAGCTCAGGGTGCTCGGCCTCGATCGCGCGCAGCTCATCGATGAGCGCGTCGTAGGCGTCATCGGTGATCTCGGGATCGTCGAGCTCGTAGTACCGCCGGCCGTGGTAGCGAAGCTGCTCTCGGAGCTCCGCTGCGCGCGACTGGTAATCGGTCGCGCTCACGGTCCCACCTCCTCGGCAGCGGGGGCGAGCAGCGCCGCGAGATCGTATTTCTGGAGCGTCGAGAGCCCGTCGTGGTCGGTCAGGTCGAAGTGGATCGGGGTGACCGCGATCAGCCCCCGCGCCACCGCCGCCAGGTCCGTTCCGGTCTCATCCCGCTCGTAGCTGGCGTCGCCGTAGATCCGGTAGAGCTTGCGGGGACGGGCGGGATCATCATCTTGCTCGATCAGCGCCAACTCGTCCCGATACACGCGCTTGCCGAGCTTGGCCACTTCGACGCCGGTGGGATCGGCCCCGGGGACGTTGATGTTGAGCAGCGTTCCCTCCGGGAGCGGCACGCTCTCCAGCCCAGCCACCAGCCGCGCCGTAAAGCGCGCCGCGACATTGAACTCAAATCGCTGACCCACGCGAAAGTCGAGCTCGCGCGCTCGCGACTGCTGCGAGACCGCAATCCCGGGGAGGCCGAGCACGATCGCCTCGAGGGCCGCCGCCACGGTGCCTGAATAGGTGATGTCGTCGCCCAGGTTCGAGCCGTGGTTGATGCCGGCCACGACGAGATCGGCCTCGAAACCCTCGGCGATCCCGAGGCGCGCGAGTCGCACGCAGTCGACGGGCGTGCCGTCGGTCGCATAGCCGACGGTTCCGTCACCAAAGTCGATCTCCTGTACCCATAGCGGCCGCCGGGTGGTGATCGAGCGGGCCATGGCCGACCGGTTGCCGTCCGGCGCGATCACCACCAGCTCGATCCCGGGGACCTCCAGCAGCGCGCGGCGCAGCGCCTGCAGGCCAGCGGCCTCGATCCCGTCGTCGTTGGTCAGCAATACGCGCATGTATCCCATGCTATTGGCCTCGCGGCGGCCAAATCCGCTCCCTGCCTCGGACCCCAATGGCGGCACCGCTAAGCGGCGGCGCCACGCTCGGTCGCTGCGCCAATCGCCATCGCGATCACGGCGATCACGCGGTAGGGCTCCTCGGTCAGGTGCCGCCAGGTGAACCGGAGCACCTTGTAGGCCACGTGCGTCTGGTCGCGCCGGCGGTCCTTCTCGAACGCGTAGCGGTGACCGTGGTACTGATAGCCGTCGGTCTCCACGATGAGCCGATACTGCGGCCAGTAGAAGTCGACGCGCAAGCCCTCGACCCATTGCTCCGTGAGCGGCGGCGGGAGCTGCGCCTCGCAGATCAACTGCTTCATTTTTTGCGCCGCCTGCCGCTTGGTGAGCTGCGGGCCACCGACTCGATCTAGTTCAGCGCGCAGTGCAGGTCCGCCGGTGATCCGCGGATACCGCTCAAGCACCTTACGCAGCATTGCCTCGGTCACGAGCTTGAGCGCGTACGCCTCCGTGATCGCCCGCTCGAGCTCATCCCCGGTCGCAACGGCAGCGAACTCCAGCAGCGCCAGGGCCGGCGACACGATCGGGATGCCACGGTGGGCGTGGCGATCGATGTCGGCCAGGCCGTTGGACCGGTGCCCCATGATCCCGGGACGGCTGACGGTCCGAGGCGCTGCGACTTCGACCGGGCCTTCCCATGGAGGAACAACGGCAAGCAAGGAAAGGGCCGAGCGGCGTCTCACCAAGGCACCATCCCCGGATGCCAACACGGCCGCCAACTCGGGGGCAGCGGGAAGCATCAGGTCGGTCCCGAACAGGTACACACCGCGATGGACCCTGTGCAGGATCCCCCGGGTCTGGCGCCTGGTGATCATCACGTCGCTCACTTCGGCGGCGCGCAGCTGGGCCGTCGTGATCAGGTTGAGCTGCTTCCGCGCCACCCGCTCGGCGATTCGGTCTCCCTCGCCCCGCAGACGAGCGGAAACTCTCACTATCTCTTCGACCGGAACGATCTGGACGACATATTCATCGCTACAAGCGGAAGCTCGGCCGGAACCGCTGGCTGCAAAACGCTTGTCGGATTTCCGCTCCTCCACCCTCTCTCTTCCAGAGCTAATTCGCGGTCAGAATCACCCCCCGGACTTCGAAACCAAGACCCGATCGCCGCCGTATCCCACCCCCACCAGGTACAGCCCGCGCGCCGGCGCCGTCACACCGGCAGCCGACCGCGGGGCGCCGGCCAGCAGCCCGACGAACTCTGAAACGGCCCGCCCCCCCGACGCCACCTCGAGCATCGTTCCCACCAGGACCCGGTTCATGTGGCGCATGAATGCGTCGGCCTCGATCCAGAACGTCAACACGTCTCCAGAGCGCTCCCAACGCGAGGCCAGAATGTCGCGTGAGAAGCGGACGTGCTTGGTCTCGGTCGGGGTGAAGGCGGTGAAGTCATGGGTTCCCACCAACGCGTCGGCGCACGCATCCAGTGCCGCCATATCGAGCGAGTGCGGCCAGTGGAGCGCTCGGCACCGCTCCAGAACGGGCTTGGCGGGCCGCGTCAGCAGCCGGTAGCAATAAGCCCGCGACGTCGCGTCGCGCCGGGCGTCGAACCCGGCCTCAGCGGCATCGCACGAGAGCACGGCCACGTCATCCGGGAGCAGCGCGTTGAGCGATCGCACCGAGACCGGCCGGCCCGTCATACGAAGCCACCTGGCCCAGCGCGTGGACGCCGGCGTCGGTCCGCCCGGCGACCGTGAGCTGAACTGGAGCGCGCAGCAGCACCGCGAGCGCCCGCTCCACCTCGTCCTGAATTGTCCTGCGCCCCGCCTGCCGGGCCCACCCGGCGAACTCGCTCCCGTCGTATTCGAGAACGAGCTTTGAGGCTCAGACGAGCTCCAGGAAGACCATTTCGGTCGAGTCTGAGCGCCGCGGCCCCAGCTTCAGGATCCGGGTGTAGCCGCCGTCGCGCTCGACATACCGCGGCGCGATCTCCTCGAACAGCTTGTACACCGCGAACTTGTCTTGGCCCAGCGTCGACAGCGCCTGCCGACGCGCGTGCAGGTCACCGCGCTTGGCCAGCGTGATCAGCTTCTCGACCTCGGGCTTGACGGCCTTGGCCTTCGTCTCGGTCGTCTGGATCCGCTCGTGGTCGATCACCTCCTTGCAGAGGTTCATCAACAGCGCCTTGCGATGCGAAGCGCTACGGCTGAGCTGATATCGGTTCTTCTGGTGGCGCATCGAGCGGTAAGACTAGTCGTTGCGCAGCGCCAAGCCGCGCGCGTGCAGCGTCTCGATCACTTCGTCGATCGACTTCTTGCCGAAGTTCGGGATCGCGTTGAGCTCACCCTCGGTCTTCGAGACGAGGTCGCCGACGGTCTGGATGCCGGCCCGCTTCAGGCAGTTGTAGGAACGGACGCCCAGCTCGAGCTCCTCGATCAGGATGTCGTCCATCACGCCCCGCTCGACGCGCCGGCGCGCCAGACGAGTTCCCGCCGACCAAGCCAGGCTCGAGCGCGCCCGGGTCACCCGCGGAGCGCAGCTCGATCACGCGCTCGGCGTCGGTGAAGATCGCCAGCTGCGAGATGAGGATCTCCGCCGCCTCACGGAGCGCGGCGTGGGGGTCGATCGACCCATCGGTCTCGATGTCGAGCGTCAGCTTGTCGAAGTCGGTCTTCTGACCGACCCGGGCCTGCTCGACGTTGTACGCCACGCGGCGCACGGGCGAGAAGATCGAGTCGATCGGGATAACGCCGATCGGCTGGTCCGGGGACTTGTTCTCCTCCGCTGGGCGGTAGCCGCGCCCGTGCCCGATCGTCAGATAGACCTCGAGCTTCGTCTTCTTCTCGAGCGTCGCGATGTGGGCATCCGGGTTCAGGATCTCGACGCCGGACGGCAGATCGATGTCCTTGGCCGTGATCTCGCCGGGGCCGGTCACCACGAGCGGCGCCTCGATCTCGGTTGCGTCCGAGTGCATCCGGCAAACGATGCCCTTCAGGTTCAGGACGATGTCGGTCACGTCCTCCTTGACGCCACGGATCGTCGAGAACTCGTGCGCCACGCCCTCGATCCGCACACTGGTCACGGCGGCGCCGGCGAGCGACGACAGCAGCACGCGGCGGAGGGAGTTGCCGAACGTGTAGCCGAAGCCCCGGTCAAGCGGCTCGATCGTGAACGATCCTCGGTTGTCGTCTACAGACTCGCTGGAGATTCGGGGGACTTGGAAGTCAAGCATCAGGGTCCTAACGTCGTGGGTTCCTGCCGCCGCCTAGGCGGCTGTCAACACCGTGCCCGTGGCCAGAGGCCGCACGGCTGAAAGCTCTTTTACTTCGAGTACAGCTCGACGATGAGCTGTTCCTCGACCGGGGCAGCGATCTCGCGCCGCTCCGGCTTGCGCAACACCTTCGCTGTGAGCGAGTCGTGATCGGCCTGCAGCCACGCCGGCACTTGGCCGGTCAACTCGGTGGCATCGCGGATCACCTGTGATGCGGACGACTTCGCGTGGATCGCGATCACGTCGCTGTCGCGCAGCTGGTACGAAGGGATGTTCACCCGCCGGCCGTTGATGGTCCAGTGGCCGTGCAGGATCAGCTGCCGCGCCTGGCGCCGCGAAGCGGCGAAGCCAAGGCGGACCAAAACATTGTCGAAGCGGCATTCGAGCATCCGGAGCAGGTTCTCGCCGGTGATGCCCGGCTGGCGCGAAGCCTTCTGGTAGTAGAGCCGGAACTGCTTCTCGAGCACTCCGTAGTAGCGCTTGGCCTTCTGCTTCTCGCGCAGCTGGACGCGGTACTCGCTCTGCTTCATCCGGCCGCGGCCGTGCTCGCCGGGCGGGTACGAGCGGCGCTCGACGCCGCACTTGTCGGTCAGGCAGCGCTCGCCCTTCAAGAACAGCTTCTGGCCCTCGCGCCGGCACTGCTTGCACTGTGGACCTGTGTCTCGAGCCATCTGCTTAACCCTCCGCCGCTTCCGGGGGCGGCAGCCGTTGTGCGCTTGCGGGGTGACGTCCTTGACGCCGGTGACCTCGAGCCCGGCCGCTTGCAAGGACCGAATCGCGGTCTCGCGGCCGGAGCCTGGGCCCTTGACGAATACTTCGACCTTCTGCAGCCCGTGCTCGATGCCCTTCCGGGCCGCCGCGTCGGCGGTCACCTGCGCGGCGAACGGGGTCGACTTGCGCGAGCCCTTGAAGCCGGCGCCGCCGGCGGACTCCCATGCGATCACGTTGCCCTCGCGATCGGTGAGCGACACGATCGTGTTGTTGAACGAAGTCTTGATGTGGGCCTGGCCCACGGGGATGTTCTTGCGGACGCGGCGACGTCCGCGCTGTGGCCGGCGCGGAGCTGGACTCATTTCTTGGCCGCCTTCTTCTTGCCCGCCACCTGCATCCGCTTCGGACCCTTACGCGTGCGGGCGTTGGTCTTCGTGTTCTGGCCCCGGACCGGCAGCCCGCGCCGGTGGCGCAGCCCGCGGTAGGAGCCGATCTCCTGCAAGCGCTTGATGTTCTGCGAGCGCTCGCGGCGCAGGTCGCCCTCGACCGTCAGGCCCGAGTCGATCAGGTCGCGCAGCTTGACGACCTCCTCCTCGGTCAGGTCGCGGACCTTGCGGTCGGGCTCGATCCCGACGTCGCCCAACAGCTTGTTCGAGGTCGACCGACCGATGCCGTAGATATAAGTCAGGCCGACCTCGACCCGCTTGTTCAAAGGAATGTTTACGCCTGAAATACGCGCCATAGTCGCGATCAGCCCTGCCGCTGCTTGTGCCGCGGGTTAGAGCAGATCACGAGCACCCGGCCATTGCGGCGGATGATCTTGCACTTTTCGCACATCGGCTTGACCGACGGTCGTACCTTCACGCTCGTTTCGCTCTCGTCTCGAAATTCTCTGGCTGTTCCCGTGGACCGGCTCTGGCGACCGCTTCAGACCGCCGCTACCGGACCTCAGGAGCGCCACGCAGCACAAACCGGTGTGCTACCGGCGCACCGACTCAGAATAGCAGGGGAGAAAATTTCCGTCCGGCCCGCGCCCCCGACGCGTAGGATGGCATACGGTGGGCTTCCTGGACCGGCTCAGAGGGGGCAGTTCGACGCTGTCTGTAAGCGTAGCGCCCGGCGAATATGCGCCCGGCGCCACGGTCGTGGTCAGCTGCGCGAACGACGATCCGAGCACGCAGCTCGAAGCTGGACTGAGGTGCGTGACCAAGTACATCGTCGGTGAGCGCGGCCGCGACGCGAACGGACATCCGATCACCCGCGAGGTGATTCACGACACCACCGTCCACGACGACCAGCAGTCGCTCGCTGGTGGACAGACCGAAGCGCGATTCGAGCTCCCGGCGAATGCGCCCCCCGCATCGCCAGGCGTGGTCGAATGGTTCGCATGGGTCGCCGCTTCGGGACAGGACCCGGTGACGGCACCGGTCACGGTGCGTCTTCCCTCGACCGCCGACGGGGCCGGTCCGGGGGCGACGGCCAACGGGATGAGCCTCGCTGACGTCCCCGCCGCCGCCCGCGCCGGCGACGCCATCAACGGCACCGTGACGGTGCAACAGCCCGAACACGTCAAGGCGGGCAAGGTCGAGGTCCGCCTGGTCCGGCGCTGCATCTACGTTGCCCAGCCGATCGACGGCTACGACGGCAGCCAGCCGCTCAACGAGGTCGCGTCCGCCTCCGGCAATCCGTGCATCATCCATGACGACTGGGTCGCCACCGCCGAGGCCTTCGGGAAGCACTCCTTCGAGCCCAACGCCCCCGAACGGGCCTCGTTCACCCTTGCCATCCCGTCTGACGCAGGCCCCGATGTGACCACCGACCACGCCCAGGTCCAGTGGCGAATCGAGGCAGCGCTCCACCGGATGCTCCACGACGACCTCACGGTCGCCGCGCCCGTACGCGTCTTCTAGGCGGCCTGGCGACTGCCGTCGGCCTCGTGCCATGGCGTCAGCACGCGAGGGCCGTCCGCGGTAACCGCGATCGTGAACTCGAAGTGCGCGGCCAGTGACCCGTCCTGGGAGTAGATCGCCCAGTGGTCCTCGCCGACGCGCACCGCGTGGCGGCCGGCTGTGACCATCGGCTCGATCGCCAGCACCATCCCCTCCTCCAGCGGCACCCCGGTGCCGGGCTCGCCGTAGTTCGGGATCTGCGGATCCTCGTGCATGCTGCGCCCGATCCCGTGGCCCACCAGCGTCCGCACGATCGACAGGCCGTTCGATTCGACGTGCCGCTGGATCGCGTTGGAGACATCGCCCAAGCGGTTCCCCGTCCGGACCTGGTCGACCGCGACGAACAACGACTCCTCGGTCACCTTCAGCAGCTTCGACGCGACCGGCGAGATCGGTCCGACGGCGAACGTCCGCGCCGCGTCCGCCACCCAGCCGTCGAGCACCACGCCGATGTCGATCGAGATGATGTCGCCGCGGTCGAGCTTGTACTGGCCGGGGATGCCGTGGACGATCATCGAGTTCGGCGACGCGCAGATCGACCCGGGGAAGCCGCGGTAGCCCTTGAACGCAGGCTCCGCGCCCTGGCTCAAAATGAACTTCTCGGCGGCCTGGTCGAGCTCACGGGTCGAGACGCCGGGGCGGATCTTGCCGGCGAGGAGGTTCATCGTCCGGACCAGGATCGCTCCGGCGGCGGCCATCTTGTCGATCTCGGCTGGGGTCTTCTTGATGATCATTGGTCGATAGCCATCAGACGTCGTCCTCCATCCGCAACGTCGCGAGCACGGCCCGGATGTGGTCGTGCACGTCGGCGGGGCTGCGGGATCCGTCGATCCGCCGCAGCACTCCCTTGCCGTCGTAGTACTCGATCAGCGGCTCGGTCTGATCGTGGTAGACGTGGAGGCGCTTGCGTACGACCTCCGGCTTGTCGTCGTCTCGCTGGATCAGCCGCGATCCGTCCTGGTCGCATACGTCCTCGCGCTTGGGCGGGTCGAACTGGACGTGGTAGTTGTGGCCGCTCTTGACGCACACCCGCCGGCCGGAGATCCGCTGCACGACGTCGTCGTCCGGGACGTCGATCAAGACCGCCGCGTTGATCCGGCGGCGGAGGCTGTCGAGCATCGAGTCGAGCGCCTCGGCTTGCGCGATCGTACGCGGGAATCCGTCGAGGATGAACCCGTCCTCGGCATCGCCCGCGTCCAGCCGGTCGGCGACCATCCGCACGATCACATCGTCCGGGACGAGGTCGCCCGCGTCCATATATCGCTTGGCCTCGACCCCTAGCTCGGTGCCGTCTTTGACATTCGCCCGCAGCATCTCGCCGGTCGAGATGAAGGGCAGCCCGAAGTCGTCGCGCAGGCGCTCGGCCTGCGTCCCCTTGCCGGCGCCCGGCGGTCCCAACAGGATCATGTTGAGTTCTGACGGCACGACCGATCAGCTTATCCGCTCTGGAGCGTTGTCAGGCGGCGGAATGAGCGGCCACGGCGATCGCAGCGGTCCGTCCCCGCCGCCGCAGCATGCGCGACTCGACCAGGTGCCACGACGCCGCTGCCGCAGCGGTGCTCGCGGTGAGCACCACCGCCGTGTAGAACCACGCCGAGCGGCCGGGGACGTAGTGCATCACCAGGTTGTTGATCAGCAGATTGCACAGGTAGAGCCCGTAGCTGATCTTCCCCACGTAGCGCAGCGGCGGACTGGCGATAACCCGCGCGAGCGCTCCGTGCGAGCCAAGCAGACTCAGCATCAGCGGGACGGCGACGAGGACCGCGCCAAGGTACGTCCACCGGGTGGGCAGGTCCACGTCGAACAGGATGAACGCGAAGCCGCCCAGGAGCAACCAACCGGTCAGCTGCCAGTGGAGCGCCCGCGGGATCAGCCGGTAGCGCCACAGCACCGCCGCGGCGCATCCGATGAACAGCTCCGCCGCACGGTCCAACGGCGAGTAGTAGTCGCTGTAGGCCGGCAGAGCCTGCTCGAGGTGTGGCACGGCCTGCACGAGCGCCACGACTGCCAGCACCAGCACCCCGATGACCGCCATCGGTCGCATCCGGAGCCGCAACATGGCCCACAGCACGAGTGGCCACAGCAGGTAGAACTGTTCCTCCTGGGCCAGCGACCACGTGGGGTTCAGCACCCCGAGGTCGTTCTGATGGCCGAGTCCCGCCACCCAGTTGTTGACGAACAGCAGCGTGGTGGCGACCCGACGCCCGAGCGGCCACCCCTGAAACGGGTTCAGCACTATGTACACGAGCGCGAAGGCCGCGACGAGCAGGCCCAGCGCGGGCAACAGCCGCCGTGCGCGCCGCTCGTAGAACCGCTTGAACGACACCTTCCCGGTCCCCTCCCACTCCTCATACAGCAGGGTCGTGATCAGGAATCCGGACAGCCCGAAGAACACATCGACGCCGATGTACCCGTTGGCCAGCAGGCCCGTGTGCATCATCACCACGAGCAGCACGGCCAGCCCGCGCAACCCATCCAACACGGGCCGGCGACCGAGATGGCGCGGAGGTGGTGTTCCGCCAGCGGTCACCTCAACTTGATACCCGAATGGGTGTCAAGTTTATGTCTTCTTAAGGTTCTCTTACCCGCGCCAGAGCGGCGCCCTACTTCAAGAAGCCCTCGTAATTACGCATCATCAGCTGCGCCTCGAGCTGCTTCATGGTGTCGAGCGCGACCCCGATGACGATCAGGATCGATGTACCGCCGAACGCGAAATTTGCGCTCGTCTGATTGATCAGGACCGTTGGCAAGGCCGCGATTGCGGCCAGGAATAAGGCTCCCGGGAACGTTAATCGCGCCAGGATGCGGTCCAGGAATTCGGCCGTGGGTCTGCCTGGCCTCACCCCCGGGATGAACCCGCCGTACTTCTTCAGGTTCTCGGCCTGGTCGACCGGGTTGAACGTCACCGCCGTGTAGAAGTACGTGAACAGGACGATGAATACGCACTCGCCGACGACGTAGTGCCAGCCGCCGGGGGCGAAGAAGGTGTAGACGCTGGTGCCGAAGCTGCCCGGCTTGTTGTGGCCGATCAGCTGGCCGACGGTCGGCGGGATCGCCATCACTGAGGCGGCGAAGATCACCGGGATGACGCCGGCCATATTCACGCGCAGCGGCAGGTAGGTCTGGCCTCCCTGGGTCATCCGTCTGCCTATCACCCGTTTCGCGTACTGGATCGGGATCCGGCGCTGGCCTTCCTGCACGAACACGACCGCCGCCACGACGCCGACCGCGATGAACGGCATGATCACGCGGAACACCTGGTCGGGGTTCGTCCACCACGAGTTGATCCCGCTCGGGATCCGGGAGACGATCGACGCGAAGATCATCAGCGAGATCCCGTTCCCGATCCCCCGCTGGGTGATCAGCTCGCCCATCCACATCAGCAGCACGGTCCCGGCCGTCAGCGAGATCACGATCAGGAACACCTTCAACAGCGTGAAGTTCGTGATCACCGGCTGGCCGCCCGCCTGCTTCTCGAAGCTGCGGAACAGGAACACGTAGCCGATCGACTGCGCGAACGCGAGCCCGACCGTGAGGTACCGCGTGTACTGCGTGATCCGCGCCTGGCCGACCTCGCCTTCCTTCTGCAGCTTCTCCAGCGAGGGCACGACGACCTGCAGCAGCTGCAGGATGATCGAGGCGGTGATGTAGGGCATGATCCCGAGCGCGAAGATCGCGATCCGCCCCAACCCCCCGCCGCTGAACAGGTTCAGCAGGCCGAGGATGCTGTTGCCGCCAAAGTTCGACTGGATCTGCTTGACCGCGGCGGAGTTGATGCCCGGCGCGGGGATGTGGGTACCGAGCCGGTACAGCGCCAGCAGCAGCGCCGTGAACAGGACCTTGTTGCGGATCTCTTTGACCCTGAACGCGCCAAGGATCGTCGAGATCATCGGCTCAGCCCTCTGAGATCAGCTCGCAAGTCCCGCCAGCGGACTCGATCCGCTCGCGAGCCGTCGCCGAGAACGCGTGCGCGTGCACCGTCAGCTTCTTGCTGAGCTCGCCCTTGGCGAGCACCTTGACCGGTACACCCTTGCGCGTGGCAAGCCCCTTGGCGTTCATCGCCTCGAGCGTAACAACGTCCCCTGCCTCAAAGCGCCGGTCGAGCTCGCCCAAGTTGATGGGCTGGGTGTGCGTCCGGAACATCTCGAACGGCATTGCCGTCTTGCTGTTCGGTCCGCGCAGCTTGCGCATCCGCATGTGAATCGGGTTCTGGCCGCCCTCGAACCGTGCTCGGCGCTTGGAGCCCGAGCGAGAGCCCGCGCCCTTCTGCCCGCGACCTGAGGTCTTGCCGGTGCCCGACCCCTCACCCCGGCCGACGCGCTTGCGCTGCTTGCGCGAGCCCGGCGCAGGGTGCAGATTGTGGAGCCCGATCCGCTCCTCGGTGGTCTCTTGGTCGGCCATCAGTTCTCCGTGACCTCGACCAAGTGCCGGACCTTGTGGATCATCCCGCGGACCTGAGGGCTGTCCGCGTGCTCAACCGTGTGGTTGATGCGACGAAGACCGAGCGAGCGGAGCGTGGCGACCTGGCTCTTGTCCGATCCATTGCGCGACCGGCGCTGGGTGATCTTGAGCGTGGTCATTCGGCCGCCTCGGCCTCCGCGTCGACCGCGTCCGGCTCGGCCGTCGGATCCGGCGGCGAGTTATCCGCGCCGGCCTCAGCAGACAGCGTCTCGCCGTTCGTGGGCTGCTCGGTCAGGCCGAGCACCATATTCACGGACAGGCCGCGGAGCTCGGCGACCTCTTTCGGCGTACGCAGCGACTCGAGACCGGCCATCGTCGCCTTCACCAAGTTGATCGGGTTCTGAGAGCCGAGCGACTTCGACAGGATGTCGTGGATGCCGGCGAGCTCCAGGACCGCCCGCACGCCGCCGCCGGCGATCACACCGGTACCGGGGGAGGCCGGCTTCAAAAAGACCCGTCCGGAGCCGAACACGCCCGTGGTCTGATGGGTGATCGTGGAACCGTGCTTGGGCACGCGATAGAGGTTCTTCTTCGCCCGCTCGACGCCCTTCTGGATGGCCACCGGAACCTCGTTCGCCTTGCCGTATCCGATCCCGACCACCTCACGCTCGTCGCCGACGACGACCAGCGCGGTGAACGAGAACCGCCGGCCGCCCTTGACGACCTTGGCGACGCGGTTGATCTCGACGACACGCTCCTGGAGGTCGAGTCCGGCTGGTGAAACTGTGCGATCACGGGTGGGCATGGGAAGCTGATCCAGGGTAGCGGGGGTCAGAACTCGAGTCCGCCCTCGCGGGCGGCGTCGGCGAGCGCTGCCACGCGCCCGTGGTATTGGTAGCCGCCGCGATCGAACACGGCGGTCGTGATCCCGGCGGCCTTCGCGCGCTCGGCGAGCAGCGCCCCGACCCGGGTCGCCTGCTCGGTTGGCTTCAGCGATCGCAGCTCGGGTTCGGTCCACTGAACCGCGGCGAGCGTCCGGCCGGCGTCGTCGTCGATCAGCTGGGCGAAGATCCCGCGGTTCGAGCGGAAAACGGAGATCCGCGGGCGTTCCGCGGTGCCATGGATCTTGGCCCGGACACGCCGGCGGCGCCGCAGGCGCCGCGCCGGAGCGGTGAGAACGGTCATGCCCGCTTACCGACCTTCCGGGCGACGTACTCGCCCTCGTAGCGGATGCCCTTGCCCTTGTACGGCTCGGGCTTGCGCTGCTTGCGGATGTAGGCAGCGACCTCGCCGACCTGCTGCTTGGACGCGCCGCGCACGACGATCCTCGTCGGCAGGGGCACTTCAAACTCGATCCCGTCCGGCGCCTTCACGGACACCGGATGCGAGTACCCGAGCGCCAGCTCGAGGTCGCGGCCGCGCAGCTGCGCGCGGTAGCCCACACCCTGGATCTCGAGACGCTTCTCGAACCCGTCGGTGACGCCGGTGACCATGTTCGCGACGAGCGTCCGGGTCAGCCCGTGCAGCGCGCGGTGCTCGCCGCGGTCGGTCGGCCGCGTTACGTGGAGCACGTCCTCCTGCTGCTCGACGGTGATGTCGCGATTGATCCGCTCCGTCAGCTCGCCCTTGGGCCCGTTCACGGTCACGCGCTCAGGCTCGATCGCGATGGTCACGCCGGCGGGCACGGGGATTGGCTGTCTTCCGATTCGGGACATGAGTTACCAGACGTTGGCCACGACCTCGCCACCGACGCCTTCGATGCGGGCCTCGTGGCCCGTCATCACGCCTTTGGAGGTCGAGATGATCGCGGTGCCCATTCCGCCCTGGATGCGGGGGAGGTGGGCGTGGTCGACGTAGGTCCGCCGGCCCGGGCGCGAGACGCGCTGCATCCCTGAGATCACGGGCTTGCGGTCCTCGGTGTACTTGAGCGTGATCGTCAGCGTCTCGCCGGGGCTCCCCTCGGCGGGGGGCTGAATCTCAAACGCCTCGATGTAACCCTGCTCCTTGAGGATCCGCGCCATCTCGCGCTTGAGCTTCGAGGAGGGAATCAAGACGTCGTGATGCTGCGCCTTGGCGGCGTTGCGCAGGCGCGTGAGGAAATCGGCGATCGGGTCGGTCATGCTCATAGCGGTTACCAGGACGACTTTGTCATGCCGGGGATGTAGCCGTTGTGCGCCAGCTCGCGCAGGCAGATCCGGCACACGCCGAACTTGCGGTACACGGCACGGGCGCGGCCGCAGCGGCGGCAACGGGTGTATCCCCTGGTCTTGAACTTCGGCGTCCGCTGCTGGCGGACGCGCTGCGAAAGTTTGGCCACTAGTTGCGGTTCTCCTTTGCGAACGGCATCCCGAGCGCCTCGAGCAGTGCAAATGACTCTTCGTCGCTGTGGGCCGTAGTCGTAATCGTGATGTCGAGACCCCGGACCTGGTCGATCTCGTCGTAGTCGACTTCGGGGAAGATGATCTGCTCGCGGACGCCGAGCGAGTAGTTACCGCGGCCGTCGAACGAGCGCGGGTTGAGCCCGCGGAAGTCACGGATCCGCGGGATCGCCACCGACATCAGCCGGTCCAGGAACTCGTACGAGCGCTCTCCGCGCAGCGTCACCGCGACGCCGACGGGCATCTGCTCGCGGATCTTGAACTGGGCGATCGACTTGCGCGCACGGCGGACGTTCGGCTTCTGGCCGGTGATCGTCGCGAGCTGCTCCGAGGCGGCGTCGAGCACCTTCGAGTCCTGCTTGGCGTCGCCGACGCCCATGTTGACCGTGATCTTCGTGATCCGCGGCGCCTGCATCGGCGTCGAGTAGCCGAACCGCTCGATCAGCTGCGGGCGGATCTCGTCGTTGTAACGGGTCTTCAGACGTGCCGGCATGGCTAGTCGATCCTCGTTCCGCTGCGGGCCGCCACGCGGTGGCGCTTGCCCTCGAGGATCTCCACCTTGACGCGGGTCGGCTTGCCGTCCTTGGGGTCGACCAGCATCACGTTGGAGATGTGGATCGGACCCTCCTTCTCGACCACTCCGCCGACCTGCTCCGCGCGCTGCGCCCCGGCAACCTGCTGCGGCTTCTGGTGGCGCTTGATGATGTTGAGACCCTCGACGTACACCTTGTTCTTCTTCGGCTCGACCCGCAGCACCTTGCCGCGCTTGCCCGCGTCCTTGCCGCCGATCACGATCACGTCGTCGTCGGCTCTGATTCGCGCGGCCACTAGAGCACCTCCGGAGCGAGGGAGACGATCCGCATGAAGTTGCGCTCGCGCAGCTCGCGCGCGACCGGGCCGAAGATGCGGGTGCCGCGCGGTGCCCCCTGCGCGTCAATCAGCACCGCCGCGTTCTCGTCGAACGCGATGTAGGTGCCGTCCTCGCGACCGTAGGCCTTCTTGCAGCGGACGACGACCGCGGTCACGACCTCGCCCTTGCGCACCGACCCCTGCGGGGCCGCCTGCTTGACGGTCGCCGTGATGATGTCGCCGACGTGCGCGTACCGGCGGCGGTGGCCGCCCTTGACGCGAATCACGAGGATCTCCCGCGCGCCGGAGTTGTCGGCGACGCGAAGTCGAGTCTCGTTCTGGATCACTTGGCCCTCTCAACTACCTCGACGAGGCGCCAGCGCTTGCTCCGCGACAGCGGCCGCGACTCGCGCACGATCACCGTGTCCCCGATGTGCGCGTCGTTGCCCTCGTCGTGGGCGTGCAGCGTCCGCGACGTCGCAACGATCTTCTGATACTTGCGGTGGCGGCGCGCCAGGTCGATCCGCACCGTGATCGTCTTGTCGGCCTTATCCGAGACGACGATCCCCTGACGGACCTTCTGCGTCCCGGGCGCGTGTTCGCGCGGCGGGGTCGGCTCTGAGCGGTGCTCGGCTGCGCGGTTCTTCTCGCGTGCCTTGACCCGTCCGGTCCGGCGCAGCGCCGCCTTGTGGGTCCGCGCGGCGACGCGCTCGGCCTGCCGATCCTCTGGGCTCACCGGCCCGCGCGGCGCGGGCGCCTTCGCGGCCTTCGCGGCCTGCTTGCGCTCCTTCGGCGTGAGGATGGCCTGGGGCTCCGCAGCCGGTGCGGGCTCCGCAGCCGGTGCGGGCTCCGCAGCTGGTGCGGACGCCTCTTCAGTCGGCTCAGCCACCGGCTCAGCGGCCGGAGCCTCGGGGGCCTCGGCGGTGGTGTCTTCAGCTTCAGTCGGTTCGACGTTGTTTTCGGTCTCAGCCATTCTCGTTCTCTACTCGCAGTTCTCGTTCGCGCGCAACGGTGAGTGCGCGCGCAATCGCACGCTTCGCCCGGCGTAGGCCGGCGGTGTTGTCGAGCTCGCCGGTGGCGTGCTGAAAGCGCAGTCCGAACAGGTCGCGCCGCGCCGTGTGGATGTGCTCGGTGAGCTCACCGTCGGTGAGGTCACGCAGCTCGGCGGACTTCATCCGTCCTCCCTCATCACGAACTTGGTCCGCACGGGAAGCTTGTGCCCGGCCAGTCGCATCGCCTCGCGCGCGAGCGGCTCGGGTACCCCGGCCAGCTCGAACATCACGCGACCCGGCTTCACAACCGCGACCCAGCCCTCGGGAGAGCCTTTGCCGGAGCCCATCCGGGTCTCGGCCGGTTTCTTTGTGAACGGCTTGTCGGGATAGACGTTGATCCACACCTTGCCACCGCGCTTGATCTTGCGGGTCATGGCGATACGGGCGGCTTCGATCTGGCGGCTGGTGAGCCAGCCAGCGTCGAGCGCCTTCAGCCCGTACTCGCCGAACTGAACCTTGACCTGGCCACGCGAAAGACCCGCGCGACGTCCGCGGTGATGTTTGCGGTGCTTCACGCGCTTGGGGGCGAGCATCAGCGCGAACCTCCGCCGCCCTGGCCGCCCTGACCGCCCTGGCCGCCTTGACCGCCGCCTGCGCCGCCGCGACCGCCACCGCCGCCGCCACGCGGACCACGGCCGCCGCCGCCCGGACCGCCGCCGCGACCGCCGCCGCCGCCGGGACCGCCGCCACGACCGCCACCGCCGCCAAAGCCGCCGCCACCGCCGCCGGGACCGCCACCACGGCCGCCACCGCCACCGCCACCGCCGAAGCCACCACGACCACCGCCGCCGGCACCGCCGCCACGACCGCCGCCGCCGAAGCCGCCGCCGCCGCCACGGCCGCCACCACCGCCGCCGCCGCCGAAGCCACCACGACCACCGCCGCCCTGACCGCCACCGCGACCACCGCCGCCGCCGGGACCGCCACCGCGACCGCCGGGACCGCCACCGCGACCGCCGGGACCGCCACCACGACCACCGCCGCCCTGACCGCCACGACCGCCGCGACCCTCACGGCCGCCACGGCCGTCGCGTCCGTCGCGACCACCGCGCTCCGGAGCCTGCGGGGCAGGCTCGTCCATGATCGTCAGGTCGGCGCCGGAGTAGCCCTCGGGCATGATCTCGCCCTTGTTGATCCAGCACTTGACGCCAATCCGCCCGAACGTGGTCCGCGCCTCGTGGAAGCCGTAGTCGATGTCGGCACGCAGCGTGTGCAGCGGGACGCGGCCGTCGGAGTAGCCCTCGGTCCGCGCCATCTCGGCGCCGCCGAGGCGGCCTGAAACCTGAACCTTGACGCCCTTCGCGCCGGACCGCATGGCGCTCGTGAGCGCGCGCTTCATCGCGCGGCGGAAGGCCACCCGGTTCTGCAGCTGCTCGGCGATCGATTGGGCGACGAGCCGCGCGTCGAGCTCGGGGCGCTTGATCTCAAGGATGTTGACCTTCACCTGCTTGTTCGTGATCCGGTGCAGGTCACGCCGAAGCTGGTCGACCTCGGAGCCCGACTTGCCGATCACGATTCCGGGCCGCGCCGTGTGGATGTTGACCTCAACCTCACCGGCGTTCTTGCGGATAGTGATGTCCGACAGACCGGCATGCGACAGCCGTCCGACGATGTGCTCTCGGATCTGGATGTCCTCGAACAGGAAGTCAGAGAACTGCTTCTCGTTGAACCAATTCGACTTCCAGTCGTGGATGTAGCCCACGCGGAGCCCTTCGGGATGAACTTTCTGTCCCACAGTTAGTCGTCTTTCGGTGTCAGCAAAATCGTCAGGTGACTGGTCCGTTTGCGGATCTTCGTCGCGCGACCCATCGCGCGCGGCCTGAACCGCTTGATCGTCGGGCCATCGTCGGCATGGACCGCCTTCACGTACAGGTCCTCGCCAACAAGCTCGTGATTGTGCTCCGCATTGGCGACCGCCGACTCGAGCAGCTTGCTCCAATCCTTCGCAACCGACCGCGGAGTGACAGCCAGGATAGCTCGCGCTTCCTCAACCGACTTCCCGCGAATGTGGTCGCACACCAGCCGGGCCTTCCGCGGCGAAGAACGCACGTACTTCGCCTGCGCCCGCACGATCGGCGGCGGCCCCACCGGCCGCTCACCGCGGCGACGGCGCGTCGGCGCCGGCGCGGGAGGCGCAGCCGGCTTCTCAGCCTCGGCCTCTTCAGCGTCAGCCTTCCGCCGGCGCCGCCGAGCGGGCTTCGGCGCTTCGACTTCCGCCTCAGGCGCTCATTCTCCTCGCTCATCAACAGGAGCGGACGGGGTCGCGTCCTCGGCTGAAGCCGCTCGCGTCGTCTCAGGCTCCGGCTCCACCTCGGACTCAGCCGCTTCAGCGGCTTCAGACGAGGATGCGGCCTCGGTAGCGTCCGCCCCCACCGCTTCGGACGGAGGTGCGGCCTCGGCAGCCTCGGCCTTGCGGGCCCGCCGCCGGCGCTTCGGCTCCTCTGTCTTCTCTTCGTCCGGACTCATCGCCTCTTCCCAGTCGACGCATGTCCCCGATAAAGCCGCGTCGGCGCAAACTCACCCAACTTGTGCCCCACCATCGACTCGGAGATGAACACGGGCACGTGCTTGCGCCCGTCGTGCACCGCGATCGTGTGACCGACCATCTCCGGGAAGATCGTGGAGGTCCGAGACCAGGTGCGGATCATCCGCTTGTCGCCAGAGGTGTTCATCGCCTCGATCCGGCCGATCAGGCGCTCCTGTACCCAGGGTCCCTTCTTACTCGAACGACTCATCGCTTCTTACCTCTCCTGCGGCCGCGCACGATGTAGCGGTCCGATTGCTTGCCCTTCTTCCGGGTCCGATAGCCGAGCGTCGGCACGCCCCACGGCGTGACCGGGTTGCGCCCGGGGGTGGTCGAGCCCTCGCCGCCACCGTGCGGGTGGTCGACGGGGTTCATGGCCGTGCCGCGCGTCTGCGGGCGGACGCCCATGTGACGCTTGCGCCCGGCCTTCCCGACCTTGACGTTCTGGTGATCCGAGTTGCCGATCGAGCCGACGGTGGCGCGGCACTCGGCCCGAACCAGCCGCATCTCGCCCGAGGGCAGCCGCAGCGTGACGTAGTCGCCGTCCTTCGCGAGCAGCTGAACCCCGGAACCGGCCGAGCGGGCCATCTGACCGCCACGGCCCGGAGTCATCTCGACGTTGTGCACGACGGTGCCGGGAGGCATGTTCGCCAGCGCCAGGCAGTTGCCCACCCGGATGTCGACGCGACGGGCCGGACTCGACCGTGGCGCCCACCTGCAGCCGCTGCGGCGCGAGGATGTAGCGCTTCTCACCGTCGGCGTAGTGGAGCAGCGCGATGTAGGCGGAGCGGTTGGGGTCGTACTCGATCGTGGCCACCTTCGCCGGCACGCCGTCCTTGGTGCGCTTGAAGTCGATCTTGCGGTACAGGCGCTTGGCGCCGCCACCGCGGTGCCGCGAGGTCTTGCGGCCGTACGAGTTGCGACCGCCGGACTTCTTCAGCCCCTCGGTCAGCGACTTCTCAGGCTTGGACCGCGTGATCTCCGCGAAGTCCGGATAGCTGACGAATCGCCGCCCGGGCGAGGTCGGCTTTGGTTTGCGAATCGGCATCGGTTACTCGGCTCCCTGCAGTCCGCTGAAGATCGGAATCGTGTCGCCCTCGGCGACCTGCACGATCGCCTTCTTCCACTGGCGTGTCCGCCCGGAGGTCTGACCGCGCCGCTTCGGCTTGCTCTTCACCGACGAGGTCCGCACATCGAGGACCTTGACGTCGAACAGCTGCTCGATCGCCTGACGGATCTGGGTCTTGTGCGCCTTGTCGTGGACCCGGAACGTGTACTTGCCGGCCTCGGCCAGCACAAAGCTCTTCTCGGAGACGACCGGGCGAATGATGACTTGACTGGCGTCCATTACTCGTCGCCTTCCTGATCATCTTTTTCTTTATTGGCCTTCGCCTTCGGCTCCGGCTTGGTTTGGGCAGCGTCACCCTCGGCGGCGGGGGATGCGCCATCGCTGGCTCTCGTGACCAAGGAGGGAAGCGCTGCCTCGGAGACCAGCAACGAAGCCGCGCCCATGATGTCGGCCACCCCCGCCTCTTCCACCGGCATCACTCTCACGCGCGCCAGGTTGCGGAATGACTTGCCTGCGTCGGCCTCGTCGACGTGCAGCAGCACGAGCGTCGGGTAGTCCTGGCTCCAGCCGTCGAGCAGATCCAGAGCCTGGGCTGTCGAGGGAGCGCTGAACACCCCAGCGTCGAACACGGCAAATGTGGAGCGGCCGACGTGCGCCGAGAGCGCACTGCGCAGCGCCGCGCGACGGGCCTTGCGGTTGACCTTGGCGGTGTAGTGCCGCGGGGTCGGGCCGAAGACGACGCCGCCGCCGGTCCAGACGGGAGAGCGCGAGGATCCGGCGCGAGCGCGGCCGGTGCCCTTCTGGCGCCACGGCTTGGCGCCGCCGCCTCGGACTTGTCCGCGGGTCTTCGTCGACGCGGTGCCCTGCCGGCGCGCGTTCAGTTCGGCGCGCACGGTCTCGTGGACGAGCGGCATGTTGAACGCGGCCTCGAACGCCTGCGCGTCGAGCGTCACATCGCCACCGCCGAGGACGGGAGCCTTAGCCATCGGTCCGCACCTCCACGGTGCCACCGCGCGGCCCGGGGACAGCGCCCCGAACGAGCAGCAGATTCTGCTTGGGGATTACCTCGACCACTGTCAGCCCGCGCTGGGTGATCCGACCGCCGCCCATCCGGCCCGGGCCGCGGATGCCCTTGAACACGCGCGACGGTGTCGCGGACGCGCCGATCGAACCCGGCGCGCGGACGTTGTGCGAGCCGTGCGACTTGGGACCGCTGGCGAAGTTGTGGCGCTTGATCGTGCCCTGGAAACCCTTGCCCTTCGAGGTGCCAGAGACCTTTACGACGTCGCCGACGGCGAACGCGTCACACCGGACCGTCTCGCCCATCAGCAGCTCGCCGGCTTCGTTGCGGAACTCGCGCACTACGCGATGCGCGGAGGCGTCGGCCTTGCGCAGGTGGCCGAGCTGGGCCTTCGTCAACACCTTCTCCTTGCACGGGGCGAAGGCCAGCTGGAGGGCCTCGTAGCCGTCGCGCTCGACCGTGCGGATCCCCGTCACCGGACACGGTCCGGCTTCGAGCACGGTGACGCGCTCGACCTTCCCGTCGTCGAGGAACCGCTGGGTCATTCCGAGTTTCCGCGCCAGGATCGCCGCCATCACGAACTCCTAGGAGGCCAACCGGATCTCGATATCCACGCCGGCGGGAAGGTGGTCGAGCCGCTGGAGCGAGTCGACCGTCTTCGGGGTCGGCTGGTGGATGTCGATCAACCGCTTGTGCGTGCGGATCTCGAAGTGCTCGCGCGAGTCCTTGTCCTTGAACGGCGAGCGGATCACGCAGTAGACGTTCTTCTCCGTCGGCAGCGGCACGGGACCGGAGACGGTCGCGCCGGTGCGCGTCGCCGTCTCGACGATCTCCTTAGCCGCGGCCTCGATCGCGGAGTGATCGTAGGACTTGAGCCTTATGCGGATTTTGTTTTGGGCAATCGTTGCCATCTGGCTTATTCCAGTCGTAAGGGCGAGCCCCGGGTTGCGGGCCCCGCCCCTAGTGTCGTATCTCTCAAAAAATGGGCGGCGGGCCGAAGGCCACGCCGCCTCTAATTACTGAACGACTTCGGTGACGACCCCGGAGCCGACCGTGCGGCCGCCCTCGCGGATCGCGAACCGCAGACCCTGATCCATGGCGATCGGCTGAATCAGCTCGATCTCCATCTGGACGTTGTCGCCCGGCATCACCATCTCCGTGCCCTCGGGCAGGTTGGCGACGCCCGTGACGTCGGTCGTGCGGAAGTAGAACTGCGGCCGGTAGCCCGTGAAGAACGGGGTGTGACGACCACCCTCCTCCTTCTTGAGGACGTAGACCTCAGACTTGAACTTCGTGTGCGGGGTGATCGAACCCGGCTTGCAGAGAACCTGCCCGCGCTCGATGTCCTCCCGCTTGGTGCCTCGGAGCAGGCAGCCGACGTTGTCGCCGGCCTGGCCCTCGTCGAGGATCTTCTTGAACATCTCGACGCCGGTTACGACCGTCGACTCGGTCGGCTTGATGCCGACGATCTCGACCGTCTCGCCCGTCTTGATGATGCCCTGCTCGATCCGTCCGGTCGCGACGGTGCCGCGGCCGGTGATCGAGAACACATCCTCGACCGGCATCAGGAACGGCCTGTCGAGATCGCGGACCGGCTCCGGAATGTAGGTGTCCAGGGCCTCGGCGAGCTCGAGGATCTTGCCCTCGTACTCGGCGTCGCCCTCGAGCGCCTTCAGCGCCGAGCCGATGACGAACGGGATGTCATCACCCGGGAACTCGTACTCGGACAGCAGGTCGCGGATCTCGACCTCGACGAGCTCGAGGAGCTCGGGGTCGTCGACCATGTCCGCCTTGTTCAGGAAGACCACGATGTACGGCACGCCGACCTGGCGAGCGAGCAGGATGTGCTCGCGCGTCTGCGGCATCGCGCCGTCCGCCGCCGAAACCACGAGGATCGCGCCGTCCATCTGGGCGGCTCCCGTGATCATGTTCTTTACGTAGTCGGCGTGCCCGGGGCAGTCGACGTGCGCGTAGTGACGGTTCTCAGTCTGGTACTCCACGTGGGAGGTCGCGATCGTGATGCCGCGAGCCTTCTCCTCGGGAGCGTTGTCGATCGATTCGAACGACCGCACTTCCGTGCCGCCGAACTTCTCGTTCAGCACCTTGGTGATCGCGGCCGTAAGCGTCGTCTTGCCATGGTCGATGTGACCGATGGTTCCGACGTTGACATGGGGCTTATCGCGCTCGAACTTGGCCTTCGCCACTTTGGTGTCGCTCCTTCTGTTTCTAGGGGTGTCCGTCTCAGGACGAACTTCGAAAATCTATCGGACTTCTGTCCGAGGTTACTGCTAGGGGCCGGTTAGGCGGGCTGGAGCTCCCCAACCACCTTCTCGGCGATGTTCGTCGGCACCTCGTCGTACCGATCGAACTGCATCGTGTAAGTCGCCCGACCCTGCGTGTTGGATCGCACGTCGGTCGCATACCCGAACATCTCGGCGAGCGGCACGTGCGCGCTCACCACCTGCGCGTTGCCGCGCTGCTCCATCCCATGGACCTGACCACGTCGGCGGTTCAGATCGCCGATCACGTCGCCCATGTACTCCTCGGGCGTTACGACCTCGACCGCAAAGATCGGCTCGAGCAGCACCGGCTTGGCGCGCTTGACCGCCTCCTTGAGCGCAAGCGAGCCCGCAACCTTGAACGCGATCTCGCTCGAATCGGTGTCGTGGTACTTGCCATCGGTCAGCGTGACGCGCACGTCGACCATCGGGTAGCCGGCCCGCGGGCCGTTCTCGAGCGCCTCTTCGACGCCCTTCTCGACCGCCGGAATGAACTCCGTCGGGATCGAGCCGCCCTTGATCTTGTTGATGAAGTCAAAGCCCTCGCCGGGAGCCGGCTCGACGTTGATGTAGACGATCCCGTACTGGCCCGAGCCGCCGGTCTGTCGGACGAACCGTCCCTCGACCTTCTCGGCGGTGCCGCGGATCGTCTCGCGGTAGGAGACCTGCGGCCGACCGACGTTCGCGTCGACCTTGTACTCGCGCAGCATCCGGTCGACCAGCACCTCGAGGTGCAGCTCGCCCATGCCGGAGATCTCGGTCTGGCCGGTCTCCTCGTTGGTGCGGACCTGGAAGGTCGGGTCCTCCTCGGCGAGACGGCCGAGCGCGGTCGACATCTTCTCCTGGTCGATCTTGGTCTTCGGCTCGATCGCGACCTTGATCACCGGCTCGGGGAAATCGATCATCTCGAGCTTGATCGGCTTGTCGGGCGCCGCCAGCGTGTCGCCGGTCACGACCTGCTTGATCCCGACCGCGGCCGCGATGTCACCGGCGTAGACCTCTGTCAGCTCCTCACGATCGTTCGCCTGCATCATCAGGATGCGGCCGATCCGCTCGGTGCGCCCGGTCGTGACATTGAGCACCCGCGAGCCGGCGGTGAGCTTGCCCGAATAGACGCGGAAGTAGGTCAGCTTGCCGACGTACGGGTCGGCCATGATCTTGAACGCGAGCGCCGCGAACGGCTCGTCGTCGGAGGCCGCGCGGGTCGCGGTGCGGCCGCCGTTCTCGGACGCCTTGTCCGGCTCGATCCCCTCCACCGGCCGCACGTCGAGCGGGCTCGGGAGGTAGTCGACGACGGCGTCGAGCAGCGGCTGGACACCCTTGTTCTTGAAGCTTGAGCCGCACAGGACGGGGGTCATCTTGTTCCCGAGCGTGGCGGTGCGGATCGCCTGCTTGAGCCGCTCGGGCGAGATCTCCTGCTCCTCGAGGATCATCTCGAGGATCCCGTCGTCGTAGTGCGAGACCTCCTCGAGCAGATGCTCGCGCGCGGCGGCCGCCGCGTCAGCGAGCTCGGCCGGGATCTCGATCACGTCCTGCTCCTTGCCGAGCTCGTCCTTGTAGACGATCGCCTTGTTCTGGACGAGGTCGACGATCCCCCGGAAGTCGGCTTCTGCGCCGATCGGCAGCTGGATCGGCACCGGGTGCGCGCCGAGGCGATCGATCATCGTCTGCACTCCGCGGTCGAAGTCGGCGCCGATCCGGTCCATCTTGTTGATGTACGCGATCCGCGGCACGTGGTACTTGTCGGCCTGGCGCCAGACGGTCTCTGACTGCGGCTCGACGCCGGCGACCGAGTCGAACAGCGCGATGGCGCCGTCGAGGACCCGCAGCGAGCGCTCGACCTCGACGGTGAAGTCGACATGGCCCGGCGTGTCGATGATGTTGATCCGGTGGCCGGCCCACTCGGCCGTGGTGGCCGCCGAGGTGATCGTGATGCCCCGCTCCTGCTCCTGCTCCATCCAGTCCATCACGGCCGCGCCCTCGTGAACCTCACCCATCTTGTAGGTGCGGCCGGTGTAATAGAGGATGCGCTCGGTCGTCGTCGTCTTACCGGCGTCGATGTGCGCCATGATCCCGATGTTGCGAGTGTTCTCTAGCGTGAACTTACGAGGCATGAGGTCTAAAGGGTTTCGGGGCCGCTCGTCTGCGGACATGAAAAAGGGCCCAGGGGGCCCGTTTCACGACACAGGTGTCGGCTCCGGGCGTGTTTCTATTCGGTCGGCATCTCCATGGAATGGATCCTCCGCGCCCGAGAGCGAGCACAGATGAGCGCGACACCCGAGGCGGAGGCCAAATATAGCAGGGATACGGCCGATTCCCGCAGGCGTCGGCGCGATCGCCGCGCGCCCCGCCGGCAGCTTCCGCCCGCCGTCGCATTTACCGTGCTCGCCTGCGGTTTTTTGGCTGCCGCGATGCTCGTCGCCTCCGAGTTCGCGCAGCTCTACTCGGTCCACACCTCGGCCACCCGCACAGCGCTAGTGACCGTCACCGGCCACGCCCACAACGCGTTCGCGCTGGTCCCGATCGCGCTGCTCGCCGCGCTGCTGAGCTGGGGCGGCGCCCGAGAGGGCAGCCCTCCGGCGCTGCTGGCCATCGGCGTGCTCGGCGTGCTCGCGCTCGTGATCGCGCTGGCCGGCGACCTCCCCGACGCGCAGGCGAGCGGGATCGTGCTCCGCGCCGGCCACTACGTCGCCGCGAGCTCGAGCCCCAGCCTGGGCCTTTACCTCGAGACCGCCGGCGCCGTGCTGCTGATGATCGCCAGCGGCGCGGGCCTCCTGCTGGGCGGTCCTGCCGCGCGGCCGCGCCCGCGCTCGGCAGAGGTCGCTGCCGAGGATTTGTCCGCATCCTGACAACTGAACGCGTGGCCTGAAAACCGGGCTTTTCAGCCGTTACATTTACGCCACGCGAGGGTTGTCCGGCCGCAGCCCCCGGTCCCGTGCGGTCGGCGGCCCTCGTGTTTTCTATTTTGTGGTGTGGGTAGCAAAGCGGAAGAGGGCCGTCTGCCGCAACCCCCGGTCCCGTGCGGTGGGCGGCTCTCATTTTTTTGCACAGACGCAACGACTGCGTCTTGTTCTGTTACAGGGGTCCGCGCCACGATCGGGCTCATGTCCGAGCTGGGTCCAAACCGTTCCCCTCGCCGGAACCAGACCGACCCGGTTGCCCGAAGGGTGGGCCGCGTAGCGAGCGACCAGTGGGGGGTCATCCACGCGAGGCAGCTGTCGCGGCTCGGCATCGCGCGAACCACGGTGTGGCGCTGGGCGAACGGTGGATGGCTCTACGAGAAGTACCCCAACGTATACGCGGTCGGACATCCCAGGCTGACCCGCGAGGGCGAGCTTGCCGCCGCGCTGTTTTTCGCCGGCCGTGGCTCGGCGCTCAGCGACGGAAGCGCTGCGCGGTGGTGGTGGCTTACGCGATTCGAGCCGGCGGAGATCCACATCACTGTCCCGCACAGCTGCAAGAAGGAAGCCGACGGAATCGTGTTCCATCGCCGTCGCCAGTTCGCCCGAACCTACTTCAGAAGACTCTCGGTCACCACGCTTCCGCAGACCCTCCGCGACTACGCCATCGACCACTCCGACAAAGACGTCCGCTACGTGCTGGCCGAAGCCGAGTACCACCACGACGTCGACCTCGACGCAGTCAAAGCCACCTGCCGCCGCGGCGCCCCGGGCAGCGCCAAGCTGCGAAAGGCGCTGGCGCTCCACGACGCCCGTTTGGCGCTGACAGACAGCGAACTCGAGCGCGACATGTACGCCCTCGCCGAAAAGGCGGGCGTGCCGCGTCCACTCATCAACGTCAAGCCGTGCGGATTCAGGGTCGATGCGTACTGGCCGCACGAGGGTGTGGTCGTCGAGGTCGACGGCTACCAAGGCCACCACACGCCGGCACAACTCTCCCGGGACCACGGCCGCGACCTGAAGCTCCGCGACGCCCTGATAATCCCGCTCCGCTACGCCGCGAGCCAGATCAGAACGCAGGCGCCCGAGGTGGTCGCGGACCTACGAGCGGCGATCTACAAGACGGGGATCTACCAGCGGTAGTGGGCGAACGCCTTGTTCGCCTGCGCCATGCGGTAGATGTCGTCCTTGCGCTTGAACGCGCCGCCCTGCTGCTGCGCCGCGTCGAGCAGCTCATTGGCGAGCCGCTGGGCCATCGTCTTCTCGCGCCGCTGGCGGGCGAACCCGATGAGCCAGCGGACGGCCAATGTCCGGGCCCGCCGCGCCGGTACCTCGACGGGCACCTGGTAGGTGGCGCCGCCGACCCGCCGCGAGCGAACCTCGAGCACCGGGGTAAGCGCCTTGACGCCGGCCTCGAGCTGCTCGACCGGGTTCTTGCCGGTCCGCTCGCCCAGGATGGCCAGCGCGTCGTAGACGATCTTCTCGGCGACGGACTTCTTGCCGTCCAGCATCACCTTGTTGATCACCTGCTGGACGAGGCGGTTCCGATGGACGGCGTCCGGCTCGACTGGGCGAACCGCTGCTGCTGCGCGGCGGGGCACTACTTGGCCTTCACGCCGTACTGCGAGCGCGCCTTCTTCCGGTCGGTCACGCCGGCGGCGTCGAGCGTCCCGCGGATCACCTTGTAGCGGTAACCCGGCAGGTCCTTGACGCGGCCGCCACGGACCAGCACCACCGAGTGCTCCTGAAGGTTGTGACCCTCGCCGGGAATGTAGGCGTTGACCTCCATCCCGTTGGTCAGCCGGACACGCGCGACCTTGCGCAGAGCCGAGTTCGGCTTCTTGGGCGTCGTCGTCTGAACGCGGGTGCAGACGCCGCGCCGCTGGGGCGCCGCGACCTTCTTCTTGCGCCCCTTTCCGGACTTCAAGCCCGGGGTCGCGAGCTTCTTGGTGGGCTTCTTGCGGCCCTTGTTGATCAGCTGATTCGTGGTCGGCATGCGGCTCGGGAATGTAGCAGGGGGCCGGGCTCAGGCGCCGACCCCGACTCCAGATAGCGCCTCGCCGACCGGCACGTATGGGACCCCGATCGCCTCGGCGACCGGCGCGTAGGTGACGTGACCGCCGGCCACATTGACGCCCAGTCGTAGGCCCGGGTTCGCTTTCACAGCCTCGGTCGCCCCGAGCTTCGCGAGCTCGAGCACGTAGGGCATCGTTGCGTTCGTCAGCGCGTAGGTCGAGGTGATCGGGACCGCGCCGGGCATGTTGGCCACGCAGTAGTGGGTGATCCCGTCGACCTCATAGGTCGGGTCGGTGTGGGTGGTCGGACGCGAGGTCTCAAAGCAGCCGCCCTGGTCGATCGAGACGTCGACCAGCACCGCGTGGCGCTTCATCAGCGACAGCTGAGCGCGGGTGATCACGCGCGGGGCCTTGGCCCCGTGCACCAGCACCGCGCCGATTACCAGGTCCATGTCCGGGAGCCGCTCCTCGATCGACAGCGTCGTGGCGAAGCACGTGTCCGCGCGACCGCCGAACGCCACGTCGAGCTCGCGCAGCCGCTCGATCGACCGGTCGAAGACGAACACGGTGGCCTCCATCCCGAGCGCGATGAAGGCGGCGTGCATGCCGACCACGCCGCCGCCGATGATCATCACGTTGGCCGCGGCGACGCCCGGCACGCCGCCGAGCAGGATGCCGCGGCCGCCGAGCGGCTTCTCGAGGATGAAGGCACCGGCCTGCGTGGCGATCTTGCCCGCCACCTCGCTCATCGGGGCGAGCAGCGGCAGCCGTCCCGCGCGAGTCCTCGACCGTCTCGTAAGCGATGCAGAGCGCGCCTGACTCCATCAGGCCACGGGTCAGCTCGGGCTCCGCCGCTAGATGCAGGTAGGTGAACAACGGTGTGCCGGGACTCGATCATCTCGACCTCGGCGGGCTGGGGCTCCTTGACCTTGACGATCATCTCGGCCTCGGCGAACACTGCCGCGGCGTCCGGGAGGATCGAAGCCCCCTGGGCCACGTACGCCTCGTCGGTGATCGCCGATCCCAGCCCCGCGCCGGACTGGACCAACACCGTGTGGCCGGCGTCGGTCAGCTCGCGCACGCCCGCGGGCGTGAGCGCGACCCGGTATTCGTCGGTCTTGACTTCCGTCGGAACGCCAACTTTCATCGCACCAAGTTCCCGTCCTCGTAGGGCCAACCAGAATTCGATCCGGTCGCGCGGCGCTGCCAAGGCTGCGGCCGGTCAGCTCTTCGACTCGCCGGATCCTGTATCTCAGGGTGTGGCGGTGGCAGTAGAGCCGCCGCGCGGCGCGCTCCCACTGCCCGTTCTCCTCGATGAACGCCTCCAGCGAGCGCATCAGCTCGCCGCCGTAGTGGCCGTCGCCCGCCTCGATCGGGCCGAGGATCGAGTCGCAGAACAGCCGCAGCGACTCGTCATCCTGGAGCGAGAGGAGCAGCTGGAACGAGCCGAGGTCGCGATAGGTCGCGACCCGCGCCACCGGAGGCGAAGCGGCACCCGAGGCCGAAGCGGAGGCGCCGTTCGAGCCGTTTCCGTTCAACCCGAAGCCGAGCGCCTCCACGGCGCACCGCGCCTCGTGGAACGAGCGCTTGGCCTCGCCGGCGGGAACGGCCCGCCCCGCGCCGAGCCGCAGCGACACGCTTAGTTCCGCCGCCACCCGCTGGCCGAGCCGCTCGGCGACTGCGAACAGTTCCTCGTCGGGCAGCCCCGCGAGCAGCGCGCAGGTCAGCGACCCGCTCGACGCGACGAGCGCAGCCAGGTTCTCGTCCCGCAGCGCGCCGCCCAAGGCAGCCTCCACGGGCTCGGCCGAGCCGCGCATTGGGCCGCTCGACGACGATCGCCGCGACTCGGTCGGCGAGCCCGAGCGGCGCGAGCCGGCGCGCCAGCTCTGCCCCGGCCAGCTCGCCGCTGAGCACGTCGGCGAGCAGGTTGCCGGCCAACCGCCGCTCCGTGTCGCCGGCGACGCGCGCGCGGAACAGTTCGAGCGCGACGATCGTGACCGCTTGGTGGAGCGTCAGGCGATCGAAGTCGGTCAGCGGCCCCGAGTCCTTCAGCGCCACGAGCCACGCCTCCGGCATCCGGGCTGCGGCCGAGCCCGACGGCGCCGCGGCTCCGTCGGCGGCGACGGGCAAGCGCCAGCCCACGGTTGCCGTCCGCCGCCAGGCCGAGGGAGAAACGCGCGCGCTTCGCGCCGGCGCGCCCGGTCGCTCACCTCGCTCTGCAGCCCGGCCACCTCGTCCGGATCGAGCGACCGGCGGAACGAGCGCGAGACGAGCGGCTCGCCGCGACCGTCGAACACGAGCACCGAACCGCCCACCAGTGAAGCCAGCGAGCCGCGCCAGCGCGTCGAGACCGCGCTCGGACAGCACGATCCGCTCGAGTCGCTCGTGCGCGGTGATCGCCCGGCGAAGGACCGCGTACTGCTCGTTGACCAGTTGCGTGAACGCCGCCTCGGTGATCGCGATGAACGGCAGCTCGTACGGCACCTCGAACACCGGGAACTCGCGCTCGGCAGCGGCCTCGAGCAGGGCCTCCGGCACGTCGGGATGGGCGAACCCCGTGCCGAACCCGAGCCCGGCCAGCTGGTGGTCGCACAGGCGGGCCACGAACGCGCGCTGCGCCTCGGGATCCTCCAGCTGCATCCCGGTGGTCAGCAGCAGCTCGCCACCCGACAGCCACGGCGTCGGGTCGGGCAGCTCGGAGATGTGGACCCAGCGAACGGGTAGGTCGAGCCCGGCTTCGCCCGCCAGCACACGGACCTCGAGGCCCCTCAGGAGCTCACGAACTGTGAGCATGCACCCGCATCCGCTCCGCCGGCCTCGGTCAGCACCGGGCGCAACACCGCCTCGATCTCCTCGAACTGCTCCGGTCCCGCGATCAGCGGCGGCGACAGCTGGATCACGGGGTCGCCGCGGTCGTCGGCGCGGCAGATCAGGCCCGCGCCGGTACAGCTCGCCGGAGAGGAAGCCGCGGAGCAGCGTCTCCGATTCCTCCTCGGTGAACGTCTCCTTGGTCTCCTGGTCGCGGACCAGCTCGATCGGCGTGGAAGTAGCCGGCGCCACGGACGTCGCCGACGATCGGGATGTCGCGCAGCGACTCGAGCATCGAACGGAACGCCCCTTCGTTGGACGCGGACGTTGTCGAGCACCCCCTCTCGCTCCATCGCCTCGATGTTCGCCATCGCGATCGCCGCGCACACCGGATGGCCGGCGAACGTGAACCCATGCGTGAACGAGTGCAGACCCGGACATGAACGGTTCCGCGACGCGATCGGACGCGACCATCGCGCCCATCGGCGCGTACGCACTCGTCAGCCCCTTGGCGGTGGTGATGATGTCCGGCTGGTAGCCGTAGCGGTCCGCCCCGAACCACTCGCCCAACCGCCCCCACGAGCAGATCACCTCGTCGGAGATCAGCAGCACGTTGTACTCGTCGCAGATCTCGCGCACGCGCGCGAAGTAGCCCTCGGGCGGCGTGAAGCACCCGCCGGCGTTCTGGACCGGTTCGAGAATCACCGCCGCCACTGTGTCCGGCCCCTCGAACTCGATCCGCTCGGCGATCGTCTCGACGAGCTCGGACTCGTCCAAGCCCAGCGCCAGCCGGTAGGTGTTCGTGTTCGGAACATGGCAGCCCCCAGGTGCCAGAGGCTCGAACGGTGTCCGCAACCCGGTGATCCCGGTCGCCGAAAGCGCGCCCAGCGACGTGCCGTGGTAGGCCACCTCGCGCGCGATCACCTTGTGCTTGTTCGGATTGCCGGTCAGCTTGTGGTACTGACGCGCCAGCTTCAGCGCGGACTCGACCGCCTCCGAGCCGCCGCTCGTGAAGAACACGCGGTTCAGATCGCCTGGGGCGAGCGAGGCGATCTTGGAGGCGAGCTCGATCGCCGGCGGGTGCGCGTAGGACCAGTTCGTGAAGAAGCCGAGCTCCTTCGCCTGATCGGCGCCGGCTTGGACGATGATCGGCGCGGCCGTGGCCGATGTTCACGCAGAACAGAGCCGACAGGCCATCGAGGTAGCGGTTGCCGTGCTCGTCCCACACGTAGCACCCCTCGCCGCGGACGATGATCGGAACCTCGTGGTCCTCGTACGCGGACATCCGCGTGAAGTGCATCCATAGGTGGCGGCGCGCGAGCTCCTTGCAGCTCGCTGGGCTCGGTTGCCACTGCTTCATCGATGCTGGCCATTGCTTCCCTCACCTCTCCGTTTCGTACAACGCTAGCGCCCTGCGACCGGCCACTCAATTGTCCAGTTTGTATAGGTTGTCGCCATGGCGCTCAACTTTCACCGCAGCGGCCAAGGCGAGCCGCTTGTCCTGATCCACGGGATCGGGTCCCGTCTGCAGGTCTGGGATCACGTGCTGCCCTACCTGGAGCCCGAGCGCGAGGTGATCGCGCTCGACCTTCCCGGCTTCGGCGCCTCGCCGATGCCGCCCCACGATCATCCCCCCGGACATGGATGCGCTGCTGTCCGGTGTGACCGACCTGCTCGATGAACTTGGGCTCGAGCAGCCCCACGTCGCCGGCAACTCGCTCGGCGGCTGGCTCGCGCTCGAGCTCGCCAAGCGCGGCCAGGCCCGCTCGGCCACGGCGCTGTCCCCGGCGGGGTTCTGGCTCGGCAGCGAGAACGTTTACTCGCGCGTCTCCCTGTGGCTCATGGTGCGCAGCGCGAGGCTCGCCGCTCCTTACGCCGACCGGTTGGCGCAGTCGCCCCAGGTCCGCAAGCTTTCGTTCGCCCAGGTCGCCGACCACGGCGACCGGATGACGCCCGCCGAGGCCGCCGACTCGCTCCGCGCGCTCGCCCACGCGCCCTCGTTCGACTCGACCCTCAAAGCGATGATCAAGCAGCGCTACCACGCCGACCGCCCGATCGAGGTCCCGGTCACCATCGCCTGGGCCGAGCACGATCACCTGCTGCCCCCCCGCCAGGCGCTGTGGGCATCGCATCTGATCCCTAACGCGCGCTCGCTGGTTCTCTACGGCTGCGGCCACGTGCCGACCTACGATGATCCCGAGCAGGTCGGCCGGGTGCTGCTCGAAGGCAGCAGTAGCTAGGCGCCCGCGCCACAATTAGGCCATGGTCCGGGAGGTCGTTGACCGCGTACAGCGTCGCCTCACCGCCGCGACGCTGGCCGCGAATGCCGCCGGGGCGGTCGTCGTCTTCGTGTTCGCGAACTTCGTGCTCCCGGTCCCGCGGGGGTCTGCAGCATCAGACACGCTTGACCTTGATCAACGTCGCGGCCTTCGCGGTCGGCGGTGCGATCGGGTTCGCGATCGGGTTCGCGAAATCACGTCAACTGTGGAACCGTTGCTTCGGATGGGCCCACGCGGCCGCGCCCCCACCGAGCCCGAGCGCTACGCGGCGTTGCGCTACCCGCTTCACCAGCAGAAGCTGAACGCACAGCTGTGGGCGGTCGCGGCGTTCGTGTTCCCGATCCTCAACGCGCCGTTCTCAGGCGAGATCGCCATCGACGCGCTGATCACGATCGTGCTCGGCGGCCTGGTCACCTGCTCGGCCGGTTATCTGCTGTGTGACCGGATGACGCGGCCGCTGGTCGCCGCCGCGCTGAGGGCCGGGGTTCCCGAGCGGCCGGTCGTGCCGGGGGTGGCGGCGCGCCTGATCCTCACCTGGACGCTCGGCACCGGAGCGATCCTCCTCGGCATCGGCCTGATCGGTGACGGGGGTCTGTGGGACAGCACCTACACCCGCACCCGGCTGGCGGCCGCGATGCTCGCGCTCAGCGTGATCGGCCTGATCGTCGGCTTGGCGACGATGAAAGGACTCGCGAGGTCGATATCCGACCGCATCAAAGCACTTCGCCGGGCGCTCGACCGCCTGGCCGAAGGTGACCTGGACGTCGGGGTCGAGGTCGACGACGCCGGCGAGGTCGGGCTGCTGCAGGCGGGCTTCAACGAGATGGTCGCGGGTTTGCGCGAGCGGGAGCGTCTGCGTGATCTGTTCGGCCGTCAGGTGGGCGAGGAGGTCGTCCGGCATGCGCTGGAGAAAGGCGTCGCCCTCGGAGGAGAGGCCCGCGAGGCGGCGGTCCTGTTCGTGGACCTCCGGGGTTCGACGGCGATGGCCGCAACGCGCGATCCGGCCGAGGTCGTGGAGTTCCTGAACCTGTTCTTCGCGATCGTCGTGGAGGTGGCTTCCGCGCACGGCGGCTGGGTCAACAAGTTCGAGGGCGACGCCGCGCTGTGCGTGTGGGGCGCGCCGCTCGAGGACCCGGATGCCGCCAGCCATGCGCTGGCCGCCGGCCGAGCGCTCCGGGACCGCCTCGCCTCGGAGGGGATCGAGGCCGGTATCGGCATCTCCGCCGGCCGGGTCGTCGCCGGCAACCTCGGTGCCGCCAAGCGGTTCGAGTACACGGTGATCGGCGACCCGGTCAACGAGGCGGCACGGCTGACCGAGCTCGCGAAGACAAGGCCGGGCGGCCTGCTCGTCTCCGAGGAAGCCCTGAGCCGTGCCACGGACGGCGAGGCCGAGTGGTTCGAGCGGTGCGACGAGCTCGTGCTGCGCGGCCGGACCTCGCCGACGATGGTCGCGGCGCCTCGGGGCTAGGCTGCAGCGGCGGCGCCGCGCGTCGGCGCCGGCATCAGCCACGCGGCACTGAGCACGAGCACGAAGGCCAGACACTCGACGACCAGCGACAGCGGATTGCCGCTGAGCGGATCGCCGAACACGATGATCCCGCCGACGATCCCGGCGATGTTGGCCGCGGTGCTCGTGACCGCGATCACAGGGACGGCTTCGCCGTCCTGGAAGGCCTTCGCCGCCGCGTAGAAAGCGGCCACCCCGGCAGCCGCCGTCACCAGCAACCACGGCGACAACAGCCCGTCCAGGCCATGGGCGCCGATCATCCCCGACAGCGCCTTGACGCCGATGTCGGAGACTCCGAACAGGATCCCGGACGCGGCGCCGAGCATGTATCCGTGGTGATGAGCGGGAGCGCCCATCCGCGGCCCCATGATCAGCAGCGCTCCGGCGCCGACCAGGCCGAACTCGAACGCGATCATCCCCGGCACCGAAAAGCGCGAGTGCGCGCCGTGGGCCACCGGCAGCGTGAAGCCGAGCAGCAGCAGGCCGGCCGCGGTGAACGTCAGCCCGACCCACTGCCGGCGGCCGACGCGGACACCGAGCACACGCTCGGCCATCACCGCCAGCAGCACCACGCCGCCGGCCAGCACGGACTGCACGACCGACAGTGGCGCGGCCGACATCGCAGCGACGTGGAACACCCAGGCGCCACTCCCGATCGCCATCCCGACCGCGAACGATCTGACGGCGAACAGCGAACGGGCCGTTCTCCACGGGTGGCGGATGTCCACCCTCGGCGCGGCGCACGCGCCGCGGTGCTTGTACAGGAAGCCGACGTTGGTCGCCAGCGCGCAGCCGAGCGCCAGCAGAATGCCGAGGAGATAGCTCATGTGGGAGTCATGGGTTGGAGACCTGCGCGGTGCGCCGCCTCACGCTGTTACTCGGCAGCGGGAGCGCCAGGCTCAACCAACCTGGACCGATTACAGCAGAAGTTCCCCCTGGTAACACTTCCAAACCGTATGAACCGCGTAAGTAACGATCGTCCCTTGCTGCTGGTCGACGTCGACGGCGTGATCTCCCTATTCGGGTTCGACTCGGCGGCGCCGCCCGCCGGCCGGTTCGAATCGGTCGACGGAGTGGTTCATTACCTCTCAGCGGTGGCCGGCGGCCACCTGCGGGCGCTCATGGCCGAGTTCGAGCTGATCTGGTGCACCGGCTGGGAGGAGAAGGCGAACGAGTATCTGCCGTTCGCGCTGGATCTCCCGGGGGAGTTCCCCTACCTCAGCTTCGACCGGGCCGTCGGCCGCGCCAACACGCACTGGAAGCTCGACGCGATCGACGCCTATGCCGGGCCCGATCGGCGGCTGGCGTGGATCGACGACGCGCACGACGACGGCTGCACGACATGGGCGGCCAGCCGCCCCGGGCCGACGCTGCTGCTCGGCACCCAGCCGGCCGTCGGGATCACCGACCAGCACGTCGAGCAGCTGCTCGCGTTCGCCCGGGGCTGAGCCACCTCTGCGCCACCCACGGCGCATCATGCGCCGGCACTGGCGCGTTAGCCGAACGGGGCGATCGTGTCGATAAAGCGCCGCAGCAGGGGGTTCGCGAACCGCCACTCTGCCCGCCCTTGGCTCTGGATGATCCCAGCGTCTCGGAGCACCTCGAGGGCCCGGCGAACTGCTCCGCGTGAAAGCCCGGGATAGACGGGCCGCCCACGGGCGATGCGCTCCGCGACGACCAGCCCTAGCTTGTGGAGGGTCCGGATCCGCTCGACGATCTGTTCGTGTGCAAGCCGGTCGGCCGCCATCGCGGCCTGCAACCCCTGCTCGACGACCGCGAGGTCGATCAGGCGGGTGTCCAGCTCGACCGTCGTGAGGTGGCTCTTCTGAGCGATCAGCATCGTGCTCCGGGGTTGTCCCTCGCCGTACTCGATGATCCTCGCGAGCGCCGCCGGCTCGGCCTCGCAGTCGTCGGCGGCGAACCTTTCGCCGAGCCCCGCCGACCACGCTTGGCCGTCGATCGGACGCAATTCGCGGAAGCCACCGAACTGATGCAGCGCCCTGTGCGAGGGCGTGAACAGATCGCGCATCAGATGCTCGATGCTGCCGGCGAACAGATAGCTGACACCGGTCGAGCGCTGGAAGATCGCTCGCATCCGCTTCGTCAACCTGTCGGCGTCGCCGTACGGCTGATGTGGGCTGGCGATCTCCTGGAACTCGTCGAAGAAGACGACGACCTCCTTGCGATCCGCCTCCGCGATCCGACCGGGAAGCGCCAATGCGTAATCGAGGTAGCGCTCTGGGTCGCGTGCCGCCAACCCCGGCGCGAAGGCGATCTCGAGCTCCTCGCCGAGCTGCGCCTTGGACTTCACGACAGCCGACGTCTGCACAACGTCGGCCACGAATCGGCCAGCCCGCCGCGTCTGATGGAGCACGCGTCTCAGCGGCGAGCGATTCGAGAGCGTCGAGGTCACGAGGGCCTCGGCGAGCTCTGCCGCAGTCGCGATCCGGAACAGGTCGAGGGTCACGGCATAGAACCCACGCCTGACCAGCCGGCCGATCGCCGCGTCGCAAACGCTGGTCTTGCCCGTACGGCGAGGCCCTGCCACCACGACGTTCGTGCCCGCGGCGAGCGACGCGGCGAGCTCGCGCACATCCGCTTCCCGCCCGATCATCTGACTCGCGGGGATCGGCTGATCGGTAGGAAACAGATCGCTGCTGCGCTGGCGAGCGGCCACGATTTCACTATACGCCATTTCTGGCGCATAATGCGCCACTGGCGGCGCAAAGCTCAAGAACGAGCTCCCTAATAGACGCAGAACCCGCTGTACGTATACGTGTTCCCCACGTGGGTGCATATGCCGGCGCAGGTCGAGGTACCTTTGCAGGAGCTCGAGTTCTGGCAGACGAGGTCCGCCTTCTCCTTAGCGCTGTTGGGGCTGCCCGTGAAGCAGCTGCTCTTGACTACCACGAGTGCCTGAGCAAACTACCTGCGGGCACGTTGATCCAGCGGCCATCGCGCTCGGGACGACGACGGAGCTGATCACGGGAGCAAGGATTGCCGCCGAACCGCCGATCTTTGCGATCCGCGCAAGCGCAGCGCGTCGGGAAACACCGTCATCGGTGTCGGCCTCTAGCAAATCGAGCCCCTGGAAACGGAGCACGACTCCCGCAACTCCCCACTCGCTCAGCTTGCATGCGTCAGCGATATCACCAAGCGTTCGGTGCCCGTCCGCCAGTTCGAAAATGGCCGCCGCCTGGGCATCTAGCCAGTGGGCCGTGTTGCTCCGCTGGTCGTAGACCACTACTCCGTCGTCCACATGCTCGACGAGCAGATCGTCCGTACGCACACGCGGACTCGGCCCCTTTCGATCGTTCAACGACTCCTCCGTTCGGATGCAACTAGATCCGAGTCCCGTGGACGAGGCTACCGGACGAGGACGCCCTGCAGCGGTCTGCGGATCGGGTTGGGAGGAGAAGGCGAACGAGTATCTGCCCTTCGCGCTGGACCTCCCGGGGGAGTTCCCCTACCTCAGCTTCGACCGGGCCGTCGGCCGCGCCAACACGCACTGGAAGCTCGACGCGATCGACGCCTATGCCGGGCCCGATCGGCGGCTGGCGTGGATCGACGACGCGCACGACGACGGCTGCACGACATGGGCGGCCAGCCGCCCCGGGCCGACGCTGCTGCTCCGCACCGAGCCCGCGCTGGGGATCACCGACGCACACGTTCAGGAGCTGCTGACGTTCGCGCGCGCGTGGAGGCGCTCAGATGAGCTTGTGTTGCATGGCGAACAGGGTCGCCGCGGATCGGTTCGAGGCGCCGATCTTGGCGTAGATGTGCTGAATGTGGTGGTCGGCGGTCTTCGGCGAGATGGTCAGTTCGGCCGCGACGCTCGCGGTCGTGTGGCCGATGGCGATCAGCTTGAGCACCTCGACCTCGCGCGGTGTGAGGTCCCCGGGCGCGTTTGGCCGTTTTGGCGCGCCGTGGCCTCCGGCGGCCAAGACGGCATCGACTGCCTCGCCGTCGAGCCGTCCTGCTCTCGCCTGATCTCGTAAGTGCAGGGCGGCTTGGTCCGCCGGCAGAGGTTGGCGGTGCGGCCTGGCACTGGTGAGCGCGTCGTAGACGTCGGCGACGGCGAGTACCCGGGCCGCGGGTGAGATGGCCGAGCCGCTGATGCCGCGCGGATAGCCACTGCCATCCAGTCGCTCGTGACTGGCCGACGCTAGATCGGCTAGATCGGCGAGGCTCCCTCGACGCAGGATGCGATCGGTGTAGTAGGCGTAGAGCTGCATCCGCTCGCGCTCGACGATCGTCAGCGCACCGGGCTTGTCCCAGATCGTGTTGGGAACTCCGGCCCGGCCGAGGGCGTGGACGAGCGCGGCGCGTCTCAGCCGGATCACGTCTGCCTCCGGAAGCTGAAGGTTCATCGCCGCGTTGGCGGCCAGGTCGGCCACACGGCCCGAATGGCCGCTGAACCAGGGTGACTTCAGGTCCGCAAAATCGCCGAGCGCCGCGAGGGCGGCGTCGAGCGGCGGTCCGGTCAGCCGAGCGCGGGCACCGGGCTCGGCGGTGACCACCTCATCCCAGCTTTGCTCCTCGAGGCTGCCGAGGATCTCGCCTGCTCCGCCGGCGAGGGTCTCGACCAAACCCGGGTCCATCACCGAACCGGCAAATCTGCGTGCGAACGCGATCGCCGAGTCGATGCCGCGCAACCGGTGCTCAACCTCGACGTAGTTGGCCACGACCTGGACGCGGGCCGCGATTGCGATCGCGTCGCCGGAGAGTCCTCTGGGGACGCCCTTGCCGTCCCAGCGCGCAAACGTGTGCTGAAGCGGGTCGCGGACGCTCGGCCCGAACTGCAGCCGTCCCGCGAGCTGCCCGGTGACTTGGCAGTGCGTGGCCAGCGATGCGGTCACGGCACGCAAGCCACTGACCAGCAGATTGGCGCGACTGCGCGCCCGCCGCGCGGCACCACCGTCCGACCCGGCCCTGGAGAGGAAATAACGGCCGATCGCGAACTCCGACGGTCCCGCCTCGAACATCCCGGCCCGTAGGGCCAGATCGTCACCCCAGATCTGGCGCAGCTCGTATGAGTCGGCCGTACAGCCAACCATGGCCAGCAGGCTGACCCAGTAGATGTCATCGCGCGTCCGATCGTCGAGCCCAAGCCTGCCCGCAAGGCGCGTGGCGATCAGGCAGCTGCGCAGGCCGTGCTCCATCGTCTGACCCAAGCCGAGGTCAGAGGCCAAAGACAGCGCGGCGACCAGCTCGACCAGCCGCGGTCGAAGCTCTGCCGGCGCCCCGGTCCGAGTCGCGCCCTGCATGCGGCGCATACGTTACCGGCGGGCGCCGCCGCCAAAGCAAGAAATAGGGAGTGTTCCCGATGTTCGGCGGCGATCCGCCTCGTACCGTCGCGGCATCATCAACGACGCAAGGAGCAACAACATGGAGCTGTACGCGATTCTCAGGCGGGGCGGGTGGCGGTCAGGCGAGGAGCTCGAAGCCGCAGCCGCCCGGTCCACGCAGGTCGGCGACGAGATGCCCGACGACATCCGCTGGATCCGTAGCTATGTCCTTGACGAAGGCGCGGGCTCGGTGGGCACCGTCTGCATCTACGAGGCGTCAAGTCCGGAGGCGATCCGCAAGCACGCAGAGCGCGCCGGCCTCCCGGTGGACGAAGTAATTCCCATTGTCGACACCGTCATCGTCCGCCCCGACCCGCAGGCGGCCAACGCGTAGGGAGTCCGCGCTCGCCTGCGGTGCAAACCCTCGGAGGTCCACGTGGCAAACAAGATGCTGATCAACCTGGCGACCGGGCTCGAAGATCCCGAGCGGGTCACGGTGGCATTTCTCGTCGGCGGCGCCGGCATACAGCAGGGCAAGAAGGTGGCGATGTTCCTGACCAAAGAAGCGGTCCGGCTAGCCCAGCCCGGCCATGCCCACGCTGTCGCATGCGACGGCTGCCCACCACTGTCTCGGCTGTTCGCGCAGTACGCCGAGGGCGGCGGAGAACTCCTCGTCTGCCCCATCTGCCTCAACTCGCGCCAACTTGGCCAGGACGACTTGGTCAAGAATGCGACCGTGGCTGGCGCCACCGCAATGCTCGAATGGATCGGCCAGGAGGACGCCAGCATCTTCAGCTACTGAGCCCGCCAGCCGGGGCTCCCGGCCTATGCTGGCTCGGTGGTCTCTGAACGGCAAACGGAGCCGCGCGGCTTGTCGCGCGGAATGGTCTGGCTGCTCGCGATCGCCTGCGGCGCTTCGGTCGCCAACCTGTATTACGCGCAGCCGCTGCTGCATCCGATCGCGCAGGCGCTGCACACTTCCTCGTCGACGGCCGCGTTGCTGGTCACCGCGTCGCAGGTCGGGTACGCCGCCGGGCTGATGTTCATCGTCCCGCTCGGCGACCTGCTCCACCGGCGCCGCCTGGTCTGCCGGATGCTGATCGTCGCCGCCCTCGGGCTCGTGCTGGCCGCGATTTCGCCGTCGCTCGGCGTCCTGGCGATCGCGATCGCGATCGCCGGCCTGACGTCGACGGTCGCGCAGGTGCTGGTCCCGTTCGCCGGCACGCTGGCCACCGACGAGGAGCGCGGCAAGGTCGTCGGCCAGGTGATGAGCGGGTTGCTCACGGGGATCCTCCTGGCGCGAACGTTCAGCGGGCTGCTCGCCGCCGCCACGGACTGGCGCGTCGTCTTCTGGTTCGGCGCCGCAACGATGGGCGTGCTGTCCGCTGCGCTGTGGCGCGCGCTACCCGATCTCGAGCCCCCGCACGAGGCTTCCTACCCGCAGCTGCTGGCGTCGGTGGTGGCGCTCGTGCGCCAGGAGCCGCTATTGCGCGTGCGGATGGCATTCGGGGCGCTCGGAATGGCGAGCTTCTCCGTGCTGTGGACGACCCTCGCGCTGCTGCTCTCGCGGGCGCCGTTCGATTACGGCGAGGCTGTGATCGGGTTGTTCGGGCTGGCCGGGCTCGCGGGTGCGGTCGCGGCCCAGTCGGCGGGCCGCGCCACCGACCGGGGCAGCGCGAGCCGCGCCACGGGGCTGCTGCTGGCGGCGATCGCGGCCGGGTGGGGGGTGCTCGCGGCGGGGTCGACCAGCGTCGTCTTGATCATCGTCGGGATCGTGCTGCTCGACCTCGGGATCCAGGGTCAGCACATCATCAATCAGACCTTGATCTACGCGCTGCGGCCCGAGGCGCGCAGCCGGCTGACCACCGCGTACATGACCGGCAACTTCGCGGCCGCCGCGATCGCCTCGGCGATCGCCGCCGCGCTGTGGAACGCCGGCGGCTGGGGCGCCGTGTGCGCGTTCGGCGGCGGGCTGGCCGTGATCGGCCTGCTCGTGTGGCTCGCGGGGCGCGTGCGGCTGGTGGCAGACGTGCCGCCGGGCAGGCGCCCGCACCCCGTCAGCGCGGGCGATTGACGATCAGCCGCAGGCCGACGTCGAGTTCGTCGACCTCGCGCAACTCGGCGTGGCGGCGGTCCCACATGCCGCTTTCGAGATCGCTGCCCACGGCGGCCACCACCCGGCCGACCACCTCATCGCTCATCCGAGCAAACCCGGAGGTCGAGTTGCGCGCGTCCGGGTCGAGCACGCGCTCCGGGTGAGCCCAGAATGAACCGAGCGTCCAGTCGGTCGTATCGCGCGCGACGGGCACTACCCGCACGTCCATCTCGCCACCCAGCCAGTCCGCGAGCTGGTCCAGGCTGGGGAAGATCTCGCTGTCAAGCCGCGCGACCTCCGGGAGATATTCCGCCATCAGCCACATCCGATTGCTCACCGCCGCGTCGTAGGTGAGGATCACCACCGGCCCTCGGGCGACGCGGCGCAGCTCGTGGACACCCCGCTCGCGCTCGTCGTCCCAGTGGTGAATCGTGAGGATCGCCATCGCGGCGTCGACGGATTGATCGCGCAGCGGCAGCGAACCCGCGGTGGCGCGGACGGCGGGTGCCAGCTCCGCCGGACGCTGCGCGGCCATCACGTCGCTCGGCTCGATCGCGATCACATACCGGTCGCGTGGCTCGTACGAGCCGGTCCCAGCGCCGACATTGACGACCACCCGCGCGTCGCCGAGCGCGGAGTGGATCAGTGCGGCCAGGCGCGGATCTTCGCGTCGGGTCCGCCCGTAGCTGCGGCCGATGCTCTGATACCGCTGTCCGGCCGTCGCCATCTCAGGCGTCAAATGAGCCGTGGCGGCCCGCGCCGGCACGGAACCGCTCGAGTCCCGGCCTGGACCTCGGCCAGCGAGGTCAACCCGTGCCGTAGTTCGTTGGCCATCGCGGCCGGCTCGTCGAGCCCGTCCTGCTCCAGCAGCGACAGGCGGTCCTCACGCATGCACGTCTGCGGGAATGCCGCCAGCTGGTGCGCAAGCTCCTCGGCTGCCGAACGGCTCTGCCCGTCAGGCACGACCCGGTTCACCAAACCAAGCCCGAGCGCCTCGGTGGCGCCGACCGGACGACCGGTCAGCACCAGGTCCATTGCCCGGCTCGACCCCGATCAGGCGCGGCAGCCGGACCGTCCCGCCGTCGATCAGCGGCACGCCCCAACGCCGGCAGAAGACCCCGAACACCGCGCTCTCCTCGGCGACGCGGAGGTCGCACCACAGGGCCAGCTCGAGGCCGCCGGCGACCGCATGGCCGGCCACCGCCGCGATTACCGGCTTCCCGAGCCGCATCCGCGTCGGTCCCATCGGCCCGTCACCATCGGTGTCGACCCGGTTCCCGGTCTCCGTCCCCACCGCCTTCAGATCGGCCCCGGCACAGAACACGCCACCCTCTCCATGCAGCACCGCCACCGCGGCGTCGTCGTCCGCGTCGAACGCTCGGAATGCGTCCGCGAGCTCTTTCGCGGTCGCCCCGTCGACTGCGTTGCGCCGGTCCGGGCGGCTCAGCAACACGGTCAGGACCGGCCCGTCGCGCTCGGTTCGGACGGCCGTCATCCGGCACCCACAGCGCGGTGCACAAACGTGCGCAGCGCCTCGACGATCTCCGGCGCCGCCGGCTTCGCGCCGGCGAGCGGTGAAAGCGGACCCACGAGCGCCTCGCCGCACCCGCCGACGAGCGCCGCCGCGGTCAGCTCCACGTTCTGTTCGGGCAGTTCGCCCGCTTTGATTCCCGCGCGAAGTCCTTGCGCGGTGAGCTCGCTGTAGCGCTCCCGGTAGGCCAGCCGCTCGGCGTCGACGAGCGGGTCTACCGGCTCGGCGATCAGCGCCCACGCCAGCCGGGGCCGTCTGAGCGCCCGCGCGGCGAAGGTTCCCAGCACGGTTTCGAGCCGCTCCACGTGGGTCGCGTCGGGGGGCATCGACGCCGCGGCTTCGCGCATCGCCTCCACCTCGCGGTCGCACACCGCGCGGAACAGCTCGACGAACAGCTCCTCCTTGGAGGCGAAGTGGCGGTACAGCGTTCCCGCCGCGACACCGGCGCGCTCGGCGATCGCCGCCACCGAGGCCGCGCCGTAACCACCCTCCTCGATCAGCGATCGCGCCGCGTGCAGCAGCCGCTCACGGGTCGGGGCCGTCGCGGTCACCGACCGAAGTCCCCGAACGGCTCGTCGCGGGCGCGAACGGCGGCCTTGAAGCCCTCCCGCGCCGCCTGCTCCTGGAACGCGTACCCCTCCTTCGTGTGGCGGGTGATCCCGTCGAACACGGTGCCAAGGATCTGCGTCGCGTGGAGGCCCTGCGCGTACAGCGATTGGTTGACGAGCAGCTTCATCATCTGGAGCTGGTTGATCGGATTCATGGCGATCCGTTGTACGAGCGTTTCGGTCCGCTCGTCGAGCTCCCCCGCGGCCGGCGCCTCGGTGGCCAGACCCCACTCCACCGCCTCGGTGCCATTCAGCGAGTCGCCCGTGAACAGCAGCCGCTTCGCGCGTTGCGGGCCTAGACGGTAGGCCCACATCGAGGTCGTCGGCGACCCCCACACCCGCGCCGGCGGGTATCCGATCTTGGCGTCCGCGGCGATCACCAGCAGGTCGCTGCATAGCGCCAGGTCGGTGCCGCCGGCCACGCAGAAGCCGTGGACCTTGCACACGACCGGCTTCGTGCAGTGGAACAGAGACATGAACGCGCGGACGTTGCGGCTCATCATCCCGTAGTCGACCATCGGGTCCCAGACCTCAGCCGGGTTGTGGTTGCGCATCATCACCATCGGGTCGATCGGCGAGCCGGGCGGCGCAGATTCCTCCGAGCCGAGTCCACCCTGGCCCTCGGCGCTCTCCACCAGGTCGTAACCGCCGCAGAACCCCTTGCCATTCCCCGACAGAAGCAACACGTGGACGGCCGGATCGAGATCCGCCTCCTCGACACGGGCGGCCAGCGAGGTGATCAGCGCGCGCGTCAGCCCGTTGCCCCGTTCGGGCCGGTTCAGCGTCAGTCGCGCTACCCGCCCGTCGACCTCGTACAGAACCGGCTCGCTCATACCGGCGGAAGCGCCCGGTCGATGATCGCCTTCGCATCGACGCCCTGCGGGAGCGTGCCGTATACCCGGCCGGAAGCTCCCGTGGAGAGTCGCGACGCGCAGAACGCATCGGCGACTTCAGGCGGCGCGTAGCGGACTAGCAGCGATCCCTGAAGCGACAGCGCCAGCTCCTCGACGATGCGGCGGGCCTCGAACTGGGGATCAGGCCCGGCAAAGGCCGCGCCGGCCCGCTCCTTCGTGGCGCTCAGGTGCGCGTCGAGCCGGGCGTCCGCCCCGGCGGCCTCCTCGCACTCGGCCATGAACGCCGGCAGGCCCTCGGGTTCCTTGACGATCGCGCGCAGCACGTCGAGCGCCGCCACGTTCCCGGAGCCCTCCCAGATCGACCCCAGCGGCGCGTCGCGGTACAGCAGCGGCATCCCCGAGTCCTCCACGAAGCCGTTGCCACCCAGGCACTCCAGCGCCTCGTTCGCGTGCGCGGCGGCCCGCTTGCACCCCCAGTACTTCATCACCGCGGTGGCAAAGCGCCGGAACGTCGCGGCCTCGGAGCCCTCGTCATACGCGCGCGCGACCCGCATCGCCGCGGCCGTCGTCGCCTCTGACTCGAGCGCCAGGTCCGCGAGCACGTTGCGCATCGCGGGCTGGTCGACCAGCTGCGCGCCGAACGCCGAGCGATGGCGCGCGTGGTGGATCGCCTCGACCGTCCCGCGCCGCAGCGAGGTGGTGGCGCCCAACAAACAATCGAGCCGCGTGTGGTTGACCATCCGGATGATCGCCGGCACGCCGCGCCCCTCCTCGCCGATCAGCCGACCGTGCGCGCCGCGGAACTCGACCTCGCTCGAGGGCAGCGACCGCGTTCCGAGCTTGTCCTTGAGCCGCTGGAATTCCATCCCGCCCTCGTGTCGGTTGACCAGGAAGCAGGACAGGCCGGCGGGAGCTTGGGCCAGCACGAGGAACACGTCGCAGGGCGGGTACGAGCAGAACCATTTGTGACCGTGCAGCTCGTACGTGCCATCTGGCTGGGGCTCCGCCCGCGTGATGTTGGCGCGCACGTCCGAACCGCCCTGCCGTTCGGTCATCGCCATCCCGGCCAGCGCGCCGTTGTCGTAGTCGGGCTTCGTCAGCTGCGGCTCCCACTCGGCCGCGAGCTCCGGCGCGCCGTCGCGCAGCGCCGGGATCGCGGCGTAGGTCATCGACACCGGGCAGAGCACGCCACCGTTGGCGTTGCCCCACAGCGCCATCAGCCCCGCGCGCACGACGTGGCCGCCCGGGTCATCGCTCCGCCACGGCAGTGAGTGGATCTCGCGCTCGATCGCGCCCCGGAGCAGCCAATGCCAGGAGGGGTCGAGCTCGACCTCGTCGACCCGGTTGCCGTACCGGTCATACGACTTCAGCACCGGAAGGTTGTGCTCGGCCCGCCAGGAATGCTCGCGCGCCTCGACGCTCCCGGCGACCGCGCCGGCATCCCGGAGCCGGTCAATGCCCCAGCCACCGCCCTCGCGCTCGATCGCCTCGCGCAGCGCGACGTCGACCTCGAAGAAGTTGACCGGCTGCAGCGGCGGAGCCTGGTTCAGTACCTCTCGGGTCGGATCGCTGACGGTGGTTGCCATTGCTGCGTCTCCTTTGCGGCGGGCGAACGTGAATCTCGATTCACGAGCATAGTGAATCCGGATTCACATAGCAACCGCCGCGAAGCCTGAGCGTTGCGATCCGTTGACGACGAGGCTCCACGCCGCGAGAATCCCGCAGGAGGTACTTGGGTGGCAGGCCTGCTCGTGAATTGTCGTAACTGCGGCTATGAGAACCGTGAGGGGGTCCGCTTCTGCGAGGGATGCGGGTCGTCACTCGGGCCGTCGTGTCCGTCGTGCGGCGCGGAGCTGCCAGAGGGCGTGCGCTTCTGCGGCCAATGTGGGGCGCCCGTTGAGGCAGACCCGGTTTGGGCCGCGGACGGGGCGCTGAAGGTCGTCTCGGTCGTGTTCGCCGACCTTGTCGGCTCGACCGCGCTCCAGGAGGCGCTCGACACGGAGTCGACGCGGCGCGTAATGACCCGCTTCTACGAGCGGATGCGCGCCGTGGTCGAACGGCACGATGGGGAGCTCGAGAAGTTCATCGGCGATGCAGTCGTCGTCGTGTTCGGGGCGCCGATTCTCCGTGAGGACGACGCGCTGCGCGCGGTTCGGTGCGGACTCGCCATGACGGCTGAGCTCGAGGAGCTCAACGACGAGCTCGAGCCTGCCTTCGGGGTCCGTCTGCAGCTGAGGATCGGCATCAACACCGGCGAGCTGGTGGTCAACGACGAGGGCATATTGGTGGGCGACACGATGAACACCACGGCCCGGCTCGAGCAGGCCGCGGGAGCGGGCGAGGTGCTGATCGGCGAGGCGACCCGTCGGCTGGTTCGCCGCGAGGCGGAGCTTGAGGAGATCGAGCCGCTGAGCCTGAAGGGCAAGGCCACCCCGGTCCGCGCGTGGCGAGTGCTGGCGGTGGCCAGCGGTCCGGCGGCCCGCCTGGATGCCCCCCTGGTGGGGCGCGACCGAGAACTTGACCGTCTGCGGGCCGTCCTCGATGAGGCGATAGCGAGCAGGTCGTGTCGGCTGGTCTCGGTGATCGGCTCGCCCGGGCTCGGGAAGTCACGGCTCGCGCAGGAGTTCGCTGCCGCGGTCTCGGCCGACGTATCGGTTCTGAGCGGCCACTGCGAGCCATCGGGCGAAGGCATCACGTTCCTCCCTGTCGCCGACGTGCTGCGCGACGCGGCCGGGATCGCCGAGGGGGACCCCCCCGAGACGGTCGTTCAGAAGCTCTCTGCGCTGCTGCCGGAAGACGCTGACCATGAGCGGATCGTCGCCCGGGCCGCGGCGCTGCTCGGCGCCGGCGAGTCGGCGTCGCCGGAGGAGACGTTCTGGAGTGTCCGGCGCCTGCTCGAGGCCTTGGCCACCCGCCGCCCGGTCGTGGTAGTGCTTGACGACGTCCACTGGGGCCAGCCGCTGTTTCTCGACTTGATCGAGCACCTGATCGAGTGGGTCCGTGACGCACCGCTGCTGCTCGTCGCGCTCGCCCGGCCCGAGCTCCGCGAGGAACGCGAAGCGCTGGCCACCGGCCGTCGCGCCACCGACGTGATCGAGATTGAGCCCCTGGACCCGAGCGAGAGCCGTGCGCTTGTCGATGGGCTGCTCGGCAGCGTCGACCTTCCGGCACCGCTGCTCGAGCGGATCTTCGAGACGACCGATGGCAACCCGCTATTCCTCGGTGAGCTGCTGCGGATGCTCGTCGACGAAGGAGCACTGGTCCAGACAGCGGACGCGTGGGTCGCCGCCGGCGGCGCCGAGGCGGTGCAGGTGCCGCCCACGATCCAGGCCCTCCTGACTGCCCGTATCGAACGGCTCCGGCCCCACGAACGCACGGTCGTCGAGCGGGCGTCGGTGATCGGAAAGCAGTTCTACCGCGGCGCCGTGGCCGAGCTGGTCGCTCCGCCGGTGCGGTCGGGAATCGACGGCCACCTCGAGACACTGCGCCGCAAGGACATGATCGAGCCGGAGGGGACCTACTGGATCGATGAGCCGGTGTACCGCTTCCACCACGTCCTGATCCGCGACGCCGCCTATCACCTGTTACTTAAGGAGGCGCGCGCCGAGCTCCACGAGAAGTTCGCTGATTGGCTGGCGGCGAAGGCCGGTGAGCTCGTGGGCGAGCACGAGGAGGTGATCGCCTACCACCTCGAGCAGGCCTTCGAATACCGGGGTCAGCTCGGGCCACTCGACGATCGCGGACGGGCGATCGGCGCCCGCGCCGCCGAACTGTTCTGGTCGGCGGGCAAACGGGCGCTGGAGCGGGAGGACCTGGCCGCCGCCGCGAACCTGCTGGCGCGCGCGCACGAGTGCGGCGCGGACGATGCGGTTCTGTGGGACCTCGGCGAAGCGCTGCTCTCAGCGGGCGACACCGCTGGCGCCGCTGCAGTCGTGGACAGGGTGCCGGGAGCTCGCGGAGTCGTACTCGAGACGCAGCTCGCCGTCCTGACCGGCACCGGCGCCGAGGTGTCGCGCATCATCGCCGCGACGGCGGAGCTGGCGGCGGCCGACGACGGCATCGGCACCGCCAAGGGTTACCACGTCACTGCGCAGGTTCAGGCGCAGCTCGGGCAGGTGGCCGATGTCGAAGCCTCGCTCGACCACGCGTTACTCGCCGCCCGGAAGGCAGGCGACAGGCGGCGGATCACGGCCGTGCTGGCGGCCGCACCGCGCGCTGCGCTGTGGGGTCCGTCGCCGGTTGTGCGGGCGAGCGGTCGCTGCCTGGACGTCGTCCGGATTCTGCGGATGACGCCGGGAAACCGTCACGTCGAAGCCGTCGCGCTGCGCTGTCAGGCCGTGCTCGAGGCGATGCGAGGCCGCGCCGACGCCGCCCGCGACATCCTTGCGGCCGGCCGGACCACACTTGAGGAGCTCGGATTGACGCTCGAGTTGCAGGAGCTCTCGGTCCATGCCGGCATCGTCGAGCTACTCGCCGGACGCCCCGACGCCGCCGAGGCGCTGCTGCGCCCCGCCCGGGATGGTTTCGCAACGCTCGGCGTGTCCGTCAGCGCGGCGCAGGCCGCTGCGTTGCTCGCTCGGGCGCTGGTCGATCAGGGCCGCGACGAGGAGGCGATCGCCGAGACCGAGTTCGCCGAGCAACGCGCCGGCGGTGACCTGAAGACGACGATCACCTGGTGCGGAGTTCGCGCGGAGGCGCTCGCGCGACGGGGGGCGATCGCCGAGGCGGTGGCGCTGGCGCGCCGCGCCGTGGCGCTGGCGGGGCCGACCGACGCGCTCGCGGACAAGGCCGATGCCAACGTGGCTTTGGCTCGAGTGCTGGGAGTGGCGGGATTACGCGAGGAGGCTCGGGCGGCCGCTGAGTCGGCGCGTGTGCTGTACGCGGCCAAGGACCATGCCGTAGGCGTCGAGCGGGCTGGTGCGCCGATCGCCGCTCCGGTGGCGCCGGATGCCGAGTCCGCGCCGGCGGAGACCAGGCAGATCGATGACCCGGAGCTTGCGCGGTTCTTCTCACGGTACGCCGACCTGTGGCGCGAGCGTGATACCGCTGGCCTCGTTGCGCTGCACGACGACGACTACGTGATGCGCGACCATCGCAAGCTTGGTTGGGGCGAGCGACGAGGTCTCACAGCACTGGAGGACCAGCTGTCCACCGCTATGGGGGTCTCGACAGACCTTCGCTTCTGCATCGACCGAGTATTCGCGTGCAAGCCCGGTCTGATCGCGATGCAGATCGCGATGCGAGGTCACAGCGTCGAGACTGGTGGCGAAGTCGTGCTTCCGCTTGGTTTCGTGGTTGCGTTCCGGAACGGCAAGATCACGCGTCAAGAGCTCTTCGAGCCCGATGCCGAGATCTCGATCCGCGCGTGCTTTGACGAATATCGCGGGCTGACCCTCCTCGGGAACCGACCGGTCGAGCGATGGTGGGCGCAGTTCGTGCGGCAGTTCGCTCAACGCGACCGTGGGGCGCTGACCGACCTATACGCCGAGGACTTCTTGCTCGTCGACCACCGCGCGGTTGGCTTGGAGGAGGTGAACGGGCGCGAGATGATGCTCGATCTCGCCGCGTCGGCGTGGCAGATGGCACCGGACATTCGGGCCGTAATCAATGAAGTGATCGCGTGCGACGACCGGGTGAGCATCGTTCTGCTCACGTTCGTCGGGTCAGGCGCGGACGGTGGCGGCGCGATCGAAATCCCGGTCGGCTACGTGAGCGTCTTCGCCGACGGCCGCGGCATCCGAGGCGAGCAGTTCGACCCGAGCCAGCGAGTCGCGATGATCGCCAGGTACGCCGAGCTCGGGGGGACCGGAGCGGTCGCCACGGTCCGGGCGCGCGAGATCGCCGATCCCGAGATCGCCACGTTCTACGCACGCTTCGCCGAGCTGTGGCAGGCGCGCGACGCCGATGGGCTGCTCGCCTGCCGTGACCCCGAGTACGAGCTGATCGACCATCGCCAGCTCGGCTGGAGTGGCCTACCGGACCTGGAGGCGCTCGAGGACACCGTTCACGCGGCGCTGGCGATGTCCGATGACCTCAGCTTCGCCGTCGACGAGGTCCTGGAGTGCGACCGCGGGGTGATCGCGATGAAGATTGCATTCCGTGGTCACAGCTCTGAGACCGGCGGCGAACTCGAGATCCCGATGGGCTGCGTCGTGGTGTTCCGCGGCGGGAGGATCAGGCGCGAGGAACTGTTCGAGCCGGACGCCGAGCCCACGATGCGCGCCTGCTTTGCCGAGAAGGTCGGACTCACACGCCTGGGCGAGCTCCCATCCGCGCGATGGTGGGCGTGGTTCGTACGGCTGTTCGGCCAGCACGACAGAGAGGCGCTCCGCGAGGCGTGGTCCGAGGACTTCGTCCTGGTCGATCACCGATCGATGGCCTGGGAGGAGACGCACGGTCTGGAGGAGATGCTCGACCTGGTCGAGTCGGCGTGGCAGATGGCTCCGGACATCCGCGCGTCGATCGACGAGGTCATCGCCGCCGACGAGCGGATGATCGCCGGCGTGATCAGATACGTCGGCTCCGGGGCCGACGGCGGAGGAGCGCTCGAGATTGCAATCGGATACGTAACCGTCGTCGCCGACGGGCGCGGGATCCGCGCCGAGCAGTTCGATCCGCACGACGAAAAAGGCATCCTCGCCCGCTATCGAGAGCTGGGCGGGACAGGCGCGGCGGAGCCGTCGACCGCGGACGCGATCGCGGCCCTCATTCCTGATCCGGAGATCGCAGGCGTGTACACGCGCGTGGCCGCGGCATTCGCGGCGCGTGACCCGGACGCGATCGCCGCGAACTACGCCGACGACTATGTTCGGATCGATCATCGGGCGGTCGGCTGGGCCGAGCTCAACGGTCCGGATGAGTTCGCAGACTCGGCGCGAGCGACGATGGCCGTCTCGCCTGACGTCAGCTACCTGCCAGAGAAGGTTCTCGCCTACGCGCCGGGCCTGATCGCAGTTGTGCTGGCGGGCCGGGGCCACTTCAGCGAAGGTGACGGCGAGTTTGAGCTCATGATGGGGCGCGTCGCCAGGATCGTCGACGGGCAGCTCGCCTACGAGGAGCTGTTCGAGCCCGACGCCGAGTCCTCGATGCTGGCGTGCTTTGCCGACCTGAAGGGCCGGATGCTGCTGGGTGACCGTCGGTCCGAACGCATTCAGCTGCGCTGGCTTGACTGCTTCGCCCGACACGACGAGCAGGGACTGCGGGAGCTGATCGGCGACGACTACCGACTGTTCGAGCACCGCCATGTGGGTTGGGAGAACCACAAGGGGCAAGCCGACCATCTGGCCGTCTCCAGAAGCGCGTGGGAGACCTGGCCCGACATTCGACAGTCGGTCGACGAGGTGCTCGCCTGCGACGAGAACACGATCGCGTACCGGTGCACGTACCACGGCACGAACGTCGACGGCGGCGGCTCGATGGAGCTTCCTGTCGGATACGTGTGCTCGTACGGCGAAACCGGCCACCGCGACGTCCATCAGTTCGACTACGACGACACCGAGGGGATGCTCGCCTGCTATCGCGAACTCGGGGGCGTGGTCGAGAGCGCAGCCACGCGACCGCCCGAAAGGTGGCTGCTCGAGTTCCAGCGGCGATGGAACGGCGGCGACCAGGACCGTGCGATCGAGCTCTTCGACGAGAACTTCACGCTCACCGACCGTCGCAGGATCGCGTTGTGGGGCGAGGTCCGAGGTCGTGATGCGCAGGCGGCGATCCACGCGTCGTCCCGCGCCCGCTTCGAGGTCGACGAGGTGATCGCGGCCGACGAACACGTGATCGCCTCCCGCATCGCCTGGCGCGGCGAGCATCGCGGCGGCGAGCACTCGACCGAAGTCGGCGCCGTATCGGTGATCCGGAACGGTCTGCATATCAGCATGGACGTCTACGACCCAGACGATCGCCAAACCATGCTCGCCCGTTACCGAGAGCTGGGGGGCGTCCGACGCGCCGAGCTTGAGCGTCTGCCGGAGAGGTCGTTTGCCGAGCACGTCGCGCGGTTCAATCGCCACGACGTCGACGCGGACCTGGAACTGATCGCGGACGACTTCGAGTACGTCGACCGCCGCGCGATCAGCCTCGGCAGCACCCGGGGGCGTGACGCTCACCGCGAGACGCTCCTCTCGATCTTCGAGGTCGCTCCCGATGCTCGTACGGAGGTGCAGGAGGTGATCGCTTGCGATGACCGCGTGATCGCGGTAGGGGTTCGATATCACGGGCACTCCGTGGACGGGACAGGTGAGTTCGAGCTGCTGACCGCCTACGTGGTGCTGGTTGAGAACGGGCTGTGGCAGAGCGTGGACCAGTACGAGCCCGACGACCGAGAGACGATGCTCGCCCGATTCGCCGAACTTTCGGATGTGTCGGTCTCGGAGCCGCAGCCGCTGAAGCCATGGGAGCGGTTCGATCTCCTGTACAACGCGCGCCGTTTCGAGGAGCTCGAAGCGCTCTACACCGAGGACTACAAGATGATCGACCGGCGCGCGATGGCGTGGGAGGAGATCGAGGGCGGTGCTGCCCTGGTCGCCACCTGTCGCAGCTTCATCGAGATGGCGCCAGATTTGGTGTCCCACTGCGGGGTCTTGGCCGAGGCCTCCGGGTTCTGCCTACTTCGCAACACCTTCGCCGGCCATGGGTTCGCCACGGGGGCGAGCGAGGCCGGTCCAATCGAGTTGGTGTTCGACGAGGTGGGCATCATTCGGAACGACCAGTTCGCGTACACCGAGCTGTTCGACCCCGCCGACGAGACCTTCGCCCGCGCCCGGTACGAGGAGCTGGTGGCAGGCGGATCAGCCGAGCTGCCGGCCGACCGGAGCGAGCTTTCAATCGCAAGCGACCCGCAGCGCATGTCGGACCGGGTGTGGACGCGGTACCTCAATGCGTACAACGACCACGAGGTCGAGACAGCCGCATCCTGCCTAGGTGACGACTGGACAGTGGCCGATCATCGCGGGACTGGAATGTGGGACGAGGTTCAGGGTCGCGACGCGTGGGCGCAGCAGCTCCAGACGGTGTGGAACAGCCGCGACGGAGACGACATTCGGCTTGAGCTTGTGGACACTTTGGCGCAAGACGACCGGGTGGGCGCGTGGGTGGTGAAGTTCTCCGGGAGCGACAGCCGGGACGGCCCGTATGAGGTGGTGATGGGCTGGGTGATGACGTTCGCGGACGAGCAGATCTCCAGCCTGGACATGTACGAATCCGAAGAGCGAGCGGCGATGCTCGTCCGCTTCGCCGAGCTCGGAGGCGGTCAGGCGCTGCTCGGCGACAGTCCACCTGAACGCTGGTGGTCGGAAGCACTGGTCGCGTACGCGCGCGGCGACCTCGACGCACTGGTCGCCCTGTACAGCGAGGACTGGACGTACGTCGAACACCGGCAGCTCGGCTGGGAGGAGATGACGGGACATGTCGACCTGAGGGAGTTCTGGCGGTCGGCCATTGAAGTCAGCAGCGCGCGCTATGGCGAGATCGAGGAAGTGACGGCCGCAGACCATCGCGTGGTCGTCGTTCGGGTCACGTGGCACGGCTTTGAAGCCGAGCACGGAGGTGAGTTCGCGCTCCCGGTCGGCAACATCAGTGTCATCGAAGCGGGTCGCAACGCGTATCAGGAGCAGTACGACCCCGATGACCGGGAGCGGATGCTCGCGCGATACGTCGAGCTCGGCGGGAGCCGATGAGTGAGCCGCTCAGAGCCGGGCTGTCTCAAGATGCGCGGTGGCGTCCTCGAGTCGGTCGTCGCCCCAGAACAGCTCGTCGTCAATCGCCACCGTGGGCACGCCGATCACGCCCCGGTCGTAGGCGGCCTGAGTGGCGTCGCGGAGCGCGCTCTTGATCGTTTCCTCAGATGTCGCCCGCTCGATCTCATCCGGCTCGAGTCCGACCTTGCCTCCCGCCTCGAGCACATGGGCCGGGATGCTCATGTCGACACCGCGCTGGAACGCGTCGCGGTAGGCCTGCATCACGAACGCCTGGCCCGGGCCGGCGGCGAACGCGTACGTGGCCGCCCGCATCGCGAACAGGTAGTTCGACGGCCACGGGTCGGGCCAGCGCATCGGCGGCAGCCCATAGGTGCGGGCACGACGCTCGATGTCCGCGATCCCGCGCTGGCGACGCTCCTCATCCCCGCGCGCCCACGATGAGCGGCCGGTGAGCTTGAACAGACCGCCGAGCAGCACCGGCTGCCACCGGACCGGCTCGCCGATCACCGACTCGAGCCGCTCGGCCGCCAGGTACGCGTACGGCGAGCCCAGGTCGAAGTAGAACGTCAGCTCTGGCATCGGCGAGGCCCGCGGGCGTTCACAGCGATCCTCTAATCGTTGATGTCGATCACCGGCGTGATGTCCGGGAATTGCTGCCCGTCCTCGGCGTGTTCGTTGGGCACAACGGCCGTCCCGAGCGCAAAGAATTCGATCACGTGGCTGCCCCAGCCGTGGTTGTTCTGGTGCAGCTTGACCTCGACGATGCCCAGCACACCGCCGCCGATCTCCTCCGCTTCTGTCTGCATGCGTTCCATCGCGAGCTCGCGCGCGTCGTACAGGGCCTGGGTGTATTGCTCGAGCTCGACGTTCTGACCGGTCTGGCGGATCGATTGCATCATCCCGCGGTGGGCGACGTGGTAGACGCAGTTACCCATCACGAGGCCGACCGGGCGTTTACCCGTCTGCATCAGGGTCCAGAACGCCTGCCCTGAGAGGTCGCTGGTGAACGGACGTCCGTTCGGTGCGCGGTGGATCTTGCCGCCCTTGTGCTTGATCGCGGTGCCGATCGCGATGAACTCGGCCATGTCGGCGCCCCACTCGTAGCGCCCGATCTCGAGCCGAACGCCAACGATCCCGTCGGCGCCGAGCTGCTCGGCCTCCTCCTCCATCCGCGTCATCGCCAGCTCCCGAGCCGAGTACATCGCCTGGGTCAACACGCCCATCTCCTGGCTCTGCTTCCAGTTCGCCTGCTGGAAGCCGATGTGGTAGATGCTCGAGCCCACCACCAGGCCCACCGGCTCGAACCCCGCCCGCTCCACGCACAGGTACTCGTTCACCGACAGGTCGGAAGTGAACAGCCCCCGCGCATTCATCTTCAGGCGTTCACTCGCGTGCTCGGCGAGCCCTTCGGTACTGGTGGGATCGTATGTTGACATCAGCTTCTCTCTTGGCAGATGGGGTGGATTAGACGCCGATGTTGATCGACATCATCGGCACGCCGAGGGGAGTGGGATGGGGCTCGTGCGCGCCGAGCGCGATCGCGGTGCCCAGCACGTGCATCGAGACGATGAAGAAGTGCTGCTTGTACATCGCGCTCTCGTACTCGTGGTGATGGATCTGGTGGGTCAGCGTCGAGATCACCATGTCGTTCGCGCCCACGGCGCTCGCCTGCCGACGCACCTCTTCCATCGCGAGATGACGGGCTGCGTACACCGCCTCGGTCAGCTCGGTCAGCTCCTGGTTGCCCCACCACGAGCTCATCATCTGATTCGCCGCCATGCTGAGGGCCACTGACACGACCGAGGTGTGGCCGATCACGCCGAGGGTCTCGGCCCCGATGCGGCGCAGCTTGTACACGTCCTGACCGGAGAGCGCGCACATCCGCGGCTCGGAACGGCTCCCCGGCTGAACCCCGGTGTCGCGCACGGCCGTGCCAAACACCACGTATTCGACGTTGCCCGGCTCCTCGAGAAACGCTTTGGCCGTCAGCTCAATGCCGATCACGGCGTCGGCGCCCGCCAACTGTGCCTCCTGGCGCAGCCGGTCGAACGAGCGCTCACGCGAGAGATTCCACGGCGTGGCGAAGCTGGGCATCTCGCGGATTCCGCCCCCGTAGGTGGACCAGCCGTAGTTCTGCCAGCCGTGCTGGACTACCGAGGAGCCCATGATCTGCGCGATCGGTGTCAGCCCCGACGCTTGCGCGACCGCGTACTCCTTGGCACTGAGATCACTGCTGAAGACCGGAGAGCTCGCCGCGGCGATCGCCTTGAGGCGCTCCTCTGCTCCTAGCGGGATACCTCCACGCGCGATTCGCTCGAGGTCAACCGCCGCCGACTGGCGCTCCTCTTCGCTGAGCGGTACGGCTCGCTTTCCGAAACGTCGCAAACCTCGTCCATGCTGACACATCGCTTCCCTCGGGCCGCCAACCCGGACAGCGGCGCCGCGGCCCAACGCGGGTTCGGTCGCTACGGGGCAGCAGCGGCCGCGAGCAACGCCTCGTCCGCGACCCGGTCGGTCGCGTCGTGCGTGCCGGCGAGCAGCCGTCGCGAGAGCTGCGCGCGCCGGAAGAACAGCGGCGCATCGTGCTCCCACGTGGCGCCGATTCCGCCATGGACGTTGATCATGGCTCGGGTGGCGAAGTCGAGCGCATGGCCCGCCGCCACCCGCGCCGCGCTCGCGGCGAGTGGGAACTCCTCGGGCTTTGCCTCGCGGGCCCAGCCCGCGTAGTACTGAAGCCCGCGCGTGTTCTCCTGGCGGCGCAGGATCTCGGTTAGCTCGTGCTTGATCGCCTGGTAAGAGCCGATCGCGCGACCGAACGTGAACCGCTCCTTGGCGTACGCGACGCTGACCTCGAGGCATGTCTGCACCGCCCCGAGCGACTCGCCGGCGATCAGCGCATGGGCTAGGTACCACGCGTCGGCGAGCGCGTCCTCGCCCACGTCGAGGCGACGCCCGGCGGCGCCCTCGAACTTGATGTTGCCGAGCGACCGGGTCGCGTCGTAGAGGGTCACCGCCTCGATCGCCACCCCCGCCGCGTCGGTCGGCACGGCCGCGGCCACCGGTGTGCCGCTCTCGTCGACACCGACGACGACCAGCAGGTCCGCGCCTGGTGCGTCCGGCACGAACCACGCAGCGCCGTCGACGGTCACCCCGTCACCGGAGGCCGTCACGCGCGGCGGCTCGGCCCGCGTCAGCCCCGACTCGGGGTCGACCGTCCAGCCCGGCTCCGTCTCGCTTGGCGGGCGCGCCGGCACGTAGGCCGGACGCAGCTCGCCCGCGGCGATCGCTTGCAGGGACTCGTCGCCGGCCGCGTTGAGGATCGCGGTCGCCGGCAGCAGCCCGAGCAGCGGCACCGACGCGAGCACGCGGCCGCACTCCTCCGCGACCAGCAGCGCGTCAAATGCGCCGAGCCCAGCGCCGCCGTGCTCCTCGGAGATCAGCAGCCCCGGCCACCCCGCCTCGACGGCGGTCGGCCACAGGTCCGGCAACGAGGAGGGATCCTCGAGCGCGTTCCGTGCCGCCTCTACGGTCTTGTGCCTCGAGAGCGCACCCCGCGCCGCTTCGCGCAGGAATTCCTGTTCGTCTGTGAGCGCGAAGTTCATCCGGCCACCGTCTCCTTCTCCTTCGCGCGCAGCTCGGAGAAGGGGATCCCCTTGTCGAGCCGCGGTTCTGGTGGCAGGCCGAGCACGCGCTCGCCGATCGTGTTTCGCAGGATCTGCTCTGTCCCGCCGGCCGACTTCAGGCCCGGCATGAACGAGATGATGTAGCTCCAGTCGCTGTCGCCGGCCAGCGCCTCAGGACCGATCGTGTCGGCCATCAGATCGCCCACCGCAACCGCGGCGTTGACCATGGTCACTTTCGCGAGTCCGGCCTCAGGCCCCGGGATCTGGCCCCGCGCCAGCGCGGTCAGCGCCCGGTAGCCGTTGAACTGGACCGCGAGGAACTCGGTCTGGATGTCGCCGAACCGCTGGCGCACCTCCGGATCCCGTCGCGCGCGCTCATCCGCGGCGAGCACCTCCGCGACGCGGGCCGGATTGCCAAACGACTGCGAGCCGAAACCGATCGTCAGCCGCTCGAACATCAATACGGTCAGCGCCGTCCCCCAGCCGTTGCCGACGCCGCCGACGACGGCGTCCTCCTCAAGCTTGACGTCGTCGAAGAACACCTCGTTGAACTCGGCCTCGCCGGTGATCTGGCGCAAGCCACGCACAGTCACGCCGGGGGCGTCCATCGGGATGATGAACATGGTCAGGCCCTTGTGCTTGGGCACGTCCGGATCGGTGCGCGCCAGCAGCAGGCCGTAGGAGGCGAACTGCGCGTTGGTCGTCCACACCTTCTGGCCGTTCAGGGTCCAGCTGCCGTCCTCTCCCTGCCGCGCGCGAGCTTGCACGGCCGCCAGATCGGATCCGGCGGCGGGCTCGGAGAACAGCTGACACCACACCTCGTCGCCATGGAGCATCGGACCGAGATAGCGGCCCTTCTGCTCCTCGGAACCATGGGCGATCAGGCACGGACCGAGCATCCCCAGCCCGATCACGTCGAGGATTCCCGGCACGCCGGCCTTGGCAATCTCCTGGTTGACCGTCACCTGCTCGATCGGCCCAAGCCCCTGACCGCCGTACTCCTTCGGCCACGTCACGCCGGCCAGTCCGGCCTCCGCGAGCTTTCGCTGCCACGCCCGGCGCCCGTTGATGTATTCCGAGTCCTGCGACGAGCCCGTCCGCGGCGGGGCCTCGGCCTTGTGCGCCTCAAGCCACTCTTGCGTCTGCTCGCGATACGCGGCCTGTTCCGGCGTGTCATTCAGGTCCACTTTGCGTCTCCTCGCGCTCCGTTGTGAATCCGGATTCACCGATTGTACCGTTGGTCGAACGGGGACGTTCATCTACGCCGCCGCTCGAGGACCGAGCCAACGACGTGGTGTGTGAACGCCATGATGGGTGAACGGCTCGCCAGCGAACATCGAACGGTGCGGCGTTAGTCGCGGCTGCGCTGACACGGCGTCGAAAGCGTCAGGCCGCTTGCTGCTCTCGCGCGGCCCATCGGCCTCAAGGACTTGGTTCCGGGCGCTCAATCGCGCGGCCTTACGCGCGCTGAGGTATGCGCTTAGCGCCGGATGCCATCACGCGGCCCTTCTCGCTCGCCGAACCACCTCTACATGAAAGCCTGCCGTCCCCGAGCATCCAGCGCGGCGCGAGTCGACCGGGGAGGAACCATGTGTCCGATAGTCCACATGGCGGCCGGGAACGAAACGCAGGAACTCAAAGCGCTCCGGTCGGACAGCATCGTCGCGCCCAGAACGAGCACACCCCCCGGGCGGCCGGTCGTGGAGCCTGCGCAGCACCGCCATCGGGTCAGCACCCTGTGAATCAACCCGTCGCAGAAGACGATGTCGAACCGGCCGTCCCGGGCAGCGTCAAGGTCGTCCCAACTCGCGCGCCTGGACCTGGCGCCGGATCGATAGGCCGACTCAAGCAGCTCGGCTTGACGAATGGCTGCGGAGGGCTCAACGAGCACGTCCGCGGCGCCCCGGGGGTCAGCGCGAGGCGTCGAAGCCCGCCCCGCAGCCAACGACAATCGCCGTGCCCCGATTGTCGCGGACCTAGGTGCCAATCGAGCAGCGACCAGCGCACGTCGTCGCTGGCTTCGCCGCCGAGCACGAGCGTCTCGCCGAGTCGGAAAGGACCCTGGCTCCAGACACCAAGCTCGGAGGCGCGGACGGCGAGCTCGGCTACGGCATCGGGATCACAGAAGTCTCGGGAGAGCATGGGAAAGGCGAAGTGCTTTTGCTCGGGCTCACCGGACCGTCAGGCGTGCCGCCGGGAGGCCGGCGCTCGGCAAATTGCTCGATCGCGCTGCGCAGGACCGCAAGGCGTGACGTCATCGATTCGGTCATCGCGCCGGTGCTCCGAGCCCGAACCAGAGGCCCACGGAACGCTTACGCGGTTCGCACCGAGGCGGCCGGTAACGGGGCGACGGCAACGAGATGGCCGAGCAGCGTTACGTTCTTGTAGCCCAGGTCCCCGGGTTCGGCCTCACGATTGGACAGCAGCTCGTCACCGGTTACAGGATGCGTTCCGTGATACAGCGGGACGTTCCGCTGGGACGGTTCCCGCAGCAGGTATCCCGCCGGCCTGGCAGGGCACGCCATGCTCTTGCTGAACGGCGTCCTGACAATGATTCGAGCCGAATCGCGGGCACGCCTCGCGGTCGCGCGAAGTCGTGGGGCCGGCCGACTGAAGCCGCGCCAGGTCAACGGGGCGACGGTCCATCGGGCGGCGCTGAGCAGGCGTGCGCGCAGAACCTCAGCGACATGTTCTCTCGGCATGGAAAGCGATTGTGAAGTCGAGATCCACCCCTCATCATCGACGAACAGAGCAACGCAGTCTCCGGTCGGTCCGCTGAGGAGCGCCCCCAGCTCGCCGGCCAGCATGCCCTCCGGAACATCGCCGATGCCGTAGCGATGGCGCCGAGCCTCGAGGTCAACGACACGCACCAAGCCATCGAGCCCGTAAGGAACGGACGCGAACTGGGCAGCCGAGGATGATCGGATACGCCTCGAGATACCCGATGCCTCGGATGTCATCGAGCTCCTCTGCAAGCGGGTCGTCGAAGCCGGCGAGCAGCACGTCGTCGTCAGTGGCACGGGGCGTCCCAGGAGCAGCGGTTCGACATAGGCAGCGGCGCCTGTTCGCTGAAACCAAGCAGACCGGGAGCGTCGACTGGTGCCGCCTGTCCCAACTCGACCCGCGACTGCCCTTCCTGGCGAGCCAAGAACACGGAAGCGGTACCCGGGAAGGGCAGGGCGCGCAGCGACCGAGGACGCGGTGCTGGTGGCAGCCAGGCGGAGGAGCCGCATCGTTGGTGAACACGAACTTTCCCAAGGCGGTGTCACGTGGCGCCACAGCAGTCGCGTCTGAAGCGGCACCCACACGGGCTGCTGTTTTAGTCGATCGGCGACGCCGGGTGCCAGTTGCGGGAAATGCGGTTGCCAGCTGAGCGTACGCTTGCATCTCGTACCCGGAGGTGGCGCGGAGCGCCAATCGCCACAACTCGATGCTGAGCTTTGCGGCGGGACGCACGCGATCGAGATAGGGGATTGTCGCCACTGGAGGGTGTTCTCGATCGTCAGCCACTGGACCAGCCCCTCCAGCGGCTGTTGCGCTGGCAGCTTAAGCGATCGTGGCGGAGAGGTGGGGCCTACAGCCGTCCAGCACACGGTGCCGAGCCGCGCCGAGGAGACCGCAGTCTCGTCGAGGCTGCGGAACAAGGGGATCGGACCAGGTGCGTGGGCGAGCGCGACCGCGGTCACCATGGGATCGGATTGGAGCACGCGGAGCAGCTTTTCGATCGTGGTCGGATCGTCCAAGAGCGCCCCGGCCGAGGCATAGGTGGCCGCTAGATACCGTCCGCCGCCGACTTCGATCCCCAGGGCAAGGGCGTCCGCTGCGCTGGTCGCGAGTTCGCTGGGCAGCCGCCGAGGCGGCCGCCCAGGGCCGTGGGCCAGATCTCGTGTCGGTGTGCACGACTACTCTCGAAGTCGTCACAGGTCTTCGCGTCGCGGCTTCGACGAGGTTCTGGAGCGCGTCGGTTCCGCCCCGCGGTGCCTCGAGCACAATCAGCGACAACGCCGGACGCCACTCGCCTTTGGACGCCCGCGGGTCTCTGGATCGAACAGCGTTGCGTGGTCTTCGGCAAGTACGCTGGCGAAGGCGACGTCCGCTGCCTCGATGGGTCAACCCGAGTGAAGCCATGCTTTCTGTAGAGCAACGTCTTCGCGCGGACGCCTCACCGTAGATTCCGTGCTCCGC